>JAXMHM010000092.1:0-2607 GCA_046346755.1 Opitutaceae bacterium | reverse complement strand
CATGGCCGACCTCGACAAAGGATAGTAAAAAGACCGCTTAACAAGTGATCTCGGCTGGGGTCGAACCAGCGACCTCGGCCATGTCAGGGCCGCGAGCGTACCACTGCTCCACGAGATCAACAGTCGGGCCGGCAGGAGTCGAACCTGCCTCGTACCGCGTATCAGACGGTCGCCTCGCCGCTCGGTCCACGGCCCGAATCAAACGCCATCACCGATCAGCTGGGGCGCAGGGAGTCGAACCCCGACCTCCTGGGTCAAAGCCAGGCATGGCTGCCGGTTACACCACACCCCAGACATTTGGCGGGTCGCGAGGAGGTGGGCACCCCCGTAAGCAGGATTCTGTTCTATGCCATCATTTCTCTGGGCACCTACCAGACCATCGACGCCCTGCTCACCGGCTCCGGTCTATTTGGCTTGCACCCTCCGAGGTGTGGCGATAGGCGGCCGATGGGCCGTTCTCTCCCTCGTTAAGCAGTAGTGTCCTGACTTTCCTCCAGAACGGTTGCCCGCTCCAGCGATGGCTCGAAGTGCCCACCTCCCCGCGACCCGCCCGCCCCTTCGAGGTTCCGGCCCCGAAGCGAGGACACCTGCATGCTAGCAGGTCGTGACCCCGGCTCACAAGTCGCCCGCCAGCGGTCGTTTGCTGGAGGGTGTACGACACGGTTTGTAAGGCAGGAAGGGGATTGATAAAGTGACCGTGGGAAGTCCGTGATCGCCCATGCGCGCAAGTGGGGGAAGGAGCACGCGATGGCAAGAGCCACCAGGAAGGTAGACATCCCGGCCGAGGTGCGGCCCGTCGTCCTCGCCACCGCCAAAAACCTGGCCACCCACCTGTGGGGCCCTCAGGGACCGGCCTGGGGTACCTCCTTCGCCTCCCTGGAGGAGTTGACGGCTCAGCTCTGCGAGCAGCTCGGCGCCGAACTGCTACACCAGGCCCTGCAGCGTCAGGCCGACCAGCCCCCGCCCGAGCACCTGCGCGTCTGCCCCGCTTGCTCGGGATCCCTCGACGATCAACCTCCCGAGCCGCGCAGCGTCCACGCCACCGTCGGCACGACCGACTGGCAAGAACCCGCTGGTTACTGCCCCCGCTGCCGGCGGGCTTTTTTTCCCTCAGAGCCAGAGCCTGGGTATCGACCGGACTGAGCACAGCCCCGCCGTGCAGCAGAAGGTCGTCTACGCCGGCGTCGCCGCCTCTTCCTTCGCCAAGGGCGCCGAACTGCTGGACCACCTGGCCGATCTGCCGATCCCTCCCAAGCAGGTCGAGCGTCTCACCCGCACCATCGGCTGCGAGCGCGTCGCCCAGCGTGACGGCGCCGTCGCCGCCTTCGCGGCCCTGCCTTTGGTGCAGAAGTTCGACGCTCCCGCCGGCGTCGCGCCTCCGGAGCTGGCCGTGGTCCAGGTGGATGGCGGCCGCCTGCAGATCCGCGAACGCGACGGGCTATCGACGTCGGCGGACACGACGGCTGCCGGGACCGAGGAGGACTTCGATGAGACCCAGAAGGGCAAAGGCTTCTGGCGCGAGGACAAACTCGGCGTGCTGCTCGAGATGCAGTCAGCGGTCTCGGTGGTCGATCCCTGCCCCGAGATCCCGCCCGGGTTCATCGACCTCTTACGGATTCCCCTGCTCGCGAAGCAGATCGGCAAGACGGCGGCGCCGCCGGACGGCGACGCCGCGGAGGGGCCCGGGCCGGCGCTGACGGACGAACCCGACGGGCACGAGCCGGCGTATGCGCCGCCCGAGGTGAAGCAGCGCACGGTCGTGGCGACGTGCCGGCCGTGGCGGAGTTTTGCCTTGCTGATCGCGAGCGCGGCGCACGCGGCGGGCTTCCAGCAAGCGAAACGCCGGGCCTTCGTGGCCGACGGCAGCGCCAACAATTGGCGGCTGCAGCAGCGGTTTTTCGGTTCGTTCACGGCGGTGCTGGACTTCATCCACGCCTTGAGCTACGTGTACGCAGCGGCGCTGGCGGGCCGGCCGTTCGGGGAGGGCTGGGAGGTGTACACGCGGTGGATCACGTGGGTCTGGAAGGGCGAGGTGAAGCGGGTCATCGACGAGTTGGTGTCGCGGCAAAAAGAGGTGGGCCTGCCCCAAGAAGGGGAGGCGGAGACGAGCGTGCCCAGCGTGGTGGCGCGGGCGCTGAGCTACCTGGGCAACCACCAGGACAAGATGAAGTACGCGGAGTACCGCAAGGCGGGGCTGCCGCTGAGCAGCGCGGTGATGGAATCGACGGTGAAGCAGATGAACCAGCGTGTCAAGGGCACGGAGAAGTTCTGGTGCGGCGAAGGGGCCGAGGCGATCGTGCAGCTGCGTGCCGACTACCTCAGTGACGACCAACCGCTCGCCGACTTCTTCGAACGGCGTCAGCAGAACGCCACCGGGCAGCGGCCCTATCGCCGCCCGGCCGCATGATTACAAATCACGTCGTACACCCCCACCGGCACGGATTCACGCCCCGCTCTACCTGTGCCGGTGACGGAAGTTCGCCCGCCTGCGGGGGCTGTGCCGGGTCACCCATCGTCCGCTGGATGCGGTGTCAACCGCCCGTGCCCCTCCCACCGCACCGGCACGGAGACCAGCCCTGCCACATGGTCGTCTTACCCTCAGTCATT
>JAXMHM010000091.1:0-93747 GCA_046346755.1 Opitutaceae bacterium | reverse complement strand
GCCAGATCGAAACCGAGTCCAGCGAAACCGTTGAGCAGAAGACGACTGAAAGTCACCACCAGAAGAATTCCCGCTCGCGCAGTGCCCAACGCGCCGCCGTCCACGTATGAATACCGCCGCACAACAAAACGAATTCCTCAGTTGGAAGATTCTGCCCGCGCGATTGGACGCCTCGCAAGCCGCGTGGTATCTCGGCTTCGAACCACACGAGATTCCCATGCTCATAGCCGCGAATCTCCTGAAACCCCTCGGCAAGCCCGCCCGTAACTGCACCAAGTATTTCGCCACGGAAACGCTGGAACAACTTCGTCGTGACGAGAAGTGGCTGGCCCGCGCCAGCGATGCCATCGCCGCTTATTGGAGGCAGAGAAACGCCCGCAAGCGCTCGGCTGGCGGGCGCAACTGATGTGGGTGGATGCTTATCCAGCGGATTGTCCAAGACGGGCAATTCGTTCCCGTTCAGAATTGATCGACGGAAGTGGAATGATTTGATCCGCTGCCGCTTGTTTCTCGTAGCTTTCCAAGGAGGGAAGTTTGACTTGGGCTTTGCGCGCGTAAGCGCGATGCACGGCCTTGCTGTTATGGCCTAGCGCTTCTTGGGCGAACCGTTCCGGGTAGCCGCAAAGTTTCGCCCGCTCGGCCCAGGCGTAGCGGTAGGAGTGGAGAGAAACGCCCTTGATTCCCAAACCCTCGCAGCGCTGCTTAAACTCCGTGGCGCGGTCGCCGCAGCGAACGGTGTGCAGATACGGGAACAACGGCCCAACCACGGGCAGACGGCGCAGAATGGCTTCAAGTTCGTCGCCAAAATGAATCATCGCCAGACTGCCGGTCTTTTGCCGGGTGTAGGCAATGGTGCGATTCGACCAATCAATATCTCCAGCGTTGAGGTTGGCGATGTCGGTCTGCGAACCGCCGAGATGCCAGCAGAGTTCGTAGAAATTCTGGCGCTCGGGATTCTTTTCCCGCTCGATGATTTTTTGATGCTCCGCGAGGGTGATGGCACGTTTGGGCTGGAACTTCACCGCCGGCCAGAGGCGCTTGGGAATGATCGGCCACGGCAGCCAGTTCATCGCCAGACAGAAATTGTGCAGCTTCCGCAGGTGGACATTCGTGCTGACCGTTCCGGCTTTCAGGCAGGCGAGCATTTGCTCCGCTTGTGTTTCGAGGATGACGTGGCTGCGGATCAAGTCGAAGGCGGATTCCTTGGCCGCCCGCACCCAGCGGTCCTGGGTCGAGCCCTCCTTGCTCGCGATGACGGCATTGAAGGCATCCTGCCAGGTCCGGGTTGAAACCCCGGAGTCGGTTCCGGCAAGATAGGCCTTGGCGATGTGGAGATTGAGTTGCGGCGCGCGGAACGATTCGTTGCGGGCGTTGAGCAGGGTGGTTGCTTCGGCGCGGTCCTTGGTGCCGAGGCTTTCCTGTTTGCCGGTTTCGGAATCGTGGGCGTAAAACATGCCGCCCTTTTTGCGGCGATAGAGGCGGAAGCGGTTTTTCATGGCTCGAATTTTTTGTTCGAGCCTGCCAAGCGAGGACGAAGGACAGGTGTCTCAATGACACCAAACGCACGGCCAATTGCGTTTCAGCGAGTCGTGCCGGGGTGATCGCGGAGTTGTTATTGAGTAGTTCCGAGTCACAAAACTGCTGGCACTCTTGCTGGCACTTGAGAGTTGTGAAATGCGTAACTCCTTATCCAAGCGAAGCTTGGAGATGGAGGCGGAGGTCGGAATCGAACCGACGAATGGAGCTTTTGCAGAGCTCTGCCTTACCACTTGGCGACCCCGCCCGCAGAAAAACGGACGCGCAAATAAACGGGGCGCCGAGCCTCGGAGCAAGCTTCAATTCAGTTTTCGGGAACGCACAGAGGCGCCAAGACGTTCCCCGAATCCCTGGTCATCGTTTCCTCCGCTCAGCCTTGGATTGACGGTGGTTCGGAAAGATCCAAACCTGCGCCATGTTCTCCCCAATCACCGGGCGGTTGCTCCTGGCGACGCTCCTCGCGGGGATTGTATCCTTCGTCGCACGGGCAGAACCGTATCGGGTCGGCGATGCCGTGGATTTCTCCGCCGGATTGGATCAACACGGGAAGCCGCTGGCTTCCACCCCCGGGGATTTCCGGGCCGTGATCTTCGAGACGCCCGGGGAGAGCGGATCGGCGGAGCCTCCCAAGGATCCCGACTGGTTCGGAAGGAACCGCGCCCTGATGGTGGTGAATATCAGCGGATTCTCCTCCTTCAAGCGCCGCATCGCCCGGTCTCGAATGGAAGCCAAGCCGTTTCGCATCCTCGTGCTGGAGGATGCCAAGGCTGCGGACCGATTTCCGCGGCAGAAGGACAAGTTCACGGTGCTGAGGCTCGATGAAAAGGGGTTGATCACGGAGATCCTGTACGCGGCGCCGGGGAAGGAACTCCAGGGGCTGTTCGCCCCGGCGTCACCCTGAGACCGGGCCATCCGACGGAAATCGGTTCGCATGGAGATCCCACGGAAGGCAAGGATGGCGACGAGTGCGCCAAAGGCGTCCCGTACCTCCCGGGTGCCTTCCCGCATGGGGACCTGGATCCTGATCGTGTCTGCCGCCACGCTGCTGTGTTCCTGCAAGGTGGGACCCAATTACCAGACACCTTCGTCCCAGGTTGCCCACGCCTGGCCGGGAACTCCGCCCGGCACGGGAATCCCCAATGCCGCCGAAGCGTCGTGGTGGAAGACTCTCCGAGACCCTGTTCTGGACGGATTGGTGGAGGCGGCCTACCGCAACAACCCAGAACTTCAAAGCGCCGGGGTCCGGGTCCTGCAGGCGCGGGCCCAGTTGAACCAGTCCATTGGCAATCTGTTTCCCCAACAGCAGGGCCTCTCGGCGGGCATCAGCCAGTATCGATTCAACTCGGCCGACTCCTCCCTGCTGCCCGCCGGGGTGTCGCCCACCATGACGGCGGACCAGGTGCTGTTCTCCGCATCCTGGGAAATCGATTTCTGGGGCAAGTACCGGCGGACCATTGAGTCGGACCGCGCCACGTTCCTGGGGGCCCTCGCCAGTTTTGACGACGCCCTGGTGACCCTGATCGCGGATGTGGCCAGCAGCTATGTCAACATTCGCACGCTTGAGGAGCGCATCCACGTTGCCGAAGAGAATGTGACGGCCCAGAAGGAAAGCCTGCGGGTGGCGACGGCGCAGTTTGAGGCGGGGGAGACCAGTGAACTGGACATGCGGCAGGCGTCCACGGTGCTGCTCCAAACCCAGGCGCAGGTCCCGCGCCTCCGGAATTCCCTCGCCCAGGCGCGCTATGGACTCGCGGTCCAATTGGGGGTTCCCCCGGACCAGGTGGACGAGTTCCTCAAGGGACCGGGGCGCATCCCTGAGGTGCCCGCGGAGGTCGCCGTGGGAATCCCCCATGATTTGCTGCGGCGGCGGCCGGACGTCCGGGCGGCCGGATTCGCCGCCGCGTCCCAGTGCGCGCTGATCGGGGTGGCCCGGGCGAACATGTATCCCGCCCTGTCGCTGACCGGGGCATTCGGATTCTCCAGCAATACCGAACGGAACAATTCGCTCGCGGACATGTTTCTCTGGCAGAGCCGCGCCGGCCAGGCGGGAGCTTCCGTCGTCTGGCCCGTCTTCAATTACGGCCGGCTCGTGAACCAGGTGCGGGTCCAGGATGCCGCCTTCCAGCAGGCGATCCTGAACTACCAGAACACCGTGCTGGTGGCGCAGCAGGAGGTCGCCAACGGCATCTCTGCATTCTATTCGGAGCAACAGGCTTTGACGAACCTGACGGCGGCCGCCACCGCGGCGCGACGGTCGTTTGACCTGTCCCTGATCCAGTACAAGGGCGGCGAGTCCGACTACACCACGGTGCTGAACGCCGAGCAGGCACAGCTCAGTGTCGAGGACTCGGTGGCGTCCTCCCGCGGCAGTGTCGTGCTGGACCTGATCGCCATTTACCGCGCGCTGGGCGGCGGATGGGAATTGCGGGACGGGCGCGACATTGTCTCGGATGCAGTCAAGGCCGAGATGGCCCGGCGCACCGACTGGGGCCGTCTGTTGGAACCGCAACATCACCTGCCGACGACCACCGGGAAACCATCCACACCATGAACAGCGGAACGAAGGCGAGAACTGGGGGCAGGGCAGGCCGGCGGCCTCGACGCCCGTGGCGAGGGTGTCCAGCGGGCAGCGTCCTGGTTGCGGCGGTCCTGATCCTGTCGGGCTGCCACCGGGAGGCACCCCCGGTCGTGGTGGCACCGCCGGTGGTCTGGGTACGACAGCCGGTCCTGGAACCGGTGGCGGAACACCTTGACCTGACGGGCACGGTGGCGGCCTCCCGTAGTGTGGACCTGGTGGCGCGGGTGTCGGGATATCTTGAGGCGGTGCGGTTCCAGGAGGGCGGACTGGTGGAGTCGAACCAGGTGTTGTTTGTCATCGAGCCCGAGCCCTACCGCCAGCAACTGGCCCTGAACCAGGCGGCTCTGGACCAGGCGCAGTCGGAGTATGAGCGGCAGTTGGACTTGATCCGGCAAAACGCCACTTCCAAGGCGAACGTGGAGAAGTGGCTGAGCTCGCGGGATCAGGCCAAGGCGCAGGTGGAGCTGGCGAAGATCAATCTGGGATACACCGAGGTGCGGGCCCCGTTTGCCGGCCGGATCGGCCGGAGGCTCGTGGATCCGGGAAACCTGGTGGGCGCCGGCGGGGCGACGAAGCTGGCGACCCTGGAGCAATTGAGGCCCATCTATGTGGACTTCAGCGTCAATGAGCGCGACGCCCTGTATTTGCGGGACAAGTTGCGGGCTCTCGGCCTGCAGCTGAAATCTGGAGTGGGCTCCGCAACGGTCCTCGTGGGATTGAACAATGAAACCGGTTATCCGCACCGGGGTGTCCTCGACTTTACCGACAATGACGTGAGCAGCTCGACGGGCACCCTCGGACTCCGCGCAGTCTTTCCCAACGAGGATCGACTACTCTTTCCCGGTCTGTTTGCCCGGGTACGCATCCCCCTCGGGGATCCGAAGCCCATGCCGGTAATTCCGCAGGAGGCCCTGGGCAATGATCCCCTGGGAGATTACGTGCTGGTGGTGGGACCCGACTCGGTGGTGACGCGGCGATCCGTGGTGCGCGGTCCCCTGACCGGGGATGGCTGCGCGATTCGGAGCGGGCTGTCGGAGGGCGACCGGGTGGTGGTTCAGGGACTCATGAACGCACGGCCGGGGGAAGCGGTGACCGCCCGCGAGGCACCGGCGTCGAAGGATGCCCCGCACTGACCGTCCCCCTGTTTTCCATGCTGGCCCGCTTCTTCATCGAGCGTCCGGTCCTGGCCAACGTGATCGCGTTGGTCACGATGCTGCTGGGTGGAGTCGCGCTGGGAATCCTGCCGGTGTCGGAACATCCGCCGATCACGCCGCCCACGGTCCAGGTGACGACGAGTTATCCCGGGGCCAGCGCCCAAACCCTGGTGGAGACCGTGGCGCTTCCGCTGGAGCAGCAGGTTAACGGTGTGGAGCACCTGCTGTACCTCCAATCCAATTCCACCTCGGACGGCCGGTATACTCTCACGGTGACGTTTGAGGTGGGGACGGACCTCGATTTTGCCCAGGTGCTCGTCCAGAATCGGGTTTCCGCCGCGCTCGCCCAGCTGCCGGAGGCGGTCCAGCAGCAGGGCGTGGTCACCAAGAAGCGGGAAACTTCCCCGTTGCAGATCATCACGCTGACCTCCCCGGACGCCCGCTATGACGCGCTGTACCTGGCGAACTTTGGGACCCTGCAGCTTCGGGATCCGTTGGCCCGTCTTCCCGGGGTGGGGGATGTGGTCGTGTTTGGAATCGGTGAGTACAGCATGCGGGTGTGGCTGGATCCGGAGCTGCCCGGGCAGCGGTCCCTGAATCCCCAGGATGTCATCAATGCCATTCAGACCAGAACGCCAATGTCGCCGCCGGGCAGGTGGGGATGCCTCCGACGCCCACCGGCCAGGCCTTTCAGCTGACGGCGAATGTTCCGGCGGCGTTGTCGGATGCCCGGGAGTTCGGCGAGATCATTCTCAAGGCGGGCAGCGACGCCGACGGAACCCTGACCCGTATCAAGGATGTGGGACGCGTGGAGCTCGGGGCGCGGAGCTACAGCCAGGTCTTCAAGGTGGATGGGCGTCCCGCGGGCGGCATTGCCATCTACCAGCTTCCCGGAGCCAACGCGCTCGCCACAGCATCCGGGGTACGCGAACTCCTCGGGCGACTGAAGCCGGGATTTCCTGAGGATCTCGCCTACGGCATCCCATTCGATACGACGACGTTCGTCCGGCAGTCGGTCCACGAGGTGTACCAGACGCTTTTTTGGAGGCCGGATTCCTGGTGCTGCTCGTCATCGTGGTGTTTCTGCAGAACGCTCGGGCGACCCTGGTGCCGGCGACGACCGTTCCGGTCACCATCATCGGCGCCTTCGCCGCGATGGCGCTGATGGGGTTTGGCATCAACCTGCTCACTCTGTTCGCTGTGGTGTTGGCCATCGGGATTGTCGTGGACGACGCGATTGTCGTAGTGGAAGGAGTCGAACAGCAGGTCGAACGGGGATTGGCGCCCAAGGAGGCCAGCATAGTCGCGATGCGCGGACTTCGGTCCGATCATCGGCATCACGCTGGTCCTGATGTCGGTGTTCCTCCCGCCGGCGTTCATGCCGGGGATCACCGGGCAGGGATGTACCGGCAATTCGCGCTGGTGATTGCGGCCACGGCGCTCATCAGCGCCGTCAACGCCATCACGTTGAAGCCCACGCAATGTGCGCTCTGGCCTGCCGGTGGATCCCCACCGGCGGCGAAACTTTTTCTTCCGGGCGTTCAACTCGGTCTATGGCCGCGTGGAATCGTCCTATGCCTCGCTGATGACCCGCATGGTGCGGCGGAGTTCCCTCCTGGTCCTGGTGGCTCTCGGATTGGTTGGGGCCGGCGCGTGGGGATTGACGCGGATCCCGACGGGATTCCTGCCGACCGAGGACCAGGGATATCTGCTGGTCGCGGTCCAGGTCCCGGACGGTGCCTCGCTGGAGCGCACCGAGCGGGTGATGGATGCCGTATCGCGGGTGGGCCGGGGTGTTCCCGGGGTGGACAAGGCGATTGCGATCGGCACGGGAGGGCCTTCGCCGCTCGACGGCGATGTGTCCCTGGCGAACGCGGGCATTGTTTACCTGATGCTCAAGGACTGGGGGGCGCGGGGTCCGTCGGAGACGATGCCCGCGATCGTCGCGAACCTGGAGAAGGCGCTGGAATCCGTACCCGAAGCGTCGACCCGGGTCCTGATTCCTCCGCCGATCCAGGGGTTGGGGGCCTCCAGTGGATTCCAGATGCAGATTGAGTTGGTGGACGGTTCGGCGAATTACGCGGAGCTCCAGCGCGTGACGGATGAGATGGTGCAACGGGCGTCGAAATCCCCGGCGCTCCGGGAGGTGTTCAGCGCGTACCGGGCCTCGGTTCCGCAACTCTCGCTGCGCGTGGATCGCACTCGGGCAGCCACGCGAAACGTCAATGTGGGGGATGTTTACGCCGCGCTGCAGACCTACCTCGGTTCCACCTTCGTAAACCTGTTCACCCGGTTCGGGCACAACTACATGGTCTATGTACAGGCCGATCCGCGGCAGCGCGTGGATCCCGAAGACATTCGGAGACTCTACGTGCGCAGCCAGTCGGGCGACATGGTCGCGATCGGGGCCCTCGCGGATGTGCGGGCGGCGTGGGGGCCGGACGTCATCTCCCTCTACAACCTGTATCCGTCGGCCACTCTCAACGGGGCGGCGGCGGAGGGATACAGTTCGGGACAGGCCCTGGAGGCGTTGGAGTCGATTGCGCGTCAGACGCTGCCGCCGGGAATGCGCTTTGAGTGGACCGGACTCGCGTACCAGGAGCGATTGGTGGGCGGGTCGGCGTATCTGTTGTTCGGGCTCGCGCTGCTCCTGGTGTATTTCGCCCTCGCGGGACAATACGAAAGCTGGGTGATCCCGGTGGCGGTCATCCTGGCGGTTCCCCTCGCATTGCTGGGGACCGTGGCCGCCCTGTTGGCGCTGGGGATGCCCAACAATCTCTATGTGCAGATCGGACTGGTGCTGCTCATCGCATTGGCGGCGAAGAACGCGATTCTCATCGTCGAGATGGCCCGCGAAGGCAGGGAACAGGGACGGAACCTGATCGAGGCCACGGTGGAGGCGGCCCGCGTTCGCTTTCGTCCGATCCTGATGACCTCCTTGACCTTCATTCTGGGAGTGCTGCCGCTTGTCACTGCGACCGGGGCCGGGGCCGGGGCCCGACGTTCCCTCGGGATCGCCGTGGCCAGCGGCATGATCGCCTCCACGGGACTCGCCATCCTGTTCGTGCCGTCGTTCTTCGTTGTGCTGCAGTCCTGGGTGGAGCGCCGGCGGGGAGTTGCCCGGAAGACGGACGGCACGCGCCCATGATCGCCCGGTTCTTCATCGAGCGTCCCGTCCTGGCGAATGTCATCGCCCTCGTGACCCTGCTGCTGGGCGGCATTTCGCTGCTGCGACTTCCGGTGGCGCAGTATCCGCCCATCACGCCGCCGACCATCCAGGTCACCGCGTCGTATCCCGGGGCCAATGCCCGCACCCTGATGGACACGGTGGCGCTGCCCATCGAACAGCAGGTCAACGGGGTGGAGGGCATGCTTTACCTGCAGTCCACCTGCACGTCGGACGGCCGGTATTCCCTGACCATCACCTTCCGGGTGGGCACCGACCTGGACCTGGCGCAGGTGCTGGTGCAGAACCGGGTTTCTGCGGCGCTCGCGCAGTTGCCGGAGGCGGCGCAGCAGCAAGGCGTGGTCACGAAGAAGAAGTCCACAGCGATCCTGCAGATTGTCACCCTGACCTCCACCAACGCAGCTCACGACGCCCTGTTCCTGGCGAACTATGCGACGCTGCACCTTCGGGACCGCCTTGCGCGGGTTCCCGGAGTTTCGGATGTCTCCGTCTTCGGTATCGGGGACTACAGCATGCGCATCTGGCTGGATCCTGAGTTGCTCCGCCAGCGGTCCCTGATGCCGAAGGATGTACTGTCCGCCCTCCAGCAACAGTCGGCCCGGGTCCCGGCGGGCCGCGTCGGGATGGCCCCTGTCCCGGCGGGCGTGCCCTTTGCGCAGACCGTCGAGGTGGATTCGACCCGGGCCACGCCGGAGGAGTTTGGGGACATTGTGGTGCGGTTCTCGTCCGATCCGGCGGGCGAGGTGGTCCGGCTCCGCGACGTGGCCCGGATCGAACTGGGGGCGAAGACGTACAGCCAGTTTTTCCAACTGGACGGACGGGTGGCCGGGGGCATTGCGATCTATCAGCTCCGGAGGCCAATGCGCTGGAGACGGCGGAGCGGGTTCGGGTGGCGATGGGATGCCATGGCCCGGGAGTTTCCCCCGGGCCTCCAGGCGACAGTGCCGTTTGATACCACCCGGCTCGTCCGGGCGTCCGTGGACGAGGTGTACCACACCATTGCCGAAGCCGGGGTCCTGGTGCTGCTGGTCATCATTCTTTTCCTGCAGAGCGGACGCGCGACGTTGGTCCCGGCAACGACGGTGCCGGTGACGCTGGTGGGATCCTTTGCCGCCCTGGCGCTGCTGGGATTCAGTCTCAACCTACTGACCCTCTTTGCCCTCGTGCTGGCGGTGGGGGTCGTGGTGGACGATGCCATCGTGGTGGTTGAGGGAACGGTCCAGGAGATGGAGCGGGGTCGTTCCCCGGTGGAGGCCAGTGTCGCGGCCATGCGAGCGCTGTTGGGTCCCATCCTGGGCGTGACCCTCGTCCTGATGTCGGTATTTCTGCCGCCGGCGTTTCTCCCGGGCATCACGGGCCAGATGTACCGTCAATTTGCCCTCGTCATGGCGGCGACGGCCCTGATCAGCGCCTTGAATGCGGCGACATTGAAGCCGACGCAATGCGCCCTCTGGCTGCGGCCCCCGGATCCGCATCGGCGTCCGGGCCGATTTTTCACTGCGTTCAATGCCGCCTTCCGGAGGCTTGAGGACGGGTACGCAGCGGGAGTGGCCCGCCTGGTCCGGCATCGCTGGCTCGCCGTGGTGGCGGGGCTCTGCGTGGCCGGGATTGCGGTGGCTGGATTGGCGCGGGTTCCCACGGGGTTCATTCCGACAGAGGACCAGGGCTACGTGATGGTCACGATTCAATTGCCGGACGGCGCCTCCCTGGAGCGCACTGCTGCGGCCATGGACCGGATCGTGTCAATCTGTCGGGAGGTGCCGGCCGTGGAGCACACCATTGTGATCGGGGGCATGTCGCCGCTCGACGCCAACGCGTCCCTCGCGAATGCCGGCATCGTCTATCTCATGCTGCGGGATTGGAAACTGCGGGGCAGGGGGGAGGACCTGAGGACGGTGTATGAGACCCTGACGCATCGCTTGGAGTCCTTTCCCGAGGCCCGAACCATGGTCCTGGTGCCCCCGCCCATCCAGGGATTGGGTTTGTCAGGGGGGTTCCAGATGCAGTTGGAATTGACGGACGGCAGCGGCGATTTTGTCCGGCTCCAGCAGGTGGCGGATCAAATCGTCAGCGAGGCCCGGAAGAGCCCGGTGATCCGGATGGCCCTGACCCCGCTCCGGGCGCAGGTTCCCCAGCTGTTGGTGGACATCAACCGTTCCCGTGCGGAGTCACTGGGGGTTTCGGTCGGGGACGCACAGGAGACCCTGGCCACCTACCTGGGATCCTCCTTTGCCAACTTCTTCACGCTCTTTGGCCACACCTACACGGTGTATGCCCAGGCAGACTCCCGCTTCCGGCGCAATCCTGCGGACCTGACGGAATACGCCGCCCGCAGCCAGTCGGGGGTGATGGTCCCATTGGGTTCGCTTGCCACGGTTCGGCCAACGCAGGGACCCGCGGTGGTCACCCTCTACAATCTGCGTCCGTCGGCGACGATCAACGGGGCGGCGCGGGATGGACACAGTTCGGGAGAAGCCCTGAAGGAGATGGAGGTCATTGCCGCGCGCGTCATGCCGCCTGGCATGACCTACGAATGGACGGCGATGTCCTATCAGGAAAAACTCGCCGAGGGATCCTCGGCGTGGGTTTTTGGGCTCTCGCTTCTGTTGGTCTTTCTGGTCCTGGCCGGTCAGTTTGAAAACTGGCGAACGCCGCTCTCGGTCATCCTGGCGGTCCCCCTGGCCCTGGTTGGGACGGTCACAGCGCTTCTGGGTTTGGGCGTGGCCAACAACCTCTACGTCCAGATTGGATTGGTCCTGCTGATCGCACTCTCGGCGAAGAATTCCATCCTCATCGTCGGACAGGCGCGCTCACTTTTGGAGGAGGGCAAGCCATTGGACGCTGCCATCGTGGAGGCCGCGCGGCTGCGATTTCGTCCGATCCTTATGACTTCCCTGACCTGCATCCTAGGGGTGCTACCGCTGTTGGTGGCGGAAGGGGCGGGAGCCAGTGCCCGCAAGTCACTCGGATTGACCGTGGCGTCGGGGATGCTGGCGTCCACCGGGTTGGCTGTCCTGTTGGTGCCGCCGTTGTTTGTCGTCCTCCAGGGGCGGAGGCGTCCAGAGGTGGCGGGGATCGGACCGTTCCCGGGGCGTAATGCTGTGGGTGAGGGCTGAGGCCGTGATTCCTCGGTCGCCGGGAACCGGGAACCTTGGTGTCTCGGAGAGCATCCGGACCGGACCGCGGCCCGACACCCCGCTTGACCCCTGCGCGGGACGCGTGTTCTCTTCGCGCGGCGCGGAGAGGTGGCCGAGTGGCTGAAGGCGCTGGTTTGCTAAACCGGTTTACGGTCAAAAGCCGTAACGAGGGTTCGAATCCCTCCCTCTCCGCCATTTTTATTGGGGTTTTTGATGGTGTTTGATTTTTGCCGACAGATTGCCGACAAATGTTGGAATGAAAGTCGGGCAAGCCGGGGTCAAAAAGGGGAAGCCAACGGCTTCGTTCGTGGTCTCGGTAGGGTCGGTATCCGTTCCCGTTTACTCCCGCCGCCGATCCGTGGCCGGTAGGGCATACACCGGGTTCACCCTAAGCTTCTACGATGCGGAGGGCCGTCGAGTTCGCCGGAGTTTCGCGGACGCAGGAGAGGCCAAAGCTGAGGCTCAGCGTGTCGCCGCCGGTCTCGCTGCGGGTCGCCAGGAATCTGCCCGGCTGACGGCGTCAGAAGCGGAAACCTTCCTCGCCGCGAGCAAAAAGGTCGCACCGACAGGCTTTTCCCTGCTGGCAGCCCTCGACGAATGGCTGGCGGCTAGGGCTGCGCTTCCGCACGGAAGCGGGTTAATGGACGCCGTGTCCTACTTTGCATCACGCCATCCGGCCAACGCTCCAAGCCGCGTGGTCGAAGAAGTCGTCGCCGAGTTCCTCGCGGATCGCGAGCGGGCAGGGGTGTCCCGGCACTACCTCCGGGATATTCGCTGCCGGCTGGGGCGCGTTTCGGAGTCTTTCCGGAACTGTCCAATCGCTTCCCTGACTCCGGCTCTCGTCGGCACCTACCTGGCCTCCGAGTTGGCGGATCAGACCAACCGAAGCCGCAGGAACGTACTGAGACTCATCTCTGGCCTGTTCCAGTTCGCTCGGCGCGCCGGTTACGTTTCCCGAGCCTTGGCCGAGGAGATTGCGGAAATCCCTGCACCCAAGGCGGAAACGGTTGAGACCGAGGTCTTCACCGTGGATGAGATGCGGCGTCTGCTGGATTCCGCGCGCCCAGAAATCGTTCCGGCATTGGCCATTGGCGGTTTTGCGGGCCTTCGATCTGAGGAGATCATCCGTCTCGACTGGTCGGAGGTGAAGCTGGGGGAGGGCGTGATCGTGGTTTCCGCTGGAAAGGCGAAGACCGCCTCCCGGAGAATCGTCCCGATCCAGCCTAATCTTCGGGCCTGGTTGGAACTTGCCGCGAAAGCATCCGGCCCCGTGGTTCCCCCCTCGCCCGGGGGGCAGGTTCTCCAGAACGCCATGCGTCTGACCGCCGAGCGCGCTGGAATCCAGTGGGTGCGCAATGGTCTCCGCCATTCGTTTTGTTCCTATCGTGTCGCCGTCACCGGGGATCCTGCCTCGGTGGCTACTGAGGCAGGAAATTCCGCTGGCATGATCCACAAGCACTACCGAGCCCTTGTCACTGCGGCCGAGGGTGCCGCGTGGTTTGCGATTCAGCCTGATCGGTAGAGCCGTCGGTTTGCATCGGCTTCGGAAACTTGCGCCATTCCTCGGACACGAACTCATGGCTTTTGGGGACTCAGCTTGATTTGGTGAGGAGCTCATTAACGGGTTTGGACCGAACTCACGATCCTTACCGCTCCTTGAGACCAGCGTGACATATCTCCATGGTCGCGGGCACCTCGCCCATGCTCTCCCCGCCCGAAATCACTCGTTGGCTTAACGAAGTGACCCAAGAGGTCGCCGGGTCGCCCGTCGAACAGATTCGAATTGGCGTCTTCTGCGAGTAGATTGTCGCAATCCGCGAGTGAACGCGCTGGTCACGACATACAGATGTATCAACTTTCAAGGCCCAAATCTAGGACACGCTCCACCGCCCTCGCCGTGATAGTTGCTATTTCCGCCCAACCAGCCCTCTGCGGTGAGTTTGACTGGCCTCAGTGGCACCCGCAAGGTTTGAAGGCACTCCCTACGAGATCACTGAGGCCAATCGCTCACTGGAATACCACCCTGGCTGATACCGTGTGCGCTGACCTTTCTCCTATTCGCCACCCTCGCGCGCTAAACGCCCTGTTCACTCCGGCTCGTTCCGGAAATGAGGGTTCTTAGACGGGCTGTTAGGGGGAGCACACCATTCCCCGCGAACTTATTTGGCTTTCCTTGGGCTGCCGCAAGAAACGCTCTGCTGTCGACGGGGCACGGTCGGTGGTTTACCAACGGACCATCAGGCCGGGGGCGATCCTTGGCCATGGGGAGAACACCCCTCGACTGAATTGGGCCGGAGCAGTGTAACTTCCCGCCGGCGGTTGCGTTAGCTCCTGTGAAATGACCATGCATGCCGCCCACAAACCCACTGCCGAAACGTCCGAATTGCTGCGCAGGGTGCTGACGGATAACCTGTCTGCCTTCCAAGCCTTTGCCCAGAGTCGACTGGGCGACGCCGAACTCGCGGCCGACGTCGTCCAGGACGCCCTGCTCAAGGCTCTGCGGGCCGAAGCGAACCTGGAAGACGGCGACAATCTGATCGCGTGGTTCTACCGCATCCTACGGAACACCATCACCGACCTTCACCGGAAAAAGGCCGGCCAAGCGAGGGCGTTGGAACGGTTTGGCCAAGAACTGGACGATGGACCCGATGAGGCGACCCGTCAGGTCATCTGCGGATGCCTGAACCGGCTGCTGCCGACTCTTAAGCCGGAGTATGCGGAGGTCGTGCGCCGGGTCGATGTTGAGGAGGAGGAAAGCGCGGCCGTCGCGGCCAGCCTCAACGTCACACCCGGCAATCTCAAGGTGCGCCTCCACCGTGCCCGGCAGCAGCTCAGGGAACGGCTCGTTGAGACGTGTCGGCTCTGTGCCACGCATGGCTGCCTCGACTGCCAGTGCGAAACCCATCCGTGAGGGAATTGGAGACACCATGAAAACCGACCGGATTTGCGGAATGCAGGTGGATGAAACCACGGCGCCCTCCGCCGAACGCGATGGCGAGACGTTTTATTTCTGCAGCAATCACTGCCGGCAAAACTTCCTCGGCCAGTCGAAGCCGAAGAGCGCACTGGCACTCAACCCGGCCACGCCGATCAAGGATTGTTGCGACGGCAAACCGGGGCATAAAGCACCGGAGGACCACGCGCACGCGCACTCGCATCCGCGGGAAACACCGGCCTGCTGTGGCGACACGGCTAAGACCGAGACCCAGTCCAAGGAGCATTCTTGCGGCGACAGCCACGACCTGACGCAAGCGGTGAAGCCATCGGCTGCAGCCAAGTATTTTTGTCCGATGTGCCCCGGCGTGCAGTCCGATGCGCCCGGTGATTGTCCGAAGTGCGGCATGGCCTTGGAGCGCAACCCAGCTTGGAAGCCCGCCGGCAAGGTCAGCTATACCTGCCCGATGCACCCGGAAATCGAGCAGGACCATCCCGGCGATTGCCCCAAGTGCGGCATGGCGCTCGAACCCAAGACGGTCAGCGCCGCCGATAAGGCGGAAGACGACGCCGAACTCCGCGACATGACGCGGCGGTTCTGGATCGGCGCGGGGCTCACGCTCCCCGTCTTCCTTGTCGCGATGGCCCATGTGATCCCGGCGCTGGAACACCAGAGCTGGCTCGACAGAGACGCGTCGCGCTTGATGCAGTTCGCGCTCTCGACACCGGTTGTGCTGTGGGCGGGCTGGCCCTTCTTCCGGCGCGGCTGGCGTTCGCTGGTCACCGCGCAGTTCAACATGTGGACCTTGATCATGATTGGCGTGGGTGCCGCATTCCTGTTCAGCGCGGTGGCGATGCTGGCACCCGGTGTCTTCCCCGATTCCATGCGCGCGCACGGCAAGGTTGGCATCTACTTCGAGGCGGCGGCGGTTATCGTGGTTCTGGTGTTGCTGGGACAGGTGCTCGAACTCCGCGCCCGCAGCCGCACCGGTAGCGCCATCAAGGCGCTGCTCAATCTCGCTCCGCCCACCGCGCGCCGGGTAGGCGACCACGGGGACGACGAGATTCCCCTGGAACAAGTCCATGTGGGTGACCTCCTGCGGGTCCGCCCCGGTGACAAAGTGCCCGTGGACGGTTTGCTAGCCGAAGGCCATTCGAGCGTGGACGAATCCATGATCACCGGTGAGCCGCTGCCAGTGGAGAAGCACACGGGCGACAAGGTTACCGGCGGCACGGTGAACGGCACGGGCGGGTTCGTGATGCGCGCGGAGCGGGTTGGCAGCGACACATTGCTGGCGCAGATCGTGAACCTGGTGGCGGAGGCGCAGCGCAGCCGCGCGCCTATCCAGGGACTCGCCGACAAGGTGGCCGGTATTTTCGTCCCCGTCGTCGTGGCGGTGGCGGCGCTGACCTTCGTCCTTTGGTTATGGCTCGGCCCCGAACCGCGCCTCGCGCACGCCATTGTCAACGCGGTTGCCGTGCTCATCATCGCTTGCCCGTGCGCGCTCGGCTTGGCCACGCCCATGTCCATCATGGTCGGCGTCGGACGCGGAGCACAGGAAGGCATCCTCGTGAGGAATGCCGAAGCCCTCGAACGGCTGGAGAAGGTTACGACGCTTGTGGTGGACAAGACAGGCACGCTCACGGAAGGGAAACCCAAGCTCACGGACCTGCTCCCGGTGGAGGGCACGGACGCCAAGGAACTGCTGCGGCTCGCGGCCAGCTTGGAACAGGGAAGCGAACATCCCCTGGCCGCTGCCGTCGTCAGCGCGGCGAAGGAACAATCCTTGCCTCTCGAACCGGCGAAGGACTTCCGCTCCGTCACCGGCGGCGGAGTCATCGGCAACGTGTCCGGGCGGTCGGTGATGGTCGGCAAGCCCGCGTTCCTTCGCGGCCAGGGCGCCAGCGGCTGGGAGATCCTCGAAGCAAAGGCCGGACAGCTTCAGGCGGAGGGGAAGACCGTGCTCTTCGTCGCCGTGGAGGGCCGTCCAGCAGGCATCCTCACAGTGGCCGACCCCATCAAGGTCACGACGCCGGAGGCCATCCGTGGACTTCATGCGCTCGGACTCCAGATCGTCATGCTCACCGGCGACAACCGGCGCACGGCGGAGGCTGTGGCCAAGCGCCTCGGTATCGACGCAGTGGAGGCGGAGGTCGAGCCGCAGGGCAAGATCGCCCACGTCCAGAAGCTCCACGCGGCGGGTAAAGTTGTGGCGATGGCCGGCGACGGAGTGAATGACGCGCCCGCCTTGGCCCAAGCGGATGTCGGCATCGCGATGGGCACCGGCACCGACGTGGCGATGCAGAGCGCGGGGGTCACCCTAGTCAAAGGCGACCTCCGTGCCATCGCCAAGGCGATCTATTTGAGTCGCGCGACTATGGGGAACGTTCGACAGAACCTGTTCTTCGCCTTCATCTACAACGCGGCTGGCATCCCAATCGCCGCCGGGTTGCTCTATCCGTTTTTCGGGCTGCTGCTCAGCCCGATGCTCGCCGGAGCCGCGATGAGCCTGAGTTCTGTCTCGGTTATTTCAAACGCGCTCCGCCTTCGAAATGCACGGCTGGAGCGCAGCAGTAGCTGATCGGCCGCCAGACCAGTCAGAGGCTGCGGAAGCGGATTTTTGAATGGTGCAACGAGATCGCCGGATTGCGGCGCACACGCAAGCGCTGAACGGATCGTGTTGGACTCAGTACAATGTTGATACTGATCTCGTTCAATTCGGATCAGATGTGGAAGCTGCCGGGAAGTCCACTAGTGAACCGATTGGTGACCGCATCAGCGGCACGCCATAGCCTGCGGTGTGTCGGGAGACTGGGCAAATGTAGCTAGCCAGCCCCACACCGCCGAGCCGCCCCCTTGCCGAACCCGACTTTCAGCTACCCGAAAGTGATCGAGGAGAGAAACCCTCCGAAAAACACCGGTTTTCAAGGGCCCTCTAGGGCGTTCTCTCCATCTGGATAGCTGCTCCAAAGAGTACTTTGGCAGGCTTCAATCGAACACCTACTAAAGCATTTAGAGGGTGCCAAGCTTGGCACCCTCCTGAAGTTCAATCCACCCAGGGCGACGCCGTTACAGCTTCGGTTTTTCCATGCCTTTGGTCGATCCGCTGCCGGGTTTGGTGGCACAACAGAAGGCGGAATTATCACCGCACACTTTGCAACTGTGCTTCAGTTCAGTGATTTCACCCTTCGCATGGCCGGTCACCGTCAGGGTTGAATTGCAGCCAGCGCAGCCGTGGGTGCCGATTAACTCTTTGGGTTGGCCCATTTCCATTAAGAGTTGGGCTCCTTTTGTTCCCTGCTTCACTCGGGCGACCCAAACCGTTTTGCACTTGGCGCACACCATCGCGACGCTGTCGTCATTCTTGAGCGCCTCCACCTCTCCTTTGGTCTCGATGCCTTTGAGCATCAGCAAGTGCTCGCCGCCTTTCATCGGCTTCATTGGCTTCGTTTCATCGTCCGCGATTGCATTTGACGGCAACCAGGCTGCCAACGCCACGGCAACCGCGATGCATGAACCTAGGAAGTGTCTTGCGTTGAGGGTTTTGAATTTGTTGATTGATTTCATGTTCTGCCTTTTTTGTTTTGTTCTACCGGAGGGAGATTTCTGCTCACCCGGAATCCATTTCAGATGGGTGGATTTCTCCACCCCTCACTGCCGCTTACCCCAATCCCTCGGGAATCACGCGAGCTTTTTTCGGATTCGAGTCACAGGATACCGGGGAAACACTCAAATTAGGAATGGGGTGTTGCCCGACCTTTTCGTTAAGGATGGAAGTAGTGGTCGCATACGAACTGCGATGGGCATTTGCCGGCAAAACCTTCCGGGCTATTTCCGCCCGGCGATCCATTCCGTCAGACCACGACCACCGTCCACTGCAGGTTGAGTTGGCTCCCACACCCTTCGTTAGCGAATTTCCGCCGACGGAATTGTAAATGGCAGTCCGTTTTGGCACTTCGACCGCCGCGCGATCAGCTCGACGCTTGACTACGCGGATTGGAAAGCAGACTCCTAAAAAAGCCTCAGCATGACGTTAGCCGCTCTCAGACTCTCTCTCGCTAGCCGTGTTTTCGCGGTGGCTTGGTTATCGGTGTGGCTCTCTGCGCAGACTTTTTGTGTCCATCACTGCGCGTCGCTTGCCCTCGGCAAGAGCAACGACGGTGGGTGTTGTTCGAAAAAGGCCGCAGACAGTAGCTTCTTCCCGTGTAGCGGCCTGAAAACCGTGAAATTGGAGTCTGGAGCGGGTTTGGCCAACGTCGCGCCGGTGTTTCTCTTGCCGCTTCAGCCTGATTTCGTCCTCGCACTTCCCGCGACGAACCCGGATTCCTCCCTCGATCGCTATGTTCGTTCGCTTCCACGTGCGGATTTCGTGTTCCGGCCGGAGGTGTCCCTCGGTGCTGCATTTCGTAGCCTTGCTCCGCCCATGCTGGTTTGACCTTTCGGTGTTCCGCCGCGTTTCCGATTCTGAGTTAGCGCGCGTTCTGCGCGCTTCTTGCGGGGCTCACCGCCGGTCTGCACAGCTCCCGCTTCCCGCCCGTAAACTTTGAATGTAGCCGGGTCGCGGATCGGAGTCGATCACGGGCCGCTCGTGTCTCCCCGTCTCCGATCACGATTCATCCGTCGAGTAAACGAATTCGCATGTCCCCCATTTCACTTGTCCGGACCGCTTTGACTCTGAGCGTCAGTCTGTTGCTCGCCGGTTGCGTGGGTGCGCCGGTCGTGCCGGACGCTGGTCCCACACATCCCGCCAACCCGCGCGCGCCCGCGTCTCCAATTCCGCCGTTCGAGACTGGTCTGCTCAGCTCAACCAATCTTGCAGCACCAACCGCGCCCTCCGGTCCAGAACCCGGTCACCAACACCATCCCGTCCAGCCATGAGTTCAGTTCGCAGTGTCATCGCGCTGGCCGTCGCGGTGCCCGTTGCATTTATGGGCTGCACGACCACCGATCCGCAGGCTGCCTTCGATGGAGTCAAACAGACTGTCGGCGATCGGACGGGAACGCACCTGCGCTGGATGCGTGACGAGGCGACAGCAACTGAAATGGAGCGAGAGGTTGATGGTCTGTTGCGAACGAATTTGACCTCTAACTCTGCCCTCACGATTGCGTTGCTGAACAACCGATCTTTACAGGCGAAATTTGAAGAGATCGGGATCTCGCAGGCGGAGCTGGCTCAGGCTTCGCGTGCCCAGAATCCTGTGATCTCGGCCAATTGGCGCCCTCCCTTGAATGGCCCGGGAGTTGTCAATTCCGACTACGGCCTCACCCAGAATCTCCTCGACCTGCTGATCCTTCCGGCACGCAAAAAGATCGCCGCCAGCCAAATGGATCAAGTACGTGCCCACATCGCGCAGCAGGTTCTAGACTTCAACGAGGAGGTCCAGACGGCATTCTACACCTTTCAGGCCCTGCTGCAGTTCGCAAACCGCTTGGCCGTCATTGTGGAGGTCAACGAGGCCGCGGCCGATGTCGCCCAGCGGCAATTTGCGGCCGGCAACATCAACAGTCTTGAACTCAGGAACCAGCAACTCGCCTTTACCCAATCGCGTCTTGACCTAGCCAAGGTTCAGGCGGAAGCGCGGGCGGAGCGGGAGAAGGTGAATCGGCTTCTGGGCCTCTGGGGGCGGCAGACTGTCTGGGAGGCGATAAATGAACTGCCGGCCCTGCCGAGCGAAGAGCTCTCGCTGGGGGATGTCGAAGCTGTGGCCGTGACTCGCCGGTTTGATTTGGCGGCCGCCCGAAACGACGTCGTGGCCAGCGCCTATGCTTTCAACCTCAAGCGGAATACCCGCTATGTGCCCGGCGTGGACCTTGGGGTGAGTTCCGAGCGTGACGTCGATGGTACCTGGGTTCTCGGACCGGCGCTCTCCTTGGAGATACCTCTCTTTGATCAGGGTCAGCCCGAACTGGCCAAGCTGGCCGCACGATACCGTCAGGCGCGCCGACAGTTTGAGGCGCTCGCTGTCAACGTCCGTTCCGAGGTGCGGGCAGCACGGGACGCATTGCTGGCCGCGCGAGATATCGCCACTTATTCCGAACAGGTCCTCCTGCCGCAGAATCAGCAACTGCTCGGCGAGACCCTGCTTCAGTACAACGCAATGCAGATGAGCAACTACGACCTGCTGCTGGCCAAACAACGGGAACAGCACGCCGAACAGGCCACGATTGAGGCGATCCGCGATTACTGGATTGCTCGCACCCGACTCCAAACGGCTCTGGGAGGAGGTTTCACACCGTCGTTTGCGTTAGGCGCAACCCCTGCAGCCGCGGGGTCGGTCCTCAGTCCATCCTCCCCCCGAACCTCAAACGAGCATCGTCACTAGCATCCAATGAACTCTTCCAGTCTGAATCGCCGCGGTTTCTTGGCCCGTGCCGGTACCGTTGCGGGAGGGGCCGCATTCCTCACCGAAGGCCGTCTGCCTCTCGCCCGGCTTCGCGCCGCCGACAGCTACCCGTCGCCGGCATACGGTGCGACAACCGCAGCCGAGCCGAAACCGACCAGTGACGGCTCGACCAAGATCTTCGCACCCCAGGGCGTGGCGCTGCCCTATCGGCCGGTGGTCACGCTGAACAACGCGACACTCCCTTGGAGAATTGTGGATGGCGCGAAGGTATTCCATCTCATCGCCGAACCCGTCGTTCATGAATTTGCCCCCGGGCTGATCTCCAATTGCTGGGGTTACAGTGGACGTGTCCATGGACCCACCTTCGAGGCGGTGGAAGGCGACCGCGTGCGCATTTACGTAACCAACCGTTTGCCGGCGCCGACCACCGTTCACTGGCATGGTCTCCTCCTTCCGAGTGGGATGGATGGGGTGGGCGGTGTCAGCCAGAGGGCCATCCAGCCGGGCGAGACGTTTAAATACGAGTTCACCCTTAGGCAGCACGGCACCTACATGTACCACTCGCATCACGACGAGATGACCCAGATGCAGTTGGGCATGACGGGGATGTTCATCGTCCATCCAAAAAATCCTGCGAGAGTGCTCCCCGACCGGGACTACGCGATGATGCTGAGCGAATGGAAAATTGAGGTTGGCGCCCGGCGTCCGGATCCAAACGAAATGACGGATTTCAACGTTTTCACGATGAACGGAAGAAGTTTTCCGGGGACTGCGCCGATGCTCGCCAAGATCGGCGAACGCGTCCGGATCCGGGTTGGCAATCTGAGCACGATGAGTCATCACGCGATTCACCTGCACGGCTACAACTTCAAGATTGTGGCCACGGATGGCGGTGACATTCCGGAGGCCGGTCAGTGGCCGGAGACAACTGTGTTCACGCCGACCGGCACCACCCGCACCGTGGAATTCGTGGCCGACGCGCCGGGGGACTGGGTTATCCACTGTCACATGCTGCACCATGTCATGACGCAGATGGGGCACAAATTTGGTAATCTGATCGGCATCAAAACGGATGGTTTGACGAAGAAGATTCGGAAACTGATTCCCGGCTACATGGTGATGGGACAGGACGGCATGGGAGAGATGGGCGATATGGGGATGAAAGTTCCACCGAACTCGACTCCAATGATCGGAGGACCCGGCCAGTACGACTACATCACCATGGGCGGCATGTTCACCCTGCTGAAAGTACGTGAGGAACTGCCGGCCGATGGTTCGGATCCCGGATGGTACCAATCGCCACCAGGCACGCTGGCCAGCCTCGCGCCGGTCGAGGATTTGAAGCGGGACGGCATCGAACTGCCCACCGCATCTCTCACGCCCGGAAAGGCCAGCGACCCGGTTTGCGGTCCAAGCAGCAACTTCGCCAAGGTGTGGTCGTGATGACGCAAGGAAATGAATGAAGGCACCCACAAATCCGTTCGTCGCTGCAGACGTTGAATCCGGGACGGCTTTGGCCGTCACGGCCCTCAATGGCGTAGGCTGTATGCCGGTGACCGTTTTCGTCACCTTTCCAAAAAATGACGCGTTGGTCACCTCGACGGAACCATGCTATTCACCATGAAGCGGAATCTCTCTCTGTTGTTGTTGTTGGCGTCCGTGTCCTCTGTGCTGGCGGCAGTTGATGTCCAACGGCTTCCGACTGGCGCCGCGCAGCCGCTGGCGGTTACCGACGATGCGGGAACGGTGCATCTGGTTTGGCTTCAGGGGGACCCGAAGGCGTGCGATGTGTTTTACGAAAGACTTCCCGGTGGAAGAAGGAATGGAGCGGCCCCAGTCCAGGTGAATCGCCACCCCGGCAGCGCCATCGCCGTCGGCACGATTCGCGGCGCGCAACTCGCCGTCGGACGAAACGGTCGCGTGCATGTGGTCTGGAATGGTTCCTCGCAGGCGGAACCAAAACCCGTCGCGGGAGCTCCGCTGCTTTACTCGCGACTGAACGATTCCGGCACCGCCTTTGAGCCGGAGCGAAACCTTATGGGCAGAACCGCCATGCTCGACGGGGGCGCATCGGTGGCCGCAGACCGTTCGGGCAACGTGTATGTCGTTTGGCACGCGGCCCCGGCAGCCGACCAAGAAGGTGAACCGGAACGCCGGGTCTTCCTGGCGCGCTCGGCAGACAACGGGGTGAGCTTCCAGTCCGAAAAGTCCATCAGCCTGACCAACGGCGTCTGCGGTTGCTGCGGACTTCGCACGTTTGCCGCCCGTAACGGTAAGTTGCTGGTGCTTTATCGCGCCGCTCTTTCCCTGACCGAACGTCCCATGACCCTATTGGCCTCCTCGGATCACGGGGTCACATTCGAGCAGATCTTCGCCGATCCATGGGTCATCGCTGCCTGTCCCATGAGCAGTGCGTTCCTGATGGAGAGCCCGCAAGGTATTTTTGCCGCTTGGGAAACGAAGGGGAGGATCCAGGTAACCTCTGTCTCGCCCGAGTTACGGGAGCCGTTCCCCGGGACTCCGGTTTCTTCCGGCGACCGCGCCAAGCATCCCGCGATTGCGGTCAACTTGCGCGGCGAGACCCTGTGCGCGTGGGCGGAGGGTACTGGATGGCAGAAGGGCGGCAGCGTCGCCTGGCGCTCGCTGGACGCCACGGGCAAACCGACCGGAGAAGTCACGATCCAGTCAGGACTGCCGGTCTGGAGCTTTCCCTCAGCATTTGCCAGAGAAGACGGTCAATTCGTTGTTGTGTTTTGACGGCTTCGGAGAATTTGAAATGAGTTCGCGGGATTTTTGGAGCTGAGGGGTAAGCATTGGTGAAGGGCGGCAAAATTGGCCGCCAGAAAAAACAGAATTCATTCCCTGAAACGAATCATGAAAACGCTTAAGTTTACCCTGGCCGCCGCTTTGGCCGCCGTGTCTGCGTTCATCTCGGTCAAGGCGGCGGAAGCGGTGCTTTCACCGCGCGCTGCGGCCAACGTGCCCCGTGTGGTTCGCAGCGCCGGCCATACGGGCCACACGACGGATGCGGATACTCGATCTGTCACGGGCTGCTCGGGAGGGCATTCGACGCATCCCGATACCGCGGCGTCCTCGCCTGCCAACGATGCTGACGCGCATTGCAAGAACGCGAAGAAAGGGGAAGGCCGCAAGCCCTGCTGCAGCTAATCACCTCAGTCAGGCGGTGGCCTCGGCTGCCGCCATTTTTGCATGAACTCCCCCCAACCCAACTCGGACGATTCGAAGCTACGGGCGTTGCTGCGCGAGGCACATCCAAGTCCAGAGTTGCCGCCCCGGTTCCAAGAAGGCGTCTGGCGGCGGCTGGAACGCGCCGGGCGACGCCATCAGGAAACAGTTTCCCTCGGTTTGATCGAGAGGGTGGTGCGTGGTTTGTTCCGTCCCGCTTTCGCCACCGTCGGGCTGGTCGCGGTGATATTTGCCGGGGTTTGGATGGGAGTCCGTGAAGGTGAAACCCGATTACGCCGAGTTGAGCGCGCTCACTACGTGGCTGCGGTCAGCCCCTTCCACCATCGGGAGATTCCATGAAGAATCTTGGTTCAATCGGCTCGCTGATTCTCGCGATGCTAGCTGGCATCGGCGTCTTTTCGGTCTGCTACTGGACGGCTTCACGCGTCCGCGAGTCAGCGAGCAATCATCCGGTGGACCAACTCGCGTGGGTTTGCCGAGAATTTCAGCTCACTGAGGCCGAGACGGATCGTATCCGGACTCTCCACGAGGGCTACCGGCCTAAGTGCGAGGAAATGTGCGTGCGCATCCAGGCCAAGAATCGCGAATTGGCGGATGCTCTTCTCGGGGCCACCAACATCGGCCCCGGGATTGAACAGAAACTCGCGGAAGTGGCGAACCTTCGTGCGGACTGTCAGGCCCAGATGCTGCGCCACTTTCAGGAAGTCGCCCGGACCATGCCCTCTGAACAGGGCGCGCGTTACCTGTCTGAAATGCAACGCCTCACGCTGGGACTTCACTCTCCGATGGAAGATGCCATGAGCGAATCTCCCCACCATGAGCATCCATGAACCTGAGGCGCTCGACCGGGCGGATATGGCGCGGTTGGTTGCCGGGCACGATCCTGCGCTCAACGACCTCATGGAGCGCCATGCCGGAGTGTTGTTTGGTTTCCTCTGTCGTTTCATCGGGGACGAGGACGCCGCCAACGACCTCGCCCAGGAAACTTTCGTCCGGGTTTATCAACATCGGATGGATTTCAAGGCAGGGATGCGATTCTCTCCCTGGCTGTTCACTATTGGCGGCAATCTGGCTCGAAATCATCTTCGCGCGCGTTCTCGGCGTTCTGAAGTGCCACTGGAGTCGGGCACCGATGAGGGTTGGGACAGCAAGGCTGAATCATTGCCTGCCGCTGGCTTCGCTCCCGACGAACAAGTCTCACGGCAGGAGCAGAGGGAGGCTGTTCGGCGCGCCGTAGCTGAACTCCCCGATGATCTCCGCGAAGCGATGGTGCTCTGCGAACTCGAAGAGCGCTCGGTTTTCGAGGCGGCCAACATTCTCGACACGACCGTCAAAGCGGTGGAGTCGAGGCTCTACCGCGCCCGCCAGCAACTGCGTCGCCGGCTCACCCGTTGGCTGGCAGGCGCTTGAGACTTTGACCGCCAAGTAAGCGGTCAGTGGTGAATCCAAGAAATGAATCTAATGAAGTCCCTCAGTATTCTCTCTACCTCCGCGATGGTTGGAGCCGCTGTCATCTTTTCTCTCGGCTGCCAGTCAGACGATCCCCATGGCGACGCCGGCCATACGCAGGTTTCGGCGGTCACCAAGCCCTATCCTCTCGACAAGTGTATCGTCTCTGACGATGCCTTTGATCACGGAGAAGCCGTCGTGTTTGTCTATCAGAGTCAGGAGATCAAACTATGCTGTAAGGACTGTCGAAAGGACTTTGACGAAGATCCATCCAAGTACCTCAGTAAGCTCGCCGGGGCCAAGTAACCTTTTTGGCCTTTACACGTCGTGACTGCCCCCCTTTTCCGTCAACAAAACTAGCAACCTGAAAATGAAAACGCTAAAGCATCTTCTCATTGCCACGCTATTCGCTGGCCTTTCCTCCCTCGGTGTTCATTCCGATGACAAGGGCCGCGAGCCTGATTCCGTGACCGTTTCCGCCCCCAAAGAGGGAAAAGCCAAGCCGTACCCGCTGAATTTTTGCGTAGTCTCTGACGAGAAGTTTGAAGGGAGCGACATGAAGCCGGTAGAAATGGTCTACGAAGGGCAGACGATGAAGTTCTGCTGCAAGAGTTGCGTGAAGGACTTCAAGAAGGACCCCAAGAAGTTCCTCACCAAGTTGGCCGACGAAGAGAAGAAGATCGGGGCGGCAGCCAAGAAATAGGGGGCAACTGCTCCCTTTGCAGACGAGATCAAAGCGTCGGGTTCGTTTAAACGGCAGTTTCCCGACAAGGCGCGGGTGGGATTGACGTGACCTCGCCAAAGTGAGCCAGCGGGAGTGAGAGTCTGGGCCGAAGAAAGGACCAGAGCATGAAAGGGAAACGATACACGACTGAGGAGAAAATACGTGCATTGAGGGAAGTGGACGGCGGGAAGCCGATCCGTGAGATGTGCCAGGAGAAGAACATCTCCGAGGCGACGTACCATCGGTGGCGCAAGCAGTTTGGGCTGATGGAAGTGGATGAGGCGAAGCGGCTGAAGGAGCTGGAGCGAGAGAACACCGAGCTGAAGAAGATGCTAGCGGAGTCACTGCTGAAGAACCGAGTCCTGGAGGCCGTATGCGAAAAAAGGCTCTGAGCCCGGCGGTGCGCCGGGAAGAAGTGAGGCGTCTGCACAGCGAGGGAGTCTGCTCGGTGCGTGCGGGCTGCCGGATGCTGGGCTTGGCCCGGTCGAGCTATCGATACCGGAGGCGAGAACCGACGGATCGGCAGAAGGCGATACACCAGCGACTGGCGGAACTTTCCCAGCGGTACCCCCGGTATGGATACCGACGGATCGCGGCGGTACTGCGCCAGGAAGGCTGGGCGGTGGGGAAGCGGTTGGTGCAACGGTGGCGGCGAGAGGAAGGGCTGCGGGTGCCGCCGACGCGCCGTAAGACGGTGCGCCGTGGCGAATCTACCCGGGTCTACCGACACGGGCGCTCCACCGCGGACATCGGCGGACGTGGGACTTCATCGCGGACGCGACGGTGCGGGGCGGAGCCTTGCGGATCCTGACGATCCTGGATGAGTTCACCCGCGAATGCCGCGTGCACGAGAGCAGACCGGGCCCTGAAGTCGAAGGACGTCTTGGAATGGCTGCAGAGGGCCATCCAGGGAGCACGAGGCGCCGTCGTATCTGCGGCGACAATGGACGAGTTCATCGCCACCCTCGTGCAACGGTGGCTGAAGGAGAACAGGAGGGTGAAGACCCTGTACATCGAACCGGGGAGTCCCTGGCAAAACGGATTCGTTGAGAGCTTCCACGGTCGGTTTCGGGATGAATGCCTGAACCGGGAACAACTGCACACGCTCACGGAGGCTCAGGTGGTGATCGGGGACTATCGGCGGGAATACAACCAGCACCGCCCCCACGGTCGCCTCGGCTACCTGAGCCCCACGGCCTACGCACAGACCCTTTGTCCATCCCCGGTTCCGGTCGGGCTCCGCCCTCTCCACCGGGGATGGACAATCTACACCCAACCAATAACCATTAACCAGCGCCCAGAACTCTCACCTCCCCTGGAGCAGTTTGTGCGGTCCGGTCACACCCACTGCATGATCCCGATGGCCTCGCGCTTCGGATCCCGTTCCCCGAAGGCTGCTTCGACGGCAAGATACAAGGCATGGGCGCTGAGGCCCTTTTCGTTGACCCCCTCATGGGTGCCAATGTCGTAGGCCGAGAGGACCAGACTCCCGTATTTGGAGGTCCATTTGTGAGGATTCTCCGCGACCGCTCCCGTTCGGGCGATGCCGCGCGGATAGAGTCGAAAGGCGGAATTGGCGCGTTCCGTCCAGTCTTGCGTGCGGCCGACGAAGACCTGCCCGCCTTGGGAACTCCAGAGTACGCGGGAACACGGCAAAGTGGTGTTGACGAACGCCAGTGACGTGATGCCCAGCAGGGTATTGGCGAGACAGCGTGATGTTTTAATCATGTCTTGGGAGTTGGTTTTTCGAGGCTCTTCGCCAGGCAGCCCGTTCAACGAACCGGAGGGGTGGTGGAACAGGTTGTGGATGGAATCGTCAGGAAAGCACGTCACTTGGCAAGCGCACGATGCGGCTGCGGGAGATGCTCCGGGGCATGAAGCGAATGGATCCGGAGTAGAGGGAGCCGTCAGCAGATTACACTCCAAGGATTCCGCCGGCCAGCACCAGCCAGGATGAGTTGATCCGCCAACGGATCAGGGCCACGCCGGCGACGCCGGCAATCGCTGCGGAGAGCCAGTCCACTACCGTCGATTCGCCCAACCGCCACGCGACGACCGCCATCAGCGCGAGCGAGGCGACATTCACCCCATCGAGAAACGCAGATGCCATGGGCGACTGACGGAGGCGCGGCACCAGGGGGCCGCTGACAGCAACGAAGAAGAATGCAGGGACGAAAATTCCTACGGTGGCCACTCCCGCTCCGAGGGGGCCGGCCAGCAGGTAAGCGTGCCGACCGACGAAGTGCTCTGGCTCGATGACGCGCATGCGCCTGGCCTATTCGTCCCGACCGACGATGCGTCCCCGCGCACTTGGGTGACGAATGTGCCGCCGGCTTTTCTCGACATGGCCCGCAGCGTCGCTGCCCGCTGCGATGCGCGGCTATGGGGCGTGCTCTACCGCGTGCTCTGGCGTCTCACGCTTTGCCATAGTGGTCGCAGTCGTCGAGGGGTTGGCCAGGACCAATCTCGCTTATGAGCCTCCGATCAGCGGGTCGGCCGCTTCCTCAACGACGGGGATTCCGGGGCACCATGGAGCTTACGCGCCTTCCGCCCCTTCGACACATCCGTGGCGGCATTGCCATCGCAAACTTGGAGAACCTTCCAACGCCGGTGAACCCAGAACCAGTTCGTCGGTCGCGACGGATGGCGGCTTCGTAGGCGGCATTGATGTCCTGGGTCACCGCCCTCCACCGTGCGGCGGCAGCCCGAACAGTCCACGTGGGGATTTCCTGCCCCTTCAATCCGCCAGTGGTGCGGCCCAGTCTGAAAACAGATCGCCGTGTAGAGGGGACGCTTGTACCCCAGAGCCGACAACAGGCAGGACTGATGCTGCTGGTCGCGTCCATGAAGGGAAGCCAGGCTCCCTTGGGACCGGCATGCTGATCAGCAAGCAACACCAGCCAGGATTTTCCGCCCGCGAGTTCCTGCTTGAGCAATTCGCTGCTGTCGCGGCGCTCGAAGAACCGGACACCGTAGCGGGTGCGAAAATCCTGCATTAATTCGTTAAAGATCGGCTGACGCAGCGCGCGGTAGGTGGAGATGATCTTTAAGTCGGGGGCGCACCCTCAGGCAGCCGCTCAAACGCTCGAAGTCCCAAAATGGCCGATGGCGAGGATCCCTGTGCGACCGTCGGCTTGGGTCAGGCGCTCCAGTCCGGTCCAGTTTAAATGCGGACGTAGCCGGTCGGCAGGCATGCCAAAGCGCCGTTCGGTGAGGGTGAGGTAAAGCCCCCGAGCAGAAAGTAGTCACAGGAACGATACGGTTTTGATTTATTTTTGGTGACCATCACTTTGGCGAAAGGCGTAGGTTAGGTTGTCGATGGCGACTTTCCGGTAATGACTTGTCCAAAAACCAAACAAATCCTTCCACCTGCCCGTCCAAACCAATACACCAGTCTCAGGGGCATCAACTGAATCAGAGCGATGAACGCCCGGAGAAGCCAGTAAAACGCGTACTTCATGAGGTCAGGCGAAGGGTGACTGTATGTTTCTATCAATTCGGACACCGATGCCGTTTTAATCCGGACAGGATTCCGGAGTGAAGCGACGCCGGGGGGCGTCAGGTACGGTTTTGGGATTCACCCGTCAAGTTGTTGCGTGGTCTGTTCCGCAGGAGGGGAAGTCTGCGGAGTAAGTTGGGGGGGGGGCGTGGTCCCCATTGGGGGCAGCGCCGCTTCGAACCGAGCCCCCGAATTCCCGGTCACGGTTGGTGTCAGCGTAGCGCCTGGGGCCCCGTTGGGGGACGGATCTCCTCCGCCCAACCGGGACGCAGCGTGACGAAACGCCGGCGGGCGGCATCCAGCTCCTAGGGCGTGTCTTCAAACCTCTCGGATAAGCCAATCCAAGATGGCCGCGAGTTGAACCGAAGCGAGAAAATGGAGGTCAAGTTTATCGTACCGGGTACCGACTGCCCTCCAACGTTTGATGCGCTGGAAGAAGTTTTCGACGTGATGCCGGAGCCGGTAGTAGCCGCGGTGGAAGGGGGGCGACGTTGTCCGATTGGAGCGCGGCGGAATCGACGTCGTTGCGCCCTCCGCCTTCAACGCCTCTCGAAAAGAGTCCGAGTCATATCCCTTGTCGGCGACTACCCTCTTTCCTGGCGGCGCCCAGATCTGCTCCGCAGCCTTGACGTCGGCGCGGTTCCCAGGAGCCAGAGTGAGTTGCAATGCCCGGCCATGGGAATTAACCAGAGCCGTCAGCTTGGTGTTGAGCCCACCCTTGGTGCGGCCGATGGAATGTCCACTCTGCCCGCCCGCTGGATTCGCGGCATCCTGATGGACTTTGATGTGGGTTGCGTCGAGGAGACGAAGCGTTCCATGAGCATCCGCAGCCAATGTGTCGAGGACCTGCGCCCAAATTCCCGAGAGGTTCCACCGGGGCCAACGGGTGTATACCGATTTCCACGGGCCGAAGAAGCCGGGGAGATCGCGCCAGGGGCAGCCGATTCGAATTCTGAAGATCATGGCTTCCAACATCAGGCGATCATCATTTGGAGGGCGTCCTCCGCGAGGGCGCCTTCGCGCTATCGATACCGAAATTTCCGGAGACTTGTTAATTATTTAAGCCGCTCGAAAAGCGGCTCGGTCAAGGTGAGGCGAGGCGTTGATTCCATGTCACGAGCGCCATTTAAGACCATATCAACCAACGTGTTATTCAATAATAATGAGTTTGAAGACACGCCCTAGTTGACTCCTGCGGCGGGGGACTGTGGATTCAGGATGGCCTCAATCCGGCCGAGTACCTGGGGTCCGCTGGGAGAGGCTTCCAAGTCCCGCTGAATGCCCATGCGTACAAAGTCCAAGTCGGAGAACTCCGGGCAGGCACGGGCTGAAGGGCTGTTCAGCACCAGTGGAGTGATGGGGTTGAAGAAGAGGTCCCTCACAAGCTGAATATTATTGGAAGCAGCCGTCGAGGTGGATTTTGGGCGACCTCAGCTTCGTCAAGCTCACTCCTTTGAGTTCTACGCCTCACCACGCAATCCCTTCACACCGGGAGCCACCGCAAGAACCCTGGCGTCTCCGACGTGCGGAAGCGCCTGCCACGCGCTGACACACCCCTCCCGGGGCCGGAAACCTTGGTTCACTTCACGCACACCGTTGGGATTCAGGTTTGGGTGCTTGTGTTGAATCGCGGGCTGGCTGGGCCGGTTCTTACTCGCTCTTGAGCCGGTTCATTCCCTGTACCAATTTATGCCAACCGTAAGTGAGCGAGATACGGAAGCCGTCCATCTGAAGATCCGTGGGATTGCTGTCGTTCACGGTCGCCATATAACCGGCGGTGAGAGAGAGGTTGTCGTTGATCTGGTAGCCGAGCGTGAAACCGATGCCCAGGTTGTTGAGCGAATCGCCCGCGACTCCGTTCAAACTCGACTGAGCGCCCGCCATATAGGTTGTGTCGAGTGAACCCCAGAAATGTTCGGTGAAATCGCGGGTCAAATGCGCTTCCAGCTGAAACTTGGGATCCGTGCTCAACGTTTGGCCCACGTAATCGTTGTTATCATTGTAGAACCAGACCGAAGGCGCCTCGAGGTAGTGCGCCTGGCGAGCGCCGGATGATCGCACGAACGATAGGCGCACCACGGCCGTACCAGCAGTTCTGGCCGAGGTTCAGCGCCTGATCGCTGTTATATTCGCCGATGGGGAATACAACATCCACGATCAGGTCGAGCGAGAATTTCGGTTCGTAGCGCAGCATGTCGGAGATGTTCATGATGGCCTTCAGGCCGATCAGGTTGTAACCTTCCAGTATCCAGGTCGCCGAAGCCATTGGCGGACTGGTTGTAGCTCCGGCCGGCGACCGTGGTTTCGCCGGAAATCAGCCCCACCGGCTCCAGAACCGCGAGGGTGAGCGTGCGGTCGAGCGGCAGCAATTTGGCGTACCCCACGATGGCCACGTTCACTTCAATGGCGGCATCGGCCGAGACGAGGTCCGCGGGGTCAGGGGATTGGCGTTGCCGCTCAGGGATTCGTAGATTACCGGCACGGCGTTGGCCCCGGCGAGGTTCTTCCAATAAGAAGCGCGGAGGAATTTGTGCGAACGCGGACCAATGTCGGGTCCCCGAGGATCCGGCGAGGGCGAGGATCGTGGTAGCGAGCCGCGGGAGCGCAAGCTGGAAGGAATGACACCCCCTTCGCGCTGTGGTTTGGTTTCAATGTTCATGGCATCGGTTGTTGGCTGAATTGAGTTCATTTTGTTTTCGGGTGCGCTCACGGTTTCGGGTTAGCCATCATTTCCTTGGGAGGGATATACTGCTTCTGGTAGATTAGGGGTGGGAAACCGTCCACTACCGGATAGCGATCGGGAAGCCGCTTTGCCTGTTGCTCCCAAATGGTGCGGTTGGGCAGGACCACGTTGTTGGCCCGGACATAGTCGTCCCAGAGCGCCAGGAGCGCCTTGACCTTCTCGGGATTCTGGGCAGCCAGATCATGGCGCTCGCCCAGATCGGTGGCGAGGTTGAACAACTCCCATTCCTCCGTGCCGTAGGGTTTGTATTGCCAGCGCAACTTCCAGTCGCCTTGCCGCACCGCGCGGTTGCCAAAAATCTCCCACGCGAGGTAGTCCTGTTCAGAACGGGGCGACGCCGCTTCACCCGCCAGCGTCTTGACCCACGACTTGCCGATCAGCGGCGGCGGCTCCTGACCGTTGACCGTCTTGGGATAACTGGCACCGGCCACTTCGAGCAGCGTGGGCATGATGTCCGACACATGCATGACGCCGCGGCTAATGGAGCCCGGTGCCTGCTTGACAATGGGGCCGCTGACGATGAGGCCGTTGCGGATGCCGCCCTCGGCCAAGTTACCCTTGTATTGGCTGAACGGAGTCATCGAAACCTGCGCCCACATGGGGCCGTAGCCGACGTAGGAGTGCGGATCACCCCAAGCGTAGAAACTGGTCTGCGACCAGTTGACCGAAGCGTTCAGGAAATTGGCCGTGCCGCCCGAGCCCACAATCTGTTGGAAGAGGTCGGTTCCTTCCGCGCCGTTGTCCCCGAACACGATGAAGATCGTGTTGTCGTATTCGCCGATCTTCTTGAGATAATCCATCAGCCGCCCGACGTGGTAGTCCATGTTCTCCACCAGGCCGGCGTAGAGCTCCATCTTTCTTCCCATGAAAGCTTTTGACGCGGGCGCCAGTGTAGTGGAATCGGGCAAAAACCACATGCGTTCGGCTAGTTCCGTCCCTTTGGGCATGAGGTCCATTTCAATCTGGCGCTGCAGCCGCTCTTTGCGCACAGCGTCCCATCCTTTGTCATATTCGCCCACGTGCCGGTTGCGCCATTTGCGCGGCAGATGATACGGATCGTGGGGCGCCTGGTGCGAAACGTAAGCGAAGAACGGTTTGCCGTCCCTCCGGTTCGCCTCGATGTAACCGATCATCTTGTCGGTATAGGTCTTCGTAGCGTAGTAGTTCTTGGGCAGTGACTTCAGGTAGCGGCCATCCTCGGTGAATGTGGATTTTGGAGTGTTGGCGGTGAAATTCAGCATGTCCCAGTAGCTGCCCGCGCCGTCGAGCAGCGCGAAGTCACGCTCGAATCCGCGAGCGGCGGGGATTTGGTCGGGCTGCTTCCCCATGTGCCATTTGCCGGCCATATAGGTGTGGTAGCCGGAGTCCTTCAGCAGTTGTGGCAGGGTGGCGACACGGTTGTTGAGGTAGCCCTCGTAGCCGTCCACACCCCGTTGGTTGGGCGCCGTCATCTCGTTCATGTTGCCCAGACCGTTGCGATGCGTGTCCGTGCCGCTGAGCAGCATGGAGCGCGTGGGCGAACAACTGGCGCTTGTGTAGAACTGAGTGCAGCGCAGCCCGGCTTTGGCGAGCGAATCCAGATTGGGAGTTTTGATCTCGCCGCCGAAACAGCCCATGTCGGAAAAGCCCAGGTCATCGCCGAGGATGATGACGATGTTCGGCCGCTTGCCGGAAGTGGGAGAGGATGCGGTGTCAGCCTGTGCGACGGTGGCGGTATAAGCCAGCACGCCAACTACTGCGATGGTGAGTGTATTGGCAAAACGTTGGCTTTTGGTCTCCGCGAAAGAGAGAAGGGATTGGGCGAGGTATTTATTCATTCTGGCGGGGATCAGGGGTTTAGAGTTCAGTGAAAGTTTTAAACCGATTGGGTGACGATATCGGAATAAACGACGACGCAATTGTAGCCGGTATTTTGGTAGTAACACCAACCACCACGGCGGCGACCAGCCTGAGAATCATAAGAGTTTAAATGGGGTGATTATTTCCTGACGGAAATTGGTACTCAGTAGGAAGTGGACAGGTGTTGTCCTACTCTTCCTTCGTTTGAATTGCGTTCTTTTGTTTATCGACTGGCCAGCTCCGGTGTCGGGGCGGTCATTTCGGGAAAAGGAACTGGATCTGGGCCCGAAGCTGCCATTCAGGGCCGTCGGTCGGGGTGCGGACGTTCCAGTAGGCGCTCAGCTGGCAGTTCAGCGGCAGCTTTCCGAGGCGGACGATCTTGCCCACGCCGCCGCCGACCGGGATGACCCACGCCTCCTTAGCCGATTCCTTCCAGTTGGCGGTCAGGATAGGAGCGGTGACCAGATACCAGCCGCCGGGCAGGTTGTAGTTGATGAAGGGTTGGATGAGCAGCGCGCTCACGTCCTCGTCACCCCAGCCGGCAAAGGACCACTGCTGGTTGGCGAGTGCGCCAATAACCCAGGGGCCCTGCATGGTCAGCGCCACTACCGCCGGACCGGCGGCCCACATGCCGTTACCGAGCAGGGAATCGGTGGCAGTCGGTAGGGTCATGGTTGGCCCCACGCCCCAGATCAATTTGCCAGACGTGGCCGGGGACAGAAATACCGTGGGATTGATGTCGCCCAGGCCGAACGCGCTGGGTACCCCCGGCGCCGGCGAGGGCTGGTTGATGATCGGCATGATCGTGCGCGTGATCAGGTTCCAATCCTCGTTGAGCGAAATCGGGATCACGGGCTGGACGTTGAGGATGTACTGGGTGACGTCGTTCGGACCAACGCCGAAGTTGAAGTTGTTCTGGAACGGCACGCTGATGAGGTTGGCGAGCGGGTTCTGCGCCGCCTTTGCCAGCGCCTCGGTCCTGGCCGCCGCGCCTTCGCTGCCGCTCGTGTCGTCGCTCTCGGCGGGGGCGAGGGTCAGGGCGCGGGGATAGCCGGCGTTGCCTGGGAAGGTTTGCCCGTGGAGGGGCGGGGCCGCCGCGAGCAGGAGGCCCGCAGTGCCCAGGATCAGCGCAGTTTTCATGGATCTTTTCGCTGGTGAAGCCGCGGGCCATCTCGTGCGAGACAGCCCGCGAGATTTGCAATCCAATCACGCCGCCAGGCTTGTTTGAAGCCAATTCCCGCTATTCGTCGCGGCATTGCCACGGCATTCGATCACAAAATGAGAGGGATTTGTTGGGGAGTGAGTTGAAGATTTTGATTGATTCAGAGGGCAGGACACGTTTTTCGGGCCGAGGTAAGTGCAGTCGGTCGAAACCAGCGAGCCAACGAGCGCGGCGGCGACGAGGCATTGCGGGTATTTCGTTTCATCATCGTGTTCCCGGTGGCTCGCTGAGGACGTCATTTTGGTTCTTCGAGGTGCTTGTGCAAAATTCTCCTCACTTCCTCAATTGTGGCAGGATGGTTCAGGCACGAATGGAAGCTGCGGACGATGAACTCCGACTCCACGTAATCCTGGTGGGCGCTATCGTAGGCCACCAGCCCATCGCGTCCCTTGCGATAATCGCCCTGGCCTTCGACGGCCACAATCGAATGGGCGTGGATCGACGAGGAAACCGGAATATCCGAGATGGCCTGCAAACCGGGGTTTTTGGGGGACATCCCATCCAGACTCGTTGGCAGTCGGTCGCGAAAAAACCGACCCTGCTCCGAGCCGGCGGTGAGTTTGAGGATCTCGGTGCGCCGAGCGACCGTGGCGCGTGGGAGCGAGACGAGCCGCTGAGCGAGGCTGCGGAGGAATCCACCGGCCATATAGCTGCCGCGATGCGGGGTGGCGATGAAGATGACACGTTTGACGAAGGGCAATGGCTCTAGAAACAAGTACCGTCGCAGCTCCGCGCGTTGCGCTTCGGGGAAATCCAAGTCCTCCAGGCGGTTCGTACTCACGTTCCGCCAGATTTTGTCTTCGGAAGAGATCGCAGTGGCTTTGGTGAGCAGGCCGCCCTGGCTGTGGCCGATAATGACCATCTGGCGCAAGGCCTCATTGGTGCCGGCAGGATCGAGTTCCTGAACCCGGGCTGAAAGGGCCGCCCGGAATTCTCCGATGGAGCGCACCAAGGGATTCCCACTGCCGTAGACAAAAGTCCAAATCTGGTAACGCTGCCGTAATACCGGGTCAGCAACCAGCGTGTTGGCCATTTCCGCCCACGTAACCGGGCTGGAGAAGGTGCCATGCACGAACACGACCGGAATCCGGTCCGGTTCGTAAGGTTGATTCATCATCAATTGACTCGGGATGTATTCAGAGGGAGCAAGGAATTGGAGGTTCCCCAGCTTCCAAACTTTCGACTGGCTCATTGTGTAAGCCCGGTAGGCGGTTAGGTCCGTCTCCAGTGGGACTTCTGTGCCCCGAATTGCAACCGTGCCGGCATCGACGCCGGTAAACACCTCGAGCGAACAAGGCCGCGGCACTGAACCTAGCTCAGCCAACGAGGCGGGAGGATGGAGCAGAACCGTCGCCGGCAAACTCTGGCGAACACCGAATTCTGGGTTCATTGGCCGGACACAAATCAGGGGTGTGCCAATGCCCCCAATACGATTGCGCACACTCAAACCTCGGACTTGGTAGGCGTCCGCGAGAAGAATCTGATCAAACGCCTCAAGCTTCAGTTGGGACTGGGTGGTCGCGAGCTCCAGATCAATGCTCCCCACCGGCAGTCGCCGAAGGCCGCCCTGCAAACGGACAAGCGGGTTTGTACTTCGTCGGTCGGTGACCAGCGCCAAGCCCAGGCTATAGTTGTAGAGATCGCACGCCTGACGGAATCGACGGTCGAAAGCGGCCGGCTTCGGGTCCATGCCGTTCCCAAAAAGATAGAGCCAGGCATATACGGCCGATCCGAGGTAGTAGTCACGTGGGTCACGCGGGTCCCATGGCTTGACTTCACGACGAATATGTTCGCCGGCTACGTAACTCAATTCGGCCAGCGCAAAGAGTAAGTCGCGCTCCCCGGTCGCCACGGCCTTCTGGTGCAACTGATGCACGGCTTCGTCCGGCTGGTCTGCTGCCGTGCGGTCAAGATTATAGCGATGTAGAATTGCAACGGTCGTTCCGCTCGGTTTGCCGGTGAGAAGTGCGTTGGCCTCCACCTGTGCGTAGGCTTGCTGTGTGGTCACACGGTCCGCGCCAATCGGAGCCACGCATCCCGTGAGCAACAGGGTGACGAGACACGAGCCAATGATGACCAGGTCTTGCCGAAAGGAGAATCGAGAGTTGGGCGGGGCGACGTTTGCGCCAAACCGCCGGGTCCGGCTCGGACAAGAACTCGTTTGCTGAGGAGAATTCGTCTTCATGGCGTGATGTTCGGTATTCCTTGACGAATTAAATTGGAGAATTCCTTCGCCTGATCCTTGCCCCTGGCCCGGACCTTGATGTGGCATAGTTCCTTTAAGAGACTGTTCACGAGGCCTTTGATTGGCTCGCCGGGGTAAGTCGGGAGAGTGACCCCGCCTAGTCGCCGGATTGGATGCCAGTGACAAAGTTCTCGTTGAAGTAGCCATCCACCCAATAGCTGGCGGTGTCCACCAGCGCCACGACGGACTGATTGGCGACGACGTATCTGCCGATGCGCAACCGGAGGTTCGTGATATATCCGTTGGTGGGCGCCCGGACCTGATTGAACTCGAAGTTCAGCTCGGTCTGTCGCAGGGCGGTGCACCCCATTCCCACCGTAGGGCGACATATCCGCCAGCGGAATACTCAGCCTTCCGGCGCTGTTTGCCTTCGTGATCATGTTACGGCTCACCTCGTGCGTGCCAATTCGATTCTGGTAATTCACTCAACCGGAGCCCGGATTCCGAGTCGTCACGAAATCCATCGTGAACGTGTTAGCGTCCCTGCCGAAGATGTCGGCCATGGTCGAGCTGTTCATGGTTCCAGCCGGCTCGGCCAGAAGGAGCATGGTTGCGCTCAGAAATCGCTGTGGAGTTTTCACGCATTTAGGCTCCCCCATTTACGGCCAGCGGCAATCCATCCTTTGCCAATCGCCAACCTTTCTTTGGCGTCACACACCTCCCTAAATCTGGCGATGGCTGGCGCTCTGGACCGCGTACACCGTGTTGGCCATGCACTCCATAACCGAAGGCTCCATCGGGATCATCAACGACGCCCGGACAGTCGAGTCGCTTGTGTTCGGTCCGGACGGAGATCCGATGGAGACTTTGGAAATCTCCAAGCTGTAGGCTACCTGCCTTCTGGCAAAATCGACCAAATCGTCCTGTTCCATTTGCAAGACTTAGTCCTTGAGATCAAGCGATTCAGGCCCCGTTTTGGGTAGTCGAATCTGAGAACCTTGCTTCCGTAACCAGGATTTCGCGGACGGAGGTTTCGGCGATGCTGGATGCTGGAGCCTGGCGTCCGACGGTCTTGGAGATGCCGGCGAGCTCCATGCGTTGGAGGGCGGACTCTATTCGGCGGAGGCCGGTTCCGGTCACTGAAATCTCGTGGGAGGAGAAAATGAGGCGGAGGTGTTGCCCGGTGTCGGTAACCGTGAGTTCCGAATAGAGGAACTGGTCGAAGGGCAGGAGGAGGGTGCGGTCAGGTGACGCTTCGACCCTGATGGCGCGGGCGTTCGGGTCAGTGGTCCAACATTCGGAGGCTTTGGTGCTCATGGATTCGTTCTCGTTGATGGTTCTTCCGGCGGAAAGCGGATTTGACGCGGACGAAGCGGTCGGCGGCGGCTTTGCCGAAGCGCTGCATGTACCCGTGGATGGTGCGCCAGAAGTCGCGATGTCTCGGGCTGGGCTGCGACGTGATTAGATCGAGGGCCAGGGGGCGGTGGCCGGAGCGGATGACGTTTTCGCGGAGTTGGGCCTTGTCGGGGGTGAAGATGCGAATTCCGCGGCGGCCTCGCGAGATGCTGACGTACCACTGCTGGGCGTTGGTGGCGGCCTTGACGGCGGAATCGGAGAAGAGGACGAAGTCCACTGTTTTCCCCTGGGAGCCGTAGGAGGTGATCGCGTAACCGGGTTGGAATTCCTTGAAGGTCGGATCGAGAACCCGGCCGTCGGTGAGGGAGATGCGGCCATCGGCTTCGACGGCCTTCACGGTCACCAGTTCGCCGTTTGCGACACGGGCGCCGGAGGCCATGGCGCGGTTCGCCTTCAGATGGATACGGTCGCCCTCGGCGAGAGGGATCTCCCGGGGTAGGCAGACGGAGATTCGATCCAGGAGGCGGTTCTGGACGTTGATGAAGCGGCCATCGACTTCGACCAGGACGCCCCCTGAGAGGATTCCTGCCAGCTTGCCGGTCTTTCCCGGTTCGGCGTCGCGGACCTTCTGGTTGAAGACGATTAGGGATTCGGGCGGGTGGAATCGTTGGTCGCGCTTCTGTGCGTTGGTCAGATCGAGGCGGTCCAGGGCTTGAACGAGGGTGTCCGATTGGCCCAGCACTCCTTTGGACTTGAGTGCCTCCCGGATGGAGGCGTTGACCCGATGGACTTCGGCCCAGGTTTGGGAGACGACGACGGCGGAGGCGTTCTGGTCGTGGATTCGAAGGTATTCTTCCGAGAGCTTTTGGGTTTGCTCTGCGAGGCCGCAGGAAACCACAGCCCCGGACGCGTCCAACTTGGCGAAGGACTCGGATAGTTTGCCGTTCGCCGCCGCTTCAACGGCTTTACGGTAGTTTCGGATCTGTTGCTTCTCGATTTCGTCCCGACCCAGCGCCGGATTCTGGCGGCGGATGGCGTGGAGTTCGACGGGGCGGATGCCGGAGAAACGTTCGATGGCGACAAGGGCGTCGGATGCCTCCACAGGGCCGTGCTGACGAGTGTCCCCGGAGAGCAGGAGCCGGGAACCTTGGTCTCGCACGTTCCGGAAGAGTTGCAGCATCTGCTGACCCCCGATTTGGCCAGCCTCATCCACCACCACGAGAGTGCCGCGCGGGAGCTCGCTTTGGCGGAGGAAGCTGGCCACGGTTTGCGGTGCCGGGAACCCATCGCGTTCCATCTCGACCACCTGTTGGCGCTGCGGGGCGAGGATGACGACGGAGCGCCCGGTTTGCTGGACTGCCTCAACGAGGCGACGGAGCACGAAGCTCTTTCCCGTGCCGGCACCTCCTCGGAAAAGCGTGACCAGGTTGGCTGAGGCGAGGATGCGACCCAGAGCCCGCTTCTGCTCGTCGTCCAGTTCCGGAGGCAGTGGCTGCGGATTGGAGATCAAGGGCTCAAACTCACCGCGGCCGTCTTTGGCGATCTGGACGATCTCCGATTCCCGGGACAAGACCTGGCGGAGGGTCACGTCGTAGGGCCGACTCTCGTTTCGGATGTAACCGCGAGCAGCAGTGATTCGCTTGATGTCGGGGGCAGGGACCTCCTGTCCGCGAAGCCGTCCCAAGGCTTCCTGCCAGATTTGAAACTCTGGGACCACCGAGTGTCGGTCGAAAAGGTGCGCTTCAGCCCATTGGACGGCTTCGTGGAGGGCCCGCTCGTCGCTTGGGCGTTGTTCCACCGTCCGATCGGGTTTGGCGAGTTGGCGGATGTGCTGGCGTTCTGCCGCCGTAGTTTGACTCTCCCACAGGGTTCCGAGTTCTTTTCGCGAGAGCGTCGGGTTTTTGCGCTGCCGTCCCTTAACTGCCAGCCGTTCCCTCAAATCGTTCAGATTGGCATTCTTCAATTCGGGCCGTTCCTGGAGCAGGGAATCCAGAGCGCGATCAATCTGGTCGTGCCGCTTGGAGAAACGGGCACACATCTCCTCCGGAATGCCGACGATCTCGAAATCGCCGCGGAGCCGGTTTCGGGTCTGGTAGCCCAGCGCATTCAATTCGCGGGTCAACTCATGGTAGTACACCGACTCCACGTAGCGGCGTGCCCGGAGAAGATCCTGGTTCTCCAGAGCCTTCCACCGGTTCTCCTTCGAGTCGAATGTGGCGTTGAAGATGATGCAATGGGTGTGCAGGTGGGGATCCAGTGCCCGGGAGGTGTCGTGGGTGAACAGGGCAGCAGCGAAGTTCCCGGTGATTCGGTGATCACGATTGCCCGCGAGACGGATACGTGTGGCGGTAAATGGCTCCAACTCCGACACGGCCAGGCGAACGGCTCGTCTGTGGGCCTCCTCAACGCGTGTGTCTTCGCCAATCAGAGCCGCGATGGAGACCGACTTGGGCGGAGAAATGGTGAAGTCGAAGAAGATCCGGCGGTTTGCCTTCACTTGGTCGCCTTCGACTCGGGTGGACTTGAGCCGGACAGTGAGTGTCTCTCCCGTGGACGGATGCTGGTTATTGCAGAGCCGCAGGAAGTCTTCGGCTCGGACTTCTCCGGACAAGTTTAGTTTCCGGGCCGCATCACCAGACCACTCACCGGTGACTCGTCTTCCCTGGTCGTAGTAGTCCCCGACACACAGGTGTTGCTCGAAATAGCTCTCGGCATTTCGAAGGCTATACTGCGTCTTTCCGATGACCACGACGCGGACACTGCCTGGATCTCGCCGCGATTTTGTGTATCACGTACACCGACACAATTCGGCGGCATGGTGAATTCTCTCCATGCACAAGAATGCATCGGTCTCCGGAACCGTGCGGAAGCAACTGTGGGGAATCTTCCAATCGGGTGACCATCCTGTGGCGTGTGATGGCAGGCCACTGCGCACGGTGATTCAAGCCTCGAGCCAACTTGCCGCCGAGGAAGAGGCAGCCCGACTTGGGTTCGGGGATCCAGCCGCGATAGCGATAACCGCTGAGCAGGCAGCGACGGCGGAATGGTTGCCCAATTGCAGGCCAGGACGTCGGCAGGAACTCGCGAGTGCCAAGCGCCACGCGATTTGATGAGGCAAGGGAATGGCATGAGCCCCGAAATCCATCCTTGGAACACAGGAGACGCCCTACTCCTACGATCCCGTAGGGTTTGGTGTCCGCGCATTGATCGCGGGATAGCCCCGGAGTGGACATCGAATAGTCCCGAACCTGGACGCGGTCAGTCCGCGACCGTGTCCTCGCCGTGTCCGCGTTCAGTCCATGGGTTTGTCCGTGGATTGTCCGAGGCCATGGAGTGTCCATGGCCGCAGAAGTGTCCTCAATCAGTCCGGGAATTGGCCGTGTACTTGACCGCGAACTCGCTCAGTCCGTCTCCCGCGAATAGCCGCGCAGTGTCCGCGGAACGATCCCGGAAAGGGCAGGGAGTGTCCGTGCATTGGCCCAGCGGCTATTACCGCTCATGTCCCGGGAGATTCCTGAGTCTGTCCGCGGGATGGCCTCACCCAAGTTCGCGCCATGTCCTCGTTTGATCCCAGCTCTGTCCGCGCCGCAGTCGCGCGATTTACGCCGCGGCGTCCGCCTCGATTCCAGGAACTGTCCGCGGCAAGGGACGTCATCCTGGAACTGCGGGAGAAGCGCGCCTCCTACCGCGCCATCGCTGAACTGCTGACCCAGCATTGCCTCCCGACCAGCAAGTCGGTCATCGCCGCCTACTGTCATGAGGTCCTGGGCGAACGGGTCCGCCCGCGGCGGAAATCAGTCCCACGCCGTCCCGACGATAGCCCGGCTCTGTCCGCGAAAGTCTCTGCCATGTCCGCCGGAGATGCCCCGGCGAGGGAAGGGGAGGGATCGGCTGGCCCGGCGGCCATGCCGCCTCGGACTCGTGGTCCACGAATCGCACAAGTCCGGATGATCACCCCACAATCTCCATGAAACGCCTGGTTTTGGTCCTCAATGGCAAGGGAGGCGTCGGTAAGAGCTTCTTCGCCGTCAATTTCGTCCAGTTCCTCAAGGATCAGGGCGTTCCGCATGTCGCGGTGGATAGCGACAACGAGAATTCGACCCTGAAGCGCTTCCATGGCGATGCCCGGTTCCTCGACCTAGGGCAGCGCCGGGAACTGGACACCATCTTCCAGACCTTCGAGCAGGCGCGTTTGGTGGTCGTGGATTGCCGGGCGGCATCCACTGACCTGTTCCTGGACTACTTCGCCGAGGTTGATTTGCCGACATTGCTGCCGGCCTTGGGCGTCGCCCTGACGCTGGTGATGCCGGTGAATCACGAGTTGGACAGCGTGGATCAGGTCCAGCGGGTTGCGGATCAACTTGGGAAACTGGGGCGCTACGTGATCGTTCGGAATGCGGCGCACAGCGAGAGTTTTGCGCTCTTCGATGCCGCCGAGATTCGGACCCGCCTGAAGAACGACCTGGGAGGGCAGGAGATCGAGATGCCTCGGCTTCAAGACTGGCTGGTGGAGGCGTTGAACCGGGAGGGCGTCACGGTGACGCAGGCCATCAAGCACCCGGGATTCCACCTGCTGGACCGTCAACGCCTGACGACCTGGCAAAAGCGGCTTTATTCCGGATTCGAGTCGGCGCGATCCCTTCTCCTCCCCGCCAAATGAAGCCAACCGACCCGACCTCGGACTTTGACGGGGAGCTTGAAAGGGCGGTCGCCTCCTGGCGAGAACGCCACCGTCTACGCGAGGACGATGCCGTGCTGCTGCTCGTGGAACTTTTCCGCATCCATCAACAACACTGGGATGCTCTTCGCCGTCGGGACTCCCCGTCATGGGACCAACTACGGCGGGACCTGGCGAAGTCCTTGGAGGCAGCACGGCGAACCCAGGAAGTATGTTCCCACCTGAATGACCGCCTTCACGGGTTGGCGGCTCGTGTGGATCCACCGCGGGTCACTCGAACCGCTGCCTGGTTGGCTGCCGTGGCAGGAGGTCTAGCGGGCTACCTACTCGGAAAGGCTGGCGTGTGAACCTTCCGCTCTTCGATGGGTTCGCGAGGCTCATGGCGCGGTTGCCGCTACTCCTGTCTTCCAGAGGATTCCTCCTCGCGAGCGCTGCGGCTTTGGCCGCCATCACCCTTTTGGTCCTGTTCTGGCCCCGCCGGAAGACGGCCGCGGTCGCAAGGCTCGGCGGGCTGGTCTGGAAGCGAACGCAATTCTGCCGGGGGTGGCTGATCACCGGGGACACCGGTTCCGGGAAGACCAGTTCTGGAATTAACCAGCTCGCCCACCAGGTGTTCCAGAACGAGCCGTGTTGGGGCGGACTATGCGTGGACGAGAAAGGCGTGTACTGGGAAACGCTATCGGCGATGGCCAGGCATTACGGCCGGGAGTCGGACTTGATTCACCTCCAGGTGCGAGCCAGCGACGTCGACACCGCTTGGGAACCGCACCATCGGTACAACCTGACCGGGGATCGGAGCATTCCATTCTCCACCTACGCCAAGTTCGTTGTGGATACCGCGACCAGCCTGGGGCAGGGCGGGGACAAGGGCTTCTTCAAGAGCCAGGCGCAGACGCACATCGCCCACGGGTTGGAACTCCTCTTCGAACTGTCCCGCCCTGTCACCCTCCTGGGGGTGTACGAACTGCTTTCCCGGCGCGACGAACTCAAGGAGGCGACCGAGGACCTGGCGAACCTCATTGAGACACCCCGCCGGACCGCCGTTCACGCCCACTTTCTGAACCGGTTCCTCAACCAGCCGGACGAACAATTGGGCGGTGTCCGAGAAACCATCGGAAACTACCTCCAGTACTTCCTGACGCCCGAAATCGCCGAAGTCTTCTGCTCGGGCACCAGCACCTTCGATTTCTCGGCGGTGGATCAGGGGAAAATCCTCCTGACGACGATGCCCCAGCGCTTCCAGACCGAGCGCCGCTACGTGAACACTTTCCTGAAGCTGCTCTTCTACAACCACGCCCTCCGCCGCTTCGACAAGTCGCGGGAGGAACGATCCCAGGACAACCTGCTGATCCTCTGGGCCGACGAAGCCCAGCGCTTCATGACCGCCAGTGAGGACGGCACCAGCGACTACAACTGCGTGGACGTCATTCGCGAGGCCGGTGCCACCATCGTTGCAGCGGCCCAGTCTACGACGTCCTTGATTCCGCCCCTCGGCAACGACAAGTCCCGGGTCCTGACCCTGAACCTGCGGAACCGACTCATCTTCCGGTCCGCCGACGAAGCGGACGCCGTCCAGGCCGCGGATTTCCTCGGAAAGAAGCGCGTCATCAAGCGTTCGTGGGGCTACAGCGCTGGAAAACGGAACGTGAACTACTCCGAAACCGAAGAGCACAAGCTCAAGCCTCACCAGCTCCGCAACCTCCGGGACCACGAATGCGTTCTCGTTCACTGCGAACGCGGGTTCCGGAAGGCCATCCTGCCGCCGCTCGAACCGGATGGAACACAGGCAAAGTGGTTTTCCGCTCGGAGTCGTTGGTTCTGAAGCGCAGTTCCAGGATGACACGCGGAGGTCTTTGCACGCATCGGCCTCCCCGGAGATGGGTTCTCCAATTCCTCAACTATCGCGCAAAAGAGCAAAGGTTTTGTCGAAAACGGCATGGCCGTCTCCCCAAGGCCGCCTGCCCCCAGGGCTTCCGACCGAGAGCCCTCGTGACTGTAACCACCCCATCAAGGCGGGGGCGGTGCATCGAACGGGAAGCCGAAGAACTCCATCACGGCTTTGCTTCGGTCGTAGATGGTCCGTTCCGATAACCCTGCGCGGTCGCACATTTCGTTCATGGGGTTGAAGTCATTAGCGACGAATCGCAGCAGCTCCATTGGGTCCAAGGTGACCCCCACCAGGGGTCGTCCTGACCGGGCCACCGACGCCAGGCTCGGGAGGCAGCACATCACCATAGTTTTCAAGGCGTCCTGGTTGAGGTCGCAGAAGTAGAGCCAGTACGGCCATTGGGCGTGGAAAGACGCGTAGAATCTCCGGACCTCCGGGATCGCGTAGATCTCCCTCGGATCCCGGTCGTATCCCTCCACCATGAACGCCATTCCTCCCATCATCTTCGCCAAGGCAGCGCCTTCGGGAAGTAGGGGCCTTCCGAAGCGGTCGAGGAACGCCGAGAAATCGGCCCTTTCCACCTTCTCCCGGCTGAACTGGTATAGAATGAACTGGGGATGGCTCACGTCCGACGAGACTGCATTGGGAAGAGAATTTTGGCCAATCTTCCGGGTCGAGGCTGGCCATGCATCGGTCTGCCTCGTAGAACTCCGGGAATCCGATGGCATTGGGTGCTGTCAGCCAAACGTTTCTGAAGGAAATCGAAGCCGTGACCGGGCTCCCGGTTCACGTGGATTCTGACGAACAGCTCCAGGCACCCCTCCTGGCACGGGTTCAGGTTGCCCGGGGCGGCGTACCGTTCCACCGGGTGAGCTATCACCCAAGCGCCAGCGTGATGGCGGATTACCTGATCGCGTTCCAGTGTTCCTACGTCCTTCGCCTCCATGCGCTGCCGCCTGAGGAGCGCTACGACCTGTCCGATACACCAGTAGCCCATGCGGAATCGTTGGAGTGGGCCAGGACCCACCCGGCGAGCGCTTCGCTTGCCGCAGATCGACAAGCCGCCTACGCGGATTTCCTTAGGACCTCCCTGATGTCGATGATCCGGTCGATCCCGGTCGGCTTATGGATTGACCGGGACCTGCGCGAACGGTTCCCAAGCTTGAGGGACACCCAGGAGCAGGCCATCCGGCGACAGCTCGACACCCACGCGTTGCTCCTGCGTCCCGAATACCAGCAATCGGTTCCGGCGATTCCCCTGGGCGTGAACCTCGCCGTCAGTGCCGCCTTTGCGAAGTTCTGGGGTGGAATACTCGGCGAATCGGGTTGGATGCTTCCGTATCTCGCGGCTGGAGCGATGACTCGTGGCGAAGCGCTCCTGCGACTCATGGAAGACGTCCCGCCGAGTCCCGCGAATGATCGTCGCCTGATTCAGTCGTGGGCCGATGGGTTGGAGCTGGGCGCATGGATTCGGTGGACTCCTTACCGCCCATGACGACGAACCGGTCAGCAAAGGGCGCTGCCGTGGTCGGCGGTTCGATGGAGGAATTTACCATTCCCCTTCAGTCTTTTGATCTGACGTTGGTTCCCGAAGGCGCTCGGGACGTTGCGTCGCCGGAGTTTCAGGACGCCGTGGCCGAGTTTTTTCGGCGGCAGTTCCAAGAATTGGGTGCCAACGGGGTAGTGACGGTGACTCCCAAACGGATTTCGGTGGGGTGGGTAACCCACGGATTCGATCCGGTCACCGCCGCCGTCGCAAAACTCAAGCGCGGCCAACTCCGGGAAGGGGTGCAACTCTTGGAGGTCGCCCGCTCGCACCGACCGAATAGCCCCGATCTCCTCTTCAACCTCGGCGTGGCGCGGAGCGAACTTGGCGAGCTGGACCAAGCCATTGCCATTCTCTCCCACCTCGTCGAAATCGATCCGGAACACGTGCATGGGCTTGTCGCACTCGGAGTCGCGTTAGGGCGATCTGGGCGAACGGCAGAGGCGATGACGCCGCTCGTTCGAGCCGTGGAGTTGGCTCCCGCCGATGCCTGGGCACAAAAGAACCTCGGGGGACTCCTGTTCCGGCTGAATCGGGGAACCGAAGCCCGGCCACATCTTGAAGCTGCCGTACGGTTGGCTCCCGACGATGCTCAAGCCTGGCTCCTCCTCGGGGAGATCTGCCTGTCCATTGGCGAGAAGGAGCCCGGCCGCGACGCGCTGAAGCGAGCCCGATCCCTCGATCCCCATGGCCCGATCAGGGACCGCGCGGACGCTGCCTTGAATCGGCTGGCTGCTATCGAACTGCCTCGCAATTCAGATGGAATCAATCCAGACGCCCTGGCGGCCATGATTTGGGCGGTCCGCCACCTCCGTAGTCTTTCGTTGCAGGCCGCGCAGCGACTCACTCTTCAAGCTGCACTGCTTGGACAGCATGGGCTTCGATTATCCGATACCAAGCGGGTTTTTCGGCTTGAAGGGCTGCACGAACCTTTAACCACCCTCCAATTGGCATGTCTGATACATGCAGGAGAGCAATTCTATGCTCCGAGCACCCAAAGTGGTCTTCCATTTGAGAATGAATACAAGACTGCCTGCCATTCAATTGAGTAACCGCACGGAACCTTGTCTCGCCAAGCTACTCAAGTGCCGGGATTCGTTGGAGAACTTATGGTTGCTTCACCACCCTAAACTTTAGTCGGCCGCATCACGCACAGTTGTTTGGGCTGTTCTTGGAAACAGGGCGAAGTCCGCAATGCCGACTCCCTACCACGCAAAGTATTTTGCGCACGACTTAACCAAGCGTGCTGCCGGTGCGGGAACTGCGCGCTTGGCGCGCGCGCTATTCGATTCTTCAGTTGACCTGAACCCCCACCAGATCGAAGCCGCCTTATTTGCCTATCGTTCCCCGTTGTCCAAGGGTGTTCTCCTCGCCGACGAGGTTGGCTTGGGTAAGACCATCGAGGCTGGCCTCGTCCTTTGCCAATACTGGGCCGAGAAGAAGCGGAAGCTGATCGTCGTCTGCCCGGCATCGCTGCGGAAACAGTGGAGTCTCGAACTGAAGGAGAAGTTCAACCTCCCGACTTTCATCTTGGACGCCAAGTCGTTCAACGACGCCCGGAAGCGTGGCCTGCTGACACCGTTCGCCCAGGAAGCCGTGATCATCACGTCCATCAATTTCGCCGGGAAGATGAAGGACGAAGTGCGGCTCGTGTCCTGGGATTTGGCGGTCATTGACGAGGCCCACAAATTGCGCAACTGCCACCGCACCAGCAACCGCATCGGCCAGGCTATCCGGTGGGCGCTGGAGGATCGCCGGAAGCTGCTGCTCACGGCTACACCACTCCAAAACTCGCTGCTGGAGCTTTACGGGCTTTCCACGCTGATTGACGACCACATCTTCGGCGACCTCGCCGCTTTCCGTGACAACTACGTGAACGACGGCGGCAACACGGACGCACTCAAGTCACGCATCCATTCCTTCTGCCAGCGCACACTTCGCCGCCAGGTGCTAGAATACATCAAGTTCACGGCACGCCGGGCCATCACCAGGCCGTTCAACCCGACCGACGAGGAACAGGGTCTCTACGAGGCGCTGTCCGCCTTCCTTCAGCGGGCGGACACCTACTCCATCCCAAGGGAACAGCAGCAACTCGTGACCCTGGTGATCCGCAAGGTGCTAGCCTCGTCCTCCCGTGCCGTGGTCGGCACTCTGGAAACCATTCGAGACCGTCTCGTCAAAATCAAAGAAGGTCTGCCCGTGGAGGAAAGCCTGGTCGAGGAACTGTCCGAGACCGACGAGGTCACGACTGAAGATTATGTCGAGGGCGAGGATGATTCCGAATCTGAGAACGGCACTCCAGCCTTGCTCGAACCAGCCAAGCCCGAAATTGACCGGAAGAAGCTCGACAAGGAAATCACCGAACTGAACCGCTACGTTGACTGGGCACGTTCAATCCAGACCGACACCAAAGTCCGTGCGCTGCTGTCCGGCCTGGACATCGGGTTCAAGGAAATGAAGCGCATCGGGGCGGCACGGAAGGCCATCATTTTCACCGAGTCGCTGCGCACGCAGAAATACCTTCGTGATTTCCTGGAAGCCAACGGCTACGCCGGGCGCATCGTGCTGTTCAGCGGATCGAACGCCGACGAGCAAGCCCGTGTCATCTACGAACGCTGGCTGGCCCTCAACAAACCCCTTGGACGCACCAGCGAATCCGGCATCGCCGACCAACGCCTTTCGCTGATCGAGCACTTCCGGGACAACGCCGACATAATGATCGCCACAGAGTCGGCAGCTGAGGGCATCAACCTTCAGTTCTGCTCTCTGGTCATCAACTTCGACCTGCCGTGGAATCCGCAGCGCATCGAGCAACGTATCGGTCGCTGCCATCGCTACGGCCAGCGCCATGATGTCGTCGTCATCAACTTCCTCAACGAGCGCAACGCCGCCGATCAACGGGTGTTCCAGCTTCTCAACGAGAAGTTCAGTCTGTTTAGCGGGGTGTTCGGGGCATCCGATGAAGTTCTGGGGAGCATCGAGTCCGGTGTGGATTTCGAGAAACGTGTCCTGGGCATCTACCAATCGTGCCGGACGCCGGAGCAGATCGAGTTTGCGTTCAACCAGCTTCAGAACGATATGGTCGAGCGCATCAAGGCGGCGATGCTCAAGACCCGCCAGCAACTCCTGGAACACTTCGACGAGGATGTTCACCAGCGCCTGCGGTTCCAGCTCGACGAGACCCGCACAAACCTTGACCGGGTGAGCCGGGAATTCTGGACGCTGACGCGGTTCATCCTGGCCGAACACGCCACGTTCAACGACCTAGCGCTACGGTTCGGACTCAAGGTGGCTCCGAGGCCGGACATCCGCTGTGGGGAGTATCACCTTATTTCCAAGGCGGTTGAGAACGTGGAGGGCGACTTCCTGTATCGGCTCTCGCACCCGCTCGGCGAGCACGTGATCGCGCAGGGGCAGAGCCTGCCCACGCCCACCGCCAAGCTGACGTTCGACATCAGCGCGCACCCGATGCGGATCACCCTGGTCGAGAATCTTAAGGGCAGGCAGGGCGCGCTCATCCTGACCCTGCTCACGATCGACTCCTACAGCCGTGAGGAACACTTGCTGTTCAGCGGCTTTGTGGATGGCGGTGGCGCGCTCGACCAAGAGACGGCGGAGAAGCTCTTCCATTGCACAGCCACAGTCGCATCAGCCAGCCTCAGCAAGCCAGATGAAGACCGGCTGAAACTGGAGTCCGACCGCCACACCGCCGCCACCATCAGCCGGTCGCTGGATGCCAACAACCACTTCTTCCAGGAGGAGCGCGACAAGCTGGAGAAGTGGGCCGAGGACTTGGTGCAGGCCGCCGAGCAGGAGCTGCACGACACCAAGAACCGCATCAAACTGCTCACCCGACAGTCCCGGCAGGCGACGACCACGGAGGAGATGCACCGTCTCGAAACCGAGATTGCCGAACTGGAGAAGGTGAAGCGCCGCCAGCGCCAGCAGATTTTCGACCGGGAGGACGAGATCATCGCGCGGCGGGACACGCTCATTAGCAACCTGGAAAAACGCCTGGCCCAGACCACGAACTCCGAGACCCTGTTCGCCATCCGGTGGGAGGTTGTCTGACGCCATGCCACTGCCGCTGAAGCAAGTCACAGCCTTGAACGGGGTCGCCGCAATTCTGGCGGATATGCTTCCGTATTCGGGTGCTTACGATAATCGGGGACAAGTCACAACCCGATCCATCGCACGCGACTTGGGCATCGTTGCCTTCTGGGAGAAGACGAGCAAGACACCCGGTCTGGCCCGCCTGATGGAGCGCATCCTAGAACATCGTCGGGACATGTTCGAGCCGTTCATCATCCGGTCGGTGAAGGCAGGGCTGCTCTATCGTGAGAAGAATGGCAAGCCTGTGTCGCGGGCTGAGATTGAGCGCCTTAACGGTTTGATCCGCGACGTGGGCTTCAAGTTCCCTGAGTTATGGGACGCGGGATTTCTCGCGGCCCTCGACACCGGCCTACACGAACGGGCGCGGGAAAACCTCGCTGCGGAACGGCAAGCAGAGAAGGTCAAGGTGGAGAAGGTCGCCAGCGCCCAGTCAGAGCTTGCCCAGTTAAGTTCCGAGTTTTACGCGCTGTTCACGGCGGCAGATCGGCAGGCGGCAGGTTACGCCTTCGAGAGAGTCCTGAACCGACTATTCGCGTTGAACGGCCTTGATCCACGTGGTGCGTTCAAAATCATGGGTGAGCAGATCGATGGTAGTTTTGAACTCGACCACGAGATTTACCTGATGGAGGCGAAGTGGGAGCGGGATCCTGCCAACGCGGCCACGCTGCTGATCTTCCGGGGGAAGATCGAGGGCAAGTCGCAGTTCACGCGCGGCGTCTTCATCTCGCTCAACGGCATCACCGGCGACGCCGAGCAGGCGATCACGAGGGGGAAGCAGCCGAACTTTTTCACGGTGGACGGTTACGACCTCTCCGTCGTCATGCAGGGCCACCTCGGACTGGCTGAGTTGCTGCGCGGCAAGCTCAGGAAGTTGGGTGAAGCGGGCAAAATCCACTATTCGGCGAAGGACATTTTGGCCACGATGAAATCATAGCGATGCCCACGAACTACGACAAACTCAGGACGTTGCTGCGGGAGCTGTTCCAGATGGACCAGGCCGACCTCGACTTCGGCCTCTACCGCATCATGAACGCCAAGCGCGGCGAGATTGAGCGGTTCCTGGAGCACGACCTCCTGCCGCAGGTGAAGTCCGAGCTGGCCCGGCACACCGCGCTGGACTCCGGCGCGAAGCAGGCCGAGCTGGCGGCGGCCATCGAGGGTGCCCAGAAACTCGGCGTGAACCCCGACGCCGTGCCGAAGGTGCAGGAGCTGCGGGCGCAGTTGAAGCAGGGCGGCGACCTCGACAGCCTGGAGAACGAGGTTTTCTCGCACCTCTACAACTTCTTCCGGCGCTACTACCATCAGGGCGATTTTCTCAGCCTGCGCCGCTACAAGGAAGGCGTCTATGCCATCCCCTACGAAGGCGAGGAAGTGAAGCTCTACTGGGCCAACCACGACCAGTATTACATCAAAAGCACCGAATACCTGCGCAATTACACCTTCAAGCTTCGGAACAACCGGCGCGTTCACTTCAAGGTTGTCGAGGCCGACACCGAGGCGGACAACAACAAGGCGCAGGGCGGCAAGGAGCGCCGTTTCATCCTGGCGGAGGCCGCGCCGGTGGCGGTGGAGAACGGCGAACTGTTCATCCGGTTCAACTATCAGGCGGACGCCCGCAAGCAGACCGAGCTGAACGCCGCCGCCGTGGCGGCAGTGCTGGGCAACCCGGCGCTTATGGACTGGATCTCCGAGCTGGGCGACTTGCGGCCCACGGAGAAAAAGCCTAATCGCACGCTGCTGGCGAAGCACCTTGATGACTTCACGGCCCGCTTCGCCTTCGACTACTTCATCCACAAGGACCTGGGCGGCTTCCTGCGGCGGGAGCTGGATTTCTTCATCAAGAACGAGATCATGCACCTGGACGACGTGGAGGACGAGGCCGCGCCCAAGGTGGAGCTTTACCTCTCCAAGATCAAAGCCCTGCGCAAGATCGCCCACAAGTTCATCGCCTTCCTGGAGCAACTGGAGAACTTCCAGAAGAGGCTCTGGCTCAAGAAAAAGTTCGTGGTCGAGACCAAATACTGCGTGACGCTCGACCGCGTGCCGGAGGCGCTCTACCCGGAGATTGCCGCCAACGAGGCCCAACGCGCCGAGTGGGTAAGCCTGTTTGCCATTGATGAAATTGAAGCTGACCTAGCCAAACCGGGCTACAGCGTGCCGCTGAAGGTGGAGTTCCTGAAGGCCAATCCGTTTCTCGTCCTTGACACGAAGTTCTTTTCGGCGGCGTTCACAGTGAAGCTTCTGGCTGATAGCAGGATTCTCGGTGGCGCTCCTACGCTGGACGCGGCCACAAACGGTCTGCTGGCGCACAGCGAGAATTTTCAGGCGCTCAATCTGTTGCAGACGCACTACCGCAATGAAGTCCAGTGCATCTACATTGACCCGCCTTACAACACAGCCAAGGACATCTTCCCTTACAAAGACGGATACAAGCACGGCTCGTGGCTCTCGATGGTATCCGACCGCATTGCGCTGAGTCGTAACTTCCTGAATCAGGCTGGGGTCCTATTCTCTTCGATTGACGGCAATGAGGCCAAGCGCCTCAGCCTCCTTCTCGAAGACACGTTTTCTTCTGAAAACCACGTCGGCGAAATTGTCTGGAAGAACGCACGCGACAACAACCCGACGCGAATCGCTATCGAACACGAATTGGTGCTCTGTTTTGCACGAGACGCCAGCGCCACAGCGCCTGAATGGAAAAACGCCTTTTCTGACGCTAAGGAGCTGCTGCTTGGTGAATACGAACGGCTCAAGGCTAGTGGCTGTGGTGTCGAAGCTATCCAAGCTGGCATTCGTGATTTCATCAAAGACAACGAGGGTGTGCTAGGCGAGGTGGACCGCTACAAGTTTGTTGACGAGGACGGCGTCTTCACCGGCTCGCAGAGCGTCCACAATCCACATCCAAACGGCTACGACTACGAGCTTCCCCACCCGGTGACCAAACGGCTGATGCGAAAGCCTGCCAATGGGTATCGCTTTCCGGAGACCACGATGCAGCGCGACTACGTCCAGAAGGACCGATTGATTTACGGCCCTGATGAAAACCGGATTGTCCAAATCAAGGTGTATTTGAAGGACTACCGAGAGTCCCTGCGCAGCGTAATTGACCTTGATGGACGGCTTGGCTCCTACGCGCTCAAAGCGCTGTTCGGCAAGGATTCAGACCTCTTCGACAATCCGAAGCCACCTCAGCTACTCAAGCGGTTGATTTCCTTTGGTGGCTCGCCAAACACCACCGTGATGGACTATTTCGCGGGTTCTGGCAGCACCGCACAATCAGCAATCGAGATTGGAAGAGAGTCCTCCGTCCGCGTGAACTACATCTTGGTCGAGATGGGAGAATACTTCCACACGGTGCTGAAACCGCGCTTGCTGAAGGTGATTTACTCCAGAGACTGGAAGGACGGCAAACCCCTCTCCCGTGAAGGTTCAAGCCACTTGTTCAAATACATTCGCCTCGAATCCTATGACGACTGCCTGAACAACCTCGAACTTCAGCGCACGCCCGCGCAGGACGACCTGCTCACCGAGGCGAAGGACTTCCGCGAGGACTACACCCTTCGCTACATGCTGGACGTGGAAACACGCGGCAGCGCCTCGCTGCTAAACGCCCAGAAGTTCACCGATCCGTTCAGCTACAAGCTCAAGGTCAGCACCGGCACGGTCGGCGAGACGAAGGATGTCAAGGTTGACCTGGTGGAGACCTTCAACTGGCTCGTCGGCTTGAAGGTGAAGCACATGGACCACATCCGCAGCGTGCGCGTGGTGGAGGGCACCAACCCGCAGGGCGACCGGGTGCTCATCCTCTGGCGCAATGTTTCCGAGGTGCCCAACGACAAGCTGGACGAGTGGTTCAAGGCGCAGGGCTACAACACCCGCGACCAGGAATACGACCTCATCTACGTTAACGGCGACAACCACCTCGAAAACTTCCGCCGCACCGACCAGACGTGGAAAGTCCGCCCCATCGAGGAGGACTTCCATCGGCTCATGTGGGAGTGCCAGGACGTGTGACCCGGACAACTTGACCGAGCGCCATGCCTCCCCCCGCCACCACCACGCCCCGCCGTCCCAAGCGGCAGAAACCGACACTGAAGTTCAGCCAGAAGCTGGTGCTGAACCAGTGGGCGCTCGGCCTGTTCGAGGTCCAGACGCTGGAGCAGCTCGTCGGCGAGCTGAAGGACTCGCACCTTGAGACCTACGACGAGAACAACGTGTCCCTGTTCCACCGGGTGCTCACCGCCCGGCTCTTCGAGCGCGGCGAGTTGAGCAACGAAGTGCTCCTTGGCTACGACGAGAACATTTACCGGCACACCCAGCGGCTCAATGCCCACCGGCCGCAGGCGCTTCGGTGGAAGTATTTCCAATACGTCAGCCTGCTCTTCACCGAGATCTACCTCGACCGCTACTTCCGCGACCCCGACGCGCTGATGGCCAGCCTTAATGAGCAGGTAACGGTGTTTAACGACGGCAAGGACGCCCGTGACCAGGTCACGGCCTACGAGAAGCAAGAATTGGCCAAGCTGGCGTTCTGGATGGCGACCGGTAGCGGCAAGACGCTGCTCATGCACGTCAACATCCTCCAGTATCGCCATTACTTGGCGAAGCATGGCCGGACACGGGAGCTGAACCGCACCATCCTGCTGACGCCGAATGAGGGTCTGTCCAAGCAGCACCTGGCGGAGTTCGAGCTGTCCGGCATCCAGGCCGAGCTGTTCAACAAGGACGGCCTGAGCCTGTTCACCGGTCAGAGCGTCGAGATCATTGACATCCACAAGCTCGGTGAGGAGAGCGGCGACAAGGTGGTGGCGGTGGAGAGCTTTGAGGGCAACAACCTGGTGCTGGTGGACGAAGGCCACCGGGGCGCGGGCGCGGAGATGTGGAAGGCCCGGCGCGACCAGCTCTGCGAGGATGGCTTCACCTTCGAGTATTCGGCCACCTTCGGCCAGGCCCTGGCCGCTGCCAGCAACGCCGACCTCACCAACGAATACGCCAAGTGCGTGCTGTTCGATTTCTCCTACAAGTATTTTTACCGGGACGGCTACGGGAAGGACTACCGGATTCTGAACCTGGCCGAGGACCACGGTGACGAGGCCCGACTGAAATACCTGACGGCCTGCACGCTTGCCTTTGCGCAGCAGTTGCGGCTCTACGACGAGAAGAAGGCGGAGCTTGGGCCGTTCTTACTGGAGCGCCCGCTGTGGGTGTTCGTCGGCGGTAGCGTGACAGAGAGCGTGTCCACCAAGGACATCTCCGACGTGACGGACATCCTGTTGTTCCTAGCGTCATTCACCAGTGATGACCGGCGGGCCGAGTTCACCCAGCGCATCGGGCTTCTCATCAACGGGACGCATGGCCTGATGAACGTGAGCGGCCAGGTGTTGTTCGACAAAACCTTCACTTACTTCGTCGAGCAGCGCCTGACCCCGGAGCAGATTTACCAGGACATCCTCCAGCGGCTGTTCAACAGCACGACGACCGGCCTGCTGCACGTCGAACATCTCAAGGGCAGCGCCGGTGAAGTGGCACTGCGCGTCGGCGAGAGCGAGCCGTTCGGCGTCATCAACGTCGGCAATCCGTCCAAGCTCTGCGCCCAGTGCGAGCGGCACACCGGGCTGTTGGTGGTCACGGCGAAGGACTTCAACGAGTCGTTGTTCCACTCCTTGAACAACCCGGACTCGAAGCTCCAGGTGCTCATCGGCTCCAAGAAGTTCAGCGAGGGCTGGAGCAGTTGGCGCGTCAGCACGATGGGCCTGATGAATGTCGGCAAAACTGAGGGCGCGCAAATCATCCAGCTCTTTGGCCGTGGCGTCCGGCTCAAGGGCTACAACTTCGGACTAAAGCGCAGCAGCCACGTCGAGGGTGTGACCAAGCCGAAGCATTTGCGGGAGGTCGAGACGCTGAACGTGTTCGGCATCCAGGCTGCCTACATGGAAGAGTTCAAAAAATTCCTGGAAGAGGAAGGGCTGCCCACCGACGAGGAACTCGTCGAGTTCATCCTGCCCACCTTCTCGAACCTGGGCACGGTGCGGTTAAAGGTCGTGCAGTTGCCGGACGGGCTGGACTTCAAGAATGACGCGCCCCGCCCCAAGCTGGGGCCGCCCAGCCCGAAGATTCCGGGGCGCCGCGTGGTGCTGGACTGGTATCCGAAAATCCAGTCACGCCTGTCGCAGGGCGTGTCAGGCACCGGCGAGTCCGTGGCGCGCAACCAAGGAAGCCTGAAGAAGGAACACCTGGCCTTCTTCGATTGGGACGCGATTTTCTGGGAGTTGCAGGACTTCAAGAGCGAGCGTGCGTGGTTCAACCTGCGCCTGGAGCGGGGCAACTTGACCAATCTGCTGACCGACGACTCGTGGTATACGCTGCTGATTCCGCCCGACGAGCTGGTTCCGACGCGCTTTGACCGGGTTCGGCTGTGGCAGGAGATCGCGGTCGTGCTGCTGAAGAAATACGCGGACGCCTTCTACAAGGCCAAGAAGGCGGAGTGGGAAGCGCCGAAGCTGGAATACCGAGACCTCGATCCCAACGACCCGAACATGGTGAAGGAATACCGTTTCCTGATCGAGAAGTCCGAGACCGATATCCAGCTCCGGATGAACGAGATCAAGGAAGCCGTGGAGAAGAAGCTGCTCAAGGATTTCGACTTCGGAAAACTGCACACCTTCTGCTTCGGCCAGCACCTCTATCAGCCGTTGGTTTACCTCAACAGCGACGTGATCGAGGTCACGCCGGTCGAATTGAACGAGGGTGAGCGAAACTTCGTGCTCGATCTGCGGAAGTTCCATGATCGGGAGAAGACGGCGTTCTTTGCTGACAAGGAGCTTTACCTGTTGCGCAACCGGAGCAAAGGCCGAGGCATCGGGTTCTTCGAGGCGGGCAATTTCCATCCCGACTTCATCTTGTGGCTGGTTTGCGGCGGTAGGCAGTATGTATCGTTCGTTGACCCGAAGGGCCTCCGCAACCTGGAAGGCGGTATCGCCAACCCGAAGGTCGAGTTTTACAAGACGATCAAGAAGATCGAGAAACCGCACCTTGATCCGAACATCGTCCTTAACTCATTTATCGTCACCCCAACTCGCTACAGCGATCCAGGCTGGTGGACTGGGCAGTTGACAGTCTCCCAGTTTCAAGAACGTCACGTATTCTTCCAGAAGGAAGATTCTGGAGATTATATCCGCAAGCTGTTAAGCGCGCTTTTCCACTAGTCTGAGGGACCGAAATGATTCCCCTGGGAATGTTACAGAATCCAATTTTTCCTGCTAAGACGAATGAGTGAAATTGTGCCGCCGGAACACCATTCCTTTTGTCAGAGACTGCTGGATGCTTGCCTGGACGAGGCGGTGTCAGCTTTTCAAGCTGGTCTGGGCTGGTGTCTCGACGAAAGGTGGTTCTATCCAGTAATTGCACGAGAACTTGCTTCAGCCCAATTTGAGATTCCAGAAGGGTATACGCGCCAGGCCAGGCGAATAGCAACCAACTACCCGATTCGTTCCTTCAAGAATAGAAAACCAGGGCGTCCGCCTAACGTTGACGTGATTGAAGTATTCAGCAATCACGCGGCGCGAAGGAGAGTAAGAGCTACTGGCTCGAGTGCGGTTGAGGTGTTTCGGACGATTGTAGAAGTAAAATGGATCACGGAGTCAAATCGAAGCGACATTAAAGCAGCAGGAAGTGATCTAAAGCGTCTTATTAAGCTTAATCAGGACAAGGATGTTTTTCGTTCTGTCTTTATTGCTTTAGGGCCGAAGAGAGATGCTCCAGATTGGATTGAGAGATTTCGATGCTCTCAAAGTAGAACAAGAGGGATTCTGGATCAGGACGTTAAGTCGGTATTGCCATCTACATGGCTCTGCAGTGTAACACCTGATGATCGCTTCCAAGGTGTGACTGTTGGTTTTTGATCTTTGTTTCTAAAAGTGTCGTATTGTCGAGCGGCTTATTAAGTTCGCCGCTGCCAGGTCCGAATTGCAGGGTTTGTGGTTCTGGCCGGGCTCTCCGGACTCCTGATCGCCTTCGTCCTCTGGCGTCGGTGTAAATCAAGCGCCCAGGGGGAGCGCCGTCCGATCGAGACTAAGTTACTGCGACCCGTGGGTTACGGACTTTTCCAGCGGTTAGACGAAAACTGCCGGGCACCTGAGTTCTGGAACTAGGTGGCTTTGACGACGGGATAGTGATGAGTGCGGCCATGGCCTAGCAGCCCGTTCAAAAACCCGGAAGAGCGGTTGAACAGATTGTGGGTGTGATCGTCAGGAAAGCATGGCTCTTGGCAAGCGCACGGTGCAGCAGCGGGAGATGTTCATTCCCGTGGCCGAACTCCCCAAGTCTCCGGCCCATCCGTTCTACTCCCGCCTGAACCAACTCTTGACGGAGGCGGGGTTCGACGAGTTCGTGGAGGGACTGTGTGCCCCCCACTACAAGGAGGGTGGACGTCCTTCGATTCCGCCCGGGATCTACTTCCGGATGCTCTTCATCGGCTACTTCGAGGGCATCGACAGCCAGCGAGGCATCGCCTGGCGCTGCGCGGACAGCCGATCGCTTCGGGAGTTTCTGGGGGCGGCCCCAACGGACACCACCCCGGCCCACAACTCGATGACTGTGATTCGTCAGCGGCTGCCCGAGAGCGTGTTTGATGGGGTGTTTGAGAAGGTCCTGAGCCTGCTGCGGGAGCGGGGCCTTCTGAAGGGCAAGACCCTGGGAGTGGATGCAACCACCCTGGAGGCGAATGCGGCGATGAAGACCATCGTGCGCAAGGCCGACGGGAAGGATTGGAAGAACTACCTGCGAACGCTGGCCCAAGCCGAGGGGATTGAAGACCCCAGCGACGACGATCTGCGGCGGATCGACCGGGGTCGCAAGGACAAGAAGGTGTCCAACGAAACCTGGGAAAGCCCGGTGGATGGGGATGCCCGGATCGCCCGGATGAAGGACGGGACAACCCATCTGGCCTACAAGGCGGAACACGCGGTGGATCTGGAGACGGAGGCGATCGTGAACGCGCAGGTCAGCACCGCGACGCGCGGTGACGGTGAGAGCGGCATGGAGAGTGTGATTCTGGCGCAGGTGGCGTTGAGCCGCTCAGGAAGCGGGGCCGCGGTTCAGGAGCTGGTGGCGGACAAGGGTTACCACGACAACGGGCTTCTGAGCGAATGCGCCCACTTCGGCATCCGGACCTACATCCCGGAACGCAAACAAGCCAAACGGGTGTGGAGAAACAAGCCGGCCGAGGTTGAGGACGCTTTCCGAGGCAATCGACGACGGGTTCGGGGAGATCGAGGACGGCGTTTGAACCGGTGGCGGAGCGAGCGGTTGGAGCGGACCTTTGCCCACGTCTGCGAGACCGGAGGCGGGAGACGAACGTGGCTCCGGGGACTGATCAACGTCCAAAAGGCACACCTGCTCCGGTGCTGTGCCTACAACCTGGGGTTGGTGATGAGGAAATGCTTCGGAATGAGCAAGCCGCGCAGCGGCGCGAGTGCCGGGATCTGCCTTTTGATCCTATCTGCGGTAATGGCGTACGGAATCACCGGACCCAATCTCGGGGTCGGATACCTTCCCTGGCTGATACCGAGTGCACTGACCCTTCTCCTATTCGCCGCCCTCTCACGCTATACACCTTGGCGTCTCAGGCTCGTTCCGGAAATCAGGGATTTCTGAACGGGCTGCTAGCGCCTGATGTCGGCGGAGCCCGGCAATGGTGGCGGCAATTTGCCGGGCATCGGCGGCGTCACGTTCTGGATCAGGCGGATCGAGAATGGCGGAGACGGGTGTGGTGTTGGGGACGCCTGGTGCCTGGAGTTCAAAGGGACGGTCCAAGGTGGCGACGAGGATCCAGCGCTTGCGGTCCTCGATCTCGTTCCATTCCTTGTTGGGCTTCAGGACGGTGGTGAGAACGTGGTACCCGAGGCGTTCGAGTTGGGTGGTCAGGAGCTGGCCGGCCCGGCTGGTTTCGAAGAACGGGACGTTCTCGAACAGGATGGCGGCGGGCATTTGTTCCCGGACGATACCGATCACGGGAAGGAAGAGGTCGCCGGTGTCGCCGAGTTCGGATTTTCCCCCGAGGCCCTTCTTGGCCCGCCCAAGGATGGAGTGGCTGGTGCACGGAATCCCACCGATGAGGATGTCGAACTCGGGAAGGTCGGACGTCTCGACCGCGCGGATGTCGGCCTGGATGAGCGCGGCGCCCGGGTGCGCGGCCTGCCAGATGTCGGCAAACCTCGGGTCGATTTCGATCCCGGCCGAGATGGCGTAGGCCTCGTTCCCGGCGACCGCAGCGGTCAGTGTTCCGCCTCCGGCAAAGACCTCCAGCACCCGGAACGGCGGCGTAGGGTGGCGACTGCGCAGGATCGCCGCCGACCGTCGGGTGGGTGTGACCTGCAGGCGCTGATGCCATCCCGTGACCTTGAGTTCGGGAAAGTCCGCCAACGGTCCGAGGTAGGCCTGGTTGGCGACGTCGATGATGGGGCGCAGCCCGGCGGCTGGAGACATGGTTCTCGGCGAGGATCGAGGGACGAAGGACCAGTTCGTCACCCCGCGCTTCGACGGAGAAGGGAGTGCCAGGCGGAAAGCCCAATGGCTTCGAGTCGGCGGGTCTCGATCCACAGGCGCGATTTGTCCCGGTTCCGCAGGAGAGGCGTCACCGCCAGTAGCTTCATGGCCTCGTATCACCTTGCCGAGGGTCCCCAATTCACCGGCGGAAAGGCTGAGGAATGCATTCCCTCATTGGAGATGCAGGAGACCGATGCGTGAATTCAGGTCGGCGAAGATGGGGCGGGGTCGAGACGTTCAAGGATGCTACGGGTCGGCTCGACAGAAGCTCGCCGCTTCCGTTCCTCGCTTGAGCGTTCCGCCCCCGCCCGGGATCTGGCCTTTAGGATTTCACGCGGGGAAGTGTCGCTGGGCGACCACTGGGATGTGCGTCAGGCGAGGGGAGACGACCGTACGATTCGTGCTCGGCATTGCCGGGAAGGGCGAAATCGAGTACTGACCAGCCTGTGGGCAGAACCGCCCTCCAACCCATGATGTAGTAGATCGACAACAACTTTTGCCTGCCTCGGTTCGGTCCCACGAGAAAACCGCGAATTTTGCCAGTGGACGAAGAGAACCGCCGTTGCACGCGCCCCATCGGGCGCGGCTCGGCGTGCTTCTCTCAAGGGCGCTTCGCGGTGCCTCTCGTGGGGGTGCGTTGGGTCCGCGCCTTTGGCTTTTCCAGGGGTGACGCCGACGCGAGCCGGCCGGAGCGCCGAAGTTTGGAGTTTCCAAAGGGCCACCGTTGAATTGCAGTGGTCAAACAGGAGGGAGAGGCTTTGAAAACACGCGCCCAGGTCACCCGGTACCGCAATGGTCAGGTTCGGGACCGGATTTCGCTCCGCAACGGTGTCCGTCACGGAACTAGCCGGACATGGCATCGTAACGGCCAGTTGGCGTCCCAGGAGCGGTACTTGAATGGCCTACTGGATGGGAGGTGCCAGCAGTGGGGACCGGATGGGAGGCTCCTTGGTGAGTCCACCATGGCCGAGGGCACCGGCATCCAACGGGAGTGGCACGACAACGGAAAGCTCAAGATCGAAGTTTCGACCGTGGAGGGGAAGTTTTGCGGCCGGAATCGGATCTGGCTGAGGGACGGAACTTTGATCTCCGAGCGATTCTACCTTCATGGAAGGGCGGTTTCTCGGTCTGAGTATTTGCGGGCAAAGCGGCTCGACCCGGATTTGCCAGCGTTACCGGATAGCCCGGACACGAAACGGCTTCGAAGCGCGAGGCGCATCGAACTCCGAGCCCACGAGACGCATGTCGAGGGGATGCTGGAGCGAGGCACATGGAGGGAAGTGCGGCAATCGCTGGGGCCAGCCGAGGAATCCAGATTTCCGTCCCTGGGGCGGTTTCCGTCGGTCCGTGCTGCTCTTGGGTTTGGGGAGTCGCTCTACGCGGCAGGGGCACGGGAGGTTCTTGCGCCGGACATTTACCAGGATCGCCGAAGCCGTGAATTCTCGGACTGGCTCGTGGTTCGGCTGCCGCGAACGGCGGCCATCCGCCGGCGAATCCGACGCGCATGCGCGGTTCTCAAAAAGCAGAAACTTGGGGTGGTTCTGCCCAGTCGAGACATCGGGGAATCCTTCCTTCTCCTCGCGTTGGAGTGATTCAGCGGACGGCGAGGCAATCGCGCGGCTCATCCACCGCGAGTAGTCCGTCGGTAGGACGTCCGGCCAATAGGCACTCGGCGACGGCGTCACCCACTTGCTTCTCAACCGTGTCGCGCATCGGCCGCGCCCCAAGTTTGGGATGGAATCCCTTTCTGACGAGGAAAGGGAGGACGGCTGGAGCCAACGTTAGTCGGTGGCCCCGCTCCGCCAGGAACGCCAGTTGTCGCCCCAGGAACTTTTCTGCGATCTCCAGTTGGTGTTCGTAGGAGAGGCGATGGAAGACGAGCTTCTCGTTGATCCGGGCGAAGATTTCTGGCCGGAGCGCCTGTTGAGCGCGAGTTAGGACGTGGCGCTCCAGGGTGGACTCGCTGGAATGCTGGAGGCTCATGAGTTCGGCGGAGCCGATGTTTGAGGTCAGCCACACGTAAAATCCGCTGAAGTCGAGCGTCTGCCCGGTAGCCATGGTCAGCCTCGCGGCATCGAGAAGCTGGAGTAGCAGATCCAGGACTCGGGGATGGGCTTTCTCGGCTTCGTCGAAGAGCAGGGAACCCTCGCCGGACTGTTCGCGGACCGCGCCTAGGAATCCCGTCTCTCCGAGTTTTGCTCCCAGGAGAAGGCCCAGCGATTCCTGCGTTTGGTACTCGGACATGTCGAAGCGGAACAGGCGGCCGGGTCCAAAGACGTGCTGGGTGGTGACGAGGACCACCTCGGTTTTCCCGACGCCCGTGGGGCCGAGCAGAGCGAAAGATCCGCGGGGGCGGGAGGGATGGCTCAGTCCGAGTTCGCCGCGCTGCACCACAGAACAGATGCGCGGCAGCACCTGGGATTGACCGCGGATTTCACGGGTCAATACCGCGGACAGAGATTGGAGACGTTCGAGCTTTTGTGCGGACACAGGAGTGATCATGGCGCGGACACTACCCGGGATATGAGTCGCGTTTTGTGTACCTGATACATCTGCGGGACTGCGGATGGTGGTAAGCCCTTATTCGTGATCGGCGGGAAGGCCCGCAGGTCCGAAGAACAAATCGAAATCACCATGAAGCTCACATCCATCATCCGTCTCAACTCAGCACGTCGGCTCCGCGCAGTCGGAGCCGTCCTCGTCGCCCTGGCGGCCGGCGCGTCCCGCGCGGCAGCGCAGGCGTTCGATTCCACCGACCTCAAGACCGGCATCAGCAACAGCCTTGCCGTGATCATGATGTTCGGGTTCGTCCTCGGGATCGCGGCAGTCATTGCCGGCGGTTTTGCCATCCGGCGCGGCGACGTGGACCAGGGGAAGATGTCCATCATCGGCGGCGCGATCATCGCGGCCGCACCGGCGGTGATCTTCGCCTTCTTCAAGATCTTCGGAATCGAAGACAGCAGCTCGATTGGCGTGGGAGCCTTCTGAGCTGCCGACCAGGACTCCTTTCCCCGCGTCGCTCACCAGCCGTTGCCTTACACCATGAAGACCGAACTTCGATTCACGGATTCCAATGCGGCCTCGGATTCGTCCGGCCGCACCTGGGGATTGGAGGGAAATCTCTTCTGGTGGCTGGTGGGCGGCGTCGGGGCCGGGCTCATCCTGTTTTTCCTGCTCCTGGTCGCCTTTCGGGCCGGGTTGATGACTTCCTTCGGCGTCGCGGTCGTCCCGATTCTCCTCTGCCTGGCCTACATCTTCGGCCTTCGGCAGGGGAAGCCGCCCGGGTTCGACCGCGATTGCCTGGAATTCTGGCTCGGAGGGGCTGGGTTCGGTCCCGAGGAACGCCAGGGAGGCGCATTGGTTCACCCGCTATCGGAGGAGGTTTCATGGAAGCGCTGACACTTCGGGAACGGGAGCGCCGGACGCTCCTGACCAACTTGAACACGGCGGAGCGGGCGTTGCGCCAGAACCTCCACCAGCATGGGCTGGATCCGACCGTCCGCGACCACCTGGAACACGCCCTGAGCCATGTCCGCGAGGGCTACATCGCGGTGAACGAGCCTGGTCGGGCACGCACCGTGGGGCAGGTCATCGAGGACATCACCAAGGCCGGAAACCTCCTGAGCCGTCTCCTTCAGCAACGGCAGCAGGGCAGAACCAATTCCATCGGAGACTGACCATGTTTGAACGCGCACCCAACGGGTATTTCGTCCGGGATCTGGTGGTTTTCAACCAACTCCGGCGCGGTGGACAGGTGGCCAAGGGGTTTTTCTTCGAGGCACCTGACCTGACCAACTCTCCGGTCAGCGATCTCAATGATTTTCAGGATCAGCTCTGCCTTCTGTTGGCGTCGTTGCACGAGAATCAGCGGCTGCAGGTGCAGTATTTCTGCGACTGCGACTACAAGTCGGAGTTGCTGCGGTACCAGGCGGAGACGGAGCGGTTCACCAACATATGGACGCGCCGCGCCCGGAATGAACGGTTCACTCGATACTGGCAGGCCATGGGGGAGCGTAAGTTGCGGCGCCAGCGGGTAGTGCTCTACGTGACCCGCGCCCTGGAGTCGGTGCCCAAGGCTTTCCAGAGCGCCGCGGCGCGCCGGGAGTACTACGGGGTCCTCTTGGATCAGCTCCAGACGGAGTTCGAACATGTCCACCGCCTTCTGCTGGAGATTTTCGGGTCCAGCGGCACCCGGGTGATGCCGATGAACGATCTCGATCACTACCGGCACTTTACCCGGTTCCTGAATCCGTCGCTCAATGATCGGTTCGATTTCGATCCCGCGGAGGGATTTTCTCCCGAACTCTCGATTCAGGAGAACTGCTGGCATAGCGAGGGAAACGGGCAGAGCGACTTTGGATTCCTCCTCGATGGACACTACCACTCGCTGATTGTGCTGACCCGGTGGCCGCGGACCAGCTATCCCGGAATCATCCAGCGGCTCACGAATCTGCGGCTCCTCGACTACACCATCACGGTCAACGTGGACCCGCTGCCCGTGACCCGAGAGATCTCGCGGGAGGAGAAGGAGCACGACCGGGTGGCGGGGGACTACGCCAGCGAGAAGAAGATCTCGCTGCTGACGGTGATGGAGAAGAAGGCCCGGAAGATCCATGCGCTGATGCAGGGACAGACGATTCCGTTCCACGCCCTGTTCGTGATTCGGGTCTGGGACAAGACCCGGGACGGCCTGAACGCGAAGGCCGGGGCGATCAAGAACGCGGTGAACTCGATGAACGCCGCCCAGTATTTTGAGAGCAACCTGCCCAGCACGTCCAAGAACCTGTTCTTCCAGACCTGGCCCGGTTGGACCTGGGGGCGGTATCAGCACCGGAAGCTGTACGCCGAGCATCGGTACCTGGCCGACATGCTGCCGGTGACCAGCACCTTTACCGGGCACCTGGCGACCGCCGAGGCGATCTACGATGGGCCGGCGAACAATCTGGTAGGTGTGGAGACGTTTTCCGGGTCCGATGACAACAAGGCGCCGCAGCATGCGGTACTCCTGGGAATGTCCGGGGCAGGGAAGTCGGTAACAGTTTGCGATCTATTGACCCAGACCGAGGGGTACTTCGGGTACACGGTGATCATTGAGGAGGGGCTGAGCTACGGGATCTACACCGCCACCGTCGAGGAGGGTGCGCGTCCGATCATCATCCATCCCGACGGGGACCTAACGATCAACTACCTGGACACGAAGGGTCTGCCGCTCACCCCGGATCATTTGTCGGCGGCAACCGCCTTGGTCGCCCGGATGATTGGGTTTAGTGCCCAGGAGGACAAACAGATGCTCCGACAGGCGCAGATCGCCAAGTACCTGAACCTGCTCTACGAGGATTCGTTCCAGGACTGGTGCAAACGGCGCCACGAGCAACTGCTGGAGTTGGCGCGTCATGCCCTCGCCTTGCAGCGGTTCCGGGAGGAGCGGATGCCACCCGGGGCGACGAGTCTGGAGACCTTCGCGGACTTTCGGGACTGGAAGTCCGGTCACCCCGACGAGGCGTTAGCGTATCAGAGTAAATTCCCGGAAGGCGCGGCTCTCAAATTCCTCAAGGACCCCAAGACCAGCAAGGAGGTCCGCAACCTGGCTTTTGCGTACTTCGGCCCAGAGGAATTCCCGACCCACCGGATGCTTCAGGAGTTGATGATGCTCGACCCGATGGGAGCCGAGCGGGATCAGATCGTGGAGATCGCCACCCTCCTGCTGCCCTGGTGTCGGGACGGCAATTACGGCTGCTTGTTCGATGGAACGAGCAACCTGTCGTTGACCGGTCGGATCGCGCACTTCGAGCTGGGGTACATCCCGGAATCGGCCAAGGAGTTGAAGTCGGCTGCCGGGTTCCTGATCACCAACCACGCCCGCAAGCACATCATGACGCTGCCGCGGGCCGTCCGGAAGCGGAACGTGTACGAGGAGGTGGCACGGTTCCTCGACATTCCCGGCGGCCAGGAAATCGTTCAGGAGAGCTACGCGCAGCTTCGGAAGTTCAATTGCTGGAACATCTCCATTGTCCAGCAGTACGCCCGCTTCAAGCAGAGCCGGATCCGGTCGGCGGTATTCGGGAACTCCCGCCAGTTCTTCATCCTCCGTCAGAACGACCGCGGCGACCTCGACGACATGGGACGGGACATCGCCCTGCCCGAGGTCACCCAGCACGCGATCATGAACTACCCGCTGCCCGATCATCAGTCCGGGCAGAAGTATTCCCCCTTCACCTACCTGCACACCGATTCGACCCGGGCGATGTGCGGAACGGTCCACAACATCGCATCCCCGGAAATGCTCTACTGCTCCAGTTCAAGCGGAGAACACTTCGACAAACGGGCGCGGGAGTTGCGCCAGAGCCCCAGCGTGGTCGAAGGAATCATCGCCCATGCCCGGCCCAATCCGACCTCCGGATCTCCTCAACCATGAAACTCGACTCCAAAGCAAATTGTTCGTGCCTCGTTCCGGTTCTCATTGTCGCCCTGACCTCTGGTTGCGCGGCCACCCGTCCTATGGGGGATGCCGTCCTGGGAGCCGGGGGTGCGTACCTCGGCAACCAGTTGTCGGACGGCAACCCCATTGCCACGACTGCCGGAGCGGCGGGCGGAGTGCTCCTGAGCGAGGGCCTTCACTATCTGGCCGGCAAGGAGGCGCAGAAGGCCTACGCGACGGGCTACGACAAGGGAAAGAGTGACGCGGTCAAGCAGCAGTACTGGCTCTACGTCTCGCAACAACGTGGACGAAACGGGACCGGAAACGTTCGGCTTTATCCGGTGCGGCTGCTGGAGCAGCGGCTCGATGGCGTGACCTTTCAGGCCACCACCAAGCTGCTGCGGATTGAGGAATAGGAGGCTCTATGAAAAACGTCCTGCCCTACATTCTTCCCTGGCTGGCGGCGACCGCACTGGCTCCGAGCCTCCGCGCGCAATGGACCGTGTATGACCCGGCGGTTCACAGCCAACAGATCGTCAGTACCGCCCAGGAGATCGCCAAGTTCGTCGAGGTGATCAACAATCAGGTCAGTCAGCTCAATCAACTGACCGAACAGGTAACGACGCTTCACCATTATGTGGACCTGTTCGGGAATCCCGCGGAGGTCAAACCGGAGGCGATTGGTGCGCTCACCGCGGATCTCTCGAAGACCGAGTTGGGACGGACCCTCGGGGATCTCCAGGGATCGGTCGATGCCTCGGCGGCAATGCTCAGCGATGGCGGCGGACTTTATCGCGCCGTGGGCGAGGCGTTCTCCACACCGGGTGGCGCGGTGATTCCCCGTCGTCCGGAACCCTATCGTCCGGTCGCGGCCGTTCAGCAGACGGCGGCGAACTACGTCGCCGTCGGGAAGGATGTCGCGGCTCGCAGGGTGGATCTGAAGAAGGAGATTGGCGTCACGGTGGAGGCCCTTCGGGTGGCGGGCACCGATGCGGAGGTGCAGAAACTGACCGGGGTTCTGGTCGGGCTTTCGAATGCGCTGGAGGGCACGGGGCAGGAGGTCAATGAGGCGATGGCGTCGGCGCTGGTCCAGGACATCGCCAATCGCGCGGACACTCAACGGCAGGCCGAGGCCTTGAAGGAACAACAGCATGCGGAATTCCAGGAAGCCATCAGCCGTTACGGCGAAGTCTTTCCCCTGATGAATCAGCCGTCTCGTTTCCCCACCCGATAGGACTTCCATGGCGACGTTCGAACAACTGTTCCCGACCTTTTTGGAGAAGTGCGTCGAGCTGCACACGCTCCTGCAGGTCGTGGCATTCCTGCTGTTCGTGGTCGGCACGATCAGCTTCGTCAGCCACGGATTCTCGGCCAAAACCATGCTATTGCATCTGGTCCGACTGCTGGTCCTGACCGCGCTCCTGGTGATGCTCCCGGAATGGGGGAATCGGGTTCAGGAGCTGCTCCAGAATTCTGTGCTAACGGGCTTGGGAGTGGATCCCGCGGACGTGCATCGGCAATACAATGCCCTGCTGGTAATCAAACGGGAAGGTGCCTCCAGTAGTTCGTGGTGGAGCGTCATCAGTGACCTGAACGCGTTCACGGTGGAGAAGCTCGTTTCCGGGGTCATTTGGTTGGTTGGGCATTTCGCGTCCTTGCTCCTGTTTTGGGCCTACATCTTCCAGAAGGTCACACTCTACCTGGGATATGCTCTTTCCCCCTTGCTCATCGGCATGATGGCCGTCCAGCCGCTACGCTCCGTAGGATCGCGATTCCTGCTGAATCTGGTCGGTGTCCTTCTCTGGCCTCTGGGGTGGGCCGTAGCAGCTGTCATAACTCAGGGGATTCTCGATTTCATGACCGACCCGTCGCTTCGGTTCATAGATCCCACCGGGGTCTCGTACACTCTCCAAACCACTGTCGGACTTGCGATGGTCGCGTTCTGGATCGCATTCAGCACGGTTTCGGCGCCCGTGGTGATCCAGAAGGTCTTCTCGGCCGGGGCGCTGGCCGGCAGCCAATTGCTGGCTGGCGCCTTCGGGGGGTTCCTCCAAACAGCCGCAACCACGGCCGGCGCTGCGGCCGTGGCGGCTTCCGCCGGATTGCCCGCGGTAACTGTTGGAGCGGCAGGCATGGCGGCGGCCCTCAGCACGCTTTCGACCGCCGCCGGACACGGCAGCGCCGGCGCCATCATCATTGCCGGAAGTGGCCTTCCACCTCGAAGCGCCCGCGGCCGCCCTGGCGACGACATCACGGGAGACAAAGCTGTCCGGGAGCTTATCGCCAAGGGCCGAAGCCAATACTACTGAATGCCATGACAACCCCTGAACCCATTCTCCGAGAGACGTCCACCGCGGGAGCGGAGACTGCCGCCCGTCCCGGTCGGAGGAAGTTCGATCCGACCAAACTCTTTGCCCAGCGCGATCGGCTGCCTTGGTTCTGGTTCTTCGTGGCCGTCGCCGTGACGACACTGGCCGCATTCGACCGCTACCATCTGGTCCGGCAGTTCAAGCATCGGGAGCGCGTGGTGATCATTGATCCGGCGCAGACCTATTACATCAGTCCGCTGTTGGAGTTTCAGGAGGCGAAGGAACTTCATGCCCAGCAGGCAGAGTTGGCGACCTTGGCATTCTTGAATCGCAATCCCCGTGACTTCGATCAGCCCCAGTTGCTCGCGCAAGTCTTCCTGAAGGGCGCCCTGACCAAGGCTCGGGATTCCCGAATTCGTGAGGCTGCGGAGTTTCGCGCCAAGCAGCTCCACCAAAAGCCGGAGATTGCCAAGATCGAGATCCTCGCCACCCGCGAGGAGGAGGTGCTGGTCACCGTGACCGGACAGGTGGTTCGCAATGGCGTTTTCCAGGAGAAGGCTTTCTCCGAGGCCTTCGGTTTCAAGCTGAGTCTTCGACTGATCAGGAATCCAAACCTTGCCGCCAACGGGCGTTTCCCCATGGCGGTCAGCGAATTCAAATATGAGATCCTCAAGTAGCCTCGCTCTCCTCGCCGCCAGTGCCGCGCTTGCTGATCCTTCCGCAGCCATCCAGCGGACCGAACTCGATCCCGAGGTCGTGATCCGGGTCCCCGTGGCGACCAATCGCGTCACCACGATCAGCTTCCCCGGCCCCATTGCCGCCATTGATGCCGCGGGAGTGACGGCAGACCCCAAGGTGCCGGGAGCTTTCCAGTTGGCCCATACCAAGGGCTCGGCCTTTCTGTCGGTTCGGGCGATGGCTCGGCAGGGGACGGGGAACGTCAATGTCCGCTGGAACCGGCGTACCTATGTGCTGGAATTGGTGGAAACCAATGCACCCGTTCTCGCCCTGAATCTGGAGGCACCCGCCGAGCCCGCGATGCCGGAGGTTGCATCACCGGTTTCTCCGACCCGATTGCTGGCGATGCTCGACAAGGCCAAGGCCTTCTCGCTTCTCAAGCGTCAGCACCCGGAAGCAGTGGCGCAGGTCGACGTCCGGACTTTCGCAGAGGGCACCGCGGTCACCGACTTCTCGGACTTTGAAGTCCGGATTGTGGAGGCATTCCGGTTCAACATGGAGGACACGCTGGTGTTCCAGGTGCGGGTCCGGAACAAGTCGGATCGAGAGATTCGCTACCTGCCGGGATCGTTCGCCCTTCGGGTCGGGGATCGGCTCTATCCGCAGTCCATCAGTGACGCCCCTGGAGTTCTTCCCGCTCACGCCGAGACCGCGGTCTATTTCGCCGTGACAGGTACGCCCGACGGCGGACGGAACGAATTGTCCCTCAAGAACGAGTTCACGGTGCTGGTCTCGCGGCTGACACCGGTCCCTCCGCTGCCACTGTTGAAGACGGATTCCACCAACACCCCACCCTCGGTACCCGAGCTATGAATCCCAATCGTTTCCTCCAGTTCTTCAAGTCGAAGTCGGGACGACTGTTGCTCTTCGGGTTGGTTTTCGGAGGCGGCCTGGTCGTGTTTGCGGTGCTTCGCCAGGAAGGGGGCGAATCCGAGATGGACTTGCGACCGCCGAGCCTGACGAACCGGTTGGGCCGTTCCCAAGTGGTCGAGTCCGTGGAACGTCCGATGGAGGTCTTCCGACCGCCTATACCGAAATCTGAGCCGCCTCGGCTCATCGTGCCGACGAACCCCCCTTCGGCAGGCCTCCCGGCTGCGGCAAAACCGGACGCCACACCTCCGGTGCCCCCGATCAGTCTGTTCGCCGATTCCTTGGCGGGGGTGGCGGAGCCCAAGGCGACACCAGCTATTTACGCGCCCTTTGGAAGGGTGATCCCCTGCGAAACGGTGGTCACGGTGGATTCCGCGTCCATCCAGACACCGATCATCGGACTGGTGACAGAGGACGTGTATCACCTGGGCAAATTGGTGATTCCGGCGGGCACCGAGCTTCACGGAACCGCCCAGACGGACCGGGCGCGCGAACGCATTGCCAGCGGGAGCGCATGGACCTTGGTCTGGCAGACAGGAGAAGAACTCCGACTCAAGGGAATCGCCCTGGACCGGGAATTCGACAGCGATCAGGAAGGGTGGGGGATCACCGATGGAAGCGCCGGCCTCCGCGGGCGTCTGCTCAAGACCGACAATCTGGCCGAGATCAAACTCTTCGCTGCGACGCTCGTGAGCGGGGCGGCGAGTGCCCTCACCGAGCAACAACCGACCATTTTCGGCAACCTTGATAGCCGCTCGCTCAACAACGCTCCGTTGAAGGGCGCGCAGGATGTTCTGGAGGTGTACTCCAGGCGCATCCTCGACGCGATAGAGCGGGACGGGTTCTACGTCCGGGTCCCGAGCGGCAAGCAGTTCTACCTGTACGTTCTTCAAACCATTGATCGCGCCGACGCCAGCGTCGGCGGATCGGGGGATCCATTTTCCAGCGAGAACGAGGCCACCCCACGGGTGGTCAGCGTCGGACCCAATCCAAAGCACTCCTCTGAACCATGAAATTTTTCATCCTGCTCTTCCTCCTCTTGCTGCCGTCGTGCGCCTCTCGACCTGCGTCGGCGACGTCGGTCGCGGAAACCCGGCCCTCGCCTGAACGAGGGTCAGGGGTTCTCCGACGCCCGGATGTTGTGCGGGAGTACCACGTCGGCCGGTATGTCGATCCAAACTACCCGGGCATCTTCCACGAGCATCATCCCGTGTATCGCGTGGAGGTTAGTTCCCGCTGGAGTTTCCGCCCGGATCCGGCCGGTACCGAGTCACCGGCAAACACATCTTCCTACACCGATGCCGCCTACGTGCCGCCGCCCTCCAACGACCTGATCACGGCTGAACTGAAGCGGCAGAAGGACGCGACAGAGACCGTTATGTGGGAGGCTACCCAACTGGCTAAATCCTACGATGAGTTGCAGAAGGTCATCAAAGACATGGCGGCTGTTGCACGAGGGAATTCGTTCCTGAGTGCAGCTATCGGGCAGACCGACCAGCGGGTGGCCCGGATAGAGAAGCAACTGGGCCAGATCCTTGCGGGGCCACCCTCGGATACCAACGCCACGCCTGGACTCCAGATCGAGGAGCCGGACGTGCCCTGATTCCTTTACGAATTTTGCCGGTTGGGGCCGGGGTGTCGTTGAAAGGCAGCCGATGCTTCGAATCCGCCGGTGAGAACGGCAAATGCCGTGAAACCAAAACAGACACGCAATCACTATGAGCAAAACAAGATCCTCAGCGCCCACGGGCGCCGGCGGTGCTGCCGCCCCCAACGATCAGCCCACCTACCGGTCCAATCCGGAGGTGGACGCCAAAATTGACGCCCACATCCGGGAGAATCCCAAGTATTGGGCCTACATTCAGGGAATGCCTCGTGAACGCCTGGAGCGAACCCTCGTCCTCACCGAGGTGCGCGAGGTCGAGCGTCAGCAACGCATGCGCGAAGGCGTTCTCAAGTCCATCAATCGAAATCCCGAGCTCAAGCATGCGTATGACACGCTCGTCAAGGATCTGCCGGAAGAGCAGCGGGAAGGGGTGATCACCCAACTGGCCCGACAGGCCAAGCGGGTTGTGGCACGAACCCAAGGACAGCAACGTCCAGAGGGAGCAACCGTTGGCGTCTAAGGATCCACGTTTGAACGAGTCTATGTCTACGTATTACTACTTATGTGGAAGCGCGGGATGGGCCTCGTTCAGAGTGGGTTCGGCGAGAGAAAAAATTTTCTCTATTGGATTGGAACTTCGTGAATTCTTGAATGCGTTGAGTAGTATTGCGCATTGGGGATTTGTCCCGAACCTGATCACCGACGGTGAACACAAAACTCGAAAGTCTTGGTGACCTGCCAAACTTCCTGGACTCACTCATCCGGGACCATGGCGATTTCCTTTTCGTGATTTTGGCGAACATCGGAGTCGCAGTGATCATCTGGATCCTGACTCGGAGAAGGCGGTCCACCGCGCAAGAAGGGCGCATGGCGATCGTCATCATGAACACCCAGGCGAAACAGGATGCTGGATCGGAGCCCTACCCACTCGACGATTCCCAGTCCCGATAGCGTCACGCCGGTCCGTCGTTTTTCAGCCCAGAGGCGGCGGACCGGCCTCTCGTCATGGCTATCCCCGTACTCCGGAGGTACGCATGTACCGCAATTGCAATATCATTGGGCAGATGGTTTCCCGTCTCCGTTACCAGCGGAACTGGACCCAGGATGAGTTGGTCGCGCGGCTGCAGGTGATCGGATGCGACATGAGCCGCAACGTGTTGGCGAACATCGAGACCCGTCGCTGTGTCGCGACGGACCGTCAGATCGAGTTTTTGGCACAGGTGTTCGGGGTGGAAGTTGGGAACCTCTTTCCTCCGCGTCCGCCGAAATCCAACGGGATGCCCGTCGGCATCTGCACCCAGGCTCCGACGCGACATCGGAACGGGGCGGAGAGATTCCGGGCTTCCGGCAAAAACTGATTTCAAGGATACACCATGGCGTACCGCCGCAAGGCTGACGACTCTGGCGAACAACTGGACCTGTTTGCATCTTCAAGCCATGTCCGAGCTGACCCAATACGGTCGAATGGCCGAGAAACACTGGAGGGAGTTCCTGCCCAAGATGGTCCGGGAACTGGAATCCCGGGGCCAACTGCACCAGATGCTTCTGGAGGCCGAGGAGAAGACCAAGGACGAGATGGCCAGTCTCCGCAGCCAATTGATCCGGCAGGGGCAGACTCCCGAGATGGCCCACCAGCAGGCGTGGGAGATGGTTCGGGAGCGGTACCTGTTGCTCCCTCCGGAGAGCTGATCCGCTCGGAGACGTGGGATGTTTCCGGGAGAACTCGACCGGAAGAACCCGCCCGAAATCCTCGGTGTTATCGCATTGGTCAGGACGACGACGTCGGTGGTGGTGGCCTGAAGCAGAAGTTTCTCCAAAACGTCGAGGCGATTGAGCTGATTCGCCGGTTGGATGGGGAGGGGCGACCGGCGACGGACCCGGAACGGTCCGTCCTGGTAAAGTATTCCGGCTGGGGAGCGTTGCCCCAGGTGTTCGATGATTTCAACGAGACTTGGGCGGAGGAGAGGACGCGGCTTCGGGCGTTGCTCTCCCCGGAGGAGTTGGATCGGGCTCGATCCACCACCCTCAATGCCCACTACACGGCGCCCGTGGTGGTGTCGGCCATGTACGCCGCGCTGGAACGGTTTGGATTCCAGGGAGGGCGCATTTTGGAACCGGCTTGCGGCATCGGCCACTTCATCGGGCTGATGCCGGAGACTATGCTCCGACGCTCGATGATTACGGGCATTGAGATTGATCCGCTGACCGCCCGGATTGCCAAGGAACTCTACCCGGATGCGGACATCCGAATACAGCCCTTTGAGGCCAGTCGCCTTGCGTCGGGATTTTATGACGCCGCGATCTCCAATGTGCCCTTTGGCGACTACCCGGTCCATGATCCGCGGTGGAACGACTTCCGGTTTCCGATCCACGATTATTTCTTCGCGGCTTCCCTGGAGAAGGTACGTCCCGGGGGCCTCCTGTTGTTCGTGACGTCCAAAGGGACTTTGGACAAGGCGAACTCGACGCTGCGGGAGCACCTTTCGCGGGAAGCAGAGTTCTTGGGTGCGATCCGCCTTCCGAATGACGCCTTTAAGCGGAATGCGGGCACCCAGGTGACGACGGATATCGTGATGCTGCGTCGCCTTCACCCGGGAGAGCGTCCGGCGGACCCGTCGTGGACCAGCCTCGACGGACACGCCAACTCGCTGGGGGAAACTTTGATGATCAACCGCTACTTCGCCTTACACCCGGAGATGATGCTCGGTGAGATGCGAATGGAGCGGGGACTCTATCGTGATCACGAGCCGGTGCTGGTTCCCGACGGTCGGGAATTGGGCGACGCACTGGCGACCGCCATCGCCCGGCTCCCGAGGGGAGTATTCCAGGGGCAAAACAGGACTCTGATTCCCCAAGAGCCCGTTCGCAATCAGACCGACGGGATCAAGCCGAATGCCTATTGCATCCAGGATGGTGCCGTTTGCATTCACGAGGACGGGGGCCTTCGAGTCCTCTCGGGACTGCCTTCCGAGACCCGTTCCCGAATTCGAGGCCTCGTTGAGGTGCGGGAAGCCCTTCGGGACTGCCTGCGAACCCAGGGTGATGGCAGTTCGGAGGAGCAGGTCTTGGAGGCCCGCCAGAAATTGAACATGGCCTATGATCGGTTCGCCTCTCGCCATGGGCCGATTAATTCCCGGGCCAATCAGCGCGCCTTCGATGGCGATCCCGATCTGCCCCTTCTGCTTTCCCTGGAACATTACGATGGCGGGACTGGGCGGGTGACCAAGGCCGCCATTTTCCGGGAACGTACCATTCACCGGCGGAACGAGGGGTTGACCGCCGAAACACCCAAGGAAGCCCTGCTGATCACTCTCAACGAGAAGGGACGGGTGGAACTCGAACACATGGCGGGGTTGCTCAAGCGTCCAACCGAAGAGATCGCCCAAGACCTTCGGGGGCTGATTTTCCTCAACCCCCAGTCCAGCCAGTGGGAGACCGACGACCAGTATCTGTCAGGAAACATTCGGGAGAAGCTTGAGATCGCAGAAGCCGCCGCCTTAACGGACCCGCGATTCAGCGAGAACGTCGCCGCGCTGAAATCTGTCCTACCGGAGGACCTGAAACCGGCGGACATTGATGTCCGGCTTGGAGCCTGCTGGGTCCCGCCTGAGGATGTGGAGCAGTTCGGCCGTGAATTGCTCGGGGTTTCGAACGGATTGGAGATTGGCCACGTCCCGACACTCGGATCCTGGTTTCTCAAGGCCGATTGGAACGTGAAGGGCTCCACGGCGAACACCACCGACTGGGGAACCGACCGGTGCTCGGCTGTCCAACTGATCGAGGATGCGCTGAATCTTCGGGCGCCCACGGTTTACGATTATGACTCCAACCAGAAGCCCGTCGTGAATGCCCAAGCCACGGAGGCCGCGCGGGAAAAGCAGGAGCGTATCAAGGAGCGCTTTAAGGAATGGGTCTGGTCCGACGACAGCCGCCGGGACCGGCTGTGCCGGCTGTACAACGACACCTTCAACCACACCCGGGTCCGGACCTTCAACGGCGATCACCTGACCCTACCGGGGGCCAGCGCTCAGATCAGCCTCCAGTCTCATCAAAAGGCCGGAGTTTGGCGGATCCTGCAGTCCCCGAACACGCTCCTTGCCCACGTTGTCGGTGCCGGGAAGACGTTCACCATGGTGGCCGCCGGCATGGAGTCCCGACGACTGGGGCTTTCGCAGAAGCCCATGTTCGTCGTTCCGAACCACATGCTCGGTCAGTTCTCGACTGAACTGCTCGCTCTGTATCCGGGCGCCAATATCCTGGTGGCCGGCAAGGCGGACTTCGATGCGTCCCATCGGCAGCGTCTCTTCAGCCGAATTGCCACCGGGAACTGGGATGCAGTGATCGTCACCCATTCCGGTTTCGAGCGGATCCAGATTTCCCAGGACGCCCAGCGGCAGTTCCTGGAGGAGCAGCTTCACGAATTGGAAATGGTCCGCCGCAAGGCCACGGAGGGCAGGGGAAGCCGGTTCATCAAGGAGATTGAGAAGGGCAAAAAACGCCTGGAGGTTCGACTCAAAGGGCTTTCGGCCGAGGAAAAGAAGGATCGGACATTGACGTTCGAGGAGTTGGGCGTGGATCGGCTGTTCGTAGACGAAGCGCACTACTTCAAGAATCTGTTCTACGTCTCGAAAATGACCCGGGTGGCGGGCCTGCCTCAAACGGCCAGCGAGCGCGCCTTCGACATGTTTCTCAAGGTGCGGCACATCCAGTCGCTGAACCGGGGTGGCGGTGTTGTCTTCGCCACCGGGACACCGGTCGCCAACAGCATGGCGGAGATGTTCACCATGCAGCGGTATCTCCAGCCCGAGGTCCTCAAGCGACATGGGCTTGAGCATTTCGACTCTTGGGCCGCCACCTTCGGGGAGCCGGTCACGGCCATGGAATTGTCACCGGATGGGGCAGGGTATCGGCTGAACACCCGCTTCGCCCGTTTCATTAACGTCCCGGAACTGATGCAGATGTTTCAGCAGGTGGCCGATGTTCGGACGGCTGCCATGCTGAACCTGCCCCGACCCAAGCTGGAGAACGAGAAACCGGAGATCCGCAATGCGCCGGCGACGCCCGCGCTCAAGGCGTTCGTCGCCGACCTGGCGACCCGGGCCGAACAATTGAAGTCCAAGCGGGTGGATCCCCGGGACGATAACATGCTCAAGATCACCTCCGAGGGGCGGAAGGCGGCCCTGGACCTTCGGTTGGTCGCCCCAGCGGCGCGAGACGAACCGCAGAGCAAGGTGAACCTGGCGGCGGAGAATATCTGCCGGATCTGGAAGGCCACCGAGGCAGAGCGTTCTGTGCAGTTGGTGTTTTGCGACCTGTCCACCCCGAGGGACGGCGGATTCTCGGTGTACCGGGACATGGCCCAAAAGCTGGAACGGGCCGGAATCCCCACGGCCGAGATCGCATTCATCCAGGACTTTGAGTCCGACGCCGCCAAGTTGGCTCTGTTCCGGGACGTGCGGAGCGGGAAGGTTCGGATTCTATTCGGCAGCACCCAGAAGATGGGTTCGGGGACCAACGTTCAGGAGCGCCTGATTGCCCTTCATCACATGGACGCCCCGTGGCGCCCGGCCGACGTCGAGCAGCGCGAGGGACGCATCCTTAGGCAGGGAAACCGCAATCCGGAGGTGCAGATCTATCGGTACGTCACCGCCGGCTCGTTTGACGCGTACATGTGGCAGACCCTGGAAACGAAGGCCAAGTTCATTGCCCAGGTCATGGCCGGCGACACCACGGTGCGCCGGTTGGAAGATCTCGACACCGCGGCGCTGACCTACGCGGAGGTCAAAGCCATTGCTTCAGGCAATCCACTGGTGATTGAGAAGGCCCAAGTGGATGCCGAGTTGCTGCGGTTGACGCGACTGCGGTCGGCCCATTCCGAGGAGCAGTATAGGATCCGGAATGAACGACGTCGGGCCGAGGAGGATGCGGTCAGTACCGCTCGCCGCCTCGACCACGTCCGAAAGGACCTGGCGGTCCGCGAGGACACTTCGGGCGACCAGTTCTCCATTGAATTGAGTGGTGAGAGAATCACGAATCGCGGCATTGCTGGCGAACTGATCCTGCGCCGGTCCGAAAAGCTCAAGGGCCTCACCCTTCAGGAAATCCCCATCGGTAGGTTCGCGGGATTCCCGCTCGCCATTCGGGTTGGCTTTGATGGCTCACCGGAACTCCTTGTCCGGGGTCAGAACACCTACTCCGCGCGGGTGACGGACACTGCCCAGGGGACCATCCGGTCGTTGGAGGCAACGGTGCAGGGGATGGACGAGTACGGCGGTAGGTTGGAATGCGAAGTGACGAACCTCCGGAAGCGCGCTGGGGACTTTGGAGAGCGGATCGGACTGCCCTTCGAGCACGAGGAGCGCTACCAGGACCTGCGCCAGCGGCAGGCAGCCATCGCAGATCAACTGGACCTGACCAAGAACCAAGCGGCCACCCAACTGGATGCCAGTCAGGGAATCGAGCCCTCCGAAACCCAAGGCGAGCAGATCCACACCCTGGAGAACCCCCCAAAGCCGGTTCGCCGGGCCGCGATTCGGGTCTGAGTCATCCCGCCGAGGAACCGAGGGTACGTTTTGACGTCAGGATTTAAGCGAAGAGTTCAGGACGCAGCCTTGGTGCCGGAGAAAGGGTTCGCCTTCATTTTCGCAGCGTCCTAAACCGGGGCGAGCCGTGCGTGGGGTGCTTCTCCGATGGGGAACCTCGGATCCAACGGCCCCATGGCGGTTCTATCCGGATCAAGGATCTCCAAGGGACTCGGTACGCTCAGGCTCTCCGCGTGCAGGTAGCCCATCGTTGTTTCCAAGGACTGGTGGCCCATGGCTGCCTGAATGGCGCGGGGATTGGCCCCGCGCTCCAGGCAATGAGTCGCATAGCCGTGGCGCAATTCGTGAGGGAGTACGCAGATTCCCAATTGCCGGCGGGCGATTTTGACCGCCCGTTGGACGTTGACCTCATGCAGTCGATATCGGACCAGAGTTCGGGTTCGCGGGTGGAGGGGACTGCGGGCGGGAAAGAGCCATGCCCACTTCCAAGTGAACTGGAAATCAGGGTACTTCCTCGCCAACCCCTCCGGTAGCATCACGGGTACTCCGTTCCGTCCATCCTGGACCCAGGTGGCGTAGGCCACGCGGATCTGTTGGTTGATCTCGGGGACCAGTCCCTCAGGCATCACCACCATCCGGTCCTTACCGCCCTTGGCTCCGCGGATGCAAAGCCTGCGGCGCTGGAGGTCCACGTCCTTGATCCTGAGATTGAGGGGTTCGGAAACCCTTAACCCGCAGCCGTAGAGAAGCCTGGCGATCAAACTCGTCGGATAGCCGCCAATGTTTCGGATCGTCTTCAGGAGTGCCCGGGTGTCGTCCATGGACGGGGCCGACCTCATCCGGGCCGGTTTGCTTGCCCGCAGGGCATCCACCCCTTTGAGGGGACGTCCCAGAACGTCCCTGTAGAAGAACAGGACCGCATTGAAGGCCTGATTTTGGCTGCTGGCAGAGATATCCCGTTCACGGGCCAGATCGCTGAGGAATCGTTCCAGCTTCTGTTCGCTCGTGAACGAAGGGGGGTACTGCTGGACGGCGATCATGTATCGGCGCAGCCAGGAAACGTAGGACGTTTCGGTGGCCAATGCTTTGTGCTGACGTCGAATCACGGCCCGGGTTCGGTGGATGGCTTCCTCCGCGTTCATCTGGAGGGCAACGTAGCCACCTCGGTAGGACAACTGCAGACTGACCCGGGGCCCATTTTTGGCTTTCAATATACGACGTCCCAGTCGTATATCCAGACCAGCCCGGTTCACTATGAACCACTTGCGACCGAACAATCCGCCAGTTCTCAGGAGGCAATTGCAGGGAAGAACCTTTGCCGGTAATTGGCAAATTCTCCTCGTGGAGAGCCATTTGCAGAAATTTGACCCGGTTCGTCCTCCAAGACTGGATATACGACCGCCGGTCGCAGATTAAACGTTCGGCGCACTCGCACTATGCAGTCATGCACACTCGTTCTGGAATACAGCCGCACACCGAAGGGACAGGACTCCGGTTCGGTTTGGCTGTTTGCGGGCGACGGCAGCGCCGACCTCGCCAGAGCAGAGCCATTCGACCAGCTTCCGGGTTGGTCGAGAGTTGCTGGCCCGCTTCCATATCAGACCGTTCACGACATTCACGCCGCCCTGAAGAAGTTCCTGGTTCAGAGTGGAGTCACAGTCATCGACGAGGGAGTTGCCGAGTGATGACATCCCGCGCGCCGAACAAGATCGCTCCACACGAACCGCCGCTCCCCGTTTCGAGTTCGGACTCGCCAGTTCATCGGACGCTGGATTCGCTGCCAGTGCGCGGGTCCGGCGGCGGTCGGTGAGCTCCGACGTTCGGCAACATAACCCCAATGAAAAGCTCCGGTACCAGATTCGCGATTTTGTGTTTACTGGTGACGACCGGCACCGGGCTCATGCTGATCGGCATCACATGGCTGCTGTTCTTGGGCCTCACCCTAATCCTACTAGCCTCTTCCTCTTTCACTCAGCAGCACCAGATTGCCGGATATCGGCACAAGGTTTTCATATTCCCCGGGGCTTGTGCTTTTGTATTCTTCCTTTTGGCTTTGATTGATGGCGATGCTTTCGTCCAGCAGCCCCGAGCCAAGTGGTTTTGGATATTGATGTCCGCTGTTTGGCTCTGGGCCATTGCCAGAGAGTTCCGTCGATGGTCAAAGAATCGGAGAGGCGCGGATCATTCTACGACTCTAAATGCATAGCCGAACAAGATCGCTTCACTCGAACCGCCGCCGCCCGTTTCGGTTTCGGGCGGTTCAGTTCATCGGACTCTGGATTCGCAGCCAGAGCCCGGTTCCAGCGGCGGTCGGTGAGCTCCGACGTTAGGCGATTTATGCGTACGCTAGTGCTGCTCGGGGCAGGTTTACTTTTTGCGGGCTGCCACACATCTCGTTCGCAGGGCGAGGGTTTCGGCGACACTTCGGCAGGCTCACTTGGAGCTCCGCGGACACCAGATCCCGCGGCTCCACCCATCCTGGGCTCGTCGCAGGTCATGCAGATGGCGCTCGACTACGCCCGGCAGCAGCAATGGGAGGTCAAGAGCGTCTGGAGTGGGATGCCCGTGTTTGACGGCCTGAAGCGGGAGTGGCAGGTCTTCATCGACATCAGGCTGCATGGTGGCCCCATGATTGTGACGATCGAGGACGCCACGAAGCGGATTTCCTTTGTGCGCGGTGAGTGATGTTGCCCGGATCGCCTAACCCGGCTGCTCCAGTGAACGCGCCCATTGCGCGGGGGCTCGATTCTCGGCACGATTTTCGTCGCGTCACTGAGCAGCGACGTTCGGCGCAGCCATGATGACTGTTCTCACCATCCTGATTGGCATCCTTGACCCGGCGACTGGGGCTTGTGCGATTGCAAGGTGGTGGAGGCTGACTCTTGCTTTGCTTATCTTCACGTCGGTCATGGTTTTCATCTGCGCGATCTGGGGCTCAACAGCCATTCGTTGGATTGGCGGGTTTCATCTGTTTGTGGTGTTCCTCACGACGGGACTACTTTGGGAAACGTACCGCGGCCAGTTGCGAGACAAATGAAGATGCCGAACAAAATCGCTACACTCGAACCGCCGCCGCACGTTTCGATTTCGGATGGTTTAGTTCATCGGAGGCTGGATTCGCTGCCAGCGCCCGTTCCCGGTGGCGGTCGGTGAGCTCTGACGGTGGGCGTTCCATGCACACGAGCATCATCAAATTGAACCTTATCACGGCGGTTCTCTTGGTTGGCTGCCATTCGCGGAGGAACGAGACCCAGGATAATCCTCCACCAAAGACTGTCGCACCATTCCTTTCGGCCGGCACTCCACTATTGCGCGGGACTCGCTGGCCTGTCCCCGAGGACTTACCTTCATTTGGCACTGCTTCCGCTTCTTCTATACTTGTTGCGGTCTTTGGGATGAGGGGGGCGGTCAGGCGGCCCGGTTACTATTACCTTCCGAAGGGTTCAGTAGTTCGAGATGCTGTGGAGGCTGCGCAGGGGCTTGGACGGCTTACTTGGTGGCAGTCTTACTCCGGCTTGGAGAGGCCGAAGCTGGACGGGTCGTTTGAGGTGATCTCCTTTACGAAGAATCGAAGCGTCGAGGAGCAGATAGAGCTTTTCGATGGAGATAGGCTTTATTTTGGACATGAAGTTTACTAGCGCGCCCAACAAGCCAGATGCAGTGAACCTGGCGATGGCATTCAGGTATGCAATCGAGGATCAGTGGCGCCCGTTCACTGATCTGGAACGTTGGGCGACATTAAGCGCATGGCGAAATTTACCCACCGATATCCGTTGAACGTGCCTGGCAGGTATTACGTTACCGACCATTGCACAGACTGCGACTTCTGCCGTGAGTGTGCCCCCAACAATATTCGACGCGACGACAGGACGGGTATCTCCTATGTTTTCAACCAACCTACCACGCAAGAGGAGATTGCAGGAGTCGAGAAGGGCGTTGGAGGTTGTCCGACGGGGGCTGTGGGCAATGATGGGGACCGTTTTGATTGGGACGCTACTCCGATCTACGATTGGAATGCTCTTTTCCAGAAATCTCCCGAAATTCACTTCGACATCCGGGCGCCCATCCTGCGAGAGAAGCCGCATACTCCTTAGTGGAGAATTTGAGCGCGTGTATGACCAAATCGCCCAACAAGATAGCCGCACACGAACCGTCGCTCCCCGGTTCGAATTCGAGCTCACCTGCACATCCGACGCTGGATTCGCAGCCAGTGCCCGCCTCCTGCGGCGGTCGGTGAGCTAAAACGTTGGGCCGTAGAGACATGGACGCACGTTCCCGATTTCACGCCCAAGTTAGGAAGATCCTCACGCCCGTCCTGAGTGCCGACGGTTTCTGTGCATCGGGCACTACGATCTCTGGCGAACCTACTACCGCAGCATCTTCAATCCCGCGCGGCTCAAGGTGCGCGCGATGCAGTCCGAGATGCCGGAGAAGTACTGGAAAAATCTGCCCGAAGCTCCGCTCATCGCCAAACTGATTTCTGAGAGCAGCGCACGCGTGGAGAAGGTGCTTCGCACCAAACTCCGACCCGCGAAGCCCGCGCCGATGAATGCGTTTCTCAATTCACTCCGCGAATTGAATACACCCGAGCGACCTCCGCCCGACGAGCCACCGCAGACCCCGTGAAAGGCGTGAAGAAGCAGCATCTCCCGGAGAAGGTATGCATCGCGTGCCACCGGCCCTTCTCGTGGCGTAAAAAGTGGGAGCGCGTCTGGGATGAAGTGATGTTTTGCAGCGACCGCTGCCGGATGATTAAAGGCAAGTCTCGTCCGGACTGAATCTACCGCACGTTGATCCATGCGACCCTTTGGACGCGACTTCGGCATCGAATGCTCAGGCTCAGGGACGGGACCAAGGGTCTGTCCGTCCTGCTACTCAATGCGTTGAGCCGGGACGACCACCCGACGAGCTTTCGCTGCCGCCCAACCCGCAAAGAAATTGGACGCGGCGCGGCCTCGCTCGTGGCGGAAAATAGTGCTGGGGACGTTCGGATTCTCCAGGTCCAGACTGCCAATGGGGACCGATACATTTCGGATGACACTGAACATGAACGCAGCCTCCTCCCCTGGGTTGGCGGTTCTGGGTAGACCGTTGGCGTAATGCGCTGCACGCACGAATCGGTCCGTTGGGGTCCGCTCACCGGGCAGTGGCTTGTCGCCCCCGAAGGAACGATACTGCTTCAGGTTCTCGATCTGCTTGTCGTTGGTCGGCTCATTGGTCATCACGGCGGTTCCCGCTTTCTTTCGGTGCCTTGACTCCTTGAGCTATGGAAATGGGGATTTGCTTATTCCTCGGAATCGTATGCTTGGCCAACCGGGTGGATGGCGAGACACTGACCGGAGTGAAAATCCTGGTCGTCGAAGACGATGCGAAGACCTCACAGGCCATCCTTCACGGCTTGCAGACGGAAGGCTACGATGCCGTTCCCGCCCGAACGGGAGACGAAGGGCTGCGGCAACTGAATGCCGAGTCGTTCGACCTGGTGGTGCTGGACTGGATGCTCCCGGGTCGGGACGGGATAGAGATTCTGAAGGCGCTGGGTACCCGCAGTGCCCGACCGCTGGTGCTCCTGTTGACCGCCCGGGACGCCGTCGAGGATCGCGTGGTGGGTTTGGATAGCGGTGCGGACGATTATCTCGTCAAACCCTTTGCCTTCGCTGAGCTGCTGGCCCGCATTCGTGCATTGCTGCGGCGGACGACTCCGGACGAGGTCCTGCGGAAGCAAATCGGTGATCTGCTGCTGGATTTGCAGATTCGTCGCGTCTGGCGCGCGGGGCAGGAGATTGTCCTGACTCCGCGCGAATTTGATCTGCTCGCGTATCTGATGCGCTACGAAGGGCAGGTGGTGACCCGACCCATGCTGGCGCAGAACGTTTGGCGCGAACCGAATCGCGCCACGCCGCTCGACAACGTGATCGATGTGCACCTGGCGCATCTGCGGAGGAAACTGGATGAAGGCCGTCATTCGAAACTGATCCAGACAGTACGGGGAGTGGGCTTCATGCTACGCGAGGAACAACAGCCGTGAAGTCCTGGTGGCAGCACCGTTCGCTGAAGTTCCGCCTGGCGGTGTGGTTCACGGCGGTCGCCAGCGGCATCCTGTTGGCGCTGACGCCGGCAGTCTATTGGTTGATTGAGCATCGCCTGCATGTCGAACTGGACCGCCAGTTGGAGATTGATTGGAACCTGATCGAAGCCCACCTGGAATCCGATGCCGACGGAGGCATTCGATGGAAAAGGGACAGCCCGGCGACCCCGAACAGTCCGGGTTACGCCGCCACTTGGTTTGATGTCTGGTCGGGCGAGAGAGCGACTTTGAGACACTGGCCCGTCGATGGGGAGCCTTTGAATCAGCCGCCGTTCGCTCGGGCCCACCCCTACTTTACCCTCCAGCTCGCGTCGGGAGTTCCGGCGCGTGCGCTGGAGAAGCCGGCTCGAATCGGTGGACGTGACGTGACTCTGCGCGTCTTTCGAGATGAATCCGGCCTGCATCGCACGTTGCAGGAGATTTTGTTGGGTTTCGGCCTGGGCGTGCCGCTTGCGGCGATCCTGGCGGCGTTTGGGGGATATCTGATGGCGGGATGGACGCTCAGTCCGATCAGTGCCATGGCTGAGCAGGCGCGTCGAATCACGTCCGAGTCGTTGAGCCAGCGACTGCCCACCCCCAATCCGCATGACGAACTGGGGCAATTGGCCGCCGTTTTCAACGAGACCCTGCAGCGGCTGGAGAATTCCTTCGAGTCCCTCAAGCGGTTTACAGCCGATGCGTCGCACGAGCTCCGGACACCGCTGACAGCCTTGCGCGCAGTGGGCGAAGTGGCCCTGCGTCACCCGGGCGATGCGGCTGCTTTGCGCGAGACGTTGGGGAGCATGCTGGAAGAGGCCCAGCGTTTGAACGACCTCGTGGATTCCCTGCTGTTGCTCGCCCGTTTTGAGAGTGGCCGGTTGATGACGATGCGCGACGCCGTGGCATTGGATGCATTGGTCGCAGAAGTCTGTGAATGCCTCGGTGTGCTGGCGACTGAGAAGCAGCAGAGCGTCGACGTCATCGGCGCTCCGGGGATGGTCGTCAGCACCGACCGGGTGTTGTTGCGCCAGGTGGTGATGAACGTTCTCCATAATGCCATCCGCTACAGTCCGTCGGGATCCCGGGTGACGATCCGGTGTTTTGCGCGTGGAAGCCGTTCGGTGATCGCCATTGCTGACGAGGGACCGGGCATCGCACCGGAGCACCAGGAGAAGATCTTCGACCGGTTCTACCGCTTGGATCCATCCCGATCGCGCCTCGCGGGGGGAGCAGGGCTAGGACTCGCCATTGCGAGGCTGACCCTGGGGCAGTTGGGGGGAAGCATCGAGGTGGAGAGCGCCTTGGGACATGGGAGCTGCTTCCTGATTTCCCTCCCCGCATAGGGCACTGCAGTGCCGCGCGCCGGAGCGGATCCTGAAGAAATCTTCAGGATTCCACGGTGGGGTCTGCCACTGGCTCTCTCCAGTCTCAGGGCGTTTAAGGCACCCGCCGTCCCCATCGCGGCCGCGGCACGTGATGGTGAGCGACCACGAACCCGGCGCGGGATCGGTCGCTTCCGTGTCCGCCGCGATGCGCTGGCGCTGAGCCTCGCTGACATGCATTCCGTCCTTCAGTTCGCCCTGCGCCGCCCTCTTTCCGTGGTGGTGTTGGTGTTGGCCATGACGCTGGGGTCATTGTTCGCGCTGACGCGCATGGCCCGGGACGTCTTTCCCCCACTCGGGGTCCCGACCATCTACGTGGCGCAGCCCTACGGTGGCATGGATCCGGCCCAGATGGAGGGGTACTTCACCTACTACTACGAGTACCACTTCCTCTACATCACCGGCATCGAGCACGTGGAGTCGAAGTCCATTCAGGGTGCCAGCCTGATGAAACTCCAGTTCCATCCCGGAACGGACATGGCCGCCGCCATGGCGGAGACCGTGGCGTACGTCAACCGCGCCCGCGCCTTCATGCCGCCGGGAACGCCCGGGCCATTCGTGACGCGGTTTGATGCGGGCAGCGTGCCGGTGGGCTACCTGGTGTTTTCGACGACCAACGCGAATCGAACCGTAGGCCAGATGCAGGATGCGGCCCTGAATATGGTCCGTCCGCTGTTCGCCACGCTTCCGGGTGTGTCCGCTCCGCCCCCCTTCGGCGGCAGCGCCCGTACGATTCTTGTCAATGTGAAGCCCGACCGGATGCGGGCCTACAACCTGTCGCCGGACGAGATAGTCACCGCCCTGACCCAAGCCAATCTGGTGAGTCCGTCCGGCAACATGAATCTGGGCGCCAGTTATCCGCTGGTGCCGGTCAATTCCGTGGTGAAGAACATCAAGGATCTTGAAGGCGTGCCGCTGCGGGTGAAGGGGGGCGCCGGGGTCTTTCTGAGGGATGTGGCGTCTGTCGAGGATGGGAGCGATCTGGTCACGAGCTTCGCGCTCGTGAACGGAAGGCGGACGGTGTACATGCCGGTCACCAAGCGGGCGGATGCCTCGACGCTTTCGGTGGTCGCGTTGGTGAAACAGAACCTGGCCCGGTTCAAGGCGGTGGTTCCGGAGGATATTGAAGTGACCTACGAGTTCGATCAGTCCCCCGTGGTGCGGCGATCCATCCGCGACTTGATCAAGGAGGGCGGGGTGGGCGCCGTTCTCACGGGTCTGATGGTTTTGCTGTTTCTGCGCGACTGGCGGAGTGCGTTCATCGTGGTGATCAACATCCCCCTCGCGCTGCTCGCGGCGTCGATGGCTCTGTGGATCAGTGGTCAGAGCATCAACCTGATGACACTGGGAGGGCTGGCACTCGCTGTGGGAGTCCTCGTGGATGAAGCCACGGTGACTGTGGAGAATATCCACTCCCATCTGCACCGTGGGGAGTCTGTGGCCCGCGCGGCCCTCGATGCGACCCGGGAGACCGCATTGCCGCGACTTCTGGCCATGCTGTGTGTTCTGGCGGTGTTCCTGCCCGCCTTCTTCATGCAGGGTGCCGCCCGTTCCCTCTTTGTTCCCCTGGCCCTGGCAGTGGGTTTTTCGATGGTGGCCTCGTTTCTCCTCTCCAGCACGTAGGTGCCAGTCCTCAGTGTTTGGCTGCTACGTCCTCAAGGGCAGCCCGTGCCTCGGACTTCCGGAGCCGGGGGGCAGGCATCGTCGCCTGAGGAGTTCTCTCCAGCGCAACTGGCCTACGGCAGGCTGCTGAAGGGCGTGGTGGGGGCACGTCACGGGCTCATTCCCATTTATCTGGTCCTGGCAGTCGGCGTGGTGGTCGTGGTGGGAAGGCGGTTGGGCACGGAGATTTTTCCGACCGTGGATTCCGGTCAGCTCGCCCTGCGCCTGCGGGCTCCCACGGGAACACGGGTGGAGAATACTGAGCAACTCGCCCTGCGAGCTCTTGAACTCATCCGAAGGGAAGCCGGGTCGAACAACGTGGCTCTGACTCTGGGGTTGGTCGGCGTCCATGCCCCGAACTACCCCGTGAATTTGATCCATCTGTGGAATGGCGGACCGGAGGAGGCGCACCTGTCCATTCAACTCCAGCCGGAGGCGCCTGTGCGGATTCCCGAATTGCGGGAACGCCTGCGAAAGGCGCTGGCGACTGAACTTCCTGAGCTGCGGGTGTCGTTTGAGCCGAGTGACATCGTCAGCCGGGTCATGAGCTTCGGCTCACCGACGCCCATCGAGGTTGCGGTGAGTGGTCCGAGCCTGGCGGTGAACCGGGAATTTGCGGAAAAGATCGCGGCCAGGCTCCGTGAGCTTCCGGCACTGCGTGATGTTCACCTCGCCCAGTCAATGGATTTCCCGACCGTAGACGTCAACGTCAACCGCGAGCGGGCCGGCTTGCTGGGAGTTCACATGAGTGACGTCACCCGATCCCTGGTGGCGGCGACCACCTCCAGTCGCTTCACCGTGCCGGTTTACTGGGCCGATCCGGGATCGGGGATTGCGTTCTCCGTCCAGGTCCAGATTCCGCAGGCGCAAACAACGTCCCTGGAGGACTTGAGGAACATTCCGGTCAGCTCGGGCGACGGACGGTCCACACTCCTGCGCAATGTGGCCAGTGTCACCCCGGGGACCGCGGTCGGGCAGTATGAGCGCTACAACATGGCGCGGGTGGTCAGTGTGACCGCCAATCTCCACGGGAAGAGCCTGGGTGAAGTGACCCGGGAGATCACCGCCGCCCTCGCTGAACTGGGCCCTCCGCCCGCCCGAACCAAGGTGGATCTTCGCGGCCAAACCGTGCCGCTGCAGGAATTGCTCACCGGCTTTCGCTCCGGACTCGTCCTCGCCGTCGTCACGATTTTTCTCCTGCTGGCCGCCAACTTTCAGTCGCTCCGACTGGCACTGGCGGTGGTGTCCACCCTACCAGCGGTCATTGCCGGAGTGGTCGTCATGCTGTGGGTCACGGGCACCACGTTGAACATCCAGTCCGCCATCGGCGCGATCATGGCCGTCGGCGTCGCGGTGGCGAATGCGATCCTGCTCATCACCTTTGCCGAGAACGCCCGCAGGGCTGGCGCCGAACGGGTGGCGGCGGCGGTTCAGGGGGCCCAGGGACGCCTGCGCGCCATCGTGATGACCAGTTTCGCGATGGTTGCGGGCATGATTCCACTGGCGCTCGGCCTGGGTGAGGGAGGTGACCAGACCGCACCCCTGGGACGGGCGGTTGTCGGTGGCCTCGTTCTCGCCACGCTCGCCACCCTCTTCGTGCTGCCCGGCGTCTTCGCCCTGCTCGCGGCGAAACAGGTCCGGTCGTCGTCGCTGGATCCGGAGGATCCGGAGAGCCCTCACTTTGAAACTTCAACCTCAGCGGCGCCATCGTTGGTCTGACGTCCCTCTCAATTGATGCATCCGTTCCTGAAACCGTCTGTTTCCTGCCTCGTCCCGGTGGTGGCGGTGATCCTGGCTTTGGCTGAGCCCCACGGGGCGCAGTCAGCGGAGTTTCCCGGGGTTCGGCCTTCGCGGGGACCCATTGTCCGCTATGTAACCCTTCCCGGTTCCCTCAAGGCCAACCAACAGGCGACCCTGTACGCCAAGGTCCCCGGATACTTGAAGTCCATCTCCGTGGATACCGGAGATCGGGTTCAAGCGGGGCAGGCCCTGGGAGAGATCGAGGTCCCGGAACTGCAGGCGGACCGAACCCGTTTTCGCGCGGAGGTGAAGGTGGCGACAACGGAGGCATCCCGGATGAGCTCTGCGCGTCAGAAGGCGCCGGATCTGGTGACACCCCAGGCTGTGGACGAGGCGACCGGCCGATTGGAGGTGGCCCAGGCCAACCTGGAGCGCACCGAATCGCTGCTCGAATTCAGTCAGCTCAAGGCTCCCTTTTCGGGAGTCGTCACCGCTCGTTTTGTGGATTCCGGGGCCTTCATCCCGGCCGCCACTTCGGCGAACACGTCCGGGGGCGCAGCGGTGATCACCCTGATGGATTTCTCCACCATCCGAGCCCAGGTCCGCGTTCCGGAGAGCGAAGCTTCGCTCATCAAGGCCGGCCAGCCCGTCCGGATTACGGTGGAGGGGCTTCCGGGTCGGTCCTTCCAGACCACGGTGAGCCGGCTGAGTTACGCGCTCGACGAAGCCACCCGGACCATGCTGGTGGAAGCCGACCTGCCCAACCCCAGCCTGGAACTTCGACCGGGCATGTATGCCCAAATCCGGCTGGGCGTTGAAGAGCACCTCGACGCCCTGCGTATCCCCGCGGGAGCGCTGGTGATGGAGAAGGCAAACGCCTTTGCCTTTGCTGTCGAAGGCGGCCTGGCCAGAAAAAAGGCCCTCCGCATCGGCTTCAACGACGGTGCCCTGGTGGAGGTTCTCAGCGGACTTTCGGGGGCCGAGACCCTGGTCGTGCCAGGTAAACTGGCGTTGGCGGACGGCCAGCCGGTCCAAATCGCGGAGGCCAAGTGATGAGTGATTCAGTCATGCCCCTCCTGCGGTGGGCGGGTGTCGCCCTGATGTCCGCGTTCGTTCTTTGCGAAGGAGCGTTTGCCCAGGTCACCAATGCCGGGCCCTACACCATTGATCTCCCCACCGCCCTGCGCCTGGCAGGCGCTCAGAATCTGGATGTCCAGATCGCCCGGGAGCGTCTTCGTGAGGCGAAGGCGCAGCAAGATCAGGCCCTGTTGCGCTTCTTTCCCTGGCTCGCTCCCGGCGCCGGATACCGACGACATGATGGCAATATCCAGGATGTCGCGGGAGCCGTGTTTGAAGCGAACAAACAGGCCTATACCGTGGGCGCGGCGCTGACCCTTCAGGTGGATCTAGGCGACGCCATCTATCAGTCCTTGGCGGCACGTCAGTTGGCACGGGCGGCTGAGGAATCGGTGGAGGTTTCGCGGCAGGACGAAATCCTGGCCGCCGCCACCGGGTATCTCGAACTCGCCAAGACCGAGGCCTCCATCGCGGTCCTGCGGGATGGCTTGAAGATTGCAGAAGACTACGCCGGCCAGGTGCAACGGGCGATGGAGGTCGGAGTGGCCTACAAGGGAGAAGTCCTCCGGGCGGACCTGCAGACGCGCAAGAATCAGCTCCAGATCCGGCGGGCCGACGAAGAACGACGCCTGGCGGCGGCCCGACTGGCACAACTGCTCCGTCTGGATCCGGCCGTGGATCTTCTGCCCACCCCCGGGGATCTGGCCCCGCTGACCCTCGTCGCCACCAACGCGGCACTCGACACGCTGGTGGCCCAGGCGCTGGGCAACCGACCCGAACTCCGCCGGGCAAGTGCGCTGGTCCGGAGTGCCGAGGCGGGGCGCAACGGCGCCGTGAAGGGGCCCTGGATTCCGACGGTGGGAGCCATGGCCTATTTGGGGGGACTGGGTGGAGGAATGAACAGTGCCTGGAACAATTTTGACGGTACCGCCGACTATCTGCTCGGGGCGACGTGGCGAATCGGTCCTGGAGGAATCGGGGATCGAAGCCGGGTACGCAGTGCCGAGGCGCGTGAGCAGATTTCGTTGTTGGAGACGCAGAAGGTCTCCGACGAGGTGATTCGGCAGGTAGTTTCTTCCCTGAACCGGGCCCAATCGCTGGCGGACCAATTGGAGATCGCCCGCCAGACCGTCGAGACCGCAGCGGAATTGCTCCGCCTATCGCGAGACAGGAAGGAATTCAACGTGGGCGCCGTCTTGGAGGCCGTTCAAGCGGAAGCCGATCTGACCCAGGCCCGTCTTGAGTATCTGACATTGCTGGCATCCCACAATCAGGCCCAGTTTGCCCTCCGCCGCGCCACGGGAGGGGAAACTTCCGTCGCCGGGCTGCGCTGACGCGGCAGCGATTAGCCGCCAGCCGCTACTTTCCCAGGAGCGGCTTTGCGAGCGCCGAGACGACCAATCCGCCCAGCAGATAGGATAGGAGAAGATCACTGGGCCAGTGTCCGCCGAGGATCACTCGGGCCGATCCG
>JAXMHM010000090.1:0-1532 GCA_046346755.1 Opitutaceae bacterium | reverse complement strand
TGTGGAGACCACAATATGGCTAATCTCACGATCAGTGTTAGTGACGAGGTACTCAAGCGGGCGCGTATTTGCGCATTGAAAGAGAACCGCTCGGTTAACGCGATGCTGGGCCAGTATTTGGAGGAGTATGCACAAATGGATGAAGTCCAGCGTCGCCGGCAGCAGGCGTTGCAAACCGTACTGACGCTGGCCGCTCAGTGTCGCTGCGGGCGGAACGGGAAGACCTGGAGTCGGGACGAGTTGCATGAGCGATAAGGTCCTTTTTCTCGACACCAACGTTTTGGTCTATCTCTTCGATTTCGATGAGCCGGCGAAGAAAACCATCGCCGAGGGTATTTTTGGCGAATACGCCGAGATTCGACTCAGCACCCAGGTTCTACAGGAGTTTTATGTCACGGTCACCCGCAAACTGGGTCGCCCCATGCCGCCAGAGCAGGCATTGACCGTGGTCGAACAGTTCCAAACCTACCCGGTTGCGGTGATCCCAACAGCGTGATCACCAAAGGCATCCGCCGCAGCATTGACTCCAACCTGTCGTTTTGGGATGCCCTGATCGTCGAGACGGTGCTGGCGGAAAAGGCGGATTTGCTCGTAACGGAGGATCTTCAGGACGGCTGGAAGATCGGTTCAATGCGCGTCTGGAATCCCTTTCGTGCGATGAGCTGACGCAGATAGATTATTCCTCAAGCGCATCTGGGTCCACGCCCAACTGTCGCAACCGTTCGGCCAACCGTTCGGCGCGTTGCCGTTCGGCCTCGGCGCGTTGCCGTTCGGCCTCGGCACGTTGCCGTTCGGCTTTAGCGCGCTGCGCCTGTTCGACAAACGTCTCAAACCGCTGCCCGTCCGGGTGGTAGAGCGCCAGGTCGGTTCCCTCCAGGCCGAACCGAATCCCCAGCAACGGACTGACCCACCCCTCCATCAAGCCGAGCGGCTCCAGCCGGCCATCCCGGCGCACCCAGCCCTTGAGCGTCCCCCGATCCGGATCGTATTCGTAGTACTCCTTTACCCCGTAGCGGTCGTAAAAGCCCAGCTTTTTGCGCATCTCCGCAGGCGTATTGCCCGGCGAGAGCACCTCGAACACCACCTGCGGCGCGATGTGGTCCTCTTCATGCTGGATGTAGGACCCCCGATAGCCCGGCGGGCGACCGAACACCACCATGGCGTCCGGCGCGGCGCGGATGTGGGGCTGACCCTCGACCGGATACCACAGCAGATCACCGGCGACGAATACATCGGGGCGGTCGGCAAACAGCGCCGCCAGGCCCCCCTGGATCATCACGATGCAATCAAATTGCCGGGTATTATCCGCCATGGGCTGACCATCGCTCTCCGGGTACACCATCGACTGGCGGGACGCGGGGGGAAGGCCGCGACGGGAATCCGTCGCCGGCGTGATTGAGGACGTCGCCGTCATGTCAGCCTCCTTCGATCAGTGCTTCAAGGCCGGGGACCAGGCTCATTCGTCGGCGATGATGCTATCACACACCCTAATAATCGGCGATGATGCTATCACACACCCTAATAAGTTGAGT
>JAXMHM010000009.1:0-219075 GCA_046346755.1 Opitutaceae bacterium | reverse complement strand
GAAATTGGTGGGTACGATTGCTGTGGATCCCGGCGTCGGCACGGAGGGTTTCAATGAGCCTGTGCTGGTCCGCATCAGCCGCGGTCCCTTTGCCGGCCGGCTTCTGTGTTTGATGCGCACGGGTCGCGACCTGTATGAGGCCTACTCCGATGACGGCGGTGCCACGTGGTCGTCGCCGCGACCCCGGATCTTTGCGGGTCTCGACGTGCACCGTACCGAGCTCTGGGTCGACATGTTTCGCCATCTCAAGGGCCGCAGCGGCAAACTGCTCGACGAAAAGAACCCGGACGATCTCAAGGGCGCGGTGGTGGATCCCGATCTGATTGAACTCCGAAGCGGGATGCTCGTCGCCACGTTTGGCGTCCGGATTCCACAGAAGGCCTGCTGGCCGCACTGCTATCATCCATGGAACGGAAACTACCTCGCCGTGAGCCGCGACCACGGGGTGTCGTGGACCAATGTGGTACGCCTCACCTCCGGGGTGCTGACGACCCACTACACCGCGGTTGAAGAGACACCCAACGACAACGAGGTCTTCGTCGTGTACGACTACGGCTATTGGCGGCAGCCGTCCCGCTATACCTACGGGCGCACGGTGAAAATCACCGAGAAGCCAGCCTGATACGGGCAACCTGTCGGCGCCCCATCGGCGTTAACCTAGACGTTTCCGGGTGTGAGGCCGGCTCCCGCAGCTGCGTCTGCGCGTCGCTGCCTGGTGGAGGTGGGGTCGCCGACCCCGTGGGGAATGGCGTCGCGTGAAGAAACCGGACCACCGCGGCGGGACTGGTCGGGACCGTCTCCGACCGAGTTGAAGCCACTATGCCTTCGACGGGACGCCGAGTCGTTCGCGTCCGTGCGGCCGGGACAGGTCGATCTGCGGTCCCAGCGGCACGATTCGCGTCGGGTTGATCTCGGTGTGGGTGACGTAGTAGTGACGCTTGATGTGGGAGAAGTCGACGGTGGCAGCGATTCCCGGCACTTGGTAAAGGTCCATCAGATACGCCTGAAGATTCGGATAGCTGGCGATGGATCTCAGGTTGCACTTGAAGTGGCCGTGATAGACCGCGTCGAACCGCACGAGCGTGCAGAAGAGCCTCCAGTCAGTCTCGACCGGTGTCGGGCCGAACAGGTAGCGCCGCGTGTTCAACCGGACCTCAAGTTCGTCGAGCAGTGCGAAGACCTTGCGCACAGCCCGTTCATAGGCGGGCTGGCGGGTGGCAAACCCGGCGCGGTAGACGCCATTGTTCACCCGTTCATAGATCAACTGGCTGAGCGCATCCTGCTCGGCCGCGAGCGCGGGCGGGAAGAGATCCACGCCCTGACTGGCCGGGGCGAATTCCGAATTGAACATCCGGCAAAGGTCGTCCTCGGAGTTGTTCACGATGCGCCGGGTCTGCCGATCCCACAACACCGGCACGGTCCAGCGGCCGCGGAAATTCGGGTCGGTGCCGAGGTAGGCCTCGGAGAGAAACTGGAAGCCATTCACCGGGTCACTTGAGTGGCCCGGTCCATCCCGAAATGCCCATCCCCGCTCGTCCCGCACCGGGTCGACCACCGTTGCGCCGATATTTCCATCGAGCCCCTTCAGATGCCGCACAATCAGGGTGCGATGGGCCCAGGGACAGGCGAGGGAGACGTAGAGGTGATAGCGGCCCGGAGTCGGCGGGTAGGGTGTCGAACCATCCGCCCGCACCCAGGCGCGGAAGGCGTCGTCCTGCCGTTCGAATTCTCCGTCCGCGCGCTGTTCATCAGGAAATTGGCCGGTGGAGGTCACCGCGACACACTAGCCCACGGTAGGTCCCGGCGCGAGCCCGAGCTTTCGCCACGAGAGGATCGACAGAATCCAAGGGTGGTCCATTCCCGGGCAACCCTTCTCCTCTTGACATTCTAGGGGAGGGGTGGCTCCCTCCTAGGATATCTAGGGGAAACATGGTGCAGAACGTGACTGACCAACGGCAGGCTTGTGGAACCGATCGGAAGGTGAAGTGGCACCGCCCGTTTACACTGCGCCGCGATTCGGGGTCGCAAACCGGGGGGCGTGCATGAAGCCGTGGCTCCAACGTCTCCTGAACCTCACCTGGCGGAAACGCTGGGAGCGGGAGATGGCGGAGGAAATGCGGCACCACTTGGAGCAGCAGGCCCGGCTCCATGTGAAGGCCGGGATGGAGGAAAGCGAAGCGCGGTTGGCGGCCCAACGGCAGTTTGGACACCTGGCCGGCATCCAGGAACGCGCTCGGGATGCCCGGTTTCCGGGGTGGTGGGACGCCCTCTCACGCGACACGCGCCTGGGGGTGCGAGCCCTCGGCCGCAATCCGGGGTTCACACTCGTGATCGTGTTGACTCTGGCGATCGGCGTGGGTGCGAACACCGCCATGTTCAGCATTGTGAATGCCGTCCTGCTGCGGCCTCTGCCGTTTCCGGAGTCGGATCGCCTGGTCATGGTCTGGACCGAACACCGTCAGACGGGGGCCCACCGGCAGACCAGCGGTTATCTGAATTTCGTCGACTGGAAGAAGAGCGCCGGCTCTTTCGCGGACCTTGCCGCCTACGACCCTGTATCCGTCGTCGTCGACAGCGGCGAGGTCAGGCGCACCAGCGCAGTGCGTTGCTCCACCCACCTGGGCTCGGTGCTGAAGCTGAAGGCACACCTGGGTCGACTCCTTAACGAAGAGGACTCCGCGCGAAGTGAATCGGTGGCGGTGCTCTCTCACGCCGCCTGGCTGTCCCGCTTTGGCGGAAGACCCGACATGGTCGGGCGCACCGTCATGGTCGATGGGCGCCCCGTGGAAATCGTCGGGGTGACTTCCCCAGGGGTCGAATTCCCGGACAAGCAGACGGAACTCTGGTTGCCGCTCCCGAACTCGACCCTGAGCGAGAGACGAGGTGCGGGACCGTGGTATGTCCTGGGTCGTCTCGCTCCTGGCATGACTTTGTTGCAGGCTCAGGCTGAACTGTCCGGCCTCGCCTCCACCCTGGAGCGCGAGTTTTCCGACAACTCCGGGCTTGGGGTGGTGATAGCACCCCTCCTGGAGCATGTGGTCGGGCGCGACTTGAGAAAATCGCTCCTCCTCCTGCTCGGGGCGGTGGGAACGGTGTTGTTGATCGCCTGCAGTAATGTTGCGAATCTCATGCTGGCCCGGGGTGTCGCGAGACAGCGGGAGTTTGCGCTGCGCCTTTCCCTCGGCGCGACTCGCGGCCGGCTGGTCGCGCAACTTCTGATCGAGAACGCCGTCCTTTGCCTGGTCGCCGCTGGCGTCGGGTTGGCGATTTCTGGTGTCACGATTCTGGCGATACGCGCGACCGCCCCAGTGAATCTGCCGCGTCTCGATACCATCTCGATCGATCTCGGCGTGCTCGGATTTGCCATCGTGCTGGCGCTGGTCAGCCTGTGTGCCAGCGGTTTGCGGCCGGCGATCGAGTGCGGTCGCCGTGACGCGCTCTCTCTGCTGCGCAACAGCGGTCGGGGCCTGTCCGAAACGCCGCGTGCGCGGCGAATCCGGAGTGTGCTGGTGGTGGCTGAGTTCGCGCTCGCCGTGATGCTTTTTGCCGGAGCGGCGATGCTGGTGCGCAGCTTTGTCGAAGTGCTCGACGTGGCGCCCGGCTATCGGACGGCAAACCTGCTGGTGGCGCCGCTCCGTCTGGATGCCGGCCGGCCGGAAGACGCGGCCGTGCCCTACGCCGCCACGCTGCTGGAACGCGTGCGGGCGCTTCCGGGGGTGGCATCGGTTGCGATCAGCGACGAAGCGACACTCGGAGAACGCGGTGCCGCACAGATAACCCCGGATCGATCCGCTTCGGGACCGGTGGACTCGTTACGCATTCCCCTCGCGGTGACGGCCATCACTCCGGACTATTTCCGCGTCATGGGCGTGCCGTTGCGGGCGGGGCGCGTCTTCTCTGATTTTGATGGGTCGGAGACACCACCGGTCGCGGTGGTCAACGAGACCCTCGCGCGGCAACTGTGGCCGGGCGAGGATCCGGTGGGACGATTGTTCCGGCTGGGAGCAGATATCCGGCAACCTTGGATCACCGTGGTCGGTGTGACCGGCGACCAGCGCTTGCAGGCACTCGACCGTGCGCCGCTCGCCCAAGTCTTCCGGCCCTGGTCTCAGCAGCCGTCGCGTGGCATGAATGTCCTGGTGCTCACCGTCTCCGATCCCGCCACCCTGGCACCCGGTCTGGTGCGGGCGATTCAGTCGATCGACCGGTCGGTGCCATTGGAGCAGGTGGTGACGATGGAGCAATTGCTCGACCGGACGATGGCGACTCGACGTTTTCGCACGCAGCTCCTTTCGGTTTTTGCCGGCATCGCTCTCGTCCTTGCCGGAGTTGGCATCTTTGGCCTGGTGCACTACTCGGTCGCCCAGAGCACCCAGGAAATTGGCATCCGTACGGCGCTGGGCGCCACTGCCGGACAGATCCTGCGGGAAGTTCTGGTTTCTGGCCTGAAGCTGGCAGTCGTCGGGGTGGGCGTCGGACTCGTCGGCGCTGTCGTGCTGGCCCGCATGTTCACCGCGCTCCTCTACGAAACAGGTCCGACGGACCCGGTTTCACTCTTCGGCGCGGCGCTTGTTCTCCTCACGGTGGCTCTCCTGGCCTGTTACCTGCCCGCCCGCCGGGCGGCCCGGGTGGATCCGATGCTGGTGTTGCGGGCGGAGTAGGGCTGCCCGCCGGGGGCGGGAATGGCGAATGACCAGTGACTAGTGACGAATGGCGAAGGACGGCGGCCGGGGAGCGGAGCTGGGCTTCGGCGGGGTCTAGTCGGTTTCTTGGGTTGGATCTGATTTCAGGGCGAAGAGGACGGAGGCGAGGCTGACCAACACTCCGACCAGCACGCCGTGGACTGAGGGCGCGCGGACGGCCGCGAGGAGTTGGTCGCCCCAGGTCGAGGCTTCACTGGATACGCTTTCCCAGGCCGGCATGTTCCCGACGACGACGGCGACACCGGCGACCGCGGCGAAAAGACAGAGGCTGAGGCGAAGGAGGGGGCCGGTGGGAGCGGGTCGCGGGGGGAGGCGGGTGACGAACTGCGCGGTGAAGCCGGCGTCAGGCAGGGACGACTCGGCGAGGCGCGTCCGCAGCCAGGCATCGACCTCGTCGTCGTCGGGTGGGCGTGGATTCAGGTTTAGGGATTCCATGAAGAGAGCAGGGGACGTAGTTTTTCCTTACCGCGGGCGAGATGGGTTTTCACCGTGCCGAGCGGCCAGCCGAGCAGGGTGCTGATCTCACGGTGGGAAAGGCTCTGCTGATAAAACAGGTGCACCGCGAGCTGTTCGTCGGTGGAGAGGTGTTGCAAGGCTTCGGCCAGGTCCTGCCGCAGGTCGGAGTTCCCGGTCGACGGCTCCACCTGCGGTTCCGGGTGTGTCGGGTCGGCGGGCGCCTCCCGTTCGAGCTGCCGGCGCAGGTTGCGCCAGTGGTTGTGGGCGATGCCGAACAACCAGGTCACAAAGGCAGAGCTGCCGTTGAAGTCGTCCAGCCTCCGCCAGGCGTGCATGAACGTGTCCTGGGCGAGATCGTCGGCGAGCGCATGGTTCCCGCGGGTCAAGTGACGCAGGAACCGGCGCACGGCGGACTGATGGCGCCCGACCAAGGCACCGAAGGCGGCGCGGTCCCGTGAGACGAGCGCCTGAACGATCAGCTCGGCATCCGTCACGGATGTCCGGATGGGTCGCGTGGCTGGTCCTGACGTCGGTCGAGCCGGGCGGTGAGCCAGGCATGCAGGATCAGGGCGAGACCGACGAATCCTGGAATCGCCGCGATGAAGCGATAGGGACTCGGCCGATGGTCGATCAACGCAAGGAACAGCCAGAGGCCGCCCGCGACGGCGAGGAGGATCATGCCGGTGCGCACGTCACGCAGCCAGCGTTGGGTCCGGGCTCCTGCGGTGGTGTCGACCGACTCCTCGGGGATGGGCAGGGGCTGGCCTTTCTCGAGTGCCGTGCGAGCCGTTTGATGCCAGAGTTCGCGGCGACGATACCGCAGGTACATGGCCAGTGCCGGTAGGACCAGGGCAATGACGAGCCCTCCCACCATGAGGACGAGGAGGAAGATCTGACCGGAGCTGAAGGTTTCGGCGAGGATGGGACGGTAAGGCAGATTCATGGCGGACCGGGGGAAATAGTGGTTTCACGGATTCAGAAGCCGGCTGATCTCAAGATCGAGGCTTTTGCCGCGGGCTGACGTGGAAACCAATCGTCCGTCCGGGCCGATCAGGAAGGTGGCAGGGATGGAGGTGATGGAAAGGTCCCGGGCGAGGGCGGTCTTCCACTTCTTGCCGTCGAAATACTGTGGCCAGGGCAGGTGTTCGCGTTCGATGAATTGGCGCACCTTCTCCCGGTCCGCCTCGTCGTCGAGGACGATGCCGATGACTTCGAATCCGCGATCATGGTACTTGTCGTAGGCGGCCTTCACCGTCGGCATTTCGGCGATGCACGGACCGCACCAAGTGGCCCAGAAGTCGATCAGCACGACCTTGCCGCGCAGCCCGGCCAGATCGACTTTCCGTCCGTCGAGGGCGGTGAAAGTCAGTTCCATCGGTTCATGGCGCGCGGTTTCCACTCGCAGGCGCCCCGCCACCATGGCTCGTACCTTGGCGTTTGGGCTCTGGGCGGACTGCTGCAGACGGTCCATGAGGGCATCGGGCCTCTTGGATTCGAGCAGGCGCAGGTAGGTGTTCTCCAGCCACTCTGCCTCCGACGCGCCGGGAAAGTCGCGAGCGTAGGCATCCACCTTTGTGGCGAGCGACGCCCAGTCGATCGCGACGCCGGGTTGTGTGCGCGCGAGGGTGAGGGCGTCATCGACGGTGCGCGCGAGAAAGAGCGGGCGATATTTGGCCAGGCTCAACGACGAGGGCAGGTCGCTGGCCGACAGCAGCGCCTGCTCGAGGGTGGCGATCCGGCGCAGGCGCTTGGCGAACGCAGCGTGATCGAGGATCAATGTCCCGTTGTCCGGGTGCGTGTCGTAGCCGGTGGGAATCTCGCTCACAAACCTCGGCAGCGAGCGCCGCAGGATGACGACGATTTCCCAGCGCCGCGGGTCGGTGGGATGCGAGTCAATGAAGGCGAGCTCGAGGTCCTGCACGTGCTGCAACATGGCCTCGGTGGCCCGCACCTGATCCGAAGGTGAACGTTGTTCCCAATCCGCAGGGAGGGAGGTTTTGTTCTTCAGAAAATCCATCAGGTGGCTCCAATCGCGATCCGCCTGGCTGGCCGGTTCGAGGGCCGCCATCGGAGTCGCCGGCGTCGGCGAAGGTCCCGCGGCGAAAACCGGTGGCAGCAGAGTCAGGGCGAGTGTAAGGGAGAGTCGTGTCATCCGAGGTGAATGTCGCGAGTCGGGTGATTGGATTCAAAATTCGAAACATTGCGCCCGGCGGGCTCCGCCAGAGGGTAGATCGTTTTCTAGCAAAATACTAAATACTAACGCGTTGCGTTGAAACGGGGTGCCCGTTGCCCTCATTTATCCTCGATTCCACAGATGACTGAGCCACTGAGAAGGCAAGGAGCGCCGAGAAAGACCGTTGAAGCATCCCATCTACGGACGATCGACTCACCCTGCTGGTGAGGCACCTCGGTTCTGATCTTTCTGGGATCTCACTTTGTGCTCGCTGTGTTCTCCGTGGTTCAACGGCTGAATCTAGGTCGATGCCGGGACGCGGAGTGGCTTGCCTCCGCTCCGCCGGTACGCCCACCCTTGGCCGGTGAACCCGCCGTCCCCCGACCACCACCCCGAGCTTCAGGCGGCCGTGCACTCGATCTACAATTTTGTGCGTCGGACCGAGGAGCAGGCGAGTGTCGGATCCTGTTGGGAAACCATCGACTACGAGAACAAGCCCCATCGCGACATTGGGATCTTTAATGGCGTCGGTGGTATCCCCTTTTTCCTCACGGACTATTCCCGCGCGTACGGGGTCGAGGCGGCGATTGAGATGGCTGGACGGGCGATCGACTGGTGCGAGGCCTTTCCGGGGAAGTGCTACGAACGGGGACTTCACTTCGGACGCACCGGAGCGGCGTGGGCGGCCCTCTACCGCTCGGATTTCATCGCGGGGTCGGGCGTCCCCGAATTCTCGCGGGCGAATGCCCGGATCATCCTGCGTGAACCCAGCGGTCCGGTCACTGATCTGCTCGGAGGTGAGGCGTCGAACGGGCTGTACCTCCTCAAGCTCTGGGCCCGTACGTCGGATCACGCGCACCTGGCGGGGGCCTGTCGGTGCGCGGCGTGGATCGAGGCCCAAATCATCCGCGATGCGCGCGGAACCTGGTGTGTGATTAATCCAGACGGGAAGCTGGGCTTTCGGCCGGAACTCTTCCTCGGCGCGGCCCACGGGATTTCGGGGATCGCCCACTTCCTCGCCTGCCTGGCTGAAGCGACCCGGGAGGAACGCTGGGCGAAGCTCGCCGTGGAGTTGTTCGATACCGTGGAACGGTACGCCCAATCGTCGCGCGGTGGCCTGAACTGGCCTGGCCGGGCGGGCGGGCCGGAGTTGAATCGCTGCCAGTACAGCCATGGTGCGCCGGGTATAGGCATGACCTTTCTCACCGCCTACCGGGTCATCGGAGACCGCCGCTACCGGGATCTGGCCCTGCAGGCCGGTGTAGCGACCTACCACTACGGCGATTTTCGCAACAACTACACCCAGTGCACCGGCCTGGCCGGCGGCGGCGAGCTCCTGCTGGCCCTGCACCGCCTGACGGGTGAGACAATCTGGGAATCCCGTGCTCTTGAGTTTGCCCGCGCCTGCGTCGCCTACAAGGAGACGAGCCCGGCGGGCGACGCCTGGCCGACCGATGTCAGGGGACTGTATTCACCCGACTACCTGTACGGAGCCGCCGGCGTGGGCCACTTTCTCCTGCGTCTGGTGTCGCCCCTCGCAATCCCCATTCCCTATTGGTAAAGCGGGGAGGGGTCGGCGAGCGGATGCTACTTCACCGGGTTGTCCAGCGCCTCGGACAAGGCGGCCTTGGCCAGCGCGAGATCCTCGCCGGCCAGCGGCAGCCGCGGCGCGCGCACGAAGGGAGTACCGCGGCCGACCTCCGCCTGGATCCATTTGATGTACTGGACGAACTTCGGAACGGTATCGAGACGCAGCAACGGCAGGAACCAGGCGTAGAGTGCCGCGGCCCGCGCCTTGTCGCCCCGGCTCGCGTAGTCGAAAAGCGCCACCGACTCTGCGGGAAAGGCGTTTACCAGCCCGGCGATCCAGCCGACCGCTCCAGCGTAGGTGCCCTCGACGATGGCGTCGTCCATCCCGACCAGGACACGGAGCCGATTTCCAACGAGCGCCTGGATTGCCGTCACGCGCCGTGTGTCGCCGCTCGATTCCTTCACCGCCTTCAGATTGGGATGTTCCGCCGCCAGCTCCGCGATCTGGACCGGGGTGAAGTCGGTTTTGTAGGCCGGAGGGTTGTTGTAGAGCATGCCGTCCAGGCTCGTGGCCTTCAACACCGTGGAGACATGAGCTTTCATTTCACGCCAGTCCGTGCTGTAGACGTAGGGCGGCAGGATCATCAGTCCCTCGCACCCGGCCTTGGCGCCGGCCTTGGCGAGCGCGACCGCTTCCGCCGTGGAGAGCGAGGCGAGGCCGAGCACGACGGGCGCGCGGCGGCCGACGGCTTTCACGCATGTGGTGGCGACGGCGACTTTCTCCTCAAAGGTGAGCGTTGCCGCTTCGCCGAGCGAGCCACAGCACACGAATCCGGTGCAGCCGCTGTCGATCATCCAGCGGCAGTGCCGGGCGAGCGCGGGGTGATCGACGGCGCCGTTGGCGCGCAGGTTGGTGGTGAGGGCGGGTATGACACCGGTCCAATTCATGGGTGGAAAAAATTCAGGCAAAACGATCCGGATGGGTGAGTGACAGGTCGACGCTCGGTTTCCGTCCGGCTAGGACTTCGGCCACCACGTGGCCCGTGATGGGGGCAAGCGTCACGCCGAGCATTGCGTGTCCGCAGGCCGCCGTGAGGTTGCCCAACCGCGAAAAGCGTCCGAGGTAGGGCAGGCCGTCGGGCGACACCGGGCGGTAGCCGAACCATGGCGTGACGCCGGCAAAGTCCTCGGTGCGCATGTCCGGAAAATAGTGCTGGGCGGCGGAGGCGATCTGTTCGACCCGCTCCGGCCGAACCTGGTCCTGGTGCCCGGCGATTTCCATCGTGCCGCCGAAACGCAGGGTGGTTCCCATCGGCGTGACCGCCACCCGCCGCTCCGAGAGGATCATCGGCTTCTTCAATTGAAACCGAGGCTGTTCGAGCGTGAGGCTGTATCCCTTTCCCGCCTGCATGGGCAGACGCAGCCCAAGACCGCGAATCGTCTCGGGAGCCCACGAGCCGGTGGCGAGCACGTACTCGTCCGCCGTGAGGTCTCCCGCGCTGGTCGCGAGGCTGGTGATGCGCCCGGACGCGCTGCGCCAGCCCTGGATGTGCGTGTTCCAGTGGAATCGCACGCCTTCCCGCTGCAGAAGCGCCACCAATGCCGGCATGAACTTGCGGGGAGACAGGTGGGCATCGATCGGAAAATAGACTGCGCCGGCGATGTCCATGCGGGCGCCCGGTTCGAGTTCGGCGACTTGCTGCGGCGTCAGGATCCTGGCCTCGACCCCGACCGCGTTGGCAAGGGCGGCCAGACCCTTTTCGTACTTGGCCACGGTCTCGGGAGATTTGCAGAGATTGAAGAGGCCCTCCTCCCGGAATTCGAAGCGGTTGCCGGTCTTCTCCGCCAGTTCGACAAACAATTTCCGACTCTCGAGGCAGTGCTGCGCCAGCACCGGCGCAGCCCGCAGCCGGTGCTCCGGCGTGCAGTGCCGGGCGAACAGCCAGCCCCAGCGCATCAGGTCGAGATTGAGGCGCGGCTTGATGTAGAAGGGACTGCGCGAACTGGTCATCCACTTGAGCCCCTGCCAGACCATGCCGGGTGCGGAGATGGGTTCGACGTGGCTTGGCGACACGTATCCGGCGCTGCCCTGCGCGCAGGAGTCGGCCCCTTCGGCGTTCCGCTCCACGACGGTCACGGCGAAGCCTTCGCGGCTGAGGGAATAGGCGCAGCAGAGGCCGACGATGCCTCCGCCGCAGACAAGGACGTGTTTGCCGGATTTCATGGGTTAGCGAATCCCCCAGCAAAACGGATCGCGCGGGTCGAGCAACTGGTCTGTTTCCGCAATCACGTGCGCCGTGCCGGTGATGGTCGGCGTCACCTCCCCTTTGGCCTGGTCCGTCCACCGGTAGCGTCCGCGAAACACGCTGCCGATGATGCTTTCCTGCACCCATTCCGCTCCCTCGGCCAGTTTCCCGTCGGCGGCGAGGCAGGCGAGTTTGGCGCTGGTGCCGGTGCCGCAGGGAGAGCGGTCGTAGGCCTTGCCCGGGCAGAGGACGAAATTGCGGCTGTGGGCGCCCGGTGTGGAGGTGGGTCCAAACAGCTCCACGTGGTCCACCTCGGGAAATCCCTGGGCGTTCACCGCCTGGCGCACCTTCCAGGAAAAGTCGGTCAGCGTGTCCAGATGGGCTGGTTCCAGAGTCAGCCCGGACTCCTCGACGAGGAAGAACCAGTTGCCTCCCCATGCCACGTCACCCCGCACCGCGCCCACCCCTGGCACGTCCACCTTCACACCGTGCGCCCGGCGATGGCTCGGGACATTTGCCACCGACACGCTGCCGTCCGCATGCCACTCCGCCTCGACGGGGCCGACCGGTGTGTCGATCCTGACCCGTCCCGGCGCAAGCCGGCCGAGGTGGGCCAGGGAGGCGACGAGCCCGATCGTACCGTGGCCGCACATGCCGAGACAACCGACGTTGTTGAAGAAAATGACCCCGAGGTCGCACTCCGCGCGGTGGGGAGGCACGAGCAGCGCCCCCACCATCACGTCCGATCCCCGTGGCTCGTTCACGACTGCCGAGCGGAAGCGGTCGTGCTCCTTCCGGAACCGCTCCGCCCGCTCTGCCAGCGGCCCCGTCCCGAGGTCCGGTCCGCCCGCAAGCACCAGACGCGTCGGCTCGCCCCCCGTATGGGAGTCGATGATGCGGATACGGTGGGGGCTCGCGAGGGACACAGGCGGAGTATACCACACGAGTCTTGTATCAAAACCGTGCCCGGACACGCTGTTTTTGCCAAAAATGTCCACCGCCTCCGCCTCCACGCTCGCCCAACTTGCCGCCCCCTTGGTGGCGGGAGAGCTGTTCGATCTGGTGCCGGACGCGGTGTTTTTTGTGAAGGACGACCAGGGACGCTACACCGCGGTCAATCAGACCCTGGTCGAACGCTGTGCGCGGCGGGGCAAGGCCGATCTTCTCGGACGCAGGGTGTCGGATCTTTTTCCCCCGGACCTGGCCGCGCGCTACGCGGAGCAGGACGCCGTCGTGCTGGCTCGCGGTGCTCCGGTGGTGAACAAGCTGGAGCTACACCTTTATCCCAACCGCAAGACCGGCTGGTGCCTCACGACCAAGCTGCCGGTGCGCAATGCCGTTGGCCGCGTCATCGGGCTGGTCGGCCTGTCCCGCGACCTGCACGTGGGCCGCGGGTCGGGCGTGATTCCCCCGCCGCTGGTCACCACGGTCGACTACCTCCAGTCCCATTTTGCCGAAGTCGTGACCCCGGCGCTGCTGGCGGCCCGCGCCGGTCTGACGCCGGCCCGGCTCACGCGCCTGACCAAGCGCCTGCTCGGACTTACCCCCGGACAGCTCATCCTGCAGACCCGCCTGCAGGCCGCGGCCGAGCGTCTGCGCGCCACGGACGACGCCGTGGCTCATATCGCGCTGGACTGTGGCTTCTACGACCACAGTGCCTTCACCCGCCACTTCAAGGCGGCGACCGGTCTGGCTCCGCTCGCCTACCGCCAGAGCATCCGGGCCTGAGCACGCGGCTCAGCCTTCCCGAGGCTAGCACCCCGCCGGCTGAAAGGTGCCGGGCTGCACGGCGCACCGCTGACTGCGGCGAAGGGCCTTGGGCGCCACCCCGAGGGAGGTCGCGGCGCCGTCCGCTTCGCGAGCGAAGTGGAATCCATCCGCGTTCTCGAATCCCACCGGCGCCGCCTTGACCGAACGGATCAGAACGAGACTGCCGAGAGCGAGAACGATCAGAAAGGAGAGGGTCAGCGTGAGCATGGGAGGCAATTGAGTGAACAGAGTCTACGCGAATGCGGGCCCTCCGACCATAGAGCCCATTGCCCAACCTGGACGGGAAACGCACCCCACGTACATCTGCGCAGCCGTCCGTCGGTAGTTACACGTAGCGTAGTAGGTGCGATCGGACGCAAGCATGTCCTCCTGGACTGCCGGTATTTGCGCTCGGGCTCGAGGCGGCGCGGTCCGACTCGAACGAACTTCGGCTCCAAATCCCCCGGAATCGGACAGGAACCGCGGCGGGATCCAAATTGAAAGGCGACTCACCCTGTCCCACCCGGAGCGGAGTGAAGACACCTGCGCGTTGCCAGTTGCGGTAAACCTTCAATTCGGGAGGAACGCCTCACGGGACGGCCATCGGGGTGGGATCTGATCAAGGATCCTGGCATCAGGAAGTCGGGAACTGACGGAAAAAGTGATTCGGGGGTAGGGGCTGGAAGGGGGCTGGCGTGTCGTTTTAAGGGTGCGAGGTCGCTTCTTTCCACCGCCATGGTTTCGCTGCCAAGTCCCCTCCGGGCTTGTTGCCGGGCGGCGTCCGCACTAGTGGGAGGGCAGCACGATGAGCCTTGGCGTACACGAATCGGGGGTGCGGTCCCCGCCGGAGACGGCGCGTGACTTTGGCAGTTTTTATCAGACTACGGTGCGTCCGTTGCGCGCCTACCTGGCCCGTTTGCTTGGCGACCGTTCCGAAGCGCAGGATGTGGCGCACAATGCCTTTGTACGAATTCAATCCTCAGTGGAGTGCGGCCAGGCGCGCGAGCCCCGGTTGTTGCTTTTCACCACGGCGCGCCGGCTTGCCCTCAATGAGCTTCGGCGACGTCGCAATCAACAGCTGGCCGCTCCAGAGACGGCATCGATCGAGGCCTTGTTCAGTTCCGAACCGTCGGTGGAGCGGGTCGTCGGAGCGCGGCAGGAACTCGCGCGTTTCGAGGAGATGCTCCTGCGCCTGCCACCGGCCTGTCGGCAGGTCTTCCTTCTTCGCAAAGTCAATGACCTTACGCACGACGAGATCGCCCGACGCCTGGGACTTTCGGTCAAGACCGTCGAAAATCACATGACGCGCGCCTACCGTCTCTTGCGCGAAGCCTACGCCGCCACTGAGTCCTCCACCTCCCCCCAGCGACGTTGCCTCTAGCCCCTCCATGAACAGTCGCCTCTCCACCGAACACATCGACGAGCTGGCCGCACGCTGGACTTCGCGTCTCGACGGCGGTGAGCTTTCGCCGGCCGACCGCCTCGCCCTCGACGCCTGGCTGGGCGAGGACCCCGCGCATCGCGTTGCTTTCGAGTCGTACCAACGGATCTGCGATGAGACGGCGGCGGCACTTCCGGCGCTTGCGCAGATCTCGGCCGTGGCACGTCCCGAGCCGCTCCCTGAGGTTGACCTTGGCCTTCGCTGGCCGCGATGGATCGCAGCCGCCACGGGGCTCGCTGCCGTGTTCGCGGTGTGCGCGGTCTGGCTCGTGCCTTTTGTTCGCGACACCCAGAGAATCACCACCGTCGCGGCGCAACGCTCCACGCTCTCCCTCGCCGACGGCACGCGCACGGAACTCAATGCGCAAACTGCGCTCATCACCGACTTCCGCGGCGGCCGGAGGTTCGTCCGGCTCGAGAAGGGCGAGGCCTTCTTCACCGTTGCCAAGGACGAGGCGCACCCATTCGTTGTTGAAACGCCTGGTGGAACCGTGCGCGTGACCGGCACCCAGTTCAACCTCCGCCTGGCCTCCGACGGCCGTCCCGAGGTGACCCTGGTTGAAGGCGCGGTGGAGATTCAAAACGGGCTCGCGTTGCTCCAGATCAAGCCCGGTCAGCAGCTTTCCCGTGCCGGAGAACTTCGCACCCTCGCCCCCCGTGAAATCGATCGTGTCACGGCCTGGCGCGAGGGTCGCATCGTGCTGAACGGCCTCACTCTCGCCGAGGCCGCGGAGCGTTTCGCCACGTTTCACGGCAAGTCGATCGAAGTCGCGCCTGCGCTCTCCGACCGGGAAATGGGCGGTAGTTACCTACTGGACGATCTTCCCGGGTTTCTGGACGCCTTGAGCTCGCAGCCACTGGGCCTGCGTGTGATCCGCCGCGATTCGGACTCCATCGTCATCACGTGGCGTTGAGACGGCAGCGACCGCCGAGTGGGCCGAGTGCCGGCACTGATGGATCGTTCTCCCGACGACGACTAGGAAGGTGTCGAGCGAAAGGCGTGCGAGTTTTCAAGTTTCTCGCAGGGATTGTGGGGGAACTGCACCTACGCGATGTGCGGTGCTTCGAGATTCTTTTTTTGGCAGTAGGGGGTGGCGCTCGCTGTTGTGTCGTCTTGAGAGAAGGCCGCGGACCGAAGCGGCCATGAAACCATCCCGCATCCGGTTCCCATGACGACCCGTCCGTTCTATCGCTTCACGGCCCTGCTCTTCGTTACGGTGGTGCTCACCTGCGCGCATGCCGCGCCGGTGGCTTTTGACATCCCGCCACAACCGGCCCCTACCGCGCTCGATCTCTTCGTCAAGCAGTCCGGCGCGCAAATCGTCTACCTCGCCGCCGACATCAAGGAGGCCCACACCAATGCCGTGAAGGGAACGCTTGAGCCCAACGCGGCGCTCGAGGCGCTCCTGAAGGACACCGGGATCGCCGCCACCGAATCCAAACCCGGCCAATTCACCATCGGTCGGGCTGCACCAAAGCCGGGCTCCGTGAGCGGAACGCTGCTGGCGCCGCGACGACGCGAAGCGCTCGCGGGCGTGCGTGTCGCCGTGCTTCAGTCCGGCGCCACCGCGGCTGTCGGCATCGATGGCGTCTTCCGTGTCGGCGGCTTGCCGCCCGGCGCTTACACCCTGGTGGCCTATGGCGACGGCTTTTCGCGGTTGCGGATCACGGATGTCGTCGTGCGCGGAGGCGTCGACACCCCGGTTGGCGCGCTGGAGATGCCCGTCGTCCTGAAGGACGGTGAAGTGCAGGTGATGAAGGAGGTGGTGGTCAGCGCAAAAAAAGAAATTGAGACCTTGGCGGCGGTGGAGGTCTCTGCGGACAAGATGAAACCCTACACCGATCGCAATGTGGACCTACCACGCACCATCAACGATGTGCAGGCGTACCATATCTTCGACGCAAAGACGATTTCCCTGTCAGGGGCGGTGAGCACGGAGGACTTTCTCAAGCAGCGTCTCTCGATGAACACTCAGTTGCGCTCCATCAACCAAGGGAGTGGCAATTCGTTTGGCCAAAACAGCTCGATCAATCTTCGGGGTGCTGGCTTGGCGGAGACCTTGGTGCTGGTCAACGGTCGCGAGCGCACCGGCGTTGCGGCCCTGGGCACCTACTCGCAGCCCGATCTCAACGGCATTCCGCTGGAGGCAATCGACCGCATCGAGGTTCTGCCGTCCAGCGCCTCCGCCATCTATGGGGGCGGGGCGATCGGTGGGGTGGTCAATGTAATCCTCAAGTCGAATTTCTCGGGCGGTTCGTTCAAGCTCACGTATGAGAACACATTCTCCTCCGATGCTCCGATCAGGTCGGTGAACCTGAACTACGGTCTGACTGCGGAAGGAGGCCGGACCCAGTTCACCTTTTCCGGACGCTCCTCCGATGGGAAACCCCTCTACACGAAGGACCGCCCGGAGATTGCGGTGCGGAACACCGAAACGCTGATCCGCAACCGGGCGACCTACATCCTCAGCACCACCACACCGTTTGCAGCCAGTTCATCCCCCAATATCGTACTGTTTCCGCAGGCGTTCGCTCCACCCGGCGGCACAAACTATGTGAATCCGAGCACGACCTCGCTGGTGCTGAAGGATGGCACTCCCCTCAACGCTCTGGTCACCTCCGTACCCGTCGGCACGTCTCCGGGCACGAACCTTGACTCCGCCCTGCTGGCCAACGCCGGACGCACAAATACGACCCTCGGGCTCGGCACAGCCAATGCGGCCCTCAATGGTCAGATCGGTTGGTCGCCTCCGAAAATCAATTCGGCGTTGTTCACGCTCTCTCGCAGGATGACGCACTGGCTCGAGGCATTTGTGGAATACTCCCTTGAGGAGAACAACTCGATCGCTCAGTTCGGCACGCCAAGCTTCTATCGGGTAGCCGGCAACAATCCTTTGAACCCGTTTCGCCAGAATATCTACATCTCCACCCCCTCCAATCTCGTTCTACCGAACATCAACAACACGATCACCCGGACGTTTTCGTCCGGCCTGAAGTTTGATCTGTCAAATGCGTGGCGCGCCCAGCTCGACTATACCTGGACGCGGTCGTCGATGACCCTCGATTTCTCCGCAACTGATTCCACCGCGATCGAGGGCGCCATCCACGCCGGCAAGGTCAATCCCTTTGTCGACACCCTGGCCCATCCTCTGCCGTTCCAAAATTACCTTACCATCGGTCACTACGACTTAGGCAGTTCTCTCAATGACCTGGCCCTTCGGGCCGCGGGACCGGTGTTCAGGCTTCCGGCCGGAGACGCTACGCTCGCCGCCGGCATGAAGCGAAAGCAGCAGGGGATCCGTGACGGCAGCACCAGTACTATCGTCCCGCTGACCCCGGCCAATACCTCTCTCAACACGTATCTGGGAAAGAAGACCGTTGTGACCTCGGGCTTCGTCGAACTCAATCTGCCCGCCGTGGGCGCAAAGAATGCTCGGCCATTTCTGCGGGAGCTTCACTTCCAACTGGCTGGCCGGGCTGATTTCTACGAGGTGGGAACCGGAACCACCTCCATTCTGGAGAATCCCTACCGGGTTCCGCCCTCCAGGACGCTGTCGCCCCCGAGTCCCAACAACCAGCCCTATACTTCGACGAGCAACTACGATTCGCGCAATCCCACCGTGGGATTCAAGTACAAGCCGCACGACAGCTTCACTCTGCGCGCCTCGTATGCCACGGCCTTTGTGTCGCCGACCTTCCAGCAACTGGTGCCGAACACGGTGCCCAGCGCCGCACTGACGACCATCACCGATCCGCGCACCAATGCGACATACGGCGTGCAGACGATCAGTGGTGGAAATCCCGAGTTGAAGCCCAAGCGTTCAAAGAGCCTGACGGTCGGCGCGATCGTTGTGCCGCCGACGGATTCCTGGCTGAAGGGATTGAGACTGGGGGTCGAGTACTTTGACATCATCCAGGAGGACTTCATCACCAGCTTGTCCGCCCAGCAAGTGGTGAGTGGGGGCGACGACTACGCCTCCCGCGTGACGCGCGATCCGACCACGGGACGGGTGACTTTAGTGGATACGGGCTTCCTCAACCTCAATGAGAGCAGGAGCGTTGGCTTCGACGTCACGGTTTCGCACCGTCGTGCGACGGCGCTTGGCGCGTTTGACTTCAACGCCACGGCGACGCTGATGCGCCATGATCGTCGTCAGTTCACTCCGGGTGGTCCTTCCTACGAGTATGTTGGCTATGTCAACGAGGGTGGGCCTTTGGAGCGCAAGGGCAACGCCACGTTCAGTTGGCAACGCGGTGCCGTGGTGCTCGGCTGGACGACCACGCACTACGATGGGTATTCGCAATTCGGAGTGCCGGGAGGACCCTCGGCGTTGCGGACGGGTGTGGTGACGACCTACACGGATGCCCAGGGCGGCTACTTTGTCCCTTCGCAGACCTACCATGACCTGTTTGCGTCCTACTCCTTGCCGAAGCAATATGGGCGGGCCCCCAGCCCGTCCGAACCGCGGAGCGATGCGATGGGTCGTTTCGGCCGCCGGCTGCTGTCCGGCGTGAGCGTGCAGGCGGGCATCAAGAACGTCATGGACACGGTGCCGCCGTTTGACGCTTACGTCGGCGTGGTCGGTTACTACAGTGGCTTTGGCGATCCACGACTGCGCCGATACTGGTTATCCGTTCAGAAGGACTTCTGATCAGCACCCATGAAACCTCGCACCCTCCTCTCTCACTTCGTAGTTGCTTCGCTCGGACTGCTTGTCTGCGCAACGGGGCGCTCCGCGGTGGAGCCCTCGATGGCCGACCGAGACTGGCAGGCCTATCAGGACAGCGGCAAGGCGAGCCCACCGAAGCCGGTGAAAGAGATGTCCCGGCTCGAACTCGCGGCCTACAATGAGCAGTTCGCCCTGAAGTGGCGTGACGCCGCGATCGCCTTCATTGAGCGCCATCCCGACGATCCGCGACGCTGGGAGATTGTCTTCATGCTTTCGCCGGTGACGCCGCGATTCGTAAAGTCGTGGGGACCACTCGATGCCGAGGGAGTCCCTGCGAATCCGGTGATCGACGAGGCGGCGGCCGCAGCGTGGAAAGCCCGGGTCACCGCCCTGCAACAGGCTGCGCTGACCGCCACAGACGTTCCGGAGAAGTGGAGGAAACGGTTCGTGGAGCGGGCAGAGCCCAAACCAGTTATCTATCACCCGGAGGCGGATGCCGAGCAGGAGATTCAGGCTGCACTGGCCGAGGCGAGGAAATCGGGCCGGCACGTCCTGATTCAGACGGGCGGACAGTGGTGCCTCTGGTGCATCCGTCTGCACAAACTGATGAGCTCAGATGAGACATTGCGTCGGCTGGTGAATGAGAGCTACGTCCTCGTCCACGTGAACTTCAGCAAGGAGAATCGAAATGAGAAAGTCTTCGCCCAGCTTGAGTATCCGGGACGCTTTGGCTACCCCGCGCTGGTTGTGCTGAACGCCGACGGGCGGCGCCTGCACACCCAGGATCTCAAGCTGCTCCGGGACGGTGGAGGAGAAGCGGAGTTCGGCGAGATCGGCAAGGAGCGGGTGGCCAAGTTCCTCGCCGACTGGACCGCCAAGGCAGTTGACCCGGCCACGTACGCCAAACGTCCGTGAAGCTGGGCGGCTCCGCCCTTCGACGTTGGCTGCGCAGATTCAGTGACGGGAAGCAAGATCCTGACGGTGTTCCTTCACGACTAGGATGACGGCCGGGACCCGGATTTGACTTAAGCCTAGGGATCGGTGGGCGCGTTCCTGCATCAATCCCACTTTCCTGCGGTGACCCTGTTCCGGCCGCGCTCGTTGAACCGAGCCGGGGTTCTCGTTGGCGTTGGCGACGTCTCCTGGCCCCTGTGTTCGGTTGGCTTCGTTAAGCGATCGATTCTCTCAGGGCGTCCACCATGCGCTTTTGCAAGCGGTGCACCCGTTTCATCGCATTGGCGACGTAGGTGCGGGCGGCGGCTGGATCGCGGTGGATGGCTTCGAGCCGTGACCAGAGCTGGTCTCCGTTGGTTTCGTCGACTTCGAAGAACCAATCGTCGACACCAATATCCCGATACATCTGACCTTTGCAGGTGTCGGTGGGCTGGCGCACGTAGAAGGCGGGCGTGCCGTTGGCGAGCGCGATGATCGGCGAATGGCATTCCACACTGATGACCGCCTGGGCCTTCGAGTAGATGGACGCCGCCTCGTCGGGCAGCCAGTAGGTGTCGCGCCAGACGACGTTCTTCTTTACGTCCGCCGGCAGCGGATCCACGAGCACCTCCTTGGCCATCGGAACCTGGTAGGTCATTTCAGCGCAGGCCATCACCCGGTTTCCCGTCTGCCGAACATAGGCGACGATCATGGCGCGGAGCTTGGCGTGATCCTGCTCGGTCGTCCGCGCGTTGATGGCGTCCTTGACGTGATCGGTCGGCACCCGCGCCTCGTTTCGAATCTGGTAGTAGGGGGTGTAGCGCAGCCGAGGGATGACGCAGATGAACTTTCCCTCTTCGAGGCCTTGAGACTTGCGATAGGCGTCACCCCGTGGGTCATCACGCAGGTGCATGCCAAATTGCGCGTCGGGTCCAAACTCGAGGATCGGCGTCGTCACGCCTTGGAGACGGAGGTAATCGCGGGAAAGTGTCTCGCGGGTGAACATGAAGGACGCGTGATCGATGATCCAGCGGGTCTCGGCGTCGAGGTGGGTGCGGGGCAGTTGCTCGATGCGTTGACGGATGCTCTGGAGGGTTCCTCCCTCGGGATCGCGACCGTCGCCGAAACCGGAAATGGGGTCGGTGCTGACTCCGAAGACACCGAAGGGCTTGCCGGTCGCGCGATGCCAGGCCGCGAGGTGGGCCCGGGCTCCGAAGCCGGAGCCGGATCCATGGATCATGATGTCAGCCTCGGCCCACGCGTCCGTTAGGGCTTTGGACGTGGGCCGCCCGTCGGGGCCCAGCACGGGTTTTCCGTCGGTGCCCGCAGCGCCTTCCGCAATCCAGAGGCGAGGAAAGGCTTTGAGCAGAAATTCGCGGGAACCATGGCCGAGTGTGCCGGGCCAGAGGATGACCTCGGACTCCGGGAAGTGGCGCTCGATCAGTCGCAGGGCCCCCGGGGTGTGGCCGATGTCGCCGATGTTCACGCTTTGCCAGGAGCCGCGGAGCAGTATGCGTGGCGGTCGCGCGGTGGCGGGCTTGGCCGTGAGTCGGGAGGCGGGCAGGGCCGTGAGTGCGGCGGCCGCGGCAGTGCGGAACAGGAAACGGCGGCGGTTGAGCATAGGAAACAGCAGTAAGAAGGTGCGCTAGGCGCGCGCCATGGCTTGATCGAGGTACGGGCCGACGTCCGCAATGTAGACGGAACGGGTGTCGTTGTGGACGCCGTTGAAGACAACAAAACGCCCGGTGCGATCCCAGACCGGATGCGCGTCGATGCGGTGCTCGGCCGTGAGGCGCGGCGTCTCGCTCCGTGTGAGCAGCACCTGGGCCAGCGCGATCTCGGTGCGGTCGCGCAGATCGATGAGACGGAGCGGAGCGGTACCGTCGCCGCGCGTGACGGGTTCGCGCGGGTAGGCATCGGTGATGACAAACGGCTTCGTGGGATGCATCGAAGGATGTCCGGAGCCGATGGGGTGGATCGAGTGCAGGTTGGCGCCATCGTAGCGGACGCTGACGAGGTCGAGGTCCTTTGTGCCGTCGCGGATATTCAGGTTGATGGTCAGATTTTGTCCGTCGGGCGCCCACATCGGGTGATGCCCACCCCGGGCGTATTGTTCGGGGGTCACGGCGAGGCGGATATCCGAGCCGTCGGGTTTCATCGTCACGAGCGTGAGCAGACGCGGTCCGGTGCGCGGGCCGGTTTGGGTTGGGTCGGACCAACGGAGAAAAGCCATCAGGCGGGTCCCCTGCGGATTCCATCGAATCTGGAAACAGTAGTACTCGAACTTTTCTGGTTCAGGGATGCGCAGGCTCGGGACGGCGCGTTCGTAGATGTCACGGATCGAGGCAATCAGTCGGGATCGTCCGGTGGCGATGTCGGTGAGGAACAGACCGTCGTCCGCGACGGGGCCCCGGTTCCGCGGAGTTTTCTCCTCGGGCAGAACGACGCCGTAACCGACCTGGATGCGCCGCGAAGACACCAGGTTGTAGGAGGTCAGGGAGCGGCCGTCGGGTGAGACCGTGAAGACGGTGCCGTCGAGCCGGCGCGAGGTACCGGTGGCGGGATTGAAGTGGACGGCGAACGGAGTCCACGTGGCCGGGTCGACGTCGTTGAAGAAGAGGTCGGAGTCGGTTGCGCCCCACTGGACGTTGGCCCCCATCTGGGTCTCCCAGCCTCGCGACTGCGCGACCGTGCGCTCGCGTCCGGTCGTGAGGTCGACCAGCACCACCTCGCCGGGCTCACCCGGTTGCGGCGGGCGGTTTTCGTTGGGCAATCGGAAAAGCCCGACGAAGCGACCGGACGGACTGATCGGCGAGGTGTCAAAGAACCGGTGGATGATCCGACCCGTCGCGATCCGGATGATCGGCACGCGGCCCTCGAACTCCGTGCACGATGGAAAGCGCGCGAAAAAGTCCGGAGGGGCGTTCGCCGCTCGAGCGACCGCGCGGAGGGAGGGCAAGGCTCCGGCGGTCAGAGCCGCGGCGCCGTGGGCGAGAAAGGTGCGACGTTTCATCCTAGATTCCGCAGTTGAAGACAGTCGATCCGTTCATAAACCACGGATCCCGCGGCCGCGGGACAGATAAACGCGGATTCGGAGCGCAAGCAGTTCTTCACCTGCGAGGTGAGTTCCCACTTTGGCTCAACTCGTTTGTATCCGTGTTGATCCGTCCCGCGGCCGCGGGATCCGTGGTTCATCGCGGTTTTTAGGTTCATGCCGGTGGTGCGTCAGAAACGGTAGGCAATGTTGAAACGGGCGTTGACCGGCTCATTCCAGAGATACTGGAAGTCGAGGAAACGCTCGTTGGTCACGTTGTTGACGTTGAGTGACAGCGTCAGCTCGCGTCCGTCCCGAAGCGGCAGGCGGTATCCAGCCAGCAGATCAAGCTGGCGGAAGTTGTCGACGGTGGCGGGCACGTCCCAGCTGTCGTGGAAATTGAACGTGCTGCGGTACAATCCGCTGGCGCCAACGTAGAAGCCCCTGAGCGGGCCCGAGGTGAAGGTGTACTTTCCGAACAAGCCGAGGGCGTGTTCGGGCGTATGACGGAGCCGGACACCCACCTGTTGGGGGGTCTGTTGGTCGGCCACGGTCTCGGCAAACCACATGTGGGCATAGGTGAAGATGAACTGGAGGTTGGGCTGCGGGGTCCAGGTCACGTCGAGGTCGAGGCCCTCGGTGCGCTGCACGCCGCCCATGATCCAGAGCGGGGTGATGTTCAGTTCGCGCTCACGCGGCGTGTCGCGACGCGCGATGTTGGCGCGTTCGATCCGGTAGACGCCGAGCGTGCCGGAGATGCGGCCGTCCATCCAGTCGGTCTTGATACCGGCTTCGATTCCGTCGCCGGTGATGGGGCCGGAAACGCCACCGAGGGCGTCGACCACCAGTTGGGATTCGAACGATTCGCTGTAGTTGACGTAGAGGGCTCCGAGATCGGACGGCCGGTAGAGCAGTCCGGCCTGCGGCGTGGTTTTCGACTGCTGGTTGGTGCGGCCGCTCCCGGCCGTGGCACCGGGCGAGTAGACCTCGAGGTCCATCCGCCGGGCTCCGGCGAGGAGGCGCAGCCGGCCGTCGAGCACGCTCATCTGGTTCGCGACGTAGTAGCTGTCAGACGCGAGCCGACCGTACTCCAGGATGGGCGGGAACCAGGCCGGGTTGCGGGCGCGGAGTTCGGCCAGGGCGTCACGCTCGGGATCGGTCCGGGGATTGTAGACCGTGGCGAGGGTGTTGATGTTGGACGCGCCCGACTCCCGCTTTCCGTGCTCGTAGCCGACGAGCATGGCGTGATGTACGCCGAGGAAGGAGAAATTCAGATTGAGGTCCGCCTTGAGTCCGGAACGTGCCGTATCGGAAAAGGTGTAGTTGAAGCGATGTTCGGCGGCGGCGAAGATCAGGTCCCGATTGTAGCCGGCCACCGGACGGAAGCTGGTGTAGAATCCTCCCGTGCGGTCGGCTTCGTTGTCGAAGGCGGCGAGGCGGAAGTTCACCGCCTTGCTGTGTGCGTAAATCATTTCCGCCTGGATCGTCTGGCGGTTCTCGGTCTGCGGGTAGTTGCCGTTAAAAGGATTCTGTTCGCGGTTCTTGAAGACCAGGTGGTCGACCAGAATCACATTCTGTCCAGTATTCGCTCCGTAGAGCGGGTTGGCATTGAGCCAGGCGCGCGCCGTGGTGAGCGGGGCGACCTGGCCGGCCTGCACGGCGGCCACGAACGCCGGGTGGCTGAAGGGCAGGAGGGCGGATTCGATGCGGACCTTGTCCGTGCGGCGTGCGTCGAGGGTGAACTTGAGCTTGGGCAGCGGTTGCCAGGTGACCGCGCCACCGGCGATCTTGATGCGGCGCATCATATGGTCCGCCCATCCCTTCTCATCGGTGTACGAAGCGAACGCCATGTAGGCCAGTTTGTCGTCGATGATCGGTCCGGAGGTCTGAACGTAGGCGCGGTGGTGTTCGAAACTGCCGAAGGAGAGGCGGACCTGATGCTGCGGCCTCCAGGTTGGTCGCGCGGAAATGAGGTTGACCACACCGGCCGGGTTCACCTCGCCGTGGAAGATGGCCGACGGTCCCTTGATGATCTCGATGCGGTCCACCCCGTCGGTCATCATGCCGAAGCCAATCTCGAAGCCGTCCTGCAGAATCCGCGACGACTCAAAACCACGCAACCACACGCGATTCGAGTTCTGGGAGTCGGAGTTGAAGCCGGAGACGCCCTTGGTGGCGTCGCGCAGCTCGACGCCACCCCAGTCCTGAATGAAATCCTGGGTGACAACGCCGACATTGACCGGGATGTTGGCGATCTCAGTGCCAATGCCCGTGGCGGTGACACTGCTGGCGGCGCGATAGCCGTGCTCGCGGCTGGATTGAACCTGAAAGACGGAGAGTTGAATGATCTCGTCCGACTTTTGGTCGACGGGGGTCGGTTTCTGGGTTTGGGCGGCGGCGGGGCTGATGGTCAGAAGGGTGCTGAGCGCACTTAAAAGGGTACGTCGCTTCATGGTGGGGTCGGGGGGCTTGTCTTCAGGCGAGGGATGCCTTGGCGGATCGGGATGGGCAGGGGGCGGGCGATGGGCGGAGACGGCCAATGCGCCGGTTTTCTCATCCTCGACCACGGTCAACCCGGTGTGGGCGACCATCTGGACGAGGGCGAGTCGGGCGGTGAAGCGGCCTTTGACGGCCGCGGTTTTGAGATTGGCGACGGCGGAACCGGAGTAGATGACCTGCCGTCGCGCCTGGGTCGCAAAGAGCCTCAGGGCCGGAACGGCGTCATCGGCGGGGATGTCGAAGTCCATCTCCGCCGACGGTGCGGCCGTGACGGCGTTCGGCGACAAAGCGGACGCCAGGGCGAGCAGCCACAGGAGGGCTCGCCAGGGGAAAAAGTAGGGGTGGGGATGATGCAGGGCATCAACGGGCATGGGGTTAGAGTACGAACCTGGTGGGGCTCAGGTCGAGCCCGACAAAGGTTCCGGCACACGTAGAGACGCGACAGGTCCACGGAATGACTAACCTGGAGTGCGATTATTTTTTAGCCAAGGTTCTGCGCGCCTCGGCGCCTTGCGGATCAGCGCCCGCCGCCATCCCCTAACCCCTTGGTCCGAGCGACTCAGGGATGGCGCCGCAAGATCGTCTGCCGACCTCGCTTCTCGGAAACGATGCCGAAGTTGGTCTGCAGAAGATGAACCAAGGTATTGGGATCGTGGGCACGGAACGTGCCACCGACACTGAGGGCGCCGGTCTCTTCGTCCGCGACCACGAGTTGCTGGCGATTGTAGCGATTGAACTCGGCGACGATGTCTCGTAGCGGGGTTGGTCCAAATTCGAGCCGCTGGTCCTGCCAGGCCAGCAGGCGGTCCATTTCGCCGCGGTCGACCGCTTGCACTTCGACTGACGACGAAACGGAGCGGTTGGCCAAGGCCTCCGCGCGTATCACCGCCCGTTCACCCGCCGTCACCTCGGCCGGGGCCGGTTCAGGGCGCAGATCGGGCTGGGCAGCGCCGGCTTGGGGTGCATCGTCCACTCGGATACGGCCCTCGGTTACGATCACATCGACCGCCTCCGGCCGGAGCCGGACGTTAAAGGCCGTGCCCACCGCTCGGACGCCTACGTTTCCCGCGGTGACGATGAAGGGTCGGGACGGATCCTTGGCGACGGTGAAGTAGGCTTCGCCGCGGACCAGTTTTACCCGGCGGCCGGTCCCGCTGTAGACGACTTCGACCCGGCTGTCCGTATTGAGCTCGATGATGGATTCATCAGGCAGCGTGCACTTGCGGAATTCACCCACCTCGGTCGAAAGAAGTTCGATCGCCGGACTGGAACCAAAAAACGAGGTCGGCAGAGTAAAGGAGGCAAGGGCGAGCACTGCTGCGGCGGCGGCGATGGACAACGGGATCCACCGGCGCGTACGACGGAATGCCGGGCGTTCGGTCCGAGGTTGTGCCAGCAGGGGAAGATCGGGGTCGGGCGCCGAAGAATGGGGGGGGCGGAGTGACGCGAGCCGATCGAGCGATCGGAGTGCGGCCTCCAATCCGGCAAATGCCGCAGCATGACGCGGATCGGCTTTGAGCCACGCCTCCAGTTCGCGCGATTCCTCGGCGGTCAGACCGCCGTCCCGCCGACCCAGCCAATCTGCGGCGGTGCACTCGATATCGTTGTCGGCCGAACCCTGGCCAAAGGCATTCGTCGACTTCACGGTGCGTTGCCCTCCGTGTCTGGAAGCGGGGCCAACACGCCCTGATTTCGCAGGAAGTCCGCACAACGCCGCACCCCCAGCCCCACCTGCACATTGACCGTGCGTTCGGAGATGCCGAGCTGTCGGGCGATTTCCCGATGGGAGAGACCGTAGATTTTGCGGAGTTTCAGCACTTGGCGGCAGCGCCTCGATCGCCTCGGCGAGCAGGCTGAGTTCCTGGTCGTGAATGACGGTCTCGGCGACACCGGGCCTATCTTCCAAGACGCGCAAAGGGGCATCTTCAACTATCGTTCCGTGAAACTCAGGGCGTCGCCGGCGAAAAACGTCGAGGGCGGCATTCCGGGCTGCGGTGAAAAGGAAACCGCGAGCCGAGCGCAAGTTGCCGTCGATGCGGGCGCGCAGGACGCGCAGAAACGACTCCTGGACAACGTCGTCGACATCCTGCAACGCCGGGAATTTTCGTCGCAAATAGGATCTAAGGATCGGTTCGTGGGGCTGAACCTCCTCGGCGAACCAGCGGGCGGTTTCTGAATCCTGCGGGGGCACGGCCGTCACTTGGGCGAAACCACTCTTCGAGCTCAACGCAAAAACGGAAGGGCGCGGCATTGCCAGCTGGTGATCATGAGGTGGAGCGAGGCAAGGATGTCGATGGAGTATTCGAGCGTGATACTACCGGGACCGGTGCGTCTGGACCCGGATCGAATGGCAGCGAGTTCAGCTGCGTTCGCGGGCGGAGTGGACGAATTTCGTAGCGTGCACCGCGCCCGCAGCTCCGCTGGAACGAAGGCGGGGGGGAGACGCAGGACCGCGGCCGGAGCGGCTCTGACGGCGCGGTAGGTGGCGAGGTCCTCGGTCATCACGCTGTCGGCGGCGATGCGTTGTAGCGAAATCAGCAACGGCGTGCGGTTGGCGAGTGCGACGCGGCCCGTTACAATCGGCAGCGCGGATGGGTTGGCAGGGTGCGTGTTTGGGAGCGGTAAGGGTTCACGACTTCAGTCCGTCCGGTTTCGACGGGGATCCAATGGCAGCCCGGGACCACGGGCCCGTTCTTCTGCTACTCCCTGGTGATGCCATCCGACGTCAGCTGTTTCACGAGCGCCTGGATCATGCGCGGCAGATCGTAGGGGAAGCGTGCGGTGATCAGGTTGCCGTCGACGACGCAGGGTTCGTCGAGCACGATGGCGCCGGCGTTGGCGAGGTCGGGATGGATGTTCCAGACGGCGGTGGCCCGACGGCCCTTGAGGATGCCGGCGCTGACCATCACCCACTGGCCGTGGCAGATACCGCAGGTGGGTTTGCCGGCCTCCAGCATCCCGCGGACAAACGCCTGGGCCAGCGGATCAGCGCGTAGTGCGTCGGGATTCCAGCATCCGCCGGGAAAAATGCAGCCGTCATAGTCCGCGACCGTCAACTGATCCAGATAGCGGTCGATCTTGAGCCAGCCGGCGTTCTCCATCAGCCGGATCGCCAGCACATGCGTGCCGCACAAGGCGGGAAACCTCAGACCCAGCGTGGGATGAAAGTCTCCGATTCGTGGTGACACGACATGCACCGTGGCCCCGCGCTCGGTCAGCCATCGGATCGAGCCCGTGATCTCAACTTCTTCGACGCCGTTGGTGCAGCAGATGGCGATGGTCTTTCCGGTCAGGAGGTGAGGGTTTGAAGGCGGGTCAAAGAGAAAGTGATGCAGTTCCCGATTAAGTTCGCCCTCGGCGGTGGCGAGGAGCTCGGTCGAAATCGAGGGTACGAGCGCAGGCGTCATCAGTGCCTGGGCCCGCAGGAGGGCGGCATTGCGGGACGGCAGGGGGTCGCTGGAGGTGTTCATATGAAACGGCATCGACGTTGAGACTCGATCCCGCTCGGTGGCAAGCGTACGCACGGAAGGGGCAAGGGATGAAACCCGCCGGCTGGTGTTGATGCCTCCGGTAAAACCCAGCTCCACCCCGGATTGGGGCCTGGGGCGAGTGAGGGCGGCCCCAGGGCCGACGAGGTCCGGTGCGTGGCCGGCCTCATGGTGACAGGGCGGACGAGGGTTAACGCGTGGGGTAGGAACGGTCCGTTCCTCCAGACGGAGAGAGTCAGTTCGCCGCGTTTGTGGGCCTGCGTGAAATCATCCGGGGGGCCTCGCCGGCCGCCGGCTGCTGCAGTGGATACGTGACATCGTATAGATCCAGCTGTCGGCGTTTCCATTCCGCCCCCTCGAGAAACACCGGATGGGGCAAACGGGCGTCCCAATCACCGAGTTTACCCAGGAGAGAGCGTGTCACTTCGAGGTGTTGCAACGCGACGTCGCGTTGCTCCGCGACGTCATTCCGCAGGTCAAAGAGCATCGGTAGCCGGTCAGGCAGTCGGACGAGTTTCCAGTCACCCTCTCGGATGGCGGCGCTGACCGTGAATCGCCAGCGCAGGGGTCGGTCCGACACGGTGGTCTCCTCCCCGGTGAGTCGGGTCCAGAGGTCCGCGCCGGAAAGCCCGCGGAATTCGTCGGGTCCCGCGCCGGCCCGTGCGAGGAAGATCGGCGCAAGGTCGAGGGAGGAGACGGGATGTGGATAGACGCGACCGGCGGGGATCTGTCCCTGCCAGCTCAGCACGCACGGCACCCGCAGTCCTCCTTCGAGCACGGTGCCCTTCTGACCATTGAGCGGGGCGTTGACGGATCCGTTTTGGTCCACCGGTCCGCCGTTGTCGCTGAGAAACACGATCAAGGTCCGCTCCGCGAGGCCCGCCTCCTGAACGGCGCCGAGCAAGCGGCCGATCTCGTGGTCGAGACGTGCGACCATGGCGCAGTAGGTGCGGCGGTTCACGTCGGCGATGCCGGCGAACTTCGCCAAGGTCCTCGTCCCGTGCCTGCATCGGTGAGTGGGGGGCGTTGTAGGAGGCGAAGAGGAAAAACGGCCGCTCGCGGTGCCTTTGCATGAACGCGATGCTCTGGGTCGTGATGTCGTCCGTGAGATAGGTGACGGGACCGACGGGACCGAAACTGCATTCGAGGTGCGAGGGCGGCCGTTTGCCCGGGGCAGACGGAACGTAGGCGTTGGATCCGCCCAGGAAGCCCCAGAATTCATCGAATCCCCGCCGCAGCGGGTGGAACTGCGGGCGCTCTCCGAGGTGCCACTTTCCGATCAGTCCGGTGGCGTACCCCGACGCCCGCAACCGGTCGGCGATGGTGCGTTCGGTGACCGGCAGACCGGCGAACTCCGGATCGAACCCCCGCTGGGGCGTGCCCAGATTGTTGTCGACGCCAAACTCGACTTGATTGCGGCCGGTCAGCAGACCAGCGCGGGAGGGGGCACAGACCGGAGCTGAAACATAGGCTTGGCTGCAGCGCACCCCAGAGGCTGCGAGCCGGTCGAGGTTCGGGGTCGGGATCTGCGTGCTGCCGTGGAAACCGACGTCACCGTAACCGAGGTCGTCCGCGAGAATGAGGAGGATGTTGGGTCGGGCTGCGGCTCCAGGCGGTTGCGTCGCGGCTGCGGCGGGCAAAGCGAAGTAACTTGCAATCGCAACAATGAAGCAGGCGTACCACGCCGCGGAGCGGAGGGTCGGTTTCGGAGGGTTCGTCATGGGAGTGTCCAGCGTTCAGCCCATCGGATGACGGGACGTTTTTCGGCGTCGAAGTGCACGGGGAGCCACACGTACCGAGAGTCGGCGAGGTCCCATTTGTTCCAACGGTCGAACATGGCAATGAACCGGCCGGGCTGTCCCGCCACGGGGGTCACGTAGGTGATCTGGCTGCGGAAGGTGACCTCGGCCTCGGGTCCGCGACATGGGTTATCGAGCGGCACCCACGGGCCGAAGATCGACGTGGCCATCGCCGCTCGCGCCGGGTTGGGATCCCAGCCGGTGCAGCCGGAGCCGACCAGGTAGTAGCGCCCCTCGTGTTTAAACACCGCCGGGGCCTCGACGGACTCGCCGATGAACATGCGGACGTAGTGGCCGGCGGGTTGCAGGTAGTCATCGCTCAACTTCGACACATGCAGCGTCTGGTTCGATTCCGATGCGTAGACTTGGTAGGCGGCGCCATCGTCGTCGACGAACAGCGTCATGTCGCGTGACATCTGCCCGCCTTCCAAGTCGCGGGCGAGTGGGTGGTCGGTCCGTGGCGTGAAATCAGCGCCGGTTGCGTTGAGGGGGCGGACCCCGGCGTTGGGCCGGAAACTGCGCACATAGCGGAAGGGACCCGTCGGCGTGTCGCTTACTGCGACGCCGGCTCGCGCCGCGGCGTAGTTCGGGCTGTCCTGGTGGAACCACATGACAAAACGCCGGGTGCGAGCGTTGAAGATCACCTTCGGACGCTCGATTACATTCTCGGGCGAGAGATCGTGATCGGGGTCTTTGGGTTCGACGGCCAGGGCGACGCCCTCGTCCTTCCAGTTTGCCAGATCCTTCGATGAATAGACCGAGACGCCGCCTGCGATGACGCGTGTACCACCCCATGCCTTGTTGACCTTTGGCAGCCACGTAAGGCCCGCCTTGATCTCGCCGTACCAGTAATAGGTGCCTTCGTGAAAGAGCAGACCGCCGCCATGGGCGTTAATGGGACGCCCCGTGGTGTCATTCCAGACGGCGCCCGGAACGAATTCGACCGAAGATCGCAGGTCTGCAGTCGCGCACACCAGGCCGGTCAGGAGAAGGACCTGAAACACACATGTTTTCATGGAGAAGGAGGGCGTGGCCGGTCTCTGCGCCGGGCAGCAGATGGACATGGCACGTCGCCGTCGGGGAAGCCAGTGCTCCCGCACTATGGTCCAGGCAATCCACGGGGCGCGGCATGACTGCACGGAGGGATGCGTGGCACGACCTGGAGGTGTGCTCAAGAGCGCTCCGGCCGTGCCGGCGTGCGACGAATGGCCGCGAGCCGCCTCCGCAATTCCTCGGCCTTGTCCGGGTGGTCGGCGATCACGTTGTGCTGTTCGCCTGGATCGATCCGCAGGTCGTAGAGCGCGGGTTCCGCGATGCGACTCTCATTGAAACGTCCGTCCGAGGTGACAGCGCCGCGGCCCGCCCCCCCGACGCCCGCGCCTTCGGTGGCCGGCACGAATTTCCAGTCTCCGACCCGAATTGAGAAGGTGTTGGATATGCCGTGGAGAACCGTGTGGTCGCGCACGTCTTCGTGGGTTTGTCCCAGAAGGACGGCGGAGAGATCGAGACTGTCGGGTGCGAGCGCCGCCGGAAACTCGCTGCCCGTCAGGCGAGCCACGGTGTGGAAGACATCCACCAAACTGAAAATCTGGTCACTGACGCGCGGTTGAATATGGGACGGCCAGCGGGCGATCAGCGGGACGCGGCAGGCGCCCTCATAAACAAGGTATTTCCAGCCGCGGAGCCCCGCCGCCGGTCGATGATCCTTCACCTGCTCCCGGGCTCCGTCGTGGTACCCATCATACAGCACGGGTCCGTTGTCGCTGGTGAAGATCACCAAGGTATCTTCCGCGAGCTTCAGGCGTTCCAAGGCCCTGATCACCTCGCCCACGGCCCAATCCATCTGCTGGATGACGTCGCCCCGCAAGCCGTTGTCGCTTGAATTGACAAACGGAGGCTCCGCCACACGCGGCACGTGCGGCTCGAAGAGGCCGACGTAGAGGAAGAATGGCTCCTGCCGGTGTTTCTCGAGAAAATCAACCGACTGGCGAACCACGGTTGACGTCAGCTCCGCGTCCTTGAAGCGCGCGGTCTTGCCACCTTTCATGTATCCAATCCGGCTGATGTCGTTGATGATCGTGCCGGAGTGCTGCGGGTCGCCCCGGTAGCGGAGGAGGTCCGGCCGGTCGGCGCCGGTGGGCTCGGTGCCGAAATCGCGCACATAACTGACCGAGATGGGGTCGGCTGGATCGAGCCCGACAACGTGGTGATCCTTTACCCACACCGAGGGTACGCGATCGACCGTGGCGGGAATGACGAAGCTGGAGGCGAAGCCCACCTCGAGCGGACCCGGCGAGATCCGCCCATTGAAGTCCACGGGGGTGACTCCGTCGCCCAGGCCGAGGTGCCACTTGCCGATGGCTCCCGTGACGTAGCCGGCATTCCGCAACGACTGGGGCAGCGTGAGGCGGCCCGGTTCGATGCAAAGCGGTGAATCGCCGTCGAGAATCGTGGTCGGCCGCGCCGTCTGCCGCCACGCGTATTCGCCGGTGAAGAACGCGTAACGCGTGGGCGTGCAGGTGGACGACGGTGCATAACCCGAAGTGAATCGCACCCCTTCCGCTGCCAGGCGATCGAGGTGCGGAGTCTGGATGCGGCGGGCTCCGTAGCTCCCGAGATCACCTGGACCGAGGTCGTCGGCCACGATCAGGACGATGTTGGGACGGCGCGCGTCCGCCGCCTGGCCGACGAGGCCCGTCGCCGCCAGCAGCCCGCCCACGCTGACACCGACGAGGATCCCACGACAAAGACGATGGAATGTTGCTGCAGGGAGGCTTCGGGACATGGCTGCTGGGAGGGGAGGATCGAAGGGAGAGGAGTAGGCTGGTGCGGGGTGGCTGGGCTAGAAGGCCACCGAGTTCGACACGACCCACGTACGCTCGGGTGCGATGCGAAAGGTGCCCCAGGAGCCATCTGCGTTGGCGGCGATCGGGATGATCTCCTCCTTGCCGGTCACATTGCGCGCGTTGATACCGAGCGTCCACATCACCGCGCTGCCACGGATCTTCAGTTTGCGCGTATAACCTGCGCTCAGATCAATGGAGGTGGTGGCGGAACCCCAATAGGGGCGCGTGATGTCGGCCACGGACTGACCCGTGGAATTGGTCACAAACGGGTAGCCGATGCCGATCTTGTCCTGCCAGCGGACTGCGCCACCGACGTTTACCCCTCGGAGGAAACCTTCGCGGAAATCGTAGCGGGTCACCAGATTCGAGCGCCACTTGCGAATTTCGGGAGTGGCGACGCCCGACAGCGCGGCCGCGGTGCGGATCGACGGAAGGGTTTCGCTCACGTATTGAGAATAGAACGTCAGGGTCTCGTTGGAGGCAGGGTTTCGTGATCCCGGGAGGAGGGCGCCATTGTACATCGTGTCGAGATTGCGTTTCCATTCCGCGGCGAAAGCCAGTTCCTCGACGGCAACGTTGGCCTTGACGGCCTCGTTCTTGGTGAGGCTGAAGGCGATCCGCCAGTTTCGGGTGGGATTGATGATGGCTTCGAACTCCGTGCCCGTGGATTCGGTGTCGCTCGTGGATGCAAGGTTGATGATGGAGTCCGGCACCCATTGCAGTGTTGAGCCACTGCCCGTGAAGCGGGGATTGAAGTTCTTGTCGGGGCCGAGGTTGGCCTTCAGCCGCGCGGGAATGGTTTCGTAGATGGCGAGCGCCACATCGCTGTAGGTCTGAAAGCTCGGGTGGATGTAGTTGCCGTTGACGGGATTGAGCCCGGAGTCGCGGGCGGCGAGCATGCGGCCGATCAAGGCGCTGATGTAGCTGTAGGGATTGCCCACGCCGGCGATGGAGTCGTCCTCGATCTTCGTCTTGAAACGATTGATTCGGAAATCGAGCTTCCCGTTGAAGGCGCTGAACGAGACCCCGTATTCCTCGGTGTCCGCGGTTGGTGAACCGAGCTCTTCGTTCCACGTGTTGCGCCGCTGACCGACGGGGTTGAAATTGCCCGAAGCGTTCCAGAACGCGCGCATTTGGGTCTCGCCGGGCAGCCTGACCGGGAGCCGGCCAACGATGCTCTTGGTCCAGCTGCGTTTGCCCTGAGTAGCGGCGGGCTGGAAGGTGACCTGGGATGCGTCGAGGTTGCCATTGGCGAGTCGTGGGGGAGTGAGGGAGGTGAACGCCTCGTCGATGTCCTCGCGCCAGCCGACGACGGTGACGACGTGGTCCTTGAGCCAATGGCTCTGCAGGGCGAATGCGGTGGAGCGAAGCTCCTCCTCCTGGTCCACGAGGCGGCTGAGGATGCGCAGGGGCATGGAAGTGCCGGTGACGAACGCGCGCCTCACCGGGTCGTAGACTTGCAGCGTGTAAGTCTGACCGTACTGGGGACGGGCGCTTGAGATCGGCGCGATGCGAACATCCTCGAGGCGGCTCACCGTTGACAAGGACGGTCCGAGGTAGAACCAGCCGTTGACCTGCGTGCCGAAGGTTCCGGGCAGCGCTCCGGCGAGGCTGGATTGCGGATTGATCTGGCCGGCCGGATCCCAGGTGCTGGAATAGGAGCGGTTGTAGCGCTTGATGTTCGTATTGAACAGGAGCGACGACAGCGTGTGCCGGCCGAAGTACCGCACGATCTTGGATGAACTGCGGGTGAAGTCGTGCCGGAAAAAGGCCGTCAGCTGATAAGACTCTCGTGTGGTGCGATTGAGCTGGTCGCGGAACACGTCGGTCGTGCTGATGAAGGGCCGGCCGAAGTTTGGGTTGGGGATCCCGAGCGGGAATTCGGCGGATCGCACGCTGAGGACCGAATTGACGTCGACCAGGATGCCCTCGTCGTTGCCGGAACCGGGAATCGGAAAGTCGCGGGTCCGGGTGAAGGTCTGGTCATTGTACGCCAGTTCCACACCGGCCTTTCCGCCCAGGAAGAGCTGTTCGTAGCGGAAGTCCGATGCATTGAACCGTTGTTCTCGAAAGTCGAAGGCTCCGGTGAGTAGGTTTTCGTAGAAGTTGAAGATGCGCGGGTCGTTCAGGTGGGTGCGGACATATCCCGTGCGGAGACGGTTGGCGTCTCCGGTGGACCGCAGAGCCCCGCCCGGACTGCCTGCGAGGGTCGTGGGGATGGAGCCTTGGAAGCCCTGGACATTGGCAAGGCTGGCGGTGGGAATGCCGACACCCGCCTCGCCGGAGGCCGGGTTCGCGTAGACGAGCGTGAACTGATTGTAGAGCGGGAAGCCCTGGATGATCCCCGTCACGTTGGCTGCGCCCGTGACCGTGGCCCCGGCGGAGTTCTGCACCAGCTGGCGGGCTCCGTTGTATTGCCACTTTGGATTGATGTCATTGAACCAATTGCCGACGGTGAAGGTCGGCGTGATGGGATCGGGAGGAATGCCTTCGATCCTGCCGGTTTCGTAGTTGGCCCGGAAGGTTCCGCGACCCAGGAAGGAGCCCCGCTTGCCTTCGATTACGTTGTAGTTGACTGCGGTATAGAATCGCTGGTCCTTCGCGTAGGCAGGTTCCTGGCGAAAGTACTGGCGGTCATTGAGCAGGTCGATGCGCAGCGCGAGACGTTTGGGAATGAGCACCGTGTTGAAGTGCAGTTCCTCGCGGTGCGAGCCGTAGGAGCCCACCCGGGAAACGATCCGGCCGGAGTCCTTGAAAGTGGCTTTGCGCAGACCGGCATCGATGATGCCACCGGCGTTGCCGACCCCGGCGAGGATGGCGTTGGGACCACGGCTGACCGAAAGCGCATCGAAGTTGTAGGTGTCCGTAGGGATGTCCGAGGCAAAGAAGTCGCGCGTCCGGGTCGCCTGCGCGAGCGCGCGCACACGGTTGACACTCGATGGATCGTCGCGCACCTCGGCGGAGTTTTCACCGGAGATGCCGGAGTAGTTTCCGTTCTGTCCGCCGCCCTCGGTCGAAGCGGTGTAGCCGAGGATGTCCTCGAGTTTCGTGACGTTGATGTCCTCGAGGAACTCCTGGGTGTAGACGGAGACGGCGGCGCCGACGTCTTTGAGGTCCGTGTTCAGGCGCGTGCCGGCGAGAGTGCTGGCGGCCCGGTAGCCGAGGTCTTCCGCCGAGTTGACCACAAAGGGGCTCAGCTCCAGGACCTCGTCGGGGGGATTGCGCTCGAGGGTCGGGGGCGCGGTCTGGGCGAAGGCGGGAAGGGCGAACAGGAGTCCGGCGGAGAGTGCCAGACGCGGGTGGATTCTGCGAGCCGCAGAAACGGGCAGGCGGATCGTAGCAGCGGCGGAAGGGTGGGGGATATGCGGGAACATAGTACCTTGGTTTACGCGTCGTTTGCGCCTCCTCGGAGACACCGGCCACATGGGGCGGGGCGCGGGCGCCGGGAGAGGGCAGTCGGGGTAAGGGGTGGGTTGCGAACTACCCCGATACTAGCAATCCCTGGACTCTGGTGCTACCCCCCATAGGGGGGAATCTTCGGAATCGCCGCTCACTCAAGATGCACAATCCCGTGCCGGACCGCGCTCATGGCAGCGTCGGTGCGGTCGCGTACCTTGAGCTTGGCGAACAAGGTTTTGAGGTGGGATTTGACGGTTTCCTCGGAGATGAAGAGATGCGCTCCGATTTCCTTGTTGCTCCGTCCGCGCACGAGCAATTGCAGCACCTCCTGCTCGCGCGGGGAGAGCGGTTGGCGCTGCGCCCGCTCCGCGAGGCGCTCGGCGATGCGTGGCGGGACTTCGGAGCCGCCCCGATGGACGGCTCGAATGGTGCCGGCGATCTCCTCCGTGGACATGTCCTTGAGCAGGTAGGAGCTGGCTCCTGACTGCATCGCTCGAAAGATGTCCTCGTCGGCGTCGTAGGTTGTGAGCACGATTACACGCACGGCGGGGTCGCGAGCCAGCAGCCCGAGGGTGGCCTCCACGCCGCCCATGCCGGGAAGACGGAGATCCATGAGTATGATCGACGCGAGGCCGGGCGAGTAGGCGGCCAGTGCTTCCTCGCCAGACGAGAACTGGGCGACCACGGACATGCCTGGTTGGGTATCGATCAACGCGGCCAAGCCCATCCGGAACGTTGGATGGTCGTCCACGATCATCACCTTGATGGAGTGCTCGGACGATTTTTTCATAGGGAAAGTCAGGATAGGCCGGAACGGCATGCTCTTCAACCGGGCACCGCGAGAACCACCTCGACGCAGGTGCCACCCCCCGGCGCGGGGCCCACTGAGAGCTTCCCGCTCATCTGCGTCACGCGTTCGCGCATGCCGCGCAGGCCGAAGTGGCTGTCGGCCACAGCGGTGGTGGCGGGTTCGAAACCCACACCGTTGTCACGCACGACGAGTCGTACCTGTGAGGTGTCGAAACCGAGTTCAATTTCTATCGTGTTCGCCCGGGCGTGCTTCAGGGCGTTGGAAACTGCCTCCTGCCCGATGCGCAGGAGGTTGTTTTCGATTGCCGGAGCGAGCCGCCGCGAGCGCCCCTGAACCGCGGTGTGAAGGGAACACCCCGATCCGGCGGCCAGTTGCTCCGCCACCAAGCGCAGGGCACCCGCCAGATCGTTTCGCTCCAGGATGTGCGACCGCATGTTCCAGATTGATTCGCGAGCCTCGGCCAGGCATTTCCGAACGATCTGATGCGCGGTGCCGAGGTAGGTGCGCACGGGCTCCTCCAGTCCGGATGCTGAAGCGTTTTTTGCGAGTTCAAGCTGCATCGAGACCGCGTTGAGGTCCTGTGCCAGCGTGTCGTGGATGTCGCGCGCCATCCGGTTGCGCTCGGCCAGCATCGCGGAGAACTCCACCTCGGCCAGCTTGCGGGCCTCCTCGCGCTGGCGGAGTTTGCGGCGGGCAACGACAGCGACGATCACCAATGCTCCCAGGGCGACCAAGGCGACCGTGACGAGCAGTGCCGACGCCCGACGTGCCGTAAGCCAGGGCGCCGGTCGCAACACGGCCACATCCTCGGGTCCGCGCAGCCACAGCTGCAGGTCCTCGGCCACCCACCGGCCGGTCGGGCGCCGGTAGTCGATCTGCCCCACGATGCAGACCCCCGACACGCGCACGAGGCTGCCGGGCACCCAGTCCCGAATCTCCCCTGCTGACACCGGCCGCGACGTCCGGGCGCTCACTTCGCGCCCGTTCCAATCCAGCACCAACGTATGCGCATCGGCGGATGGACGCACCTCCCGCAGTTCAGCGTAGATCTGTACGAAGTTGGCGTCATGACGCGCAAGTTCCGCGGTGCCGCGGAGCGTGCGCGGCTCGGGGGCGGGCCCTGTCGCAATTTTTCGAAAGACCGCGTCGCTCAAGCTGGGGGTGTAGCCGCCGTGGTCCGGGAAACCCGCCACCTCGACTTCATCGCCGGGCCTGAGATTCCCTTGTTGTGCCGAAGCGATGCGCATCCCGTGGTCGCCCTCCTGCAGCCAGAGCGCCTGGCCGTCCTGGTGTCCGATCACCACCCCTCGCACGTGGACCCGATGGCCTGAGAATCCGTCGCGCGAGAAACGTAGCACGTCCACGATCCGCTGCACCGGGCGCGTAAAGGGATCAGCTGGGGGAGGCACCAGCACCTCGATCATTGCCGGATCTGGCACCTGCAAATTAGCACGCACGAACTGGCGGTTGGCGTTGTGAACATTGAATACGACCGCACTGAGCCGCACCTGGGCGTCGACCACCTCGGCGGGAGTCACCCGGCCGTTGACCTGCACGGACATCTTGTCCGCCCCTTGCGCAAAGGTCACCAGCCAGCTTTCCCCAAGCGGGGCCGCCCCATCCCCGTCGGCACCCGTTCGCGGCGCGCATCCCCGCACGATTCCCCTCAACTCGACCCACGCCGCGTCCAATCCGCCTCCGTTCAATTCAGCCACCGTCGCGAGCCGCGGCGGCGGCAACGAGCCGGGTCCGATGCGGGTGATCTGGCGGGCGCGCACCAGCGGTGCGAAATCACCGGCATCGCTGACCCCGGCGACCTCGATCTCGTCACCCAGTCGGTAATGGCGGCCGATCGCTCGATCCAGCTGGACGTAGATGCCCTCGCCGTGGTCGAGCAACACGAGCGCGTTGCGCGGATTGGTCACCAGCAGGAGATGTCCGCGCAGCCGCACCGGCCTGGCTTCAGCGGCGGCCTCGATGGACAAGGATCGCACCTCCGCGGCGGACGAAAGCGCCGGGCGGTTCTCGGCCCCGGCGGCCAAGTCCGCACCGAAGCAGAGCAGGGTGATGACGCGCAGAAAAGCGGGGGTGAGCTGCGGCACGCCTCTTTGAGATACATTTCATCCGCGGCGTGCAAGGCCATCGATCAAGTCCACCCGAACGGGGGAATGGTCAGCCGGTTCGCCGCCCGCTATGGTACGGCGGCACGTCCGGACACGCCCCCTTCCCCGCCTGTTTCTCCTCCGACCCCACCATGTCACCTCTTGATCTCCTGGTCTTCGTCGCGTTCGTCATCGGTGTGGTCGCGCTGGGTCTCTGGCAGAGCGGTCGTGAGAGAACGCAAGGGACGTCCGGTGCGAGTGAGTACTTCCTCGCCGGTCGCGGTCTCACCTGGTGGCTGGTCGGCATTTCGCTGATCGCCGCCAACATTTCCACCGAACAGTTCGTCGGCATGTCCGGACAGGCGGCGGACTGGCTCGGACTGGCGATCGCCTCCTACGAATGGATGGCCGCCGTCACGCTGGTGGTGGTGGCTTTCGTCTTTCTCCCTACGTTCCTCAAGGCCGGCATTTACACCATCCCAGAATTCCTCGAGTACCGCTACGGCTTCGCATCGAGGTTGATCATGGCGGTGGCGACCCTGGTGATTCTGGTCGGTGTGCCCACGGCATCGGTGATCTTTTCGGGCGCAAAAGTGATCAGCGTGGCATTTCAGGGCACGACGATCCTTGGGCTCGCGCTGGGTGACATGACCGTGGCCTGCTGGATCATCGGTCTGGCCGCGGCCCTCTATGTCTTCGCCGGCGGACTTAAGGCCTGTGCGTGGGCCGACCTCGTCCAGGGCGCAGCCTTGATTGCCGGCGGCGCCATCGTGACCTGGCTGGCGTTTCGCGCGCTCGGCTCGGCCGACCCGGTGGCCCTCGCCGAGACCGCGGCCGTGCCCGGTTCCGTCTCGGTCGATCAGATCGCGGCGGCGGACGCGCTTGAACGATTCCGCTTGCTCACCACGGGCCCGGTCGAGGCCGGAGGCAAACTCCACCTGGTAAGGCCGGCTTCCGATCCGGCGATCCCCTGGACCGCGCTCATCGTCGGACTGTGGATCCCCAACTTCTTCTATTGGGGACTCAACCAGTACATCATGCAGCGGACACTGGGCTCGAAGTCCCTCGCGGAGGGCCAGAAGGGCATCGTCTTCGCCGCGGCGCTGAAACTCGTGGTGCCCTTCATTGTCGTGATTCCGGGAATACTCGCCTTCAATCTCTTCAGCGGCGACCTCCGTTCCGAGGCCCAGCGCCGCAACGAAGTGACGCTGGCGCTCTTCAAGGCGGACGCGGTCGCGGTTTTTCCCTTTTCGTCAGATTTCGCGCGGGTGGAGCCGGCACTGGCCCGGAGCATGGCTGCGCATAATCACCGTCGGGCGGGCCTCCCCGAGACGGAGGCTCTCGCGAACCTCGACGCTGATGCCCTCACGGCCGCGAATCGGCACGCCGTCGAGACGGCCGGCGCGCAGGGCAGGCCGATCACGTCGCGACTGCTCGGTTACGACTACGACGCGGCGTTTCCCACCTTGTTGCGGAATCTGCTTCGAGAGGGCACCGGCCTGAAGGGTTTTGTTTTCGCGGCCATCTTTGGCGCGGTCGTGAGTTCGCTGGCGTCGATGCTCAACGCCGCCTCGACCATTTTTGCCATGGACCTCTGGGCAAAGGCGCGGAAGTCGGCGCCCGCGACCGAACTCGTCGCGGTCGGCCGCGTCTGCGTCCTGGTTTTCGTTGTCGTGGCCTGCACCATCGCGCCTGGTCTGGGACGTCCGGAGTTTGGCGGCATCTTCACCTTCATCCAGGAGTTCCAAGGGTTCATCAGCCCGGGCATCCTTGCGGTCTGCCTTTTCGGCCTGCTCGTGCCGCGCGCACCGCGATTCCTCGGCTGGCTGGGGATTCTGCTCAATGCGGTGTTCTATGGCGTCTTCAAGCAGACACTCGACGTTGCGTTTCTCGACCGCATGGCGATTTGTTTCGGTCTCGTTCTGGTGATCCTGACGCTCGCGACCCTCCTGCGGCCCTTGCCGCAGCCGGTGATCCTGCCCGTCAACACGGGCTACGACCTCACGCCGTCGCGATCCGCCAAGCGGGCGGGGGTCGCGGTGTGCGTAGTCACCGTGTTATTCTACTTCCTTTTCTGGTGATTGCGGCGAATCTCACCGAGCCGATAGGCTGGGCGCCGGTTCCCTGAGAGGTGGCGGCCCTTTTCGAAACTTAACCCCGAAACGAATGGCGATTTTGCTTGTACGCGATCAGTCCAGTGTCGCCGCCATCGGGCCGCGGTCCTCCAGCGATATCGAAGGTGCGCGAACCGCGACCGGTCCAGACTGGCCAAGCGGGAGCTTTGCCATTTGCTGCTCGGTCACCCATGACTGTCCGCCCCGCCCGTGGAGCGGTGGACCGCAAGGCAGTACGGTCGGCGTCCGCGCGACCCGCAAACGAAACACAATTCTATGAGGACCCAACCCTGGTTTTGGATCGCCTGCAGTCTGAGTGTTGTGGTGAGCATGACGGCGGCCCCCACGCGGCCGCCCAACATTGTCTTTTTCCTGGCGGACGACCTCGGACAGCGCGACCTCGCCGTGTATGGCAGCAGCTTCTATGAAACCCCTAACCTGGATCGGCTGGCGAAGGAAGGGGCTCTCTTCACGGATGCCTACGCGGCGTGTCCGGTGTGCTCGCCGACCCGGGCGAGCATTCTGAGCGGTCAATGGCCCCAGCGAACCGGCATCACCGACTACATCGGGGCGCCCGCCAAGCCCGAGGCTTGGAAACGAAACACGAAGATGCTGCCGGCGCCCTATGCGGATCGACTTGCGCTCGACGCCCCGACGCTGGCCAAGGCGATGAAGTCGGCCGGATACGCGACCTTCTTCGCCGGCAAGTGGCACCTCGGTCCGGAAGGTTGGTGGCCGGAGAACCAGGGGTTCGACCACAACCTCGGGGGCATTGATCGCGGAGGACCCTATGGCGGAAAAAAGTACTTTTCCCCGTATGGAAATCCACGACTGAAGGACGGTCCCGACGGCGAGCACCTGCCGGATCGCCTCGCGACGGAGACCGCCAACTTCATCGCTGCCAACCGGGAGCGACCCTTCTTCGCCTACTATTCGTTTTACGACGTACACACCCCTTTGATGGCGCGGCCGGATCTGCTCAGAAAATACGAGGAAAAGCGGGCCCGTCTCGGACTGAAGGAGGCGTGGGGACGCGAGCACGAGCGTGACGTCCGTCGGGTGCAGGACCATGCGGTGTATGCCGCGATGGTGGAGGCAATGGACCTCGCTGTGGGCAAAGTGCTCGCGAAGCTCGATGAGCTCGGACTGCGAGAGAACACCCTTGTCATCTTCACCAGTGACAATGGAGGCTTGTCGACCAGTGAAGGCTGGCCGACCTCGAACCTGCCGTTTCGTGGCGGCAAAGGATGGATGTATGAAGGCGGTATCCGTGAACCCCTGCTCATCCGCTGGCCCGGGGTGGTGAAACCCGGCGAAGTGATTTCGATCCCCGTCAGCAGTCCGGACTTTTTCCCGACCCTGCTTGAAGCCGCCGGCGCAAGACCGGCGCCCGGCCAGCGCCTCGATGGTGTGAGCCTGGTGCCAGTCCTGCGAGGGAGTGCCGTGAACGAGCGGGCCCTGTATTGGCATTATCCGCACTACGGAAATCAGGGTGGGGCGCCGGCGGCCGCCATCCGGCGCGGCCCCTGGAAGTTGATTCACTGGGCGGAGGACGACCGCGCGGAGTTGTTTCGGCTCGATCTGGATCCGGGCGAGACGACGGATCTGGCCGCTCGGGAACCCCAGCGCGTCGCGTCCCTCCGGGCCGAGTTGTCCAGCTGGCAGCAGGAGGTCGGGGCAAAGTTTCCCAGTCAGAATCCAGCCTATGACCCAGCCAAGCCCAGCGGCCGCGCGGCGGATCGGCCCGTTGGGAATACAAACCGCTGAGGACGGTGAAGGTCCGGGGAGGAACGGGAGCGGCGGAGTCGCTCCCCGCCGGGCGGACTGGAGGCAACGGCGCCCCACCGCCTCCGGGACTGTCCGGCCACCGGGAATAGGTGGGTGTCTCTGGACGGCACCAGGACATGCGCCGGGCAAAGTCGGCTTGGAAGACGGGTCGCCACCGGCTGACGGTCGTCGGTGGTTCGATGCCGGCTGCGGAATCGAGATCGACGGACCAGCCGTTGAGAGCCATTTTTCGTAGAGACTTCGGCGCCTGTTCAGCGGACTCGTGGCCCTAGCCCTGTGCAGTCAGCTGTTTCACGAGAGCCTGGATCATGCGCGGCAAATCGTAGGGGAAGCGCGCGGTGATCAGGTTGCCGTCGACGACGCAGGGTTCGTCAAGCACGATGGCACCGGCGTTGGCGAGGTCGGGATGGATGTTCCAGACGGCGGTGGCCCGGCGACCCTTGAGAATTCCGGCGCTGACCATCACCCACTGGCCGTGGCAGATTCCGCAGGTGGGTTTGCCGGCCTCCAGCATGCCGCGGACAAACGCCTGGGCCAGCGGGTCGGCACGCAGTGCATCGGGATTCCAGCATCCGCCGGGAAAGATGCAGGCGTGGTAGTCGGCGACCGTCACCTGGTCGAGGTAACGGTCGATCTTGAGCCAGCCCGCGTTTTCCATCAGCCGGATCGCCAGCACATGCGTGGCGCACAAGGCGGGAAACCTCAGACCCAGCGTAGGATGAAAGTCTCCAATTCGTGGTGACACGACATGCACCGTGGCCCCGTGCTCGGTCAGCCATCGGATCGAGCCCGTGATCTCAACTTCTTCGACGCCGTTGGTGCAGCAGATGGCGACAGTCTTTCCAGTCAGAAGGTGAGGATTGGACGGCGGATCGAAGAGAAAGTGATGCAGTTCCCGATTGAGTTCGCCGTCGGCGGTGGCGAGAAGCTCGGTCGAGATCGAGGGGACGAGCGGGGGCGTCATCAGCGCTTGAGCCCGCAGGAGGGCGGCATTGCGGGACGGCAGAGAGTCGCGGGAAGTGTTCATAAGAAGCGGCATCGACGTTGGGAGGCGTTCCCTCGGGCTGGCAAGACATTGAACCCCTTCCAGGAAGGGATCGGGGATTCCGGTTGGAGCTTACCCCGATCAGCCTGTGACATCGTCGGTGGGTGCCGTGGCGCCCCTGGTGGACGACCTCGCCGGCGACGAACGCTGGCCCTTTGCCGCCGGGGTGCCCGTCGCGCAGCGCGCCGAGGCCCGCCGTCTGGGTCGTGCATTGTTTGGTTTCCGGTCATGAGCGGGCGACCCCGCAGGCGGAACTCACCCGTTAGCGAACCGTGTTGACTCCATCGTGAGCCGGGAGACCGTGTAACTCTCGGGTAATAGTGCTGTTGAGCATGTCCTGGGCGCACTAAGTCACTGGCTGTCAATGAGAAGTTTCATCGATGGCCGGAAGTTGGCTGGTGGCCGGTTCCAGGGAAACCTCCATCTGCAATCGCGGACGATAACGAGAGCCTGGGTATTTGGGCGCTCCCGCTGCCTGGTATGAAAAAAACCTCGGCGGATACGGCATGCATTTGTAAGATCAAGGTGGTCACAGCTGTGTGGCCTTGATGAGTCCACCGCGCCACCATCCTGGCACATCGTTGCTCACCCGGCCCAGTTTGCTCTTCCGTGTGCGCGAGTCGAACGACGCGGTGAGCTGGGAGGAGTTTCATCGCCTCTATCGGCGATTGATTTATGCACGGGCACGGCGTGCGGGATTGTCACACGCCGATGCGGAGGACGTCGCTCAGGACGTATTCAAGTGCGTCGCGGAGACGATCCACGAATTTGATGTGAATCCCGAGCGCGGCTCGTTTCGCGGCTGGTTGATGAAGCTTACACGCTGGCGCATCGCCGACAAATTCAAGGCCCGGAAAGGGGTTCCACCGGCGGTGGACGCTCCTCCTGAAGTCGCTGGCTTTGAGACCCTCATCGAAACCGTCTGTGCGGAAAACGCCGACCAAGACGAATGGGACCGTGAATGGAAACAGCATCTGCTGGCGGCCGCAAGCGAGTGCCTGGCTCGGCAGGTGAAGCCGCTTCATTATCAGGTGTTCGAACTCTATGTGCTGCACAACTGGCCGCTGCTCCGCGTGACCAAAGAACTGTGCGTCAGCCCCGCGTCCGTCTATGTCATCAGTCATCGTCTGAAAAAGCGTTTGAAGAACGAAGTGGAGCGGTTGCAGAAACAACTGGGGTGAAGCCGGCCAGCGCGTGCGTGCCGCTCCTTCCCGTTCCGAACGAACCATGTCCAATCCGCCCGCCAGTCCCGAACCCAGTTCGATCCGGGAGACCGCAGATCCCGGACCGAGTATTCCTGACTACGAACTGGTGCGCGTCGTCGGCCGTGGAAGCTACGGCGATGTTTGGCTGGCGCGCAGTGTCACCGGAGCGTGGCGCGCCATCAAGGTCGTATGGCGCGATCGTTTTTCCAATCCCGAGCCTTTCGAACGGGAGTTTCGCGGTCTGAAGGAATTCACCGAATTCTCATTGGGCGAGTCATTGCAGATGGCGCTCCTGCACGTGGGACGAAACGATGCGTCGGGCTTCTTCTACTACGTGATGGAGCTGGCCGACGATGCCGATCGCGACCGCCACATCGATCCCTCCACCTACGTGCCACTGACCCTCGCGGAGCTGCGCTCGCGACGAGGCCGCATCGCTGCGGGCGAGTGCGCGCGCTATGGCGTCGAACTCGCCCGTGTGCTCGCCTCCCTGCACCGGCGGGGACTGGTCCACCGCGACATCAAGCCATCGAATATCATTCTCGTTGCCGGTGTGCCGAAACTGGCCGACATCGGGCTCGTCGCCCCATCTGGGAGCGCCAACACCTTTGTGGGAACCGAGGGGTACGTGCCGTCGGAGGGGCCGGGATCACCGAGCGCGGATGTCTTCGCCCTCGGCAAGGTGCTCTACGAGCTGTCAACCGGTCATGATCGACAGGAGTTTCCAAAACTTCCAATTGACCTCGACGTGCTCCCCGATCGCTCCGAGTTCCTGGAACTGAACGAGATTCTCCGGCGCGCCTGCGGCCCTGTGCCGGCCCAGCGCTATGCAGATGGCGCGGCCATACTCGCGGATCTGGTCGCCTTGAGCGCCGGCGTCTCGCTCCGCACGCGTCGACTCACCACGTTTCTGCTCCGCGTCGCGGCGGGGATTGCGGTGGTCGCAGCGCTGGCCGGAGCCGGATGGTATTGGGGTGTGCGTCCGGGCCCGTCGGCGGCGTCGGTCGCAGCGGAAACTTCGCCGCAGTCCGTCGCGGTCCTGCCTTTTTCCAATCTGAAAGGTGATGCCGCCCAGGACTATTTCTCCGACGGCTTCAGCGAGGAGATCCTCAATGCACTCGCGCGTGAGCGCGATCTGCGGGTCACGGGAAGCACGTCTTCGTTTTCCTTCAAAGGAACGCACCTTCCGGCCGCGGAGATCGCCCGCGAACTCAACGTCGCGCGACTGGTGGAGGGCAGCGTGCAACGGGTTGGTTCCCGCATGCGCATCCATGTGCGCCTTACGCGCGTCGCCGACGGCGTGACCGAGAATCTCGGGACCTTCGATCGCGATGCGACGGACATCTTCGCGCTGCAGGATGAAGTTGCGCGCGCCGTAGTCGCAAAGATCACCGGGCGGCCGCCGCGACAGCCAGTCGCGGCGATGACGAAGGACCTTTCGGCCTACGACGCTTTCCTCCGGGGGCGCGCGGCTTCGAATGTGACGGCCGAGGAGGCGTTTTACACCGAGGCAGTCAGGCGCGATCCGGACTTTGCGGTCGCGTGGGCCCGCCTGGCCGAGGTGCGGTTCCGGCAGACGCTCCCGGCGGGCAAACCCCCTCCCTCCACGCTGGCGGCGGTGCAGGTGGCGCTGGATCGAGCGTTTGCCGCGCAGCCGGAATTGCCGCTGGCCCTGACCGTGCGGGGGCTGGTGCGCGGACTCGCTGACGCCGACTTTGCCGGAGCACGGGTCGACTTCAACCGTGCGGAGGAATTGGGCGGAAAAACCACGGAAACGCGCCTCGGTCGTGTCCTGGTAGCGTGGGCGTCAGGTGAACGCACCGGGGCGGCGGAGCGAGTGCGCGAAGCCATCGCGGCCGATCCGGAACCGGCCAACCGCCAGGCTGTGATCTTTGCGACCCTCCTCACCTGCCTCGGCGAGTTCGCGGAAGCGGATCTTTTCCTGGGGCGTGCCCTAGCGACGAATGAGACAAGACACGTACCGCTTCTCCTCATCCGGGCTCACCTGCGCTGGCGCTGGCGAGGCGCCGAGGCAGCGCTCCGGTTGCTCGCTCGCGCCCCCGAACATGCGAAGGCCACGGCGTGGTTCCGCGCGCAATTGCTGAATGCGCTCGGCCGGTTCGATGAGGCTCGGTCTGCCCTCGATGCTGCCGGTCCCGGGTCGATTGTAGCTGAGATGCTGGACGCGGCCGGACTCGTCGGTCCTGCCCGTGCGGCCGCCGAGTCTGAACAAGCGGCGGCCCAAGCGGCTTTGGAACGCGGAGATCGGAGCGACCGGACGCGAAGCCGCTTGATCAGCGCGAAAATCGTGTTGGGACAACACGAGTCGGCGGCGGCTGATCTGGAGACATGGCGACGGGAGGTCGATACCCGTCCCAGCATCTATCAACGCGCGAGCGGGATGAGCGGAAGAGTGACGGTGTTTTACGCGCGCCTCGGGCAACGCGAGGTCGCGATCGCCCGGTTGCGGGACGAGACAACGGCCGGTGTGCCTGCCGGGTATTGGCTGCGCGACAACGGTGACTTTGCGCCGCTACGGAACGACCCCCGGTTTCTCGAACTCTGCCGTGAGGCGGAAGCCTGGGCCAACCGACAGCCGGATCCGCCCGACGACGCGGTCGCAACGGGCCAGCGATGAATCACAGAAAAGTATGGGAACGCGGCCTGCAATCAATGGGTGGTCCTTGCCCCTCAAGCGCCAGAGGTATCGCTGAACTTGAATGCTTCGGTGGGTCAATCGCGCGATTCACTGAGTGCGAAGAGCGACGCGAGGTTGCCGGCGATCAACGCTTCCTGCTTGGCGCGGGTCCAGTGCTTGAGCTGGGTTTCACGCTGTCGGGCTTGAGCAAACGATGAACATAGCTCGACGCGGAGCAGCGCGGCCGGCGGATCCAAGGCGGTAGTCCTCCCGGCGCGACCGGTCGCGTGGTCGTTCAGGCGCTGTACCAGATCGAGGGCGGATCCGATGTAAAGGCCGCCGGATTGGAGTCGGAGGAGGTAGACCACCGGGGTGCCACGGGAAAGGGTGGGAGTAAGGCGGAGGGCTTGGGAGAAAAGGGGGTGCATGGATGACCGGAGAAGCGTCAATGGGGCGGTGCATTGAACGCAATAAAATTGCATATGGTATGCTTTGAGATGCCGCTTAGGTCTTTGGGGGAGGGGGCAGGGGCCGAATCTACGCTTGTCCTTGGCTGGAATCGGTTCGCCGGCCTTTCGACAAGCTCAAGGCCTTCGGCCGCAGGCCATGAGCCTTTCGACGAGCTCAAAGTCGATGACAAGCGTAAGCGCGTCGAATGGCTGCCCGTTATGGAAACGAACTTACAACCATTTGATTCAGGCTGGTGGTCTCCTCAGAGGGAACCTGGTTTTGGGGTCAAAGTCTTGAAGCAAATCAGGCGGCAAAGAGGCTATTTTGGGGCAATTTGATTTGATTCATTTGCTTCACTGCCCCGGTGACGGAGGCAGTTTCTCGACAAAAACCGGGTCTGACCATCTCAGGTTTGCCGCATCAGGCACAGACATGGCCCGGGAAACAGTGATTTTGCCCTCACCGTGCCTCATCTCGGAAGGCTTGGTAGTCAGGACGATTTCCTCCACACCGGCACCGTTGATGCGAATCTCGTCTATCACCCAGCCGTGGGCCCCGCCCGGGGGATTTTCAAAGATGCCCACGACCACGCCGTCATTCAGCTTCGCCTTAATGCCAGCGAGTGGAAACTCCCACGGCACGCCCTGAGCGATTCTGCGCAGGGTGTAATCGCCGGGAAGCCTAGCGCCGGAATAGGGTCCGAGACCGAGCATCCCGGTGGGGTCAGCTCTTTGAAAATCGAAGCAATCGGGCGGGATCGCCCCAACCACTTTAAGGAGCATTTCGAGGAGGGAGCCCGGGCACGACGTAGGGAAGATTTGCGCGTGCTGATCGATGATGGAACGCTGGGCCGGGGTCATGCGGGCCTAGTTGGTGATGTGAATTTCCAGCTCGGTGTCAGGCTTCTTGACCGCCTCGTTGATCTTCAACTGCAGCTCGATGCCCACGGTCTTAAAAGCCGCCTGCAGCTTCGTCACCAAGTCGGGCCGGTAGCTTGTCGCGGGAATCTCGAGCCAGATGCCGCGCTCCGGCGTGAATTCATCGTAGAAACCCGACCACGTCTTGAATCCGGCCTTTTCCAAAGTCCGCGCAATGTCGCCGGACAGTCCGTCGCCGGCCGGGTCGCCGCGATGATAGCTGACGCCCACCCCGCCGGTGGGCTCACCACTCAGCAGCTTGGCGACGCTGGCAATTTGCTCATTGGTCAGGCGCCGCTTCGGCCGGCCTTCAAGCTGGCGCTGAAGGGACGCGATTCCCGTGTCGCGGTGACCAAGCGTCTTCCGCAACTCCGCCGTGTCTGCGCGCAATTGGGCATTTTCAGCGTTAGCCTCCCCGAGTTTGCCCACCACCCGGTCCCGGTCATCGCGGGTGGAGGCCAGGTCGCGCTCGCTGATCGCCAGCAACGAGCCACTGAATATGGCCCAAGTGATTCCAATCAGGATCCCTGAGTAAATTATCATCGCAATGAGCCAATGCTGTTTGAACCGTTCAACCAGGCCGCCGGTTTCAGGTGAGGCGGCGGCCACCGCTGCGGGGGCCTGACCATCCAGCGCGGGCAAGTCCGGTTCCAGGCATACAAACTGATCGTTCAGATCGCCATCGGCGACCGTCGTCGCTTCAAACATTCCGGCCGTGCGGTTCGGGTCGGCGAGGCCGTGCGAATGCAAGAACCGAGTGGTCAGGACATGGCGCAATCGAAACAGGCTTCCCGTCATCCACTGGCCTGGCGCATTCAATCGGACCACCCAGTCGTCGTTGCCGTCGCCGACGCCTTCCGCCTGATGCGAAAACGCGGTGACTTCCCATTGGTCCGGTCCTGTCAGCGGGGCTGGAGCGTTATGACTGTGCAGATTGCGGTGGGTTGGAACATGCTCCAAGCGGATGACATTGCCCTGACTGACCGCCTGCCCGTCGAGGTGATTGCCTTGGTTGTCATGCCCAGGTTTGACGAGCCAAATTGACTGGTGGTCGCGTTTGGCGCTTCCGCCCACCATCTGCTGCAGGGACGATCCGGGATGGGAGTAGTTCTGCGGTAACGAGGCGAGCAGGGCTCCCGTCTGGGAATGCCTCAGGCGGATTGACATGCCGTAGCAGATGACGGTCGGCATAAGCGGTGCTGTCTAGCGAAACACGGGGAATACACAAGCTCCTGCAGCAGGTCCAAACAGCCGAAACGGCATCAGTAGCCCCACGCGGCGGGTCGGCAGCGCCAGGCCAAAAAGGAAGAGGCCGTTGACCCATGAACTTCCTCAACGTAGGTAGGGGTATGGGACGCACGTTCAAGCCGGCGAGTTTCTACCTGGGTGATGACGACTCCTTCGAGCATCACGGCGCAACCGTCCTGTTGCTGGTCCGGAACGGCGTGTGCAAGGACTGGCGGGATTTCTGCCGGGTCTTCCACTTCGACCAGGACGGGCGCGAATTCCATAGCGGTCACTTCGGCCTGAAAGGCACAATCGATAAGCTCCAAGATGCCGGTCTGTTGGAAAGTGCGGACCGTCATTTCGGCCCCTATCGGGTAACGGAAGCTGCATTAGAATCCCTCCACGCGTTGGGTCTCAGCCTGACGCAAGCGGCAAATCTCCTGCGCTACAGCGGCATGGCCGTGCGGCCGTTCTTCGGCAAGCCGGCGCGGCTGGACAAGGCGGCGCATGTGTTCGTCGTGATGCCGTTCGCCCCGGCATTGCGCCCGGTGTTCTCCGGTCCCATCCGCCGGGCCGCGCGGCGGTTGGGGTTGAGCGTGGAGCGGGCTGACGACATTTTTTCGAACGGAGCCATTGTAGTGGATATCTGGAAAGCGATCATCAACTCCTTCGTCGTGGTGGCCGATTGCACCGGCAGAAACCCGAATGTGTTCTACGAACTCGGCATCGCCCACGCGGTGGGCAAGCCAGTGGTGCTGCTCACCCAGGAATCGAGTGATGTGCCATTTGACATCCGCCACCTCCGCCTGATTCGCTACAAGGCGACCGCGGCCGGATTCCAACGATTGGAGTCAGCGCTCCAAAAGACCCTTGCGAAGGTCCAAGAGACCGTTTGGGTTCCGGAAGCGAAAGCAAAAAGGCGGTCCAAATGATCAAGAAAAGACGGCTGGTCGCTTTATTCGACATTCTGGGCTTCGGCCAGCGACTGCAGACCGATTCACTCACGAAAGTGCAGCGGGAGTTGCGGCGCCTCATCCGGCAAATCCGCAGCAAGTCCGCCACCGAGTCGGCGACGAACGACAAGGACGGAGACGACGACAACCTCGAACACGTCAGGTTCGCCTTCGATTCGGTGGTCCTCGTCTCCCTGGACACAGCCGAGGGGCGAAACGTCCACAAGTTTATCTTCGCGTGCGTCGCCCTGCTGGAACTCGGCTTCAAACATTCTTTTCCGTTGCGTGGTTCGATTACGCTTAGCGATGTGTTCGTGGATGAGGAGACGGGGCTCCTGCTTGGAGACCAGTTCCCACAACTCCGGGACGGCGAGGCGATGCAAGAATGGACCGGATGTTTCGTCCATCCTCCCGCGGAGGAGATGATCTATCGCGAGATCACGGGCAGCGTTCCGATCGAAGAAAAGAAGCTCAACCCCGATGGTTGCGACCCACTCATCTGGTCTGAAGTCCCGCTGAAGCCCGCATTCGCGAGCCGCAGTCCAATGCACGCATGGTGCGTGAACTGGGGCTACTTTCTCAGTGCGAGCCAGATCGAACGCGGATTGGCGTTCATGGCTCCGGTTCCCTCCAAGCGGCAGCACACTGAGCGCTTTCTGGCTCGGATTCATGGCCTGACCAGCGATGCCCAACTCCTCGAAGGCCCCGTTCCGCCCGGCACATACATCAAGACACTACGGAGCCGATACGGCATGGTGGTGCGGTTTGTCGACAAGGCAGGCAATCCTGTCCCGATGCCCGCGGCGACTCTGCGCTACACAGTGAGCGGGAAGGCCGATTCCAAAGTGATCGAAACGCAACAAGTCGATACCCGAGCGATGCGCCAGAGCGACGACGCATAACCGAAAGGTCCGGGCCCGCCCGGCGAGCGGCCAGCACCCGGAGCGGGTGCGAAGCAAGGCCGCGAGACCGGAGGACAAACCCACTGCCACCCCAGACGCCACCCCGTCACCAGCCTCTGAAAAGGATTCACACGGCCGGAAACACGTTCGCCGGTTGCCACACCCGGCCGGAGAGCTAGGAAGCTCCGATGCGGATTCAGTCCATGGTGGATGGGTTCACGCCCTCGGAGCACGCACACGCGAACCTGCGCTGGCTGCTGGAACTCGCCATCAAGGAGGTTGGCTGCCCGCCCGAAGCCCTGACGGAACTGATAATCGCGGACGCGGACCATTTCGGCGAAGCGATCCACCAGTTGTCCCCAGGGCTGCCCTACACGGACAACGAGAACTTCACCGCCATCGCGAAGACGATCAGGCTCCGGCCCGAAGGACGGGCTGCCGACCTCAGGAATCGTCCTGCGCGAGTTCATTGCGAACGGGGCGCTGGGTGCGCTGGGCAAAGACGGCGCGAGCCGGAGCGCCGAGGATCAACGATTCATCTATACCGTGTGGCATGAGGTCGCGCACGCACTGGACGCCACGAAGCAACCCGTGGAGCGGACGGCCCCGGCCAGCCCGATGGCACCCGGCCAGCTATTCAAGGTGCGCCACGTGGCGGCCTTCTTCGTGGACGTCGTCCTCTCCGAAATCGCCGCCTGCCGGCTGGCCGCCCTGGCCTGCAACCAGGCCATGCTCGACCTCGAGATGGATTCCGACCGGGCGAGCCTCAACCGGATGCTGGCGGCCTTGAAGGAGCACACGCTGGCCCATCGCGGAGACTACGATGATCTCTGGCGGATCGCCTTTGAAGCCGCGCAATGCTTCTGGCTGCCGTTCGTCCAATACGGCAAGACGATTGCGCACATCGCGGGTAATTCCGAGCTACGCCAGGCACTCATCCTCTGGGCGGATTGCCCGCCGGAAGTGGAGGGAATTCTCAAGGACTACGTGGCCCTCTTGAACGACACCTTTCCGCTCTATCCCGCCGTGCCGGCAGATTTCCCCGGACGGCTGACGGCACTTTGGATCCGGATGGCCGCCGCCTACGGTTTTCGCTTCCCGGAAGCCGCCTCCGGTGATGGGGTCTACTGGAAATGGCGGACTCCCCCTGCAACGGGCTCGAAACCGGAGCAGTAGGCTAGGAAAGGAGTATGACCGGCGAGTGACCAGCACCCGGGGCGGTTGCGAAGCAGGGCCGCGAGACCGGAGGACCAACCGCCGTGCCAACCCCAACCCACCCCTTCCTCAGCCCAAAAGAGGCGAAGCTGAGGTGATTCGCGACTGAGTGGACACACTGCCCGAAGAAGGACTCCCCGCGGCCGCATCCAGCCCGCCATTCCCGCCGCGCGGCGCAATTGGCGGACTTTCCCCGCCGGCTCCAGGTAGGGCCGACGCCTGCGGCGACCGCAACCGGTCCACCCCGTCTCGGTGCTCACTCCGCCATTTCTGAAGGCCTCTGAACACAATATAACAGCTAACTCGTTCTCGACCTATACGCCGTGTCCCGATACTCTATCTGTTTAACACCCCCACATTCGCACTCCTGTGCAATCATCGTGCTATGACTCCCGCTGACTGCTGCAAGGCCATCGACGAACACCTCAACAAATCACACCAGATTTGGCTCTTGGGTGCTGGCGTCAGCAAGGAATCCGGCATCCCTCTGATGTATCCTCTGACGGACCAGGTTGAAGCGAGATTGGAGGAACCTTATCGAGCGACCTTTCATGCACTGCGTGGAATTTTGGATCCCAAGGCACATGTCGAAACGGTGCTTACGCACGTCGTGAACTTGATCGCAGTCGCAGAGGTAACGGTGCAACAGTCGGTCGATGTCGCGGGCTCATCGAAGACCGTCGCAGACTTGAAGACCCTGCATCGGAAAGTTCAGGAAGGAATTCGCGATGTGATTCGCTGGGGCTATATCCCCGCGGAGGAGGCAATGCCTGCGAAGGTAGGCGACCGTATGAACCCAATCGTGTCCGTCGAGCATCACGATGATTTCGTCCGAGCGTTTTTTGCAGTGCGTCGACAGCATCAAGACTCCTTTGCCCCTATTGCATTTTTTACCACGAACTATGACACCTTGCTTGAGGACGCTCTGGCCTTGCGTCGCGTGCAATACCTTGACGGGTTTAATGGCGGCAGCCTTGCGTTCTGGAACCCCGACTCACACCAGGGCGCCTATCGAAAGCCATTCGAGCGAGTGGACCAAGTGCGCGCCAAAATCTACAAACTTCACGGTTCAATCGACTGGTTTGAAGATAAGCACGATATTGTCGTCCGCCTTCGCGAGAACTGTCTTTATCCTCCAACGAACACGGGCAACCTCGTTATTTATCCAGCATCGACGAAATACGCCATCGCGCGCCGGGAGCCGTTTCTTTCGGCGTCCTCGGCGTTTCGGGATGCCCTACGTATCACAAACCAAGGGTTGATCGCGGTGTGCGGCTACAGCTTCAGCGACGACCATATCACAGACGAAATCGAACGCGCCCTTATGAATCGGGGCAACGAATTGACCTTGGTGGCCTTTGCTCACCAGCGGAGCGGTGACTTTGATGAACATCAAAATCTACCACCACGGTTGGCTCGGCTCCTTGCCGGCGCCGAACAGGATTGGTCCAAGCGCGTCTTTGTCTGTGGCAGCCGCGGATTCTATCACGGCGATCTGACCAACCATTGCCCGGCGGCGAATGAACAACCTCACCCTTGGTGGTCGTTCCGCGGTGTGACTCAGCTCCTTAGAGACGGACGCGTGGACGCCTGACCGGAGATTTTCCCAATGTTCGACGCCATTCCCGCACTCTGCATCGGCCGTGTTTGCGAAGTTTCCGGCACGTCCATCAAGGTTGAACTGGACGGTAAACTGACCGAACTGACGAGAACCTACGAAGGGCGAGTTTATCCCGTCGGGCAGTTTGCCAGCATCATCAAGATTCATTTTGGCCGCATCATCCTCTTTGGCTACGTTAGCCTTCTGCGAATGCGCTCAGAGTTGGACGGGGATAGTCCTTTGTCCAAGTCTCACGAGGACTCTCGGATCTTGGAAGCGGATTTGTTCGGCGAAGGCGCGTGGCTTTCGGCCAAGAATTCACTGGAGTTCGCTCGGGGCGTGAAGACCTATCCATTGCCGGGCCAAGGGGTGTTTCTAGTCACTCAGGATGAAATCAGCGCCTTATTTAAGGCCGCCCATTCCCGATCGGCAACGGAAGGCGCAATGGCCCTCATCGGTGTTTATAGTGGCACCGCCTCGACTCCATGTTACGCCAACATCGATAAGCTCTTTGGGATGCACTCCGCCGTGCTCGGCTCGACGGGGGCGGGCAAGTCCGGAACCGTAGCGGCCATCATTCATGCAATCCTAAATCAAGAAGCGAACGGTGCAGCTGGCAGGAAGCTCCGCCCGAGGATCATCCTGATTGATCCACACGGCGAGTATGCCAAGGCGTTCGGCCTGCGGTGCGCCGTATTCCAGGCTTACAATCGCTTGAGCGGCGACGACCGTGCCGGACCTCAACTGTTGAAACTCCCGTATTGGCTGATGACCTCCGAGGAGTTTCGGGATTTAGTGGTGGGGCAGACCAAATACGGCACCGCGACTTCGGAGAACAATATCGTTTACAAGGCGCTCGCGCACGCGCGGCTGGTCAAGAAGGGGTGGATTGAGCCGGCAAAAAAATGGGATGGCAAAAATATCAAAGATTGTGCCGCGCCCGATGAACCACGGCCGACAGATGCAAAACACCGCGCGGCCATCGCCAGCTACAACCGCGATACGCCAGATGAGTTCTCGCTCGATGAATTCGTTCGTCACATTGAATGGGAGCAAGCGATCAAGACAAGGGCGAACGGGGATTGGGAACCCATGTCCACCAGTGCCCGCGAATCGCACAATTCCGTTTTGGACAAACTGTCGGTGCTCCGGGCAGACCCTCGCGTCGGATTCATGATGAAGGAACACGTCGCTGGCGACTCTGCGCTCCAAGAAATTGTTGCGCAGTTCAATGGTCCTTTGGCCATAGAGGGTCATGATTCGCCCGACATCCGCATCGTCGACATTTCGGGGCTACCCAATGAAGTGGCTAATCCCCTGACTGCCGCCATCGCCCGGCTCCTATTCGAGTTCAAAGTATGGCAGACCCGCGCCGAGCGCGAGCGAGACCCTATCGCCCTAGTTTGCGAAGAAGCTCATCGTTATGTTCCCGACAGCGGGAATGCGGAATATGCCTCCGCCCAACGAGCCATCCGGCGAATCGCCAAGGAAGGTCGTAAGTATGGAATCGGCCTCATGCTCGTTTCCCAACGACCGGCCGACGTGGAGCGAACCGTTCTTTCGCAATGTAACTCTTGGATTGTGATGAGGCTAACCAACACAACCGACAAAGAGCACGTCACCAATTTCCTCCCTGATAATCTGGCGGGGCTGTCAAAGGTCTTGTCGGCGCTTTCCCGTCGCGAGGCCCTGTTTTTGGGCGAGGCTGCGGCACTACCAGCCCGGATCACGATCAATGAGCTAAAAAAAGAGGAATTGCCAGATTCCGAAGACATCAGTTTCAGCGGTGGCTGGAGCAAAACTCCAATGCCCGTGAACGAAATTGCGAATGTCGTGAAGCGATGGCGCCGGGAGGAGTAATGTCCGGCCCCAATGAGCCATGCCGCGTCCATCGATTTCCGCATCATCCGCACGCACCGGGGCACAAAGCATGGTGGGTTCGAGGAACTATGCGTGAGCCTTTTCCGGGAAGAGGTGGGCGATCCCTCGGCGATCACCCGTCTCGACGGCGCCGGCGGCGATGGCGGAGTTGAAGCTTACTGCGAGCAAGGCCACGGAAAGACGGTCGGTCTGCAGGCCAAGTATTTCGACAAACTGGGCGCTAGTCAGTGGAGCCAGATCCGGGCCTCGATCAAAGAGGCGCGCCGAAATCATCCGGCGCTGAAAATCTATCATGTCGCCACGCCCCTTGATCTCACGCTGGGCGCCGCTCGGACTTGGAAGAAACTAAAGCAGGCGGAGAAGACGAAGCGGCCGGCGCTCACGCTAGTGTGGTGGGGCGCCTCCGAGCTGATCCATTTCCTCACCCAGGCGGTTCATGCCGGCCGGGCAACCTATTGGTTTGGCCTGCCCCAATTCAGCGCCGCATGGCTGGATGGACACAACGCCCGGGCCCGCGCCGACCTGGATACACGCTACACTCCGGAATATCATGTGCGGGTATCGAGCCAGGATGTGCTTTCGTCGTTCGCCCGCGAGCCCGCATTTGTGGACCAATATTACGATCGCGCCCGGGAAGTCTGGAAAGCGATGCGCGGAGTCGTGGAGTATCCCCTGCCCAAGGAGCTGCCCGCCGCGCTTTCGGCTCCGTTCGATGCCGTGGTCGCGGCCACGAAGGAGCAGTTGCCGCGGCTGGGCGATGGCGTCGTCCTGCCGGGATGGAGCGAAGCAGACGACGCCCGACAGAAGCTGGGCCTGGCGCTGGCCGCCTTCTCGACCGCAGCCGATGCGGCCATCGAGGAAGTCGCGAAAATTCCGGCACCGCCGCGGGACCCGTCCGCGTCGTATCAGGCGAGCCCGCGAGAACGGCTCGATTTTCGTCGCCACGAGATTTCCAAGGGGGACGAAGCGCTTTACGAATTTCATCGGTTCCTAGAGCGGCATGAGGGCGCAGACCGGCGACGGTTGCTGATCATCGGCGAAGCCGGCTCCGGCAAGAGTCACCTACTGGCGAGATTCGTGGAGGAATCGCGTCAGCGCGGACAAGCCGCGCTGTTCCTGCTGGGAGAATATTTCACGGCCTCCACCGACCCGTGGGGCCAATTGATTGCCCGCTTGGGTTGGACCGGCACGGCGGACGAACTGGTTGCCGCGCTGAATTACGCCGGAGAGACCGCGCAGCTCCCGGCATTGCTCGTAATTGACGCCGTCAACGAAACGCCCGACCGGGCGGTGTGGCTTCACCACTTGGGCGGCTTTTCGAGCCGACTTGAACCTTGGCCCTGGGTTCGGCTGATCGTCAGTTGCCGGAGCGACTTCGTTGCCATCAGCCTCCCGCCCACTGTTGCGGAGCGGCGCGATCCCCAATGGGCATTCGTCGAGCATCGCGGATTTGGCAACGCCGCTTTCCAGGCGACCGCGGAGTATTTCGCCGCCTATGGCGTCCGCACCCGCGACCATCCGCCCCTGCTGCCTGAATTCCAGAATCCGCTTTTCCTGAAAACTTTCTGCGAAGCATTCGAGAACAGCCAGGTTCCGGCCGGATCGCTCACGCTCGACATCGTCATGCGCCGGAGGGTGGACAAGGCAGGTCGCCAGATCGAACGGGCCATCGACTGTCCCGTCGACACCACGCGATCCGCTTTGGAAACCCTGGCCGGGTTGATTGCCGATCATGATTGGCAGCCGGTGCCGGTGGCGGCGGCACGATCCGCCATTGACGCACTGTTTCCTGGTCGGGGGCGCAGCCGCTCTCTCTATCAACATCTCTGCTCCAGCGGTCTGCTCATGGAGGTCGGCCATTTCGACTACGAGACGAGAACGCACGAAATCCGCGTGCGGTTCGCCTACGAGCGCTTTTCCGATTACTTCATGGCCGGACGCCTGCTGGCGGGCATCAAGGCGGTGAAGCCGCTCCGGGCGGCGTGGACCCGCCAAGGCCATCTCGCCACATGGAATTCAGTCCGCGGCTACCTGAAACATCGGGGCCTGCTAAAGGCCCTGGCAATCCTGCTACCCGGCCGGTTCGGCCTGGAGATGGCCGCCCTTGTCACGCATCGAGACGTGCAGCGGTTCGTGCGGGAGGATTTCCTCGCCTCGCTGGCGTGGCGCGAGCCGGTGAGTTTCACCCCGGCCTCGCGAAAACTCTTTGGCACCGCCGCCAGCGCGGTGCCCCCCGTGGAGATGCTCCGGTTGCTCATCCGTCTGGCGAGCGTTCCGGACCATCCCTGGAATGCCAAGTTCCTCGACGCCCGGCTCCACCGCATGCCGCTCTGGGAACGCGAGCTGGTCTGGACGATTCCGGTCAGCCAGATGCTGGCGGAGGAAGGCGAGCACGCGGTGCCCGCCATCTTTGTCCGCTGGCTATTCGGCACCACCTCCGAGTCTCTGTCCGGCGAGCAGGCGCGGCTGGTCGCCACGGTCCTCTGCTGGTTCTGCAGTTCGAATGACCGCGGCTTCCGGCGACGCGCGACTCTGGCGGCGATTCGCGTCCTCCAAGGCCGGGCGGAGATCGCGGCGGAGCTGGTGGACCGGTTCTACAACGTGGACGACCCTTATGTGGTGGAGCGGGTTCTGGCCGTGGCGGCGGGCGTGGCGGTGCGCGAGCGCACGCGCGACAAGCTGGGAGTGCTCGTGAAAACGGTGTGGCGCCGGGTATTCAACCCCAGGCTGGTCCGGCCGCATATCCTTCTGCGAGATTTCGCGTTCACGGTCATGGAGAGCGCCCATGATCGCGGCTGCCTGCCGGCCGGTGTCACACGGCAGGACTACCAGCCGCCTTATCGGTCCCGCTGGCCGAAGATATGGTCGGACGCCCGGTCCCGCCGTTTCGGCAAGCGGCAGGGCTGGAGGCGCATCGTGCATTCCATCGAACCGGAATACGGCAATGGCATCGGCGGCTACGGGGACTTCGGCCGCTATACGATGGAAGCGCACATGCGTAGCTGGTTGAATGTTCGCCGGACCGAACCCTACCCCAAGAAAGGGGAAGAGCATTCCTTTGACAGCCTCGTCGCCCGCTCCTGGGTGCTACAACGCGTAGCCGGCCTTGGGTGGACCCCGGCGCGTTTCGAAGCCTATGAAAATGATCTCCGGGATGGCCGGCTCCGCAATGACCAAGAGGACGCAAAACAGGAGCGCATCAGCAAAAAATACCAATGGATCGCATTGCACGAGCTGGAGGCCTTGGCGTCCGATCACTACCACTTTGTCAGCCGGCGTGAGGACCAGCGCAACCCGTTCGCGGGTGCCTGGCAGTTGTTCTCGCGGGATTTCGATCCCGCACAACCGTTGCTCGATCCGCTGGCGGTGCGGGCAGATGAATCCAAGCCCAGCGTCGCGCGCACAACGGCCAAATGGTGGTGCCGCTACCCTGATCCATTCGGTGACCGGAAATTGGTCGGAAATCCTTCCGCGTGGGTGCGGACCCTGCCGGATGACCCCAAATCGCTTCTGCTGCTCCCCTCGGCTCCCGGCCTAGATGGTCCGGCGTTACTGCTCAATGGTTGGTTTACGTGGAATGAACCCGAGCCTTATCCGCCGCGCACGCGGGACATGGGCCAATGCCATCAATTCATCCACGTCCGTTCCTGGATGTTCCATCGAACCGAACGGGCCGCGCGGCTGCGCTTCCTGCGCCAGACCCATTTTTGGGGCGACGGCATGCAACTGCCTGAATTCGGCAGCGAAGGCCTCGGCGAATACCCGTGGTCTGAGCGGTTCAGGAGCCTTCGTGCATACTGTGCGCACAATGAGCGCTGGGGTGCAGAATTTCCTGCCGGTTTCGTGCATACAGTAAGCGTCTATTCGGAGGGCGACGCGTCGGCCACGGTGCCATCGCCGCAACTGGCGGAATTGCTCGCGCTGAAGTGGAGCGGCCACGATTTCGACTTCGTGGACGATCAAGGTAACCTGGTTGCATTCGCACCTCGGGGAGCTCGCGGTTCCTCCACGCCGTGTCTGGTCGAACGCAAGCGATTGCAGGAGATCCTGGCCAAACACGGGCTGGCATTGGTGTGGGCGATCGCGGGCGAGCGCTATTGCTTCAATCATTTTGCGAGCCACAGCGTAGCCGACAGCATGATAAGCTTCAGCGGCGTCGTTTCCCTCGACGACGACGGTGGAATCCGCGGCGGCATCACGGTCCGGGAGATCACCGATGTGCCCACGCAAGCGACCGGGAATCGGCCCAATTCGCCCTACCGCCGCCGGCGGGAGTGGTTCAAGCCGCGCCGAACCGGTCGCCCTTGAATCCCAAATCGTCCCAGATTTGTTTGCTGGTCGCAGGCGAAGTGGCTCCGAAATTTCTGATGGCCATCTTCACGCCGCATCGGAGCGGAAAGAGTTGGTGTCTCGTTGGGACCAATCGACTCCGTATTCGTGCCAAAGATCGGAAACCGCTTCTTCCACTCCTTCGGTGGCAAGTTGGGAAAGGGCTTGAAATCGCAGGTCGTTCGACGGGATGGTAGCAATATTGGGTGAGGAGAACATAGCGGAGATACTTCCGCATGGCCTTGTCCGGCGTGAGTGCCGGACTACTGGGGCAAGGCGGTTTCCTCCAAGGCGCTACTTCCGCCGTAGCCTCGCGCTACTTTCCGCGTAGCGGACCCTAAGCTGACAAGCGTGCCCGGGGCACGGCCACCCAGGCCAGATTCGTGTCCGGGAAATAGGCGGAAGTCACCCCGAGCTTGATGGTCTTCCGCAAATGCGCGCCCAAAACAGTCTCGTGCTTGGTGATTTCAGCCAAGGTCCTGGCGAGATTGTTGCGCACAGCGTCCCGCTGACGTTTTCTCAAGTCGTGAACCGGGCGGACGCGACCACCTTTCCCCATCGCGCGTTTGGCGTGGTCGGCAATGGATTCTATCTCACCCTCGATCCGGGCCTGGTCCGTTTCGTTGCCGAGCGTCTTTGCCTCTTCCAATTCCTCATTCAGCGCCGCCAGTTTCGCCCGGATATTCTCCAGCGCCTTACGATCAAAGGTGTCCCCCGCAGCCGTAAGCGGAATACCCATTGAGATGCCAAAGCCACCCTTCAGATCCTCATTCGACACTTGGCCGCCCAGCACCGCGTCACAGGTCGCCACACCAGAGGCGGCAAGAAGCTCGGCGATCGAATACTGGTGTTTCGGGTTTTGCAGCAGGACCTGCAGGTAGGCGCAACCTTTGAGATGCTTTTGAATCAGGATTTCCGGGCGTCCCAGGAATCCGATCTCCCAGACATTTCCCCGGCACACAAAACAGTTGGTCGGCGGCGCCGGGGCCGGGACAGTCGCCGTGGGGCGCGGGTCGATGGCGATCCGGATGAGGCAGTCGCCGGGCAGCTTGTGACCGACCAGATCGAGGGCGTGTCGTTGCACCTGGGTGGCGAGGGCACGTTCAATCTCCGCCGCATGCCGGTGGTGGAGGTCGAGGATGCGCTGGGCGACGTTGGCCGGGGTGCCCTCGAGATACTTGAATGCCCGCGCGGCCACGGGATAGCTTGAGATCAGTTCCGACGGCTGCTTCAGCCGCTGCAGGGCGCGGGCCCGCTCGACATAACCCGCGAGCAAGATCCTGTCCTCGTCCTTGGTCCGCGATTGGGTGAAGATGTCGGTCTTGTAGTGGCCCAGCGGATCGAGCTGCTCCGCCCCGGCCGCAATGACTGCAAAGCGCCGGTCGATACACTGGGAGCAACCGCCGCAATGGGTGTGCTCCAACGTGCGCTCCCACGTGTGGGCACAACTGATGGAAGTGGCAATAAGGTCGCCCGCACCGGCGGCGACAATGCTTCTGACCACCTCGGCCTTGGTCGACCAAATGAACGGGTTGGTCAGATGAAAGGTCTGTTGGGCGATCAGAGAGAACAGTTCGGACATCTCGACGAGCACCCGCGGATGGGTCGTGCGGGTGGCACGCCCGCCGATCACCTGCGCGCAGACTGGCAGGTTTAGACTGACCACGCCGTTTTCGTAGAAACGCAGGCCGCTGGTCCCGACCATACGGGCGACCGTGAAACCCAGCGCCGCGAACAGGAATGACCGCGTGCGCTGAGTATATTCCTTGCCGAGGTCCTTGTCCTTATTCACGCGGACATTGACGTGCAAAGGTGCATTGGCCGTTGCCAACCGACGGAGGCCGTTGCCGAGATCACGCAAAAAGCCGCTGTTTTTCGCCGTAGGCAGGTGGGTGACCAGGACGACGTTGCGTCGCTGGCTCTTGATTTCATTGATCGCGCCAGCGAGCGAATCGAGTCCGCCAGAGAACATGATGACTTGGTCGATCGGGGCAGCGGTCGCCACCGTCTGCCCAAAGTCCAAGTAATGTTGGAATGCCGGGGGATTATCGGCGGCGACAAATTCGAACTGGTAGAAGTCGTCGCTCAGGAATTCGAGCAACCGCTGCAGACGGTCTCGCACATCGGGGGTGCTCCAAAAAGCCGGGCGCCGCACCGGCACGATCAGCCGGAAAGAACGCCGCCACTTGGCGCCAAAGGTGTCCGTGTCCTGGCCCGAGCGGCGCAGCGCCTGGTCCGCGCAATAGACATAGGTGGCAATCTCCACCAGATCCTCGAATTCTGCGGGAAGATTACGATACAGCGTGCGGTGGAGATCCTCGATTTCCAGCTTCACGTTGGCCGCATTGCCCCAGAGGTTGAGGTGCAGCGGCGTGCGGTCCGGCCGGCCGGCGGAAGATTTTTGCCCGCCGCAGAGGATAAGCTGCTCAGGGTCCATCGGAGGAACGCGCCTTCATTTCGGCCCGGACTTTTTCCAGGGCATACCACCCGAACCGGTCAGCTTCGCCGCGACCGATGCGACCCTCGCCCTCGAATCGGTGCTTGGACATCCACTCGCCGCTGAACTGCTCGACAATTTTCGCCGCCTCAAAAGCGTGCGTGGCCATCGCTCCCTCGAATTCCGCCATCTGTGCGGTCGTAACGAAACGCCGGCCGGCCCCGACTTCGGCCCCCAGTGACTTCGAAAGGAAGTAGTCCATGCAATCACCGGCCAACCGGGCGAAAAAGCTGCGCGACAAGCGTCCGAATTCGGTGGCGCGGCCCAGCTGCGCGAGCGAGCGGTGGACGTCGTCCGCTGTCGGGGCAACGAGGGTGCCGAGTTTGTCGTTCAAGTGCTGGGACACGGCACTGACCAGAGCGCTCTGCGCCATTTCGCCAAAGTCGCTTCGTTCGCGACGCTTCGACAAGCTGCGGTCCAGCGTCTCATGCAGGCACGCGGCGACATCTGCCACCGAACTTTGCGCGGCGAGCTTGAGTCCGATCGCTTCCAGATGGGCATGAGGCTCCGGAGCTTGAGCTGCCACCGCGAGTTGCGTGAGAACCCAGACGGCTTCGGAGAAGCCCGCATCGTTCTGGATGCTGACAAACGCCTTGTCGGACGCCGTTAGTGCCCGAGTTGCCACCGCCTCCACCCCTTCGCCGTCCGCGACCAAGCCGACAACATCCTTCCAGGAACGTGTCGTCGGGAGTGTGCCTAGTCTAACGTGCCCCATGAAGGTGTGTCCTCAATTTGGACAGTCAGCCTTGGACGGGCTGGGACGATTCACCGCTCGATCGTCTGCGCTGAATGCCAGGTTGGATGGAAAATGTAGGGGCATGAGGTCAAAATACCTACATGCCGCCCAACGAATGTCGGCGGCAAGGGCCCGGCAAGAGCACCGCCCAATTACTCCCGCATGGCAATCTGAAATGCCAATGACCGATTTTCATTGCGATCACCACCGAATGATCGGGAGTCGATTCCGCTTCACGCACACCGCTTGCCTGGGTCAGGGGCAACGCCATGAGGCCTACGCTTCCCGCCGTAATCAGTTTCGCGGGCCGTTGAGTTCAGCCTGAAGCGCCCGAAGCCGGACCACGATGTCTGGCCATGGCTTCGGTTCACCGAAATACATCACCTGCATCTCGCGATAGTCGGCCCCAATCCGCGCCAACCGCTCCTCCGGCGGCACGAGCAAAAACGTGCCAGGCACCGCCGTTTCGTATTTGGCCCACGCGGCGGCAAAGAAAACCTGCTTGTGCTCGACCACGCGGGCGCGGAGGTCGTCGCGGGCGAGCGCCCCGGCGGCCTCCGGATGGTCGGCCAGCGCGGCAAGGTCCGCATAGTGCCGCGAGAACTTCCCCGGCGTCGCCTTGTCCGCAGGCCGGTTGGCCTCCGCGTGCAGGATGGTCGCTTTCTCCCAGAAAGTCCGTTCAATGGAGAGCACCCGCACGGGCACCACCGCATCCCGAATGGCGTCCGGATAGGCCTCCGCGACATACGGCAGGATCGTCCGGTCGTCAGCCGGCCAGCGGTCGGAACGCGCCCCGCACTCGATCTTCACCTCTCGCTCGATGTATTCCGTGCCCGGCATCACCGGCAGCGACGTCGGATAGCGGAAAAGCAGTTCTTGCGGATCATGCGGTGAAACCACCAGCGACCAGCCGGTCGCGCCCAGGAGTTCCGTCGCGCGGGCCAGCAGCGCCGGCCGCAATTCGCCCGCGACCTTCGCGGCACAGGCCGCCGCCAGCTCCTCCAGCTTGCGCCCCTGCTTCTTCCGGGTGTCCTGGTGTTCCGGGTCGCTCGCGCCGGCGAACCCCAGCCATTCACGACTGAGGGAAATGTCGATGTCCTCGGAAAACCGCTGGATGGCCCGCCAGACCTTGGACAGCGACGTGCCGCCCTTGAAGATCAGATGCTCGCCGATCCCCGGCAGGGCGAACAGTTCCCGCAAGGTCCAGCACACCCAGAAATCCTTTTCCAACGCCACCGGCCCGATGCCGAGTTTCTGGGCCGCGGCATTGAACAGTTCCGCCCTCTGCCCAGGAGTCAGTTTGAGGACGGAGTTCATGGACCGGTCTCCCCGGAGGTGATGCGCTCCACGACCGGACGCATCCAAGCCGGCAGACTGCCACTGAGTATCGCCAGGTCGGCCTTGGTCGCGGCATCAAGCCGCTGTCCAAGCCGGTCAACCGCGTCATCGAGCAGCCCCGTTTTCCGCAGGTGTCGCAGCGCCTGAATCACCAAGCCGGCCGGCCGGCCGGCGCCGACCAGGTTCCGCGGCGAAGCATGCCGGAAGATGAGGACCAATTTGCCCAGCAACACCTGGCGCGGGGTGCCATCCGTCTGGACCAGAATCTTAGCCGGCACCTGCTCGGAAAGACCGAGCCGGTTGGCCGCATACGCGCCGGAAAACTGCCACAGCGCGCCGCTATCCTTCATCAGGGCTTGCACTACGGCGGTGGGATCGGGCGCCGTGGTGCCCAAGATGGGATGCGGCCGGGGGAGATCGTAAAGTCCCTGCCGGACGCGCCTCAGTTTGCCTTGCCGAGCAAGGCGGGTGAGGGCTTGGCTCACGGCCGGTCGCTTGCCAAAGCTTGAAAAATCCTTGGCCGAGAACACAGAAGCTACACGCCGGGCGTTTATCGACCGGATAATTTTATCATCAATGCTTTGCGTTGTTTTTCTCATAGCAACCTTGTCACAAAAACACACCAGTTTTTTTGACAAAAGCGAGCCCAAACAACACCCCGCGCCTCAATCGTGGCAAGCCGGGCAATAAGGTGCCAAAGCCACGGCCGATGCGTCCACCAGCGTGAATCGCACGATGCCGACCGTCACCCCGACAATCTCCAGTTCGGCCTGTTGCAGGCCTAGCCTTTCGCGCAGCCGGATGACCGCGTCGGTGGCGTTGATGCCCGGAACGGTTTCCACATGGTGGCCGCCGGCCGGCACTACATACGCAATGACGGTGTAGGTGTTCATGGCGCACCTCACAGGACACCGCATTCGCGGAAGCTGGTGTAACCAACCCCCTTCGGGTCCGCATTGGCCCGCCCGACGATGACGTGGTCGAGCAGCTCGATGTCCACGGCGCGTGACGCGTCGCGCAGGCAACGTGTGACTTGCAGGTCGGCCGCCGAAGCCCCGGGGTCGCCCGATGGGTGGTTGTGAATTGCCACCACGGCCGTCGCCCCGTGCTGGATGGCCGCCCGGAAGACCTCGCGAGGGTGAGCGAGGCTGCTGGTGGCCGTGCCCGAGGTAATCTCGACCAGCTTCTTCAGCCGATTCTTCCGGTTGAGGCAGGCGACCCAGAACTTTTCGATTTCCAAGCCGGCGACATAAGGGGCCATGAATTGGGCCACCAGTTCCGGCCGGTTGAGCAGCGGCGCCTCGCTGGCCTCGCTCTTGGCGATGCGCTTTGCGATCTCGACCATCGCTGCCATCTGCCGCGCCTTGCCCCAGCCGATGCCGCGCAGCCGCTGGAAGTCCACCGGTTGCCAGCTCAGGAAGCCGCGAAGCGACCCCGCCTCGGCGAGCAACCGTCCCGCCAGATCCCGCAGGTCGCGGCCCGCGATGCCGCAGTGCAAGACCAGGGCGATGAGTTCCGTGTCGCTCAGGGCCTCGGCCCCGAAGTTATCCAGCCGCGCCTGCGGCTGCTCGCTGCAAATTGGCGCGGGTGCGCCAAACAGTTCGTGTTGAACGTAGGATTTCATGATGCCAGGCGCGGGAGTCGCGCCCCGGCCGGGCGTCGTGCCCGGTGGTCAGGGTGCGCTCCGCGCGCTGGTCCCGGAAGGCACGCCCAGTCACGGCCGCCGGCCGCCGAGCGAGGAGACTCGCTTCTCCTCGCGAGGGGGAAGGACGGCGGACGGGAAGGTTCGCGAGCGAGGCGAGCGACACCTTGACGGGCGTGACAGACTGGGGAACAGCGTGCGGAGGAAAACAGATGCCGCCAGATGGGGCGGCGCACGGGCGCCAGCCCGCATCCGCGCTCAGCGGATCCGGGCCAATGCCGCCTCCTCGAATTCCCCGCGGAGGCTGTGGTAGTTGATTTCCGTCAGCGACTCGGCGACCCCGACAATGGCGGCCACATCCCACCGTTTCGGCCACCGGACACCGCCCTGCCACTCGGCCATGCGGCGGCAGCTTTCCCAGGCCGGCGGTTGCTCGTCCCGGTCGGCGTAGGCCATGCGGTAGAGTTGATCGGCATTCAGCCCGAGGGCTTCGCAGGCGATCTTGTAGGCGTGGAGCGCCACATCGTCGATCGTGCCGTCACACGCCTGGCCAAGACGGTAGGGCCGCGGCGACACACGAAGCTGCGTGCGACCGGCCAGCCCCCGGAAGAATTCCTTCACGCCGGCCAGTGTGCCCGGCGCCCACCAGTTGAGGTGCACGAGACCGCCCGGGACTTTCTCGAAGGCGTCGAGGTAGAGCTTGCCGTCGAGGTCGGGCCGGCCATCGCGCCCCCGCTGGCAATAGACGTAGAGCGATGGCGACCAGTATTCCCGACCGGGGCCCTCCGGTATGGCCTGGGCGAAGGCGATGGCGTCGGCGTAGGGCTGCAAGGATTGATGTTTCATGGCGAAATGCGCCGGCTGGCACCCGGGCCGGGCGTCGTGCCCGGTGGTCAGGGTGCGCTCCGCGCGCTGGCCCCGGAAGGCACGCCCAGTCACGGCCGCCGGCGCCGAGCGAGGAGATTCGCTTCTCCTCGCGAGGGGGAAGCCGGCGGACGGGAAGGCTCGCGAGCGGAGGCGAGCGACGCCTTGACGGGCGTGACAGACTGGGGAACAGCGTGCGGAGGAAAGGCCGTCCGTCCTGGACGCCGTCCGACTCCAGATGGTCCCCTATTCCTCGAAAAGCAGAACGGGATACCGGATCACATCCGCATAACGCCGCAGGTGAAACACCGCGCGGTCCGGAACCTTGCAGTTTGCAAGCACATCGCGGGCGAGGATGTCGATCACCTCACGCGTGACCTCGTCTGAGGAATGCGCCGAATGCAGCGCATGCAGTGATTTGAACAGCTCGGAGGCATCCGGCGTCACCCCCGTTTTCATCGTGGAAATGTCCGCCTTGGCCAGGTGGAGCGCGACGCGGAGACAATTCACTCCGAGCTTCGCCCGCAGCGAAGGGTCCGCGGCGTAGGTTGCACGCAACAGGCCGCGCGCGAAGACCCGCAATGCGCGGAGAATATCGGGCGTCTGCCCGATGGCCAAAGAGCACCATCCGATGGTGCGGTCGATCTGAAGGGCGACATGAAACCCGTTCAGGGCGGACGCGAGGGCTTGCGCCCGGACCGCGGTCTCGTAGGCCGATTGCGGTTCACCCGCGAGGATGAGCGCCTGGGCCTCCAAGTTGCCCAGTTCCGACGCGAATTGCGCATCACTGGTGGACTCGGTGAATCGCCGGGCCGCGCCGAAGGCTTGGGCCAGGCTCCGGCCACGCTGCCGCAACAGCCCGCGGAAAACGGGCAGCGCCGACGGTGGAAGCTTGGCCTCCGCAAACTGGATGAGCTTGAGCCAGAAGTGGCCGCGGTAGTGCGTGTAGAGGTGCTGGACGCGCGGGGTGGCCTGCCCCAGACCCGACCGGGCGGCCCGCAGGCTTCGCCATGGCAGCGCAAGCCGCTGCCAAGCGGGACGTTGGCCGTCGAGGGAAAAGGCGAAGGAGTCCGACGCGTGGCACAGCACCCGGACATCAGCGGATTTCCACCGGCTCCGAATTCGCTCCGCCGCCCCCGCCGCCCCCGGGAGATCGTGCGCATGCCCGTATTGCTTGAGCAGCAGTTCGACCCAGCGCGGGTCGGGCTGGCTGTTCAGGCCCGCCAGGGTTTTCTCGAGCAGTTCGCGCGCGTCAGCGCGCCAACAGGCATCCACCAGGGTTGCGAGAAACTCGACCACCTGAGGTGTCTGCACATGCGCCAATATTCCCGCCGCCATCGCGACCGATTCATCGGCGGCGAACCCCGGTGGATCGCGCGTGCCCGGTGCAGCCCCTCCAATGCCAAATCGCTCCGCGAGGCGCCTCAACGCATTTTCGTTGTCCGTCGCATACAAATTGGTCGGCACCGTTGTCACCTCCCACCCATCGAACATCTCCTGCCGCAGGACTTCGGTGCCGAGCAGGCGGTTCGGCGGGGACACCTTGCTCGCTTCCACCGGCCTTTCCGTGCGGCAGACGTGCGCGCGGTCACGCGTGAAAAGACGCGCGAACACCGGGCGAAGGTCGGGATCGTTGTAGCCGTAGCCGAAACTCAACACGAGCGTCCGCTCAGGCTCCGGAAACCAAGCCCGCAAAAACTCGGCCAGTCTGTCGGGTCGAAAGATCACGTCCGCGAGACGCTCAAAGGTATAAACCAGCGAATCGCGCGCATTGATGCAGCCGTGCAGCTTGCCATAGCGGCAGATCCGGCGGCCTTGCCGGGTGACCCAAGAAACGGGAAACGGTGTATAGGGAACCGCCTCCAAGCTCACTCCCGGCGACTCATGCCAAGCAGATTCAAGACCGACGTCATAATTGGTGGTCAGCACGGTGACCGGTTGCGCGAAACCCGCGGCCTGGAGCGACAACGCGAGACTTGCGACTGCCCGATGGTTGAAGTTCGCCGTAAAAGGGGAGCCGGTGCGACAGGCCAGGCCGACGATCTCGTGCGCTTGGTCAGGAGCTACCCGGTGCAAGCAACTCATGAACTGCTCAAAGGGAAGGTCCGCAACCGCCTGTCGCAACGGATGATCGGAGCCCCGGCGCAGCTTCGTAAGGAGCGAAATCACCTCGGTTTCGACCGTTGCGCCTGGCAACGCAAAGCGCCTGAGCAAGGCATCGATCACGAGTCTGTCGCGGATGATAGGCACGGTGGCGCAGGCAGAATCGCCCACGGCCGAAACGACCGAGCCGACGAGAAGCGCAATGTGCGCGAAATCTCTCCGCTCAATCCGAGCGATTACCTCGTTGATTGCAGCTTGGGTCTCGCTCATCGCCGTGCGGCTTGGGGCCGGAAACGCGCTTAGGTCTGCTCAGACTCCGGCACGCATACCCTGGCCGCGAACTGCTCCGGCGTCAGTTCTGACCGCAGGCTGGCCACCGCCTTCCGCCTGAGCGCCCGCACTTCGGATCCCTTCAAGCTGCGCGAGCCCGCGGAGGAACCAGGCTTCCTTGTTGGTGAGGCAGCCGGGCGTGAAGCCGAGGGTTCGCGTGGTGTGGGCGAGTTCATGGCCGAAGCGTTGCTGGAGCGAAGTGAGGACGGCGGGATCGGGCCTGATTCGGGCGGCAAAGATGCCGGCGCCCAACGTGGACGCTGCGGCAACCCGGCCGCCGTGAACCTCAATGTGTCCCCGCAAATTGGCAAGAGTGGAACCGAACGTGACGACATCATCCACGATGAGGTAACTGCCTGCCGGCACCTTCCCCGCGAACTGCGGCTGATGTGCCAGCCGCTGCCGCGCCTCGGCCCCGGTATGATAGACCACGTTGCTCTGCACAATTGTGGGCACCACCCTGGCCCCGGTGTGTTCCGCCAGCCTGACCGCCAGCGCCATCGGCAGTGCGTTCCAGCGCTCTTTCACATCGAGTTGGACGACAGGCGCCACGTAGTCGGTCCGCGGCACCGCCGCACCCGCTTTGAACAGGTCCCGCACGACCGCCCGGGCCGCGCGCAGCCCGCCCTCCTTGGCCTCGGCATACGCTGGATGCGCCCGCATCACGACCAGGTTGGAATGCACGACCACGTTCGGAAAGTCGCCCCAAGGCGTGCGGTGCACCGGCATGGGTTGCGACGGCTTTCACCGCAGTTCACTCAGCCCGATCTTGCCCCCGGCGAGGTCGAGGAGGATTTGGAGCACGGCCCGTCGTCCGGTCGAATCGAGCCGGACGAAACAATCGCCCAGCTCGACGGGTTCGCCCGACTCCAGATTCCTCAGCAAGTCGAACGCCGCCCGCTCACCCGATGACGCCCCGGGATGCCCGCGCGCCATCCGGCGCAAGCTCGCCACTGCCTGCTCGCTTTCGGGTGTCATGGAGCGACCCCCATTCGCGGCGTCTGCGCCGGGGCGGACTTCACCAGGTTTTTCTGTTCGGGCTCGACCCCGTCATTGGCGACAATCTCCGGTGCCTCGGCCTTCGGCCAGCCCACTCCCGTAACCAAGGTCGCGGCGTGTCGGGCCGCATTGTTCCTGAGCCTTTGCCACGCGCCAATGGTCGGCGACCAATGAAATCCATGAGACTTCAGCCGTCCGATAGTTTCGGCCGCCAGTTTCTCGTCATGGTAGATCCGCACCCGGCAATCCGCCGCATGATCCTCGACCCGTCCGCCCGGGAACTGGAACGTGACCGATTCCCGGAACGATTCGGCGACCAGCGCTTTTACCCGATCCTCCATCCGCCGGATGTTCGCCGCGTTATTCGTCAGCTCGAAGTCTGCGAACCCGATCCGGCCCGCGAAATCAGGCTTCAATAGCTGCCGGGCGTGCGCCTCCTTGATCCCGCACTCGGTGTCCAGCCGCGCGATCTTCCACCCCTCGTCGGTGTTCGCGTCGCGGATGATCCGGTTCGCCGCCTTCATCCGCTCCTGCGCTTTCTGCGCCGCGGCGATCTTCGCCTCGAGCTGGGCCATGGCGGTCGCATCGTCGGACCGGATGGAGCGCGGCGGTCCGTGCCGCTCGACCCGGTGCGCCAGCGTGGCCTTGGCCGCGTTGTATTCCTCGAATGCCCGGCACATCACCCGGTGGGCGCGTTCCGGCCGCGCGTGTTCGCTGTAGCGCGCCGGACCGACCACCGACCACGGCGGAGCCAATTCGCGGCTCCGGATGGTCGCCATGAAAACCTGATACCTGGCTTTGCGGAGGCGCTCCAGCGCACGGCCAACATCGTCGGGCACCTCGACCTTGCCGTAGGCTTTGAGTGCCGCTGTCGCCTGCGTGCGTTCGTTCGCCGAATCCTGCGCGAAGGCGGCATTCTCCTTGTGGAGATCCTTCGGAAAATGCGTGAAGCGGTTGAACCGCGCCACGTCGTCGGCCGTGAACGGCGCACCGGTATTGTAGGGCGCAGGATTCATTACGGGCGCAGTCCTGGCATGGTCGGTAGTCGGGGCGCCTCCACTGCGATCGCCATTCGCGCCTCCGCCTTGGCCCGGCGGTAAGCCCGGCCGTTGGTGGGTGTGATATGGCCGTGGCGGTGGATGTCCGCGAAACAGGCGTCACCCGTCTCCATCAACCGCTGCAGCAATGCGGTGGACGACGGGCGTGCCGGGGCCGGAGAAGTAGGAGAATTGTCCGGCATGGTCATTCCCAACGGTAGCCATGCCGCTGCTTGCGGGTCTGCGGCAACCCCTTGCCGAGTGGGGCCTGATAGGGTTTCATCGCGACAGGCTCCACCGGCAGTCCTTCTTTCACCCAGCCACGCGCCCGCGCCACCTGGTCCAAGGCCGACTTCACATTGTCGAGCGCCGGGGTGTTTTGGACACACCCCGTGTGCGACACGACCTTGAGAGCGAATTCGGCCTTGGCCAGGTAGTCGTCGACGTGCTGGCGGATGGCGGGATGGACCGCCATAGCGTCAGCCGACCGCCATCGCCGCACCCGGCGTCCGCAGCGCCCGGCGGTTGTCCGCCATGTTCTGCCGGTTCATCTCGCCGAACACCGCCCCGACGAAACGCTTGGTGTGGTTGTAGGGGTTGACCTCGGCGAGCACCGCATCGACCCGCTGCCGCGAGTCCGGCGTCATCTTGTCGTAGATCGTTTTCGCCTGCGGCAGCTGCTTCGCCGCCTCGCGGGTGTCGCGGTCGTGTTTCTGCCACTCGCGATAGAAGTGGTAGTTGACCGCCCTGTCGGGGTGTTTTGCCACGAGGTCCGTGAAATACTTCACGGTCTCGGGATTCGCCTTCTTATAGTCGGCGATGTTCTTTTCGATGACGGGGTTCGAGCGGAACTCCATCGGGGTTTCCATCGTCCTGGTCGGGGCGGCCTGCTGGGGGGCAGTCGCCGAGGGTTGGGCGCCATTGCCGGGCGCTTGAGCGGGGTCTTTGGGCTTGAGGGCCATTGGATCTTGTGGGTTTTGCCAGCCGCTTGGAAGGTGCGGGCCGGCGATGGGCACCGGGCGGAATCCGCCCAAGAATCTCAGTCGAGCAGCGGGTTGAGGCGCGGCTCCTTGCCGCTGACAACGCGCAGCGCCAGGTCGAACTGGGCGCAGATGTCGCCCTGCTGGTGGCGGGAAAGCGCGAAGATCATCAGGGCCTTGCCATCGACCTTCGGCTTGAGGTCGCCGAAGGTCTCGTTGATTTCCTTCGCCGCCTCGAAGTATTCGGAAGCGACGGGCTCGGGGATGCGGAGGGTGAGGATTACCATGGTTTCAGTGGGTTTTAGGTTTGGGTTCGGGGATGAAGCGCTCAGAGGCCGGAGCGAGGGTGGCCGGGCCGGACGCGGCGCCGGGCCGGGAGACGGAGCCGGCCGCCGGAATGGCGGGCGGCGGAGGCGGACGGACGGCGGCAAGCGGACCGGACCCGGTCTCCCGCAGCCCGGCCGACTCCCGCCCGGAACCCGGTCCGGCGCTCGGTTCCTCCGCGCGCCGGACGGGGTTCACTGGGCGCATCACCGGGAGGATCTGGACGATGAGTTCGATGACGCCGAACTGGCGCACTGTCCGGCTGCCGGTGGTCTCGATCCGGATACCCTGCATGGTGAGTCCGGGGAGGTTCTCCAGCCGTTCGACCGCACCGACGATGTCGGTCCAGCGCAACGCGGCTGGTTCGGCCGGCCGGAACGTGATGGAGCCGGAATTCGTGAACGAAATCCACGGCACGCCCAGCACAGCGTCCGGCGCAATGGTGGAACCAATTGCGGATTCCGGCGGATGCGCCTTGCGCCAATCCGCCAGTTGGCGTTCGGCGTCGGCCGGCAGGGACGCGAGATCAGCGCGCAGCGCGGATACCGTGGCCGCACTGGCGAGAACACCCACCGGGCGCAGGTGGCGGACGACGAGCACGACGCCCAGCCAGACCAAGGCGAAGAACAGCATCGCCCAGATTCGCGCCGGAATCCTTGGTTGCAGCGAATTCATCGGGGTCGTCCCGTGAGGCGGACGGAACCGGTCGGCAGCATGGCGGGTTCAATGCGCCAAGCCTCACCGGCCAGCCGGCCGAGCCAGTCGCGCCACGCCGCCTCGGTGAGCGATCCTGTGGCCGTCACTCCGCCTGCGACCGTGAATTCCTCGCGCGTGGCACGCAGTGCCGTCAGCGTCACGGCACCCGGCACCTGGCCCACGGCGCGGAGCCATGGACCAAAGACCGGCGCCGGCCGGCCGGCCTCGGCGCGAAGCGCCGCCAACTCCGCCTGCGCCTGCTGCCGCCGGGCCAGCTCGGCCCGCAACGCCGGGATCTCCCGCGCGAGGTCCACCCCGGCGCGCCGGACGGTGATTTCACGGTGAAGATAGTCACCCGTCAGCGCCAGCCCGGCCATCAACACCATGGCACACGCCGCCGCCACCGCCCGGGCCGGCAGGAGCGCCGTGCCTGGCGGCAGCAATTGCGCCGGGTGCCGGCTGGAGATCGGCGCTGCCTTCGCCAGCGCTTCCCACACCGAGAAATGCCCGACCACGCGGTCGCCGATGAGTGGCAGCCGCTGGTTCAGGGCGTCGATCAGTCCGTCGTCTGTCGTTACATACAGGACGAACTCGTCCGGGTGCTTGGCGAAGATCGCCTGGAGGATGCCCGCCAACTGGTCGAGGACATCGGCACCCTGGCCGGTCTGCACGGAGCGGATCCCCTCGGGCGAATGGCGGTAGACACAGAAGCGCTCGGCGCTGACAGCGATCAAGGTCATCGCCCCCGAATCCGACAGGTCCGGCGGTAGCGCGTTGAGCCACGTCGGCAGGGGCCACACGGAATCGACCGTGAACCCATGCTCCTGCAGTTGGTGGACCAGACCGAAGAGCGCCGGCCGGGTTTCATGGTGCAACAGGGTGTTGAACGATTCGCCGGCAGCCAGGATCGGCTCATGGCTCCACAGGAGTCCCGGGTGCGTCACCACTGGAAATTCCTCGGCGAGCGCCAGCGCCAGCATGGTCCGTCCGGCATTCGGACAGGCGGCCGGCACGGTCGTGAAATCGTCCGGCTGGTAGATAACCCGCAGACGCTTGGTCCGGCCCGGCCACGCCGCCGCCAGCAAGGCGGCCGCCTGGCCCGGCTCGGCGAAGGGCACCGGCAACTGATGGCGGGGCAGCCACCAGCGGTCGCCCCACAACAGCACCGTGGCCGCCTCAGATTTCAGAGAGGAAAATAAAGACATCGGTTACTCCGTTTACGGGGGCGGCATACGCGATCAATCCAGTGTCACAGGCGGCGCCCGGCACGGGCGCGAGCTGCGGGGCGTTCATCGCGAGCGCGAGTTCGTAGGCGTCGTTGGCAGGCGCCCCGACGATCACCAGATACGCGATGATGACGTTCGTCGGCCGGTTGGTCACCCCGTCGAGCCGGAAGTTGGCGCCCTGCGCCGCCGACGGGGCGAGTGCCGGGTTGGACGATCGCGCCTCGATCCGGGTCGCTCCCGTCCAGTTCTTGAGCGGGGCTGCATCCGGCGTCATGACGAACGCCTGAGCCGCCTGACTCCAGCTCATCTCGTTGCCCGTGCCGGTCGAGGTGTAGACCTGAGTGCCCATCCGCACACTGAGCGGATGCTCCATCTTACCGGCGGTGAGCAACACGGTGTCGAGCCGGGCGCCGTTGCCCTTGGCCGTGTCCGTCGCGCCGCCGAGCGCGGCGCCCGAGGTCGGGATGCCGATGCCTTCGGTCCGCGGAATGCTGCCGTTGCCGCCCGGCATGTTGATGAAGTCCACCAGCGCGGTCTGCAGTGTGCCCGCCGCGCGTGCGACCTGATGGACGCGGGCGGCGCGCAACGCGTCCTGGCCCTTGGGCAGCAGCAGTGCCGCCAGCACGGCGAGGATCGCGAGGACGAACATGAGTTCGAGAAGGGAAAAGCCCTTCGGGTGTTTTCGATTACTTTTCATTTTGGTTATGGGTTGGGGGTTGAAATTCAGAGCACGCGCGCGACTTCCTCCACGGTCGTCAGCCCGGCGCCCGCCGCCGCGAGCCCGTGCTGCCAGAGGGTGCAAAGCCCTTCGCGCTCGCGGAGTGAGGCCAGCTCGGCGAGCGGGGCATTGGCCGCAATCAGCGGCAGAAACTTCTGCGCGGGGATGACCTCATGGATGGCGAGCCGACCGCGGTAGCCGCGCCCGCGACAGGCCGGGCAACCGACCGGCCGGAAGAATTGCGCTCCGGGCACGTGGTGCTCGTCGGCAAGCCGCGCATTGTCGGGATGCGGTTCCTTGCACTCGGCACAGAGTTTCCGCACGAGCCGCTGCGCGGCCAGTAGTCGCAATGCCGCCGCCAGCAGAAAAGTTTCCACGCCGAGGTCGCGCAGCCGCGGAATTGCCGCCAAGGCATCGTTGGTGTGCAGCGTCGAAAGCACCAGGTGCCCGGTCAAAGCGGCGCGCACCGCGAGCTGCGCCGTCTCCGCGTCGCGCGTCTCGCCCACGAGGATGACGTCCGGGTTCTGCCGGAGCATCGCTCGCAGCGCGGTGGCAAAGGTGAGCCCGACCTTTTCGCGGATCTCGGTCTGTCTGATGCCAGGAAACTCATACTCGACCGGTTCCTCGAGCGTGTGGATGACCCGGGCGGAGTGGTCGAAGGTGTGGAGGGCCGCGTGCAGGGTCGTGGTCTTGCCCGAGCCGGTCGGTCCGGTGAGAAAGATGAGACCGGCCGGCCCCGTGAGCGCTTCCTGCACCGCGGCTGCTTGCGCCGCGGAAAGGCCCAATTGCAGAAAGGACTGCGCCGGCATCGCCTGGTCGAGGAGCCGCACGACCAGGCTTTCGCCATGCACGGTGGGCACCGTGTTCATCCGCAGGTGGAACCGCCGGCCTCTCTCCTGCAGCAGCGCCCGGCCGTCCTGTGGCAGGCGTTTCTCGGTGATGTCCATGCCGCCGGTGATTTTCCCGCGCGCAATCAGCGCATCGCGCTGGGCGAGCGGCAGCCGCGTATGCTCGCGCATTTCGCCATCGAGCCGGAAGCGGATGACGAGCCCGTCCTCCTTCGGCTCGCAGTGGACATCGCTCGCCCCCTCGCGGGCCGCGGCCCGGAGGATCGCATCAAGCGTGCGCGTGGCATCGCCACTGGCCGCCAACCGCGGCGGGACAGGGGCGACCGGCGCCCGGAATCTGTCGAGGAGGGCGAGCATCAGCGGACGAGTTTCGGGGTCAGGAAAATCACCAGTTCGGTGCGGTTGTGCAGCGTCGCCTTGGTTTTGAACGCCCGGCCCGCCACCGGGATCGAGCCCAGGATCGGCACCGCGCGCGTGCTGCTGCCGGTGTCCTCGGAAATCAGCCCGCCGATGACGGCCGTCTCGCCGTCCTTCAGCCGCACGATGGTGGAGGCCTGCTTCACCTCGGTCAGCGGGGCCGTCTGTTTCCCGTCGGGGCTCGTGACGATGGCCTGCAGCCGGGTGATGGCCGGCAGCACGTCGAGCGTGATGACGCCGTTCCCGTCGATCTGCGGCGTCACCGCCAGGATCGTTCCGATGGTGATGGTCGAGACCGAATAATTTTCCTGGGTCTGGTTCACCGGCACCGTGGTCCCGCCCTGCTGGAACGTGGTCGATTGCTGCAAACGGAAGAACGGTCGGTCTTCGCCAATTTTTATGAAAGCGGTTTGATTGTTGAGCGCCCGCAGCCGGGGCTGGGCCACCGTCGTCACCTCGCCCTGCTGTTGCAGGGCATGGATGACCGCCGTCGCCCGCCCGAACCCCAGGTTCGCCGCGAACGTGTTGGGGGCGAGCAATGTCCCGCCCACGCCGACGACATCGAGCGGCGCGCCGGCCTCGACCGAGACCTTCCCGACCGCACCGGCGGCCAGGTCCCAGTCGATGCCGAGCTTGCGCTCGTCGCGCAGCGTGACCTCGACAATCCTCGCCTCGATCTCGACCTGCCGGGTGATGCGCGTGTTCACCAGTTCGAGGAACGCCCGGAGGTTGTCGTGCCGGGCGACAGGGGCCGTCACCTGCACGACGCCGGAGAATTTGTTCAGAACCAGGCTGTCGCCGTCCTTTAACATCGCGCGGAGCTCCGCCTCCAGGCCCGACCAGAAAGTGTTCTGGTTTTCCTGACTGATGCTGACCTGCGTCGCGTCGGAGCCGGCACTGTTCGGTCCGAGGGCCTGGCTCGAATTGGGCAGGGTGCCGCCGGGATAGCCGGTGCCATAGTTGCCGTTGTTCGCTCCCCCGAGCGTGATGGACGCGCTGCCCGAGCCGCTGCGCGTGAGCTGGGGATAATCGACCGGATAGAGGACGGTCTTGCGGAACCGGACGGCGATCCCGCCCGCCGTCTCCTCAAAGTGGAATCCGTTGGGCCGGGTGAGCGCGACGAGCGCGGAACGCAGCGTGCCCCGGCTGATTTCCACGGTCACATCGCCCGTCACGTCGGGTTCAATGTGGATCGTGACACCGGTTGCGCGCGCCAGCGTTCGCAGCGCCGCCGGCAGCGGCGCGTTTTCCAGCCGGAGGTTTTCCACCGGGCGGTCGAGTTCGCTGGGCTCGGCCGCGCGGAGGAGCGCGGCCGAGAGAAGGAGGCAGGGAATCAGTCTCATGGGGTCAGGGGTTGCCGAGAACATAGTTGGTCGCCTCCGCGGTCCGGCCCGTCTGGAGGAGCGTGCGCGCGGCGGCCTGGTATTTGAGCACGGCCGGGGCGGCGGCATTGAACGTCCCGGTGACCGGTGCCGCCGCGAGGGTGTAGGTGTCGCCCGGCTGAACCGCCTGGATCGTGACCGCGCCCGGCCCGGTCACGGTCAGCGTGCCGTTATTGAAGGTCGCGGGGCCGCCCAGCACCACGAAACTCACCGGCAACCCGGAAGAGGACGTGGCGGTAAGGGGGATGTTCGCCCCGACATTCTGGTCGCCCGGCAGTGTGAACGATATGGCCTGCGCCGCCTTCGGCGCGAACTGCGCCTGCACGAACTTCGCCCGGTCCAGCAGCACCGCAATCGAGCCGGCCATGCCGGCCGCATCGCCGCTCCAGCCGGTGAAGTAGTGGGCCGAATCCGGCGTCGCGGCGATGGTCACGGTCGTGCCGTAGGGATAGGTGCCGCCCGGGGTCGCGCTCCCGCCGCCCATGGCGCTCGTCGTGAGCGTGAAGGACTTGAGGGCGAAGTTCGCCTGCACGCTCTTGGCGCGGTCCATCAGGACGCCAAGCGGATTGGCCGATCCGCCGGCATCGCCACTCCAGCCCGCGAAGTCGTGCGCCGCATCCGGCGTCGCGACCACGGTGGCGGTGCTGCCCGCGGCAAAGGTCCCGCCCGGCGAAACCGTGCCACCGGCGCCCGCCGCGGTCACGAGCGAATACTGCGCAGGTGGTGCGGCAATCACCGTCACGGCGACCGTGGCGGAGTGATACCAGCCGCTGCCGTCGGTCGCGCCGCTGCGGACATAGTAGGTGCCCACATCGGTGAACGTGAACGCCGCGGACCGCGTCGAGTCCGCCCCGCTGCCCACCGGTCCGCCCTGGAAGGGCTCGCCCGTCGCGAACCCGCCCTGGAAATTCCAGTCGCCGGCCGGCCGCTGGAGGTCGAGGTTGTGTCCGCTCAGGTTGCCGTTCGCATCGGTGGCCCGGGCGCTGATCGTCAGCGTCGTGCCCGCGGTCACGGTCTGATTCCCCGGCGCCAGCAAGGTCACGGCCGGCGGTGTGTTCACCGGCGCATCGATGGTTACGACATGGGTGATGACGGGCGAGGTGGCGCCATCCGCATCGACCGCCTGGGCGGTGAACGTCACGGTCTGCGGCCCGCTGTCGCTCGTCGCATTCCCGGAGTCGCCGTCCGTCCCATTCCCGCCGCCCGCAAACGCGAAGGGCTGCCCGTTCTTCCAAACGTTGACCTGGGCGAGGTTGCCGTCGTCGTCGTGGCCGCGGGCGGAGATCACATAGGACTGGCTGCTCCCGGCGTTCGCCGGCGCGGAGATCCACGCAATCGTCGGCGGCGAACCCGCCGGCCGGCCGTCAATGTAGGCGGTCTCCGTCCAGACCGTGGTGCCGTTGAGCGGCGACTGCCAGGTGACGTATTCAAAGAAGCGCAGCGTATAAGTGCCAGCGGGCACTCCCGTGATGTGCCACCGGGCGGTAATTCCGCCGTCTGCCGGTGTCCCGTCCGCTGACCAGACGTCCATCCACCAGTTCACATCCGATAGCGAGCCGAGGCTGGCGAAGGTCGAAAGACCGGTTGTCCGGTAGGCGCTCGCGGTCACCCGTCCGATGAGGTTGTCGCCGGCATCCCTCAGTTCGATCCGTCCCGGCGCGCTCGACCGCGGATAGTCGTCGCATAACCAACTGATCCAGAAATCAACCACATAGCCCCCGGTGGGGATCGTGACAGTCTGGGTGGTGACAACGAAGGTGGTGGTCGGCGGCGCGGCGTGCGCCGTGCCCCAGACCAGAAGGGAGAGCAAAAGTGGAGTCAGTTTTTTCATTGGAGGGTGACGGTGGGGTTTTCGTGGAGGTTGAACCGCAGCGCCTCGACGCCCGGCCAGGCGGCGCCGCGGTTGATGAGGACGAGGCGTCCGCCGAGGATCTCGGGGGTGACGCTCGCCCCGGAATTGGCCGGTGCCGTAAAGGCGGGGCTCGTATTGTTGAACGAAACGAAGGCCTGTTCGGTCGGGTGGTTGTTGTTCACGCTCACCCGGAATTTCGGCAGGACGATGCGCTGGACACAGAGCCGGTTCACCTGCGTCTGGCCGCCGCTGCCTGCGCTCCAGGCGGCCAACTGTGCCGGAGTCAGCCGGCCCGACCAGTAGGCGGGCGTTGCGCCGGTCTTGCTCTCCCAGTTGTTGTTCCACAGGGCATCGAACCAAGCTGGATTGGCCTCGTAGGCCGGCAGCACCAGCTGGTCGCTCCGCGCCATGAGGCTCACGAGCAGAAACCGCTGGCGCCCTGACTCCGCCGGCGACGCAATCAGCAGTCGTGGATTGCCAAGCGCATTAAAAGCGATGCGCGCCAGTTCCGGCTGGGCGCTCGCGCTCGGTGCCACGCCCAGCTGCGGAGTCAAGCCGCGCAATTTGGCCACCTTGGTGAACCAATCCGCCGTTGCAGTGTTGGCGTAGCCGGCGCTAGTTGAGGTCGAGAACACAGTCGCGGTATCGCCGACCCCGATCGTGCCCGGCAGAGCGGCGAGGTTCAGGTTGGTGAGGTCGCTGTTTTCAAACGAAGCGGTGATGGTGTTCGCCAGTTCCTCCAGCGATTTCGCCTCGGCGTCCCGCCGGGCCTTCTCGACCACGTCGCGGACGGAGGGCGCCAGCGCCGCCGCCATGATCCCCAGGACGAAAAGGACGAGGACCATTTCCAATAGCGAGAAGCCTCGCAGGAGACGCGTGAACGGCACGCCCAGCCGGCGCATCGGTAGTATATAAGAGTAGAGAATCATGATTTTAGCGGGCGTTGATGCCGCCCAACAGCGAGAACAGCGGCAGGAAGAATGAGAGGGCGATGAGCCCGACGATGCCGGTGAGGGCGGCCAGCAGCGCCGGCTCGAGGAAGGCGAGCGCCGTGGCCAGGGTCTCCCGCGCGCGGCCGGCCGCGTAGTCCTCGATGTGCCGCAGAGCGGGCCCCAGCTGCCCCGTAGTTTCGCCCGCCTTGAGCGCCGGCACGAAGAATCCGGGAAATCCGTGGTCCTTCGGGAGCGCCGCATGGAGTGGCCGGCCCGCCGCCACGCCCTCCCGGGCGGCCAGCAGTTGGGCCGACAGCACCGCGTTGCCAGTGAGTTCGGCGCCGGTGGTCAGCGACTCCAGGACCGGGATGCCCGCCTCGTGCAGCAGCCGGGTGTGGGCCGCGAACCGCGCGGTCGCGAGACAGCGCAACGTCTCGCCGAAGACCGGGATGCGCAGCAGCAGGCGGTCGCGTAGCCGTTGCAGCCGGGGCGACCGGGTGGCGAACCACAGCAGCAGGCCCACGGCCACAGCCACCCCGATCATGACGGGCCAGCCGTGGCGCACCGCCTCGCTCACGCGGATCAAGGCCAGGGTCAGGGCCGGCAGGGTGAGCCGCATCGAGGCGAAGATTTCCGCGAACTTCGGCACCACGCCGCCCAGGAGAAACACGACCAGTCCGCCGGTCACCATGAGCACAATCGCCGGATAGATGAGGGCGCGCTTGGCCGTGCGCCGGAGTTCGTCGGCACTCGTGAGATGCGACGCGAGGGCGCGCAACGACTCGGGCAATTGGGCGGAAGCTTCACCCGCGGCGATAATGGCCGCGATGTGAGGCGGAAATTGCCGCGCGAAAAATCGGCACGCCGTGTGGATGGGAATACCCTGGGCCACGGATTGGCTGATGTGCGTCAGAAGCGTGCGCACCGGCCCAGGCGGCGTATCGTCGGCGAGCTGACCGAATGCGACATCGGCAGTCACGCCCGCCCGGAGCTGCAATTCCAACTGGTGAAGCAGCGCGACAAAGTCGCGGATGGACAGCGTCAACCCAGCGAGCTTCCGATCCGGTGGCACGGGCCGCACCGATACCGGCCAGAACGCCTGGGCGCGGAGCCGCGAGCGCAACTGCGCCTCGTCGGGCGCGTCCTCGCGGAGCGTGCGGCGGCGGCCTGTCTGGTCCATGACAATGGCGGCGAAGGTTGGCATGATTAGAGGGGCAGCCGGATGCGGACAGGCTTCTCCGTGAGCGGCAGGCGGAGGAGTTCGGAGCCGTGTCTCAGGAGCACGGCCGCCGGCTCGATGCGGACGACATCGAGCGATTCGATGCGGTCGCCGGCCTGCACCGGCCGGCCGTTGATGAGTGCACACGGGGATGGCCCGCGCACGATGCCACCCACGCGCAGCGCGACTTCCCGGACGGAATCGGGCGGCAGCGTGCGGACGGCGAAGGGATTGGCCTCGTCCCCCGTGCGGACGGCCGTCAAATCGAGCAGGCCTTCGGCGTTCGGCGCCAAGGCCGGTTCGTTGACCGGCTCAGGCGCGGGCGCCGTGGTGGGTGCACCGACCACGGGAGGTGTCGGGCTCGGCGCAGGCGGAGCCGCGGTGGTGGTCGGTATGGGTTGCGCCTCAAGTTCACGCACGCGGCTGGTGAGGGCTTCGTTTTGCGCGATGAGCGCCTCGATGTGCCGGCGCTGACGCACGGTCGGGTCGGCCCGCTCTGGCACGGGTGCGGGCGCTGGCACGGGTGCGCTGATGGGAGCGACTGGTGGGAGAGCGCTCTGACAGCCGGCGAACGGCAGCAGGCAAAGGGAAAGGAGGATGCTAATTCGCATGGGCGGGGATGGCGGCACCAAGGCGGGCGCGGCCGGGGTCGATGGCTTCGGTGACATAGAGGTAGAACGCCTTGCCCGCCGGGATGCGGACGTAGAACCCGTCGCGGGCGATGGCTTCGCGGATCTGCTGGGCGTATTCGCGGAGCACGGCACCTGTGCCCGCGAGAGTCGCATTCCGCGCCGTGGTGGCGGGCAGGCTCGTTTCGCCCAACAGCCCGGCGGCGGAGCGCGTGTCCTGGAGGGCGGCCGTGGCGCTGGACAGGAAGGTGGCCGCAAAGAGCTGCACCTCGCGCCAGTCGCTCGTGCGGAGCACTTCGCCGCGGAGTCCGGCGGAACCGTCATGCGAACCCCATGCGCTGGTCGCTGGGTCGTGCTCCCGGTCGAGGGCCAGTCCGCGCACGCTCAATTCGCGGCCGTTTTCCGCCCCGGCCCGCCAGACAATCGTCCAGGTGCCTTCGGCCGCGAGGCGCTCGCGCGCCCGGTCGGGCGAAGCGCGGCCGTGGACCTCGGCCCCGGCAGGCACGACCCGCCGCCCGCCCTGCCAGACATCCTCGGTCACAAGCCCGATGACCGGCGTCTCCAGCCGGTTGGATTCGATGGCGAGAACCGTTTCACACGGAATCAAACGGCCGTAGGGCGCGGCCGAGGTGGGAACTTCGGCTGGTGCGGGCGAGGCCGCCATCAGCGACAGCGGGAGAACCGGTGGCTGCGCGGGGACCGGTTTGGGTTCAGCGGGGCTTTGCGCCGGGCGCGGACTGGATGGTGCCGGTTCCTCAACCTTGGTGAAATTGAGTCGCGCCCCTTCGCGCAGAATCGTGCGCGGCAGGGCGGCCACCGGTGCCGCGTGGGGCGCTGGCAACGCCGCGGCCCGCCGCTGGCGCTGGGTGTAGATCGCCAGTCCGGCGAAAACGACCAGGACTCCGACCAGGACAACCTGACCAGTGGGCGAGGCAAAGAATGTCGTGTCGAACTTCATGGCAGCCGGGTAACGAGCACGGAAAAGGAATTCTGGACGGAGAGATTGGCCCGGCCGCCTCCGGGGGCTCCTGTCACGGCGAACCAAACCGTGGTGTGCCCACGCGGCGGGATTTCACCGGTGGTGTCCGCCAGGGTCGCCGGGTAGATCTCGGACCCGACCCGCACCGCGAGGTTGTCGCCGTCGAACCGGACCGGCGCGGCGCCGGGGTTCTCCGCCCGCGCGCTGAAAATGAGCGTGTCCTCGGTGTCGAAGCGGAAGACTTGCTCCAACGTGACGGTGAACTGCGGATAGCGCGTGACGGCGCGCGGCTCGGCGCGCTCCACCGCCTGGGTCAGCGCCGGATACTGCGCGGCCAGGAGCCCGTGGTTTTTCGCCCGGTCGAGCAGGCTGCGCACGAGGACCGGGGTAGCGACCGGCGCGGTCGCCGCCGGTGCGTCGAAAAATGACACGGCCCGGTCGGCTTCGTCCGCCCCGCGGAAGGTAAAGACATAGACCCGCCCGCGATAGACCACATTGACGGCCGCAGTCGCATCCGCGCGGAGTGCCCGCACTGAAAAGAAGCTTGTGCCCGGTTGGTAGGACAACAGCACCGGCGGGGCGTCCTCGGCCTTGGTCGAGAGATTGGCGCTTTCCAACGCGGTGAGTGCGCCGGGGAACAGGCAGGTGGTCGGTTCCTCCCGAGTGACACGGATCGAGTAGACGATCCGTTCGTCGAGGGGATAGGTCCGGATCGCCTCCCCGGAGGCCGCGAAAAGCAATCCCCAGCCGCTCATGAGCAGGGCCGCTACGGCAAGAGTTCGTATTGCCATACGGCGAGGGGGTAGCGGCCGTTGGCGGCCAGGTTGGGATTTCGCGCGAGCGTGAATCTCGCGGTAAAGACGGGCGCCTCGGTGAACGGCCGGCCCTGGAAGAGTCCCGTGCGAATCCACTGGCCCTCGACTTGCACGAGAACAGTGTCCTCGCGGGTTTCCAGCACGGTGAGTTTCAGCACCTCAGGTTTCTGGTGCAGCGACTTGGCCACGAATTCTTCCGCGCTGCGGGCAATCTCTTCGCGCGCCTGTTTCAACGCCTCCGGCAGGAACAGTTTTTCCAGCAACTCCGGGTGATCGCTCCCCGCGGGATTGCGCGACCACAACGCCAGGCACGCGAGTAGCGCGTGCATCTCATGGAGCTTGCCGGCCTCCTCGAAGCCGAGGAGCGGACTCTGATGAAACGTCCCGGCTGCATCGAGGATGACGACGCGCTCGCGCGTGCGATAGGCCCGGATCACGAGATACGGCGCAACAACCGCGTAGGCCGTGGCGACCAGCGCCACCAGAAACCACAGCCGCGCGGCCACGGCGTAGTCGGTGAATAGTTCCAACGGATGCCGGCGGCGGCGCGGCGCCTGGGCCGGGTCGAGCCGCACGTGCGGGGCGGGAGTTTCGCGCAAGGTTTCGCTCATGGTCAGCAGGTGGTTTGCGGCGCGGGCATCCGTGTCGAGGCGAGGAGTGTGGCGACGGCCTGGTCGCCGGCCGGATCGGACTTGGGCGCGGTCGCCGGGGACACCGGTGCCGGGGGAGACGTGGGCGGTGGCATGGGCGTGGGCATGGACGGTGGCGGCGATCCACCGCCGGGCGGGGCCTTGCCGGCTCCGCCCACGGAGCCGACCACCGCCGCCGCGCCGCCCGTCTTGAGCGACTTGGCGAGCCAGACCACTTGCTGCAGGGTGTAGAGCTGCTGCAGCCCCTGGCTGCCGCCACCCGAGAGGGGCGAACCCGAACAGAAGAGCATCTGCATCAGGAACGGCGTCCCCAGCGTGCCGAGGATCAGCCACACCGCGCCGAATAACCCGCCCAACAGGCTGGCAAACGACATCGTGTCGATATCCCCGGCCCGCAGCCCGTAGGCCGTGGCGAGGTTCGTGGAATACGCGGTCAGCAAATTCCAGGTGACCAGTTCGGTGATCGCAAAGCCGACCGGCCACGCGAGCACGGCGAGCGTCTGCTGCAGATACCGCACCCCGAGGTTGTCGAGTCCCGGCAGCATGAACATCGCCAGCGCGACCGGCAGGAACAGGAAGCACAGCAGCTTCAGGATGTAGTGCAGGATGAGGAGCGGCAGTTGCAGCACGCTCGCTACGAGCACCACCAGTTTGCCCGAACCCATCAGAAACGCGCGGTAAAGGGATTCGCCGAGCCGCGAGAGGCTGAAGTCACTGGCATTGTCAGTCATACCGTCGCGCAGCAGGGTGGCAGCCTGCATCGGATGCTCGGTGTAGCCGTGATGAAACACCTCGGCCATCGAGAGGAACGAGTCCTCGGCGAACGCGAACCACCAAGGCAGCGTGGCGGTGAAGCCGACCACGAGCACCGCCCGCACGATCGGTTGCATGAGGCTGTCCTGTTCGGGCCGCGCCCGGCTGATGCGCAGCATGAGCCCGGTGACGCACACGAAATAGACCACGAACCGCAGCGACTCGGTGAGCGCCACGATGGACTCGCGGAAGCCTGGGACAAAGTTGTCCATCAGTTCCGGCGCTCCTGCGGACGCTGCCGCTCTTCCTCGGCCTGAAGTTTTTCGAGCAGGCGTTTCCTGGCCGCCTCGTCGGGCGTGTAGGTGCCGCCCCGGTCGAGCTTGATCGAACCCTGCCACGCATCGACCGGCCGCAAGTCCATTGGTGCCGGCACACGTTTTTGGTGCCGGCGGACAAGCCAGCCGCATAATGCCAGTCCGGCGAGCAACGCTAGGAAATAGAGGCTCATCTTTTTCATGGGCGCGTGTAGCTAGTCGGGGTGAGCCGCAGCGCCCGCTGCCAGGCGTTGGCTGCCGCCACCGATTGCCGCTCCTCGGCGATCTGCTTTTCCTGCAAGTCCCGCCGTTCCTTCTCGGCCTGGTTCTCGTTGAGGATCTGGGCGGCCAGCAGCTTGTCCGTCTCTTCGCTCCGCCGCGCCGCGAGTCCGGCCAGCCGCCCGTTGAGCGCATCCACGGTGGCGTGCAGCTTCTCGGTTTCCGCCTGGGTCGGTGCGTTCCGCAGGTCGCCCACGGCCGCCGCCAGGTCCGACTGCACCGCGGCGATGTCGGCGTCAGTTGCGGCCAGGACCACCCCGACGTTGTCGCCCTGCCGCTCAACCGCCGCGTAGCGGCGATAGAGCCCCGGCTGCCGCGCGAAGCTGGCGCCCAGTGCTGTCTTGTCGTCGAGGGCGCGATAAATTCCGTCTGACGTACGCTTGAGCGAACCCACCGCATCGGACAATCGCCGCATCGCATCCATCGTCTCGCCGTAGGTCTTGCCGAACTCGGTCTCACCCAAGGTGCGCCGGACCACGCGGTCACCGACCCGGGCCGGATCACCCATGACATCGCGGATCAGCCTTTGGGTGGCCAGCAGGTCCTCGACCTGCCTGATCTGCCGGTTCAATTTCTCCAGCTGCTCGGCCCACTGCCGCATGGTATCGGCGTGCTGGGCGATCTGGTTGCCCTTGATGGCGGTGTTGACCGCCGTATTTACAGGATCGTTGACGACCCATTGGGCAAAGGCCGGGCTAGTGAGACCAAAGAGAAGGATGAGTGAGATCAGTTTCATGGGGAGTGGGGCAGGATGATTTCCACGGTCGAAGGCACCCGGAGGGCGCTGTCCTCGAGCCGCGCGGGTTGGCGGAGGCGCAACCGGACGACCGGCGCCAGCGGGGTCTGCCGCTGGGCCTCCTGGATCGCCCAATACCGCGCCTTGACCGCCTGGTTGACGGCGGCTTCGGGCGCGGCCGGGTGGGCACACCCGGCACACAGCAAAACACTAAGCAGCAGGAACAGACGCATGGGTCGCCTCCGGTGGAGCTTGGATGTGAAGGAGCGTGCCGCATTGCGGCGGCTGCGCGGTGGGCAGGAAGTAACACACCGACGAATACCGGTGCCCGGCCGGCTGCTGCTCCGGCAGCTGGTAGTTCGGGATGACCTCCAGCGCGCTCTCCGGCAGCGGCAGGTCGCGCGCTAGGTCGAGCAGGTCGCTGCGGTCCGCCTGCCGCATCAAAAAGAATTGTTTTGCGTTACCAATAACGGCCGCGCGCACGCGGGAGGCGCGGAAGCGGGCGTATTGCTGCACGACGCTGACCGCCCAGCAGTTGAACTTGCGCAACTGCGCGTAGCTCTCGGCGACAATCGCCTCGCCACCCGGGACATCGAGGAATCGCGCGACCTCCTCGAAGATGATCCGCTTCCGCTGCGCCCGCGGGAGCCCGAGGATGTGCTGGCGCGCAAACCCGGAAATGAGCAGGCCCGCGGCCGTTTTCAATTCGACCGCCTGCTCCGGGATGAGCCCCAATTCGAAATGCGCGACGCTGCGCTTCAACGACACGTTGGTGACGCCATCGAAGAGCCGGCCGAACTGGCCGCGCGCGGTCCAGGCACCCAACAGCGTCGCGAGCCGGTCGGTCTCCTCCTTGGGATGTTCCGGCAGCCGCCCGTAGGCCAGCAGTTCGACGAGGGCCCCGTGCGTGGGAAAATCTTCCGGTTTCCACAAAGCGCACGCCGTGTGCGCCACGAGCCGCGCCGTCGCCGGGTCCTGCGCAAACTTGGTGATCATTGCCTCGTCCAGCCGGGCCACGGATTCCAGTGCCTCGGCGTCATTCGCGTTTCGCCGGTCGCGCAGCTCGGCGTAAGCCTCCAAGGCCGTGGTGCCTGCCGGCATCCGCTCGCGCCAGCGATGGACCGCACACGCCAGCCGTCCGGCCTCGCGCGCCGGCGCGGGATTCGCCCGTGACCAGTCCGCGAACGCGTCCTGGTAGAGCAGGTGCACATACTGCGCGAGCTGCGCTTGGCGAAGGGCCTGCCGCTCCGCATCGGCTGGCTCGCCGGTCATGCGCGCCAACAACGCGACTGCGCTCGCCACCTGGAGTTGCGTGAGCGGCAGGCCCAAAGTGTCGAGGTAATTGAGCGTGAGCGGCGCATCGGGCTGAACCACGATGGGCGTCTCTCCCAACTCCTCGGTGAAAGATTTGTAGGAAAGTCCCTCCTCAACGATCAGGGTATAGGCGTAGTGCCCCGCCGTCTGGAGGAGCAGGTCGCGCATCTTCTCGGATTTGCCCACCCCGCTCATCCCGAAGACCACCGCGTGCTGCGGCGAGCCGCCCACGGCGGTGCTCACGCCGACCAGATTCCGGTTCACGCCATCGTAGAGCGCCTCGGCCGTTTCGAGGCAGCCGGTGAACGTGCTGGAGAACGGCAGCAGGTCGGCGAGGTTGGTATCCTCGATATACTGGTCCCAGTCCCGGTAGGACGAGTGGGTCCAGCCCGGCCATGAGCCGAAGAAAAGTTTTTTCGCCGTCGTCGGCCGCGCGCATTCATAATACTGCGCGCCGTTCATCGCGTGGATCGCCGCCTGCAACTGGCTCACCTTGTCGCGCAGCCCCTGGCGGGTGGCGTCCCACACCCGGATGACATAGCTAACCCGGAACGGCCGGGCGAATCCGCCCGCCAGGCTCTCGATCTTGCGTTCCTTTTTCTGAAGCGCGATCCACAGGGAGTGCCTTTTTTCTCCGGCGTATTCACCGGCGAGCCGCTCCATCGCCCGCTCCTCCCGGTGGATCTCCCCGCGGGTCTCCACGGGCGTCACGTTGACCGAGATCTGGTAGTCGAGAAACGGCAGCCCCGTGAGATGGGTGACGATGCCCGGCTTCGTGCCGCGCGGCCATCGCGTCAGCACCAGCACGCAGTGATAGTGCCCGTCGAGATGGAACCCGCCATCCGGCTGGCCCACGCCGTCGGCAAGCCAGCAATTCTCCTGGATGCTCAGGCTGGGATCGCAGGACGGCGGGCCGGCGTCCCGCCGGGCGAGCCCCGGATTGAGGAAGCGGTGCAGGCATTCGCAGTGTGCGGCATCGTCCATGGGACGGATGGGGGTGTCGGGTCCGAAGATCGCCCGCGCGGCTCCGGCAAACTCCGCAAATTGCGCCTGCAGTTCCTTCAGCAGCTTCCGGTAGCGGTCGAGCAGGCTCCGGCGCGTGGCGAGATTGCCCGAGTAGGCGGTGACCTCGATGGACAGGAAGACCGCCAGCCGCTCCCGGCGTAATTCGCGGGCGTGCATCCGCCGCCAGTAGCGGCTGAAGCGCTCGTTCCGAACCCGGCGGACGGCCGGATGGGCCATGGGCTGCGTCTCCGCGTGATAGCGGAGCAACTCGCGCCGGTAATCCGCGTCGCACGACCACTGCACCTGGAGCCGGCGTCCCGGCGTCACGAGGGCGAACAACGCCCGTAACTGGTCTTGAAACGCGTTCTTCCGCTCATTGCTGGCGCCCCGCAGCTCGGGCGACTCAACCCAGAAGCCCTTGACGGCAATTGCGCCACGCTCCATCGAGCCGTAAAGTAGGAGGCCCTCGGCGAACACTCCGTTGGGCGCCTCGGCGTGGGGTCTCATGGCTCAGTCAGCCCCCGCTGCGGTTTGGCGCTGCGGCTGAAGGTGCCGCCGCCCAAAAGTTGTTCGATCAAGTCCCGGTCGTAGGCGGGCGGCCGACCGTTCCGCAGGAAAACGGCCCAGGCCAGCACCAGCGCGAGGGGCGTGCCCGCCACCACTCCGGCGGTGACCCAGCCGAGATGCAGCAGCAGTCCCACGACGGCGAAAAGCGCCAGGGCGAACACGGCTGCAATCACCACCGGCAGGTAGAGATTGCCGTCGAGCCCGAACACCCGACCGCGGGAGTCGTCTGCTGCGTTCGTGTCGGTGTGCCGCAGGTTCATGTCAGAAACGCGGCTTGATGACGGCATCCTCCAGCCCGAAGATCGCGAACAAGGCCGCCATAATGCTGGCCGCCGCCGCGATGATGACCCCGGCCACGATGCCGGCTTTCCCATCCGGGTCGCCCTTGGCGATGGCATTTGCCCCGGACCAGATTTTCACAATTCCCCAGATGAACCCAAACATGAAGAGCACGGTGAGGGCCAGGCCGAAGCCGTCCTTCAACTGCTGGATTTGGGCGACAAAGGGGCGGCCAAAGGCCGCTAGCGGCAGCGCTTTCTTCAGGCCGAACTGGAAGGAGCCGAGGGTTAGCATGGAGTAAACGACTGCACTAATATTTCCGCTTGTCAAAACAAATGTGCAGTCGTTAACTTTCCCGCATGGAAACCGCCGCCAACAAAAAGAAGGTTACCCACCGTCTCTACGCCGTGGACGAAAGGGTCTTGAACGAAAGCACCGCTGCCCTCGTGCAACTCGCGCCCAAACTGGACCTCGACCGCTCCGCTGTCATGTGTGCCTTGATCCACTCGACCCCGGAGCTCGACCTGGAGGCGCTCGGCATCCTCCGCTCCCGCTACGAGCGCGCCGGGGGCGCCCTGCCGCCCGACGATGAATGCACCATCCCCCTGACGTTGCGCCTGCTCACCGCGGATGTGGAGAAGATCAAGGCGGTGGCCAAGCGGGTCAAAGCCCGCAAGGTGCCTTCCTCCGAGGGGGAGCTGATCCGCGCCATCGCCCAGGTGAAGCTCGATTGGGCGCTGTTCCTGCCCAAGCTCACCGCCTACCTCACGGAGTTCCCCGACGGCCGGGAACTGCGGTGGAAATCCTCATGAATCCCGCGGAGCACCGGGCGCACCTGGCCGGCTTGGAAGCCCATCTCCGTTCCCGCCTGTTAGGCCAGGACCATCTGCTGGCCCGCGCCACCGCCGCATTCCAGCGCGGCGAGCTGGGCCTTGCCTCCCCCGGCCGCCCCCGGGGCTCCTGCCTTCTCATCGGGCCGACCGGCACGGGCAAGACCGAGTTGGTGCTCCTGAGCGGCGATTACCTTTTCGGTCCGGAAAACCGCTGTCGATTTGATCTCTCGGAGTATGCCCGCCCGGACGCGGTGGCCCGCTTCCTGGGCGCGGATCGGAGCGATCCGGGCGATTTCGGCCGGGCCCTCCGTGGCCGAACCTGCGGCATCCTGCTCTTCGATGAATTGGAGAAGGCTCACCCGACCCTGTGGGACCTCTTTCTCCAGCTGCTCGACCCGGGCCAGATCACCCTCGCCACCGGCGAGCGGCTGTCGGTGGCGGGTTTTTACCTCGCTTTCACCTCGAACCTTGGCGGCGCCGAGGCGATGCGCATGGAGCAATCCACGTTTGCCAGCGTCGAGCGCACGGTGTTCCGCCGGCTGACCCAAGCGCTCCGACCGGAACTGGTGGAGCGGATCGAGGAGAAATGGGTCTTCGCCCGGCTCACGCCGGAAGTGCAGCGCAAAGTCTGCATGCTGCGGGTCGCTGACGAGGTCGGCCGTTTGCACTCCCTCGGCTACGACGTGCAGGTTTCCCGCGAGGCGTTGGAGTTCCTCGTGCGCGAAGGCTTCGATGCCCATGTCGGCGCGCGACGGCTCCGACAGACGGTGGAGCGGCACCTGCGGGACGCCGTCGTGCGCTCGCTTCTCACGTCCGGCACGGCTTCCGGGGACATCACGGTCGGGGAATCGCGGCTGGTGCTGGACCTTCCGCCATGAATCCCCGCCGTCCCGGGAAGGGCACCTTCTTTGTGCATGGTCCCTACGTGAAGTGCCCGGCCTGCGGCGAGGAGCAGTTTGGCGTTCTGTCGATTCACGACCGCCACTACACCCGCCGTTGCAAGCGCTGCACCCACGACCAGCGGTTCTCGCTGCCGCCGCTGCACAAGAAGACCCTCTACCTCGACCAGTTCGTCGTCAGCAACGTGATAAAGGAACTCGATCCGGCGAGCGCTCCAGCCGCCAAGGGGACTAATGACGGCTTCTACCGAAAGCTCTTCGACCGGCTGGATCGCCTGAGCAAACTCCAGCTGCTCCTTTGCCCGCAATCGTCGGTTCAGCGCGACGAATCCGTGGTCGATCCGCGTTACGAAAAACTCCGTCGCGTCCTGGGGCATCTCTCCTGGGGCGTCGGGCTGCACCCGCCGGCCACGGTCATTCACGCCCAATTGCTCCGCGCCTTCAAAGGCTGGTTGGCCAATCAACCGCCGGAGCCGCTTGAAGAGAATTTCGCTTTCGAAGGCAAGTATGACGTCTGGCCCGACCGTTTGAGGATCGAGCTGAATTACACGGTGCCCGGTCTGTCCGAGGCCTTGCGCAATATCGCCGCTGAGCGGAACGAACGGATGCAGCGTGTCTGCCGCCACTGGCAGCAAACGCCGGACTTTGATTTCGAGAAGGTCCTGGCCGACGAGGCCCGGGTGATTGCACTCTCGCCTTGGGAGGAATTCATCGCTCACCAGCAGCGTTTCACCGCCGTGTCGCAGGGCCAGCGGCCCTACGTTTTCGGCGAACTCATCCCGCCGCCTTCGGCCAGTTTGATTACCCACATGCTGGCCGCGCTGCCGCCGGACGACCCCGATCGGATCAACCGCCTGCAGGGTTTCTTCACGTCGGCCGCCGCCCAAGCGGTGCCCTATGTGCGGGTCAGTGCCTTGTTCTGGGCCACACTCGCCCGCGAGGTGCGGCGGGGCCGGGCTCCGGAGAAATTCAGTGGCAGCCTGTTCAACGATGTCGAGGTCATCGCTGCCTACGCCCCGTTCTGCGACGCGATGTTTGTCGACAAGGAGGTGGCGCACCTCACCGATCAGCCCGAACTGAAACGCGAGCTGGCCGGCCAGGCGCGGTTGTTTTCACTCCGCAAGGCAGACCAAGGGGCATTTTTCGACTACCTGGCCGGCGTCGAGACGTCGGCATCGGCCGAGCATTTGAATAAGGTGAAAGAGGTCTATGGCAACTCCTGGCCCCAACCTTATTGGGAAATGCTGGGAGGCACGCCGGTGTCGGCCTGACTTTCGTTAGCCAGCGTGAATCCGCTGAAGGGCAGTTTTTTCAGCAGCGGCTTGCCCGGTCGCCGGGGATGGCGGATCAACGCCTTGCCCTCCGGCAAGGCCAGCAGCTCCGCCGGCTTGAACCACGGCTGGTCCGCCATCTGCCAATTGCGCATGGCCTTCCCGGCGGTGTGCCCGCCGCTGTATTTGCGCGCCTCCCGTCCGCCCATTTTTTCCGACAGGATCTTCGCGCCCTTCTCATCGGCCGCCCTAAAATGGACCTGAGTGCGCAAATTCGCCATGAACACGTCCGCCTTGTTCGGCACATCGAATGACGCATACAATGACAGCGGGGTCTGCGTCGCCGAAATCAAACACACACCCGCCTCGCGCAGCTCATCCACCGCGAGATGATCCGAGAACCCGTCTTCCGAGACGAGTGTGGTCTTCTGCCCTTCGTCCAACACGAGGGCGATGACGTTGCGCTTCCGCATCTCCTCCGGCCGCAGGTCGAATCGCCGGAAGGCGTGCAGCAGGAAGAGCTGCTTGCACAGGAGATTCAGGTATTTCCTCTCGACCTGGTAGGTCTGCGGAATCGACAGGCAGATCAGTTTTCCCTGGTCGAGTTCATCGAGCGAGAAATTTGGCCGGCTGGCGCAAAACACTTCCGCGATGTCGGGCGGCGTGTAGGGCCGCAGGAAGTTGGCCACGGTGTAGACCGTGCCGCTCTTCTGCTCGGGTGGCTGCTCATGGAAATCAGCGAAGAATTGGTTTTCCGCCTTGGCTGCCGCGCCGGTCAGCTTTTCCAGCCGGCCGAGCAGGGCTTCGCGATCCTCGGAAATGCAGATGACATTGTGCACGTTCTCCGGCGTGACCGCCAGGTCCACCAAGTCTAGCGCGATGATCGCATGCGTGATGGCATCCCGCGCGGTTTCCTTAAAAAAAGCCTGGCCGCCCCGTTGACCGGCCGCGGTCGCCGTATCCACGAGGATCTTGGCGTAGGTCGAAGGCGGCACCTTGGGATCGGCCAGGACGCTCATCGTCAACGGTGGGGTCCAGTCCTCCTGGGCTGTCTCGGTCGGCCTGACCCGAATCAACCGCAGGTCGTTCTCCTGACCGAGTGCCCGGGCCATTTCACTGAGCGGTTTCCATAACGCGCCCTTGGAATCTATCGCGAGGATGCCCGTGTTGGGCAGGGTCTCGCGCAGGCCGTGCAGGATCGGCACGACCGCCCGCGCCGACTTCCCGGTGCCGGTGGCACCCGTGATGAAGAAATGCGTGCACACCTCGTCCCGGGTCCACTCCAAGCCCCAAAGCCGGAGCACCACGCGGGTCAGTTCGCTCCGCGTGAGGGCACAGTAGAGTAACCAGCTCGCGACGGCACCTGCCGCCACCGGTATGACGCGGTCAAGCGGCGGCGGGCAGCAGAGCCATGCGGCCCACGCTCCCAGATAGCAGCCGCCAGCGAGGCCACCCGTAACGCTGCCTAGGCGGGCCAGAACCATATCGTCAGGGATGCTCCGAATACGGCGCCGATGACAAACGAGGCGAGGGCCTGCCGGCGCTGGGCCGACTGAACGGTTCGCGCCACGGCGTCCAACGACTGCTCCAGGGTGCGCACTTGGGCTGCCGCGGCGGTGATCGGGACGCGCAGGTCCTCCTCCAGCCTCCGCGCGAAACCGGCCGGCTTCTGGTCGAGGACAGTCTGCACCTGCGCCAGCTGGCCCGCGACATTGACCAGATTGTCCCCCGATTCGGCGAGCACCTCGATCCGGGCGTCGAGCGCCGATTGCATTTCCAGGGACAACTCCCGCAGGGTGTGCTCGGCTTCCTGCACCCGCAACCAATGGGCGCCCATTACCCGGAGTGCCGGGTCATCCAGAGGCATTCCGTATTGCTCTGCGATGCGCTGCAAGTGTTCGGGCAGAGCCTCCGGCTCGGCTTCACTCTCGGCGCTCATGAGCGGCCTCCCCGGCGGCCGGCGAAGGACGATGGCATCAGCGGCGTGGCGGCAGGCACCGTCGCCGGCCTCGGAGCGGGAGCTGCGGACTCGAGCTCGAACCGCTTCCGCTGGATGTCCGTCTTGCGGAAATTCCGCCGGCAAAAAAGCCCGACGTTGGTCGCCGAGGCCTTAAGCCCCAGCCGATTCAGCGCTACGGCGATTTGCTCGTAGCTGAAGCCCCGTGCGCGATAGATCAGGATGGCGTCCCGATGTGGGGCAAGCCGGATTGGCCGGCCGGCCGGCTCAGCCCGGCGGGCGTCCTCCAAGATGCGGTCGCGTTGTTCCACAGCGTCCATGGGTGCTGATAATGCACAAAGTGCAGTCGGTTACAAATTGAAAGCGCCTAGCGACCGGATCTCGGTGGTTGTTTGGTGGCCGGTCGGTGGTTGGATTCGCCTAATTCCATTAGGGGTGGCGTGTTCCTCTTTCCATAGATTGATACTGCCTTGGTTCTAGTCGCTTGGTTCGATCACTGGTTTTCGATTCTGCTCTCGTTAAATTCCAGTCGTTTGTTAGGTTCTGAGAGAGTAACCATACCTAGAAACTTGATAAAACGCTGTCGTTATGTCATTGCTTTAGGTCATGGTTCGTTTCGATAAGCCCTGTTGTCGGGTTTCCGGTGCCGTGGAGTATTTCCGGGAGCACATGGAGATTGGTGACTACCTCGACCAAAAGGGTAAGGCAGAGTTGACCTGGTTTGGTCAGGGGGCAGACAGGCTGGGCCTGCATGGTGTCTGCCGCCGGGAGCATTTCGAGCGCCTCTGCGAGGGCCGGCACCCGTTCACCGACGAGCGCCTGACGGCGCGGGACAAGGGCGCCGCCCGTCGCGTCTGCTTCTTCGGCCAAATCTCCCCGCCCAAGGACGTCTCCATCGCCTGCCTGGTCGGCGGCGACGAACGAATCCGGGCTTGGTGGGACGAGGCGGTCCGCGACACCCTCCGCGAAATCGAGGCGGTCACGGCCACGCGCCTGCGGTGCCAGGGGGCCGACGGCGACCGGGTGACCGGCAATTTCGTGGCCGCCATCGTCACCCACGAAACCAGTCGGAAACTCGACCCGCAGTTGCACACCCATGTGTGCATCATGAACGCGACCTTCGATCCGGCGGAGAACCGCTGGAAGAGCGTCCAGCCGGCCGGTTTCTACCGGCACCAGGCATTCTTCCGTGAGGTGTGCTACGCCCGGCTGGCCGGCCGCCTCCGCGCCGCGGGCTATAAGCTGGAAGCGTCGCCCGGACTCGGCTTCGCAATCAAGGGCATGTCCGCAGAACTCCGCGAACGTTTCAGCCGGCGTCGCGCCGACATCCAGCGCGAGGCCTCGGCGCAGGGGGTTGCCTCCCAGGATGCCCTGCAGGCCATCGCCGCCGGGAGCCGCGCCGCGAAGGTGAACGCCACTGCGGCCGAGCTCCGCGCCTGCTGGTTGAAGGCCGCGGGCGATGAACTGAACGACCTGCGCACGCTCGTTGCGGGCACCGCTGGCGCGACCAGGACGGCGCTTGCGGGATCGCCCGCGACGGCCCTGGCGGACGCGGAGGCCCACCTGTTCGAGCGCCGGTCCGTGGTGGATCAGCGCGAACTGCTGGCCGAGGCGCTGGCCGTGGGACGCGGCGACGTCCCGCTTGCCGACCTGCGCACGGCGCTGGACCAGCGTGTCGAGTCTGGCGCCCTGCTCCGGGCCGGCGAGGAGGTCACTTCACGCGAGGCTCTCCAGTCCGAGGAGGAATTCGTCAGCTGGGCCAACCGGACGCGCGCCGAGTGTCCGCCCTTGGGCACCCCGACCGGCCGCGACCGGCCGGACTCCGACCAGGAGCCGGCGATTGCCGCCGTCTTCGGGTCGCGTTCCCGCGTCACCATTCTCCAGGGCGACGCCGGCACCGGCAAGACCACCTGCCTGCGCGCCATCGTCGCCGGCATCGAGCGCGCCGGGGGCGGGATCTTCGGTTGCGCGCCCTCGACCGGCGCGGCCGACGTGCTCCGCCGCGAACTGACCCCGCATGCGGACACGCTCCAGCAACTGCTCGTCAACGCACCGCTGCAAGCCGCGCTGCGCGGGCGCACCGTCATCGTGGACGAGGCCGGACTCGTGTCGGTCCGCCAAATGCGCGATCTCTGCCGTCTGGCGGCGGCCCACGACTACCGGCTGCTGCTGGTCGGCGACACAAAACAGCACTCCTCCGTCGAAGCCGGCGACGCCCTGCGCTGCCTCCAGCGCTATGCCCGGGTGCCGGTCGCCCGCCTCACGGAAATCCGCCGGCAACAGGATCCCGCCTACCGCGACGCCGTCCGGTCGCTCGCGCGCGGGGACCTCCTCGGGGCCTTCCGGCGGTTCACCCGCCTCGGCGCCGTCCACGAGATCGCCGACCGCGGCGCGCTTTTTCGCTCCGCCGCCGAGGACTACCTGCGCACGCTTCGGTCCGGACAGTCCTGCCTTGCGATCTCGCCCGTCTGGTCGGACATCCAGGCGTTCAACGCCGAGGTGCGCGCACAGCTGAAACGCACCGGACTCCTGCACGCCGAAGAGCACAGTCTTCCCGTGGTCGAATCGTGGCAGTGGACCTGGTCGCAGACCCGCCGGCTGTCCAGCTACCGGCCCGGCGACGTGCTGACGTTTTACCGGAACGTGGGCGGATTCACACACGACGAGCATGCCACCGTGGTGCGGAAGGAGCCCGGGTGGCTGGTGCTGCGCGGTGCGGCCGGGCGGGAGGTTACCTTCGATCCGCGCCGAACGGGCGGCTTCGATGTCGGGAAGGCCCGGGAACTGCCCGTCGCCATAGGCGACCGGCTTCTCCTCCGGGCCAACCTCAAGGCGGCGGGCCTCAAGAATGGCGACCTGGTCGAGCTCGCCGGATTCGCCCCGAATGGCGGACTGCGGCTCAAAGGCGGGGGCACACTGCCGGCGGATTTCCGGCACTTCACACACGGGTATTCGACAACCTCGCATGCGGCCCAGGGAAAGACCGTGGACCGCGGCCTGCTCCTGCTGACCGAGGCCGGCTTCTCCGCCGCCAACCTGAAGCAGGCCTATGTGAGCAATTCCCGGTTCCGGACTTCCCAGGCAATCTACACGACCGACGCCAGGGCCGCGCGCCACGCGATGCAGCGCCCGGCGGACCGTGTGCTCGCGTCCGAATTGCGCGCCGCCCCGCCTTCTTTCCGTCTCGCGCTACTGCATCGCTTGCGACGTTTCCGCCTGGTGGCCCCCGGGCTCGCGCTGCTGCGCGGCTGGCGGGACACTCTGCTCGGCGTTTCCCCGGCCGCGCCGGTCCGCACCTGATTTCCCATGGCCCTCAAGCAACTGGCCCACAAGCCGCCCGCGCCCTTGCCAGCCGCGCCCATCTGGGGCATCGTCGCCGGCGAGGACGAAACGCCGCTGGTGCTCCGCCTCGAATGGGCGGACCGGACGGAGTCGCTGCCTTACCACACGCTCACGCGCTGGACCTTGGAAGTAGGGAGCGAGGACGTGCTTACCCTCCACGCCGCGCGCCTGGTCCTGACGATCCGGGGCCGGGCGCTGGCTCCCGTCCGGGAGGCGCTCGATTCCGGCCGACTGGTTTCCGTCCGCGCCACTGAGGTCCGCTATCTGCCCCTCAAATCCGGCACCCTCGTGACAGGGATCACCGTTTCATCCGGCGATGATTCATGAATGACGTGCTCAAGACACTCCCGATTCCGGTTGTCGTATCCGAAGAGGAGCGGCTGCGGCGCATCGGGGCCTTCATCTGCGGGCTTGCCGCGCTCGAGCCTCCGCCACCGCCGAACGAGCCGCCTCCGCCCATCATTTCCGGGAAGGAAGCCGGCCCCGAGAATCGCGTGCTGGGTTATCTGGCGAGCGGGCGCGAAGCCTCCCCCATCGAAATCCGCCTGACGCTCGGCCTGTCGCGGTCGATGGCCTACCGCACGCTGCGACGTCTCAGTCTGGCGAGCGCGATCACAAGTCGCGGGTGTACCAAAGCACTCGTCTACCGCGCACTAGTTGTTGATCCGGCACGGAACTGAATACACAATTCTCTGCTTCCGAGTGAGTATCCACCTTGGTCAGCGCGCCTCACCCTTTGCTTTCTCGGCGAGCCAGCCAGAGTATCGCGGTGCCGAAGAGGGCGAAGAGGAAGCCCCAAGTGAGATTAACATTCTGATCGAGCGAGTGCCGGGCGTAGATGGCGGCGTCGGATACGAGGCCGTAACCGATGAGGATCAGGCCGAGAAGCAAAAAGAGCAGCCCCATGGGCAGGCGGACGTCGAGTTGTTGCATGACGGGATGGGGATGGGGTTACCAGAAGAGGAGGTTCAGTCCTGCGGTCAGGACGAGCACGATGACGCCGAGGGTGACGGGACGCGCATAGCAGGGGGTCGCGTGGTGGTCGCGAATCTTCTCCGTGAGCGAATAGACGAGCCCCCTCAGCTCTTCGTCGGTCCGGTTGGGCGCGGTGGCGAGGGAGATGACGATGGTACCGGTGAAGCAGCCAGTGAAGGCGAAGATCGCCATCCAGAAGCTCTGGGCCATGGGGCTGACAAAGCTGTGCTGCACGGAGAGCCAACCGCCCTTGAGGAGGGAGGCGGTCTCACCGAGGGGCAGCGTGTTGGCTTGGAAAAGCACCGCAGAAAGCGTGCCGAGCAGCAGACCGAAGAAGGCGCCGTGCCCGGTGGCCCGCCGCCAGAACATGCCGAGCAGGAAGATGGCGAAGAGCGGTGCGTTGACGAAACCGAACACCAGTTGGAGCATGTCCATGATGTTGTTGAATTTAGTCGCCGCATAGGCGCAGACTGCGCTGATGAGCAGGCCGACGACGGTGGTGAGACGGCCGACCTTGAGGAGATGCGCGTCAGTGGCATCGGGCTTGAACCAGCGCTGATAGAGGTCGTAGGTCCAAAATTCCAACTCCAGGCTCTAGGCCTGCGAGTCACGCAGAAAGTTCTGCGTCACGAGCGTACCGTCCGGCTGCCCAAGAACTCCGGTGAACAACTGGTTCTGCTGCTCTGTCTGAACGAGGGCGGCGAATACTGACAGCTTGCTGGTGGCATATTTGAGACCGGCTTCCCATTGCTGAATCGTTTCCGTGGGAGGAAGAGTGCCATCACAAAGGGTTTCACAAAAGGGCGCTGACTGAGGCATACGGTAGCCATCCATGTACCGGACATATGAACCGCGCGGTGGTGATCGGCGCCGGCGACTGCCTCGACGTGCCGGTGGCGGAGCTGGCGGGGATGTTCGCGGAAATGGTGCTCGCGGACATCGTCACCAGCGCTGAGGTGCGGCGCTGGGAGAAGCAACGTCCCGGCCGGGTCCGTGGCGTGAACTGGGACGCGAGCGGCGCGCTGGCGGCGGTGCGTGCGACGGTGGCGGCGCACGAGGCCCCGGAGATCTTCGCCCGAGCCGATCTGGGGTCGCCGCCGAGCGAGGAGTCGGATTTCATCGTGTCGGCCAACTGCATCTCGCAGCACGGCCTCGTGCCCGGTCATTCGCTTCCGGCTTACGAAAGGGACAAAGGCCTCCCCGAGCGTTGCGCCAAGGCGGCGGCGAAACGCCATCTCGCGTGGCTGGCGGAAGGCCCCGGCGTGCGCCTGCTCCTCGCCGACGCCGCGCGATACGATATCGGTCCCGACGGCCGGCAGCTCAAGAAGGAGACGTTGCACGAGCGTTTCGGCCTGCCGAAGCCCGACCGCACCTGGCGCTGGGACCTCGCGCCGATTCCCGAGTGGTCACGCGATTTTCACCGCGCTCACGAGGTCGGCGCGTGGATTTTTCTGTCAGGAGCAGAGAAATTCCTTTAATGGATTTGGCAGGGTGGTGGGTCTTGATAAAGTAACCCCCATTCCGAGCCGCATTACGTCCCGTCGCCCCATGCTGCCACCCGATTCTGAGCTTAACCGTTGGTTTGCCGAGGAGGTGCAGCCGCATGAGCCGGCACTGCGGGGCTGGCTGCGCAATCGCTTTCCTAGTCTGACTGATGCGGACGATCTCGTGCAGGAATCCTATTCGCGTCTGTTGCGAGCGCGGGAAACGGGGTCGATTGCCTGCGCCAAGGCCTTTCTTTTCGTCACGGCACGCAATCTGGCGCTGAACCAGTTGCGACATCTTCGCCATGAGCGCCCGGATGACATCACGGAACTGGACGCATCGGGTGTCTTGGATAATGGCGCGGCCATTCCCGAATCAGTGGCTCACGCTGAGGACCTCCAGCTCTTGATCCAAGCCATTCAATCCCTGCCCGATCGTTGCCGTCAGATCATGACGCTGCGGAAACTCTATGGCCTTTCGCAAAAGGAGGTCGCGGCCCGGCTTGGCATCTCCGAGCACACCATCGAGGCGCAGGGAAGCATCGGCCTCCGCAAGTGCATCGAGTATTTCCGCCACCACGGCTACAATCGCATTCTTCACCCATGAGCGCACCTTATCCACCGTCCGGGCCGTTTGATCCGGTCGCACAAGCTGGCGCCGAGTGGACCCTGCGCCATGACCGTGGTCTGACCGCGGCCGAGCAGGATGATTTCTCCCAGTGGCTTGCCGCCGATCCGCGCCACCGGATGGCTTGGGCCGAGCATCGCTGGGGCTGGGATGAGCTGGACCGGCTGGCGGGCCTACAGACTTCAGTGCATGCTGTGCCTGATCCTGACCTGCTCGCCCCGAAGCGTCTTGGGCGGCGTCTTTCTTGGCTGATGCCCGCATCGGTCGCCGCGATGGTCCTGGGTGCTCTGCTGCTCTATCGGTCGGGGCCGGCCGCGGCGCCGTCGGGGCCTGCGCCGGTTCGTTCATTGGCGTTCATCGAGCAACGGGTGCTGTCGGACGGTTCGGTCATCATCCTGAATCGCGGAGCGATCGTCACCACGCATTTCACGGCCGGCGAACGGCGCGTCCAGCTCGAGCGCGGCGAGGCCCATTTCAAGGTTGCGAAGGATGCGACGCGACCGTTCTTCGTCGAGGTTGGCGGGGTCACGGTGCGCGCCGTCGGAACCGCCTTCAATGTCCGGCTTGATCCCGCCTCGGTCGAGGTGCTGGTGACGGAGGGGAAGGTGGGGGTGCAGCGCGGCCGTCCGACGGTCTCACTCCCCGAGGAGTCCCTCAGCCTTTCGATGGGTGAGTGTACGGTCGTTTCGCTGACTCCGTCCGCGCCGGCGCCTCAAGTTACCGTTGTGCCTCCGGCGGAGATCGAGGCGCGACTGGCCTGGCAGCCGTTGCTGCTGGATTTTAGCAATGCGCCGCTGACCGAGATCGTGGCCGAGTTCAACCGCCGCAATCCAGTGCGCCTGACGTTCAGGGATCCTTCCCTGCATGAAGTGCGTTTGAGCGCGACCTTCCGCTCCGACAATGTCGAGGGATTCGTGCGCCTCTTGAAATCGAATTTTGGCATCAATGTCGAATGGCAGAGTGATGGTAACATCGTTCTGAGCTTGGCGGATCAAGATGGCCGCTGAGCGTCCGGTGGACCCCGGTCCTGTGGCTTGCACGGACCGGTCGTCGCCAGTCTCTTTTTTTCGTCACCCCTCCGAACTCCTGCGTCCCAATGCGTCCGATCCTCTACCTGCTTGCATCCTCCCTCCTCCTTCCCCTCTTGCTTCGCGCCGACGACGGCTACCGTTTCTGGCTGCGCTACGATCCCATCGCCGACTCTGCATTGCGCCAGGCCTACGTCGGCGCCATTTCCGAGATCGTCATCCCCGAACCCCCCCGCCCCCTCATCGCCTCCGCGTGCGATGAACTTGTCGCGGGCCTCCGCGGCCTGCTAGGCGCCGACATCCCGGTCGTCACCAAGGCCACGCGCGACAACGCCCTCATCCTCGGCATCCCGCGCGACCCGTGGATCGCCTCCGTGGTCAACGAGGCCGACCTGCGCGAGGCTGGCGTCGAAGGCTACGTTCTCCGCCGCATCGCCCACGAGGGCGGCCACCGCACGCTCATCGTCGCCAACCGCGATCAGGGTTTGCTCTACGGAGGCTTCGCCCTGCTGCGCCATCTCCAGTCCCACCAGTCGCTCGACAACCTGAACGTCATCAGCGCGCCGAAGATCCAGCGCCGTCTCCTCAACCATTGGGACGACATGAATCGCCATGTCGAGCGCGGCTACGCCGGCTTCTCGCTCTGGGAATGGTTCTATCTGCCGGAGATCCGCAATCCGCGCTACCGCGACTACGCCCGCGCCCTCGCCTCGATCGGCCTCAACGGCACCGTCATCACCAACGTCAACGCCAACGCCCAGATCCTCACCGCGCCCTACCTCGCCAAGGTCGCCGCCCTCGCGCAGGAGTTCCGTCCGTGGGGCGTCCGCATTTACCTCACCGCCCGTTTCAGTGCGCCCATCGAGATCGGCGGCCTCAAGACCGCCGACCCGCTCGATCCCGCCGTCGCCGCGTGGTGGCAGGAAAAGGTCGCCGAGATCTACCGTACCATCCCCGATTTCGGCGGCTTCCTCGTGAAGGCCAACTCCGAGGGCCAGCCTGGCCCGCAGGATTACAAGCGCACCCACGCCGATGGCGCCAACATGCTCGCCGACGCGGTGCAGCCCTACAACGGCATCGTGATGTGGCGCGCCTTCGTTTACTCGCCCGACAATAACGACGACCGCGTGAAGCAGGCCGTCACCGAGTTCGCCCCGCTGGACGGGCAGTTCCGCCAGAACGTCATCGTGCAGATCAAGAACGGCCCGCTCGACTTCATGCCGCGTGAGCCCTTCTCGCCGCTCTTCGGCGCGATGCCCAACACCCGCCTCGCCGCCGAGCTGCAGATCACGCAGGAATACCTCGGCCAATCGATCGACCTTGCCTTCCTCGCCCCGATGTGGCGCGAGGTGCTCGACGCCGACACCTACGCGAATGGCAAAGGCACGACCATCGCCTCCATCGTGGACGGCAGCGCCAAGCTCCAGCATCCGTCCGTCATCGCCGGCGTCGCCAACACCGGCACCGACCGCAACTGGACCGGCCACCTCCTGGCCCAGTCCAACTGGTATGCCTTCGGCCGCCTCGCGTGGGATCACGCACTCAGCTCCGAGCAGATCGCCGACGAGTGGACGCGCCTGACCTTCGGCCACGATCCGACCACCGTCGCCACGATCAACAAAATGCTCCTCGGCTCGCGCGAGACCGTTGTGAACTACTCCATGCCGCTCGGCCTCACTCACATCATGGCCGAGGGACACCATTACGGCCCCGGCCCGTGGGTGGACAAGCTCGGCCGCGCCGACTGGACCTCCGTCTATTATCACAAGGCTGACGAGCAGGGCCTCGGCTTCGACCGCACCGCCACCGGCTCCAACGCCCTCGCCCAATACGCGCCCGAGTGGCAGAAACTCTGGGGCGACCCCGCGACCTGCCCCGAGAACCTGCTCCTTTGGTTCCACCATGTGCCGTGGGAGCACCCGATGAAATCCGGCCGCACGCTCTGGGACGAGCTCTGCCTCCGCTACCAACAGGGCGTGGACGAGGTCCGTGCGCTCCGCCGCGACTGGGATTCCCTCAAGGGTCGCATCGACGACGAGCGCTTCACGCACGTCCAGCAACGCCTTGCCCGCCAGGAAAAGGAAGCGATCAACTGGCGCGACTCCTGCCTGCTCTACTTCCAACAGTTTTCGAAGCGCCCGTTCCCCGCCGGCGTCGAGCCTGCCGCCCAGCCTCTCGAACACTACACCTCCAGAACCCTGCATAATATGCCGGGCTTCTGACCGTATGTTCCGCAGCACGAGCCAAAATGCTTTAGCGGAAAGAAGTCCGTGAAGTTTCTCTATATGGTAACCCCACCCCAATCCCCATGAATACCATCTCTCCGTATGTTCATCTCCCCAAAAAATTCGTTCAGACAATCTTCGTAGCACTGTTGCTGGTCGTCACCGCGGCGGGCGCGGACAGCGGCAGAAAGAACTTCGACCTGCCGGGTGGATCGGCGCCAGAAATACTCAAGAGATTCGCGAAACAGGCCGGACGTGAGATCATATTCTCAGACGAAGTGGTTGGCGCGGTAAAGACCAACACGGTAAGGGGCGAGTTCACCCCGAAGGAAGCCCTGGATCTGCTACTGGCCGACACTGGACTGGCCGCGTCGCAGGACGACAAGACAGGAGCCTTTGCGGTGAGGCGCGGGATGCCCGACCCAAACGGGGCAAGGGTGGCGTCAACAAGAAGCCAGGACGACCGCCCCGTTGAAACCAGTGGCTCGAAGGCGAAGGACGATATCGTGGTGCTTTCGCCCTTCGAAGTGCGGGCGAGCGAGGACAAGGGGTATCACGCCGCCAACTCCGTCAGCGCGACACGCGTCGCCGTGCAGATCAAGGATCTACCGATGAACATCACCGCACTGACCGACGAGTTCATCCGGGATCAGACGAGCTACGATCTCTACGACGTCGTGAAGTGGGCGGGCGTGCATCAGGATAACGTCTCCCAGAGTGGCTGGGTGCGCTGGAACCTGCGCGGATTCACCAACACGGCCATCCAGCGCAACGGAATTACCACGAATTTCCGTTTCCTGGACCCCGCCAACATCGAACGCATCGAGGTGGTGAACGGTCCGGCCTCACTGCTGTACGGGCAGCTGAATCCTGGCGGAATCATCAACTACATCACCAAACGGCCGCGGTCGCGGCAGGAGACCACGCTCAGTGTTGCTGGCGGCAGTCATGCGTATAATCGCTTCATGCTGGATGCCACCGGCCCCGTGCCTGGGACCGGGGGCAAGTTGCTCTACCGGGCCGTGGCGATGCGGGAGAACATCTCGCGTTTCTCCCAGCATGCCAAGGGACAGAAGCAGACGCTGTCGGCGGCCCTGTCGTGGCGGCCGACCCCGCGGGTTACCTTCAACGCTGAGTTCGAGGAATTCCGCCGTGACGAGCCGAACACCCCCAGTTCGCTACTCATTGTCTACGTGAATGGCGTGGCCACGCTGCCCTATGCCGGCCTGCCGCGGAATTTCAGTTTCACCGCGCTCGGGGATTGGCAGGAGTACACCAGCCGGGTCATGTCCGCGGATCTGTCGGTCGCCCTCACGGACGCCATTCAATTCCGTGTTGCGCTCGAGCAGAGCGATTTTCTCCAGGAAGACCGCATCACCGGACAGGCGGGCACCGGCATATTGTCGCAATCGGTCATCGACCAGTTCTATCCGCCCGGTACCCTGACGCCGAAGGATGCGATGTTTCGCCGCAACCGCTACGATCTGCAGGACGGCGACGAGCGGACCGGCCAAGTGGAGTTGACCGGCAGGTTTGAGTTCGCCGGCATCCGACTCAATCCGCTCGTGGGTTACCGAAAGAACTTCAACACGGATACGCACAATATCTTCAAGACGAACACCACCCCCGCGCCTTGGGACATGCGGAACCCAGCCACGTGGAACCGAATCGTCCCGTTCGGGCTGGAGGCACTAAATCTCAACTCGGATAGTAGCAGTTTCGCGGACAACGATTCCTACTATGGCGTGATGACCGGTTCGGCCTTCGACGAAAAGCTGCACGTGCTGGCCGGCTACGGCCGGTACAACGTCCACAGCTCGCCGGCCCGGAACAACATCACCGGAACGCTGACCTCCCCCGACAGTGCGCGCTCGGCCAACGTGCCGCAGTTCGGTGCGCTGGTGCGGCTCACACCGGAGGTCTCGGCCTTCGCCTCCTATAGCGAGTCCTTCCTCGCCAATACGGCCTTCCTGCGCGTGAACAGCGACGTGCGCACACTGCCGGCCAAGCCATCGGTCGGAAAGGGCTATGAAGGCGGCCTAAAGGTGGAGCTGATGAACGGCCGCGTCTCGGGCACGATCACCTATTTCAGCATGAAAGTGAACCCGACCGCCGTGTTCGAGGTCTTCGGCGGCACAGCGCCCGACGGACGCATGCTCTTCACCGATGTGCAGGGCGGATCCCAGAAGAGCAGCGGTATCGACGCCAATGCCTTGGTGACACTGGTGCCGGGGGCGCAGATCTACATCAACTACAACCGCATCAAGGCCGTCTACACTGAGCACCCGACCAATGTCGGCTTCAACGGCTCCCGGCTGGTGGGCACGCCTGACGAATCACTTAACATTTGGGGCAAGTACACCTTCGAGTCGGGACGATGGAAGGGCTTCTATTTTGGCGGCGGCGTCAGCCGCGTCGGTAATTTCGTGAGCCAGGCCAGCAATCCTCTCGTGAGTCGTATGCCCGGCTATACCACCTTCGACGCCATCATCGGTTACAATCTCAAGCTGTTCGAGCATCGGTGGAAGGTGGATGTGACCGTCCGCAACCTAGCCGACAAATTCTACTATGCTTCCGCCTCCAGCTTCGGGCTTCCGCGCCATGGTGTCGTTACCCTCAGCACGAAGTTTTGAAGGTCGGTTTACGCCGGGCGGATCCCGGCCGTTCCGACGGGGCCTTCGTAGGCTGCTGCTGAGCGCGGTACTGGGGGCCGCGTCCGGCTTGGCCGGCGCGGCATCCGACCCGGCTCCGCGCGATGTCGAGGCAATAGCCGTTGGGTTCGCCGCGCGCCGTCTCGCGGCCCTGGAGGAAATCGTCGCCACCGTGCCGCCGGACAATCTGGGCGGCAGCTTTCTCACCGATCAGATCAAGGCCTTGGCCATGCTCCGGCAGGCCGAACTGACTGGCGACGTCTCGCGGGTGCCAGAGGCCAACGAGCTGCTGCTGCGATTCTGCCGCCAACTCGACCAGCCCAACTGGTGGGGTCGGATTAACCATGGCGGCGGCCTGTTCGCCATGCGCGCCCTGATCACCTACGGTAACCGCCCCGACCTCCTCTTCCCGGCCACGGTCGCAAAGCTGCGCGATGGGCGTGAACCAGACGGACGCGTCATCCCCGGGCAATCCCTGAGACACTTCTTGCCCGAGACTTGTTTCAACCGTCATATCCGCATCGGCCTCTACACTTGGCCGAAACCGTTCGAGGGAGCGGTGGGCTACACCGAGAATCACCGACTGCAATACATGGTGCACGCCCTGTTGCTGTGCCAGATCTATGGCGACGAGACCTATACCCCGCCTGATGGTCCGCCCACACCCCTGCGCAGCAATCAGCCCGGGCAGCGGGATTTCTACGGCTATTGGAAGCAGGCCTTTTACGAATACCTGATCAGTTACCGGAAACCCCAGATTCCCATCGAGCCATGGCAGTTCGAGGAGTTCCGTCACATGGATTGGGGCGTGACGGAGAAGGACGGGGCCACCTACATGCATGTCTTCCTGGGCGACTTCTGGCTGCTGCGTGATCTCTCCGACGACCCGGTGCTGAGGAAATACTGCGAAATCTTCATCGACCTTCTGCTGGCCGACTACGCGGAGGAGACAATCCTTGGTGTTTATGCGGGCGCGCACGAGAACTCCGAGAAGCACACGAACCGCCTGCCGGGCCTCATGCACATTTTCAACCATCTGCTCTTCGACGACCTGCCCTACGTGCCCGCAGGACGCGAATATTACGAGTGGGGAGCGTGGTCCTACCTGTCCTTGCTCACCACTGAATATCATCCCGGGCACCCCGACTTTCCCAAGGTGCTGATCGACCTAGCGGTGAACAAGCCCCGCGAGGGGTATTTCGTGCGCGAGTCCATCGCCGAGACCCGCGATGGACTACCGGGCAAGCCGAAGGCGACTTGGGTCATGCCCGACTATGCGCTCGGATTTGGAATCAAGTCGTGGAACGGATGGGGCTACCACGCGGGTGGGGCCTACGTGGCCACACCGGGAGCGAAGCTCGGCGACGTCGGGTTGGCGGTGATTCCCTTTGGTCTCAGTGACAACAACCAGTTCGACCTCAAATACAGCCTAATCTGCCCCATGCAGAGCGTGGTGGGGCGCGGGGCGGCCATCACCCAGAATGGCGTCGACCAGTTGCCCGCCAAGATATGGATCAAGGACGGCTTCACGGAAGATTTCCAATCCTTCCCCCCGTGGCTGTTCTTCTCCGCCCGCTCAAGCATCGGTCGCGAGGTGTATCTTGCCATCCGCCCCGTCTTGGGTGGCTGGCAACCTGATACGCCCCGGCAGCCGGGCACCACTATCCTCCAGTTCCGGGTGGCACCGGGGGAAAGGCTGCCGGAGCTGGCCCACTCGAAGGTTCCGGCCGAGGGGCTGGGCCGGATCATCCGGTTCGAGCAGGCTTCCGACTACCTCGTCTGGGAGATGGCCGACTCGGACCGCTACACGTCTTTCGATGACTTCAAGCGCTCCGTCGTGGCGGCCCCCCTGTTGGTCGATGCCGAGTCGGTCACCTACACTTCGACAGCTGGCGAAAAATTGCGGTTTGATCGTTACGATTTCCGCCGGCACAGCGTGGACGGAAGGGTGATCGATTACGACGATTACCGTTACGTGATCCACAATCCGTGGGTGACTTGGCGCCAAGGAGCCAAGCGGGCCCGGATCGAACGCAGCGCGCGGGCGGCGGAATACGACTTCAATCCGGACGACTCCGGCATCTTTATCGACCGCATGCCGGCCAAGACTGTTCGGCAATAGGGGGCGGCGGGGGCCCCAAGACCCTGCCGCGAGGACTTCTCCCGCAGGTGGGTGCATCAGCCTTCACCGAGCCTACGGCTGACCGCCCTACGCCAAGCGAACTTGTCTGACCACCGGCGGGGTTGACGCGTAATTAAACAATGCCGACTCAAGTAGAAGCATACGTTTCCTGGAAGCTGGTGCCCGCCAAGGCTCCGCGTTCGCGTTCAAGTTGGCGCGAACCGCGACGCCGGTGCCCGCTCTCCAGCTACAGTCGCGACCACGGCTGTTTGCTCGGCAGTGGCGGTCGCGTCGAGCTGTCTATATCTTTGGGGCAGGGGTGCATCGGGGTCGCGCACTCATGCTATACCACGCCGGAGACCCCTTTGCCTCTTACAGGGCGGCGGACGATATTCGCCCGGCTTTTCCTCCCCACGGCTGGAGCTAATTCAAGTCGGGCGCTTCCGGGGCTTCCAGCCCGGCAGATGATCGAACTCCAGTCCGTCGATCAGCGCATGGAACTGCGCGGCGTCAAGGTCCGGGGCGATTTTCGGCCAGGACAGTGTGCCCTCCTCCGGCCGGTACGGGCAGATCCAGAGGCCGCGAGAGGTCCAGTGCATCACCTTGAGTCGATTCTTGCTTCTATTTGTGAACGAAAACACACCACCGCGAATCGGGCTGAGTTTCATCTCCTCCTTGAGGAGCGCGTAAAACCCGTCGTAGGAGAGTCGCAGGTCGGTCGCACCGAGCCGCGCGTAGTATTTGGTTTCCGGCGAAAACTTGAACATGATAGCGTTCCTCAGTTGAGGGTTTTGACGAGCTGGGCGACCCACGCGGCGTCGGCGCCCACGGGAATTTCGAGCGCGAGGCGCTCGGCCAGGCGCAGCGTCACGCAATCGCGTGTCGCAAGACGTGGTGCCGGCTCGCTTGCAAGAGAAGGGACTTCCACGAAGGCTCGGGGCTCGCTCGTGCCAGTCGTCGGCCCGCGCAGTTGCTTCACCCACTGGCTCAAACTGGCCGGGGGCAGATCATTTTTCGGCGGAACTCCGAAAGGGTTTCGCCGCTCTTTCCCCAATCACTTACCCGGGCTGCCCGCTCTTCGGCCGTCCAAGAGCAGCACTGTCGCGTTTTCAATCCCGCCGTCGTCGGCGTCGTAGCCAATGAAGTTTCCATTCCATGATCCGATCCAAACTCAATCCGTTCGCCTACCCCGCCGGTGGTCGGACAAGTACCGAATAGGCTGGTGATGTCGCCAAGCCAGGGCGGTGATGTGCATTCGAAGGTCGCGCCCGTCCAAGCCAACGACGGCATATTTCTGATAGCGTCTTGAAACGCCCGCGCATGGGCCAGCGCGGGCGTTTTCCCCTCACACCAAACCATGCCCAATACGCCCCACGGAACCTCTGCGCTATATTTTGAGCAACCCACCAACAACTCAGGTCATGGAAACGTCCTGAAGGTCGGTCGCGGCATCAGCGTCTACTGGGACGTCCAGCCTTCCAATGCATGGCCAGAGCACCAACACTCCACCACCCAGATTGTCCTCGCCCTCGAACCCGTCGAAGCGGAGATGACGTGGGGCGATTCAAGGGCAGGCCGAGAGCATTCCACGGTGCCGCACATGTGGTGCGTGCCGCACGACACTCCTCACGCAGCCGTCTGGACCGGCAAGGCGGCCATGGTTGTCTTCTATGTCGAACGCGAACTCGTCCGAGAAGAATGTCGGGCCGAGTTGCTTTGCGGGGTCGTGCTCCCGCTCGCTCCATTACTCCAGCAGGACTATCTGCTGGCCCGGCTTTGTGACCGGTTCAGGGACCATTGTCATCGCCGGAAGCTAATGTCGGAACCGATGATGTTCGCCAACGCCATCATGCTGTCGATCGCGGTCCTGCACCTGTGCATCGGAAAGATCGCGACCGGAACGCGACGCTCCCGCGGGCTTGCTGACAAACGCATGGAACTCCTGGCGCACTACCTCGAAAAGCATCTCCGCGACCGGCTGACCCCGACAATCCTGGCCTCAGCGGTCGGCATGGGTGTAGATCACTTCGGCCGCATGCTGCGTGTCTCCACCGGCCTGCCGCCGATGAAATACGTTTGGCGCTGCCGGCTGCACCGGGCGCGACTGCTTCTCGAATCCGGCGAATGGAAGGTGGCGCAGGTCGCCGCCGAATGCGGTTTCTGCGATCAAAGCCACCTCGACCGGCGGTTTCGGAAGGAATTCGGATGCACGCCCGGGTTCGTTATCCCGGCGGCGGCAAGAGCAGAGGCTTAGCGGACATTGTGCGTCTGCCGCTGTGCTGTGGCGATAAGTTTTGCCAGATCGATGTCGAGCGCCACCGCCATCCGCAGCAAGGTATCGAGAGTCGGATTACGAAGACCACGCTCGACATAGCTCACCATCTGCTGAGAGAGGCCGCCGCGTTCGGCCACGGCGTTCATCGACAGCTTTCGGCGCAATCTCTCGCGGCGCAGTTGCGCCGCGACAGCGTTCGCAACCATCTCGAGGTGTTCATGTTTGGGCACCCCACCAGACAAGCCGACAAAGGCTTTGACAACGCATCTCACAATAGTGAGGATAACATTGTTGCCTTCCCCGAAACAGTCCGCCGCCCTCCGCCTTATCCTCCCGGGCAAGGCTCATGGCTATCCTATCTTGGACGATGCCGCAGTGATCCTTGGACGCGGCCGGCGAAGCCTCTCTTTGGAACAACTGCATCGCTCTGACCCCCTGGCCCTCGACCTTGTGCGCCACCTATTGCCCAGGATAGGTAACCCGAAAGTTGCAGCAGCAGTGATCGCGGCGCTGGCTGATATTGCGGCAAGTGGCCGTGATAGGCCACCGCGCCGGCATCCATAATTTCGCTCCGCTGACATACAATGCCCCGCGGTCGGTTTCTGGTATGGTGGGGGACTTCCGCGGATCGTTCCGGTTGCCGCGTTTCACTACAGACCCCGTTCCAAACCTGTTGGGCCGCAGGGCTGGATCCCCCTCAATGCGAGGCCATGAACCTCGCCAACTGACATGAATGATACGACTCAACTCGTCCCACTCAGCAAGCAGAGCATCAGCAGCTACGCCAAGGCGACACGGCACCTCCGCCGCAAGGTCGGAAGCAAGGCTCCCACGACGGTCGAACTCATCAACTTCGAACTCGCCGGGCGTGACCCTCGGGACATCGCCTCCTGCTTCCTGGACCACCTGCGCGATCTCGAGCGTCGCCGGCTCATCGAGTCCGGCGCAAGACGCACCCGGCGCGGTCCGGGCGGGCCAGCGGACTCCTTGGTGCGCCCCGCAACCTGGCCGGGTCGTCGCGCGTCCGTTTCAATGCCCGACCCGACCCGCAATTGACCGGAGGACCGGATGCCGCCGAGGGAATCAGACCCGGTGTTACCGGCGGCGTCCGTCCTGGTGCCGGTGGCGATCTACACACGGGTCTCCACCGACAATCAGATCGGCGGGCGGTTTGACTCCTGCGAATCGCAGGCGGCGATCTGCCGGGAGCAAATCGCCCGCCGTTCCACCGAGGGCTGGCACGAGGTCGCGTGCTTCACCGACGCCGCTTACTCCGGCAGCACGATGAACCGCCCCGGCATCCGCGCCCTCAAGCGGATGATCGAGGCGGGGGAGGTCAAGGTCGTGCTGATCTACAAGCTGGAGCGCGTCATGCGCAGCACGGACGAATGGATTCCGTTCCGTGCCTTCCTCAGGAAGCACGACTGCCGGCTGGAAAGCGCGACGGAGGATCTTTCGGAGAACACTCCTTCCGGGCGTCTCAAGAACATCCTGATGATGGGATTCTCGCAGTATGAGCGCGAGAACACGGCCGAGAAGACCCTCGCCAAGATGGAGCAGCAGGCCAAGCGCGGCATCTGGAACGGCGGCATGGTGCCCTATGGCTACGACTACGACACCAAGGCGCAGACGCTCCGGCCGCATCCGGAGGAAGCACTGGTCCTGCGGCGCGTCTACGAACTGGCTACGAAATTGGTCTCCCTCACGGACATTGCCAACGCCCTCAACGCCGAAGGGCTCCGCACCAAGGGCCGGGAGTTCAAACGCCGAGACGGCCGGGTGGATCACGTCGGGTCGCAGCTCTTTCGTTCCGACGGGCTCCGTCTCCTGCTGCAAAACCCGGTCTATCGCGGCACGGTGCGTTTCGCCGGCCAGGAATACCCCGGCAAGCACGAGCCTTTGGTCTCACTGGAAATCTGGGAAAAGGCCAATGCCGCCATCTCGACCACGCTCCCGCGACCCGAACCGCGGGTCACGGATCGCGACATCCAGGGCCACCTCCTGAAAGGGCTGGCGCGCTGCGGCTCCTGCAACTGTGCGTTGGTTCCGACCGACTCCACCAAGAGGGCGAAATCGGAGAAAGTGTATCGTTATTACGCCTGCCGCTCCATCATGCGCCAGCGCGCGGCCAGCGACTGCCCGGTGGGTCGCGTTTCCGCCAACGCTCTGGAGAAAGTGGTCGTTTCCTTCCTCTGCGAGGTCAGCAAGCATCCGGCGGTCAGCGCCGCGGCAATCCAGCATTCGGAAGCGATGAAATCCAAGGACCGCCCGGTCCTCGTTGCCGAACTAGCCGCCGTCCAGGCCAAGCTTGATGTCGTGGCCAAGAAGTTCAGGCATTGCATCCAGGCAGTCGAAGCCGGGGGCACCGAGGTGCTCGGCGGCGAGTTACGCGAGCGGGCGGCGGAACTTCGCACCGAAAAGGACCGCTTGCTCGTGGAGCGCGAGCACAAGCGCCAGCAGGTCGAGGCCTGCGACGCGACCACCCTGACCGAAAAGCGCATTCAGGATGCGCTGGCTCGCCTCGGCGAGACCCTGCCGAAACTGGAGCCGGAGGCCCGCCGGGAATTTGTCCGCCTGTTTGTGGAAAGGGTCGAAGTCACCAAACGCGCGCCCCTGCTCAAACGGGGCGAGGCTCCCGAGCCCGCCCGGCTCATGGAGGTGAAGGTGCGGCTCCATGTGCCGCGGTTGGTGGAGGGGATGGATGAGAAGACCTGGACCGAGACCCGGACCCAACGCCGGGCCGTCACCGCCCGGGGCATGGCATTGGAATCCAAGGTGGATTTCACCCATGCCCATCGCGGCGAGGTGACCATTGTCGCACCCTTCACCCAGGTGGTGCCCTTCGGTTCGGTCGAAAGGCCGGCCCCAAAGCCGGTGCCGAGACCGACCGAACAAAAGCACGCGATTCACACCGCGCTAAGGTGGCGACGCATGCTGCGCGACAAGACTGTGCCGCACAAATTCGCGCTCGCGAAACTCGAAGGCGTGACGCCCGGGCACGTAACCCGCGTGCTCCGTTTGGCGGACTTGGCGCCAGAGATCCGGGACTTCCTTGTCAAACTGAAGGTCCAGAATCCGTCACGGTATTTCCCGATCAGGGAACTTGGAGACCTTGCGAGATTGGAGCATCCAGCGCAGCTGAAGGCGTTCCGATCCTACGAGCGTAAATGTGTCGTGAGTGTTGGGTGACTGGCTTCGTTTTTGGGTTCCGAGCTGCAGAGTGTTAGGCACATTCTCAGTTTGTCTCGGCTCGCAAAATCCCCACGGAAAGGCCCGAAAATCGAAAAATCTGACCTCGAAGTCACAACTCCGAGGCTTCCGAGACAAAATCGAAATTCCGGTCTAAGTCCGCACCAACAACTTAATTTTTTTGTCTTGGGATGTAAAGAGTTGTGAGTCCATCCAAGATGGCTGCCCGACATGGATTCGAACCATGACTAGGCGAGTCAAAGTCGCCTGTGCTACCATTACACCATCAGGCAGTGATGGAAGGAAGGGTCACGGTGCCGGGTTTTGGGGGCTCGTCAAGGCCTGAGCAGAAGCGCGAAGGATCGGCAATTCAGCCCTTGCGGGTGTCTCGGAGGGTGTTTTGTTGGGGCGCGTTGGTCGTCTTCCCCATGTTCCCGCCCCGCCTGTCCGTCTTGCTTCCGCTCTCGGCTCTGGGAGGGCTCACGTGACCGCAAACGGGTCCGCTTCACCGTCAGCGGCACCGGTGTCCGTTGCGTCCGTTTCGGCAACTCCGGAGGTGTCCGCCGGCGCCCTCTCCCAGTGGGCCCTGATCCGGCGGCGATTTTCCAAACACCGGCTGGCGGTTGCTTCCCTCTATGTGCTCGCGGTGCTTTACGCCCTAGCCTTGATGGCGGAATTTTTTGCTCCTTACTCGCGCCAGTGGAGGGACTTGCAGCACATCTATGCTCCGCCGCAGCTGCCCCGGTTTTCCCTGCAGGAGGGCTTCCATGTTCCCATGATGGTGTCGACGGTGGATCCGATCACCTATCAGGTTCGGTACCTGGAAGATCGGTCGCGACCGCTGCGGTTGGGGTTCTTTGTCCGGGGTGAACCCTACCACCTGGCGGGGCTGATTCCGTGGGATCGTCACTTCTTCGGCCTGAAGGATCCGCGACCGCTGCCCGATGGCAAAGTGCCGACGTTCTATTTTCTAGGAGCGGACCGATTTGGACAGGACGTGTTCTCGCGGCTGGTTTATGGGGCGCGGGTTTCGCTGTCGGTCGGCTTGGTGTCGATCGCGGTCACCTTCATCCTGGGTGTCATCATCGGTGGAATCTCGGGTTACGTGGGTGGGCAGGTCGACAACCTGATCCAGCGTTTGATCGAGATTGTGAACGCGTTTCCGCACCTGCCGCTCTGGCTGGCGTTGGGTGCGGTGCTGCCGCCGGACTGGTCGTCTCTCTCCAGTTATTTCGCCATCACCCTGGTGCTGAGCCTGCTCGGCTGGACGGGGTTGGCGCGCGTGGTCCGCGGGAAAATCCTCTCCCTGCGCGAGGAGGACTATGCGGTGGCGGCGCGGCTGCTCGGGGCTTCGCATGGACGCATTCTGTTCCGTCACCTGCTGCCGGGCTTCACCAGTCACATCATTGTCGTGCTGACCATGAGCGTGCCGGCCATGATTCTGGGTGAAACCTCCCTGTCATTCCTCCAGGTGGGATTGCGGCCGCCGATCGTGAGCTGGGGGGTGATGCTGGAGGACTGCAAGAGCATCCAGGCGGTGGCGAACTACCCGTGGCTGCTCATGCCGGTGGTCCTGATCGTGCTCACGGTGCTGTGCTTCAATTTCCTGGGAGACGGTTTGCGCGACGCCGCCGATCCGTATTCGTCGCGGTGAGACACGATTGCGCAATGCGTTCACCGACTCACTCCAGCCCCGCACCCGGCACCTTGTCCACGGAGACGCCGATCCTCGAGGTGGTGGACCTCAAGACGCACTTCTTCACGGAGGACGGGGTGTTGCCGGCCGTGGACGGCGTGACCTTTTCCATCCCGCGCGGGCGCACCCTCGCGCTCGTCGGTGAGTCGGGGTGCGGCAAGTCGGTCACGAGCTACTCCTTGCTTCGCCTGATCCAGCGCCCGGGGCGTCTGGTGAGCGGAAAGATCCTGCTGCATTCGCAGCGTTCCGGCACGATCGACATTGCCGCGCTGGGGGAGAACGACGACCTGCTCTACCATGTGCGCGGAGGGCTGGTGAGCATGATCTTCCAGGAGCCGATGACGGCGCTTTCACCGGTGCACACGGTCGGCGACCAGATTTGCGAGGCGATCCTGCTCCACCAGGATGTCACGCTGGACGCGGCGCGGCGCAAGGCGATCGAGATGCTGCGCAAGGTTGGCGTATCCGCTCCGGATCGTCGCATCGACCAGTTTCCGCACGAATTGTCCGGCGGCATGCGTCAGCGGATTGTCATTGCGATGGCGTTGGTGTGCAACCCGGAGCTCCTGATCGCGGATGAACCGACCACGGCGCTGGACGTGACCATTCAGGCCCAGATCCTGAGCCTGATCAAAAACCTGCAGACCGAGATGGGCTGCTCGGTGCTGCTCATCACCCATGACCTTGGAGTGGTGGCGCAGGCGGCGGATGAAGTGGCGGTGATGTACCTCGGACGCATTGTCGAGACCGGGTCGGTGCGCTCGCTGCTCAAGTCTCCACGCCACCCCTACACCCGCGGCCTGCTGAAATCGCTCCCCTCGCTCAACCACGGACGCCGGCTCGCCTCCATCCCCGGCAGCGTACCTTCGCTCTCGGCGATCCCGGTGGGCTGCCCCTTTCATCCCCGGTGCGAGTATGCGGTGGCGGGACGCTGCGACGTCGGCGGCGCGCCCCCGCTGCAGGCCTGCGGACCGGGACACCAGGTGGCCTGTGTGCGGGCGGATGAGTTGCCGGCGGTGTCCTTTTATGCGCCGGCGGCACCGGCGACGACCGGCGGGGCGGGAGGGATCGCAGGATGAATCCGGGCGACGCCACCCCTGTGCTTGCCCCGCTCAGCGCGGGACCGGCGGCGGCGGAGCCGCTCGTTAGCGTGCGCGGTCTCTGCAAGTACTTCCCGATCCGGGCCAAGGGCATTCTCGGCAAGGTCGTGGCGACGGTGCGGGCGGTGGACGACCTTCATTTCGACCTCTTCCCCGGAGAGACACTCGGGCTGGTCGGCGAGTCGGGCTCGGGCAAGACCACGGCGGCGCGCTGCATCCTGCGCGCGCTCAGCCCGACGGCGGGGGAGGTCCTGTTTCGAACTCCCTCGGGTGCGACCGTGGATCTGGCGGCCTTGCCGGAGCGTGCGCTCAAGCCGCTGCGTCCCCACCTTCAGATGATTTTCCAGGATCCGTATTCCTCCCTCAACCCCCGCATGACGGTGGGTGAGATCGTGGCGGAGCCGCTCGTGATCCACCGACTCGGAACGCGGGCGGAGCAGGAAGCGCGGGTCGTCGATATTCTTCGCAAGGTCGGGCTCAAGGCGGAACATCGCACCCGCTATCCCCATGCATTTTCCGGAGGACAACGCCAGCGCATCGGCATCGCGCGCGCGCTGATCATGCGGCCCTCGTTTGTGGTGGCGGACGAGGCGGTGTCGGCACTGGACGTGTCGGTGCAGGCCCAGGTGCTCAATTTGCTCAAGGATTTGCAGGAAGAGTTCAAACTCACCTACCTCTTTGTCGCCCACAACCTGGACGTGGTGCGTCACTTTTGCGACCGGGTGGCAGTCCTCTATGCGGGCCGAATGGTGGAACTGGCTCCGGCGGCGGAGATATTCGCCGATCCCAAACATCCCTACACGCGAGCCTTGCTCTCCGCGGTTCCATGGCCCGACCCCGACGTGCGGTTGAAGTTTGATGTCCCGGGCGAAATTGCCGATCCCAGCCGGCTGCCGAGTGGCTGCGCGTTCCACCCTCGATGCCCGTCCTGTTTCGGTCCCTGCAAGACTCACCGACCCAAACTTCAGCGCCTTCCCGATTCAAACCGTCAGGTAGCCTGTCATTTACATTTTCCCGCGGACTGATTTCGCTTTCATCCCTTTCCCACCATGCTCGTCCACTCCGTCTACTTCTGGCTCAAGCCTGAACTCACCGCCGCTCAACGCGCCGAATTTCGCCAAGGCGTGGAGTCCCTCCGCGGGATCTCCGCCACCGAAAAGGTCTATGTCGGCGTGCCGGCGGGCGTCCCGGATCGTCCGATCATCGACAAGTCCTTTGCGATCGGTTTGACCGTCGTTTGCAAGGATGTGGCGGCCCATAATGCCTACCAAGTGGACCCGATCCATCTGGCTTTTATTGAACGCTTTAAGCCGTATTGGAGTCGCGTTCAGATCTACGACGCCGAATAAGCTTCTGCCAGCGGCCTGCGGCAGCTGGGTGCGCTGCGAGGTTACCCGGGAGAAACCCCGGTCTAATAAGTATTTCCCTGAAGGGGTTCGTTGGAGGAACCCCCTCAGGTTTGCCCCGGAAGCGACGATGTGGAGGTTGGCTGGGTGTGTGCGTGGACCGTGCGCCTCGGCCAGACCATGCTATCGCGCGATGCCTTCAACCCGTTCTCCCGCTTCAGCAGGGACGGGGCCTTGCTTTTGTCACCTCACCTCACCCGCGAGGGTGTGAGGCGGTCCTTGATTGCGCTTCGGGGAGGGGGTTGATCCGCCATGGCAACCAAAGGCCGGATCCTGGTGATCGATGATGACGAGGCGGTGCGACTGCGCGTGCGCGACCTGCTGGAGCGCAGTGACAATTTTACGGTCGACGAGGCCTGTGATGGATTTGCCGGCCTGGAGGCGGTGCGCCGCAGTCCCCCGGACCTGATCCTCCTGGACATCATGATGCCGGGGATGACCGGGCTGGAGGTGTGCGGGCGACTGCGCGAAGACAAACTCTCCCGCGAGATCCCCATCATCATCATGTCCGCGGCGGATGAATCGGAGGCGATGATACGCGCCCTCGATGCCGGGGCGGAGGACTACCTGCCCAAGCCCGTCTCGGCGGCGGAGCTGCGGGCGAAGGCGCGCACCATCACCCGGCTCAATCGTTACCGCGGCCTGTTGCAGGAGAGGCGCCGGCTGGAGTGGATCATCGAGCGCTCGGGCGAGGCCATCGTCGCCGTCGATCCGCGAGGCCGGCAGCTCTTTGCCAACGCGTCCGCGCGCACGCTGTTCGGCCTGGGCCGGGAAGGCGGGGCGGATGTGGTGGAGGCGGTAAGCCGCACCTATGATCCCGATCCGCCCGAGGCGTGGGAGCGGCTGCGTGAGGGCGGATTTCGTCCCGTAGAGCCCTTTGCCGTCGTGCGCCCGGAGTGCTCCTTTCTGGCCGCCCGTTGGCTCAAGGTGGATACCTTTGCCGATCCGGACGATACCGAGGGCACGCTATTGCTCACCTTCACGGATCGTTCCGGAAGCGTCCGTCGCGAACTTGAGACCTGGACGTTTCAGCACCTCATTTCCCACAAGATCCGCACCCCCCTGAACGGCATTTCCAGCGTGATTGAGGTGGTGACCGGCAGCGAGGCGATCCGGGCCGATCCGGAAAATGTGGCGCTGCTGGAGATGGCGCGTATCAGCGCCCTGCGCCTGGAGGAAACATTGCTGGGCGTGTTGCGCTACCATGAGGCGATGACGGGTACGACCGATCGCCGCCGGTCCCAGGCGTTACGAACCCTGCGCTCGGCCATGAACGCAGCGACCGAGGACACTCTTTTGCCCGCGGACTGCCTGATCCTCAATGCCGAGTCGCCGGAGCTCTTGCTGACACCGGTCGTGGACGATGCGGGAATGATTGTCCTGACCGAGGTCGTGAGCAACTATGTGAAGTTCAGCGAGGCGTCCCGAGTCGGGCTGTCGGTGACGGTGAGCTCCACCGGGGGCGACGTCGCCCTCCGTTTCACCGCTCCGGGTCCGCGCATCCTGCCGGAAGCCGCGGCCCACCTCGGACGAGCCTACTGGCAGCTTGAGAGCCGCTTCAGCGGTGAAATTCCGGGCATTGGTCTGGGTCTGGCCACGGCACGCCTGCTGGCTCGCTCCCTTGGTGGAGAGCTCCGGTTCGAGTCGAACGAGGATCCAGTCGGACTGGCCACCACCTTTGTGCTGCCCCTGCGAGTCTCCCGATCCGAAACCGTTTTGTCATGAGCGCCCCGATCCTTGAATCCGCGACCCACGACGACGCCATCATGGCGTTGCGCCGCGAACGCATCCTCACCGCGACCGGTCTCGCGGCCGAGCAGTTCCTCAGCGACTCGAATCACCGGACCGCGTTCCAGGCGGCCCTCCGACTCCTCGGCGAGGCGACCGCGGTCAGCCGCGTCTACGTGTTCCAGTCCGTGCCCAGTGATGGCGGTGAGCCGCTCTGGAGCCAGCGCCACGAGTGGTGTGCCGAGGGCATCGCGCCTCAGATCGACAACCCCGACCTGCAGAATCTCTCCATGGTGGACGCCGGATTCTCCCGTTGGGTGGAGGAACTCTCCGCCGGACGGGCGATCTTTGGTCCGGTGCGTGAGTTTCCGGAGGCGGAGAGGCCGATCCTCTTCGCCCAGCAGATTCGTTCGCTCGTCGTCATGCCTGTCCAGGTGCACGGACGCCTCTGGGGCTTGATCGGATTCGACGACTGCCTCTCCGAGCAGGGGTGGAACGAGGCCATCGTCAGCTGCCTGAGGGTGGCGGCCCGTGTCTTGGGCGCTGCGTATGAAAGGATGGACTACAAAACGCACCGCGATCACCTGCTGGACGACTACCAGCTTCTGCTCAACAGCGTGCGGGAGGTGATCTTCCGGGTCGGCGACGAGGGGCGATGGTCCTTCCTCAGCCCGGCCTGGGCGGAGCTGACGGGATGGAGCATCGCGGAGAGCCTTGGCCGGCCCTGCACGGACTTCATCGATCCGGAGTTTCTCGGCACCGCGCGCACGACCATGGGGGGCCTCTTTTCGGGTCAAGTGGACACCTCACGTTGGGAGGGCCGCGTGCGGCTCGCCGACGGTGGCAGCCGCTGGTTTGTGGTCAATGCGCGCCGGCTCCCAACCGCGCCGGGTCGTGGGGCTGAGGTTGTCGGTACGTTGATCGACGTGGATGACACCAAACGCGCGGAGCTGGCCCTGATCGAGGCCAAGCGCGCGGCCGAGGCGGCGAATCGGGCGAAAAGTGAATTTCTCTCGACCATGAGTCATGAGCTGCGCACGCCGCTCAATGCCGTGATCGGGTTGACCGAGTCCCTGATCGAGGACGGCGCCACGCTCGAGCCGGTGCGGACCCAGCGCTACCTGGAGATCATTCACCGCAGCGGAAAGCAGCTGCTGGCGCAAATCAACGACGTGCTCGACCTCGCCCGCATCGAGGCCGGCCAGATCCGGCTCGTGCCCGCCCGCGTTGATCTGTCCAGCCTGTGCTCCTCGGCCGTGGAGGGATCGCGTCGCAGCGCCGAGGCCAAGCGACTCGCCCTCACTTTCACCCGACCGTCCGCTCCACTGTGCGTGATGGCCGATGAGAAGCTGTTGCGACAGGTGCTGAACAACCTGGTGAGCAATGCCATCAAGTTCACTCCCGAGGGCGGTCAGATCACGCTCGGTGCCTCGCTGTCCGAGGTTGGTCTGGCGACCATCACGGTCCGCGACACTGGCATCGGCATCCCGCCGGAAAAGCTGGCCCTGCTCTTCAAGCCGTTTTCCCAGGTAGATTCGTCACTGGCACGCAAATACGGAGGCACGGGCCTCGGTCTCACGCTGGTCGACCGGCTGGTCCGCCTGCACGGCGGAACGGTGGACGTCGCGAGCGAGACCAATCGGGGCAGTGTCTTCACCCTTTCACTCCGGCTGGCGGGCAGTCCGTCGGTTTCCTCCTCATGAGCCCCAAGATTCTCATCGTCGACGACGACCCGTCCAACATTGTTACGCTGGAATCGATGCTGATTCCGGAAGGCTACGCGCTTTCATCGGCGTTTGATGGCGATGAAGCCGTGGTCAAAGCGAAGGAAGTCCTGCCGGATGTGATCCTGCTCGACGTCATGATGCCGCGCCTGAATGGCTTTGAGGCCTGCCGGCGGATCCGTGCCGACCCGGTGATCGGACGCGTGCCGGTGCTGATGCTCACGGCGCTGGACGATTCGGAGTCGCGACTCGAGGGTCTGAGCTGCGGCGCCGATGACTTCATCAGCAAACCCTGTCGTCGGGAAGAGCTGCGGGCCCGGGTGCGCACCGTCGTCTCCCTGAACCGGTTCCGGCTCATCGCCGAGCAACGGGAGCGGTTTCAACGTCTCTTCGATCTGGCCCCGGATCCGATCGTGCTGGTGAACCGCGCCGGGCAGGTGCTGGGCGCCAATGATCTCGGGCGTTCCGTGCTCGTCCGCGACAGCGGCGGGGCGGAGGCGGATCATTTGGCGGATGCCTTTGCCGCACCCGAGGATACTGCCGTCCGCGGGTGGCTGAATCAGCTGGCGGTCGGGGTGGAACCGGGTGCGCTGACGCTGTCGAAGGGCACCGGCGCGTTGCGCCGTGTATTCATAGCGCGTGGCACGCTGGTCCCGGACCAGGGTGTGCCTGCCTGCATGGTCGTGCTCTCCGACATCACAGCCGAGGTGCTGGCTCGCGAGGCGCTGGAGAAGTTGAATCGCGAGCTCGACGACCTCGTGCGGGCCCGGACGCAGCAATTGGAGGATGCCAACCAGCTTCTGCTGTCGTACGCGAATTTTGTCTCCCATGACCTGCGCTCCCCGCTTTCGGCGGTGACGGGCTGCCTTTCGCTTGTGGTGGACGATCCGACGATCCCCGCGGAAGCGAAGACCTGGATCGAGCAGGGGTACCAGGGTGCACTGAACCTGGGCGACTTGATCACCAACATCCTCCAGCTGGCCCAGGACGAACATCGCGGCACGACGTCGTTTCAGATGGTGGATCCTGCGCCGGTGATCACCCGGGTGGCCGAGCGACTCTGCTCGATGCAGCGCCCGCCGCGGCCGAAACTGATGATCGGTCCCCTTCCGCTGCTGAACGTCAGCGCAATCCTCGTTGAGCGCGTCTTCTACAATCTGGTGGGTAATGCGATGAAGTACTCGGCCCACCGGCCCCAACCGCTCGTGGAGATTGGCTGCAGCGGGACCTCGCCGGAAGGAAACGCGATTCTCTTTGTGCGGGACAACGGCGTCGGCTTCGGTGCGGCGGAAAGCGAGCGGCTTTTCAAGGAGTTCTCGCGTCTTTCGACATCCGAGGGCCGCGAGGGTCTCGGCCTGGGCCTCTCGCTTGTCGCACGCCTAATCAAGTCGCACCACGGTCGGATTTGGGCGGAAGGCACACCGGGAGAGGGAGCGACCTTTTTTGTTGAACTGCCTGCAGCCACGATTGAGGCGCCTCCCGTCGCGGTGACACCGGCCGGGCTCTGACCCATCGGTCATGATCGCTCGCTGGACGCCGTCCCTTCCCCGACCTCTCCCGCTGCTCCTCGCGCTCGCGGCGGCCGCGGCGTTGAATTGCGTGGAGATCGAGTTGATCGGTGGTGTTCACGTGGTGCTCGGTTCGTTTCTCTATCTGCCCTTTGTGCTGCTGCTGCCGGTTCCGTGGGCCGTGGCGGCGGCCGGGGTGGCGATGGCGCCCACGGTGTTTTCCTTGGGCCAGCCCTTTGCCCTGATCTTGGGAATGGCGGAGGCCGGTGCATTGGCTTGGGGACTCCGACGCAAATGGGGCACGGCGCCGCTGATTGATGTGGGCTTCTGGGTGACGGCAGGACTGGGACTTTCCGCCTGGATGTACAGCGGTGTGGCCCGACTGCCGGCCGACCTCGCCACCCTCGAGATTCTGGTCCGGGTCGTCAACCAGCTGTTGGCCGTGATCGTGGCTGACTTTCTGGTGCGTCACACGCGGATCGGCGGGCTGCTGCGAACGCTTCCCCAGCCGGCCAATCGTCTGCGTGATGTGGTGTTCAACTACGTTTTTATTCTGGCCGCCGTGCCGGTTGCGCTTGTGGCGGCCGGGCTTGCGCTCCTCCTCCAGTCCAATGTTGAACGGGAGGACCGGGGCGTGCTTTTGGACGGCACCCGGCAGGTGGCACGCGAGCTGCGGCTGTTTCTCGACCTTCATCAGGCGGCAGTGATTTCGGCGGCGGGTTTGATCCGGCCGGGCACTTCGGAGGCGTCTCAGGTTCTGGAACAGATCCGTTCGGCGCATCCGGCCTTTGTCACCATGCTCGCGACGGACCCCAATGGACGCATCCTGAACACGGCCCCCCTGCAACCCGAGAACCGGCTGCGTGGAAGCGACGTGTCGGACCGGGAGTATTTCCGACTCCCCAAGGTGCAAAACAAGCCGTTCGTCTCGGGCGTATTCCGGGGCCGCGGCTTTGGAGCCGACTTGCTCATCGCGATCAGCGCACCTCTGACCGGGCCCGGGGGAGAGTTTCTTGGCGTGGTGCAGGGCTCCCTGAAGATCGACGAATTCGTCAAGCTGATGACCGAGTCAAAGGTATCGCCCGGATTGCAGTGGATCCTGGCCGACTCCAGCGGACACATCATTTACGCCTCGCCGGGTGCGGGCATGAAAACGTTGGACGAGCTCCCGCAGTACGATCTCGGCAAGATCCTGCTCAACCGGCCGGACCGGCCCTTTGTCTATGACTTGATGGTTGACGGCGCCAGCGAGCGAATGCGGGCCTATGTGACGCGGAATGCGGAGTACCGGTTTCTCGTCATCGCCCAGCGTCCTGTCCTGGCGGCGGCGGCGAGCAGCCTTGGACTTTACGGGATGATGGCGGCGATCGTGCTTGGGGTGCTGGCCACGGCCACGTTTGTGGCGCGGCTCTCTAATCGTCGGCTCTCCGGACCGCTGGAGGAGTTCGCCCGTGCCACCGGCCGGCAGGCGGAGAGCGGCACGGTCGAGGTGGTTCCACCTCCCACGGACCGCGTGCCAAGCGAGGTGTCGCAGATTTACGCGGCATTCAATGCCCTCGCGAGCCGCTTGCATGCGACCTACGACGAGTTGCGGCGAAACAACGAACTCCTCGATCAGCGGGTCGGGGAGCGAACCCGCGAATTGGAGCAGGCGCGACGTGAGGCCGTGGCCGCGAGCGAGTCGAAGACGGCGTTCCTGTCGGTGACCAGCCATGAGATCCGCGGCCCCCTCCACGCGATTGTGACCGAGGCGGATTTGATCCAGGCACGGGTGCGTGATCCGGAGATCCGGGCGCAGGTGGATACGATTCGATTGGGCGCGCGCTCGCTCGTGGGCATCGTCAACAACCTCATCGACCTGTCCAAGATCGAGTCCGGAAAACTCGAGCTCAAGATGGCCGCAGTGGAAATTGGATCCCTGTGCCGGGAGGTGGTTTCGCAACACTCGGAACGGGCAGCGGCCCGCGGACTGGCCTTGACGCTGGAGTCTTCCTTGCAGGCTGAACTGTGGGTGGAAACCGACGGCGCGCGCCTTCGGCAGGTGCTGGGCAATCTGGTCGGAAATGCAGTCCGGTTCACTGAGAAGGGAACCGTCTGGCTGTGTGTGGAGGCGCAGGGTGCGGGACCCGTGGAGGTGCGTTTCCGAATTGTTGATACGGGTCCGGGCATTCCCAAGGCCATGCAGGACGACCTGTTTGACCCGCTGGCCGGTATGGAGTCGTCGCGACCGGCGGACTCAGGCTCGGGCCTGTCCCTGGCCATCAGCCGTCGGCTGGTCGAGTGCCTCGGAAGCAAGATCGTGCTGCACAGCGGTGAGGGGCGCGGCACCGAGTTTGCCTTTCACCTGTCCCTGCGACGCGCGGTTCCGGGTTCGGTCCTGGCGCCGGCGCCCCTTGTAGCCACACCTTCATTTTTGCCCGTGGCTTCGAGCGTAGTCGCGGTGAAGGCCGAGACCGCGAGTGGGATCACTCCCGGCCTGACTGCGGGGCCGGCTCTCCCCGCCCGCCCCGCGAAGGGAGTGGCCGAGCCGGCGTCCGTGACTCCACTGGCTGCGTCAGCCGTGGGAGTGAGGACGTTGAAGGAGGTGGATGTGCTGGTCGCGGACGACACGGTAGCGAACCAGGAAGTGATGCTGGCCTTGCTCGAGGGACGTTGCCGCTCGGTGGTGGTGGTGAGTTCGGCCCAGGAGGCGATGGACCGGCTGAGGACCGAGGTGTTTGCGGTGGCGCTGATCGACCTGCAGATGCCCGATATCGACGGATTCCAGGTGGCTTCGACGGTGCGCAGCTGGGCGGGTGACGAGGCTTCGCGGGGCTGCCGGCTGCTGGCGGTTTCTGCGCATCCCGCCGAGGAAATGCGGACCGAATGCCTCCGGGTGGGGTTTGACGACTACGTGGAGAAACCGATCAACCGGAAAGTGCTGTTCGAAGCCCTGCGGGCCTGCTTGGCGGCCGCCGGTGAGTCGGCACCGGCGTAGGGCGGAGGCCCACTCCTTAGGTTGACGCGGATGCGCGACGATTGAGCGACCTCCGCTGAGGGGGATTGTTTTTACTCGTCCGCTGGAGTCGCGGGCGTCGGGCTGGGCTCGACGACGAACGGGGCGAAGACGGAGGCCTGCGAGGCGGGGAAGCGTCCCTGGATATAGACGCCGTCGTCGCGTTGCTCCTCGTGCTGGACGTGGCCGACTTCGTGCAAGCGGGCGACCACATCGTAGCGCTCGTGCGGGACCAGCAAGGTGGTCGCGCCTAGGGAATCGGCGATCAGCTCGACGCAGCGGTCGATCAGCAAATCGAGCCCTTCGCCGGTCCGGGCGGAGAGCAGGAGTCCATCGGGAGCGAGGTGGTGTGCGCGCTGGCGGGCGACGGGATCGGCAGCGTCGATCTTGTTGAAAACCGTGAGCGTACGTTTGTCGTCGGCGCCGAGTTCGCGCAGGACGGACAACGTTGTTTCATGGTGGTGCGCGACGTTCGGATTGGTGACGTCGAGGACGTGGATCAGAAAGTCGGCGACCACCACCTCCTCGAGGGTGGCCTTGAAGGCCTCGACCAGTCCGTGGGGAAGACGCCGGATGAAGCCGACCGTGTCGGTGACGAGCAGTTTCTGGTTTCCGCGCAGCTGAAGCTGCCGGGTGGTGGGATCGAGGGTCGCGAATAGTTTGTCGACCGCGAGAACGCCGGCTCCGGTGAGGGCGTTGAGAAGCGAGGACTTGCCGGCGTTGGTGTACCCGACGATGGCCGCGGTGGGCACCGGCACACGCTGACGGCGCCGACGCTGGGTGGAGCGTTGCTGACGGACCTCGGCCAGTTCCTCCTTCAGGCGCACAATGCGATCGCGCACGATGCGGCGGTCCTGTTCGAGCTGGGTTTCGCCTTCGCCACCCATGGCGCCCTTGCCGCGCTGGCGGGAAAGGTGGGTCCAGGCGCGTGTCAGCCGGGGGAGGGAGTACTCCATGCGGGCCAGGGCGACCTGAAGCACGGCTTCACGGGTGTGAGCTCGATCGGCAAACACCTCGAGGATGACCTCCTGCCGGTCGATGACGGCCAGACCGGAGAGTTCCTCCCAGTTGCGCTGCTGCGCCGGGGAGAGTGCCTCGTCGAAGACAATCACATCGGCTCCGTCCGCCTTGGCCAGATCGACGATCTCCTGGGCCTTGCCACTCCCGAGCAGAAGGGCCGGGGTGGGTGTGCGCAGGTTCACCAGCAAGGTCTGGGTGACAGCCAGCTTCAGATTTTCGACCAATTCCTTGAGTTCGGACAGCAGCTCCGCCCCTTCGCCCGGGGTCATGTCATGAGTTTGCACGCCAACGAGAAAAGCGCGCTCGAGCTTGGTGGAGGCAGGTGTGTCGAGGAAGTCGGCCATCAGGGAATGGACAAGGAACTCGCTTTCGGCAGGTGCGTCAACTGCGGTCGGGAAAGGGGGGCTCCGTTGGAGATGGCTTCGGCCGACCCCGCAGGTATGGGCGTCGTCTGAAGAAATCGGACGATAGAGGCGGGATCGGGCGCCCCCGGGAAATTCCATTGAGCCGGGATCGGGAGGGTGTCAGGATCACGTGCGATGCACTTTAGATTTCCCCTCCGTACCCTGGTCCTTGGACTGGTCTGTCTGATTCCCTCCTGGCTGCTGGCCGCGAACACCGCGATCGAGCCGGCTCCTCGTGACGAGGCGTGGCTGAAACGTCACGTGGGTTTTGTCGCGCAGGCCAAGGCGGGAGGCGTCGATGTCCTCTTCCTCGGTGACTCGATCACCGATGGATGGCGCAGCAAGGGCAAAGCGCTTTGGGATGCCCACTATGCACCTCTCAAGGCGGCGAATTTTGGCATCGGCGGCGATCGCACCCAGCATGTGCTTTGGCGGATGCAGAACGGCGAACTTGACGGGATCAGCCCGAAGGTCGTCGTCCTCATGATTGGAACCAACAACACCGGCTTCGAGCGCGACAAGGTCACGCCTCGAAATACCACGGCGGAGGTGGTCGAAGGCGTCACCGCCATTGTGCAGGGCCTGCGCACGAAACTTCCCGCCGCAAAAGTCCTCCTCCTCGCGATTTTCCCGCGGGGTGAGAAGGACTCGCCCGCACGTGCCCAGGTGGCGGCGGTGAACGAGGGCATCGCCAAGCTGCACGACGGACAGTTTGTGCACTACCTCGATATCGGGGCGAAATTCCTTTATCCCGACGGCACGCTGCCGACGGACATCATGCCCGATCTCCTGCATCCCAATGAAATTGGTTACGCCATGTGGGCGGCGGCCATCAAGGAGCCGTTGGCGAAGTTGCTGAAGTGATTCGGGTCGGTGGCGACGCCGGTGTTCCCTGTCTGGGAACCCGGCGGGCGGGGCGACGGGTGGGGTCGACGCCTGGGCGGTCGGTCTGGAAAACTACGGTTCCCCTCACCGGGCGACGACGAACTTGACGCAGACCGGACGGGGAAGCGCGGTCGCCGGGCCGTTTGGTGTAAGTTTGCCCGTGGAGGGATGAATGGAGAACACGGTCAGGGTGTCGCTGTCTTGATTGGCGGAGATGAGCCAGGCTCCGTCGGGTGATACGGCAAAATTCCGGGGCGTTTTGCCGCCGATGGGTGTGGCTTCCACCCAGGTCAGGGCTCCCGATTTGGGATCGCGGGAGAACACCGCGATGCTGTCGTGTCCCCGATTGGAGCCGTACACGAAGCGGTTGGACGGATGCACCACGATCTCCGCGGTGGTGCTGGTGCCGCTATAGCCCGCGGGCAGGGTGGACAGCGTCTGGATCGCCTGCAGCGCGCCCGAGGCCGGGTCAAACGAAGCCACGGTGATCGTGCTGAACAGCTCGTTGATGATGTAGAGCTGGCGTCCCTCGCGACTGAACGCGCAGTGCCGGGGTCCCGACCCCGCGGCGATGGCGAGGGCACCGACGGGACGCAGGGTGGCGGTGGCGGTTTCGACTGCGTAGACCTTCACCTGATCGATGCCCAGGTCTGGAACCGCGAGAAAGCGTCCATCGGGCGAGTAGGTGACACCATGGGCGTGGGGAGCTTCCTGCCGCTGGGGATTAACGCTCTTGCCCGTGTGCTGTTCGAGATCGCTGCGCTCGCCGAGTGCGCCACCCGCAAGCACGGGAAAGGCGGCGACGCTGCCCCCGCTGTAGTCGGCCACCACGACGAGACGGCCCCCGGAGTGGGCGGCGACGTCGCAGGGACCCACCAAACCGGACGGGGCCTTTCCCAACGGACTCAGCGCACCGCCGGCGCCGATCGTGTAGGCGCGCACTCCGGCTGGCGATTCGTTGACGGCATAGAGCACCGTCTGATCGGGCGAAAGATCGAGGAACGAGGGGTTGGGGGTCTCGGCGGCGAGGACCGGCGGGGTGAACGTACCTTTGGCGGAGTTAAAGGTGGTGGTATAGATACCACGGCTGCCGTTTTCGGTATAAGTGCCGACAAACACGCGCAGCGGCGGGGCTGAGGCGGACAGGGAAGACATGGCGGAGGCGAGGAGAGCCAGGATACAAACGGTACGAAACATAGGGTTGGGGTGAAAAGGCACGGACTTGGCCAAAAACCATGCAGTTGAACCACGAATTGACACGAATCTACACGAATGAAAACAGGCAACGAGAGTGGCCAGGGATTGGTTCACGATTGAGTGGGGTAAATTCAAGTGCACGACTGCTCCTAGCTCGCTCTGGATTCGTGTCTATTCGTGTCAATTCGTGGTCTTTCGTCTGAATGGTTCCGACTTAGGATGCGGAGTCGCGCTTCAATCGGGCCAGTTCCTCTTCTCCGAGCGGCTGGCTGGACTTCACCTTCAGGCTGTCGATGAACTCCCGTGCGAAGTCCCGTTTGTAGCGCGCGTTGAAGCCTGCGGTGACCAGCATTGCGATGAGGGCGCCCAGACTGGCCAGCGCCATGTCCTTGTGCGCGTCCCAGACATCTCCCTGGGTACCGAGGTAGGCTACGCCCAGATCTCCGCCGAAGAGCTCGGCTGCGCCCCATTCGAAGAGTTCGAAGATCATCGACGTGCTCATGGTCAGGTCGAGGGGGAGAAAGTAGCCCCAGAACCCCCGCACTTGTCCCACCCGCAGAAAGACTTCGCGGATCGGATAAGCGAGCAGCAGCCCGTACAGAAAATGCACGAGCCGGTCGAAGTGGTTGCGTTCCAATCCGAGGGCGCGGTTGAGCGGCGTCCCGAACCAGGCGTGCGTCCACTCATTGTAGGGCACCTCGGCGTAGGTCCAGTGCGCCCCGAGTTCGTGCAGGCTGAGGAAGAGGAAGATGAGCAGGTAGCTGAGCCTTGAGAACGGAAGCCAACGGTAGGTGATGACCAGCAGCGGGACAAAGACCATGACCAGGACATTTTCGAGCCACCAGTCATGGGGATAGTGGGCTCCGATCCCCGACCAAATCACCAAGGCGGCAAACAACCCGCCGAGGACCGTGAGGAGCCGGAGAGGGGGAATGCGGCGAAGCATGAAACCAGCATTCCGAGCTGTCGTTCGACGTCAACCCGCCGCAAAGGGTCCCCCCGCGTCGCGCATGCGCGTCAACTTAAGCGCGAACCAAGATGGGCGTCTGGTGGAGGTGGGGTCGCCGAACCCGCGCAGATTGGCATCGCGTGAAGAAATTGCGGCCCTGACGGCCCCGTCGCGGCCTTCCCGCGACTGCGGGACCACCTCCAACGGAGCCGCTGCGAATTTCCACGCCCAGTCCCTACGTTGACGCCGATGCGTCGCCTCGGAAATGAGGCCGGCCGGATACCGGGCCGGCCCCTTCCAGCGGCCGCTCACCGTTCCCGGCCGGAAGGCGCGGGAACGGCGACTGGCGGCCGGTTAGGGTTGCAGCTCGTAGACTTCGATCAGGGCTTCACCGGTGCCACCATCGGAGCCGCGGACCTGGATGGTGTAGCCGCCCGGCGGGAGCGTAACGACGAGCGCGGCGTCCTTGCTGCCGGCCACGAGCGGGAAGGCGCCCACCCGTGAGAATTCCGGCGCGAGACTGGCGGACCAGCTGTCGTTTTCCTCTATCTTGGTCGAACCCGAATAGACCTCGAGTTTCGGATCGGCGAGCACTCCGGGGACTCCGAAGGAGGCGAGTGTCGGGCCCACCGCTCGAATCACCACCGTCTTGCTGCTGGTGCCCGAGATGGTGATGCCGGCGATCAGAATATCGCCGCCCGTGCCCACCCGGTTGCGCGCCGAGACATTGGTCAGCCGGGCGGTGTTGCCGCTGCCGGCGTCGTACGCTTCGACGAGCACTCCGCCGGCGGTGGGTCCGCTGATCTGGACGGTGCGGCCTCCCTGAACCGCACGGACCAGGGCGGCATCCTTGCTGTCGCCCGGCAGCGCGAATGCTCCGACCGAGGCGAAGGAGGTGATCAAAGCTTGGCCACCGCCCCAGTTGTCGTTCGATTCCACGAGCACGCTGCCTTCGTAGAGTCCGAGACGCGGATCGGGCATCGTATCCGGCACGCCGAACGCGGCAAGGCCGGGCCCAACGGCGCGCACCAGCACGGGTTTTTCGCCACCCGACATGGTCAGGCCGACGAAGAGCGTCTGTTCCGCCGCCAGCGTGGTGCGGACGGAGACATTGCTGATCCGACTGCTGACGGCGGGGGTCACCGTCAGTTGGGCCGGCGTGGAGGTGATCGTTCCGGCGGCGTTGCCGACCGTGACCGTGTAGGCTCCCTGATCGGCCAACTGGGCGGCGGCGAGGGTGAACGTGCTGGCGGTCGCGCCCGGGATCGTGACTCCGTTGCGCGCCCACGAGTAGAAGATCGGAGCGGTGCCGGATGCCACCACAGTGAACGACGCCGGCTGGCCTTCGAGTACGGTCACGTCCGTTGGCGGTGTGACAATCATGGCACCGACCGTCGCGGGATTCACCTGCAAGGTGGCCGCGCTGGAGGTGACCGAGCCGGCGGAATTGCTGACCTCCACCGAATAGTCACCTCCATCGGCCACCTGCGTGGCGGCGAGGGCGAAGGTGGCGCTGGTGGCTCCGGCCAGGGCCACTCCATTGCGCTTCCACTGATACGTGAAGGGAGCGGTTCCCGACACGGTGACGGTGAACGAGGCCGAAGCGCCTGCGGTCACCGTCTGACTGACCGGTCCCTGGGTGATGGTCGGAGGAACGACGGCGGCGGTGATCGTCAACGTGGCGGTGAGGCTGGTGACGCTGCCGACCGCGTTGGTGACTACGACCGAGTACCCGGCCGCATCCGCGGACTGGACCTGGGCCAGCACCAAGGAGGATCCCGTGGCGCCACTGATGGCGGTGCCGTTGCGCTGCCACTGGTAGGTGAAGGGAGGCGTGCCCGTGACCACCACGGAGAATGTCACCGGCTGGCCGAGGGTAACCGACTGGCTCACCGGCTGGGTGAGCAGAATCGGAGCGATCGGCGCGGGCGACACCGCGAGGGTGGCGACGGCGCTGGTCACACTGCCGAGCGCGTTGGACACGACGACGGTGTAGCCACCGGCGTTGACAGCTTGTACACCCGTGAGTGTGAGAGTCGCCTCGGTCGCACCCGCGATGGCAGTGCCGTCGCGCCGCCACTGATACGAGAGCGGGGCGGTGCCCGATGCCACCACGGTGAACGTCGCGGTTTGTCCCGAGACCACGGTGATGCCCACGGGCTGGGTCACGATGGAAGGAGCCACGGCCGCGGGGTTCACGGTCAGCATGGCGGCGGCGCTGGTCACGCTGCCGGCGCTGTTGGTGACGGTGACCGTGTAGCTGCCGGCGTTGCTCAGCTGGGCGCTGGCCAGGGTGAAGCTGGCGGAGGTGGCGGACGGAATGGGCGCGCCGCCCAGGCTCCACTGGTAGGAGAGGGGGGCGGTTCCGGTGGCGACGACCGTGAAGGTCACGGACTGACCTTCCACGATCGTTTGACTGGCCGGCTGGGTGGTGATGGCCGGGGCCACGGCAGCGGCGTTGACGGTCAACACGGCGGGTGCGCTCGTGATGCTCCCGATCGTGTTGGTGACAACCACCGTGTAGGTTCCGGCCTGCGACGCCTGAACATTGACGAACGCCAGTGTGGACGTGGTGGCGCCAGGAATGGCGACCCCGTTCTTTCTCCACTGGTAGGTGAGCGGCGATGTGCCAGTGGCGGACACCGTGAAGGCGACATTCTGCCCGACTGCGATGGTTTGGTCCGTGGGCTGAGTGGTGATGGCCGGGGCTAGCAGCACTTCGCTGGTGAGCGACAGACTGACGGAACCGGTGGCACCGCTGTACCCGTCGACGGCGATCCAGTAGGTGGTGCCGGCGGTGGCGTCGAACGTAAGTGCGCTCGTGTCGACTCCAATTGGTCCGTCTTCGTCGTTGAAGGCGATGACGGTCAGCGCATTGACGCTGGCTCCGGTATAGACGGCGAGCAATGTGTCAAAATTGCTGCCGGCAGTGGACAACGAGACCCGGGCGGCGGAAGGGGCGACCCATTTCCACCAGACCGAGGCACTTCCCGGCAGGGAGGCGTGGTTGGGCTCACCCGTCTGACGGGTTGCGCCCACATTGCTCCCGGTGACCTGGGCGGAGGTTCCGGTCAATTCGGTCGCGGACGCGAAGGTGTCATTCGGCGGAGGAGTGACGGCATCGAGCGACAACTTGAGCGTGCCGGCGTCGCCGCTGTATCCGTCAGCGGCAATCCAGTAGGTCGTTCCGGCCACTGCGTTGAAGGCGACACGGCTGGTGACCGTGTTGAAGTTCTCGTCGTCGTTGAAGGCGACGGCGGTGAGGGCGTTGACGCTCGATCCCGTGTAGACGGCCAGCATGGTGTCGAACGAGCTATTGGCGGTCGAGATCGTGACCCGAGCCGCCTGGGGCGCGACCCACTTCCACCAGATCGAGCTGCCGCCGGTGACACCGGCGTGCAGCGGTTCTCCTGTTTCGCGGGTGGCGCCGATCGTGGTGGTCGTGACCTGAACGGCGTTTCCAGTCAGCGTCGCCGCGGCGCTGAAAGCGTCGTTGGTCGGTGGCGTGACGAGGCGAAGGTTGAGAACCGCCACGCCTGAGCCGGTGCCTTTGCTGTCGACTGCAATCCGGTAGGTGGTGCCGCCTTGGACGGGAATGGACAGCGCGCTGGCGTTGCCATAGCCGTTGTTGTCGTCGGAAGCCACGTTCGTCAGGGAGAAAATGAGCGGCCCGGTATAGACAGCGAGCAGGGTGTCGAACGTGCTTCCGTTGGTGTCGATCAGCAGCCGTCCGGTGGAGGGAGCGGTCCAGGTCCACCAGAGGGAGCGGCCGAAGAACTGCCCGCCGTGGTTGGGTTCGTCGGGCTCGCGGGTGGCGTTGCTGTTCGAGCTGATTGACTGAACCAGAGCACCGGTGAGTGAGGTGGCGTTGCTGAAGCGGTCATTGGGTGCGTCCGTGATGGAGGCCACATTGAGGACCACGTCGCCGGAGTCGCCAAAGAACCCGTCCACGGCGATGAGGTACGCGGTGCCCGCGGTGGCATTGAAGGTCAGCGCACTGGTATCCGCTCCACCGCTCTGATCATCCGCCGCGACCTGGACCAGGTTTCCAAATCCGGTGCCGGTGTAGACGGCGAGCAGGGTGTCGAAATTGCTACCGATGGTGTTGACTGCGACCGGTCCGGAGGCGTTGGCCGTCCAGCGGAACCAGACGGAAGAACCCCCGGGCAGACCAGCATGGTTGGGTTCGCCGACTTCGTTGGATGCGCTGGAGTTACTCAGGGTCGAGGTGACATTGCCGCCGATGAGGTTGGTGGCGGACACCAGACGGTCGTTGGTCGGCACCGCGGTTACTCCGAAGCCGCTGATCGTGCGCGTCGAGGCGCCGCTGGTGGCATCCGACGCCACGGTGAGCGTGCCCGAGTAGGTCGTCAGGGCGGTGGGTGCGAACGTCACGGTGACATTGGCGGAGAAACCAGGAGGGATCGTGCCCGAGGCCGCACCCGTGAAGCCGGTGGGATAGGTGATGCTGGTGACGGTGAGCGGACTGTTGCCCAGGTTGCTCAGGGTCAGGGTGCGCGTGGCGGTACCGCCGACCACCACCCCGCCGTAGGCGAGGTCGCCTGAGATGGCGAGAATACGGGTGGTCGAGGGAGTGACCGTCACGTTGTCAACCCAGCCGGCGTCGGCGCCGACACTACGGGTGATGTCTTTCTCGTAGCCAAAACGGATCGTGTGAGTGCCGGTGGATACGTTGATGGACCGCTGGCTCCAGTCCTTGAGACCGGAAATGGCGGCCACCAGGGAGCCGTTGTCGCGCACGGTGAGCAGGTCGTACCCTTCCTCGCTGTCGACCTTCCAGCGGAAGGAGACGACGGCGGGGCCGGTCACGACCGTTTCCATCGTGGAAACCTGTCGATCAATCACGACTCCGCTGCGTGCGGCGTCGATTCCATCGTAGGTCACCTGAGTCTGGCCGATCCAAGGCGTGGCGCCTCCCGTGGTCCATGTCCGGTCGGGTGTGTCCAGGGCGGTGGCCAGCGGAAGATTGCTCGGCGAGATGGAGAACGTGACCGTCAGTGTGCCGGTGCCCACGGAACTGGTGGCGCCGAGGGTGACCGTGGAGGACTGGGCCGTGGTGGGCGTGCCGCTGATCCGCCCGGTGGAGGCGTTGAGGCTGAGACCGGCCGGAAGCGCGCCGAGGATGACCTGGTAGCTCGTGGCCGAGTTGGTGGCGGTGATCTGGTAGCTCAGAGCGAGACCCACCGTGCCCGCGACGGAGGACGAACTGGTGATCACAGGCGGAAGCGGAGGCCCGACGGTCACTTGGTCGACCCAGACGGCGTCCACGCCTTCGCTGACATTGGCGTCCTTGGAATAGTCCCACTCCAAGGTGTGATTCCCCTCGGGGATGTTGACGGACTCGGAGACCCAGAGTGTGCGTCCGCTGAGGGAGGAGAGAACCGTGCCATCGAGTTTCAGACGGACCACGTCGCGATCCAGTTCGGTGTCGGCTCGCCAGCGGAACGACACGGTGACCGGACCGGTGAAGGTGGTGCTGAGGCGGGAGCTCTGGTTGTTGCCGATCGCACCGCTTTGGGCGGCGTCAACCCCATCGAAGGTGGTGGCGGTTTGCGCGCGCCACGGGGCGCCGCCCGCGGTCAGCCAGGTCAGTGCTGCACCGTCGAGGGCTTGTTCCAGTGTGAGTGCTGGCGAAATGGAGAAGGTCACGACACGTGTTCCCGTGCCGGTGCCATTGAGGGCGCTGAAGGTGACGGTGGTGTTTCCAGCCGTGGTGGGGGTACCGGTGACCCGGCCCAGCGATACGTCGAAGGTGAGCCCCGGAGGGAGTGTGCCGGTGGCCACGGAGTAGCTGGTCGGATTTCCCGTGGCGATCAACTGATAGGTGAGTGCCTGGCCCACCATGCCGGTGACGGAGGTGGCGCTGGTGATGACTGGTGCCTGGGTGCTGCTCGGGAGGGTGCCGGTGAGCCGGTAGGCTCCAATGCTGCCGTAGGCGCTGTAGCCCGTCCCGAGTACATCGCCACGGCCGGTGCCGCGGATCCGCAGGTAGTAGGTGCCACTGGAGACGACCACCGACAGCGAAGCAGTGATGGCAGTGTCGGGATTGGAGGTGGCCAGGGTTGTGCCGGACGCGTCCTGCAGGTCCATCGCGAGGTCGAGATTCGCGCCCACTTCGGCGGGTGTGGCACTGACGGTGACCCGTCCCGAAGCGACGTTGAGCGCGTAGAAGTCCAGATCGCTGGCCTGGGCGATGATGCCGGACTGGTTGATGATGCCGCCGGGTGCGTTGAGGGCCGCCGCGGAACCGCGGGCGCCGCCGGCTTCGTCGGTGACGTATCCAAAACCATTTGTGGCGTTGGAGATGACTGCCAGGTCGTCTTCGAACTGGTTGGCGTTGGCGTATTCGCCCTTGCTCCACTGAGTGAGCTCGCGGACGTAGCCGGCACCCATGATGGGCGCCCAGCTGACCGCGCCGGAGCCGTGTCCGGTGTAGTAGCTTTCCACCGGTGAGTTTCGGCCGTCATGCTGCAGTCCGAAGGTGTGTCCCGCCTCGTGCGAAATGGCCTCGGCGATGGATTTGGGTGTCGAGTTGAAGACCCAGGCCGGAACGTTGGCGGAGTAGAGCCCCTGTCCCGCCGTCGCGAAACTGAAGAGGTAGGCCACGCCGCCGGCTCCGGGAGCGACCACATTGGTCGGGGTGATGATGATGCGTGTCCGACGGCCGACTGGGGCCGAGGTGTAGCGGGAGAGCTGGGTGGTGACGTCGATGTTGAACGGCCAGTAGTCCTCCTTCACGCGATTCCAGACTTCAGTCATTTCGGCTTCCGTCAGCTGGGAGGCGGCCGCGTTGATGGTGATGCCGTTGTTCCAGGCCGGATCGGTGACCACTTCGCCGTCGAAATCGAGATAGATGACGGCGGTCGCTTCCGGACGACTGCTCAAACTCGGGGGGGTGGCGGCAGGGGTGGAGCGATCGGGATCGGATACGACCGTGGGTTCATTGTCGGGCCGTGGGAGCGAAAAACAGAGGACCGAGGCGAGGGGCTTTTCGACGAGCAGGGTTTGTCCGTCGCGCTGCGTCACGATTTCGAACGCCAGACCCTCCTCCGGAAGCTGGACCAACCCGGCCTGCGTCTTGCCATTGGCCGCCAGCTGAAAACCACCGCGGTTATCCTCGAGTGCGCCGCTGACCCGAATCCAACCGTCTTCCTCCCGGGACACGAGGTTGACCCGACCCGAGGCGGTGCGGCCACCGAGCAGGGGCAGGGGAACACGATCGCCAGATTGCAGCCGATCGAGGAAGTCGCGCGTGATCGGTGTCACCTGCGCGGACTGCCCCTTGGGAACCTCGCCCCGGAGTTGCTGGACGCGGAACGCGGTGCCGAGCGGTTCGAGCGGAAGTCCCGTGGTCGGGGACGTCACCAGCCAGGCGGACTGGGTGGTGGCTGCTTGCACGGTGCGTCGCTCCGTCGCCACCGGCTGACTTGCGCGAGGGGTGGAGGCGGCCTCGGGCGTAACGGCCGCGGGCTTGGCGGGTGGAGGTTGAGTAACCTGTGCGTTTTGGGTCGGCTTGGGGTCCACGGAGGAACCGGACCGAAAGTGAAGGACGAGGAGCGCGAGCGCGACGGCTGCGGCCAAACCAAGCCAAGAACGCAATTTCATAGGGAGACGGCGGTGGACTGCTGCGACATGACGACGCACGGACCGGCAAATAATTAGCCAAGTCCATGGAGTTGCTGGAATCTTCACCGTCCCGGAAGACCACCTGCTGTAGCAAGGCAAATGCGTGTCTCTGGAAACTAAGTTTCGTAATTATAACACGTTTGGAGGATTTCTAATGACCTCATTGCTATTGAGTGGATACAAAAAAGGCGGCCCGGAATCGGGCCGCCTGGAAAAAGGGTGCAGGTGAATTCCGACGATCAGGCGATCATTTCGGCGACCATCGCGCGTTCTTCCACCAGTTCCTTGTTGGTGGCGGCGATCTTGGACTTGGCGAACTCATCCATGCTGTAGCCTTGGATGACCTCGTAGCTGCCCGGGGTCGTGGTGCGAACCGGCATGCCCGCCCAGACGTTGGCGTCGAAACCGTAGGCGCCGTTGGATTTGACTGCGACCGAGTGGATGGCGCCAGGGGTCACCAGGCTGCGCACGTGATCGACCAGGGCGTTGGCGGCGGACGCGGCCGAGGAGGCGCCGCGCGCGGCGATGATGGCGGCGCCGCGCTTGCCGACGGTTTCACAGAAGGGTCCCTGCAGCCAGGCCGAGTCGGTGATGACCGAGGTGGCGGGCTTGCCGCCGATGGTGGCGTGCGCGAAGGCCGGGAACATCGTCGGGCTGTGATTGCCGTAGATGAAGATATCCTTGACCGACGTCAGATCGACGCCCGCCTTTTTTGCGAGCTGCGACTGGGCGCGATTTTGGTCGAGGCGCACCATCGCGGTGAAGCGGTCGGCCGGCAGGCGCTTGGCCTGGCTGGCGGCGATCATGCAATTGGTGTTGGCGGGATTGCCGACCACGGCGACGCGGGCATTGTCTGCTGCCACGGCATCGATGATTTTGCCCTGACCGATGAAGATCCGGCCGTTGTCCTTCAGCAGATCGGCGCGCTCCATGCCTGGACCGCGGGGTTTTGCGCCCACGAGCAGGCACCAGTTCGCATCCTTGAAGCCCACGTTGGCGTCGTCGGTCATGACCGTGCCCTTGAGCAGCGGGAACGCGCAGTCGTCGAGCTCCATGACCACACCCTCGAGCGCCTTCATGGCTTTCTCGATCGGGGCTTCAATCAGCTGGAGGATGACCGGCTGCTCTGGGCCGAACATGGCGCCCGAGGCGATGCGAAACAGAAGGGAATAGCCGATCTGGCCGGCTGCACCGGTGACGGCGACGCGAATGGGAGTATTCATAGGAACGAAGAGAAGGAGTTAACCACGAAGGGACGCTCGGCGACACGCACAAATTGTGCTTTTTGACGTGGAATTAGGTGAACCGGGGGGCGAGGGCGGCGTGAATCTCCTTCACCATGACCTCCGTGCTGGCCCAGTCGATGCAGCCGTCGGTGATGCTGACGCCATAACGCAGCGACTCCTTGGGTTGCGGAAACGCCTGGCTGCCGGAACCCAGATTGCTCTCCACCATGGCTCCCATGATCGAGGTGTTGCCGGCGCGGATCTGTTCCAAGAGAGCCCGCATCACCTCCGGCTGACGTTCGGGTTGTTTGGACGAGTTGTCGTGGGAGCAGTCCACCAGGATCGACTTGGGCAGGCCCGCCTTGGCGAGGATGGCTTCCGTCTGGGTGATGTGAGCCGGCGAGTAGTTGGGTCCCGTCGCGCCGCCGCGCAGCACCACGTGGCAGGAGGGATTTCCGCGAGTGACGACGGCGGATGCGGCGCCTTGCAGGTTGATGCCGAGAAACGTCTGGGGGTGGGCCGCCGCCTTGATCGCGTTGATGGCGGTCTGGATCGAGCCGTCGGTTCCGTTCTTGAAGCCGAGCGGCATGGACAGTCCCGACGCCATTTGTCGATGAGTCTGTGACTCGGTGGTCCGGGCACCGATCGCGCCCCAGCAGACCAGGTCCGCCATATACTGAGGCGTAATGGGATCGAGGAACTCGGTGGCCGTCGGCAATCCGAGGTCGAGGACATCGCGAAGAAAGGCACGACCCATCCGAAGGCCCGACGCAATGTCGTGCGTGCCGTCGAGGTGCGGGTCCATGATCAGCCCCTTCCAACCCACCGTGGTGCGGGGTTTTTCGAAGTAGACCCGCATCACGATCATGAGTCGGTCGGAGACCGTCCGGGACAAGGCGGCCAGTCGCTGCGCGTACTCCCGTCCGGCCTTCGTGTCATGGATCGAGCAGGGCCCGATGATGAGCAGGAACCGCTTGTCGTCGGTGAAAATCAGCCGGTGAATCTCCTCGCGCGAACGAGTGATGAACGCGCCATGGGCGTCCGTTTTGGGCAGATCCTGAATGAGACGCGCGGGAGAGGGGAGCTCCCGTGTCTCGACGACATTGATGTCCGACGTCTTGTGCATGAAGGGTCCACGTTGACCAAAGAAACCCCGGAGGATCAAGCTTGGTGCGGCAAAGCCGGTTCAGATGTCGATGGGATCCGACCGGCGATCCGTGGCGGCGCGGGTGTGGATGGGCGGGAATTTGGCGGGCACGCCGACTTTTGCTGGAAATGCCTCCGATGGCCCGGCAGGGTGCCAGCCTCATGCGTATCTTGATCACCGGCGGCGCCGGCTTTCTGGGTTCCCACCTCTGCGACCGCCTGCTGGGGGAAGGGCATGAAGTCATTTGTTTGGATAACTTCTTCACGGGACGAAAGGCCAACATCGCCCACCTGCTGAACCACTCGCGGTTCGAACTGGTACGCCATGACGTGATCGACCCGTTCAAGTTTGAGGTGGACCAGATCTACAATCTGGCCTGTCCGGCTTCGCCGCCGCACTACCAGTTCAATCCGATCAAGACCACCAAGACGTCCGTGATGGGCGCGATCAACTGCCTTGGACTCGCCAAGCGGGTGAAGGCGCGGGTCTTTCAGGCCAGCACCAGCGAGGTGTACGGGGATCCGCATGTGCATCCCCAGCCCGAATCCTACTGGGGGCACGTCAACCCGATCGGACGCCGCTCCTGCTATGACGAAGGCAAGCGATGTGCGGAAACGCTCTTTTTCGACTACCATCGCGAGAACAAGGTCGATATCCGGGTGGTCCGGATCTTCAACACCTACGGCCCTCGCATGCACCCGAACGACGGCCGGGTGGTGTCGAATTTCATCGTGCAGGCGCTCAAGGGCGAGGACATCACGCTCTACGGCGACGGCTCGCAGACCCGCTCGTTCTGTTTTGTCGACGACCTCATCGAGGGTTTTGTCCGGTTGATGGCTCAAACGGAAACCGTTGGTCCGGTGAATATTGGAAATCCAGGCGAGTTTACCATGCTCGCCCTGGCCGAACTCACGCTCAAGCTGATCGGAGGTAAGTCCAAGATTGTGCATCGGCCCCTGCCTTCGGATGACCCCAAACAGCGTCGTCCCGATATCACACTGGCCCGCAAGGTTTTAGATTGGGAGCCGCGCATTCCGCTCGAAGAGGGCTTGAAGCGTACGATCGCCTATTTCCGGACGCAGGTGTGAGCCCCTGACTGTTGTAGGCGGCCTCGCTGAGGCCGCGACGGGACCGACCGGTCCCGCCTCCGGTTCCCGCTTTTTAACCGCGAGGCCAATCACAGCGGGGTCAGCGACCCCGCCTCCAGCGGAGCCATCGCCGGCCACGTTTGGCATTTGTCATTTGCCAACGCTCTTGGCCTGCCTAGGTTCCCGCCTCTTCATGTTATCGTTTCTCCTCAAACGTTTTTCCGGCCGGCATTATCGGAAGTTTCTGGAATTGGCCCGGCCCATCGTCACGCGCATCAACGAGCACGAGCGGTCGTATCAGGCGCTGACCGACGACCAGCTGAAAGCGAAAACCGGGGAGTTTCGCGCCCGCGTCAAGGCCGGTGAAACGCTCGACCAGATTCTGCCGGAGGCGTTCGCCACCGTAAAGAATGCCGCCCGCCGCATGGTGGGCCGCAAGATCATTGTCTGCGAACACGAGCTCACCTGGGACATGGTGCACTTCGATGTCCAGCTCATCGGCGGCATTGCGCTGCACCAGGGCAAGATCTCGGAAATGGCCACCGGCGAAGGAAAAACCCTCGTCGCCACGCTGCCGCTCTACCTCAACGCGCTGAATTCGCGCAACGCCCAGCTCGTGACGGTCAACGACTACCTGGCCCGACGCGACTCCGAGTGGATGGGGCATCTCTACTCCTTCCTCGGCCTCACCGTCGGTTGTATCCAGCAGCAAATGCCGTCGGACGAGCGCCGCGACATGTACGGCCGCGACATTACCTACGGCACGGCCTCGGAATTCGGCTTCGACTACCTGCGCGACAACGGCATGGCCACGCGCAAGGAGGATCAGGTGCAGCGCGACCACTGGTACTGCATTGTCGACGAAATCGACTCCATCCTCGTCGACGAGGCGCGCACGCCGCTGATCATCTCGGGGCCCGCGCCGATCGAACGCGAGCAGCCCTTCACCCGCATCAAGCCTCCGGTGGAGCGCCTGGTCGCAGAGCAGTTGCGGTTGGTTAATCGGTTTGTGGCCGATGCCGAGGAGATCCTCAACCGGCCCAACGTCTCCAATGACGACAAGCAGGCGGCCGCCCGCAAGATGCTGCAGGTGAAGGTGGGACATCCGAAAAATAAGAAGCTGCTGCGTCTCCAGGAAAATCCGGAATGGCGCAAACTGCTCGACAAGGTTGAGACGGAGCTGAACTCCGACCTGCAGAAGGAAGAGCTCTACCGGCTGAAGGAGGAGCTCTATTACTCCATCGACGAACGCCAGCATCAGGCTGACTTGAGCGAACTGGGACGGAAACGGCTACGTCCCGACAATCCGGATGCATTCGTGCTACCGGACCTTGCGACCGAGTTCAGCGAAATTGACCGCGACACGTCGATCACCCCCGAACAGCGCGAGGAGCGGAAACTCGCCTCGCAGCAGCGCTACGGCGACACCTCGGAGGAAATCCACACCATTTCGCAGCTGCTCCGGGCCTACTCCCTTTACGAGCGCGATGTTGAGTACGTCGTTCAGGACGGCAAGGTGCTGATCGTCGACGAAAACACGGGCCGCGTCATGCCCGGCCGCCGCTGGTCGGACGGCCTGCACCAGGCGGTCGAGGCGAAGGAGAATGTCACGATCGAGCGCGAGACCCGCACCTACGCGACCATCACCATCCAGAACTATTTCCGGCTCTACGAAAAGCTGTCCGGCATGACCGGTACGGCCGAGACGGAGGCGACCGAGTTCAACGACATCTACCGCCTCGCGGTGCAGGTGATTCCGACCAACAAGCCGTGCATCCGCGTCGACAAGAACGACTCCATTTTCAAGACGCGGCGCGACAAGTACGCGGCGGCTGTGCGCGAGATCGAGGCCGCGAACAAGCGCGGGCAGCCCGTGCTCGTCGGCACGGTCTCGGTTGAGTCGTCCGAGGTGCTCTCCCGCATGCTGAAGCGCGCGGGTGTGGTGCACGCCGTGCTCAATGCCAAGTACCACCAGCAGGAGGCGGAAATCGTCTCCCGCGCCGGTCAGCGGGGCGCCGTCACCATCGCCACCAACATGGCCGGCCGCGGCACCGACATCAAGCTGGGCGAGGGCGTGCGCGACCTCGGGGGCCTTTACGTGATCGGAACCGAACGGCACGAGTCCCGCCGCATCGACCGGCAGTTGCGCGGACGCTGCTCGCGTCAGGGCGACCCGGGTCTGACCAAGTTCTTCCTTTCCCTCGAGGACGACCTCATGCGGCTCTTCCTCCAGGGCAACCTCGCCTCGCGCCTGATGGAAGGCTCGATGAAGGAAGGCGAGGAACTGGAGCATCCGTGGCTCAACCGCTCAATCGAGAGCGCCCAGAAGAAGGTCGAGCAGCAGAATTACGCGCAGCGCAAACGCCTGCTGCAGTACGATGACGTGCTCAACCAGCAGCGTGAGGTGATCTACGGCATCCGCAACGGCACGATCCACGCGGATCGTCCGAAGGACATCATCTTCGAGCAGGTGGAGGAGGAGGTCGCCACCCGCCTTGAGAATGCGGGAGTCGGCGAGAAGTCCGGGGCGACGCAGACCGCGCTGGAGGGCTTCCTGGGCTGGGCCAATGCGACGTTCCCCATCGGCCTGAAGATCGAGGAGCTGGTCGGCAGCGACCTCGATGCCCTGGCCAAGGTGGTGGTCGACAAGGTTCGCGCCGCTTACGCCGTCAAGGAGTCGGTGGAGGTGCCCGAGGCCCTCGGTTCGATCGAGCGCTACATCGTGATCAACGCCATCGATCATCACTGGCAGGAACACCTGACCGAGATGGAGGAGCTTCGCCGGTCCATCGGCCTGCGCAGCTACGGCCAGAAGGATCCGCTGGTCGAATACAAGGGCGAGGCCTACAAGTATTTCGAGGAGCTGATGCAGAATGTCCGGCTGCAGATCTGCACCGGCCTGTTCCGCAGCGCCTCCAACCTGAGCGCCTTCGAGAACATGCTGGCGATCCTCAGCCGCAGTGCGAAGGCGGTCGGACCATCCACGGCCCCGGCGGCGCCGGCGGTGGGCGGGCCGGCTCCGCGTCCCCAGATTTCCACCACAATCACCAGCAGTGGTGTGCCGCCGGCGCCGGCGGAGGCGCCGGCCGAGAAGGAAATTCAGCTTCCCAAGGTCACGGTGCGCCGCGAACTGCCCAAGGTGGGCCGCAACGATCCGTGTCCCTGCGGCAGCGGCAAGAAGTTCAAGAACTGCCACGGTCAATGAGCCGTTGCCCCGGGCCGGGGCGCGTGGCCCGGCCGGATGAAGCGCTCCGCCCGACCTCTCTGGCATGAACAACGCCGAACTTCTGGCCGAGAACCCCTACGACGCACCGCCGTCGTGGTGGCGGCGTCACGCCGGTCCCCTGGGTGCCGTGGGGGTCTTCATCGCCACGGTGGTGCTCAGCGTGGTCAGCTTCCCGCCCCACGCGATCCCGGAGGCGGGTTATGCCTTCGCCGCCCCGGCGCTGTTCTGGGCTTACCGGAGGCCGGCCTTCAGGCTCTATGCGTGGGTGGTGCTCGGCGCCCATGCCCTGGCGTGGACGATCATCCTGTCCTGGCTGCACCATGTCACCTGGGCGGGACTCCTCCTTCTCGGGCCGTTCACCGGGGTCTGGGTCGGCGTCTGGTTCCTCGCGGCCCACTGGGTCATGCCGCGACTGCTCGGCCGGCCCACGCTGGTCCGCATTTCCGCCATTTTCGGCCTGGCCGCGCTCTGGGTCCTGAATGAGTGGCTGCGCACCTGGTTGCTCTCGGGTTTTCCCTGGCTGCCGCTCTCGGCCAGCCAGTGGCAGCGTCTGAGCGTGCTTCAGATTGCGTCGTACACGGGCGCCGGCGGCGTGTCGTTCGTGCTCATCGCGATGAACCTCGGCTTCGCGGCTTACGGGCATCGCCTGCTGTGTGAAGGCAAACGGGGACTCCAGCGACGGAGTCAGGAGTTCTTTGCCTGCATGTTCCTGCTCGTCGTCTGCCTCAGTGTGTACGTGCAGGAGACCTTCAGCCGCGGACGGTTTGCGGTGGGGCTGGGCAAGGTGGCCTTCGTGCAACCCTACATCCCGCAGGCGGTGAAGTGGGATCCTTCGCACGGACCGGAGATCCTCGGCATCCTGGAAAAGTACACGCTTCAGGCCGGGGCGATGCGACCGGACCTGATCCTCTGGCCCGAGGCCTCGACCCCCTGGGCGGTGCGGGATGACGGTGAAATCCGACGCTGGACCGAGGCCCTGGTGGGGCGGGCCAAGGCTCCGCTGTTGCTCGGGTCGGTGGCCGTGGACCGTTCCGGAGGGAAAGAAGAGGCGTGGAGCAACGGGGCGTTTCTGGTGGATCCGATCCGGGGCGTGCAGTCCGAGTCCTACGCCAAGCGCCACCTCGTGCCCTTTGGCGAGTATGTGCCCTTCCGGCCGATCCTCGGCTGGCTGGAGAAGTTTGTGCCGATCGGAGGCGATTTTCAGCCCGGCAGCGGTCCCTCGCCTTTGCTCTTTGCCCTCAAGGACGCGCCCGTTTCGGTGGGGCCTCTGATCTGCTACGAGGACATTTTTCCTTCCTTGGCGCGCGCCAGTGTGCTCGACGGCGCGGACCTGCTGGTCGTGTTGACCAACAATGCCTGGTTCGGCGAGGGGGGGGCTGCGTATCAGCATGCGGCTCACAGCGTGCTGCGTGCGATCGAAACCCGGCGGCCGGTGCTCCGGGTCGGCAATGGCGGATGGAGCGGGTGGATTGACGAGTTTGGTGCGGTGCGGGCTCTCATGACCGATCCGGAGAAAGGGGTCTATTTCCGGGGTGTGCGCGCGGTTGAGGTGACCCGGGATTTTCGGTGGATCGGGCAGATGAGCGTCTATGTCCGCTACGGTGACTGGTTCATCGGAGTGTGCGCGGCCCTGGCCGCCTACGGCTGGCTGGTCCTGCGGTTTGCGCCTCCGCCGGAAGGGGTGGGGGAAGCGTGAAGGGAACGCCGAACGCTGAACGCTTCACTTTGAACGCTGAACGATCGGAATTTCGGATTTTGGAGGCAGGTCAGAACTCGTCCTTGGCGAGCACCAAATGGATAGTATATCTTGGTAGCACCCGTCCGAACTTCAGAGTTAAGAGTTAAGCGTTCGGCGTTGAGCGTTCAGCGTTCAGCACTCAGCGTTTCCCCTTTCACTCTTCACTCCTCGCCCTTCACTCTTCTTCCCCATGGCCTCCGCCGCCTCCTCCCTGATCTCCCGGCTCCTTCCCGTCCTTGATGGTTTCGCCATCGAGGTGCCCTCCTGGGGCTTTGCCGACACCGGCACGCGCTTTGGCAAGTTTCTGCAGGATGCAGCCGCCATTGATCTCTCGGACAAGCTGTCCGACGCCGGACATGTGCATGCCTTGACCGGGTGCTGTCCGACCGTGGCGGTGCACGTGCTTTGGGATTTCAAGCCGGGCCAGGATCCGAAGGCCGTGGCCAAACTGGCCGAGGAAAAGGGAACCCGGATCGGCTCGATCAACCCCAACCTGTTCCAGGACCAGGAGTACAAGTGGGGTTCGTTCAGCAACGCCGACGCGGCCGTGCGCGCCCGGGCCCTGCAGCATTGTTATGACTCGGTCGCGATCGGCAAGGCGGTGGGCAGCGAATACCTGTCGCTCTGGTTCGCCGACGGCACCAATTATCCGGGACAGGAGAGCATCCGTGCGCGCAAACAACGCTTCGAGGAAGCCCTCAAGGCGCTGCACAAGCGCCTCGCTCCGGGCCAGACCATGCTGGTCGAGTACAAGCCCTTTGAGCCGGCGTTCTATGCCACCGACATCGCCGACTGGGGCATGGCCTACGTGCTGTCGAAAAAGGCGGGTCCCCGGGCGAAGGTCCTGGTGGATACGGGGCATCACTACTCCGGCCAGAACATTGAGCAGATTGTCGCCTTCCTCCTCGATGAGGGCATGCTCGGCGGGTTTCACTTCAACGACCGCCGTTATGCCGACGACGACCTGACGCTCGGATCGATCGATCCCTACCAGGTCTTCCGGATCTTCCATGAGATCCACAGTTTCACCGCCGAGCGGGGCGAAGCGCCGAAGATCGCCTACATGATCGACCAGTCGCACAACGAGAAGCCCAAGATCGAGGCGACGCTGCAGACGGTCATGATGGCGCAGGAACTCTTCGCCAAGGCCGCGTTGGTGGATCACGCCGCGCTGCTGCGCGCGCAGCAGGCGCAGGATGTCGTCTCCGCGGAGCTCGAGCTGAAGAAGGCGTTTTTCACCGATGTCAGCCCGGCCCTCAAGGCGTGGCGCAAACAGAAGTCACTCCCGGCCGATCCGCTGATGGCCCACCGCAAGAGCGGCTACGCCGCGGCCGCCGGACGCGAGCGCGCCCAGCGACGGAAGGACCTCGGGATCAGCGCCGGTGGGAGTTATGCCTGATCCGTCCGACGGGTCTGATCCGACCGATCCGTCGGACGATGCCGCACCCGCGCTCACCGGAGCGCGGCGCGCAGGGCCGAACCGAGCCGGCCAATGCCCTCCTCGATGCGCTCCGCCGAGGCGTTGCTGAAATTGAGCCGCAGGGTGTTGCGGACGGGCAGGTCGACCCAAAAGGGAGCGCCGGGCACGTAGGCAACCTTGCCGGCCAGCGCCGTGGGCAGAAAGGCGTGGGTGTCGAGCGCCGGCGGAACGGTCACCCAGAGAAAGAGCCCGCCATCCGGACGGGTCCAGGTGCAGCCGGCGGGAAAGTGCCGCTCGAGGGCGGCGAGCATGGCGTCACGACGGAGCCGATACGCGGCGATGAGCCGGGCGACGTGGGCGTCGAGGAATCCTGGCACGCGCACGGTTTCGGTCACGACCCGCTGGGTGAAAGTCGAGGTGTGCAGGTCGGCCGCCTGCTTGGCCGTGACCAGCTTGTCGTGCAGCGTCCGGTCGGGTGTGACGATCCAGGCGACGCGCAGGCCGGGGGCCAGGACCTTGCTGAAGGTGCCGAGGTAGAGACACGGACCGGCGCCTGGCAGGGTCGCCAGCGCCGGGGCCGGGGAGCCTGAATAACGGAGACGTCCATACGGATCGTCCTCGAGGATGGGCACACCATGGCGGGCGGCGATCGCAACCACCTCCCGCCGACGCGCCTCGGCCAGACAGGTGCCCGTGGGGTTTTGGAAATTGGGGGTGAGGTAGAGGAACTTGGGACGGACGGGTGCGGCGTGCAGCCAGTCCGCGAGGGCTTCGGGCAGAAGGCCGTCGGCATCGCTTCGCAAGCCCACGACCTTGGCCTCGTAGGCGCGGAAGGCTTGGAGGGCTCCGAGGTAGGCGGGGTTCTCGGTCAGAATGAGGTCGCCCGGATCGATCAGGACCTTGGCGACCAGGTCGAGTCCCTGCTGCGAACCCTGAACAACGAGCAGGTTGTCGGTCCGGCAGACGAGCCCTAGGGTTTGCGCGAGGTGTTCGGCAATCCAGGCGCGCAGCGGGAGATGTCCCTCGCTCACTCCATACTGCAGGGCCGCCGGTCCCGACTGCGCCAGGACGGAGGCGGTGGCGGAGGCAATGGCGGCGACGGGAAGAGGTCGGGGGCGGGCAATCCCCCGGCGAACGAAATGACATCCGGGGCCTCGGCGACCTTCAGGATTTCGCGAATAGCGCTAGGTTGCAGGTGCCGGGTCCGGGCCGCAAAGCGGAAGGCGCCGGTGGGGGCGGAGGAATCGGACTCGGAGCTCATGGGAGGTCGATGAAGGTGGCACCGAGCTCCTCGGAGTCGAAGTGGCCTGTGGTCAGATCGGGATGCTGGTTGAGCACGAGCAGGTCGTGGGCCCCCGAGAAAAACAGCGCAGCTTCAAGGAAAGGCAACGAAGCCTCGCGGTGAGGGCCGCCCGGATTTGGGCGGGGCGTTGGCAGGGCCGCGGTCAAAGCCGCGGGACGGTCGAGTTGGGTGGTGATCATGGGAGCGGTGGTGGTGGAACCGCCCCCTCGGGACCGGACCGGCTGGGGGGAAACAAAAAACCCCCTCCGGTTGGCACCGGAGGGGGCGAAAATCGTGGTAACGACGTCAGGCCCCTCGCGGTGCGATGGTAACGGATACGACGGAAATGGCGACCACGGAGGAGGCGTGGGCGAGCGAGCGGGCAAGAAGCGTCGTTCCGCTGAGGTTCATGAAATCGGAAGCGTGGTTAGCGGGCCGGCCGGGGGCGTGTCAACTCCGGGATTCTCTCCCGGAACCGGCCGGGTGTGGAAAGGCTGTTCTAAGCGTATGACTATGATGTTGCTCTGCGATCGGTAAAATCGCTTCAAAAAAGCGGATACGACGGGTCGAACCGTCCCACCCGCATGGCCTCCCCGGCTCCCTCGCGGAGGAAAGAGAGCACAACCCTCCCATCCGGCCCGAGCGACCGGGCGGTTGGGACCTACAATCGGTCGGGGTGTGCGGAGGTCAGGAGACCCCGCGGTGGACTCAGCTGGAGGTACGCTTGAGTGCGAGACCCACCCCGACCAACGCCAGGACGCCGCCGCCGACCAGGTAGAAGAGGTGTTCGGGGAGGCGTGCTCCACCATCGACCTTGTTGGCGACCTTGGCGCCCAGCTCGGCGGCGCCGCCCGCGAGCGATTCCTTCCGTTGCCAGCCGACGTAAAACAGGTAGCCACCAACTGCGATCAGGACAATGCCGAGGAGTTTGCTCATGGGAGGAGGGGTTCGAGGTTGCAACTGACGATCTGTGAAGTGGAGCGACCCAAATGGGTGAGGGCAATCCCTCATGTTCACTATCACCCTTTACCTCGGACGGGAGCGACCCTAGCGCACCATGACCCGAACCCATGCCGACCCTCCAAGTGACCAAGTTTCGTGCCGAAGCCGAAAAGGTGAACCAGACCCTTGGCCGGTTCACTTCCAGTTCTCTGGACCCCCTGTTCAAGGAACTGGGGAACCAACCGACCCTGACGCCCAATGCAGTCCAGTCGGAGCGGATCCAGGAGGCGATTTTCGCCCTGCCGTTCGATCGCCAGCAGAAGTATCAGGGTGCTCTCGCGGTATTGAAGGACGCGGGGTTCTTCATCGGGGGGCGTCCCTGCGACCCCACCATGAATTTCGTGCGCTTCGACATGGGGGAGTTTCCGTACGTGGGTCTCGATCACGCCCGGCAGCCCAAGCTCGTCATCCTCAAGCCCGGTTCCCTTCACCATGTGTTCGACTTCAGGTGGAAGAGCACCACCGGTAACCTGCAGTCGCTCGCGAAGGTGTGGACCCGTGAGTTCGTCAAGTTTCGCACGGCGCAGACCAGCCCGCCGTTCAATGACGCCATGCCGACGGACCTGCAGTTTTACTGGGGCGAGAGCAACAGTGCGAGCAGCGGGTTTGGTCGCGACGATCATTCGATCAAGCCGCCAAAACTCGTGTGCCGTTTTCCCTGGGTGGCCGGCGAAAACGTGGCCGAACAGTGGTACCAGTACAGCTTGAACGGCCAGGTCTGGCACAACATTCCGGGTGCGGCCTACCTCCTGACCAAGGGTGTCCGCCAGTCGGGTGGAAAGTGGGTGTTCTATTTTCGCAAGAGCAACTGGGCGCCCCACAACACCAAGGCCTACCGCTTTGAGGCTGAATACCCCCTCGATCCTCCGCTCGCCTACCAGCCGCAGCCCGGACAGAAGTGGAACCGGACGAACGGCACTGAGTCGCAGATCAGCCTCTACGGGAAACTGATCAGCAACGGCTGACGCGGGCCGCAGCCCTCATCGAATCGTGGCGATAGGGCGGAGTTCGTGGTGCACCTCCGGCATTGACCCGTCGTAGCAAAACCTTGTCCCAACGTGACTTTCGGTATAGGCCTTGGGCATGGCGCAAACTCGGATTGGTATCCTGACCGGGGGCGGCGACTGCCCTGGTCTCAATGCGGTGATTCGCGCGGTGGTGAAGTCGGCCACGCGCTTGGGGTGGGAGACGTTTGGCATCAACAATGGATTCGAGGGGTTGCTGGAACCCGTGTCGTGCACCCGGCTCGACCATCGCGAAATGGGAGCTCTGCTGACGGCAGGAGGCACCGTCTTGGGTTCGACCAACCGCGGTCGCTTCACGGCCAAGGTGGGACATGGCAACGTGGCGCGGATTCCCGACGAGATCCTCGATCAGGCGAAACGGAATTTTATTCTGCTGGGACTCCGGGCGCTGGTCTGTGTCGGGGGTGATGGCTCACTGACCATCGCGCAGCAGCTCTTTGAGCATGGGATCCCCCTGGTCGGCGTGCCCAAGACCATCGACAACGACCTGGAGGCCACGGTCTTCACCTTTGGCTTCGATTCGGCCGTGGCCTGTGCGACCGATGCCCTCGACCGGCTGCACACCACGGCGGCCAGCCACAATCGCGTCATGGTGCTTGAGGTCATGGGGCGTTATGCCGGTTGGATCGCGGCGCACGCCGGCATCGCGGGAGGAGGCGATATCATCCTGATTCCCGAGATTCCCTTCACCTACGAGGCAATCAATCGCAAGATTGCGGAGCGCGAGCAGATGGGCCGCCTGTTCACGCTCGTGGTGGTGGCCGAAGGGGCGCGGCCGAAAGGCGGCGAGTTCGTCACCCAGGGTGTGCAGCAGTCCGACCGCGAGGCGCGTCTGGGAGGCATCGGCAGCCAGGTGGCGGCCGAGATCCAGCGTCGCACCGGCAAGGAAACCCGGGTGGTCGTGCTCGGACATCTCCAGCGCGGCGGTGGTCCCACCTGCTTCGACCGGCTGCTCTGCACGCGATTTGGAGCGAAGGCGGTCCAGCTCATCAAGGAGGAACAGTATGGATACATGGTCGCGCATGTTCCGCCCGACACCAAGGCCGTGCCCATCACTCAGGCGATCGGACGCCTCCGCACCGTGCCTCCCGAAGGCGATCTCGTGCACACCGGCCGGATGCTCGGGATGAGTTTTGGTGATGAGGAGTAGGGCTGGTCCGCCGCCGCCGCGCAGCGCGGCGGCGGAATGACGAATGACGAATGACGAATGACGAATGACGAATGACGAATGACGAATGACGAATGACGAATGACGAATGACGAATGACGAATGAGGCTAGCCTTTGACGCCGCCGAGCTGGATGCCGCTGACGATCTGCTTTTGCATGATGACAAAGAGGATGATCAGGGGAATGACGTTCATGACGGTGGCGGCCATGATCAGCTCGGTCTGCTGGCCGTAGTCGGTTTGAAACGACAACAGGCCGATCGGGAGGGTGCGGAGGTGATCGTCTTTCACCATCACGAGCGGCCAGAAGAAGGATTGAAAGGTGCCGAGGAAGGTGAGGATGGCCAGGGTCACGAGGCCGGTGCGGCTGAGTGGGAGGATGACATCGAGGAAAATCTGCAGGGGCGTGGCTCCGTCGATTTCCGCCGCCTCGTCGTAGCTGCGGGGCAGGGTGATCATGGACTGTCGGAGGAGAAAGGTTCCGAACGCGGAGAACGCCATGGGCAGAATCAAGCCCGTGTAGGTGTTCACCAATCCGAGTTTCACCATGATCTGGTAGTTGGGAAGGGTGAGCACGAGCCCGGGGATCATCATGGTGCCGAGGTAGAGGAGGAAGACGGTGTCACGTCCGCGCCACTGCAGCCGCGAAAAGGCGAAGGCGGCCATGGCGCTGGTCATGACCTGCAGGCTGGTGACCCAGGCGGCGACAAAGAAGGAATTGAAGTACCAGCGCGGAAAATCGAAGTCCATCGGGCGACCGGTGCGGCTGTCCGGCGCAAGCCGGAGTACAACCGCGAAGTTCCTCGGTTGCGGCTCCTCGGGCAGCAGCGCGAGGCGCTCGATCTCCGGGTTCGGCTTGAAGCTCGCCCCCATCATCCAGAGGAACGGCAGGAGCGTGGCGAGCGCGAGGAAGACCAGGAGCAGGTGCTTCAGAAAAGTGAAGAGTTCGCGCATGGCCTTGTGTTCAGTCGGTTCCGTCCCGTTTTCCGTACCGCCACTGCATGAGCGTCAGCGAAAAAACCAGGGCGAACAGCACCCAGGCGATCGCCGAGCCGTAACCCAGGTCGAGTCGCTCGAAGCCCTGCAGGTAAATGAAGTAGCTCAACGTCGTGGTCGTACCGGCGGGACCGCCGTAGGTCATGAGCCGCGCCTGCTCGAATCCGCCCTGCAGCCCTCCAATGATGGAGATGACAACAATGAGAAAGGTGGTGGGGGCGAGCTGCGGGAAGGTGACGTGACGAAACCGCTGCCACCGGTTCGCGCCGTCGATCTCCGCCGCTTCGTTCAGCTCCGGGGGAATCGCGGCAAGGCCCGCCAGGAAGAGGATCAGGTTGTTGCCGCCGATGGCCGTCCAAATGCCCATCAGCATGATCGCCTCGCGCGCACCCAGTCCGAACCCACCGTTGCTGAAGTGCGCGGGCAGGGGAAGAAAGCCCAGCAGCGACCGCGTGCTGGTCAGCCATCCGGGACCTTGGTACGCAATTCCCAGCGCTTCCGCCGCACTTTCCAGGGTGTTGTTGATCAAACCGAAGTTGGGATTGTACAGCTGGGTCCACAGGAGGATGGTGGCGGCTCCCGCAGTGAAGTGGGGAAGGTAAAACACCGTTCGATACGTCACCGCCCCGAAGGCGAGGCCAAGGCTGGAGATGCCGCCCAAGGCGAATATGACATAGGCCAGGTTGGGCGATCCGGTGAGGAGCAGGGTGAAACCCGAGACGGTGGCAATCACCAGCGCCCCGATTCCGAGGCGGGCCCCACGACGCGCCCGCCGGAAGGCAAAGCCGTCATGCAGGAACACCGCCAGCCCAAGCGCTCCGCCGATGGCCAGGGGCAGGGCGAGCATGAGGTACGCGGTGTTGTAGAGGTAAAACCAGAAGTTCCGGTCCTGGAACATCCGGATGTAGTTGTCTCCCCCGACAAACTCCAGCGGCGCGGCGGGTCGCAGGCTCCAGTTGGTGAAACTGCCCGCAAGGCTGAGCAGCACCGGGATGAGGGTGAACGCGAGAAACCCCAGGAGATTGGGGGCCAGGAAAAGCAGGGCGGTCCGGTGCCGTTGCAGCTTCATGGTGCGGGGGGAGGCGCAGCGCGGGCCGCGATGCGTTCGCGGTAGAGCGCGGCCAGGCGGGAGTCACGGCGCAAGTTGGCCTGCAGCATCGCCTCGAGTTCCCGCTGGGTCTCGGCGAGCAGATTCCGGATGTCGGTGTCCGGATTGGACTCCAGCCGGGCGATTTGGTGCTCGAGCGCACGATCGATGTCGACGTCGAGGAGAAACGGGCTCTTGCGCAACTGGTAGCCGTAGTCCAGGGCGGCCACGACGCAGCGAGTCACCTCGTGCTCGGCGAGTTCGGGGTGGGTGACGGGGAAGTCGTAGGTCACGCGGCGCGGGTTGCCGGGCAGACCATACGGCATGACCATGCGGGCGTAGGTGTCGGTCGCGAGGAAACGCAGGAAGATCATGGCCTCCTCGCGGTGCGGGCTGGTGGGATTGATGACCACGGTTTGGGCGGTGGCGACCACGCCGGGACGCCGGTCGGGAAAGCGTGGCAGCAGAAACGCGCCGAGCCGGAGTACCTCGGGTTTCGCTTCGGTGCGTTGACGGACCGGGTCGGCCTGCCATCGGTCCTGCTGCTTTTTCTGGTGGGAAACGAACTCGCGAAGGCTGGCGAGGGCAAACTTGCCGGTCACCAGGGCGGCAAACCGACCTTCGGCAAACTGGGCAATGGCCCCGCCGCCCCACGCGCCGGCGCCGGTCATGGCGCCCATGGCGGCGGCGGGCGGGTGCACGCGGTAGCGGAAGAGGGCATCGCGGTGCAGCTCGAAGGCAATGCGCAGGTCCTCGGTGTCGATGGTGAGCTGCGTGCCGTCGGGGGAGAAGAACTCACCGCGCCGGGATTGAAAGCCGAGTTTCCAGACAATGACCGACGGCGCACGCCCCGAGTAGTCCATGGCGCTGAAGGCGTCGATCCGGGGGCCGCCGCCGGGAGGAGGAGACTGGAAGCGTTGAAAGAGCGTGAAGAATTCGTCCCAGGTGGGGTGCTGGGGTGGATACGGAACGGAATAACGGTCGAAGAGGTTTTTGTTGAAGAGGCAGATTTGAGCGCTGACGTTGGCCGGGTAGCCGTACTGGCGTCCGTTTAAGGTGATTTCATTCACGACCGCCGACCAGGTGTCCGCTCCGGCGGCCAGGCCGTTTTCGGCGGCGACCGGGGTGATGTCGAGGGCGACCCCGGTTTCGACGTACGCCTGAAGCGAGGTCCCGGAAATGGCGTCGTAGAGATCGGGTCCCACGCCGCTGCTAAGCTGGACGATGTTCTTTTCGAAGCGGTTGTTGCTGCTGTCCTGGCGCAGGAGCAACCGAGGGTGGAGCTCGTTGAAGTGCACCACCTGGGCGGCGCGGTAGGGATTGGCGCTGCTGGCCCAGAGCAGGCGCGTCCGTCCGTCATTGGGCGGACGCGGCCGGATGGCCATGGCCACCAGCGTCAAACCGGCGAGGAAGAGGGCAAGGAACAGCAGGGGGAGGCGCATGGGGGCGTCCGCGGTGAAGGGTCAATCAACCGCGACGCCCGCCCGGTCTCCCGGCGGTGACACCCTGCCGCGCGCCTCGCGCGCCGCCCCGGGGCGGCGCGGCCCTAGAACTTGGAGGTGAGGGTGAACTGAAATTCGCGAGGCGCACCGAAATTGTAGCGATGGGGAAGGTAGACCTCGTCCAGGACGTTCTTGACGATGAGCGAAGCACTCTGTTCGAAGCCAAACAATTTGAATCGGGCTCCGATCCCAACGTCGTAAACCGTGTAGGCCTTCATTGTCGGGGGCGGCGTGGGCACCCCGGCGATGATGTTGAACGTCTCAGTTGAGACGCGTTCCGAGGCGTAGCGTCCGCCGGCGGTGGCGTAGAGTCCCTTCAAAGGACCCGCGTCTCCGAGGGCGTGCCGTCCAAAGAACGCAAACGTGTGTTTGGGGGCGTCCCGCAACCAGTGGTTTTGGCGTGTCAGGTAGATTTCACCGGAGGGGAGGGTGGCGCGGGTCTGGACGTCGCTCTTGATGTACGCGTCGGTGTTGCCGTACGAGACGATCAGCTGGGTGCCTTTCCACGGCCGCAGTCGCAGGTCGGTCTCGAAACCGGTGCTGCGTTCGACTCCGTTCTGCACCGCGGGCACGATGGTGCTGCCATCCGGAAGCACGATGGAGGGGAGCTGGCGGATGATATTGGTGTTCTCCACGTCAAAGACCGCGGCGGTGTAAGCGAGTTTGCCGCTGAACAGCTCGCCCTTGACGCCCAGGTCCCAACCTTTGCCGCTCTGCGGGACCGGCTGGAATTGTGTGCCGTCCGGTGCGTACTGCAGCGACGAGAAGATGGGCAGGAACGACTCCGAATAGACCGCGTAGGCGGAGAAGCCCTTGAAGGGCTTGGCGAGGATGCCCACCTGCGGAACCTTGGCGGGTGCGGCCGCCGAGGTCGTCACCTGCGGATTGCCCGCCGGATTGAAGCCGCGCTGGCTGAATTCATCGCGGCGAATACCGGCGAGGGTACGGAGTTTGCCGCCGAGCATGGAGAGCTGGTTGGTGAAGTACCAGCTCTTGGTGATGGTCGTGGAGTAGCGCCCGGAGTCGGTGCTGGGGGCGGTGTCGGCCTCGGTCAATTCGGTCCGGATCCAGGTGGCCGGGTTGGTGAGGTTCCATTGCACCAGCGGGCTCGCGGTCACTTGGCGGGGCCCGCGTTTGACGCGGAACTCGATGTCCTGATTTTGATAACCGAGAATGTTCTGAACCTCGATGCCCTTGAACTCGAAATTGTTCACCACCTCGTACTGCTGCCACTGGTCCCACGAGCCGCGCTGCTGGTAGGTGATGCCGCGGCGGTTGAGGATGGTTTTGGCGGCATCGGTGAATCCGGTGGCGCCGCCGTTCTGCCGCACCTCCTCGTACCAGATGGCCTTGGTGTAGTTGGTGCGCAGGATGAAGTGACGGTTGAAACGGTGGATGAACTCTCCCGTATAGACCGTCATGTTGGTGTCATTGTAGTCCCCGGAGGCGGCCGTGTTGTACTCGCGCGTCACGGCGAGCGGCCGGTCCTCGAAGTTGATCAGGGGGTCGTAGGGCAGCGATCCGCGCCAGCCGTTGACGTAACGTTCGGTTTTCTCGTACTCAAACGTCACGGTGGTCTCGGGCCGTATCCACCAGGTGACAGACGGATTCAGCAGGAGGGTCTGGTTATTGTACCGGTCCTGGATGTTGCCCGCGTCGGTGATCGAGCCGACAAAACGGATCGCGAGGGTCTTGGGCAGGATCGGCTGGTTGACGTCGAGAATGCCCTGATAGAAGTCGTAGCTCCCAAATCGCGTTGTCACGGTGCGCACCTCCTTGGTGGGCAGTGGCCGTTTTGTGATGTAGTTGACCGATCCACCCGGATTGAGCTGCCCATAGAGCATGGACGCGGGGCCCTTCAGGATCTCGACCCGGTCGATGTTGGGCGCGCCGGCGACCCGGAGGCGGCGGAATCCATTCCGCATCGGCACGAAGCCGACCATGCCACGGAGGGTGAAACTGGTATCATCGCCTTCACCGGTCGCCTGGCCTGAGCCGATGGATACGCCGCTCGCGAACCCGACGACGTCGATGAGATTGGTTGCCCCGAGATCCTTGATCAACTGGTCGTTGAAGACCGTCATGCTCAGCGGCAGGTTGATCAACTCGGTGCGGGTGCGCGTGCCGCTGACCGAACTGGTGGCATAGTATCCGTCCTCGTCCTCACTGTTTACGGTGAAGGGCGAGAGGGTGACCACTTCGGACTGTGACTCGGGCGAAAGGGCCGGAGTGGAGGACGAGGTTTGTGCCTGGACAGGCAACGCGAGGACAAGCAGGCAGGCGGCGATCGATCCTCCGAGGGCGGTGCGGCGGGAGCAAGGTGTGTTCATGGTGGGTGGTGGGGCGGAACGTGGTGGGTCCACGGAGTCCCTCGTTTGACAACGGGTCGTGGGAAACCTGCGCAACCTCTGGGAGAGAGCGACGGGGGCGCCAACGGCGACGCTACTAAAACAATTGCATGCTCTGGCGGCGGCGGGGCCGTGGCGTGAGAAAGGGGGGGGCGTCCCGCCCGGCACCCGGCCTCTCGCGGTCAGCGACGGACGGGGGGCAGGCCCTGAACCGGGGGCGGACCCGCCTCGTAGGCACCGACGTCGCAGGCTCCTCGCAAGGGGCGGCGAAGTCCCCCGGCGTCGACGGGTACGGTGCGTTCACCCAGGTCGCCGCCCGCATGCCGGGCGGGGGACGTGTCCTGAATGCGATAGTCGTCGTGGGCAGGATCCACAAAACCCGCCTCCGTCACACCGGGCACGAGGAGGTTGTGCGATGCGGTCAGGGTGACGCCGGGGGTGTGCAGCAATCCCGAGGCGGCGTCGACCACGAGGTTGTTGTGCACAAAATGGGGCCCGTACTCGTTGTAGGATCGGAGTCCAAAGCCACCGAGGTGAACCAGCGTGTTGTGGAGCACGACCACGGAGCTGCCTCGGCGCGTGCCGATGGAGGGATCGTCCGCGCGGTTGCGGTTGTCACAGAAAATCCCGTGTCCACCGACGCGCGCGACCACGTTGTTGAACACCGTGTTGTCGCCGAGACCGGTGAGGGTGATGCCATTGCCGGGCGCCCCCACGATGACGTTGCCGAAGACGCGCCCGGTGGTGCCCGGGTTGATTTGCAGCCCGCTGTTTTGGTGTTCCAGTCCACGGATCCCGGCGTCGCGGATCTCATTGCGGTAGATATCGCATGCCTCCACGGCGCAGCCCACCTGAATGCCCTCGCGGCCGGTGCGCTCGGTGCGAACGTCGTGGACTCTCAGGCCGATGATGTCGTGGGGGTAAAGAACGACACCGGGGCAGGACTGCGACGTGGTGCCGGTGTAGAACGAGCTGCCAAGGTAGAGCCCCTCGCCACCGACGTCGTGCACGTAGGTGTGGTGGATGTGGACATTGCGTTGGGTGAAACGACCGCGATTGAGCTCCCCGCTGCAGGTGGGGTCGCTCTTGCTCATGATTCCCGCGTAGTGGGCGTGGTGGATTTCGAGGTGGCAGAGCTCGAAATCTGAACTTCGTCCCGAAATCTGTACCCCCTGTCCGCCCTCAGCGCGGAAAACCTCGATGCCGTAGGGATGCTGCGGATCGCCGTCGCCGCGCACCTGCAGGTGGGTGCAGTCCCGAATCCGGAGCGCGGCCGCGTCCGCGGTGTTTCCGATCCGGACTTTGCCTCCGTGGTTGATGATGATGATGGGCTGATCCGGGGTGCCGTGCAGGTTTGCGAGGAGCAGTCCGGTGCGATCGCCCGCGGCGACGCGGATCACGGCGCCAGGCGGAACGGTCACGACGGCGCCATCGAGCACGGTCTGGGGGGGCTCAAGCGTGAGGGGGACTGAGCCTGCCCGGAGTGAGTCACCCAGGAACAGCGCGATGAGTGCGGTGACGACCAGCCTGCCCGCTGAAACCAACCGACGCGTTGGCAAACGGAGGGCGGTCATCGTGGTGCTGGGCTACCCGTCCGAGTCAGGCGTGGCGGGCCATGTCGCGTTCGAACACCTCATTGGCTATCGACTCGCCGCGGACGTAGCGTTCGACGTCAGCGGCAATCGAGTCGCCCAGACGCAGGCACTCCGCGCCGAGGCTGCCAGCGATGTGAGGGGTCAGGAGCACATTCGGCAGGTCGAAGAGCGGAGATTCGGTCCGCGGTGGCTCAGGGGAGGTTACATCAATCACGGCAAACAGGTCGGTCCTGCGGCGGAGGACGTCGAGCATTTCCGTCTCGGCGACGACTTCACCGCGCGCAGTGTTGATGAAGACGGCGTCAGGCGGCATGGACTCGAAGTGGGTGCCCCGGATGAACGATTCGGTTTCGGGCAGGTGAGGCAGGTGACAGCTGACAACCTGGCTGCGCGCAAAGAGTTCGTCGAGCCCGGCCGGGTGGACCCCGAGTTCGACCATGTCAGCGGCGGAGACAAAGGGATCGTAGCCGAGGACCTTGACGTCGAGGGATTGCAGGCGCCGCGCCACCAGCCGGCCGACATGCCCGAGCGCGAGCAGTCCGACGGTCGTTCCGTAAGTCCCCGCCGGAACCGCCCCGGTGCGAACGAACCGGCGCTGCGACCGCGCCGCCGCGGCCTGGGGCCAGACCCGTTTCAGTCCGAGGATGATGTGGGCGAAAGCAAATTCGGCCACCGGGAGCGCGTTGGCGTGCGCGGCCGAGATCATGCGTACTCCCCGTTGCCAGGAGGCCGGAGTGACGATGCGTCGAACGCTGCCGGCTCCAAAAAACACGGCCTTCAGTCGAGGGTAGAGAGCGAGGAATTCCGGCGTCAGCACCGGCATGTCCCAACTGGTGATGATCAACTCAATCCCGGCCCGCTGTTCTGCCGTTAGATCCTGGTGTCCGGCTTTGGTTTGCGGCGGAAGGCTGAACTCCAGGCAATGTTCCAGACGCACCCGGGCTTCCCGACCGTACACCAAATTCAGGAACCGGGGTTCCATCAGGTAAAGGGCCCTGGGACGCGGCGAATCGACCCCGGTGGAAGGTTGCGTCGGCGTCCGCGTCGTGGGGAAGCGGAGGGGAAGGGTTGCCATGGGATCGGGGAAAGTAGGCTGCATCCGCGGGCGGCGGCCGCCACGGCGGGACATCGCAATCAATTGAGTAGGCAGAAACCCGAAGACCGAGGGACCGGACCCGGAGGGTGGGCTTCAACGCGGGGAGAGGACGGCGACCCCAAACGCAGGGAGATCGATGGCATCGCCGGTCGATCGACGCGTCAGGAGGTCCCGGGCTGGCGCCAGATCGGTGACGCGTTGCGGCTCCGCGGTATGATTGAGGAGGAAGAGCAGGGAACCGCGGGCGGTGATCAGGCGGCTCACCTCGATCCCGGGTCCGGCCGTGACCAACGGACGCCAGCCAGCCAGGCCGCCCAACCAGGCGACGATCGGTGCAGCATTCTCCGCGGTGATCCACGCTCCCACCAGCAGAGCCCGACCCCGGCCCACCGGTCGGAGCGTGGCGGCGGGCGCTCCGTGCGCGGGGTGAGCCTGGCGCGAAGCACTCACACCCGTCATGGTCCAGCAGGCGACCGATGCGGCGGTGCGAGGGTGCAGGAGTTCGTAGCCCGGCTGCGCGAGGATGGGGTCCCCTCCCGTCGGCACGAACGAAAGCAGCGGGGTGCGCAGTCCACCCACCTCTTCCACCGTGGCCCCCATCAGGGCGGCAAGGGGACCGGGCGCAGTGCGGGTGAGGGCTTGGTTGTGGCCGTCGCGAGTGCCACACCGGGCGGTCGCGATGAGCAAACCGCCCCGCTGGACGAAGGCCTCGAGGCGAGCGGCGAGGGCGGAGGAGACATGCCCAAACGACGGCAGGATCAGCGCGCTCAGGCCACGGAATGAATCGCGGGCGTGGATGAGGCCTGCCGGCAGGTGACGCGCCAGCAGGGCGCCCAGGAGGTGTTCGGCTTGGTGCCGGGGAGCGGGAAAGCACTCGAGCACCCCCGCGTGGGCGTCATCCTGCTCCGACTCAATGAGGACGCCGATCCGGGTATCGCGCACGGCGCCGCTGAGCCAGGGCTCCACCCGGGCGATTTCCCGTGACTCCTGTGCAAATTCGGCGAGACGCCGACGCGGGCGCGAATCGTGGTCAAGGATCCCGTGCCAGTAGATCTCCTGCCCGAAGCGACAGGTGCGCCAGCGAAAGTGGATGAGCCCAACCGCGCCGTGGGCGATGCACTGCCAGGCCCAGAGTCGCATCTGACCCGGCTCCGGCGTCTCGAGGAACCGTCGCTGGCTCCCGGCGGCCCCCGTGGCGAGTTCCGGGACGAGGTAAGCGCCGCTGTGGGCGCGGCATTGCTGCAGTTTGAAGGCGGCCCAGGCCCCGGCCTTCACTCCGTCGCTGCCCCCGAAGCCGGGATACAGGTCGACCCCGAGCAGGTCGAGGTGGTCGGAGAGTTTCCAATAGTCCAGGTGGGCGAAGAGCCCGTTGTGGAAGATCAGCCACCGCGCGCGTGCGTTCCGCAGAAGGGCGGACTGCTCGGCCGCGAACGCCACGGTGACCTCGCTGGAGAAGCGGTGAAAATCGAGCAGGTGTCCGGGATGGGGCGGATAGCCGTCCGGGCGCGAGACGAGCGGCAGCGGGATCTCCTCGAACGACGCGTAGGTCTGGGCGGAGAAGGCCGTTCCCCAACGCGTGTTCAAGACTTCGATACGCCGGTAGCGTCGGGTCAGCCACGATTGGAACGCCCGCCGGGCACCCGGCGAAAAGTCCAGCGAGCCGACGCAGTGCAATTCGTTGTCGATCTGCCACCCGATCACCGCGGGCACCGAGGCATAATGCGCGGCCAGCGCCGTCGTCAGTTCGCGGCAGATCGCGCGGAATCCCTCGTGCACCGGACCGATGTGCTGACGTCCGGTGTGGTCGACCGGACGTCCGTCCGCCGTGTGCCGGAGCCACTCCGGATGAGCGATGGAGAGCCAGCGCGGAGGCGCGGCGGTGGGGGTGCCCAGCAGCACCTTCAGGCCCTGTTCCGCGGCGAGCGTGATGGCGGCGTCGAACAGCTCGAACGAGTAGACCCCGCGCCGGGGCTCCCAGACATCCCAGGCAAATTCGCCCATGCGCACCACCTGCACTCCACTCCGCCGCATCCGGGCGAAATCCTGCTTCCACCGGCGCCGCGGCTCCTGTTCCGGGTAGTAGGAGACACCGAAGAGAAACCGGTCGAACGGGGCGGGACGCTGATGACGCGGCCGGTAGCGGCGGCGGCCGGGGCGCGAGGCCGGATTCATGCGGGAGGCGGAGGCACGAGACGCTCCGCGTTGCGCCAGCAGATGGCTTCGATGACCGAGGGTGGCAGCGGCAGCGTGGACAGCAGGGCCTGAAGTTTTCCGCCGTAGAAATCCCGGCCGAAGAGCAGGCGGTCCGCGTGCTGCGTCAGAAACCGCACCGCGTGTGCCGGATCGCGGGCGAGGGCCGTGCGGCCCGACTCCGCGGACAAGTCAGCCCAGAGATTCGGGTAGTCGGCAAAGAGCCGCCCGAGACGTCCTCCCTCCGTGATCGGACCATTTGGATACGCCTGCGGCTCGGTATCCGCATCTCCGCTGATTTCTCGCCAGAACCCCGGGGCGTGTCCGATGAAGGTCGTCTGCGGGCAGGCGCGCAGCGCTCGTTCCAGGTTCTCCCAGGTGCCGCCGTACCACTCGGCTTGGTACCGGGGCTTTCCTTCGGGGTCGCGCAGGTAGGGCACGTCAAGGTGCAGGACGACCGGCATTTTCAAGGTCCCGGCGACGCGAAAGAGCTCGAGACAGCGGGGATCGTCGAAGGGCAGTCGGAACTTCCATTCGCCGCAGACGCGCACCCCGTGCACCGAGTGTGCAGCTTCCAGTAACCGCGGCGCATCCGGCCAGAGGGGGTGGGGACAGTAGCCGGCGACAAACCGGGTGGGAAAGGCGGAACAGGCCGCCACCACGTCGCCCAGGGGCATGCCGGGATGAGGCACGTCGGACTGGTAGTGGATGGGATTGAAGTAGTGCAGGTGACGGCCCGGTTCTTCGGTTGGTCCGAGACACCAGGTGAGCAGCCAGGCGTAGGTGATCGAGTGCTCACGCAGGTCTTCGACCAGGCTGGCCGCGCTGCGACCGCACCAGTTGGCGTGTTGATGGGTGTCGACGATCCGGGGGGAAGGCAGAGGCGGTGAGGAGGGTGACATCGGTCTCAGTGGGTGTCGAAGAGGACCTGGAATGCGCGGAGCCGGGCTCGAATGGCGGCCACTTCGGCCTCGGTGGGTGCACCGGGATTGACGGCGGACGGCAGCGTGCCCAGCGCCAGCAGACTGGCCATGAGCAACACGCGGGCCTTGGCTGCCGTGAGGTTTCCCCCGCCGATCCAGAGTCGGTGTCCCGGAGCGGGCACCGCGGAGCCGGGCGCGTCGCGGCCCACCTTCACCACGGGCAGGCCGCAGGCGGCGGCATAGTCCAGGGCGTTGGCTTCAACCTGTTCAAAGTGTCCACCGGTGACACCCTCGGCCACGATTCCGCCCAGGGCTGCTTCGGCGCGGATGCGACGCACCGCCGATTGCACCTGGTCGACGATGGCCGCGCCCGGGGCGCCGGCGTGGGTCATCCAGCCGGGGAGTGAAACAATTTCAACATAAGGGATGGCGGACGGAAGCAGGGTGGCGGAGCCCTGCTTGATCGTGACCGGGCCGAGAAACCCGGGCACGGAAACCGGCAGTTGCGAACTGCGGAGGGCGGAGCCTCGGCCATGCCGCCGCGTGGGCACAAAACTGAGGCAGGGCCCCGAGGTGGTGCCGAGGACCCCGCCACTGTCGCCAAGGTCGGAGAAGCCTCCGGGTCGCCCGGCGCGTTTCGCCACTTCCCGAGCTGCGAAGATCCGCTGATCGCTCACCAGCACGGCTCCGGCGCGGTCGCGACCGGACCCGTCGTTCCAGGCTGAGGAGAGCACGTAGTCGATGGCATCCACCAGCTGCTGCCCTCCGTCGGCGCCCAGCCGGTGGTTCGGCCGTTGGGCGGCCGTGCCGACCAGCGGCTTGTCGGTGTCACAGACCAGACTCAGCCAGTACAGCGTCTCGGCCAGCCGCGGACTTCCCTCGAGCCAGACCACGCCGCGCACTTCGGGATCGTCCAGCGCCTGCTGCACCACCGCCGTCACCCAGGCGAGGGCGCCCCGGGGCGGAAAGTGCTCGTCGTAACCGTAGGGGAAGTAGTCCACCCCCGCCTGTTCCGGAGCCCGGCCGGCGGACGGCGCGGCGCGGAGCAGGCGGAAACGCGCGCGGGCGCGCAGATTTCCATTGAGCACGGAGGCGGTGCGCTCGATCTCGTCGAGGAGTCGCGCTGCGTCGGGAAAAAAGGTCTGTCGCGGGGGGCTTCCCACATCGTGACGTTCCCAGGCCTGCCCGTCGGCGCGCCGCCCGGCGTAGGGAAGCGGATAGAGCCCGTCGTCCGGGTGCAGCGTGAGGGCATGCACCGGTCGGTCCTCAGGCGAACGACGGTGGATGGAAAACACCTGATGGACGTCGAGGTAGCCGTCCGGGGCCAACGCCTGTCCGCTGGACTCGGATTCCAGGGGATGAGCACTGCCAGCCTCGACGTAGAGGGTGACCGGTGCCGCCAGCTTCTGAAAGTAAAGCGTGTCCACCTGCACTTCCCGGCCAAACCAATCGCGTGCCGGGCGCAGCCCGTGGAGCGTCCGGACCTTCTGGCTCGTCACCACGGGATCGGTGTTCAACACCGTCGCAGTCGGCCCCGCGATCAACGCGACGAGCGGCAGTGGGGCGCCGCCGGGGTCGGGAGTCGATGGGGGCGGAGGAGACACGCTCACGCGTCCCACAAAAACGGACAAACCACACCAGGAAAGCGGTGATTTGCTAAAACAATTGCGTAGAGGAGAGCGGAGCTGCCACGGTTGCCGCGTTCCCGCATGCAGACCAAGCGTCCGACTCAAAAGGCCATTGCGACCGTGGCCGGCGTGCACACGTCGACCGTGTGCCTGGCGCTGAAGAACCATCCCACGATTCCGGAGGAGACGCGAAAGCGGATCCGCAAGATCGCCGACGAGCTGGGCTATCGCCCCGACCCGATGCTGGCGTCGCTCGCCGCCTACCGGACCAGTCTCCGGCCGGCGGCGTTTCACGGCCAGCTCGCCTGGCTCAGCATTTCGAATACACGGTTCGACTGGAGGAAGGTGCCGGTCTACAGCGCCTACATGGAGGGGGCGGCGTTCCGCGCCGAACAGCTCGGCTACACGCTCCAGGACTACAATCTGGGGGAGCGTGGCATGACCCTGCAGCGCCTGGCGGGCATCATGCAGGCCCGCGGTGTGACAGGCGTGCTGGTCTGCCCCATGCCCGAGGCGCACATGGAACTGGAGTTTCCCTGGCAGCACTTCGCAGCGGTGTCGCTCGGTTTCACCCTGGACCGGCCGGCGTTGAATCTCGTGGCGGCCAATCATTTTCAGTCGCTCCGTCTCATCTTCCGCAACCTGCTCCAACTTGGCTACGAACGGATCGGGCTGGCGCTGCCGGGTGATTTGAGCGCGCGCGTGGGCGAGCACTACCTTGCTGCCTACCTGGTGGAGCAGCGGGCGCTCTCCCCCAACCAGCAGTTGCAGCCCCACCTCGACATGCCTCCGACCCGGGCGGGGTTTGCGCGGTGGCTGAAGCAGACGCGGCCCGACGCGCTGATCACGAGCAACTACATCTTTCCCGGCTACCTCGCGGAGATGGGGGTGCGCGTGCCGGACGAACTCGGGGTGGCGGTGGTGTTCAAGCGCGTGGTGGGCGACGACTTCTCCGGAATTGACCAGCGCGTGCAGCGCACCGGGGAGGTGGCGATGGATGTGCTCGTCTCCATGATCCAGCGCAACGAACGCGGTGTGCCCTCCAGTCCGCTTGAGACGCTGGTGGAAGGCCGCTGGGTGCCCGGCACCACGGTGCGGAGTGTGGCGGCGGCCCCGGTTGAACCGGCCTAGGAAAATCACCTAGACGCCGGGCTTTGTGCGGGGAGTGTTCCCGGTGCATTATCCGGGTGAAGTTAATCCCTTCCCAAATGTCCGGCGGCTGTTCCCGGCGGCGATTTCCAAGCTCTACGGTCGAGGCTTCTCGAAAAACAGGCGGGAATGAAGAAGTGCGGGACTTGTGATTAGACGGACATCTGCGGGTCATAGGGTGAGTCAATGCGAGCCGCATTTGACCGGGTCTGCGTGTGCGCAGATGCGACCGGGTGGCGCAAAGTGCGGAGGTGGTAACGATGAAATATGAGATTCAATACAAGTGCTGCTGTTGGGTATTGGCGTGTGGCGGGTTCGCCAGTCGCTAGCGTCCGCCGCCGGTTGCAGGTGGTTCTTGCGGGAAGGATGGTGATGCGGTGCAGTGGAAGGGTCGCTTTTGCGTCTCCGGGAGTCTGGAGTCGGGGAGCGCCGACTAAAGTAGTGAATCTTCAGGTACATGGTGAAGCAGCAGGGCGCAGGCACCCCGCCGGCCTGCCAGCGGTGGCGGGTCGTTGTTCCGGGGATGTCCGTGCCGGACCAGGCTCGTCATGAACACGCCTCTTCCCCGCCTTTCACTGGATTCGCTGAGCCGGACGTCGCGTGCGCTCCTGTCGTGGGCGCCCTACCTCGTGCTGGTTTGCTCGTTGGGTCTGACGGTTGCGCTTTGGCGGGTGACAAGTGCGGCCTCCCACCAGCGTGGGCAGTCGCTGTTCGACCAGCGTTCGGGCGAAATTGTCGCCCGGGTACAGCGTCGGCTGCAGGATGACGAAAGGGTTCTGCGGGGTGGGGTTGGGCTTTTTGATGCGAGCGGAACCGTGACGCGGGACGAGTGGCGGCGCTACGTGGCTGCGCTTCGCATGGGAGAGCTGTTTCCGGGCATCGAAGGCGTTGGATTCACGGCCTGGCTAAAGCCCGAGGAAAAGGACCTGCACGTACGGCTCGTGCGAGAGGAAGGCTTTCCCTATTTTGACATCTACCCTGCTGGTGAGCGCCCGGAGTATTCGAGTGTGGTTTTCCTGGAGCCGTTTGACTGGAGAAATCAGAGGGCCTTCGGCTACGACATGTTCACCGAGCCGGTTCGGAGAGCCGCCATGCAGCGCGCCTGTGACACCGGAGAGGCTGCGCTCTCGGACCGGGTGGTCCTCATGCAGGAGACCGAGCAGGAAACGCAGGGCGGGGTGCTCATGTATGTTCCAGTCTACCAAAAGGACAGTGCGGCGCACTCCGTGGAGGAGCGGCGTGCCTCGCTCGAGGGTTTCGTGTTCAGCCCGATCCGCCTGGGCGATCTCATCCACGACACCCTGCGGGAAATGCCGCCGAACATCGATTTTACGATCTCCGATCCCCACTCCGTGAAGCTCTACTTCGGAGCGACGGAGGCGCGAGAGGGCACCCCTGAGTTTCAGTCCCGCCAGTCGATCGAGGTGTTTGGTCAGATCTGGAACTTTGCCTTTGCCAGCACCCCCGCGTTTGACTCCTCAGTCGATGCAAACCGGGAGACCTGGCTCCTGGGTGCGGGTGGCGTGGTGAGCGGGTTGATGACCCTGCTCGCGTTCCTGCTCCGGGCGAGGCTTCGGGAGTCGGAGCGATTTGCCGCCGCGGCCCTGGATGCACTGACCTCCCATGTCTGCGTCCTCGACGAGGAGGGCGTCATTCTGACCGTCAACCGGGCCTGGCGGCAGTTTGCGGCGGCGAATCCACCGACCTCGCCCAATGTGTGCGAGGGAGCGAACTACTGGGCCGCATGCTCTGATTCCGCCGGGAATTTCGGCGTGGAGGCTTCAGTCTTCGCCGAAGGGGCACGAGCGGTCCTGAGGGGCGAACGCGACCACTTCGCTCAGGAGTATGCCTGTCACTCTCCCGCCGAAGAGCGCTGGTTCGTGGCTCGTATCACTCGTTTCGTGGGTGCTGGCCGGAGGAGGCTGGTTGTTGCGCATGAGAACATTACGGAGCAGCGGCAGGCCGAGCGGGCACTCGCTGCAGAGGTGACCCGGCAGCGCGTATTGTTCGAACAGTCTCCCGATGGAATCGTCGTGATCGATCCCGTCACTGCGCGTTTTGCCGAGTTCAACACCGCGGCGCATCGCGCGTTGAACTATTCCCGGGAGGAGTTTTCTCGATTGACACTGCATGACCTTGAGGGGAGCGACATGGCGGATCGTACCCTTCGGAGCGTCGCTGCGATTCCGCGCGGAGATCGGCTGGACTTCGAGAGATTGTTGCGCAGCCGTGACGGGGAATTCCGGACAGTGCAGGTGACGGCCCAGGTGCTCGACATCGATGGACGGACGATTCACCAATGCATTTGGCGGGACGTCACCGATCGCAAACGGGCGGAGGATGCGCTGCGTGAGGCCCACCTCCGGCTCAAGACTCTTGGTGACAACCTTCCCCTGGGTTACGTCTACCAGGTGGAGTGGCGGCCGGACAATTCGCGTCGGTTTACCTACCTCAGTGCCGGCGTGGAGCGGGTGCACGGGGTGACGGCCGCGGCGGTGTTGCGGGATCCCGGTGTGCTCTATAGTCTGGTTCACGATGAAGACCGTCTACTGCTTTCCGAGCAGGAGGCCCTGGCCTGCGCCACGCTGTCGCGACTTTCGGTCGATGTGCGAATCAAGGCGCCGACCGGCCGGTACCAGTGGATGCAGCTCAACTCTGAACCCAGGCGGCTCGTGGACGGGACCGTGCAGTGGGATGGAGTGGCCCTCGACATTTCGGCGCGCAAGCAGACAGAGGCCAGCCTGCTCGTGGCGAGCAAACTGGAGGCCACCGGCATCATGGCCGGGGGGATCGCCCACGACTTCAACAATCTCCTCGGATGCATCCTCCTGAGTACCGACATGGCGCGCTCCGAGGACAGCACACCCGCCGACGTGGCGGAGTGCCTGCAGCTGGTGCGCCAGTCGGCGATCGCCGCCCATGCCCTGACCCAGCAGCTCATCACGTTCGCCGAGGGCGGCGCACCGGTGCTGAATCCGGGAAACATCGAGCAACTTGTGCGCGACGCCCTCCGACTGACGTTGGCGGGTGGCACGGTGGAAGGGCGCGTGTACGCTGAGGAAGGGCTCTGGCCGGTGGAGGTGGATGAGGGGCAGGTGGCACAAGTGCTTCGGAACATCCTTCTCAATGCGAGGGAAGCGATGCCCTATGGCGGCTCGGTGGAGGTGAGGGTCGAGAACATCCGTGTGAACGAGGAGGGTGGACCTCCCGCCCTGGCTCCGGGGCATTACGTGAGGGTAACGGTTGCGGATGAAGGTTTGGGCATATCCGCCGAGATCCTTCCGCGTATCTTCGATCCCTACTTCTCGACAAAACAACGCGGCGACAAGAAAGGCATGGGGCTTGGCCTGACCATCTGCCACTCGGTGGTGCAGAAGCACCACGGGGCAATCACAGTCGACTCGGAAGTGGGGAAAGGGACGCGGGTCCAGGTCTACCTGCCGGCGCTGCCACCCGGCCCGCTGGAGGGCGACGCGGCTCCAGCGTCGGCCGCGTTGGCGGTGTCGCGTTTGGGAAAAGTCCTCGTCATGGATGATGAATACGTATTGCGGACAATGGTCGGCCGGCTGGCGGAACGCATGGGATGCGAGGTTGAGCTGGCGGCGGATGGTCAGGAGGCGGTGGAGCGGGCTCGCCAGGCGATCGAGTCGCGACGTCCCTTCGACCTCGCGATTCTCGACCTCACGGTGCGCGGCGGCATGGGAGGCGTGGAGGCGTTGCGTCACCTGCGCCATCTCGATCCGAACCTAAAGTCGATCGTGATGAGTGGGAACGCCAGCAGTGAGCTGATCCGCGAATACTCCAGGTTTGGATTTCAGGATGTGCTGCAGAAGCCCTTCGACGCCGAGCATGCCGAGCGCGTGCTGAACCGGATCCTGAAGTCCTGAGTCGTGACGGCGTCGCGGCCCGGGCGGGACGGGCGCACGGTTGCGTTCACTGGTAGGTGAGCCAGGCGGTGGCGGTGGTATTGGATTCCGCGACGGTGCGCAACCAATAGGCCTGGTAGGAGGGCGGGAAAGTGTGGGTGAGGGTGTGCCCGGCCGGTACCTCCCAGGTCCGGTAGGTCACCCAGTGGCCGGTTCCGGTGAGGTCGACCTCGACGCGGATGCGAACGGGCGCGCCGGAGGCGTGCGAAAGCGCAAGCTCCTTCTGGTCAAATCCCGTCAGAAGGTAGGGATCGGATGGCACGCCGGCCGTCACCCGGGTGTCTTTCCACGGCCCGCCGACACCCACGGGCTTGCCCAGGCTCCAGAGATCGTCCACGGCGCCGACCCACAGGGCGGCTCGGCCGTCGGTCGAGCGGATGAGGTGGGGGTTGCCGGCCGGCGCATCGGCCGCGATGCCGGTCAGGACGAAAAGACCCCGCCAGGTGGCGAAGTCATGAATACGACGATTGTGGGTGGCGAGCGCGCGGACCTTGGAGATGCCTCCGGCGTTTTCGGCAGGAAGCTCGAAAAAGGTGCCGGCGGTGTTGAGGAGGTCGCGCTCGGTGCAGACTTCGCGGACGGTGCGTTCCGGGCCCAGGGGACCCTCGAGGGTGGCGTCGACCCGGCCTCGCGGAAGGCGCCAGCGGCGATCCTGTTCGTCGGTGTAGATGACCGAGGCGGCGTCGCAGGCGACCGCCTGGCGGGGAATGGCGACCTGGGTTTGCATCCAGGCGGCGGCGCCTGGTTCAGCGCTGGGCCGGAGAACCAGATCCGGACCCATTTCGTAAAACGCGTCGCCCACCGCGAGGCCCAGCGACTTCCGGCCGCCGCCGCGGGCGTGGAGGAGGCCGCCGAGCACCGCCGGGCTCGCGTCGGAGGCGAGCCCGGCGAAGCGGGGCGCGGCGGACGGGGTGCGCGTATCGGGCTGCCGGAAGGAAAAGGTGGCGGTGACGCGGGGGCAGGACCGTGTGGTGCGAATGCGTATCCAGGCTCCTGTTTCGTCGGCTTCGAAGGCGGTGGCGACGTAACCACCGGCCGGAACCTCGACGCGCCGGAGTTCCGTCCAGCGGGTGTCGCCGGCACGGTCCACCTCAAGGACAAACGTCACCGCTTCGGACGCGTCATGGGTCAGGTGGAGCAGGCGGTGCTCAAAGCCGGCGAAGAGAAAGGGATCGGAAGGGACGTCCGCGGCGACCGGTTCGTCCAGCCAGACGGCGCCCCGCCCGATGGCGGGCCCGAGGCGGTCAAGTTGGTCGGGGTCAATGAACCACAGATTGGACTGCGACTGTCCCGGGCCGGCGAGGGCGCCCTTGGCCCGGCGTTTGTTCAGGAATTCGCTTTGGGCGGTGTCGTCGCACCCGAGGACAATGCGGTCGCCCCAACGGGCGAAGTCGCCCACGACCTTGAGGTAGTTGGACCGCGGCAGCAGTCCGGCAGACCGGGTGGCGGAGAACGTCCGGGGAAAGCGCCAGAACGAACCGTGCATGGTCATCAACCAGTCGGTTTCACCGATGTCGCGAATCCGGGGCCACTCCGTGTTCCAGCCGTGCGCTCCATCATAGGAGTGGCTCGCCTTGGGTAGGCGGTAGGTGTGCCAGGTCCCCGCGTCGAGCACCTGGAGCAGCAGCGAACGATGGTCCCATCCGATCGACCAGACCGGGTCGGTGGCAGGTTCGGAGTTGCCGGTGAGGCCGCCGGGGCCGGTGACTTCGGTGAACTGGTTGCGCCGGACCACCGTCCAGTGCGGAGCGGTACCGTCCCAGGAGGCGAGCACGCCGGACGGAATGTCGGGCTTCTGGCGGGCGAGCGGAGAGTTTTCGCCGTTGTTAGCGTAGATCAGCCGGCCCTGGCCGGAGTAGAGTCCCTTGCCGTGGTACCCCGGAAGCCCGGCCTTGCGGCCGTCCTTGAGCTGCTCGTCGCGGAACAGCTCGGTCACGGCGAGGCTGTGGACATCGACCTCGTAGAAAGCCTCCTCCATGGAGGCGTAGTAGATCTTCCGGGCCGGATCGGTGAGATGCCGGGCCGTGCCGGTCAGCCGACCAAACATCGACGCAGCGGGAATGACCCGAACGTTGCGGCGCGCGTCGATGACGTAGGGGCCGATGAAGAGCTGCTGGGATTCGCGGTGAATGAAGCGGTTCGCGTGCGTGCCCCCGATGCTCTCGGGACGGAGGGTGAGATTCAGCTCGGCGTCGATTTCGTAGAGTTTGTCGGTCGACCCCTTCGGCATATGCGGCGCATAGGTGATGACCCAGAGACGGTCCGCCCAGGGAACGACGGCGCCGGTGCCACATTCGCCGTGGTCGTTGAATGAGGCGAGGTGCGGGTAGATGCCGCTGATCTGGACGGGCGCGGGTGCCGCCGGCATGAGCGCAAGCAACCACGGAGCGAAGACGAGGAGACGAAGCAACGAAGCCATGGAGAATCCCCCGAGCGGAGACCGCCAAGGGTCACGGCACTCGTCAGCCGTGGCAAGAACGGGGGCGTCCCGGGACGCAATTGTTTGGGTTTCCGGGGCGGCGCACGGAACAGCCGGTCCGCGGGCAGAGCGTCGGATGCACGGTTGGCCGTGCCCGCTCCCCTACGGTGCGGGCAGGGGAACCTGAATGGGATGCTGGAGGTAGGCGATCAGGTCGCGCACCTCGTCGGAGGGCGTGGCTTCGAGCAGACCTTCGGGCATGATCGACTGGGGGGAGGTCTCGATCGTGGCGATGTCGCTCCGTTCCAGGGTGACGAGTTCGGTCAGGGTGCGCAGGCCGAGGGTGCGCGGCGTTTGGGTGACGATGAAGCCGCTGAGGACACGGCCGTCGCGGAGGCGGACGGCGCTGAGGCGGAAGTCGGCGGTGACAACGGCGCCGGGGTCGATGATGTTGTCCAGGAGGTAGTCGAGGTTGTCGCGTCCGGAACCGGTCAGATCGGGGCCGAGGGTGCCGCCGGTTCCGTAGAGCGTGTGGCAGGCGGCGCACAGACGCACGAATACGGCGCGACCGCGCGACGGGTCCGCGGTGGCGAGTGCCGCCGGTGTGAGCTCCGACTTGAGCCGGGCCAGATAGGCCGCCTTGTCACGGGCCGGCTCGCGCCACTCACCCCACGCTTTCCGGAGCGCGTCGTGAAGCTCCGGGTCCGGGAGACTGCGAATCTGTCGGGCGTGAAAGGGGGTGAGGTCGGCGCGTGGGATGCGGCCGGCGGCGACTTCGGCGAGCAGGGCCCGTGCGAAAGCGGGGCGGGATATCAGGGTTTCCAGGACAGCCGGGCGGTCGGAGGCGTGGAAACTGGGGTAGCTGCGGGCAATCGTTTCGCCGAGCGCGGGGTCGTCGAATTGCGCGAGTCCACGCACGGCCATGGCGTTGAGGAAACGCACGCGGAGCATGCGCTCACAGACGACGCGAAGGTCGGGCGGACGATTTTCGATCAAGGTGCGCAGGGCGGCGAGGCGGGCGGAAAGTTCGGCCTGCGAGTCGAGGACCAACGCACGAACCTCGTCGAGCGCGCGCCCATCGCCGAACACGACGTTGAGGTCACGCACCCGCGCCGCCTCGGGTGACGCGGCCAGCGACGCGGCAAAGGCGTCCCAAGACGCAGGTTTCGGAGCACGACGCCATCCGCGCAGCCCCTCGGTGAGGCCGGTGATCACATCGGACTGGTAGGGCGCGGACTGGTCCCGGGCGGTGGTGAGCAGAGCGTCGAGCACGGCAGGCGAGGCCGCGAGGTCTTCGGCCAGCCGCCGGACGATCAACTGGCGGGTGACCGGCAGTGCACTGATGCCCGCGAGGGTGGCGAGAGCGGGAGCATCGTGATCGGCGACGGGAATGAGACCGTACCAGAGCAGCAGCGGCAGGTGGGTGTCGGCGGCATCCTCGGCGCGTTGGAGCAGCGGGCGGGCGAGCTCCGGCCTTCGCGAAACGGGGAGACGCTGGAGGGTCGAGGCGAGGGCGAGACGCACGAGCCCGGAGGGTTCGGATTCGGCAAGACGGATCAGTGCCGCCAGCACCTGCTCCGACGGTGCGGCGGCGCCGGCGGCGCGGGCCGGTCTCTGGCCGAGCACCGTGTCGAGCGGCCAGGTGTCGGTCAGCAGGCGCACGGCCCAGGTTCGCACCGCTTCGTCGGGATCCTGCAGGCAGGGCAGCAACCACGCCTCGTCGGTGGCGCTCATGGCCTGCAGGGTCCACAGGGCGCGAAGCCGGTCGACGGCGGGGCCGCCGGGGACAGTGACACGGGCGCGAAGTTGCGCGACGGCGTCCCCCAGCACGGCGCCCGCCGCGGCGCGCCCGGCGAGTTCGAGGCGGGCCTGGCGAACCCACCAGTCGTTGCGATGGCCATGCAGGGCGACTAATTCGGCGGGGCTGGTCCGGGTGAGGTCGGGATCGACGGGCGCGGGCGCGTCGTGGACAATCTTGTAGATGCGACCGCTGAGCCGGTTGACGCCGGTGGCATTGTGACACTCTCCCGTATCGGACCAGTCGAGCACGAAGACCCCGCCGTCGGGTCCGTAAGCGAGGTCCTGGCCGCGGAACCAAGGATCGCCTGAGATCAGGAAGTCAGGACCGTGACGGCCGACGAAACCCGACCCGGTGCGCTCCAGGCGTTCCTCGTTTGCACGGCGGCCGTGGAAGTTGAGCGTGTAGAGCCGTCCGCGGTGGGCGGAGGGCCAGTTGTCACCGAGGTAGATCATCATGCCAACGTGAGCGTGGCCGCCGCCGCGGGCGTTGGCGGCACCGTCGCGCGACTTCGTCCAGTCCTGCGCGGTGTCGAAGTGCCAGTGGTCGGCGTGCTGGTCGATCAGCCGGTAGGCGCGGGGATTGGGATCGATCGTATGCGAACGGACATAGTGGGCGCCGGTGATTCCATGCCAGAGGTGGCCGTTGACGGTGTTGATGAAAAACAGTTCGCCGCGCTCGTCCCAATCGTGACCCCATGGGTTGGTCGTGCCGGAGCTCAGCACTTCCACCACCTGGCGCCGGGGGTGGTAACGCCAGAGCGTGCCGCGCACGGGGATGCGGGCGGAGGCAGGCGTGCCGGGACGCCCCAGTTCGCCCGGTGCCGAGGCGCCACAGCGGCCGTAGAGCCACCCGTCAGGACCGAAACGGAGACCGTTGGCGAAGCCGTGGAAGTTTTCCGTGGGAATGGTGAAACCGTCGAGGACCACCTCCGCGGGACCGTCGGGCACGGCGTCGCCGTTACGATCCGGAATGAAGAGCAACTGCGGCGGGCACATCGCCCAGACGCCACCGTGGCCGATCTCGACGCTCGAGAGCCGCTGGAGATCGTCGGCGAACACCGTGCGCGAGCTGTGATGACCGTCGCCGGTTCGGTCTTCGAGGACGACGATGCGATCGCGGAAACGAAGGTCGAACCGCAGCGTTCGCTCGGCATAGGTGTAGTTTTCGGCGACCCAGAGCCGGCCTTGGGCGTCCCAGGCCATCGCGATGGGATTCTGAAGGTCGGGCTCGGCGGCAAACAGCGTGGCCTTGAAACCGGGCGGCAGCTGCAGCGAAGCAAGCGACTCGGCGGGGCTGAGGGCGGGGCGGGCCAGGTGCGGCGGCGCGCCGGAGTTGGCCGGGGCCGGAAAGTCGGCGCGCGCGAACGCGACCAGGGCAAGCGAAGTCGCGAACATCATGGGAGCGAAGGCGGTGCGTGCGTGAATCAGGCGCGCAGACGACTCCTGAACGAGATCGTCGATGTCGGGTAACGCGGGAAAGACGGCCCGCAAGTAGGAGCGCAAAGAAGGTTCATGCGGTTGCACATGCTCCGCAAACCAACGGGTATTCTCTGACTGCGGGGTGTTCACAGGGGCGGTGACAGGCCCGATAAGGCCGTCCGTCGCCCTGCCTAGCAAGCGCGGGGTGCGGGTAAAAATTTCAAAGCGACATAGCCCGACCAGGGGATTGGTCCGTCTAAGGTGGTCAATGCTGGGGAGGGTACCGTCTAGCGGAACGAGGCCCCCCCCGCGTTCCGCAGTGGAAGCGACTCGATCCGGCCCGTTTTCAGGGATTGACGCGATGCGTCCCTGCGGGCGGCACGTTCTCCGTTTCTGTCGCGGCTGTCACCCGACCCCGACCGGACGAGCGAGACCGCGGCTTTCGGTGTTTTTATGCGGAATCCGTCAAGGCCGGGGGAGTGGCCCGAGCCTGGGCACAGCACCTGCATTGGAGGGCGATTATGGCACTTTGGGCGAGAATTGGCGTTGGATTGTTGCTGAGCGCTGCCGGTGCGCCGGCCGCCGGAACCTTTGTCGGTTTGCCGGGTTTGCCGGGCGTGGCCATCGCGGTTCACGAGACCACGGTGGGCGAGTTCCGGCGTTTTGTGGCGGCCACGGGGCACGACGCGACCGGCGGGATGGTGACGCTCGGCGCCGACGATTTTGACTGGCTGCCGCGCGGCCACACCTGGGCGGATCCCGGGTTCGTGCAAACCGACGCGCATCCCGTGGTGGGAGTCAATCTGGCGGACGCGCGCGCGTATGCCGCGTGGCTCACGGCGGAGGACCGCGCGGCAGGGCGCATCGCCGCCAACGAGGGCTACCGCCTTCCCACCGATCGTGAATGGAGCCTGGCTGCGGGTCTGCGGAACGAGGACGGGGCCACGCCCGAGGAACGCATGGCCGCGGCCGATTCGGGTTACCCGTGGGGGCGGGACTGGCCGCCGCCCGCCGGTTTCGGCAACTACGCGGGCACGGAGTCGGCCGCCGGCAAGCCATCCTGGTGGGGCACGATTCCCGGAGGTTACTCGGACGATTTTCCACGGACTTCGCCGGTGGGACGTTTCCCGGCCAATGCGCAGGGATTGCACGATTTGTCGGGCAACGTGTGGGAATGGGTGGATGAGGCTTACACGACGTCATCGATCGCGCGGGTGGCGCGCGGCGGTTGCTGGGGGAGCGACCGTCCCGCCTACCTGCTCCTCGCGAAACGATCGCCGCAGTTTGTCGGCTCGCGCAATGACGAGCTGGGTTTCCGGCTGGTACGGGTGAATATGCCAGCGGCGGTGGCCGGGTCCGCAGTCGAAACGTCGAAGGCACCGGCGGCCGCGATCGTGCCGGTGCGGGTCGAGCTCGATTGGATCGCCAACGTGCAGTTCGCCGGACTCATCCTGGCGCATGAGCGCGGCTGGTATCGGGAGGCCGGGCTGGAGGTGACCCTCTCGGGGGTAAACCTGCAGACGATGGAGACGGTGGGTCCGGTGGTGGCGGCGCCCGGCGTGGTCATCGGCGTGGCCGACGGAAGCGCGCTGCTGCGGGCGCGGGCGGCCGGGGCGCCGGTGCAGGCGTTCGCGACCATCTTCCAGGCATCGCCGATCGGCGTGGTGACACTGGCTTCGCGGGGGTTCACCGGGTTGGCGGAATTGAAAGGGAAGCGGATCGGTTTGCATGCCTACAACCGCCCGCAGCTGGCAAAAATGCTGGCGAACGCAGGACTGACGCTCGAGGACGTCACCCCGGTGGTGCTGGGCAACGACCACACCTCGCTGCCGCTCGGGAAGGTGGACGCGCAGGTGGCGTATGTGATTGACGAGAAGGTGGCTTTCGAGACCGACGGGCACGCGGTGAAGGCATTTTTCGGATACGAGCACGGGTATCGCGCCTACTCGCAAGTTTACTTCACAACGGAGAAGACTCGGGCGGGTGAAGCCGCGGTGCTGACGCGGTTTCTCGAGGCGAGCAATCGGGGCTGGCGTGCGGCGACCGCCGATCCGGCGGCGGCGGCGGCGTTGATCGTGGCGAAGTATCAGCCCACGTTGAGCGCGGCTTACCAGGAGGGTTCGTTGCGCCTGATCGGGGGCCTGCTCGAAGTCGAGTCGGGCGGCGGTTCCATGGGGCGGATGCGGCGCGAGACGTGGTTGAACACACCGGATGCCACGCCGGAACTCGTCGATGCGCTGTTTGCGCCGCTCTCGCGCTGAAACTTGGAAACCGAGCCCGCGCCGCGCGCGGCGATCTTCTTGCCCTGACGAAGGCAGGGAGCGGAAATTTCTAAGGTCGTCTTCATGACCCAATCGGTGTGATATGCGCCGGTGTCGTTCGTCCAAATATGCGCGACGGCTGAATTCGGATGTCCTTTCGGTGCGTAACGTGACTGGATGAGGGCATGAGTACCCCTTCGGATCGTGAGTCGCTGGCAGCGGAGTCCTCCGGTTTGGCCCGGGCCTCGTCCCGACGGGACTTTCTGCAACTGGCGGGCGCGGCCCTGGGGGCGGCGCTTCCGTTGTCCGCGGGGGCACAGGGTGCTGATCTGACCAAGATCCAGGGGTTTGAGCAGGCGGCCCGCGATCCGGATCTTTCGGTGGGGTGGAAGCCGGTGTCGGAGCGTCGCATCCGGGTCGGGATCGCGGGCTACGGCGTCTGCAAGTTCGGCGCGGTTTTTGGATTTCAGGATCATCCCAATGTCGAGGTTGTCGCCGTCACCGATCTGTTTCCGGAGCGTTGCGCGGCGCTGGCCCGGGAGTGCCGGTGCGCGAAGACGTACCCTTCACTCGAGGAGATGATCAAGGATCCGCGCATCGAGGCGGTGTTCGTCGCCACCGACGCGCCCAGTCACGCGCGGCATTGCATCGCCGCCCTCAAGCACGGCAAACATGTCGCCGTCGCCGTGCCGGCGGTGTTTGGATCGCTGGAGGACGCCGATCTGCTCTGGGAGACGGTGCGGGCGACCGGGCTGACCTACATGATGTTCGAGACCTCGGCCTTTCACGCGGACCTGCACGCCATGCGCGAGATCTATCGGGCGGGTGGGCTGGGGAAGGTCGTGTATTCGGAAGGTGAGTACTATCACTACATGTCCGAGCCGATCGACTCCTACCAGGGCTGGCGGATCGGACTTCCGCCGCAGTGGTACCCGACTCACTCCAACGCCTACTACCCCTGTGTCACGGGAGGTTCCTTCACCCGCGTTTCATGCATCGGTTCCCCGAGCCTGATCGATGAATTCAAGCCGGGGAACAATGGCTACCGAAATCCGTTCGGCACGGAGATCGCCCTGTTCCAGACCAGTGAAGGCGGGTCGGCGCGCATGGCGGTGAGCTGGGATACCCCCGGTGCGAGCGGCGAGATGGGCCGGATCCGGGGACAACGGGGTACGTTCTATGGGGAGTACAAGGGGCTGGAGAAAAAACTGCCCCATCTCAAGCGTCCCCCGCAACCGCCCGGCGTCGCGGGAGCCTACTCCGGTCACCACGGTGGGTCACATGGGCCCCTCATGAACGAGTTTGTCATGGCCTTGCTCGAGAACCGCACGCCCTTGGTGAACATCGCGATGGCGCTGAACCTGACGGTGTCGGGCATTGTCGCCCATCAGTCCGCCCTCCGGGAGGGCGAGTGGATGAAAATCCCTCAGTACCGGCTCTGAGCCACCGGCAGATTTGAACCACGAATGGACACGAATCTACACGAATAAAAACAGGGTCCGAAAGTTGCAGGGGATTGGTTCTCTTTTTGGTGAGGCAATACCAGGTGCTCGACTCCTCCTATCTCCCTCTGGATTCGTGTCCATTCGTGGTCGCTCGTTTGAATGGTTGAGGCTGAGCGGACCGGTCGGTGCCGGGGCGCGGGGATAGAAACGCGTTCCGCGTTCCTCTACCTCGGTTGTAGCGGAAGGCTGAAAGCCTTTCGGGTTCGAATGAACGTGGCCCGCGGTTCAGCGTTTGGCGCTGCTGACGCAGTCGGTGAGACCGTATTCTCCGAGGAGTTTCTGCACGTGAGCCCGCTTTTCGGCGGGGGTGCGGTCCTCGCGGCGCCAGTGGATGTGGGCGGCGTGCTCGAAGGCGCGCATCTTCACGGCGTAGGTGGCGAGGCGGTCGACGCAGGCCAGCGGGATGCGGATCACACCTTCGTTGTTGGCGTGGATCAGGTCGCCTGAGCGCAGCGTGACCCCGCCGACATCGACGGGACGATCGGTCGCGCGAAAACGGAGCGGGCCGTGGTGCACCGCTTTGCCGCGGCAATAGGCGGCGAACGGAGTCGAGAGCAAGCCGGGGACGTCCCGCACCCGGCCGTCGGAGACGAGGGCTTCGCAGCCGACGGACCGGAGAACTTTGGCCATGCCGTCGCCGATCATGCACTCGTGGTCGGGACGCGAGCCGACGGCTTTTACCACCCAGATGATGGGCAGTCCGCAGGCGGCCATGGCATCCAGCTGCTTCCAGTAGAGTTCGGTGTCGGCCGTTCCACCCGGAGTGCTGCTGTCGAGCTCGGCCGTGAAGGCCACTCCGACGTGGGGGCCGAGCGCGGGGGTGACCGATTGAATCTCCCCGCTGAGGTAAAACTCATGGGCGGGTGTCGGGTCGATCAGACCGATGGTGTTGGCAAGCAGTGCGGTGTCGAAATCTCGCAATTCCTGAAGCTGGCCGGGAGTAAGGTTCATGGAGGAGAAGAGGAAGGGAGGGGAGGTTGGACCCGTTGGGTGGGTCTTTTGGATCCGACCGGAGAAAGGGTTTCAGCCGCGATCGGTGGTTTCGAGGGTGAACCGCTGGTCACATGCCTGACCCACCGAGGGGCTATGCCGCCAATCTCGCGGTGCCGGCGCACCCGCTTCCGGCGGACGTAGGCAGGCCTGACCTCGCGGAGTGGCGGAATCTTCCTTGCGGTCGCTTGCAAACCCGCCGGGCTGCGCACACGCTGGGACATGGGTGGGAACCGACTCCTTCGCGCAGGATGCTGGGTTTTGCGGGCGGGGGTCGTCGTCGCTGGCCTGCTGGGGGCGGGCTGGGCCTGGGGCATGGATCTGGCCGGTGCCCACGCGGCACTGCGGAAGGGTGCCTATGCCGAGGTCATTCAGGCGGCGCTCGATCCGGAGCCCAAGGAGGACAAGGAAGGCTGGTCGCTCGCGCACGCCGAGGCGCTGGTCGCGGTTTCGCGATATGCCGACGCCCTGGCCGTGCTCGACACCGCGATCGGCCGGGATGTGCAGAGTATCCGGCTGCGCTGGGCGGCCCGCGAGTTGTGCAATACGCTGGGTGATTCCGCGCGCGTGCGAGCCCTGTCGGGCGAAATCGCCGAGATGGTGTCGCGCCGACGCTGGGCCTATCGCGACCCGGTCAATCTGGTCGTCTTCGGCCGGCTGGCGCTGGCCTTGGGGGCCGATCCCAAGGATGTGCTCGACCGGGTGTTTTCCGTGGCGCAGAAGGCGGCGCCCACGCTGCGCGACGTTTACCTGGCGCGGGGAGAACTGGCGCTGGAGAAGCACGATTATGCCCTGGCGGCCAAGGCGTTTGCCGAGGGAGTCGAAAAGCTCCCCCATGACGCGGATCTGCTCTTTGGTGCAGCCCAGGCCTACGAAGAAGGGGATCGTCCAGCGATGGTGGCGGCATTGACCGCGGCCTTGAAGGCGAATCCCCGGCATGTGCCGAGCCTGCTGCTGCAGGTGGATCATTTGGTGGATGCCGAGGCCTATGACGAGGCGGGGAAAAAGCTGGAGGAGATCGCCGGCATCAGCCCGGCGCGTCCCGAACTTTTCGCGTACCGCGCGGTGCTCGCCCACCTGGCGGGAAAACCCGAGGAGGCGGCCCTGGCGCGTTTGCACGGCCTGCGTGCGTCCGAGACCAACCCCCGGGTGGACCACCTGATCGGTCGCAAGCTGTCCCAGAAGTACCGGTTCAGCGAGGGGGCGGCAGCGCAGCGCCAGGCCTTGCTGCTCGATCCGGAGTTCCTCCCGGCCAAGGCCCAACTGGCGAGTGATCTGTTGCGACTCGGCCAGGAGGACGAGGGGTGGGCGATGATCGCGGAGGTCAATGAAAAGGACGGGTACGATGTCGAGGCCTACAACCTGGTCACCTTGCGGGAAACGCTGTCGAAATACGCGGTCCTCAAGAACGAGGCATTCTCCGTGCGGATGGCGCAGCGTGAGGCGGACCTCTATGGGCCCCGCGTGCTCGCGTTGCTGTCGCGTGCCCGCGACCGGCTGGTGGGCCGTTACGGGGTGGAATTGGCGGAACCGACGATCGTCGATATCTTTGCCGACCAGAAGGATTTTGCCGTGCGCACGTTCGGCCTGCCCGACATCCAGGGCTTCCTGGGGGTGTGTTTTGGCCGGGTGGTGACGGCCAACAGTCCCGCCGCCACCGGAGCGGGCAAGGGGGTCAACTGGGAGTCGGTGCTCTGGCATGAGTACTGCCACGTCGTCACCCTTCAGTTCACCCGCAACAAAATGCCCCGCTGGCTGAGCGAGGGGATTTCGGTCTATGAGGAGCGTCAGGCGGATCCAGCCTGGGGCATGCGCATGACCCCCCGGTACTGGGAGATGATTCGTGGCGGCGACTTGGTGCCCGTCGCCCAGCTCAGCTCGGTGTTTCTGTCCCCACCCACGCCGGAGCACGTCCAATTTGCCTACTACCAGTCCTCGCTGGTGGTCGAGTTTCTCATCGAGCGATTTGGTTTCGACGCCTTGAAAGGCGTGCTGCGTTCGCTCCGGGTCGGCGTCGATATCAACGAGGCGCTGGCCCGGCACACGGTGCCGCTGGCGTCGCTCGAAACAGAGTTCGCCACCTTTGTTCAGGCCCGGGCCACGGCCTTTGCGAGTGACAAGGTCATGGAAAAACCTCCTGTGGCCCTGCTCAAGGCCGGGGCGGAGGAGGAACTGAAGGCCTGGCTGGAAAAAAATCCCGACAACCGCATCGCCGTGTTGACGCGGGCCCGACAGGCGGCGTCGGAGAAGCGCTGGGACGAGGCGCGCACCCTGGCGGAACGGGCGGTGCGACTCGTGCCGGACCACGCAGGCGCGGACAGCGCCTATGCGTTGTGGGTGGACGCCTTGCGCGAATCCGGAGATCGCGCCGCCGAACGGAAGGCGTTGGAGACCTGGACGGCGCGGACCGATGCGGCTCCGGCCGCCAATCTTCGGTTGATGGAACTCGCCGCTGCCGACCAGGACTGGGCCACGGTGCTGCTCAACGCCCAACGCTTTCTCGCGGTCAATCCGCTGGTGGCCGCCCCCTACGAAAAACTCGCGGCCGCGGCCGAGGCGCAGAATGACCTGCCGGCTGCCCAGGCGGCGTGGCGCACCCTCCTGCACCTCGATCCACCGAACCCGGCGGAAATCCACTACCGCCTGGCCGAGGTGCTGGCCCGGGCCGGGGATCCGTCGGCCCGCCATCATGTGCTGACCGCGCTGGAAGACGCGCCGCGTCACCGCTCGGCACTCGCCCTGCTGTTGAAGCTCAACCGCCCTGCGCCCGCCTCCCCGTGACTTTGCTCTCCTCCCTTGACTCCCGCTCCCCGGACACCCGGGGGACTCCCCGATTGCCCGTTCGGCGGCGTCGCATGGCGACGATGATCGTGGGAGTGGGTCTGCTGGCTCTTGCGTCCGGTTTGCTGGGTCAACGCTGGTTTGGCGAAGGACGCGGTTATGTGTCGGAGGATACAAAAACAGCGCGGGCGCTGGAGTCGCACAGCACCGGCACACCGGTCTGGGAAAACCCACCGGCCTTTCGGCACGATGTCTTTACCTTTGCCCGCATTCGTTATGAGTCGGGTGGGTTCGGCGGATTTGGAGGATTCGGCCGTCGCGGGGGCGGGACGTGGCAGACCGATCTGCCGGACAGCGATCTCAACCTGTCCTATCGCCTCCAGCAGATGACCTCGATGAAGGTCGATCCCGACGGCCGCATCCTCCGCCTCACCGATCCGGAGCTGGCGGACTATCCCTTCATCTACATCGTTGAACCCGGTGGTCTGGCGCTGAGTGACGACGAGGCCGCGGCCTTGCGAAAGTACCTGTTGAACGGCGGATTTCTCATGCTCGATGATTTCTGGGGCGAACGCGAATGGGAGTCGATGGCCCATGAGCTGCGCAAGGCCTTCCCCGACCGCGCGTTTTCCGAGATTCCGCTCGACCACGCCATCTACCACTGCGTCTTCGAAATCAAGGCCAAGGGGCAGGTCCCCAACATCCGCACCGGCATCAACAGCGAACACACCGGCGTGACCTGGGAGCGATCCGATGCGCAGGAGGTGCACCACCGCGGCATGTTCGATGACAAGGGCCGGCTCATGGTGATTGCCACCCACAACAGCGACAATGGCGACGGCTGGGAACGCGAGGGCGAGAGCGACTACTACTTCCACAATTTCTCCGAGAAAATCGCGTATCCACTCGGCATTAACATTATTTTCTACGCCATGACCCATTGAGCCCGGCGCCCGCGAAACCTGACCTGATCTCACGCGTCTTTCTTCCTTTCCCGACTTCACTCCCACCTCTCCTCTATGAACGCAGCCGGCTCCGCTTCTTCCGACACCCCAGCGCCGAGTGATGCCTCGTCCGCGCCTCCGCCGCTGCCGACCGACTCCGCGGCCGCGGTGGCGGCGCCCGCACCGGCGGTGTCGGCGTATGCCGAGGAGAAGGCCGCGACCGAGCGATTGCTGGCTGGGCGCGCCTTGATTGAAGCGGAATTGGCAAAGGTCATCGTGGGTCAGCGGGCGGTGGTGGAGCAGATCCTGATATCGCTGCTGGCCGGTGGGCATTGCCTGATCACCGGCGCGCCGGGGCTGGCGAAGACGCTGCTCGTGAAGTCGATCGCGCAGGTGTTTCACCTGAACTTCCGCCGGATCCAGTTCACGCCCGACCTCATGCCTGCGGATGTGACGGGCACGGAGATCCTCCAGGAGTCCGGCGGAGAACGTCGCATGACCTTCGTCCGCGGGCCGATTTTTGCGCACATGCTGCTGGCGGATGAAATCAACCGCACACCGCCAAAGACCCAAGCCGCGTTGCTGGAGGCCATGCAGGAGCATCAGGTCACGGCGGGCGGCGTGCGGCATGCCCTGGAGGAGCCGTTTTTTGTGCTGGCCACGCAAAATCCGATCGAGATGGAGGGAACCTATCCATTGCCGGAGGCTCAGCTGGACCGTTTCATGTTCAATGTCGTCATGGACTACCTGCCGGAGGACGACGAAGTCCGCGTGGTGACCCAGACCACCCGCGGACGCGGAGAGACCATCCGCCCTTTGTTCGATGGAACCGATGTGCTGCGGTTTCACCAACTCGTGCGATCGGTGCCGATTGCGGAGGAAATGGTCCGCTACGCGGTGCGACTGGCGTCGGCGTCGCGTCCCCGTCAAGCGGGGACGCCGGCATTTATCAATGACTGGGTCAACTGGGGTGCCGGCACGCGGGCCGGCCAGTTTCTCGTGTTGGGCGCGAAGGCGCGGGCGCTGTTGCAGGGAAGGTCGTTTGTCGCAGTGGAGGACCTGCAGGCGCTGGCCGCGCCGACGCTCCGTCACCGGATCCTTCTCAATTATCGGGCCGAGGCCGACGGCGTCCGGGTGGATGACGTGGTGCAGAAGCTCCTCGCCACCGTGAAACGCCCGGTTTGACCGGTCCTGGGTTGATTCGTTTTCGCATGCACGCCCGCCACGCAGCACCCCAGGCATCCCCTCCGATGGAGGTGGGGTCGTCGACCCCGCGCGATGAGGCGTTGCGACGCGGGATCGGTGGCGCGGAGGGCGGGCCGGGGGCCCGTCGCGGCCTCGGCGAGGCCACCTCCACCGGAGGAGGCGGGGCGTTGACCCCGCGGGATGGCGCGTGGCGCGGCGGTGTTGGTCCGGCGGGAGGCGATCGTCCATGACCGCTTCCGCCACCCCGTCCGCTCCCTCCACCGGGACCGCCCGGCGCGGGTACATCGATCCGCGGGCGTTGATGCGCATCGGCAGCCTCGAACTGCGGGCGCGGGTGGTGGTGGAGGGCTTCTGGAACGGCCTGCACCGCTCGCCCTACCATGGATTTTCGGCGGAATTCACCGAGTACCGTCCGTATTCATCTGGCGATGACCCTCGTTACGTCGACTGGCGGGTGCTGGCGCGGTCGGACCGGGTTTACATCAAAAAGTTCGAGGACGAGACCAATCTGCGCTGCCATCTCCTGGTTGATCGCAGCCGGTCGATGGACTACGGCTCGGCCGGCATCACCAAGGCCGACTATGCGACCACCCTGGCGGCGACGCTGGCGCAGTTTCTCCACAAGCAAGGCGATGCCGTCGGGGTCATGACCTTCGATGGGCGGGTGCGCGAGTACCTGCCGGCGCGGGCTCGCGCCACCCACCTGCGCCAGCTTTTTCTCGCGCTGGACAAACCGGCGGAGGGCAAAACCACGGATCTGGTGGCCCCGCTCGAACACATGCTCGCCCTCGTGCGCAAACGCGGGCTGCTCGTCCTCGTATCCGATTTCCTCGCCCCCCTCGACCGACTGGAGTCGAGCCTGACGACCCTGGCGACCTGTGGTCACGAGATCCTCGTGTTCCACCTCGTCGACCCCGCGGAGGCCTCCCTGTCCTTTGACGCTCCGCTGCTCTTCGAAGACCTGGAGACCGCGCGCACGGTGTTTGTGGATCCCGAGGTGGCGCGCGCGGGTTACCGCGAGCGTTTCGCGGCCCACACCGATGCGGTGCGACGGTTGTGCGATCGGCAGGGCATTGCGCACCACCGCCTGTCGACCGATGAGCCGCTGGAACTCGCGTTGTTCGCCTTTCTCAAGACGCGTCAGCAACGTCACAAGTCCGTCCGCGGGGCGCGCGCGGGAGGAGGACGCCGGTCGTGAGTTTCCTCGCGCCCCTGTTCCTGGCGGGGTTGGCGGCTTTGTCGCTGCCGATCCTCTTTCATCTCGCGCGACGCACCCCGCGCCAGCGGATGCGGTTCCCATCGCTCATGTTCCTCGTGCCGACGACGCCGCGGCTGACCAAGCGGAACCGGCTTGAGCACTGGCTGCTGCTCGCGCTGCGCTGCCTGGCGCTGGCGCTGCTGGCGTTTGGCTTTGCCCGACCTTTCCTCAAGGAAGCCGATCAGACGTCAGCGGCGGGCGGACGGATCCGCCGCCAGGTCATTCTGGTGGATCGCAGCGCCAGTTTACGGCGTGACGGAGCCTGGGCGGCGGCGTTGGAGAAGGTCGATGCGCTCGTCCGCGCTGCCGCGCCGGCGGATCGGATCGCGGTGATCGCCTTTGCCCGTGTGCCCACGGTCTTGCTCAGTTTTTCCGAGGGGGCGTCGCTGCCCGCGTCGGATCGTGCCGCGGTGGTGCGGCAGCGTCTGGAAGGCGCTCCCCCTGGATGGGAAGCCACTCACCTGGGACAGGGACTGATCGCGGCGGCGGAGGCGTTGACCGAGGAACCGGTGCAGGCGGCGCGCGACGGCGTGCGCGAGGTGGTGCTGGTGAGCGACCTGCAATCCGGAGCGCGCCTCGACGCCCTGCAGGCGTTTGAGTGGCCGTCGGAGGTGTTGGTTCGCGTCGAGTCGGTGGTGGTGCGGCCGGCGGGTAATGCGGGCGTGCAAGCGGTGGTCTCCTCCGCCGAAACCGAGACGGTGGACGTCGCTCCCGTGCGGGTTCGGGTGAGCAACTCGGTCGATGCCACCAGCGAGCGCTTCACCGTGGGATGGACGCAGCCGTCCGGGGAGGCTGCATCCGGTGGCCAGGTGGAAGCCTACGTGCCGGCCGGACAGAGCCGCCTCGTCACCCTGCCACCGCGTCCCGCCGCCGGACTGAATCGGATCACCCTGCGGGGCGACGCCCATCCCTTCGACAACACCGTCTGGGTCACGGACACGGAGCGTCGCGTCGTGCCGGTTCTTTATGTGGGACAGGAGCAGGCGGCCGACGCGGGCCAGCCCCTCTATTTCCTGAAGCGGGCCCTGCCGGCCAATGCCCGCTGGGAGTTCCGCTTGAAGCCCCTGCGTACGGAGGCGGTCGATACGGCTTCGTTGCGCGAGGCGGCCTGGGTGGTGGCGAGTGACACCTTGGCTGGAGCGGTCGCTGACACCCTGCGGGCAGAGGTGCAGGCGGGAAAGAGCCTCCTCCTCGTTCCAAAAACCACGGAGGCGGCCCGCGCCTGGTGGGTCTGGCTCGGCGGGCGGGCCGATGGGGTGCGCGAGGAGAAGGCGTCCCGCTATGCGATGTGGGGTGAGATCGATTTCCAGCATCCTGTGTTTGCGCCGTTCGCCGACCCGCGCTTCGGAGACTTCACCAAGATCCACGTCTGGTCTCATCGCGTGCTGGATCCGGCGTCGATCCCGGGAGCGCGCGTGCTCGCCCGCTTCGACACCGGTGATCCCGCCCTGCTGCAGGTTCCGCTCGGGCAAGGCTCGGTCTGGCTGCTCACCTCGGGTTGGCATCCGGCGGACAGCCAACTCGGCGTGTCTTCAAAATTTGTGCCACTGCTGTGGTCACTGCTCGAGTCGAGCGGCGTCGTGCGAACCGATGCACCCGGGGTCACCGTTGGCGACCCCATCCTGCTCGACCCGGCGCTGGGCCTGACGCGGGTCACGCGTCCAGGCGGGCCGAGCGAGGCGCTGCCGACCGGGGCGACGCGGTTCGAGGGCACGACGGAGCCCGGGCTGTACCTGTTTTCCGGAACCCGCGGCGACTCGCGCATCAGCGTGGGGCTGGATCCCGGCGAAACCCGGACCGAGCCGCTGTCACCCGAGGAACTGGAGCAGCGCGGCCTTCGCCTCAAACCCCCGGAGGCGCCTACGAGCCGGGAGCGTGCCCATGTGGACCTGCCCGCGCTGGAGGCCGAGGGCCGGCAAAAGTTGTGGCGTTGGTTCATCGGTGCCACGCTGCTGGTCGTGGTGGTTGAATCCCTGGTCGCGGCGCGGGCGCGCCGCGCCGCCGTGATGGAGGAAGGAGTGACACCCTGATGGACCCGTTCCTGCACAGCCGGTTGTTGCGGATCGCGCGACGCGAGATCCAGCGGCGATTGCTCACCCGCCTCGCGCTGACCTGGTGCGCCGGGACGCTACTGGCCGCGGCGGCGGTGCTCCTGCATCGCGCGAGCGGGGTGGCCTCTAACCTGACCCTTCCGATCCTCGCCGCTCTGGCGACGACTGCGTCCGTGATCTGGGTGATCCGAGCTGCCACCGAGCAACCTGACTTGCGTCGCCTGGCTGAACGCCTTGAACGCCGGTTTCCCGATCTCAACGGACTCCTGCTCACGGCGGTGCAACCCCCGCCGGAGGCCTCGGCAGAATCCGGTTATCTGCGCGCCCGGTTGGTGGAGGATGCGGTGCGGCACTGCCAGGAACGGCAGTGGATCCAGGTGGAGCCGCGCCGTCGCCTGGTCCTTGGCACGGTGTTGCAGGTCGGTGCCTTCGGGCTCTTTTGCGTGGGACTGCTCCAGGTGCATCGTCTGGCTCCGAAACCGGCGCTGCCCGGTGTGCGGGTCGTGGCCGATGGGATGACTGTCTCTCCGGGTGATACCGAAGTCGAGAAAGGGGAGAGCCTCGTGGTCATGGCCACCTTTGGCGGCCGCGTGCCGGCCGGGGTGGACCTGGTGATCGAGCAGCCCAACCAGCCGGCGCGCACGCTGCCCCTGGTGAAGAGCCTGGCTGATCCCACCTTTGGTGGCACCGTGCCGGAGGTGACCGAGTCCTTCACCTACCATGTCGTGCAAGGTGGCGAGCGTTCCCCCGACTATCGGGTCCGTGTATTTGAGCATCCCCGACTGGTGCGCGCCGATGCCACGCTCACGTATCCAGCCTACACGGACCAAGCGGTGCGCCGCGTCGAGGACACCCGGCGCATCAGCGCGGTTGAAGGCACCCGCCTGGACCTTGCGCTCCAGCTCAACAAGCCGGTGGCGTCGGCCCGCCTCGTCGGCCGGACCGGAGACAAGGAAGTGCTGGCGCTGACCCTGGAACCGGGCAAGGCGCAGGGGCTGTTGCCTTCCCGGCTGCTCAGCCGGAGCCAGACCTATGATGTCGAACTCGTCGACGCGGAGGGGCGAAAGAACCGGACTGCGACCCCCCTGGTCATCGATGTGCAACCCAACCGCCGCCCCGAGATCCGGCTGGTCTCGCCCCGCGGTGACATCCGTCCCTCGGCGATCGAGGAAGTGCGCTTTGAGGGTACGCTGTGGGACGATTTTGGTTCTCCCCGGTACGGCCTAGCCTACACCCATGGCGAGAGCGAGACGCGTGAGATCGAGCTTGGTCGGGACCTCAAGGCCCGCGACCGCCTGACGTTTCGTCACCTGCTTTCGCTCGAGGACCTGGCGGCGAAGCCCGATGAACTGGTGTCCTGGTATGTCTGGGCGGAAGACATCGGCCCCGACGGACAGGTCCGACGCACGCGCAGCGATCTCTATTTTGCCGAGGTGCGCCCGTTTGACGAAGCGTTTCGGGAGGAGAGCGGCATGGGGCAGGGTGAACAGGAGGGAGGCGAGGCCCCGCAGGGCGGATCGCAGCGCCTCACCGAACTGCAGAAGCAGATTCTGGCGGCGACCTGGAAGCTGCAGCGTGAACCCGAGCGCGCCACCTACGCGGCGGATGCCAAAGTGGTTCGCGATTCGCAGGTGGAGGCCTTGACCCAGGCCCAGGCGGCGGCGGAACGGGTGACGTCGCCGCGCTTCACCGCGCTTTGGGACAGCGTGACCTCCGCCATGGAGACCGCCGCGAGCAAACTCAACGATGCAGTGGATTCCCCCGAACCCTTGCAGGGGGCGCTCACCGCGGAGCAGTCGGCGCTACAGGCGCTGCTCAAATTGCAGCAGCGCGAGACCTCGGTGTCCCGATCCCGAAGTCGGAGCCGCGGCCAGGGCGGCGGCCAGATGAACCAGCGGCAGGTGGACCAACTTGATCTGGCGCAGACCGAGAACCGGTATGAAACACGCCGCGATGCCAAGGCGCCGGTGACATCGGAGCGGAAGGAGCAGCTCCAGGTGATGAACCGCCTCCAGGAACTGGCCCAGCGCCAGCAGGAAGTGAACGAGCGCCTCAAGGAGCTGCAGAGCGCGCTGCAGGAGGCGAAGACTGAGAAGGAGCGAGAGGATGCGCGACGCGAGTTGAAGCGCCTGCAGGACGAGCAGCGCGAGATGTTGGCCGACGTGGATGAACTCCAGCAGCGCATGGAGCGGCCGGAGAACCAGTCCCGACTCGCCGACGAGCGCCGTCAGTTGGACGAAACGCGCCAGGACGTGCAGCGGGCGGCGGATGCCACCGCCGAAGGATCGATTGCACAGGCGGTGGCGTCCGGCACGCGCGCCCAGCGTCAGCTCCAGCAGATGCGGGACGATCTTAGGAAGGAAAACTCGAGCCAGTTTGAGGAGGAACTGCGTGATTTGCGCGGTCAGGCCCGGGACGTGGCGCAGACCCAGTCCGAACTCGCCCAGAAACTGGAGGGCCTGGAGGATCCCCGTCGCAAGTCGCTGAGCGACTCACCGGAGCGCGAACAGATGGGACGCGCGCTGGAGGCGCAGCAGAAGCGCGTGCAGGACCTGATGGAGCGCACCACGCAGCTCTCCTCGCAGGCCGAGACCTCGGAGCCGCTGGTGTCGCGGGAACTCTATGACAGTCTGCGCAAGGTCAACCAGGATGACGCGTCCGCCGCGAAGGCGTTGCGTCGCGACCTGATGGATTCCGGCCGCATGACGCGCGCCCTCTATGACCGACTTCAGGCGGAGAACGGAGAGGAAGGCACCCGCATGTTTGACCTCTCGTCGGAGCTGTTGAAGGAGGGACTCGTCCCCCAGGCGCGCGATGCCGAACGGCAGGCGCGTTCCAGCGTCGATGAACTTCGCCGCGGCGTGGAACGGGCGGCGGAGCGGGTGTTGGGTGACGATGCGGAAGCCCTGCGCCTGGCCCAGTCTGAATTGCAGGCGATCACGGACCAACTCGACCGGGAGGCCAGTCAGGCTCAGGCGGCGGAGCGTCCGGCACCTTCAGGCGAGGGCGGGGGTGCACCCGCCACGTCCGGACAGGAGCAGGCCGCGGGTGAACCGGCGCCCCTCTCCGGACCTGCTTCGGGACAGCCAGGACCGGGCAACCAGCCGGGCGATGCGCCTCCGCAGGGACGTCGCGGGCCGCCCGGGCAGGCCGCGGGCGATACGGCCGGGCGCGAGCCTGCTCCCGGACCGCGCGGTGCCGGAGCGGAGCGCACGGCGGCGGCGGGCCAGCCGGGCAACAGCGGGGCGGCAGGTGCCCCTGGGCTCGATCTCGATTCCCTGTTGCCTCCGACGGAGCGGGGACAAACCGGGGCGCGGACCGGACGTGGTGGAGCGGGTGGATACGGCGGACCTTTGACCGGCGATGATTTTGCCGACTGGACCGAGCGTCTTCGTGATGTGGAGGAGGTGCTCGACCAGCCCGAACTGCGCAATGCCGTGGCGGGTGCGCGCGAGCGGGCTCGACTGTTCCGTCAGGAGTACCGTCGCAACCTGAAGAAACCCGACTGGGCGGTGGTCAAGGCCGACATCCTTCGTCCCCTCGTCGAGGTCAAGGCGAAGATCGGCACGGAGCTGTCGCGTCGCCAGGCAAACGATCCCCTCGCTCCGGTTGACCGCGACCCGGTGCCGGCTCGATTCGCCGAGCCGGTGCGTCGCTACTACGAGGACCTGGGGAAGGACAAGTGAGCATGATGGGACTGGCCACGCTGACATTTTCTTCGCCCCAGTGGGTCCTGCCCGTCGCCGTCGGTCTCGTGGTGGTGGCCGTGGGCCTGGCCTGGAGTTACCGGCGCGCTCCGGTGTCGCCCGGGTGGCGCTGGACGTGTTTCACGCTGAAGTTGACGGGCATCGCCGCGCTGGCCGCTTGTCTGCTGGAACCGCTCTGGGTCTCGTCGCGGGCCCGCGACGGGGCCAATCTGTTCGCGGTGGTGGTGGACAACAGCCAGGGCCTGCAGGTGAAGGACCGGGGTGCGACGCTTTCGCGGGGGGAGACCCTCCGGGCCCAGGTCTCGCCGGCGGAAAGCGGCTGGCAGACCGATCTGGCGCGGGCGTTTGATGTGCGCCGGTACCTCTTTGATGCGCGCCTGCATGGCACGGCGGACTTTCGTGAACTCGATTTCTCGGGTCGCGCCTCCGGCTTGGCGGGAGCCCTGCGCGCGGTGCAGCAGCGATTTCAGGGACGCCCCCTGGCCGGCATTCTCGTCTTCACCGATGGCAATGCGACCGACGTGCGCGGGACGCCACCGGCCTGGGAAGGCCTGCCGCCCGTGTACCCGGTGGTGGTGGGTCGCACCCAGCCTGTGCGCGACCTCTCGCTCCAGCAGGTCAACGTCAGCCAGGCGGCGTTTGAGGATGCCCCGGTGGCGGTTCAAGCCGATGTAGCCGTGTCCGGATTTCGCGGCGACCGCGTGGCGGCGCGACTCGTGGATACGGAGGGCAAGACCGTGACCGAGTCGTCGCAGACTGGCGGGGCGGACGGGGACGTGCAGCCGTTCCGGTTCCGTCTCAAGCCGGAGACAAACGGACTGACCTTTTATCGTCTGGAGGTGAAGGCCGAGACCGGAGGTGCGGCGGAAGCCGCCCCGGACGAGGAGGCGACCCAGGCCAACAACCAGCGCGTGCTCGCGGTGGACCGCGGCAAGGGACCCTTCCGCATTCTCTACGTCTCCGGCCGGCCCAACTGGGAGTTCAAGTTCCTCAACCGGGCGTTGTCGGAGGATCACCAACTTGACCTTGTGGCGCTGATCCGCGTGGCCAAACGCGAACCCAAGTTCGATTTTCTCGGCCGCGGCGGCGAGACCAGCAATCCGCTTTACCGCGGTTTCGGCAACCAGGCGGCGGAAGAGGTGCAGCGCTATGACGAGCCGGTGCTGGTCCGGTTGAACACGAAGGACGAACTGGAGCTCCGCCAGGGTTTTCCCCGGGCGGCGGAGTACCTGTACGGGTATCACGCCGTGATCCTGGACGACCTCGAGGCCGGTTTCTTCTCCGCCGACCAGGCGCAGGTGCTGCAGACCTTTGTTTCGGAGCGCGGGGGCGGCTTTCTCATGCTCGGGGGCATGGAGTCATTCCGCGAAGGCGGGTATCATCGCACCCCGGTCGGGGACATGCTGCCGGTGTATTTGGACCGCGGTGACGAATCGGTGGCGGAGACCGGGCCGGTGCCGGTCCAGTTCCAACTCGCCCGCGAGGGCTGGCTGCAGGCCTGGGCCCGCCTGCACGAGACCGAAGACCGCGAACGGGCGCGGATTGAGGCGATGCCGCTGATTCGGGTGTTGAATCGCGTGCGCGGGGTAAAACCGGGGGCGAGCACGATTGCGACGGGACGCGACGAGGCAGGGCACGAGGTGCCCGCGCTGGTGGTGCAACGCTTTGGCCGCGGCCGCACCGCGGCGTTGCTGGCGGGCGACTTCTGGCGCTGGGGCACGCGCGATGCGGAGCGCCAGGAGCAACTTGGGAAGGCGTGGCGTCAGTTGGCGCGCTGGCTGGTGGCGGATGTGCCGGAGCGCGTGCAGATTGAGTCCCAGCCGGTGGCCGAGGATACGCAGGGCACGGTCGCGCTGACCGTGCGGGTGCGCGATGCGCGTTTCAAGCCGGTGGAGACGGCGGCGGTCACGGTGGAAGTGGAGCCCGTGCTCTTCGCCGGCGACGCGCCGGCGGGGGTGGCTCCGATCCGTCTCCGAGCGGAGCCGGTGGCCGGCGAGGCGGGCGCCTACGCGGTTCCGTATGTTCCGCGCCGCAATGGTGGTTATCGAGCGCGTGCGGTGGTCGTCAACGAGGCCGGGGCCGAATTGGGCCGGGCCGAGACCGGGTGGAGCACCGACCTGGCGGCGGATGAGTTTCGTTCGCTGGTCCCGAATGTGGCGCTGCTGGAGGATCTGGCCCGCAAGACCGGCGGTGAGGTGGTGGCGGCGTCGGCACTCGATGCCTTTGTCCGCCGGCTGCCCGAGCGCAGGGCGCCGGTGATGGAGCTGAAGGCGGAGCCGCTCTGGCACACGCCGACGATGTTTGCCCTCGCTCTCGCCTGCCTTGCCGCCGAGTGGGGCCTGCGCCGACGGAAAGGACTGCCATGAGCGGAGAGATTCAAATGGCAGGCGAGTGGGCACTACGGACGAGCAGCCTCGGAAGGGCTGGGCCTTGCGCCCGAGTTTTGGACCGGGGGCGCGATGAAGCTGCTCGCGGGGTCCGCGACCCCGCCTTCCGAGCCACCGAATTGGTTGCGCCAGGCGCCATCCCGCGGGGTCGGCGACCCCACCTCCAACACACCCTCGCTGGCTTCTTCGTTGGAGGTGGCCTCGCCAAGGCCGCGACCGGACCCAGCGGTCCCGCCTCCTTCTCCCGTGGTGGTCGCGCGATGCGATTCCCCGCGGGGTCGGCGACCCCGCCACCCGCGGAATTGGGTTCTCGACAGAAAAAGGACGATGCGACGCGAGGCGCGCCCGCGAGGGGCGACCCTACAAGGTCAGCCGCGAACCTGGCTTGCGGCGGGTGGGGGCAGGGGTTACGGGTGGGCCTGGGTTTGGTCTTTGGGCTGCTGGCGGGTGGGGGACGGCTGCACGCGGCGTCGGAGGCAAAACCCGGCCTCGACCGGCCGGGCGGGCCATCCGTGGTGTTGATCCTCGGTGCGCCGGGGGAGGCGGACTATGAGCGGGCGCTCCAGCGACAAGAGGAGCGCTGGACCCAGGTGGTCAAACGGGCGGAAGGCCGATTGGTCGTGGTCGGTGGGGCATCGGCCGCTCCCGAGCGCCCGACCGATGTGGAGCGCGTGCAGCAGGTGCTGGCGGAACAAGTCCAGGCCTCGGCCGGGGCGACTCCGCTGTGGGTCGTTTTCGTGGGACATGGGTCCTTTGACGGCAAGGAAGCCAAATTCAATCTCCGCGGTCCCGATCTCACGCCGGAGCAACTGTCGGCGTGGCTGGCGCCAGCCTTGCGTCCCGTGGCGGTGGTCGTGGCCTCCTCGGGCAGCGCTCCCTTTCTGGCCAAACTGGCCCGCACCGGACGGGTGGTGATTGTGGCCACCCGCAGTGGGTATGAGCTCAATTACGCCCGCTTCGGCGAGTACTTTGCCGACAGCGTGGCAGATCCCGAGGCTGACCTCGATCGCGACGGTCAGACCTCGCTCCTGGAGTCGTTCCTGAGGGCGTCTCACCGCACGGCGGAATTTTATCGCAACGAAGGGCGACTCCTCAGCGAACATGCACTGATTGACGACACGGGCGATGGTCTGGGTACGCCGGCCGAGTGGTTCCGTGGGACCCGGGCGGTGAAGCAGGCCAAGGACGGGGCGGCGCTCGACGGCCTTCGCGCTCACCAGTGGCACCTTGTGCCCAGCGGACCAGAGCGCTTGCTGACCCCGGCCCAGCGGGAGCGTCGCGACGCCCTCGAGCAGGAAATTGAGCGACTCCGCCAGAAAAAGAGCGCCCTGCCCACAGCGGAGTACGAGCGTCAGTTGGAGGCGCTGCTCCTGGAGGTGGCGCGGATGTATGAAGGACCGCCGCAAGCCGGGTCGGAGTAGCGACAGCCAGCCAGGGCGGGTGGCGAAGAAATCCGTCGGATTCGGCGGAGCCGACCCTTCCGTCCGATCCATGGACCGCAAACGGGTGCCGACCCTGAAAAAGAAGTTGGCCGGTCGCCTACCCCTAAGCGACCGGCCATTTGCTTTCTTAGTTACCCCAAAACTCCCGCTAGGCGGGAGAAGTGAAAAATCTGATGTTGCTACCGTGACACGCACACCGATCTTCGTCAACTCGAAGCACGTAAGAAAACGGCTTAGTTTTGTGTAACTTTTTACTGATCAAAATCATAAAATGGCGAAGTATTTTCGAGAGTTCCTCGGTTGGAGCCGCTTTCAACCTGCCGCCTGGGTCAGGGTCACGGGCGAGGATGCATTAGTTTTTCTACAGGGGCAGTTTACCCAAGACCTGGTCAAGACGCCGGATGGGGGCGTGGCGTACGGAGTGTGGCTGACCCCCAAGGGCCGGGTGATGGGCGACAGCCTGATTCTCCGCGTGTCCGCGCAGGAATTGTGGATCTACAGCGAAGGGTTTGCCGGCCCGGCCCTGTGCGCGCGGTTGGAGGCCTACATCGTGGCGGACGATGTGGTGCTGGAGGACCGCACGGCGGGCGCGACCGCCGTGGTGTTCTATGGGGTAAGGACGGACGGAGAGCGGGGAGAGCGCGCGGCGGAGCCCGACGACTGCGATCCGGGCCGTGGCCGCAGGATTGAGGGTGGCGCGGTGCTGCGAGGATCGGGACGCCGCGCCGGGTTGGGGGTGGTGGTGCACGACGACCCGGGAGTTTCGGTCGCCGCACCGCCCGGTGCCGCCTGGACGAAGACGGATGCCGAGCGCTGGCGCAGCGCTCAAGGCCTGGTTCGCGTGCCGGAGGATGTGGGCCCGGGCGAGTTCCCGAATGAGGGTGGCTTGGAGCACGACGCCATTTCCTACACCAAAGGCTGTTATCTCGGCCAGGAAACGGTGGCGCGCCTGAAGACGTTCGCCCAGGTGCGCCGCGTGCTCCGGCCGGTTGCGGGGAAGGGACCTGTCCCGGCCGGTCCCGGTCTGCCGCTCTTCCAGGGGGCGAAGCGCGTGGGGGAACTCAGGACCACGGTGGACGACGGCACGGGTGGATTTGTGGGCTTTGCCCTGCTGACCGTGGCGGCGTGGGATCCTTCCGCCGGGCTGTCACGGGCGGAAGGCGCACAGCCTGACCTGACCGTGACCGGCTGAGGGAACCTATGCCGGGGTGGGTGGGTCCGGGCAGAGGTACTTTGGGCCCTTGCCTCCACTTCGGCGGTGACCCACGCTGTCCACTTATGACCGAGCACGATCAGCTCCTTGCGATGTGCCAGCACTTGGGGGCCGCGCCGGCCCAGGCCGAGGTCATGGCCCGCCAGCTCGCCAAGCGATGCGATCAACTGATGGCGGACCGGGGATTGAGCCGGGTTGAGGCCTTTTCCTACCTCCTCCGCCTCGTGACCCAGGGCCGCACCGGGGTGCCGCCGGAGGGCTTTGAGGGGACGCAGCCTCCGTCACCGCTGCCGCAAGCACCGGTCCAAGGCACGGAAACCCATTGACGCCGCCGGGGAAAACACGGCATTTCCGCCAGTTTACGCCATGCACTCCAAACTCACTGCCTTGTTCCAAACGATCTACGGCCGCCCGCCGGAGGTGGTGACCCGTGCCCCGGGGCGCATCGAGTTCATCGGCAACCACACCGACTACAATGGGGGCAGCGTGCTCGGGGCGGCCATCAATCGCGGCGTGTGGGTTGGACTGGCGCGTCGCGACGACGGCGTGCGCCGCTTCTTCAGTGAATTTGCCGGCAAGATCACGACGCTGCCGGTCGGGGAATTGGTGCGCCAGAGCGGTCCGGCGTCCTGGGTGAACTACCCGCTCGGCGTGCTTGCGGCGCTACCGGCGTTTGGTCTGCCGGTGCCGGAGGGGTTCGATTTTCTCGCCCTGTCCGACCTTCCAGCGGGCGCGGGGCTGTCGAGCAGCGCGGCGATCGAACTCGCGTCCGCGCTGGCGTTTCAGGCACTGCTGGGCAGCAACCCGGACCGCGAGACCGTGGTCAAGGTGGGCAAACACGCGGAGAATCACTTTGTCGGCGTGCCCTGCGGCATCCTCGATCAAGGTGTATCCGGTTTCGGGCGACGCGACCACCTGGTGTACATCGACTGCCGCGGGCCCCGGTTCGAGACGGTGCCGCTGCCCCCCACGGCCCACTTCTGGATCTTCAACACGCACACCAAGCATGCGCTGGTCGACGGGCTCTACGCTTCGCGTCACCGCGAGTGCATGGAGGCGGCGCGCGCACTCGGGGTCGGGTTGCTGGTGGAGGCGAAGAGTGCGCAGCTTGAGCACGCGCGGCCCGGGCTGTCACCTGAGAGCTACAAGCGGGCGCGGCACGTCATCGATGAGATCGAACGGGTGGAGTCGGCCCGCCAGGCCTTGCGCCGCGGCGACCTATCCACGACCGGCCGGCTGCTGACCGCCTCGCATCAGAGCTCCCAGAGTCTTTTTGAAAACAGCACCGCGGAGCTGGACTATTTGGTGGAGATGCTCGCGGGCGGACTGAACGTCTACGGCGCGCGCCTGACGGGCGGCGGCTTTGGCGGGGCGGTCATGGCCCTGACCTCGCCGGCCTTTGGCGGGGCCCAGGCGGCGGCGGTCGCTTCGGGCTACGCGGAACGGTTCGGAACCCGACCCGACGTGCTCCACGCCCAGACCGGCCCGGGGGCCGAGGTGGTGCTGAAGTGAGGGTGAGGTCCCACGCCACGCGAGGGCGCGTGCGAGGGAAGAGGCAAGTTCGAAGGGCGAAGAGTGAAAGGTGTAGCGGAGGCCGGCTTTCGATGGTTGGAGAAGGGAAGAGTTACGGTCGAAAACACGCGTTCCGCGTTCCTCTACAAGAAGGCAAGGGGGGCGCAGCGACGTCAGTGCTTGACGGATACGGCGTGGCCGGGAGGCTGGCCGATCGCGGAGAGGAGGTCGCGGTACCAGGGCTGAGCGGTGTCGAAGGGTTTGCCGCCCTTGATGCGCGGGAACTCGATGGCGCGCAGGACGCCCTGGCGGTCCTCGTCGTGGCCGATGACTCCGCTCTCGCGGCGCAGGGCGCATTCGACGGCGAGGTCGACGCAGCTCTTGATCAGGCGGAGGTCCTCGGTGTTGGCCGGGGCGGCGCGGGAAAAGTACCCGCTCTTTTGGACCAGCGTCTTTTCGGCGCCGATCATCTTCGCAAATTGCTCCCCGAACCATTTGCCGGGATTGACCGCATCGAGCTTGATGTGACCGAAGGCATCGCGCGGCACTTCCTGGCCGCGCGATTGCAGCTCGGCGACAATGCTCTCCACCCCGGCGCCTTCGCTGATGAAGAGATTGACGTTGTCGCACCGGTCCATGATCGCGGTGAGCCGGGCGGCCTCGGCTGCGAGGTCGATCGACAATTCAGGGACGTACACCCCGTGGACATCGAGTGAGGCGCGCGAAAGCCCCAGACCAGGTGCGAACTCCTCGGAGTCGAGCAGTCGCCGGTAGGCCCGGGCGGTCGCGGCGGTGAGCCAGCCACAGTTGCGGCCCATCACCTCATGGATGATGAGCATGCGCGGATTGGCGCTGTGCTCGGCCACGACATTGCGGAAATAGCGCGCGCCCTCTTCGGCGGCCGTCCAGGCTCCGAGAGACTGGCGGATGGGGTAGACATCGTTGTCGATCGTCTTGGGCAGACCGATGACGGTCAGGCCGTACTGGTGACGACCGAGAAAGGCCGCCAGATCGGCCGCAGCGGTGTTGGTGTCGTCACCCCCGATGGTGTGCAGCACGTCAACGCCGTCCTTGACGAGCTGGTCGGCCGCGACCTTTTGCGGATCCTGGCCTTCCTTCACCAGACCCCGTTTCAGGCAGTCCTTGATATTGGTCAGTTTCACCCGGCTGTTGCCGATCGGGCTGCCTCCGTGGCGATGCAAAATCGGGGCGGCGGCGCGTTCGGCCGGGCCGACGCGATAGGCGTCGCCGAGCAGCAGGCCCTTGTATCCTCCGCGGTAGGCGATCAGCTCGATGTCGGGTGCGATTTCGGTGTAGCGCTCGATCAGCCCGCCAACGGCGGAACTGAGGCACGGAGCCAGGCCACCGGCGGTCAGGAGGGCGATTTTCTTGGGACGAACAGGGGAAGTGCTCATGGGCGAAGGCGTGGACTGGCCACGCATGGGGAAAAGCGTCGCGCCGAACGGGCCCGGCTGTCGAGTCGGGAAGCCGGGGACCTCCCAAGGACGACGCCTTTTTGCCAAACTTTGCGCAGTCCCCCGGTGGCGAATCGGGGATTGTGCCGTCGTCGACGGGGGCTACGGTCGTAGGGTCGGACCGTGGGAACCTGGGCATGGCGAGTGAACCACGCATCCTGCAACCGTCCCTCCACTCCAATCTAAGCCGGAACCGCTCCCTTGTCCCTCGAACGGATACCCTCGACGACGACCAGAAACGTGATGCCGGCATGCGTTCGAACGGCAAGCGCCGGCGATTCCGGTGAAGGTGGGGTCGCCGACCCCGCGGGACGGCGTGTGGCGCGGCGGGACCCACGGTGCGGAATGCGGACCGGGGGCCCGTCGCGGCCTCGACGAGGCCACCTCCAACGGAGGGGCCAGCGTGGGTTTGTTGGAGGTGGGGTCGCCGACCCCGCGGGGAATGGCGTCGCTGGGACGAATCCGACGACGGAGGCGGGACCGGGTCGGTCCCGTCGCGGGCTCAGCGAGCCCGCCTACAACGGGCAGCCTGGGAGGGTTTTTTCGTGAACGGCACCTGTTGCACGCCCGATCGCGAACCCATGCCGGAGCCGCCGGGCCCGGGATCCTTTGCGCGCGTTCGTCGCGGCCCGGTCGACGGCATGCAGCGCCTGGAGGGCGGGGAGTTTTTGATGGGGAACGAAGGTGATTACGGCTTTTCAGCCGATGGGGAAGGGCCGGTGCACGCCGTGGTGGTGTCGCCCTTCTTCATGGATGCAACGTGTGTCACCAACGAGCAGTTCAACGCCTTCGTCAATGCCACCGGCTACAAGACGGAGGCGGAGCGGTTTGGCTGGAGTTTTGTTTTTGTCGGTCACCTTTCGCCCTCGTGGGTGCGCGAACGGGCACCGGCCCGGGTGGCGGGCAGCGAGTGGTGGTGCCGGGTGGACGGTGCCACCTGGCGTCATCCGGAAGGCCCGGGAACGACCATCAAGAAGCGCTGGGGACATCCGGTCGTACAAGTCTCGTGGTCCGATGCTTGCGCCTATGCGGAGTGGGCGGGCAAACGCCTGCCGACCGAAGCCGAATGGGAGTATGCGGCCCGAGGCGGATTGGTGCAGAAACGGTTTCCCTGGGGTGACGAGCTGGAACCCGAGGGCCGGCACCGGATGAATGTGTGGCAAGGCGTATTTCCCACGGTCAATACCGAAGCCGACGGCCACTTTGGTCCCGCTCCGGCCCGCAGCTACCGCGCGAATGGGTATGGGCTCTTCAACATGACGGGCAATGTCTGGGAGTGGTGCTGGGATTGGTTTGATCCCGGCGCGTACCGCACCTCGCCCCGGCTCGATCCGACCGGGCCCGCGAGCGGAGAGCGCCGTGTCATGCGGGGAGGGTCGTACCTGTGTCACGCGTCCTATTGCAACCGCTACCGGACCGATGCTCGGAGCAGCAACACGCCGGACAGCGCAACCACGAACCTGGGGTTTCGCTGCGTGCGCGATGTGTAACAGAGGGTGTTGAACCACGAATGGACACGAATCCAGCCAGTATAGATGCATCGGACGCCCGACCTCTGTCCAAAGCCCGCGTTCGAACCGCGGATCGACTGCCGGGTCGTCCGATTCTATTCGTGTCCATTCGTGTCTATTCGTGGTCCAAATCCGAGTAATTTGTCCCTACCGTCCTTTGACTGAATTGCGCGGCAATATCCGCGGTCAAGAACGTTGCCCCTTTTTGTCCCACGTCGCCAGTACCCGTTCGAAGAGGGCTTCGTGGTCGGGATTGATCCGCTGTCGGACCGGGTCGGCGTCGAACCAGGCCGCGGTGCGCCGCAGGCCGAGGTGAAGCGGGATCGAGGGAGCAAAGGCCGGGACGAGGCGTTTGATGGCGCTGTTGTCGAAGATGACGCTGTACATCTTGTCGCCGAAGAGCGGTCCCCGCAGCGAGGGCTCGTAGTGGCTGAGCCACTCGCTGGGAATGTGGACCTTGACCGGCTCGCGGCCCAGCACGGTGCCCAGGGTGTCGTAAATGCGATTCCAGGTCAGCCATTCGTTGGAGGTGATGTGAAACGCCCGGCCGAGTGCCTCGGGATGACCGAGCAGGCCGGTGAAACCGACGGCAAAGTCGTCAGCATGGGTGACGGCCCAGAGCGAGGTGCCGTCTCCGTGGACGAGGATCGGCAGGCCCCTGCGTATGCGCGAGGCGTAGGTGAAGTCGCTTCCCCCGATCAGGACCGGCCAGATCGTGTCGTAGGTGTGAGATGGACGCACGATCGTCACGGGAAAGGAGCGCTCCGCCCATGCGCGCTGGAGCCGCTCCTCGCAGGCGATCTTCTTCTGCGAGTAGGGCCAGAACGGGTTGATCAGAGGAGTGGCCTCGGTGATGACAGGGTGGCGGACCGGCTTTTCATAAACCGAGGCGGAACTGATGAAGACATACTGTCCGGTGCGTCCGGAAAAGAGGGCGAGGTCACGTTCGATGTCCTCGGGCGTGTAGGCGATCCAGTTGACCACCACATCAAACGTGCGGTCACCCAGCGCGGCGGCGACGCTCGCCGGATCCTTGATGTCGGCGGGCAGGGAGTGAGCGCCGGTCAACGAGGCAGGACGAAGGCCACGGTTGAGCAGCCACAGGTCGTGCCCCTCCGCGATCACGCGGCGACTGACGCAGCCGCTGATGTTGCCGGTCCCGCCGATAAACAGGATTTTCATGGTACCAGTCTAGGCCGGTGGAACCGCTGAGGCAGTCAAAATGTGGCGGCTGACTCCGTGAGTCGGCTCTGAGATGGATGCATTCATTTGGACCACGAATGGACACGAATGGACACGAATCCAGCCGGAGACAGGAGGAGTCGAGCGCCCGAATTTACCTCACAAAGAGTAAACCTGTCCCCCGCCTCCCCGGTGCCTGGCTTCATTCGTGTCCATTCGTGTCAATTCGTGGTCCAACTGCGGGGTTCCGGCTCAGCGGATCTGCAGGGTGTGCGTAAACGGCGACTTGCCGGTCAGGTAGACGCGCTCGCCTTCGATGGTGAGACTGCCCTGATGCCAGGCGTAGCGCTCCCCGGCGTCCATCGAGGGTTCTCCGGCATTCAGCCCGGGCCCCACCGTGATGGTGTCGGTTCCCATGCGGTAGGTGGCCCGCTCACCGACGCCGAGGAGGCGAAGGCCTGTCCGCGACGTCTTGTCGGCGCCGGTCAGCGTGCCGCCGGTCCGGAAGCACACTTCGAGGGTGACGGGAACGCCCTCCTGTCCCGAGCAGCGGAACTCCAGGTCAAATCCCGACTCCACCCGCCGCACGTCGATTTCGGTGAGGAGGCGCTTCCACTGTTTGGGCCGTTCGCCGAAGGCCATTTTGCTGTAGAAGCGTCCGTCAAAGGACACGGGGTAGTCTCCATCGGGTCTCCGGCTCCCGGGAGGCAGGGGCAGGTGATAGGCGGCCGCGGCTTCCTGTCGTAGCTGCCACGCATTCGGACCCGTGACGGTCAATCCTTCGCTGCGGAAGTGTCCCATGCGAAAGAAGGCCGGAGACAACCGGATCGAGTCGAGAATGGCCGCGCCGCGCCGGAACTTGAAGAACGTGGGATTGGTCGAAAGGCCCGACATGGCGCCCAGCCCGAGGTGCCAGTCCGTGCCGCCAAAAATCGTGGCCGACATGGCCTCCTCGCGCACGCGCACCACGTGGCTGAGGGGGAAGTGCCGCACGAAGGACGTGGGCAGCGCGCCCGGGGCCGGCAGCGGAGCCTGGAGTCCGGGAAGCTCCAGCAGGTCCGGGAGCGTATCCACAATGTCGTGAATGAAATCGCGTTCGATCCACTCCGCCACGGCGGCGAACACTGGGTGGGAGTCGATCACGGCGAGCGCCCGGAATGGGATGTAGAAGAGCCAGATCGGCCGACGGTAGGAAGGTGCCTGGTCCTGACGGCGCGAAGCGACCGTCTCCACCTCGCCATTGGGTTCCGTTTGATGCAGGGTGAGGTCGAGGTTGCGACGGATGGGGTCGAGCAGGGCGGGACGACGACCCACGAGGGCCACCGTCAGCAGCGACGGGTTCACCACCTCGCCTGAGTAATTGGGACTGCGTTCGGAGTACTGTCCCTCCGCATCGATGTCGATGCCCTCGGCGAGCCACTCGTCCACCCGGCGCGGGTAGCGTGGGTCAGGCAGCACGGCGTGCAGACGCGTGAGGGCGGCGCAAATTTCCCAGCGGTGATTGGGTGTGTGCACACCGCCCACCACGAGTCCTTCTCCGCTGCGCTGCAGCACGGATTGCAGTGCGGCCAGGACGTCCCCGAGACCCGCCGCCGGCGCCCGGCGCAGCAGGGTGAGCGCCTGGGCGAGGTCGGTGATGGCAAAGGCCGTGTCCGGGGGCGATTCGATGTTTCCGGCGTTGAAGGTCCCGTCGGCGGTTTGCAGCGCCGCCAGTCGCTGCGCGGTGCGGAGCAATTCTGGCGGCACCTCCGGGTTCAGCCGGTAGACCGAGTCCGGGGCGACATAGGCGGTGGCCAGCGCGACGAACCAACGTCCCAGCGCGCGGTGGGGCGGTCCGCGTCGCTCACCTTCCGCGCCACCCGCCAGTCGCGTCCGAATCCGTTCATCCAGCAGAGCGGTCAACCGGCGCACCATGTCCGGAGCCGGGGACTGCGCCCGGAGCGCGCCGGGCACAAGACTGAGCGAAGCGAGCGAAAGCGATTCCTGAAGGAACTGACGACGGGACGAAGGGGGCAGGCTCATGGGGGTGGGGAAGACAGGGCGCCGGCATAGGTGGGGGGGGCACCGAGTCGGAGCAACGGCAGACGGGGAAGGGCGACGTCACCCACGACACGGACCCGTTGTCCCGAGGACAAGGCGCGCAAAAGAGAACCGTTAGGTTTTTGGGGCTGAGCCGTGGATCCACCGGGCCCGCGAGCCCAGGATCGAGCGACGACCGCGTTGTCGGTCACAGCAAAAAGTGCGGGGCCTGGCGCGGACTCACCCGCGTGCGTGGACTTCGTCCCTCTGGTGGACGAGTGATAGCATTCCTAATTTCAGGTCAGGGCCGGCCGACCCCACCGAATTCGCAAGACCGCGAGGACAGCGGTGGATAGACCCTGGTGCCCGGAGAGGGGGTCGAACCCACAATGACCTTTCGGTCGGCAGATTTTGAGTCTGCTGCGTCTGCCAATTCCGCCATCCGGGCAAGTCCAGAGGGCGGTGACGGTAGGGGCTGCCTTCCGAGTGTAAATCCCATTTTGTCGATTCATGGGACTTCGTGACGCGGCGGGGCGGGGCGGTCGAAGCTTGGGAATTGCCCCGCGCCCGGGGAACCTCCCTGAGTGGTGGGGGATTAGCATGTTTAATGATTTTTCTTATTTTTCATAAGATTATCTTGGAGAGGGTAGCAGCACGTGAACTAACCATGGTCGAAACCGCCTGCCGGGCTCCGCGTATTTTGTTCATGGTTGATGCGGGACCATCCGGGTGTCTCCATGAGGATTATGCAATCGTCCGAGCAGCCCCTCCAGAGGAGTCGTGCGATCGTGGAACAGCTCAAGCGCTCCCAAATCTACCGGGATTATGAGCAGGCGTTCCGCGATGCCACCGGGCTGCCGATCAACCTGCGCCCGATTGAGTCGTTCGATCTGCCGTTTCACGGGGACCCGATGGAAAGTCCCTTTTGCTCGTTGATGGCGTCGACCAATCAGACGTGCGCGGCCTGTCTGCAGCTGCAGAAGAAGGTGGAGGAAGAGTCGGGCATGGAGCCCAAGACGCTGAAGTGTTTCGCCGGACTCTGCGATTCAGCCGTGCCCATCCGGGTGGGGGAGAATCTGGTGGCGTTCCTGCAGACGGGGCAGGTGCTGTTGCACAAGCCCACCCATGAACAATTTGCCAAGACGACGCGCCAGCTCCTGAAGTTCGGCACCGAAACGGATCTCAAGAAGCTGGAGGAGGCGTTTTTCCAGAGTCGGGTGCTGAACAAGCGGCAGTACGAGTCGATCCTGCGTTTGCTGACGATTTTCGCCCAGCATCTCTCGTCCCTCAGCAACCAACTCGCAGTCAAGGAAGACAACGCCGAGTCACCGATGATCGCGCGGGCTCGGACGGTCATCACGGAACGACACGCCGAGGACCTGTCGCTCGAGGAGGTGGCAAAGGCGGTGAACACGAGCGCATTTTACTTCTGCAAGATGTTCAAGAAGGCGACGGGCCTCACTTTCACCGATTACTTGGCGCGCGTCCGGGTGGAAAAGGTGAAGAACCTGCTGCTCAATCCGCACAAACGCATCAGCGAGGCGGCCTTCGAGGCGGGATTTCAGTCGCTCTCCCAGTTCAATCGCGTTTTTCGACGGATTGCCGGGGAAGCACCCACGACCTATCGGGAACGCTTGCACGGCACGACCGCGGCCGGCTGAAGACCCTCGGGAGCCCGGGCTAGGTTCGCGCCTCGGCGGCGACAGCGCCGAGCGGAATGCTACGACGTTGCTGGCAGACGGCACAGAAGGTCGCGATTTCGCGTCCCGCCACGACTTTGAGCGCCCGTTTCGCATCCGCGACAAACGCCTCGCGCGCAAAAATGGCGGCCTCTCCCTCGCCGGTGGGGATGGGAAGAATGGTCAGCGCCTCGTCCAGGGCCGTTTCGGCGGTGGAGAAGTAACGCAGCAGAGGATTCATGCCGCAAGGGCACTCTTCGGAGGGCGTGTCCGGAAGGCTGTGCGCCCGCCTGCGCCGGGAGGGCTGGTGACGCATCGCATTTTCCCACTCGTCCAGCGTCCACTCCATCATCAACACCAGAACATCCGGGTTGGCGAGGGGTGAGCAGGCAGGCTCGGCGCGTAAGAGCGTTTCCCATCGTGCCCGAAGGGTCGCGCGGTGGCGCCGCAGCGCATGCAGGAGGACTTCGTGCATGCGGCCACTCTCGCAGATGTGCAGACTTCTTGCTCCGCGTGGGTTGCCCAAGCGTGTGCATCTTTTGATGGCCCGTCCCGGGGCTCGCCAAGATATGCATAGGTCTAGGCAAGCTGCGCGGAGCGCAATTCCTGACAGCCGCGTAAGGTCATGGGGAACCAATTCCCACATGCACCGTCTCCCTGTTTTCCTCGGATCCCCACTCGTGTCCCTGACCGAGTCGGATTTCCCGCGCGGAGACCGGGTTGCGTCCCCTTTCCCTGTCATGAATCCAACCGTGCTGTTTCACACCGAAGGGTTTCACGCCCGCGACCACCTGGCCGCGCTCGTGGAACGGAAAGCCCAAAAGCTTTTCCGACATCAGGCGGCCATTGTGCGCCTGCGGATCCACGTGGTGAGGGACGTTCCGCATGGCCGGGACGAAAATTTTGCGGCCACGGGCCGGGTTGAGCGCGCAGGAGTGGATTTCACTGCGCACGCCCAAGCGTCCGAACCCGAGGCGGCCATCCTACAAGTCGTGCAAACCCTCGAGCGCCAGCTGATCGAACAGACGGGTACGGCCGCGTCCGACCGCCGGTCCGTGCGCGTCGAAGGCGAAGACCCGGCGCTGGCCCAGCCCTGAATCCCTTTCCTCTCACCGATCACCCTCGTCCTCCTCCCACCATGGCCGTCATTCCCCTCACCCTCACGATCAGCCTCTGCCTGGTCGCCACCTTTGTGCTCTTTTTCCTGCGCGAGAGCGCGCACCGCGCGTTCAGCAGCGCAGAGCACGACTCGCTGCTGCCGCTGGCCGATGAAACGGCGACGCCGGCCGCCCGCCGTGATCGGCAGGCGTCGACGACGCAACACGCCAGCGGTTCCTGCGGTTGCCTGTCGGATGGGCAGGGCTCTGCAGCCCGTCCTCCGTGCGAGGCCTGCCGCAAGGCCCAGTCACGCCGCGTATCCGCTCCCTCCCTCGCCGCGGGTGTGCGCACCTCCTGAGTGCCCGAACCTTTCGCCATGTCAGACCGCAAACTAACTATCACCTATAACGACCGCGTTGTCCGGCAGTTCATGCTGGCCACCGTGGTTTGGGGCGTCGTGGGCATGCTCGTGGGCGTGCTTGTGGCTTCGCAGCTCAACTTCTGGAGGCTCAACTTCAATCTGCCCTGGCTGACCTTCGGCCGGCTGCGGCCGTTGCACACCAACGCGGTGATCTTCGCGTTTGTGGGCAACATGATGTTTGCCGGCGTGTACTACTCGACGCAGCGGCTGCTCAAGGCGCGACTCGCAAGTGACTTCCTGTCGTCGCTGCATTTCTGGGCGTGGCAGGCGATCATCGTGGCCGCTGCGATCACCCTTCCGCTCGGTTTCACCCGCGGCAAGGAGTACGCCGAACTGATCTGGCCCATCAACATCGCGGTGGCCCTCATCTGGGTGGTGTTTGCGATCAACTTCTTCTGGACGCTGGCGAAGCGAAACGAGCCCAGCCTCTACGTCGCGATCTGGTTCTACATCGCCACGATCATCACGGTGGCGATGCTCTACATCGTCAATCACCTGTCGATTCCGACGAGCCTGCTGCACAGCTACCCGGTGTTTGGCGGAGTGCAGGACGCGCTCGTTCAGTGGTGGTACGGGCACAATGCCGTGGCGTTCTTCCTCACCACGCCGATCCTCGGTATCATGTACTACTTCCTGCCGAAGGCGGCGGAACGTCCGGTGTACAGTTATCGGCTCTCGGTCATTCACTTCTGGTCGCTGGTCTTCGTCTATATCTGGGCCGGACCGCACCATTTGCTCAATACCGCCCTGCCCAACTGGCTCCAGGCGCTGGGCATGACCTTCTCGCTCATGCTCTGGGCTCCGTCGTGGGGCGGCATGCTCAACGGCCTGCTCACGCTGCGCGGTGCCTGGCACAAGCTGAGGACCGATCCGGTGCTCAAGTTCTACGCGGCCGCCGTGACCTTCTACGGCATGGCGACCTTTGAGGGGCCCTTGCTTTCCATCAAATCCGTCAATGCGCTGGCCCACTACTCCGACTGGATCATCGGCCACGTGCACGCGGGTGCACTTGGCTGGAATGGCTTCATGGCGGCCGGCATGATCTACTGGTTGCTGCCCAAACTGTGGAACAAGCCGCTCTACTCGACCGCCCTTGCGAACCTGCACTTCTGGATCGGAACGGTCGGCATCCTTCTCTACGTCGCGGCCATGTGGACCTCGGGCATCACCCAGGGGCTCATGCTCAATGCCACGACGGAAGGCGGCACGGTGCTGGCTTATCCCAATTTCCTGGATACCCTGAACACGATCCGACCGATGATGCTCATGCGTGTGATCGGCGGCGGCTTGTACCTGACCGGATTCCTTCTGCTGGCCTACAATGTCATTCGCACGGTCTCCGGTGCCCAGGCGGTCGATGGCCGGGTTGATGTGTACGTGGACGACCTGAAGTCCGCGGAAAAACCCCTCGGCATCTTTGGCACGTTCCTCAATCCCCCGGTGGTGTTCTCCGCCCTGGGCGTGCTGTTCGCCTGTGTGTGGATGTTTGGCGGACCTGCACTGCAGATTGTCGGTCTCTTCGGCACGGCCATTTGCACCATCCTTGCGGTCGCCCACTTTGCGACCCGGGGAACCCGCTGGGCCGGCTGGTATGAGCGGCTGCTGGTGAGCGCCGCCCCCTTCACGGTGCTGACCTTTGTGGCGGTGGCCGCCGGCGGACTGATCCAGATTGTGCCGACGGTCGTGGTCAACAAGGCGCAGAATATGGAAGAGCGCATTGCGAAGCCCTATACTCCGCTGGAGCTGGCTGGACGCGACATCTACATCCGTGAGGGCTGTTACAACTGTCACTCCCAGATGATCCGCACCATGGTACCGGACGTGCTGCGCTACGGCGACTACTCCCGCCTCGGTGAATCGCTGTTTGACCATCCCTACCAGTGGGGATCCCGCCGCACCGGTCCGGACCTGGCCCGTGTGGGTGGCAAGTACAACGCCGCCTGGCACTTCGTGCACATGGCCGATCCGCGCAACACCTCGCCCGGTTCGAACATGCCCAACTACCCGTGGTTGTACAATAACCACACCGACGTCGCGGCACTCTACGGGAAGATCAACGTGATGCGTATGCTGGGCGTTCCGTATCCGCCGCTCTCCGCCGCGCTGGTGACCGAGGAGGTCGAGCTCCAGGCCAAGGCCATCGTCGAGGAACTGAAGGCGGCGCAGCAGCTGACCTCCTCCGATCGCGAGATCGTCGCCCTGATCGCCTACCTGCAGCGCCTCGGCAAATACGAGAAGGTGGTGCGCTCCGCCGCCGCCGCGCCCTGAACCCTGACTCCACTCCTCCATGTTCCGACGCCTCATCTTTGACCACTGGGTCGCGATCTTCCCGCTGATCTCGTTCGTGGTGACCGCCACCGTCTACTTTGCCATCTCGCGTCAGGCCCTGCGCATGACGCCCCGGCAGACCGAACACTTCGCCCGCCTTCCCTTCGAGGACAATCACCATGACGCCTCCTGACACCGCACACAAATCGACCCTGCCAGGTGAGGACCCGTTGCGGCCTCACTCCTTCGACGGCATTCAAGAGTACGACAAACGGCTGCCGAACTGGTGGCTCCTGACCTTCTACGCCACCATCGTCTTCTGGATCGGATACTGGCTCTACATGCAGCAGTCCGGTCTGTCGGTGGGCGACGGCAAAAAGATCGATGAACACATGGCGCGGGTCGAGGCCGTGAAACTGGCGGCCAATGCTGCGCTGGATGACCCGTCGCTGTGGAAGATGAGTCGCAATCCCGTGTTCACAAGCGCGGGTAAGGCGACCTTCGAGACGATTTGCGCGAGCTGCCACAATGTCGCCCTCACCGGTGGCATCGGTCCCAACCTGGTTGACGCCACATGGATCCATGGCTCGAAGCCGACGGACCTGCTCAAGGTCGTCAATGAGGGTGTATTGGTCAAGGGCATGCCTGCCTGGGGCCCCGTACTTGGAACCAAGAAGGTTTCCGAAGCCATTGCCTACGTGCTCAGTCACCACACTCCACCCGCCGAGCTCTCCATCTCCGACAAATAAGACAGTCCCTCGTCATGGGTCGTCGGAATTGAACCCCGCCGACGATCCATGAACTTGCCCGCTGCAGCTGAACGCGGGCCTTTCCCACAATGGCTGGTATTCTCTCTCCCAAACCCACCCGCGACTCGGTCACGACCATCGCCGCGGATGGCTCTCGCATCTTTCTCCACCCATCCGAGGTCAAGGGACGCTTTGTCCTGGCCCGACGGATTGTAGCGTATGCGTTGATTGTCTTCTACCTGGCGCTGCCGTGGATTCCAATCAACGGAGCGCCGGCGGTGTTTTTGGACATCGGCGGCCGTCGGTTCCACCTCTTTGGTGCAACCTTGGCGTTCCAGGATGCCTGGCTGCTGTTCTTTGTCATCACCGGGCTGGCCTTCACGCTCTTTTACGTGACGGCCCTGCTTGGCCGGGTGTGGTGCGGGTGGGCGTGTCCGCAGACGGTGTTCATGGAGCACGTCTTCCGGCGAATCGAGTATTGGATTGAAGGTGACGCAGTCAGCCGTCGTGCCCTCGATCAGGAGGGCTGGGGTCCGGGAAAGCTGGCCAAGCGCGTGGCCAAGCATGTGGCCTTCTTTGTGGTGTCGGCCGGTGTGACCCACCTTTTCCTTTCCTATTTTGTCTCGCTCCCCGAGCTCTGGCATATGATGCGCTCGGCTCCCGGCGAGCATTGGGGAGCGTTCCTCTTCGTCTTTCTGGCGAGTGCGGTGCTGTATTTCAATTTCGCCTGGTTTCGTGAGCAGATGTGCATCGTCATCTGTCCCTACGGACGCATGCAGTCGGCGTTGTTGGACGACCACTCACTGGTCGTAGCCTATGATGCCCAGCGGGGTGAGCCGCGGGGCAAGGCGGGCACGCCCGATGCCGGTGCCTGCATCGACTGCCGCCGGTGTGTGCAGGTGTGCCCGACCGGGATCGACATCCGGCAGGGACTCCAGATCGAATGCGTCGCCTGCACCGCGTGCATCGACGCCTGCGACGAAGTCATGGATCGGGTCCACCGCCCCCGCGGACTGGTCCGCTACACCTCGCAGGTGGCCCTGGTGGGCAAGAAGACGCGGTGGTTCCGTCCGAGGACGGTCCTTTACACAGTGCTGCTCGCGGCAGGAGCCAGTGTTGCAACCTGGGCCTTGTCCACGGTGCGCCCGGCCTCGATGAGCATCACGCGGATGATCGGCGCGCCTTACTTCGTCAATGACGATGGCGTGCGAAACCAGTTCATGCTGCGTCTGATCAACAAGCAGGCCGAGCCCGTTCGATTTGTGGTGGCGGTGGAGAACCTTCCGGCCGGCGTCCAGCGTACGGGCTTTGATCAGCCGGTGGAAATCCCCGCCCTGGGGGAGATTCTCCAGCCCCTCGTGCTCCAGCAGAGCCGCGCGGATTACACCGGCAATTTTGCCTTTGCGGTGCGGGTGCGCGACGAGCGCGGTACGTTCACCTTGGGCAAGGAAGCCGAGTTCCTTGGTCCGGATGCTGAGCTCCTGCGGGCGGATACCGCGGACAAGTCGGGAAAGGCCCGGCCATGAGTGAGACCAGGACATCGGCGGTTTCGCTCTGGGTCGGGGTGGCGGCGGGGTTTCTTCTCCTCGCGGCGGCCTGGACGACCATGTTCATCCTCGCGTCCAAACACCGTCCCGCGGACGTGTCGATCGAGCGCCCGGTGCACCGTCGCTGACGACGTCTGCGCTCCCAGATCACGCTCGCGGAGCCTGCGCCATGAATTTCGCGCCCATCGACTCTTCGACCGCTGCCTTTGTGGCCGGGCTCGTCACCAGCCTGCACTGCGCTGGCATGTGTGGACCGCTGGCCTGCATGCTGGCTCCCGCGCCAGGGTCGGATGCAGACCCGGCGACCACGCGGTCGGTTTATCATGTGTCACGGCTGGCTTCCTACACCCTTCTCGGTGCGGTGGCGGGCGGCGTGGGTCGCGTGCCGCTTTCCTTCCTCGGAGCGGGGGTTGTCCGCTGGGTCCCTTGGTTGATGGTGCTGCTCCTACTGGCGCTGGCGTTTCGCTGGGAGAAGCGGCTGCCCCGTCCGGCGATTCTGGCGCGCTTCAGTCTTCGCCTGCCCGGAATGCTCCGGCGTCGCGGACCGCTCGGTGGCGCGGCGCTGCTCGGCGCGGCCACGCCTTTGCTTCCCTGCGGCCCCCTTTACTTCGTTCTCGCGACCTCCAGCTTTGCCGGTTCTGCCCTCAAGGGAGCGGAGTGGATGCTGACGTTTGGTCTCGGCACGGTGCCCCTGCTCTGGCTGGCGCAGGCGCAGGCCGGCTGGCTGCGTCGCAAGCTCGGTCCCGCCGGTCTGGCGCGGGTGCAGGTCGGCCTGGCGCTGGTGGCGGCGCTGGTGGTGGCGTGGCGGTTGCGCGGCACACTCGGATTCGCCGGTCCGAATGCAGGAGCCTTTGTCTGTTTCTGAGTCAAATGCCGCATGACCCGAGCCATTGAACCTCCGGCCCGGAACGTTCCCTTTGAACCATGAGCTCACCGATCCCCACGTTGGACGACTCCTTGCGCGCACCCGCTGCGCCGACTCCCGCCGCCCGGCCGACCTGCCGGCACTGCGGGAGTGTCAATCCGCCCGGTGCGGAGTTCTGCTGCGCGGGCTGCGCCTACGTTTTCCGTCTGGTGCACGAGCATGGGTTGGATGCGTATTACCGCATCAAGGACAGTGTGACGACGCCAGCCGATCCGGCGGTGTTCCAGGCCCGGGACTACGCCTGGCTGGCCGACCTGCAGCGCCTGGCGGAGACAAAGGCGGCGGGTGCAACCCCGCAGCTTGATCTTGGTGTCCAGGGCATTTCCTGCGCAGCCTGCGTCTGGCTGATCGAGCATGTGTTCAACCAGCAGCCCGGTGCCCGCCAGGTTTTGGTCAATGCCCAGACCGGCCAGCTTCGCCTGCGCTGGACTGCAGGGGAGTTCGATGCCGCGGATTTCGGCCGTCGCCTGCAGGCGTTCAACTACCTGGTCGGTCCGGCCCATGCCGCCGCGAACGACGGTGCGGAGAGCCGGGCGCTGGCGCGGCGTATCGGTCTGTGCGCGGCGTTCGCGATGAACATCATGCTGTTCACGCTGCCGAGCTACTTTGGCATGGAGTCGACGTTTCCCTATGCGCGACTCTTCAACGCGCTGTCGATGGGGTTTGCGACCCTCACGCTGCTGAGCGGTGGAGTTTATTTCCTCGACCGGGCGGTCCGGGCGCTCCGGGCCGGGGCGATGCACATCGATCTGCCGATTGCGGTTGGGATCGTGGGGTCCTATGCCGGGTCGCTCTACGGCTGGC
>JAXMHM010000089.1:0-4409 GCA_046346755.1 Opitutaceae bacterium | reverse complement strand
GCGCTCCGCCTCCGCCCGCCGGTCCGACGGCAGGGCCTCGATCTCCCGGCGCAGCCGGCCCGCCGGCAGTTCCGACGCCTGGAAATCCGGACGCCCGCCCAGATTCCGGGGGGGCGCGGAACGGGCGCAGACACTGAACATGACCAGAAGCAGGATGGAAATTCTTTGCATGAGGGGAACAGAGCAGAAGACGGGCCAGCCGATGACGGTACCCGGGTCCGCCCTTCTTGCAAAGCCCGGGCTCACGCAAATTTGACATGCACGCATTCCGGGTTACGGAAAGAACAACCAAGGACCTGCCGGTGAAAAGCATCCTGACGCTGGTTGATGACATCTACGAAGACCTGGAACTCTGGTACCCGAAAATCCGCCTGGAGGAGGAGGGCTGGAAGGTCATCGTCGCCGGACCGCAGAAGGGCCGCGTGTACGAAGGGAAGAACGGGTATCCCTGCCCGTCCGACGCGGCGATTGCCGAGGTGCGGTCGGAGGACTTTGACGCCCTGCTGCTCCCGGGCGGGTTCGCCCCGGACAAGCTCCGACGCGACCCGAAGGTGCTGCAGCTCGTTCGCGAATTCGAGCGCGATGGAAAGGTCATCGCCCACATCTGCCACGCCGGCTGGATCTGCATCTCGGCGGGCATCCTCAAGGGTCGCCGGGCCACCAGCACCGTCGGCATCCGCGACGACATGGTCAACGCCGGCGCGACCTGGCTGGACGAGCCCGTCGTCATTGACCGCAACCAGGTCAGCTCCCGGACCCCGCGCGATCTGGCGGTGTTCGCAAAGGCGATGGTGGACCTGATCCGGGGTTGAACAGCTCCCGCATCCGCTCCTGGCGGTGGGTGAAGATGCGCAGGAGATCCGGCCGGACAATCCACCGGTGCGACAGGAAGGCGAAGGGCACGGTGTACTCGATGTGGTCGCGGCAAAGGGTGCCGCCGTCCAGCGGTTCGAAACTATGCTCGTGCCGCCACCTGCGGTAAGGTCCCTTCACTTGCTCGTCCACAAACCGGGACGGCGGTTCCCACGCGGAGATCAAGGTGCGCCAGCGCATCGGGAGACCATGCACCAAAATCCGGTAGTCGATCAACGCCCCCGCGCGCATCACCACCGGCAGCGGCGTGAGGATGCGCCAGCCCAGGATGGGCGGGGTGATCCGGCCGAGGTTTTCCGCGGCGCTGAAGAACGGGAAAAGCTCGTCCCGCGGACGGGGAAGCCAGACGGCCGATTCAAGGGTGAAGGCCCCGCCGGGGGCGCGGCCGAAGGTCACGGGAAGGTCCTGGGGTGATGAAGTGCGCATCGGGAAGCGTAGCGCGGAACGCGCCGTTCGCCAGCCGCCCGGACGAAATTCAGACATCCTGATCCCACCGGAAACTGACTTGGCACTTTTCCGGATTTTTCGGGGGTGGGATCAGACGAGTTGATAGATGAAGCGGTGGCCGGTCTCCGGGTGGCGGAAGCTGGCTTCGGTGAGGTCGGCCAGTAGCTGGGCGATGGCGCGGTCGTGGACCGGTGAGGCCATGCGATGCACCCGCACGCTCAGCGTGCGGGCCGCGTCGTCGGGCATGAGGTCGGCACTGGAGACGAAGAGTTCCCGGACGAGGGCGCGGGCCTCGGCTTCGTTGGCCAGACGCGGGCGCAGCAGTCCGACGAGCGCGGTCTCGGCCCGGTAGGCGATCATTTTGACGGTGTCGGTCAGCGTCTTGGCCAGGGGGAGGAGTTGCCGGGGGCGTTCTTTTTCGGGCAGGTCGGCGGCGGCGATTTTGCGGGGCATGGCGGCGCGGCGGCGCTTGAGTTCATCGCGCTCGGCCTGAAGGCCTTGAATGCTTTCCAAGAGGGCGGCCCGCTGAGCGAGACCTTTGCCGTCGTCTGGATCAAGCGGGGGGGCCGCGCCGAGCTGCGCATGGTGTTTGCGCAATCGGGTGGCGAGGATCTTCACCTGTTTGTCGAGGGTGCGCCAGGCGGGGTTGACGACCGGGGTGGTGCCAGGAATCTCCTCGCTGCCATATTCCACAAGGCCGTCGATATCATAGTGTTCCATCATGTAGCCGAAGAAGTTTTCCTGGCACCATCGGCTGAACATGCGCCCGGCCACCGCGGGGTTTTCCAGGGTTCGGGCGGTGGTGATGATGGCGGTCTGGTGGCCGCTGCCGGTGAGGCGGCGCACTTCGAGGACGGGAAGGGGCGCGGCCGGGTGGGCGGTGAGCTGGGTCTGCCGGGAAGCCAGGCGCATGACGGTGGCGCCGCCGCCGGGACAGGGCACCTCGGTGTCGGCAAACTCGCTTTCGGGCCAGGCGTCGGAGACGGCTTTGCGATAGGTGATGGCGCCGACGCGCTGTTCCCAGAGACGGGAGAGGAGGCTGTGGTGGGCGCCCTCGCGGTCGAAGACAACGACGAAACGGTGCAGGAGGGGAGCGGCGGCGAGTTCCGCTTCGGTGGGTTGACCGGGCACCGAGGCGAGCAGCTCGGGCAGCAGATCGTCCAGCAGGGCGGCGCCCAAGCCGTCGGTGACCGCTTTGGAAACGACCAGAAACGGCCGGCCCAGCGCGTCGTTGACCCAATAGTCGGTGGTGCCACGCAGGCAGAGTTTCTGGCGCGAGACATAGCGGCGGGGCAGCACGGCGTCCGTCCCGTGGTAGACCCGCACATGGCCGTCCAGATAGAGGTAGGCGGCTTCGTCCGGGTCCTGCTCCATCCAGGTTTTGGCCAGCTCGCGCATCCACTTGCCGGGGGTGCCGGTGGCGGCCAGAAGGGCGGTTTTTTCCCGCAGGGTGCGCACCTCGGGCACGCGGTCCAACCCGATGGTTTTGCCCAGTTCGCCGGGCGGGTGATGGCGCAGTTGCTCCGGGCGGCGAATGCGCGCGAGGGCCATGAAGCCGAGCACGCACAGCACGTGCAGAGCGGTGTAAAACCCCGTGGGCAGCGAAAGATGGCGACCCAGACCGGAGAAGAGCCCGTTGGCGCACAGCGCGGGCAGTCCGCAGAGCACGCCTCCCAGCGCGACGTCGACGCCCGGTTCGAAGCGGGTCACGGCGGCACCGGCCAGGCCGAGGGCGGACGCGGTTCGTTCGTCCGCCCGCGTGCACGCCGTCCCCAGGCCGGCGGCGGCGGCGGCGTCCTCACGGCTTCGCTGGGACTTGGTGGCCGGCGTTCCGGCCCGGGGCTCCGGCCTCCGGGGTTGCGCCGTGGTTTTCACCCGCCCCCCGGCCACGGCCTTGCGCAGGGTCGATTCGCCGATCCCCTCGCTCCGCGCGACCGCCGCGATCCGCTCCCCCGCGTCGAGCCGGCGGGAACACGCGTCGAGGCGTTCCGCCGTGAGCACCGTGGCGCCGCGGACGGCCCGCGGTTGATAGAACGAACCCGCGCCCCGCTCGCCGAGCTGGCGACGCCAGCGCATCAGGGTCCGGTGCGGTGTGCCGAGGGTGGCGGTGATGTCGCAGGGGCGGGCGTGGCCGTTGTCCATGAGCGTGGCGAGCGCCAGCCGGTGTCCGCCGACGTCGTCGGCGGGGTGCGAGAAGAAGCTGTCGGCACCGACGAACCACGTGACGCGGCCCTCCTTCTCCAGGCGGCTGACCGCGGCATTGATTCGGATTGCGCCGTCGGGCATTCCGGGCAAAAAGAGTTGTGGCATGGCGTGGGAGAGGGATGAGCTCCCGCGGCGCGGGAGCTTGTTTTACAGCAAGCCGATTCTACGCCATGCCACTCCCTTTTGACCCGCCCGATGTGCCAACTCAATTTCCGCCCCGGCGATGGAATTTCAGGGAATTCCGGGGATGGGATCAGGATGTCTGAGTCTTGGTGTGGTTTTCATGATGAGATGGATATGGTCGGGACAGACCTTTGGCGCAAAAGGTACAAAGATTCGGGCGCGATGTCAGGCGAAAAGTCGATAATTATATCCGTTTCCTAAATGGATCTCGCCCAGCCATTCCAAGGCGGATTCGCTTGTGAAATCGACGGTGGACAGGCCTTCGCGGATAAGACGCGTTGTTGAGCAAACCCATCCTGTAAATCCTGTCTAAACTCTTCCGTCGACGCCCATCGGGACAATCCGTCCAAGGACGGTCAACGAATCGCCGGTGCGCCCGTCTCAGGCGGCGGCGCGGATGCGGCGGAGCAGCAGGAGACCGAACAACACCAGCCCGGAGGTGGCCGCCTCGGGAACGGCGACGAGGTACACCGAGCTGTCGCCCTCATAGGCCTGGATCGCATAACCGGTCGCCACCCCGGCGCCCAGGGTGATCTCGTGCGACCCGGGCGTCCCGCCGGCGGCGTTGTCAAAGAGCCGCCACTTGGATCCGGCCGGAGCCGTGGCAAAGCCGGCCTTCGGGGTCACGTTCAAAACCCCGCGCAGGTAGGGAATGTTCGCCGCCAGCACAAGGTCGTTTTCCGGCAGCGAGGCGAGCCCGT
>JAXMHM010000088.1:0-3609 GCA_046346755.1 Opitutaceae bacterium | reverse complement strand
CATCTACGGCCCGACCTACAGTCCGGAGCATCGCAGGTTTGGCGCGGACGACACGCCGTGCGACATCGGGTGGACCCGTTTCACGCTCAACGCGGCCATCCACGGCGCGACCGTGCTCGGTTGCGATGCCGAGTGGGTGAATCACTGGCAAACCGCACTCGCGCTGGTGCCGGATTATCCGCGCACCACGGAGCGGCAACCGCCGGTGATTGCCGACGTGCGCGGTGGCGAACCGATCAAGTACAACGTGCCGGTGCCCACGCTGCCGGTCTTTCCGGCGGGCGAAATCAACTGGTGGTCGTCCGAAGAAGAGAAAGCGATCTTCGCCCGCACCATCGAGAGCCTCTCCACGACCCGATACAACTCGTGCATGATGCTGGCCGGTGCGCGCGCCCGGCTCAGCCTGCCCGGCACCTATGAGTGGATCACCAAAACGTTTCGCGAACGGCAGATGCCAGGTGGATTTCTGATGCTCCAAGGTGATGGCTATGGCAATGACACCCGTGGCAACTATTCCGAACAGATGGCCGCCGCCGGCATCGTGTCGGAGTTACTCCTGCAAAGCGTCGGCGACATCATTCGCGTCTTCCCGGCCTGGCTGAAGGACAAGAATGCGAGCTTCACCAACCTCCGCGCCCAAGGCGGCTTCCTCGTCACCGCCGAGCGGAAAGCTGGTAAGGTTACGAAGCTGGAAATCACCTCGACCGTCGGCGGCAAACTGCGCCTGCTGAATCCGTGGACCGATCAAATCGTCGAGCGGAATACGCAGCGCGGCCAGACGCTCATTTTCTCCGAGGCCCAATGAAGCAGTTCCATCCGTACGACGCCTCCGGCGAAAATTTCCGCATGCTACGCTTGTCCTAAAGGCAATGCCCTTCGGGAATTCATGCTGCTGCGCGCGCGATTTTGATTTTGAATGGGCCGGTTTTGTTGGAGTTTTTCGTTAACCTGGGCCATTTGGAAACGGGTTGTCGCAGGGCGCGCGGACAGGATCGAGCCCGCCGTGGGCAGGAAGCTTCGTCTGCGAGTTGCTGCTGGATGCGGCGGGTCAGGAGCGCTTCGCTATCGCCCAGCAGCCGGTCCTTGATGAAGGGCAAAACGGACCAGAGGGCGCGAAAGCAGTTGAGCGTGCGGATAAAGCTGATTTCCAACACCGGGGTGTGATCGTCGGCGGCCTCTAGGCGCATGCGCGCGATCACGGCCTGGGCGAGGACCAGGCAGAGCACTTCCTGCGCTGCGGTGACAAGGGTGTGCCCGAGCAGCAAGGGAGACCGGCGCAGATGTATCTTCATTTCCTTGAACGCGATTTCCTGCTCCCACCGAAGCCCGTAGAGGGCGACGAGTCCGGTGGCCGGGTAGGCTGCGGGGTCCAGCAGATTGGTCCACAAGCGGATGGAAACCCAGGGCCCCTTGCGCCGTTTGACCCGCGCGCAGATCTCCCGCACGAGGATGTCTTTCTTGAGGGCGGGGTCGCGGAGATGCACCCAGCGGGATCCGTCCGGCAATCGCTTCACGAGTATGCTTTTCAGGTTGGCCTTGGCGCGCAGTAGAAAATGCGTTCCCTCCGGCAGCGCTAGGAGGCGGGCGACGAAACAGCCGACCCCGTAATAGCGGTCGGCAATGAGGAGCCAACCCCTGCGGAGACAAGCCAGCAGCGGGACGGCCAGCGCCATTTCCGATTCGCCCTTCACGCCGAGGGTGGCGGCCAGGGGGTTGTGGGTGCCCAGTTCATGCAAGGTCGCCATCCGAATTTTGTAAAAGGCGGCGCGCAGGCGGCGGGTGCGGTCTTTCTTCGTGCCCGCCTTGATGGCGGGCGTGTTGGAAACACTCCAGGTGGAAGCATCCAATCCGACGAGCCGGAGGCCCTTGTAGAAGGCTTTGGGGTGGGTGTCCGGTCGTGCCAGCGGGTGGAGCACCCTTTGGAGCAGGGCTTCAAAGAAGGCGACGCCCCATCGTTGCCGGCGTTCGCTGATGGCGCTGTCCGAAAGGCTCAGCCCAAACAACATGTGCACTTTGTCGGACAACAAACCGCAGGAGTGTAGCACCTGGAACACCATGGCGGCCACCAAGGCAAAGGAGCTGATTTTGGCTGGGGCACCCGCCGGCGAGGAACGGTGCCTTCGGGCCACGGCCGCGACCCGGTTGGGGTGGAGGAATTGGGTGAAGAGCGAAATAAAGTTCGCCGACGACAGGGGCGTGACAGTGGTTGACATATGACAAGACTATGCTATATAGCATAGTCTTGCAAAACAAACCAGGAGCCGTTATGAATCCGAAACAGATCGAGAAAGCATTGCAGCGTCTCCACAAGCTGGAGAAGGAAATGGCCCTCCTCGGCCCGGTGATGAGGGGAAGCGTGGTGCGGATCGGCACCCGTAACAAACAGTTCTACTTTTCGCTGAACAAGGACAAGAAGACCCGGCTGATCTACTTGGGAAAAGAACGAGTGGCTCAGGCGCGGCGGCTGTCCGGGAACTACAAGAAGCTACTCGCCTTGATCGAAAAGATGACGCTTCTGAACATGGAGTTGCTCAAGAATGACGCCCTAAAACAGCATCTTTCAGGGTGAATTCCCGAAGGGCATTGGTCCTAAAGGAGAAAGAGCCATGATCATCACCCGTCCGTTTCCAATCCTTGGAACTCTGGCCCTCGCACTCTTCCAACCCTTGGAAGTTTCCGCGGCCGAAACCGGCAACGTGGAGCTCGCGGAGTCGGCGTTCTGCCAGTCGCTGGAATACACGGGACACATGGTGCAGGAACCGGGCTGGCACATCTGGGGGTGCTCGCCGATTGTCGGCGAGGACGGCAAGGTTCACCTCTTCGTCGAGCGCTGGCCGGTCAAGAGCGCGACCATGCCCCGGGATTTTGACGCGGCGTGGCGGCAGGATTCCGAGGTCGCGCACTACATCGGCGACAAGCCGGAGGGGCCGTTCGCCCTGCGCGATGTCGCGCTGAGGGGAACGGACATGGACACGTGGGACCGCTTCGCGCCCGCCAATCCGGTCATCGGCCGGGTGGACGGCAAATATGCGCTGTTCTACATCGGCAATCCCGTCGGCGTGACCAAGGGGATCGGCGCCCACCCGGCCACGCAGCGCATCGGACTGGCGCTGGCGGATTCGCTGGACGGGCCCTGGCGGAAGGTCGGCAAGGACGGCAAGGTGCTCGATCCCTCGCCCGACCCGACGCACTGGACCCATGGCGCGCAGGTGGTGAATCCGGCCTTCGTGAAGTTCAATGGAAAATACCTGCTCTACTTCAAGGGCAAGGGCGCGAACATGGGCGTGGCCATCGCGGACCGGCTTGAAGGCCCCTACCTCCATCAGCCGTCGAAGCTGTCCTCGAACGAGGTGCGCGTCGAGGACGGGTACGCGTTCGAACAGGAGGGCCGGATTCATCTCGTGACCACGGACAATCACGGACGCTACACGCGCGGCGGCGGCATTTTCTGGACCTCGACGGACGGTCTTGCCTTCGATCCGGCCGTGCAACGCGCTTATCACGGCCCCGCGCGTTATCTGCCGAAGGTGGACCGTTCGCTGGTGCGCAGCTACTACGGCGCGGGGACCTTCCAGCGACCGCAGGTACTGATGCGGGAAGGGAGGCCGA
>JAXMHM010000087.1:0-1780 GCA_046346755.1 Opitutaceae bacterium | reverse complement strand
GACGACACCGCGCCGCCCGTCATCGCCAAGGCGCACAAGCCCGGCAAGATCAAGGCCGACCCGCTGCGCGGCCGCTACCTTCTCCCCTCTCCCCCCGGGAGAGGGGGCGGGGGTGAGGGAACCATCGTCGAATACGAGCCCGACTCCGACCTGCGCGACACCGAGCAGGTGCCGTTGCTGGAAGAGGGCGGCATCGAGGCCTTCATCCGCCGCGAGGTGCTGCCCTACACGCCCGACGCATGGATCAAGGAAGACGCCACCCGGATCGGCTACGAGGTCAGCTTCACCCGCCACTTCTACCAGCCGCGGCCGCTGCGCACGCTGGAGGAGATCGCCGCCGATATCCTCGCCATCGAAAAGGAGGCCGAGGGGTTGCTGGACGGGCTGTTGAAAGGCGCCGGTGATCCATGAGCGACGGGAAGTCAGAACCGTTCAGGATTTCGGATAGTTCCAACGGCGTGTTGGGCAACCATCAGCCGAACCGCGCAACGCGCGACACGACAACCGCAAACGGGTATTGGCAGCGATGCTCCACCGACACCTCAACCACCAGCGTTTCACCCTCGCCGCCATCGACGACGTGATTTCGCGCGGTCGTTGGCGGGACTGGGCCGCCCTGCGGCGGGCCGCCTTGGCCGACCGTTCCCTGCTGGACAAGGTAGAGCGGGTCTGCGCACCGTACATCGCAGACCCTTACGCCCAACGTCATCACTTCTGGATGCACTATGTCCAACAACACCGCCCCGCTTCCTGATTGGGAACTCGTGCTGTCGTCCGCGGCACGGCTCCAGCGCATCCTGCCGGACGCCGTGCTGGTCGGCGGGACGGCCGCCGCGATGTATGCCTTCTCCCACGACGCCGATCATGTACTCACGGACCTGCGTCACCGCTTCGACGAGGTACTGGCCCAACTGGAGTCCGTGGCGGGATGGAAAACGGCACGGGTCCGACGCCCCGTGCAGATCCTGGGCAGTCTGGACGGCATCGAAACCGGGGTGCGCCAGTTGATCCGCGATGAGCCGCTTGAGACGGCCGTCATGGATTACCACGGCGAGCGGATCACGGTGCCGACCGAGGGCGAGATTCTGCGCATCAAGGGCGTGTTGATCCTGAAGCGCAACGCCACGCGAGACTATCTCGACTTCGTGGCGTTGGCGGATCGCATGGGCGATGAGCGCATTGCCGCCGCGTTGCAATCGTTCGACCGCCTCTATCGGCAGGACAACGGAGAGTCCCCGCTGCAACAGTTGCAGGTGCAGCTTGCCAATGCCCTGCCCTACGACTTGGAGGAAACCGAACTCGCCGAATACAAGAGCCTCGATCGACGCTGGCACGACTGGTCGGCCGTAAAGGCGGCTTGCGCGCGCATCGCCACGGCGATTTTCGACCGGGTATGCGAGCTTGAGGCCGAACGCTCCGATGATTGCGGTATGGAGCCATGACCAAGGCCGCCTGTACTCCGCCTACGCCTCGTTATCGATGGAGCCAATCCCACATGATCGCCGACCTCAAGCCGTACCCGGAATACAAGGCGTCTGGGCTGCCGTGGCTCGGGCAGGTGCCGGGGCATTGGGAGACGCGCCGCATGAAGTTCCTGTTCGAGGAACGAGTGCAGAAGGGCTTCCCGGATGAACCGCTTCTGGCTGCGACGCAGCGCAAGGGCGTCGTGCGGAAGAAGGACTACGGCGCACGCACGGTCACCGCCATGAAGGATCTGCACCTCCTAAAGCTCGTGGTGGAAGGCGACTTCGTCATTAGCCTGCGATCATTTCAAGGCGGA
>JAXMHM010000086.1:0-5576 GCA_046346755.1 Opitutaceae bacterium | reverse complement strand
GTATAATGAGCTATACGAGGTTAGGGCTGAGGTTGCGAGACAGCCTCCGGAGCGTCGCCCTCCATCGGTGCGGCCTGCGGCCAACCCTGGCGGTTCCGGCGGTTCCCCGCCGGGGTGTTGTTCCATTCGGCAGCGACCCCGGGGTCGCTGCCGCCCAGCCCTCACCCGTGGCGGGTGCACTTCGTTGTGGAAGCGTCGCGCCCGCGTCGAGGGCTCGGGCGGACGGAAAGTTCGAATCGGATACGCGCCGCGCGTGTCGCTACACGTTGAGCAGCAGGGAACCGTTGCCGTTCGGGCTGATGATGATCTTGCCGGGGCTGCGGAGGGTGGACTGGATGTCGAGCAGTTGGAACAAGGCTTCGGCCACCTCGGGGTTGCGGCGGATCTCCGCAAGGGCCTTGCCGATCACCATCGGCCGCACAGCCTGGGCTTCACCCAGGCGTTGCGCGGCCTGCATGTCCGCTGAGGAATGGATCAGGGCCACCTCGTTGTCACCGGCCTGCTTCATCGCGGCGGTGACCTGGCGGAGGCGATTCACGACCTTGCGCTGAATTTCCATGATCATGCCATTGTCACGGAACGCCACCTTGCGGATGTAAGTCGACCCCATGGCAAACCCCCACTTGGCCGAGGTGGGTGACACTTCCTCACGCACCTTCTTCGAGAGCGCATCCCGGTTCTCCAGGAGCACGTCGAGCTTGAGATTGGACAGCTGCTTCACCACCGCGGTGGAAACGTTGGCCTTGAGCGAACCGAGCGGGTCGGAATTCTGGAATAGGAAGGCCTCGGGGTCGTTGACGAAGCCTTCGAACCAGATGCCGACTCCCATCGGCGCCCCCTCCTCGGAATTGACCAACTGGTTACGCAGGTAGGACTGGAAGATGTGGGTCTGAACCTCGTAGGCCTTGCCGAAAAACGGCAGCAACAGCGCCTTCACGCCGAAGTGGGCGATGGGGAAGAACAGGCCCGGCTCGCTGACCGTGCCGGCCACTTTGCCGAAGAGGGTATAGACCAGCACCCGCCGCTCGGGCAGCACGCGCCAGAGTTGGAAGACGCGGCCGAAGAACAGCACAATGGGCGTCAACAGAAAGGTGAGAAAGAAACCAGCTCCAATGGCGATGAGAGTTTGCATGGGGGTGTCCGGGTCAGAGGTTGACGATCGTCTGGGCCGCCTTCTCCCGCAGCGGAAGGCTGGCGTTTCTCAGGTAGGCATCGAGGGCAGGCTTGCCGCCCTCCCCGTGCATGGTCGCGAGCGTGCGACCGAGTTCAATCAGCGGACCGGCTTCGGCCGAGGCCCGGTTTTGCGCGATCTGCACGGCCTGCTCCGCCATCTTCAACTTCTGGTCGGCGTCCGCCTTGGACTGGCTGATGGACGCGGCCACTTGATTCTGGGTCGTATTGATCGACGCCAGCGCTTCATCCACATCGGCCGGGGGATCAATGGTGGTGATCAACGCGGCATCCAGTTCCACACCATAACGCGCGGTGGTCTTGCGGCACGTCTCCTCCATGTAACGATTGATGCTCGAGAGGTTCTTGCGCAGGTCGTTGATCGAAACGCCTTCGACCGCACCTTCCGTCACATCGCCCTGGAAGGTCGCGATGCGATCGCGCAGCACCGAGATGAAGTAACCGATGACGTGAATCTCCGGATGGGCCACACCAAAGAGGTAGGCATAAAGGTTCCGCTCGCACGGCTTCCAGCGGATCTGGCCGTTGATCGCCACCGTGAGGTTGTCCTTGGTCACCGCCTCGATGTACGACTGCTTCACCTCCGGGTCCCAGGTGATGTCCGTGGTCTGAATGGTCATGTCGATCTTGTGCAGTTTTTGCCAGGGCCACTTGAAATAGGGCCCGCCCGGTCGAATGACGCGGATGTTGGGATACGAGTACCGGGGCTTTTCCTCCTCTTTCAGCAGGGCACCGAGCACCGGATCCTCCGACGTCACGCCTCCAATGCGCTGGGCGCGTCGAAAGGTGGTCAGCACCCCTCGCTGGGTAGGACCGATGGTGTAAACACCGAAGAGGAATGTGAGGAGGACAGCCAGACCGACACCGAGGAGAAAACCGACGAGTGGCATAGGAGGAGGGCGCAGGACGAACGGTGGAGAACGCGGGACAGCAACCAGTCCCTCAGTGACTATCGGGCGGATCCGGAACGTCAATCGTCCCCTGATCCGCCCGCCTCCACGCTCCAGACCGGCCTTTCCGGCCTTTGCGTTTCGTCCCGACTTCGGTCATCGTCCGTCATGTCCGCTCTACCACGTCCCATCGACGCCGGTGTCCGCATCGGTCACGTCCACCTCAAGGTCGCGCACCTGCAGCGCGCCCTCGACTTCTACTGCGGGGTGCTCGGCTTCCAGTTGACCCAGCGGTATGGCGCCCAGGCCGCCTTCATTTCCGCAGGCGGGTACCACCATCACATCGGTCTCAATACCTGGGAAAGCCTGGGCGGTTCTCCCCCACCGGCCGGCTCCACCGGGCTGTACCACACCGCCATTCTGTATCCAAGTCGCGCCCAGCTCGCGGATGCATTGCGACGTCTGATCGCGGCGGGCATCCGACTCGACGGTGCGTCGGATCACGGGGTGAGCGAAGCCCTCTACCTGCGCGATCCGGACCAGAACGGCGTCGAGCTTTACTGGGACCGCCCCGCCGCCAGCTGGCCGCGCACCCCCCGAGGCGAACTTGCGATGGTCACCGGCCCACTCGACCTCGACTCGCTGCTCGCCGAGCCCTCCGCGCCCTGATCGCGCCCGGCCCGCCCAAGGCGGACACCACCGCGTCCACGAAGCCCGTCTAGACAACCCGCCGCATCCCTTCCATGGTGGTGCGGTGAACGCGCCCTCCCGCCCGCTTGACGATCAGGAAAAGGCCATTGCCCGCCACTTGGTTCGCGACCCCCGGGCGACGGACAAGAGCATCAGCGACGCGACCGGGGTGCAGTTGCGCACGGTGGGCCGTAAGCGGCAGAAGCTGGAGCAGGAGGGCCTGCTACGCTACTGGGCCAGCGTGGATCTGGGTGAAAGCGGCACGGGCCAGTACAACGCCAGCCACCTCTACATCATCAAGTTTGCCCTCGGCGTGACCTACGAGAGCCTGCGCGAAAAAATCCGCGGCGAACGGCAGATTCCGGAGCTGACCGATATGATCGCGGAGAGTCACATCGCGGAAATCGACGGCAAACTCTCGCTGCTCTTCGTCATCGAAGGCACCAGCGACCGCGACATTGTGCGCAGCGTGCACGAGCGGCTCATCCCCAGCCTGATGCGGAACCACGGCGCCCAATCCATCCAGGAAATCACCACCCTGCGTCTGCTCAGCCCGGTGCGGGTGCTCCGAAACTACCTGCCGCTGCTCAACATGGCCGGCAGCACCATGCGCCGCGACTGGCCGGAGGAGGCCATCTACGTCGGCAAGTGACCCCCTCGGGTCACGGACGCCGGCTTTCCGGCGTGTCGGGCCACGGGAAGGGCTCGGCGTTCTCATCGACCGGCAGCTCTCCCGCCGCCTGCTGGCGCGAGACCCGCCCGTCGAGGTACTCCTTCCAGACCACCAGCCGGCCGTCGCGAACCTCCCCCACCGCCACCGTGCCGGCGGCGGATCGCCGACCCGTCGACCGGCGGGTCGTGGCAAACGTGTATTCGATTGAGAACTGCGCCCCGTCGATCACGACGCGGTGCAGCTTCATCCGGGTGTCCGTGAAGTCGCGCTTCCACTCGCGAAACACCACGAGCGCGCCATCGCGGGTGAGACGCTTGCCCGGATAGGCGAACACACTGTCCGGATGCAGGCTCGCCAGGAACGCGGCCTCGTCACCCGACTCCCACGAACCGGCCTGCTGCCGGATCAGGGCCAGGACCTCGTCGCGCGACGGCGCGGCGGACCACGCCGTCGCGGCCCCGAGGACAAGGAGCCAGAGCAGGAGCACCGGCCGGGTCGGGAGGACTCGGCGAAGGAGGGCGGCCGGGACGGCGCCGGGGAGGGAGGGCTTCATGAAGGGAAACACGGGAGGCCGGGCGCCGGTCAGAATCGCAGCTTGACCGAGCCCTGGAGGCGGAACGGCAGCTCGCGGGTGACCAGGTCGGCGCCGGCAAAGGGCGTGCTCGTGGCGCGCCAGTTGAACTCATCGGTCAGGTTGAATGCGTCCAACCGGACCTCCCACTGCCTCGCAACGTAGAAGAGGGATGCGTTCCAGGTCTGCTGCGCCGGGATCCTGACCGCTCCGAACAGATCGAGGTTCTGCCGGCCCTGGGCGTTGAGGGCCATACTCGCCCCGAGGCCCATGGGCAGCGTGTAGCTCACGTAGGTGTTGAACAGCCAGAGCGGCAGGCCCGGCAGACGATAGTCGCCCGCCGGATACGCGCCGAAGTTGCCGCTCGGCGTCGAGGGTGAGAAGAAAGGTGTGGTCTGGATGCTGCCCGGCAAGGGGCCGTTTTCGTAGGCGGCGTGACTGTAGGTGTAGTTGGCGCCGGCATTGAGCCGCGGCGTCGGCTGGAACACCGCCTCAAGTTCAAACCCGCTGACCACGATCTCGTCGGGCAGGTTGAAGCGCACATTCTGCCGGTTGCGCTTCTGGTGGTAAAGGGCGGCCCCGGCGAAGAACCGGTTCTCCCACAGCGCCACCTTCCCTCCGGCCTCGACCAGCACGCTGCTGTTCTCGGACGTCTCCTCGCGCAGGGCGTTGTTGGTCATGCCGAATCCACCGCTCGAGGAAGAGCCCTCGACCGCGGCCGCGCGGTTCACCGTGACATAGGTCGTCGCGGCCGCCGCCGGCTTGAACACCAGGCTGACACTGCCGGAGGGCAGCAGGGCATGCAGGCTGTCCCCGGTGGGCGAGAAGCCGGTCCGGGGCAGCGGATCCGTGGTGTCCACCGTCAGCCAGTCCAGCCGGGCCCCGACCAGCACGCTCCAGCGGTCGGACACCGTGATCTGGTCCTGGGCAAAAAGGCCGGCCGTGCCCATCTCCGAGTCCAGGGTGGCGGACAGCGAGGTCGAGTCCGTGCGTCCGGGCCGCGGGTAGCGGCCGCCCGGGGTGGCGAAGTAGGGCCGGCCCGGCACCGGGGAGACAAAGAACAACTGGCTCTGCGGATAACGCAGCGTCTCCGGATTCAGGGTCAGGTCGAAGGCGTTGAACACCTCGTTCAGAATATCGACGTAACTCACCCGGTGCTCGTACCGCAGGCTCAGTCCGGCCACGGCGGCGTGTTTGAGTCCCCCGGTGGCAAAGTCCGCGAGGTACTCGGTGCGATTCTCCGCGGTCACACTGGTCGGCAGCCAGCTGTAGAAATAATAGGACGAGTGCTTTTCGGCTTCGACCGACTCGACATAGGTCCGGTTCACGAGCGAACGGGCGGAGTCGAGTTCAAGGCGGGCGGTGACCTGCCCGTTGAACACCCGCGACCAGGCGCCATCCCCCGGCGCGAGCAGGGTCTGCGATGCGTCGATCCGAGCCGTGCCGGTCGGGGTAAAGGTATTGCCAAAGTAGCTGCCCGTCCCGCCATTCTGGACCGACGACCCGGTCACATAGAGCCCGGAGTCAATCAGGGCCTGGGTCGGACGGTTCACGCCGGGAT
>JAXMHM010000085.1:0-5702 GCA_046346755.1 Opitutaceae bacterium | reverse complement strand
CAGGAGGAAAGGGCGCGGGGAAAGTGTCGGTTTCAACGGCTTTGAGGGCCAGCCTTCGTTCGCGTTTCCTTGCGCCCCGCCGCGTGAGATGAGGCCGTCCGCGGATCATGAGTATGGAAATCGCTTTCGCAGGCCCAGGTAGAGGATGAAGGAGAGTCCGAATCCGACAAACCAGGCGTAGTGGAAGAGACTGACAAAGAACGAGGGCACGGCCGCGGCCTCTATCCAGTGCACGGTGACGAGAAAGCCGGGCAGATTGGGCAGTACCCCGGCCAACAGGGCGGCGATCGCCACCAGACTGAAGCCACCTGTGTACGTGTAGCGCCCCTTGACGCGGTACAGGTCGGCCACCTCAAGCACCCGTTTGCGCCAGAGAAAGTAGTCGGCGATCATGATTCCACCCATGGGACCCAGCAGGGCACTGTAGCCGATGAGCCAGGTATAGATGTAGCCGCTTGGGTCGGCCATGAGCTTCCACGGCATCACCACCACACCGAGGACTGCCGCGATCAACCCTCCGGCGCGGAAACTGATCCAGCGCGGTGCAAGATTGGAAAAGTCGTTTGCGGGTGAGACCACGTTGGCTGCGATATTGGTCGACAAAGTGGCGATGGCGACCGTGAAGAGGGCGATGACTGAAAGCGGTTTGCTGCCGAATTTCGCGATCACGGCAACGGGATCCCAAATGGCCTCGCCAAAGACTACCACCGTGGCGCTGGTCACGACCGTGCCGATGAAGGAGTACAGGGCCATGGTGGGAGGCAGGCTGATGGCCTGACCGATCACCTGGTCACGCTGGCTGCGTGCGAACCGGGAAAAGTCGGGAATATTAAGTGAAAGCGTGGCCCAGAAACCGACCATGGCGGTCAGGCCCGCCCCGAAGACCGGCCAGAACGTGCCCGATGCCGTCAGGGTGCCGGGATTTGAAAAAATGGGTCCGAATCCGTGCGCTGCCTGGTGGGCCCAGGCCATCAGGACCCCGCCGATCAGCAGCAGAAAGGGAGCGCTGAGGACCTCGAGCCACTTGATCGAATCCATGCCTTTGAGGATGAAGTACACATTCACCGCCCAGAACAGCATGAAGCAGGAAAACTCCCCCGGCGAAAGGCCGAGCACCGGCAACGGTGTCTTCGCCGAGGGGTCGAATCCGAACACGATTGCGGCCGTGCTGTAGATGGCCGCGCCACCGACCCAGGTTTGGATGCCAAACCACCCGCAGGCGACAAAACCCCGGAGCAGGGCGGGGATGTTGGCGCCACGGGTGCCGAAACTCGCTCGCAGGAGCACGGGGAATGGAATGCCGTACGCAGCGCCGGGGTGGGCGTTGAGCGTCATGGGAATAAGCACGAGGATGTTCCCCAGCGTGACGCAGAGGAGGGCTTGCCACCAGTTCATGCCCTGCGCAATCAGTCCGCTGGAGAGCGTGTACGTGGGGACGCACACCGCCATGCCGACCCAGAGGGCCGCTATATGCCAGCGCGACCAGGTGCGCCGGTGTGGCTCCACCGGAGCGAGGTCCGCGTTGTACAGCGGGCTCGTCGTATCCAATGGGGATTGGGAATCGGTCATTGCAGGGAAGGATTCCGTTGCTCCCGCGTGGCCTCGCGTCGACTCGCGGTGAGACGGCGCGTCGCGGGGTGCTTGGGTTAGAAGTGACTCGGTGAGCGAGCGAGAAACTGTCCGCGTCCCAGAGTTCCGACAAATTTGCCGTCGCGCGCGGCCACCTCTCCGCGGACGGTCACGATACGGGCACGACCCTCGATCGGCCAGCCTTCAAACGCGCTGTAGTCCACGTTCATCAGTTGACGGCCTGCCGTGATGATGCCCCGGTGGTCGGGGTCGAAGATCACCAGGTCGGCATCCGCGCCCGGTTGGATGGCGCCCTTGCGCGGAAACAGGTCGAACAGTTTTGCCACTTGGGTGCTAGCGACATTGACAAAGGTGTGGAGATCGATGCGCCCTTTTTTAACTCCATGGGTGTAGAGCAGGTGGATCCTCTCCTCCAGCGACGGGATGCCGTTGGGGATTTTGGTGAAGTCGTCCCGGCCCATGGGTTTCTGGCTCTGAAAATCAAAGGGGGCATGGTCGGTTGCCACCGTTTGGATAAGTCCGTCCCGCAGGCCGTTCCATAGGACGGGCTGGTTGCTCGCATCCCGTAGTGGAGGGGACATGACATATTTGGCGCCCTCGAAGTCCGGGCGCTCGGCGTAAGTCTTGTCGAGGGTCAGGTACTGGATGAGGGTTTCCACCGCGACGCGGACGCCGCGTTGCCGGGCGGCGATGGCCTGTTCAAGCGCTTCCCGGCAGCTCAAGTGGACAATGTAGGTGGCCGCGCCGGTCAGCTCGGCAAAGGTCATGAGGTGATGCACGCCCTCGGCTTCGACGGAAGGCGGGCGGCTTTCATGGTGCATCCCCGGGCCCGTCTTGCCCTCGGCCAGGAGCTCCCGGCAGCGCTCGGAGACGAGGGTCTCGTTTTCGCAGTGCGCGGTCACGATGACGCCGAGTTCCCGCGCGAGCCGAAGGGTTCGGTACAATTCGGTGTCATCGACACCAAAGGCGCCCTTGTAGGCGAGGAAGACCTTGAAGGAACTGATGCCGCGCCGGACGATTTCCCGGAGTTGTGACTCTGTTTTCTCGTCGAATTTCGTCACCCCCATATGGAAGGTGAAATCGCAGGCCGACTTGCCTTCGGCCTGGGCCCTCCAGAGCTCGAAGGCGGCCAGGCTGTCGTCCTTGCGCGCCGGACAGCACATTTCGATCAGCGTGGTCGTGCCGCCGACGAGCGCGGCCCTGGATCCCGTTTCGTAGGTGTCCTTGGCATACGTGCCCATGAAGGGCAGGTAGATGTGCACATGCGGATCGATGAAGCCGGGAAAGACGAAGTGCCCGGTGGCGTCGATGACTTCCGTCCCCGGGGGCGCGTTGAGATTGCGGTCGATCCGAGTGATCTGTTCGCCTTCACAGTAAATGTCCGCGATGTAGCGGGCATCAGGTGTCACAATCTCTCCGTTTTTGATCAGTAAGCTCATGGGGAACCGAAGGTTGGCCTGCCGGCGGTCGACCGGGGACCGCGGCGGATTGGGGGGTGGGGAGATGGCGCGGGTGTGGTTCCCGAGCCGCAATGGGCCCGGGTCGTGTCGTCGTGGGCCTTGGGCTGTTCAGCCGCGGGAGAGGGCGTCGGATTGTTTGACGAACTCGTCGCCGGACCATTCCGCGTCGGACTTTACGCCCTTGGTCGGAGCAGCGACTTTCTGAGCCGCTTTGCGCTCGGCCTGGCGTCTCACGAGGTCGGCATGGGTGGTGAAGTACGGAAGACTCTTGCCCTTGAAGTCGGCCAAGGTCGCAAACCCGTGTTTTGCCATGAACGCGAGCAGTTCCTCCTGCATGGGCTTCACGCATTCATAACCGAACTTCATCACCCCGGTGCACACCTGGACCGTGTCGGCGCCGAGGAGAATGAACTCGGCGGCGTCCCGTCCGGTCTCGATGCCGCCGAGTCCCGACAGGGAACGGTCCGGGAATTCGGCGCGGATCATGGTGGCAAGCTCCATGACCATGCGCAGGGCGATGGGTTTGACCGCCTTGGAGGAGTAGCCGCCTGGGGTCGTGTACCCCTCGACGGTCGGCTCGGGACGGAGGGTGTCGAGGTTGACGCTGCAGACGCTGCGAATGGTATTGATGGCGCTGAGACCGGTGGCGCCTCCGCGCAAGGCCGCGCGACCAGGCTCCTCGATGTGAGTGATATTGGGGGTCATCTTCGCCCAAAACGGCTTTGTCGCGACCGCCTTCACCCAGCCACAGACCTCCTCGAGGATGTCGGGATCCTGTCCCATGGCGGCCCCCATTTTTCGCTCCGGGAGGCCATGGGGACAGGAGAAATTGAGTTCGAAGCCGTCGACACCCGTGGCCTCGCAGCGCTGCACGAGTTCGATCCAGGCGTCACGGTTGTACTCCTCCATGATGGACGCGATGAGCGCGCCGGGGGGATGGGCATCCTTGCACCGCTTAAACTCGTCCTCCCAGATGCGCAAGGGGCGATCGCTGATCAACTCGATGTTCTCCCAGCCGATCACTTCTCCGTTCGAACCGTGAAGTTTGGCGTAGCGCGGGGATACGTTTACCACCTTGGAGGCGTCGAGGCTGACCGTCTTGGCGATCACGGCCCCCCAGCCTTCCTTGAAGGCGCGGTTGATGACGCTGAGGTTTGTTCCGGGCGGGCCGGAGCCGATGACAAAGGGATTGGGCAGCTTTAAGCCGTCAACAGTGGTCGCGAGCGTGGGCATGGGTGTACGGGTTGCGAGGGCAGTGGAGGTTGCGGGAAACAACACCCGGCGCTGGCAGACGGATGTCGGTGGAACGAAGCAGGCGGTTCAGGGCCCCGGTTCGGCTGACAATGAGAGCCGGTGGAGGAATGGTGGATTGAATGCTGGAGAGGGATTGCTACTTTCCAAGCAAGAGTTGGGCCGGCCCGACTCCTTCCCGCATGCCTGTTGATCCAAAGCGTACGATCCGTGAGCTCAAGGAGCTGCGCGCCCTGACGGGCGACGTCGACGGAGCGCAGCGCGTGGCGTTCACCCCGGTCTGGCAGACGGCGCGTGACTGGTTGACGAATAAACTGGCCGGGCTGCCGGTCGAGCTGCATCGCGACGCGGCAGGCAATCTTTGGGCAACACTGCGCGGCCGGTCTGAACGTGAGTTGTTGATTGGCGGTCACTTAGACTCTGTTCCGAACGGTGGATGGCTCGATGGCTGCCTGAACGTACTGGCCGGAGTGGAAATTCTCCGCCGTATTCACCACCAGTACCCAGCCGGACCGCCGGTGACGGTGCGGTTGGTGGATTGGGCGGACGAGGAAGGGGCACGTTTTGGCAAGAGCCTCTTTGGGTCTTCTGCCTGCTCGGGCGCACTTGATCTGGCAGAAGCGAGGCGCCTGAAGGACAAGGAGGGCATCCCGCTTCCGGAAGCGTTGAGAGCAATCGGAGTCGAACTGGAACTCGTGAAAGAGAGCGGTGGGGAGCTCAAGCGGGCCGCCGCGTACCTCGAACTCCACATTGAGCAGGGGCCGGTTTTGCTGGATCTCGGATTGCCTCTGGGAGCGGTGCTGGGGACATTCGGGGTGGAGCGTCACGCGGTGACCTTTCGCGGGCAAGCCGCCCATTCGGGCAGCACTCCCATGAATCGACGCAAGGACGCGTTCCGCGCGGCCGCGAAGATGAGCGAGGAGATTTATCGTATCGCCGAACGTAGCGGCGGAGGGGTGTGTACGATCGGCCAATGCGTCACGAAGCCGGGTATCGTCACCAGTGTCGTGGAGGAGTGTCGAATCACGCTCGATCAGCGTCACCTCGACGGCGTGGCCTTGGCGCGGATGCTCGCGGAGGCCCGGGAGGCGAGTACTCGCTTTGCCGAAGAGGGCGGCGTTACAGTGGTGTGGGAGCGACTTTGGCAGATCGAGCCGCGACCGTTCCATCGCGAACTGGTCGACCTTTGCGAGGCTGCGATCCATGAAACCGGTGTAACCAGTCACCGGTTACCGTCGGGTCCGCTCCACGATGCGGCCGAAGTCTGCGGGGCCGGGGTTCCGACCGTGATGATGTTCGTCCAAAGCCTGCATGGCATCAGCCACAATAAGATTGAGGATACCCGGGAAGAGGACCTCGAGCTTTGCGTCGTGGCCTTCGACCGTCTTGCGAGCAAGACGA
>JAXMHM010000084.1:0-6589 GCA_046346755.1 Opitutaceae bacterium | reverse complement strand
ATAGAGCTGTCGGACTTTGTGCATGGACAATCCAAGTTGACGGAGGGAAGCCGCGACTTTTGCGTCAACTAGGTCATAAAAGCTGATGGCATAGGAGCCCTCTACAACCGGATAGTCTGGAGCGAGGACCGGCTTCTTGCGGCCGGGCTTATCGAAGAACCAAGATCGGAGGGTTGCCTCCTTGACCGAAGTGAGGCGGGACGCTTCCGAAAAGCTGTAGAGTCCGTGTCCGATGCGGTTCATCATGGTTCGACCTTGGCGCCTCCAGGATAACACTAAAGGGCGGTCATGAGCAATCGTTCAGCATCGAGCAAATCGGGAGCGATTATTTTGTATTTACCCATGGTTGCAAGGTGCGCAAGAATCGACGCAGCGCTCGGCGTGTGCTCGGCCAACCCAACGTGAAATTCAGCGGCGGCCGTCCGCGCAGCAAGTGGCCGGCACCGCCGGCCACGCAGCAAGCAGGCCGTCCGCTGCAATTTGATGTTAGCTGGCCCACCGTCGAGATAGGTAGTTCCGACAATCGATGTCCGTCTGTGCGCGGTCCTTTCCCGGCAATCGGAAGGAATCGTTCGAAACCCGGCCCGCCACGCCTCCACGTACGCGAGGATACGGGGCGCACACTGCCGAGCGCAACGGAAATGTCGCGGTGTTCGAAGGCTCCGCGCGCCAGATGAAACGGGAGCCTTCAAGAGATACGAGGGGTGTGGTCTATTGTCGCACCTTGCGCGGATACCTTGAAACGAAGGGTCCCGCGCCGACGGCGGCCTCCCGACGAAGGGCCGCCTGGAAGTCTTGCTCCGCGAGCCGCACCAGGTTGTAGATGGTGGCGGAGGGCCGACCTTCCCGCCGCGCGACCTCCCGCGCCGGTACCTGTTCGACTTTGCACGCGGCCCAGGCCCGCCACCGTTCGGGAGTGGTGGCCTGTTGAAGAGTGGCCAGGACACTCCTAGCAACGAGTTGGTCCTCGTGCGACGGGCAGGACGCGTGCAGGAGAGTGCGGAGAATCTCCGGATTCGCGACCAGGTGCGAGCGGCCGCGCTGTGCACGGACCTTGGAAACGGCGCTCCAGACGAGCCTTCCGAGCCAGAGTCGACGCTGTTCAATGTTGCCACGATCTGGCGTGGGAACGAAGTTGTTCCAGGAGCTCAGAGCGGCGGTGAAGGCGTTCTGGACGGAGTCATCGATTTCGGTGCCGCGGAGTCCGAGCCGCCGGGAGATGGCCGCGGCCCAAGGTCGAAGGGAGACGAGCCAGAGTGCATGTTGCTGCGAGAGGCCATGGTGCTTGTTGCAATTCTCGGCGCTGCAGAGCGGCAGAGAATCGACCGTGACCGGGAGGGGGAGTCTTCGCTTCGAGCAGAGGGCCCGAAGAGGATGAGTGAGCCGTTGCCAGCGTCGCTGCATGGCTCGGACGGAGGCCGGAAAGTGGACTTTCCTGTGGAGACGTAGGAACGTGCGCATAGGTTGCGACCTCGATTACGCGGGGTTGCAGCTTAGGGCCGCCTGTTCCGTTCGAGCGGGCAGGCGTCCCGACTTGCATGTGGGGAGGAGATTCGGCTTGCAGTCCGAAAGGGCCCTTTCCACCGCAGCATGTTGTCGCGAGGTTCGCGATCTCCAGGCTGCGACAAGTCCTATTCGATCATGCCAGTTGCAGAATGTCAAAGACCAAGTGACGCCGTGCCGGGAAGGGGCCAGTCCATTCCCGCGGTACCGCGTTTCTGCCTACGCCGAGGTGCCAGGAAATCCTCTTCTTAAGCCCAGATAACGTGAAATTGAGCCGCGGTGTGGGGCGAGCAACGCGACCCCCACACCGTCGGATCCAATTTGATGTTGGGCGGGTTCACGATGGTGTCTCCTCCACCCCAGATGCGCGTGCTTTAAGGAGGGCTCTGGCCCTCGCATTAACAGTCACCGTGAAGAAGCCAACGCGCTGAAGGGTACTCCCATAGAGCGCGATGCTGGGAGTCGTCCCAATACCCCACTCAAATCGGAAAAGAAAGTTCTCCTGGAGGCCGCTGTCTCGAAGCTTTCGGAGCCGCCGGTCAGCTCGGTGAACCTCGATTATGGCGCACTGCAAAACGCGGAGGCGTCCCGCACCTAGCGGGCGTACCTGACTCCGCCGAAGAAGCCAGCGCTGTTGGCTTTCGTTGAAGAGAAACTGAAGATAGTGCTTCGTAGGCGTGCCGTCCTCCCCCAGGTCTTGTGGTCGGGGGTCTGATACAATGATGGCACGGAACCGCTCGCGAAATCCCACGCTGATATCTATGAACTCGCGAAGTTCGTAGTCTGGCTCGTCCTTCGCGCCAAGATGCATGCTGACAGGAACGGCTTGAAGCCAGTTGAGGACCGAGCCGATACCCTGGAGTTTGGAAGCCAAGGCGGCTAAAATGCCTTCGTGTTCGATCCACATGCCGCCCTGCTTTCCAAACTGCGATGAGAGTGCCACAAGACGATCCGAAGGTGCGTCGAGAGTGGGTATGAACTCAACTGGCATGCTGAAGAACGTCGGTGCGCGCCTGTGGTCCTGATAGCTCACGTAAATCCGACGGGCGGCTGGAAAGTAGTGGTGGGCGTAAACCATTGTGCGCATGAGGTCGAACAGCAGGTTCTCATGACGCCAATGAGCGTGGCTCCCATGCACCTGGATTTGGGGTTCGCCTGCCGCGAGGCTTTCGAAACAGGACTCGTTGTGAAGAAGATCGGTGTCCGACGAAGCAATGATCCGCTGGGTGTGAAAGTACTCGAGCGAAGGGACCTTGCCTGTCGTGTGTTCAACCGTGCAGGAGTGAAGCGTGAGAGCTGCTGCGATTCCGTTGCAAACGTCCAAGAGGTCGGCCGCCAGCCCCTCGGCGCGATGAAGTGGTACCAAGATGTCGGGACCGGAAGGATCCCTGAACCGGACTTCGTACGGTTCGAATAGCAATGTTGCGTGTACTATAGAGTTTCGGATGTTTGGATGAAAACAGTCATGGAAGCCCACGGGGAGCCAGCGTTTCGCCCGTTCCCAACGGTTTCGGAGGGGAGAAAGGTCCTTGTCCTTTGCGAGGGGTTTGTACGGCTTCCCGGAGGCCAAAGCCTTGAGTTCTGCGATGTATCCTACCAGTGGGCTGTATACTTCCTCGGCCAGTCTTGCGAAGTCGGGGAGCACTTCCTCTCGGAGTACGTGGTGCTGGCGGTCGTTGATGTAGGACTCGCGGGCAGGATCCCCGAGTTGACGGTTCGCTCGTCGTAAGGCCAGCAATGCTTCGTTGACCTCGGCGTCCGTTGTGATGTTACCAGGGATGGGAAGTAAGGTAGGCGGCTGCTGAGCGAGTAGACCGGCAACGTAGGCGAAGCAGTCACGATGGAAGAACCGCTCCGGCCTGTTGAGGATGTATGCTTCCAGATGTAGCGCGTCCGAGGAATTCAGCGACGAACCCGGCGCGGCGAGCCCAGCTGCCCTCTTGCGGAGTCGATGCAAGCGAGCTTTGTAGAATGGATGCTCGTTAAGTAATTCGCCGACGGTCTTCATGGTGCCTGGTGTAAAGTTTCGACAGCTATGGGCCTCATACTCCGCCCAACGTGAAATTGAGCTGCAAGCCCCGAAAGCAAGCAGAGCGGCGCGCCAGCGACGCTGTGCGCAGCGTCGGGGATTGACAGCTCCAATTTCTTGTTAGACCGTGTCATATGTGGCAGATAGTCGACCGAGTTGTGCGCCTACGGCGAGAACCTCAGGATGTGAGCGCCATCTGCATAGTGCGCAGCAACAAGAATATTCGAATCCGCATCAACGGCAACCGCACTCGCCCCGTCGCATTCAAAGCGAGTGGAAAGGGAAAGAGTGCCGGAACTGTCGAGCCTGGCCAAGGCGCAACCGCCTTTGGGTTCACCAGGGAAAAGTGGTTCTGTATTGTCGACCAACACGAAGACCACCCCGCCCGTGTTGTCCACGGCAGCGTCGCTTACGCTAATGTTCGAATAGATATCGGTAGTTCCAAGAGAGGTTGACCAGACGCAGGCGAGAGAAGAATCGACTTTTGAGACTACGAGAGCGCGTCGGCCATCGGCGAGCGCAAACTTACCACAGCCACAATCATTCCATTGATCGTAGTCGGAATAGCCGACCAGAAAGACGGCCTCCGGGGACTCCGCTGCAAGAAGGTTTGGGCAGTCGATGGTGCGACTGGCGATGAAGAGTCCGGACGGATCAAGCCTTGCAAGGAAGGGACTCTCTGCAACGCCATCCGGCAAATCAAGCTTATGTCCGTCAATCAATAAGCTGCCTTTGAACCCGCCCTGAATCACTGGGCTCCCGCCCGGTGCTATCAGCACGGGGGGCGTCCCGGAGCCGGCAGCTAGCTGCTTGCTCCACGAATAGGAGCCGAAGCCGGAATAATTGACGATGAGCGTAGCGCTTGTCTGCGGATTGCCGTTCCCATCAACAGGATTGATAGGTCCTCCGCCAAGATCTATTGGCGGCATTGCGTAAGGAGTGGACACTGCTATGAAGACGCTTGCGGCAGGGGCGGAGGCTATGGTCGCGGCGACGAGGGGCCAAACCCCCGACCAATCTGTGTCGCCAGAAGAACCATCCAATCTCGCCAACATAGTGCCTTGGTCAGGGGACGGCGACAAATTGAAAAGGGGCTGAGGGCCTAGGTCAACCGTGTGAATGAATTGGAAGGATGTGAAGATGTTCCCATCAGTACCTAGGGCGATCTGTGGTGCGGGAGAGACTGAAAGGTAGGTGATGGGATGGGTCTTGCGCCAGATCGTAGTGCCGTCTGACGTGAGCCTCGTGAAAAGGAGGCTTTCAGATGGGTGATGTCTCTCAAATCCCGAAAGAATAATGTCGCCTGAAGGGGTAATAGCCATGTCCGCGGGGATTGTGTCCGCGCCGATCGGCCAGTTAGCGACTAGCGTACCCGGTGCACACGGAGGGGTAACGCCGTCGCAGTTTTCGTCGATAGGTGTCGTGCAATCTTCGTCAGTTGGAAGGACCTCCCCCTCGCAAGGCCCATAGTCCAGGCCATCGGGCCGACAGGTCCTGAGACCGGCCTTGCAGAGTCCGACATTCTCGGTGGCGGGGTCGCCGGAGTAGCAAGAGATCTGATCCTGTGGGGAGCAGGCCGGTGACGAACTGGCAGGAGATGCTGGATCGCCGCAGCCCCAGGTGCAAGCCAAAGTGAAGGCGAGGAAGAAGTTGCACTTGCTGGTTGATGACATAGCGGTCCTCATCTCTTTACTCTGGTGGAGACGCACGATGGCTGAACTCTGGTCGACTGAGGAGAGCGACGGTGAATCACCGGTCTAACGTACATTGGACTGGTCGGCCGAGTGCGGGGTAGGGGCGGGGGAGGCGCGATGGACGGACCAGCCGAGTACCCCGCGGCCTTCACCACCGAGCCTCGTGCCGCCTCTCCAGCCTCGCGGGCGGGCGCGGCGGGCTCACCGGATCGTCCTGGATTGCCAGTCCCTTTCGCCGTGGTCACCCGTCCACCGAGCCTCCTCGCCGGATGCTCACACCCTTTCACGCCACTCTGCAAGCCCCTTCCTCCGTCACCCCACACGCCCAGAAGCCGCCTCCCATGACGCCACCATAACAACCCCGACTCTCGCCGCCCCATTCTGCCCATGCCCTGTCAGCAGACCTGTGGCCCCGCTCTTGCTCCACCACGTTTCGGCGGGTCCGTCGATCTCGCCCGCCTAATTCCCCGCCGCGCGGCCAGCCTCGCGCAGCCGCCAGCGCGCAGCCGCCATCGCCGAGTCGGCACCTTCTGCCGTTCTCGCACGGCCCCACCCCGTGCCCCGCGGCGTCACCTCATCTCTTCCTGTCCCGGCCCCGTTCCCGCTCCCGCCCCGAGGCGTCTCCGCTCCAGCCCCCGTCCGCATCCCCCACGACCTGCCCCACAAACCCCACGTCCAGCGGGCTCCGCACAGCACGCCCGCCGCGATTGAGCACGTGCGTGTAAATCATCGTCGTGCTCACATCCTCGTGCCCCAAAAGCTCCTGAATGGTCCGGATATCATACCCGCCCTCCAACAAGTGAGTCGCAAACGAGTGCCGGAACGTGTGACACCCAACCCTCTTGTTCACGCCGGCCCGAATCGCAGCCTCCCTCACCGCCCGCTGGAGCACCGTCTCATGCAAATGGTGCCGCCGCCACACCCCACTCTCACGATGGTAATACGGCCGCGTCGCCGGAAACACCCACTGCCACACCCACTCGGTCGCAGCCCCGGGAATCTTCCGCACCACCGCATCCGGCAGCTCCACCGTACCGGCTCCATGCGCGAGGTCCCTCCCGTGCAGCTCCTTGACCTCCGCAAGATGCCTCTTCATCACCTCCGTCAACCGCTCAGGAAACATCGTCCTTCGGTCCTTCTGCCCTTTCCCCTCACGCACGACAATCTCCCGTCGCTCCAGATCGACATCCTTCACCCGCAGCGAACAACACTCCATCAGCCGCAGCCCGCTGCCATACAACAGAGACGCCATCAGCCTCGGCGCCCCCTCCATCCGCTCGATCACCTGCGCCACCTCGCGCGGCGTGAGCACCACAGGCAGCCTCTTCGGCCGCCGCGCCCGGACGAAATCATCGAACCGCTC
>JAXMHM010000083.1:0-6765 GCA_046346755.1 Opitutaceae bacterium | reverse complement strand
TGAAGTGTATGAGGTGATCGAGTAGCGGCGGCGGATTCGAGCCTTCACCGGCTCAATTCAGCGTGACCGCAAAGACCTTGGCATTGTCCAGGTGAATTCGGATCACATAGTTTCCCGGCGTAAACTTCGTACCGGGCGCGCTCTTCCATCGCGCCCGGTGGCGTAGTCCGTCGTCCGTGATCGGCACCGCGTCATCCTTCGTGAAACCCGGTACGCGATAGAGCCCATCGTTCAGCAGCTCCACCCGCACCGCGCCCTTCACAGCGTTGGCGTTGACGGTGATTCCATCCGCTTCCTGCAGCCAAACCGGCTTGAGCGTCACCTGCCCGATCGTCTCGATCGGTCGTACGGCAACAAAGCGGTCTCGAGGCAGGACCGCCAGACCAATGCCACTTTTCGGATTCTTCATCTTCGAGTTCCAGGGATGCTCGTATGCGCCGTAGTAGAACCGAATCTCATCCTCAAGAAACACAGGCGTGCTGCTGCTCCAAATGCGTCCGCTATCGAAGGCCGTGCCCCCATCCACCGGCAGGAACAGGCTGGTGCGGAAGGGGCGGGTCCACTCGCGACCATCGCGGCTGAAGGCCAGTTCGATGGGTTGGTGTCCATTGCTCTCGAAAAATGCCGGCTGGACCAATGCAAAGTACACGCCTTCGTGCACGAACACCGGTGCACCGTGCAGTTGGACCCCCTGCCTCGCGCCGCCAAACTTCGCGGGAGTCTCACCGTCAAACTCATCTGGGCTCATCACCAACTCGGGTTTGGCCCAATGCACGAAATCCCGACTCTCGGTACGCACGATGGCTCGCTTCCAAAACGTGGTGCCATCGGGGGCGTCGATCCAGGCCTTTGCATAAATGAGGTACGTCTTCGCGATCGGATCCCAGGAAGCATCTACCACATCGCTGGTGGTCAGCGGCGGGCCCCAGCGGTAGGTTGCGTCGCCGAGCAACGGCGGAGCACTCGAACGTCCGTAGGCTCCGCGAATGACAAGATCGGGGTGCTTCTCCCAGTGAATGCCGTCCGCGGAGAAAGCGACGAAGACTCCGCCCTTGGGTCCCCGCTTGTCGCCGTCAGGCGGCGTTGCTCCCTCGACGGGGTAAATCGACCAAAACGCCATCTTGTAGCGCCGGGTTGGATCACCACCGGGCGGGTCCACCACCACGGACGCCCCGTAGTGTTCGGGACTCGTCAATACGACGTTCTTCGCCTGCATCCCCTTCATCGTGACCAGATTGAGCTCGGGCTTGATCCAGCTGAGTCCATCGGCTGATTCCGCATAGGCTACGCCGTATCCATTTCCATAGGTCTGATACCACATCTGGTAACGCCCCGTCTCTGGATTCCGGTAAGTGGAACAGTAGGCCAGCTGGGAACGAGCGTCACCAGGCGTGATGACGGGATTGCCCGCATGCCGCGTGAGGGGCTGAACCTCCCGCCGTATACCCGAGTGATAAAGCACATCATGATCATCGACCAGCAGGAGGGTTCGCGGTGCGGCATCCAGGTTCGCCGCCATCGCCGCCAGCATCAGGCTCCCCTGGACCAGCCGCACGGTGCTCCACCAGCGCATGGGGGTGACGGGACTTAGCCAGGCATAGGGTTTGGATTTCATTTTAGTTGAGGGTAACGGCGAAGACCTCGGAGTTCTCCAGATGCAGGCGGAACTGGTAGCGACCCGGCGGCAGGTCGCGAAGCGTCCGGCCCTTCCACGAGACGGTGTGTCGCAACGAGTCGCCGGTCAGTGGCGCGGCGTCTTCTTTCGTAAAGCCCGGGATGCGGAAACCACCGTCACTCAAGACCTCCACGCGAACGCTTCCGCTCGTGGCATCTGCGTTCACGGTCATTCCCTGCACGCCCCGAAGGTCGACCGGCTTCAGGGTGACTTGCCCAATGGCCTCGAGCGGCTTCAGGCCGGCAAACCGGTCGCGCCTAATCGAGACGAGCCCCACTCCGGACGGCTTGCGGAACAAATCGCCGTTCCAGAGCCCGGAGTAGGCGCCATAGTAGAAGCGAATTTCGTCCTCGAGGATGACTGGCGTTGAACTCGCCCAGATGCAGCCGCTGTCGAACCGGTTCTTGAACGGATCGACATCAATGAAGGGTCGATCCCGGAACAGGCGTTGCCACTTGAATCCGTCGCGACTCACGGCGAGCTCCGAGGGCATCTGGCCGGTGATTTCTCCGTCCATTTTGTGCAGCAGCGAGAAGTAGACGTCGTGGTGGAGGAAGGTGGGTCCGCCGTGCAACTGCACTCCCCTGCGGTTGGGATGCACCTTCACCGTGGGCGGGCGATACTCCACGCCGGTGCCATCGAACTCGTCCGGCGTGATGACCAGTTGAGGTTTGCTCCAGTGGATGAAGTCCTTGCTCTCGGTACGCACGATCGCCCGTTTCCAGAACATCTTGCCTTCGGGCATGTCCAGCCAGGTCTTGGAGTAGATGGCGAAGACTTCCCTGGGTGCATCATACATCACATCGATCACGTCACTCACAGCCAGCGGCACCCCTCCTTCCCATGAAGAATCGCCTGCCAGCGGGGGATCGGCACGCTTGCCATAGGCGCCCGGTAACAGCGGTATCTTTGGGTGGATCGTCCAGTGAATGCCGTCGGGCGAAAAAGCAACTGCCAGACCCATGACCTTTTTCCCGTCGACGTGCGCCACTCGGAAAAACGCCATCTTGTACCGCCGCGACGCGTCGGCATCACGCGGATCCACCACCACCGACGCACTGTAGTGCCCGTCAGCACCATCGATCACCATATTGGTGTCCTTGCCCCCGAACTTGAAGAGACCCAGCAGCGGCTTCTCCCATCGTACCCCATCCATTGACTCGGCATAACAGACGGCTGCGATCTCCGGGCTCTTTGAGCTGTGGGCCTGGTACCACATCTGATGGCGACCGGTCTTCGGGTCACGGTACACGGTGTTGTAGGCGATGGTGAGTTCCCAGGGTTTGTCCTGGGCAATCACCGGATTGACCGCGTGGCGCTGCGCCGGATGCAGCACGCGATAGGTGCCGGAGCGATAGCTCACCAAGGCGTCGTCAACGAGCAGCAGCGTTCGTCCCGACGCCACAGCCGCAGATTGTGCGGCCAGCCACGGTAGCGCCACGCAGCCCAGTCCAGCCACGAGGAAGAGTTCACGGATGAATTTCATTTGGAATCATGGGTTGATGGGCGCATCGCGCACGGAAAGGGGGTCTCACCCGCCAGCGTGGGCGGTCGCGGACCGGCAGCCTAAAAATCCACGCCGGTGGAAAAGACGTAAGTGCGCGGTACCTGGTCGATGGTGGCATCCAACACACCGGTCCATCCCGTCGTGGGATTGGGCAGCACCAGGACTTTGTAGCGATTGAACAGGTTGTTCACATTGACCTGCATCGACCAGGTGAACCGGGGGAACTTCATGCGGTAGCTCAGCATGGGGTCGAATCGCACCATCGTCGGCTGACGGAAGAGCTTCCGTGGCACCCCTGGCGCGACGCTGGAAACATAGTAGTTGTACATGTTCCGATCCCAGGCGAGGCCCACGGTTCCGCCGAACGTCAGACCCTTTAATCGGCCAGAGCGGAAGGAGTAGGCATTGCTTAGGTTCATGCTCACCTCTGGATAGCCCACTGTGGCGTCGCCCGCCTGCGTCACGAGGATGGATCCCGGCGGAGTGAAGCCAGGATTGATCTGCATCGAGGAAATCGGCAGTCCAACGGCACCGGTGAGGATGGGACCCCGGACGGGGTCCACCACGCGCAGCACCCGAGCCACGTTGGTATTGGTCCCAATCGCACCCGAAAGCGCGGTCGGGGTGGCGTAGTAGACGCCGGGTGTATTCATCATGGCGATCGTCAGCGGGATCGCTCCGGGCGTGGTCGCGCTCGCCACGGGGGCAGTGGCGCTGAAGGTCGGAGTCACATAGACAGGTGAACCATCTCGGTACGTCACCTGTCCCGCGCTGTTCGAGTAGAACTGGTCGTTGTAGACCTGCGCATAGGAGTTCGTGCTGCCGACGGTGCCCTTGATCAGCGCCGCCGACAAGCGCAGGCGCCAGCCTGGCGTCGGCGACGCGGTCAGCACCAGCTGGGCTCCTCGTGACCTCCGCTCGATGGGCACCACGTTTCCAGGTACTCCCAGCCGACCATTCAATCCCGCCGGATTGATCGCATTGGTGAAATTACCATTGATCGTCCAGTTCTCGTCCTCGGTCTGAACCCCGTAGTAGGCAATGGATCCGGACAGTGAGTTTTCAGCATTGGCGATCTTCAAGCCTGCCTCATAACCCACCGCATTGGAGGTTTTCAGTTCTTCGCCGTACGGGTCGAGGTTGTTGGAGCCCTCCCCGTGTGTATTCGAGTAGGCAACATAGGGGACGATCCAGCGCGAAAGCTTCGCCGTGACACCGGCATTGTAGCTGACGGCATTGGGTGTCTCCACGACCACCACCGGTCCCGACTGATTGACAGTGCGTCGATAGATCCCTCCATAACGAATCCCGGCCAGGGTGTTGAGCCGGCCATTCATCCACTCCGTGAGCGCAACCCCGAATACTCCGCGGTTGAGGAGAGCGGTCTGGGTGTATTGCTGGCCACCCAGGGTCACCCCGTGCGGATTGGCCGGAGATGCCAGCGCCGCGTTGGGCGGGTTTGAGACCTGGTTAACATAGTTGACCCCGTTGTAGGTGACCTGGGGTTCCCACGGTCGAAACGCCGGTTCGTTGACCGGTCCGTTGTCAACGGCCCAGGCAAAGGGCGAGATCGCAGTGCGCCCGTTGGTCGACAAGCCGCTGTTGGCCTGACCCGGAACGACCAGGAGATTGAAGTTACTGTCGGCCCGGAAATAGTTGTAAGCGATCAGACCGGAATCGATCCGATTGAACTCCGCACCGAAAATGGCCTGATTGCGGGCGCGGCCTCCGAGCAACACGCTGTCCGCCAGAAGGGTGTAACGAATCCCCTTCACTTTTCTTGGTTCCTGTTGCCCATGCCCGTTGGCGTGCGTGACCGACCAATGGCCTGGCAGGAGATTGGAAGGAGCGTTCGGGGAGAAGAACGTCAGGGTGGTTCCGGTGTAGCGGTCCTCCGTATCCTGGTACCCGAGCGAGAGCTGCGAAGACAGCGACTTCGTCCACTGGGTCTCGATGTTCAGCTGCGTACCGGAGGCTTTGGTCCGCTCTTTCTTCCACCATCCCTGCAGGGAGTCGACGTTCTCCCAGGTGATGTTGCCGTTGCCGATGTGGCCGGCACCGCTTGGTCCGGATTTGCTGGCGATCATCTGGTCCGTCGCAAGCAGGTACTGGAGCGACTGGCCGTGGCGGCTGTCAACCGCAGTGCTTCCCGCATTCAAACTCAGATGTCCGGTGTTGATGTAACGGTCCAAGTCTGTGAATTGGCCCGAAACGCGGATTGTGGTGTTGGCGAACGGTTGCCAGGCCGCCTGAAGGTAGTAGCCGCGGGCCGGTCCTCCGATGTCCTCCCGATAGGAGCCCACGTCCTGATCCATCACCGCACCGCGAAAGGCAAACTTGCCCTTGCTGAAACCAAAATCGAGCTGCGCCAGTTTGTGTCCGTCACTGTCGATCCGAAAATCCGCAGTGGCAAACGCCGGGCGGTTCAACCGGGCCTGTTTAGAACGCAGATTGATTACGCCTCCCGGTCCCCCTCGTCCATAGAGCAGCGACTGAGGCCCCATGATCACTTCCGCGCGCTCGTAGGTGAAGCTCAATGAAAGTCCGCTTCCCGCCCTGGAGGGCGGCAAGAAACCGTCCACCACCACGACGGCACTGGCCAGGCCGCGCAAGGTGATCCGATTGGACCGATCGAGTGGCTGAATGTTCGAGGAGGTCCCGGAATCCGTATTGTTGCCGCGTGTATCCGCTCCAGCCACATAAGTGCCAATCAATGACTCGATCTGAGTCTCGGCCACGTCCTTCATGAACGTCTCGGTCAGAATGTCGGCCGACATCGGGAGACTCTCCAGCTTGGCACTGAATCCGGTCAATGAGTTCGAGTTGAGCGCTCCATAGCTGGTGTCCGAGTCCTCCTTCACCTCGAACGGATTGAGCGTCACGGTTTCGCTGCCTTCACTCAACGCGGCCCGGCGGGTAGGCCGCGAGCTCCGCGTCTCCGCCGCCCGGGTGGTGTCCGGGCGGCTTGCGCCTTTTTTTTCCGCATCCTCCACCGACACTTCCCGTCCGATGGTGTAGGCTCCGGTTCGCTCGTCGTGGACGGCCACCAGTGCGGTCTTGGTGAGCATGAGGTCGAGCGCTTCATGGGGTGTCATCTCACCCCGGACCGCGTTGGTACGGGTTCCGCTCACCTTTTCGTGGGCGTAGAAGAACTGCGCACCCGATTGATCGGCAAATCGACGCAGTGTGGTTTCAGCCTTGCCGGCGGGTATGTCGAAACGACGCTTCGCCTCGGCCGAAAAACAGACCTGCGCCGCCAGTAGGAACAAGATACTCGGCAAGTGGCGGGAGATCCGCCGGGCCGGTCGAAGGAAAACGTTCATCGGGTAGTTGGTTCGGGCTGTCCGTGCGCTGTCGTCTTCCAAGACTTCGCGGATTGGAATTTCCCCTACCTGCCCATTGAGAATTCTCCCGGAATTCGAATTCGGCCCAGGAACACCCGCTGCCCGAGCAGCAGCCGGGGCAGAGCGAACCCACCGCTTTGGCAGCCGCTTGCAACCGCTCCGCGTTCTTAGCGGTTCGGCAGGAGAATCGTCTCGTTGTTGGCGACCTGATCGGTGCGGATGTCCAGTCCCGCCCTCAT
>JAXMHM010000082.1:0-7617 GCA_046346755.1 Opitutaceae bacterium | reverse complement strand
CGAGGGCAACGCCGGAGTGGAGGAGCTGGGTTGCGATTTCCGGAGAGACGACCTTGCCCAGCAGGTCGCGCACCCGGTCCCGCTCCGCCAAACCGGACGTCATGTCGTTGAAGGCGGTGGCGAGCTGGCCCAGTTCGTCTGCGCGGTCGAGGGCGATGCGGGTGGTGTAGTCGCCCCGGGCGACGCGACCCGTGTGGGCGGCCAGTTCCTGCACCGGGCGGCTCACCCCCTGCGCGAGGGTCCAGGCGGCCACGCTGGCGGCAAGCAGGGCCGCGAGGGAGATGGCGAGCATGACGCGCTCGAGCTCTCGCGAGGGTGCCAGTTCGGCCTGGAGCGAGCGCTGCAGTGCGATGCGGACCGGTTCGCCATCGAGCCGGGCGAGCGGTTCGAAGCGGGTGACGTAGGGCTCCCCGTCGAGTGTGACGAAGGACGTCGAACCCTCAGCGGTCGACGTGGAGGCCTGCCCGAAGGCCGCGGACAGGTTGTTTCCGGCGGGTCCGGACACCGTGGTGGCGAGCACCCGGGGCAACTGCTGGGGCGGACCGGAGAGGAAGGTCACCTCCAATTGGGAAACTTCGCGGATTTTCTGGGCGAAGCTGCGATCGATGGGGAAGGCGAGCCCGAACCAGTAGGCGACATTGGGCTTGGGGGCGTAGAGCGGCACCACCACCAGCACCTGGAGCTGGTCGTGCAACAGGGCGTATCCACTGGTGCGTTCCAAGTCCCCCTCGGTGGCGCGTTCGATCAGCCGGCGAAAGGGTGCGATTTGGTCGGGCCCCAGGGATTTGTCCGTTGAGGCGAGCAACTCCGCCTCGGCGGTGAACAGGCAGATCACATCGGCTCCGACCCGGGTGGTGAAGCTCTGCAGCGTTGAGCGCAGCGTGCCGGCGTCGGGGTCGCGCATCAGCAGCGGCTTGATGGCGTAGTCCTCGGCCATGAGACGGGCACCGGTCGAGAGGGTCTCGATCCGTTCGTTCAGCGATTGCTGGAAGATCCGCGCACCAATGCCAAGGTTCTGCCGGATGTGCGCGAGGGCATTGCGTTCGCTGGCCTGGGACACCAGCACATAGACGGTTGCCTGCACGAGCGCGATCAGGCCGAGCAGCAACACCATCAGCTGCTGGCGAAAGTGACGAAAACGGGGGAACCGCAGGTGCACGCGATCAGCGGTAGGTGCCGGCCTTGGGATCGGGGGCCCGCCGGATGCGGCGATCGGGCTTGAGGGTGACGGTGAACGTGCGGGCGAGCGTGCCCCCGTCGGTCAGCACGACCTCCTCGCTGATCGAGGTGCCGAGACGCGGATGCATCAACTCCAGACGGTAGCGTCCCTGCGGCGCGGTCACCGAGGCCTCCCCGGTCCCGACCGTCTGGGAAAAGTAGGGCGTGGGCACCACGTAGAGGTAGGCCAGCATCCAATCGTGGATGTTGCAGCCGAGCGTGACGACCCCCGAGACATCGAAGACCATGGACTCGGCCTGTCCGGGATTGTAGAGCGCGAGCTCGAACTTCTTGGCCTTGGACAGTGAATACAGGTGATGCTGGACCGTGTCCCGATTGGGAAACTGGACCTGGGATCCCGCCTGCACCACGGTGACATAGGACTGGAATTCCTGGTTCCTTTGCACGATCTCGTGGGGCGACGCGGCGAGCGGAGGAACGGGAGCGTCGAGCGGGATGAGGGCGACCACGGCATCGACCACGGCCGCGCCCTTGGCGTCCTTGACCGCGACCGTCAGCGTCGCGGCCGTCCCGCGCGCGACGGGTCCGACCAGGAGCAGCCCGAGCAGGAAGGCAAGAACGAGGGCCGGAGGGCGAAACATGGTGGAAAGGGCGGATTAGAAGCGGTAGCCCAGACGAAGCGACAGCGCCTGCGTGGGGTAGTGCACGTCAGCTTCGTTGGTCATGGAGGTCAGGCTGCCCTGAAGCTCGGCCGAGGCGCGGTCCGTGAAAGCGAAGAGCAGGCTGGCGGACCCGGTGGTGGCATGCGCTTTTGGACGGTAGGTGATCCAGTTGGGACCGTAGAGACCGGTCACCTCGCTGGGAATGGATGCGTAAACCCGGGCCACCGCCGGGCCCAGACTCCCGCCGAGGGCGCGGGCCCAGGCAGCCGGGCCGGCATGGGTGAGGAAACGACCTTCGACGGTGCGCAGGGAGCCGGCGAGGCTCCAGCGTTCGGCGAAATCCCAGGTTGCCTCGAGGGAGGCGGAACGCTGGTGCGTGTCAAACGTCTGCGTCCGGGCGAAGTGTTCGCGCCACTGCACTCCGGCGGAAGTGCGCAGGCTGGGGGTGATGCGTTTGCTGATACGAAGGCCCGACTCGACCGTCATGCCTCGATGGGAGGCGTAACGCGTGTCCTGGTAGGCGAGCGCGGACTCGATGGAGACCACCGGAGCGAGAGGGCCGAGTCCCGCCTTGCGCTGGAACGCGAGGCGGCCGGCGAGGGTGGTGAAGGCGTTGCGATCAAAGTCCGGTTCCTGAAACGTGGAAAGCTCGCCCCCGGTGGTGACCGACCAGGCGCGGGTCAGCTGACGATGGTGCGAGGCGGCCAGCGTGGCTTCGTACGTGGTGGCGTCGCGACGCGTCGCGACGTCCGATGTCCGGCTGATGTTGTCCACCCGGGAGAGGGTGACGGACAGGGAGGGCTGCAGGGATTGCGCGGTGAGGGTTCCACCGAGCGTGAGGGCGAGCAACGTGCACGAAAGACGGCGGGATCGCATGGGAAAGAGGCGGCCGTACGATGGGTGGCGAAGCGGAACGGGGCCGGTGGCGGCGGAGAAAAACCGAGGGAACACGACGTGGGGAGGAAGCACGTCAGGTGCCGAGCTGGAAGAAGACGCGCAACCGTTTCAGAATGGTGCCGCGGGTCGACTCGATGTTCCCCGTGTGGGTTCCTCCCGTGGCCAGTTTTTCATTGGCCAGCTGGCGTTGGGCGAGCATTTCGCTGACGCGGGCGAGAAGGTCAGGGTTCGCGCGGGCGAGCTGGCCGAAGTCCTCCTTGGTGATTTCGACCACGGTGACCTCCCCCTGGGCCACGACCGAGGCGGTGCGCGGCTCGCCGGTCAGCAGGGACATCTCGCCGAAGCAGTCGCCAGCATTGAGCGTGGCCACGGTCACGCGTTGACCATCGCGGGCGATGACCACCTCCACATGCCCCCGCACGACCAGGAACATGGAGGCACCGGTTTCACCCTGGGTCACGATGGGTTCGGTGGCGGCGAACAGCAGGGTCTCGCCCACCGCCAGCAAGTCGACGATCTGCGTTTCGGTCAGCACCCGGAAGACCGGATGCGAGCGCAGCGCGGCGGTGGCGGTGGCGGCGACGGTGGCGTCGGGGGAGGCCGGTTGCGCCTGGTGCAGGGTCATCTGGGGGTACGGGATCTCGAAACCGGCGCGCTTGGCGGCATACCAGCAATGGACCCGGACGTCGCTCATCACGGGATCCATCAAGCCGTGGTCCTCGATCCAGACGTTGATTTCGTAGATGATGGCGGAGTCGGCGAATTCCTTCAGGTAGACCACCGGTGCCGGATCCTGGCAGACCCCGGGTACACTGGCGGCGGCGGCCTGAAGGACCCGCTGCGCCTGGGCCGGGGGAATATCGTAGTGCAGTCCGATGAGCGGTTTGACCGCGTGTTTCCGGGTGGGCTTTTCAAAGTTGAGGATGGCGGCCTTGACGATGTTGCTGTTCGGCACGTCGATCATCACGTCGTCGTTCGTGATCAACCGCGTCGTCCGCCACGAGAGCTCGATGACCTTGGCGTGCGTGCCCTCGATCTGGAGCCAGTCGCCGGTCGTGAAGGACTTGTCGAAATGCAGACCGATGCCGGCGATCAGATTCCCCAGCAGATCCTGCATGGCGAGACCGACAATGATCGCGACCACCCCGGAACCGGCGAGCAGACCGGGCACCTCCACGTGGTAGACGAACTGGAGCGCGACCAGGACCGACAGCAGCAGGATCAAGAGGCCGGTGGTGTCGGTCAACACGCGCGGCACCTCCTTGCCCGGGGCCTTTGGACCGGTGCGATTCCAGAAGATCCGATTGCACACCACGATGAGTGGAAACGCTGAAAAGAGCAGCACGGCGGCCGTCAGATGCTGCAGCACCGCCACCGCGGGACCCTCGCGCCAGGAAGAGAGGTGCACACCGACCAGCAGTCCCGACAGCAGGGCAAAGGCGTGGTAGGTCCAGCCAAACTTCAGGGCCCGATTCCGCCGCAAGAGGTGGGCCAGGGCCACGAGGACGACGTAGCCCGCCAGGGTGACCCCCACAATCAGGCCGAAGTCGCGAAGGGTAGGCAGCAAGGCGATCATGCTCAGGCAATACGGCAGACAACCGAGATCCTGTCACGTTGGCAATTCGCGTTGAACCCTGCCCGCCGGTCCGCCGCTGTCCCCGGTACCGTTTGGAGGGCTCGGGCGATGGATGGGAGGCTCCTCCGGAACCGCCTCGGTTTGAAGCGGTCTTTCTGACTCATATCGACTCTTGGGGACGAGGGGTGTTGAATCCGTAGAGACAAGTCCGTCGACGAAGCCGCCGCCATGGGTGCCACACACCGAACCTCTTTTTCTGTTTCGTCGCGTTCCGAGCTTGCCGGATGCGATGGACGCCTTGAATCCGTGATTTCCTGGGGCGGGAGGACCGCGGGGTGGAAAGTGGAGCGAGTCCGATGGGCGGTGGTGGTTTGGATCGTACTTAGCTGGGTTCAATGCGCCCAGGCCCAACTTGGAGCGACCACGGACCAGGCGGCCGCGCATTTCGGTCCGCCCGTTGAGCCTCCGGCCCTGATCGAACCCGATACGCTGCCTCCCAATTTGGTGCTGCGGCACTACAAGAAAGGAGCGCGAAAGATCCGTGCCTGGTTTCTCGAAGGAATCATTTGTCGGATCGTCTATGCCCAGACCGACACGCTCACCGCCGCGGAGGTGGAGGGCTTGCTGGGGGAGAATGCGCAGAATTGCCCGTGGGTGGCGGAATCTTCAAAAGTGAACCCCGTGCAAGGCCCCCTCGGTGTGCGGGTCTGGCGACGATCCGACCGTGCGGTGGCGAGGTTGAAGCCTGGTTCCAAGGATGAGTTGATCCCGGAGACGTTCGAGTTCTGGAATCGTGATTGGCCGACGCCCGAGAACGCGCGCGGAGAAAGTGAGGCGGGAGGCCCGCGGACGCAGGCCCCCCGCGAATGACACCCGTCGGACGCCGCCGGGCGCCGAGTTCCAATTCAGGTGGCGGGAGGCTCCGGGTCGGCGGGGAGGCGCTTCAGGCGTTCGTCGAGCGGGGGATGGGTGGAGAAGACTTCTTTCGCGGCCTTGCCGGAAGTGTCCTTGCGCAGGCGGGTCAACACGGCGCGTAGACCGCCGGGAGCGAAACCGGTGACCTGGGCGAGGCTGCGGCCATGCTGGTCGGCCTCGAATTCGGTGCCGTGGTCGAAGCCCTTTTCCAGGAGCAGGGTCGTGACTTCCGAAATGGCCTTGTCGAACTGGGCGAAGTCGGAGCTCCGTTCCGAAACGAGTGCGTTCACGCCGCTAAGGAACTCCCCGCGGGCGATGATCTTCACCGCATGGCGGCGGTCGATGTGTTCAATCTCGTGGCCGAGCACGCCGGCCAGCTTGTCGTCCGTATCCAGCTTCTGGTAAAGCCCGCGGGTGATGAACACCCGGCCGCCCGGAGCGGAATAGGCGTTGACCGAATCGGAGGCGAGCAGGGCGAACCGCCAGTTCAGGTCCTGGCGATCGGCGTAGCGGGCGAGCGCCCGGCCGAGCGTGTTGACGCGGGTGGTGGCCTCCTCGTCCCGCCAGATCCCGCCAAAGCGGCGGACGATTTCGAGGGACACGGCGTCGCCGACGGCGACTTCCTCTTCAAGCGTGAGGCCGGAGGCGCCTTTCACGACCTGGCCCACCTTAGTGGCGGTGCCCTCGGCTTTCTTCAACTTGTCGGTGAGGTCCCCGAGGTTCGGGAAGGCGGCGTGGAGCGGAACGGCCGCGACGAACGCGAGCAGGATCAGGCAGCGGGCGGGCGTGTTCATTGGCGGTATTCCCCCTTCTGATTCGTGCGCAGGTAGGTGTCGACGTCGTCGGGTTTGACCTTGGCGGACTGGGCCTCGACCCAGTCGAGGTCGGCCCCGGCGTTGGCGGCCGAGTGACGCGACGCATAGGCCGTGCCGGCGTCGCTGAGCGGGCGGGCGGCGGCGACGGTGTTGGTTTTGGAGGCGTCGATGGTCGTGAGCGACGCGGCCGGGGCCCGGGTGGGCTTTTCCTCGGCGAGATTGCCCTCGAAGACCCAGCCGCTGGACTTCTTGCCCTTGACCTGAAGCCAGGGGCCGCGGACCTCGAGCACGGTCAGCGGCTCGGCAAAGTCGGCCTTTCCGACGGGATTGGCCAGTGCCTTGGGCTCGCTGCGCAGCGGCGTTTCGGCGCGTTTGGAAAAGGCCGTGTCGCCTTTCTTGTAAGCGTAGGCTCCCGCAGAGGAGAGCAACGCGACGAGTCCCGCGAGGGCGACCCGGAGTGGAGGAAGGAGTGGTTTCATTTTGTATCCAAGGAAAGGATGGGCTGCCAGCCAGGCGGTGCGCCTTCGGAGGCGAGGGTGCGCGCTTCGCGCAGGTGACTCCCGGTCAGGACGTCATGGGGCCGAAGTTCCGCGGCGACCTGGTAGGCGGCGGCCGCTTCGGCGAAGCGCCGGGAGCAGTAGGCGTCGAATCCCTGCGTACTCGCCTCGGCGAAGCGCCGGGTGGCGTCGTCGGCCGCGGCGCGCTCCGCGAGGGGCTCGAAGACTGCGACGGCGTTCGACTTGCCTTTCACCCGCAGCAGCGCGACCGGGCGCAGGAGGAGGTGGTCCTGGACCTGGGCGGCGGTGAGGGGGCCGATGAGCAGAGAGGTACCAAACGCCTTGTTGGCGCCCTCCAGCCGCGCCGCCAGGTTCACGGCGTCACCGAGGACGGTGTAGTTCTTTTTCCGAGCCGAACCGACATTTCCCACGACGGCCTCCCCGGTGTTCAGTCCGATGCGCAGGCTCAGGGTCACGCCGAATTCCGACTGGAGGCGAAGGTTGAGGATCTCGAGGCGGCGCTGGCACTCCAGGGCCGATCGGCAGGCGGCCAACGCGTGAGCGGGCAGGGGTTCGGGTGAACCGAACACCCCCATGACCGCGTCACCGATGTACTTGTCCACGTAGCCGCCATGGTCGAGCAGGACGCCGCTGAGCTCGTCGAGGCACAGGTTGATGACCTGGACGAGCTGCTCGGCCGGCAGTTTTTCCGACAAGGCGGTGAAACCGACCAGATCGGAGAAAAACAGGGTCACTTCCCGGCGTTCACCCCCGAGCTTGAGGGCCGAGGGGTCGGCGACGAGCCGGCTCACCACGGCGGGTGACACGTAGGCGCCAAACCAACCCTGGATCTCGCGTTTGCGTGCCCGCTCGAGGCGAAAACTCGTGACCGCCACGGCGGAAAAGGCGACCGCGGCGCCGACGGTGGGCAGCGATGGGGCGAACCAAAGGCCGCTCAGGAAAGCGATCACACTCGTGCCAACCGTGACTGCCACCACGGCGCAGGCGATCCCGGCGGGCCGCCGCAGGCCCAGACCCTTGCGTCCCGCCATGAATATGGCGCCGGCTCCGAGAAC
>JAXMHM010000081.1:0-9149 GCA_046346755.1 Opitutaceae bacterium | reverse complement strand
TCGATACCTTCGGCGAGACCGTCAAACCGAAATACGGTCTCGGGTGGAGATTGACGGACGGGTTGTTGGTACGGGCTTCATACAACGAGTCCTTCCGTGCCCCCAACCTGGTCCAGTCGAATACTTCTCCCCTGCAACGATCCGTGACCGGGGTGTCGGATCCCTATCGCTCCGAGGTCACCGGGTTGATTACCGACGGGTCCACCAATCGGACGGTGTTCCGCCAGGGGAACAACACGCTCAAACCGGAGGAGGCGGATACGGTCTCAATTGGCATCGTCCTTGAGGTCCCCAAGGTGAAAGGGCTGACCATCACGGCGGATTGGTGGAAGCTCAACCAGAATCAGGTGATTGACAACCTGTCCGCCTCCGGGCAGCTGACGCGTGATGAGGCGATTCTCGACGCGCTCACCCAGTCGGCCATTGCGGCTGGTCAAAATCCAAATTCCCTCGACCTGGGGTCAGGGACCAGTGGATACAAAGGGAATGCGAAAGTGACACGCGCTCCCGTTACCCAGGCTGATCGCGACGCCTATGCGGCCTTCAATGCGTCCCGGCCCGCAGCGGAACAGCGAGCTCCGGTGGGACGTGTCATCTCGGTGATTGATGACTATCTCAATCTTGCGGGTCGCGATCTTGAAGGGATTGATTTGGGTATGAGTTACCGTCTGCCCAAATTCTTGGTCGGACAATTTGTTGTGAAGGCGGAAGCTACATATAACAGCAAGTTCGACGAGAGATTGGACGAGTTCTCGGAGGTTGAAACTGTGCTTGAGGAAGACGGTCGAGCAAAGTGGCGCGGAAACATGAGTGTCTCGTGGCGCCTCAAACGCTGGCGCGCCAGCTGGTTTGCCGACTACTATGGAGGTTCGATGGATCCGGGAGCCGCCACCACTCAGGCCATCTATGAGCAGTTGGGCCGTCCGAGCTACATTAAGGTTTTTAACGATGTCGGTGGCGTGGTACGCTACCGCTATTGGATTAAGGAATCGATCCAGCACCGGGCCTCGGTAGAGTATGATTTCGGTCGGCAAAAAAGGGGTTTGCTCAGCCAAGTCAGCGCAAGATTTGGTGTAAACAACGTGTTTGATAAGGAACCCCCGATTGCAGATGAGTCGCGTGGCTACCAGGGTGGAACGGTCAATCCCAGGGGAAGGTACTACTATCTTGAGCTCACCAAACGACTCTGAGTTGAGCGTAGTGGTTAGCGAGAGCCCCCAATAGATGGGAGTGTCGTTTCTGTCCGATATATTGCTGCGCTGAGTTTGGCTGGGCTAGAGCCCGCAACTTGACTAGAAGATCAGCCCAATCTGGAGCGCTCTTGTTTGAATCACCTCCTGCCGACCGATTCCTTAGCCATGAACCGACACTTACGCATTAGCCTCTGTTTTGTCTTGTCCGTTTCCGTCGCGGCGGTGTTCGCGGCGTCGCCGGTCCAAGTCGTTCCCGTTACCGCTCCGCATGGCATGGTGGTGGCAGGGCACCCGGAGGCGGCCGCCGCCGGGGTGGAGGTGTTGAAGGCGGGGGGCAATGCGGTGGATGCGGCGGTGGCGGTGTCGCTGGCGCTGGGTGTCGCCGAGCCCTACGGATCAGGGTTGGGCGGCAAACTGATGCTGCTTTATTACGAGGCGAAGACGGGACGCACCTATGCGGTCGACGGCATGGATCAGGCCAGCGGTGCGCTTGATCCCACAGCATACCGCAAGCTGGATACCCGTGCCCGCTACGACGGGTGGCGGGCGGTGTGCGTACCCGGCCTGGCGGCGGGGCTTTTCACGGCTCATTCGCAGTGGGGGGTCAGGCCCTGGGCGTCGAGCGTGAGGCCGGCGATCGAGCTGGCGCGCCGGGGCTTTACGATCCTGCCGAAAACGCGGGACTTGTTCGAGGAGCGACTCGACAAATTGCGCGGGGGTGATGCGGATATGGCGCGCATCTTTCTCCCGGGTGATGCCCTGCCGACGGTGGGCTCGAAGCTGCCAAATGAGGACCTCGCCCAAACCATGGAGCGGCTCGCGGAGAAGGGGTCGAAGGGATTTTACGAGGGACCGGTTGCCGAGGCGATGGTGGCGGCGAGCCGGCGTGGCGGTGGTTTTCTCACGCTGGAGGACTTCTCGGGCTACCAGGCCCGGGTGACGACCCCGATTGGCATCGACTTCAAGGGTTATCGCATTCTGGGAGGACCGCCGCCTTCGACCGGTGCGGCGCTGCATCTCACGATCCTCAAGGTGCTCGAGGGCGATTCGCTGGAGCCTCCCCTCCGTTCGGTGGAGACCATCGATGCCATCGGCCGTATCTGGCGCGAGGTGCAGCCGGCGATTCAGCGTTCCATGGCCGACTCGCCCAACGCCCGGCGCCAGTTCGAGGTGTTGACGAGCCCGGAGTCGATCGCGCTGATTCGCAAACGGGTTCAGGAAGCCGCCGTTGGGCAGCGCAAAGCCGCGTTTGTAGCCGAGCCGGAGTCCGTGCATGCCTCGACCACGCATTTTGCCGTGGTGGACGGGGCGGGAAATGTCGTCTGCGCCACCCAGTCGCAGAGTTTGCACTTTGGCGCCGGGGTCATGGCGGCGGGTGTGGTGATGAATGACTCGATGTCCAATTTCGCCTTCGAGGAGGAGAAGAGTCCGAACTTCGTCGCACCGGGCCGTCGACCCCGCAGCACCATCGCCCCGACCCTCGTGCTACGGGAGGGTCGGCCCGTCATGGCCATCGGGATACCGGGGGCGGCCCGGATCCCGACGGCCGTGCTGCAGGGTTTGGTGGACATGCTGGTCTTCAACCGCCCGGTGGCGGAGGCAATCGGGGACACCCGGCTCCACTGGCACAATCCGCTGGAGAAGGGCAAACCGGACGCGATCGAAGCCGAGAAGTCCCTCGACCCCGCGGTGGTGGCCGGACTCAAGGCACTCGGCTGGGAGGTTTCGCTGCGTGAACCCGCCGGCACTGGCCGGCACTTTGGCGGACTCAACGTGATCACCCTGAACCCCGACGGCACCCGTACCGGCTACGCCGACCCCCGCCGCACCAACGCCGCAATCGGGCACTGAGCCCCGCTCCCGTTGGGCTGCGGCCGGCAGGTGAGAAAGTCTGGCCTGCCGGGATGGGGTGACGCAGCGCCTAGAACGGCCCCTCCGTGGACCCGTGGCGCTGGTAGTGGTAAGTCCAGTCGGGATTGGTTTTCACGGTCACTTTCTTGCCGGCGCGGATGTCGGCGCACTGCGCGTACCAGCCGTAGTCGATGTAAGGTTTGAAGTGATACAGGGGTGCATTCAGGAGCAGCCCGACCGCGACGACAGCGGTGGCGGCGATCCGGGCCCAAGGCCGTTCGCGGTCGGTGGCAAGGAGGAGGGCGATCCAGATCAGTCCGATCTTCGGGATAAAGTAGTAGCGGTCCCCGTTCCAGGTGTCGCCGAACATCCACAGGTCGAAGCGCTTTCGGACGGCGGTGACGGCGAGGATCGTGGCGATGAACGCGAGGATCAAAAACATTTCGGTGCGGTGCCGCCGGGCGCGAACTACGGCCAGGGCGAGGAGGAGCAGAAGGGCTGCTCCGGCGGCGATGACGGCGGGGCGCCCCGGGGCCGTGCCGGCGGCGGCGCCGAGGACGAGGGTGAGGGGCAGGCGGAGTGATACGTTGGCGGCGAGGTTTATCGCGGAGAACATTCCTTGCAGCTCGGGCTCGGTCGGGGCGTGGGCGAGTTGCCACCCCTGCAGGCAGGCCGTGCCCGCGACGGCGGCGAGAAGCAGGGTGGAAGCGCGGGTCCGGCGCGACCAGGTGCGGAACGCGAACAGCGGAAGCAGAAAGAGCACGAACGGCCCCGAAAGACCGGCGAACAGCACGGTGGTGGCATCGACCAGCCACTCAAGCGGTCGTGTAGGATCCCGCTTGAATACAAGCAGGAGCAGCGCCAGCGCGGCGAACCACTGGGCATTGGTCGGATTGAAGAAGACCTCGCCCGTGTGGGGCACCAGAACGACGGCAAGAGCCAGGGCCGGTTTGGCCGGGAGGTCGTGACGGGAGGAAAAACAGGCCGCCATCACGGCAGCCAGGACACCCAGGGAACCGGCGAGGAAAAATGCAGGCTGCAGGGAGGGGTCGAGCGGGGTGGCCAGCCATGCGAGAGTCCGCGGGATGAGGTGGAGATAGCCTGCGCGGGGCATGAGCAGGCTGGCGAGGCCATGGCGTTCAGCCTCAATGAGAAAGAGAAAGTCCTCGGCCCAGAATTGCGGCAGCAGGAACGCGTCCGGCCGGCGCACGACAAGGATCACGAGGGCGGTGCACGCCACCGCAACCAAAGTGAGGAAACGAGGGCGGCAGGTCGCGTCGGCGGTCACTCCTCAGGTCAGCCCGTCCGGGGCGCGGGCGTCAACGGAGATCCGGCCCGTTCCGGCTGTGTGTGGGGGCGCTCCCGGGTTCCGTTTGTCCGTCGGTCCGGTCGCCAGCCTTGTTCCGGTCCGCCACGTCTCCATGCGTCAATTCCGCTTCCGGGCGGCTTCGGCGGGGTTGGGTAGTGTCAGGTAATCCGATACGTAATACATATTGAATCGGATAGTTTGATACGTTGTTGTCCGTTGTATGTGTATTCGAAAAAGTTACTCTGTAATTGGAATTGTTATACTTTTGTGACCGCAAGGAGTGGTTTGATGAAGGTGGCCATGCCCTTGTAGGCGGTCACCTCTGCGGGGAGTCCGGCGAGCGTGGCGTGGAGGAGGCGCCGCCGCTCCGGGTGGGCGATGACTTCGGCCAGCGGTGTCAGGTGGGTGCGGATGGTGAACACCACCGCGCCGGTGGCCGGCAGGCGCCGGAGGGTCTGGCGTTCCACCCGGAGGTGGACGGCGGAAAGGACGGTGGCCTCGGTGAGATCCGTGCGTCCGGGCACCGGGTGGGGGGCGAAGAGCGTGTCGCTGTCGTGCAGGGTCCAGTTCAGCCGCCAGACCGGTTTGTCCACCGTGATCCGGTCGAGGAAGTGGGCCGTGGGCTTTGCGAGAGACCTGGAAAAGCCGGGGACCGGGGCGTGCACGGCGGGTGCATCGAGACCGAACTTTTCCGGCAGGTTCCAGCGGGAGGGAAAACAGACCGATCCGGCCACGATTTTCGCCGGAGGGGCGGCGGACAGCAGGCAAAGGTCCTCCTGTATCCAGAGGGCCACAGACGACAGCAGGTCGTCTGCGCTGGCGTCCTCGCGAGGCTGGAGCGGAAAGGTCCGCCCGGTGGAGAGCACGTGGAGAAGTCCGTCTTCCTGCCGGTAGAACGCGGGGTGCTGTCGCGGAAGATGATCGGCCAGCAACAGGTAGAGCTCCCGGCAGGCCGGACCCGTGTCGTCCGGTGCGCGGAAGACGAGGTCGCGCTCCCGGACCAGCAGGTCGGCCTTGAGCCGCAACTGATCGCCCTGGGCAGCGTCGGGCTCGATCCAGGTGGCGAGGTCGAGGGACTTCAACCCCATGGACGGCTCATAGGGCTCACCGGTGAAGGGAAAGTAGGGCAGCATGGACCGGACCTCAGAGACGGTTTGACGCGTTCGATGGTGTCATGCTTCAGCGATGGGCGTGGACGGTGCCGGAATCAAGGCACCGTCGCGGGTTTGCCGCGTTGCGGGCTGCGAAATCGGATCGACACCACGCGGCTCCCCGAGCGGACTGCGCTGTGTTGTCATGAATCTGGCCGGCGTCAGTCTCCTGCTCCTCGAAGACGAGACCCTCCTGCGCAAGCGTCTGGCTGCGCACCTCGATCGGCTGGGCGTGGAAGTCACGGCCGTGGGCACGGTGGCAGAGGCGCGGCGTGCGCTGAAGGAGCTGAGCTTCGAGTTCGCGCTGTTCGATGTGAACCTGCCCGATGGGCGCAGCCTGACGTTGCTGCAGGAGAAAGTGGTGCCGGCTCACACCGTACCCGTGGTGATGACGGCGGAGGGTGGGGTGGCCGGCGCGGTCGAGGCGATGCGCCTCGGGGCGGCGGACTACCTCGTCAAACCCTTCGACACGGACGAGTTGGCGCCGCGGCTGGCGCGGGCCCGTCGCGACCGACAGGCAAAGCGAGGCGATCAGTTTCGACGCGAGCAGGAGGCAGCGACGGAGGAGCGATTTTTCTTTGGTGACGCTCTGGCGGGAGTTCAGGCGCAGTTGGAGAAGATCCTCTCGGCCGACACGCGACTGGCTTCCACGGGCGCCGCCCTGCCGCCGGTGCTGATTGAGGGCGAAACCGGCACCGGCAAGACCAGCCTCGCTCGCTGGCTGCATCGCCGGGGACCCCGGTCGGACGGTCCCTGGATCGAGGTGAATTGCTCCGCCTTGCCCGAGACCCTGGCTGAATCGGAGCTCTTTGGCCATGAACGCGGAGCCTTTACCGACGCCAAGGAAGCGCGCATCGGACTGCTGGAAGCCGCGGAGGGTGGCACCTTGTTTCTCGATGAACTGCCCAGCCTGGCTTTGGGCACCCAGGCCAAACTCCTCAAAGTCATTGAAGACCGGACGGTTCGGAGGGTGGGGGGCAATCGCATGGTGCCGATCGACGTCCGACTCATCACTGCGACCAACCTTGATCTGAAGGTTCGCGTCAGCGAGGGGCGCTTTCGCGAGGACCTGCTGCACCGTCTCGATCTCTTCCGGGTGCGCATTCCGCCGCTGAGGGAACGAGGTGAAGATGTCATCGCTTTGGCCCAACAACTCGCGGATCAGGTCGCCAAGCGGTACGGCCTGCCCCCCTGTGAGATTCCGCCGGCGGGAGGCCGACGCCTTCTGATGCACCGCTGGCCTGGAAATGTGCGCGAGCTGGCGCACGAGATTGAGCGATCCCTGGTGTTCGAAGACGACAAACTTGCCTTTTCCGGGCTGGCGCGAGGGGGCCAGCCTGTGGCCCAAACCGGCGAAGATTGGCTCAATCCGCTCTTTCGGTTCAAGGGTGACGGCTTTTCGCTGGAGGAAGCGATCGACCGGCTGGTTCGCCGTGCGCTGGAACAGAGTGATGGAAACGTCTCGGCTGCCGCCCGCCTGCTGGGCATGCCGCGGGACTATGTGCGCTACCGCCTCAAGGCGGACAACAAGGGCACGGACGCGCCGGCTTGAGCTGCCGGTTGGGAATATCCGTGAGTTCATAATCCACGGATCCCGCGGCGGCGGGATCCGCGGTTCCCTCACCGATTGGTCGTTGACCTGGCAAGGACGGCGCGACGCGAGCTTGGCGCACGGTCGGGAACGAATTCCCACGTTGGGAATCGAAATTGGGAATCAATTCCCACTTTGGACTGCTGTAGATGGCTTGTAAGTACCTTAACTCTGCGACTTCGAGTGACTAGTACGCGTTTGGCTCCCTGGCACGAACGATGCAGGTAGGCGCTCACCCACCTCGTCTCGAATCGCCTACCAATGAACTCCCTCCCCAAACTCCTCACCTTTGCCGCCGGGCTCGCGGCGGCCGCCACCGGTCTTTTCGCGCAAACCACCGGCACCACGCCCTCGATCGGCACAGTCCCGGCACGTCCGACGACTCCCAATGGCTCGGCCACGCTGACTCCGCGCCCGAGTGCTCCCCCAACGGAGGTACAAACCTTGATCCGCCAATTTGATGCGCAGCGAGAAGCCTTGCTGGCCCAACGCCGGGCGGAGTTGGCGCGCTTGCAGAATGCGACGGCTGAGGAACGCGCCCGGATTCTGGCCGAGATGCAGGCAGCGCAGGCGGCCCGCCAGGATGAGCAGCGCGAGCTGGCCAGAAAAATTCGCGAAGAGCTCAAGGTTCTGCGCGAGGCACGTCGCAACGGCGGCGGCTAGAAACGACCCTTTGCGGCCGCGGCAGAAGCTGGCTGCGTCCGCTTGCTTGCAGGGCGGAGGTCTGTTGACCTCCGCCCTGTTTGCTTTCCCCGGATCGCGTGCGAAGCTGAGATGAATTCATGCGGCAAACGGGGATGAACCACGGATGGACGCGGATACACACGGATTCCAACCTCTTATGCAGGTGTCGATCCACACGGAACTCGTGAAGGAGTTTGTTGGCGCCATACCTGTTCCGCGACCTCGGCATCGGTCTACCACGGCGGCTTTCGAGCTCCTGCGTCTGTTCCGACCGAGGCACCTTGGTTCAATGATCGCCGTCAAAGGATGGATGGTTTTCACGGGAGTGATCGCTGTGATCGTTTCGGCGACCGCCTGGTCCCAGGGTGTGAGCGCTGCGCCTCCCCAGTCCGCACAGTCTTCCCCGACGACCCTTAGTGCGAGTACGCTCACCGAGACCCTGGCATCCTTGACTCCGGAGGAGTGGGCCGCGCTGCCACCCGAGCTTCGCGCCGAGTTGGAAGCGCTCAAGCCCCCGACCTGGCAGGCCGGCGTCAGCGCGAAGCTGGCGGCAGGATGGAGGGACAATCCCCTGCTCAGTGCGGTGAACCGGGAGGAGCGGGCCTTCGTGCGAACTCAGCTCGAAACCTTCCTCTGGCGGCTGCCCAAGGGGGCTTGGGAGGCCATGGCTTTTCTCAACGGCGACGTCATTCGGTATGTTCAGCCCCTTCCCGATTTGGCTGGAGAGCAATCGTGGTTTGGACAGGCGGAAGTCCGGTGGCAGCCAAGGCCAGGCCTCCGTGCATCGCTCAGCACCCAAGGCTATTTCCAAGACCAAGTCATCGATCTCTCCGCCACCGAAACCGAGCGGAGTGTGGCCCGACTGCGGGTGACGGGAGCGGTGTTGGGAGGCGAAGTCAGGATCACGCCGGCGGCACCCGTGTCGCTGGTCGCGCTGACGCAGGCGCATGAAAGCCGGTACCGCGGATTTAGCGAAGATTTTGGCGAGATCAAACTGGGCGGACGGCTGGTGTGGACTCCACACGAGGCCTGGAATGTCACCGCGACTGTGCTCTCCCGAGTGCGGGATTACGAGGCGCGACCGGCTTACACCGTGGGTGGACGCCCCCTCACTGGGACACTCCTGTCTCTTCACCAGGACGAAGCCGAGCTCAAGGTGGCGTTCACGCGAGGACGCTGGCAGACTTCCCTCACCGCACTCGGTTTGGAGAACCGCGATGGTGGATCGGGTTACTTCGACTACGATGAGCGGCGCGGCCGCGCCTCGATCGAGTGGAAGAAGGACCCTTGGAGGCTTTCGCTGGAAGCGGCGGCGGTTCGCTATCGTTATCGTGTGCAGACGGTTGGCATAGGATTCGATCCGCCGCGGC
>JAXMHM010000080.1:0-9440 GCA_046346755.1 Opitutaceae bacterium | reverse complement strand
ATGCCTCCGAGAATGACGTAGATACCGACGACCAAGGTGTACACCACGTAGAACGGCAGCGGCTGGAGCGCGGTGATGTAGCTCTTCAGCTCCCCGCGGGCGTCGAGTTCGCGAAGGACCTTGAGTCGGGCTGTCTCGGACTCCGTGGCCGGGCGTACCTTTGTCACTTGCTCCAACTGCCGGAGTTCGCGATGGCCCTCGATCGAAGCGCGCTCCGATGCGGTCCAGCTCGCCTCGGGTTTCACTGCCAGTGCCGAGCTGATCTTGTAGGTCACCAGATTGCCAAACCCGATCACCACCACAATCGAAGCGATCACCTGGAACACCGCATAAAACGAAGCCAGGCTCCGGCTACCGAGACGGTCTTCGAACAGATCGGCGGTCGTCACCAGGCGCACCCGGCGGAACCAGGTGTTCATGAACCAGTAGTAGGGATTGAGGAAAATCAGCTGAAACCCGAGCCAGATCCCCGAGACACCCTGCTGGTAGACGATGCTCGCCGCACTGACCGCGCCATTCGCATCGGTGGAGTTGCCGAAATTGAGAAAGAACTGGTACACCTTTCCCAGCTTACGGCCGGCGAGAAAGTAGTTCTCCTGCCCAGAACCTGCTTTTCGTGCAGCGCGCTGTCCCAGGAAAATGACCAGAACGAGGTAGCCTGCAATGACGGCGAAATCCAGAAGGTGAATGCCAAACATGGGGAGGGGGTTGAAAGCAACGAACCTGCGCGGGGTACGCGAACTCCATCCTGAGGCCTCGGACAGAGGCAACCGCAATCGCTCTCCGCGTCCACCCCCGCGATCGAGGCGCTCTCAGTGGTGCCCCTCTCCTCAGTTGGAGGTAGTCCCGCAGTCGCGCCTGCACGTCACCTTAGCTACGTCTGGTGGAGGTGGGTCGCCGACCCCGCAGGGATGGGCGTCGCGTGAAGGAATCGGACAACGGAGGCGGGACCGATCGGTCCCGTCGCGGCCTCATCGAGGCCACCTCCAACGGACGCTGAGCTCGGGTCGGGGCTTCGATTGACGCGCCTGAGCAGGGGAACGGGTACCCATTCCTATTCGGCCTTGGACTTTCCTGAAAAACCGTGTGAAAGTGTTCCCAGATCCAGAGTTAGCCCAAACGTGTACCCTGCCAGTGGTTGACACCACGCAGGTCCGTCCTTCGCCTCGTGGGGTCACGTTGCGATCGGACTTTCGAGTTCCGAGGTTGTTTCGACGCCATGGCTCTCGTCCTCATCATTCTCGTCAGTCTGCTCCTCTGGGTTCACCTCGCCGCCGTTGCGCTGCTCATCACGCCGGTGGTGAGAAACTATGCGATGGCCCGGGTCGCGGGCGGACTGGCCGTGGTATTGGGGCTCTTTTTCCTCGAGCATTTTATCGGTCTGGGTGCGCGTCCGCCGATCGTTGGGGTGACCGCCCCGCTCTGCGTTTGGCTGATCTGGCGTCGGCGCGCGGTGTTGAAGGAAAACCGGCCGGTGGAGGTGATGTTCGCGCTGGGCTTTCTCACCTGCCTGGCGTGGCGCTGTGCGTTCCCGGATATCGATCTGGAGGCGGAACGGATACCGGATTTGGTGTTCATCCACGACTACATGGTGGGTGGCAGGCTGCCCGCGATGGATCGCTGGCTGCCGCCGTTTGACGTCAGCTTCTACTACGGATTTCAACACTATGCCGCGGCCTGGATCTCCCGCGCCTTGGCGGTCGACGGTGGCGTGTCGTATCACTTGGGCTTTTCGGTGCTCGTGGGGCTCGTCACGGCGGCGGTGGGGTCCGCGGTGCGGTTGATCTGCGGGTGGAAACCGGCGCCTTATCTGGTGATTCTTGCGCTGCTGGTGGGAGGCAACGGCGTCAGCGTCGGCCTGCCGGCCTTGGTCAAGAAAGGACCGGAGATCTTCCAAAGTTCGCGCTTTCTCGGGTTTCACGTCGGTGACCACGAGTGGAATGCCCTGGGGCGGGCGATCGGCTGGACCTTCAACCCTGCCCCCGGCGAGTTCGCCCTCGAGTTTCCGATGGATGCGTTCAGCTACCTGATCTACATCGGCGAGTATCACCCACCCTTGTTTGGCTTTCTGCTTCTGGGTCTATCTGTCCTCTCAATAGCGATCCTGGAACGTGGCGGCCAAGGACCAGAGCGGGCGTGGGCGCTGGCCTTGCTCGCGGCCACGGTGCCCCTGGCCCTGATTGGTAATGTCTGGGTGGCGCCGCTCCAGGCCATCCTGGTGGTGTGCGTCTGCGTCTACCGCGCTTCGTGCCGTGAAACCGACTGGATCCTGCCCACCCTCGCCGGAGGATTGGGGGCCGCCGGTCTGTGCGCACCCCACCTCATCGCCTTTGCCACCCAGCCGATCACCCAGCAGTCCTCGCTCAAGCTGACCTCGATCGCAGAACGCACCCCGATCGGCCAGTGGGTGCTAATGTTCTGGCCGGTGCTCATCCTGCTGGTGCTAGGCATCTGGAGCCGACGCCGACCGCGTTTCACGCTTTTTCTGACCGTAACCTGGGCGTTGCTGATGATTTTCGCCGATGTTACCTTCAACGATGACCTGCTGGGAGGGACCTGGAATCGCTACAACAGCACGCTGAAGTGGTGGCCTTGGATCTATGCTGGCATGACCATCACGCTTGCGGCGAACAACCTGGATTCATCGAACCGGTATTGCCGCTGGGGCACCGTCGCCAGTCTACTCGCCATGAGCCTTTTTGGCGGTCGTCTCGCGCAGGCCTTTGTCGTCCGGGAAAAGCCGTCCGTCTTGAGGTTGTCAGGCCATCACTGGATCACGCAGCACGCCACGACCGACAACCTCGTCCGTTCCCTTGCGTCCCGACCCGATGGAATCGCAATGGAAAGCGGTCCGGTCCGGGAAAACTCGGAGCACAGTGTGATCACCCTCTTTGCCGGAAAGCCCGCCTACCTCGGCTGGGTCGCGCACCAGGACGTCTTCTGGCGCAATGGGCACCCGGAGGTCGAACGTCGCCGGCGCGAGATCGATGCCTTCTACGCCGACCAGATGCCGGATCCCGCCGCGTGGCTCGTCCGACGCAACATCCGGTACGTGCTCTGGCTGCAGCGGGACAACACCGATGGGAATCGGCGTTTCCGAATCCTGAGTGACAAGATCGCCTCTGAATTCGAGTGGTACGGGGTCCTGGGCGAGGATGACAGCTGGAGGATCGGATTCTGGGAGCGAAAGACTGTCCCCTCCCGACGCGACTAGAGGACCCGGTTGCAGGGGTCTTGCCTCTCCGCTGGGGATGGACCTTGCTGGGTGGCACCGTCCGCAGCTGAATCCCTACGCCCGCAACGCCCGCCCGATTTTGTCATGGCCGTCTTCTCCCTCTTCCAAAAGGTCTCCCAGGCGCCGACCAACCCGCAGCCGGCCGCTCCCACCCGTACGTTCGACGTCGCCGATCTCTACCGTGGTCCACTCGCGGACGGACCGGCGGCTCCGGGTGAGGCCGGGGCGGCCGCCCTCGACGAGAAACTGCGCCAGGCCTACTTCTGGATCGTCAATTCGGCGATCATCAGCCCGCACTACGATGTTGAATACAACGAGGGGCCGTCGGGCGATTTCACGGTGGGCGACACCAAGAGCCGGCTCACCCTGCCGTCCGCCCAGAGCTACTCGAGCTTCGTGCTGCTGCCGCTGCTGACGTTTGCGACGCGACGGAAATGTCTCTTCATCGGCGGTCCCGGCCGCGGCAAGACCGCGAGCGCCCTCCTCATGGGCATTCTCGCGGGTTATCCGGTGCGCGAGGTCCGCCGGGCGATGCAGCACGGGCACCCCCAGATGACCATCGCCGATCTGCTGGGAAATCCGCTCCCGGCTGACCTGGTCGCCGCGCAGAAGATGGAGGACATCCGCATTGCCTGGCGCAAGTGGCTGGGGCTGCGGGTGAAGATCATCGACGAATACAACCGCATCCCCACCCGCACCCAGAGCGCGCTGCTCACGGTGATGGGCGACGGTTACGCGGAGCTGCTCGATCACATCTTCGAATGCCCGGAGTCCGCCTGGTATCTCACCGCCAATGACGATCAGGGCGGAGGCACCTACCAGGTGATCGAGGCGTTGCGCGACCGCATCGACGTCATCGTGCAGGCGCTCGCCTTCAATCCCCGTTTCCTCGGCGATCTGCTGGCCCGCATCGAGGACGACCTGCGTCCGGAGGAGGTCGTGCCTCGCGCCATTGTCTTCACAGAGGCCGAAATCGACCGGCTGCAGACGGAGATCCGCGCCGTGGCCTTTCCCTCGGACGTGCGGCGCCGGATCGAGTTCTTCGCCAGCCAGTTCGAATTCTGCGAATTGGGCGGGGCGCAGTTTGAGTACAAGACCAAGGACACCGCCCGGCTGGCCGGCACCGACTGGGCGGCGCTCTCGGCTCAGGACAATGGCCGCGACCGATTGAAGGACCTTGGCTGCCAGACGCGCAACGGGCTCTCCGTGCGCAACCTCATGACCCTGCTCATCTACGCCAAGGCCATGGCCTATTTTCGCGGTCACCGCACGGTCGACCTCGAAGATGTGCGGCAGGTCCTGCCCTTTGTGCTCCACGCCAAACTGCAGCCCGACCTGGAGGCGCCGTTCTTCGATGCCCCGGGCAACGCCTCGCTTCGCCAGGATCGCATCGGCTGGCTGCGACGGCTGTTCGATCTCGCCTGCACCGAGTACGATCGCCTCGACCTCGACCGCGACGATCCGGCGGGGGCGCTGGCGACCGAGTTTCGTCGCGGGCTGGAAGGCGTGTCGGAACCGGAGGTGCGCAACCGCCTCGCCCGCATCGAGCGCCTCATCGGCGAGTGGGCGCGGGGCGGCAAGCTGTATGGACATCTCTACGACGACTTGCTGCAGCTCAAGTACCTGCACCAACGTTACACCAACTACCTGCGGTGGTTGAAGACCCAGTGACGTGAACGCCGCCTTTTCCCGGGTGCTCGCCTCCGCGCGGGCCGAATTCAACCGGCGCTTCGTCGAGGCGCGACACCGGTACCCCGAGCTGACGCCGGAGCGTTTCGCTGCGGTCCTGCAGGGACCGGGTGACGCCATCGTTGCCGCGGCCGAACAGGCCGCGCCCGGCTCGGCCGGGGCGGTCGCCCAAGGGGTGTACGACGCCGCCTTGCTGTTGGTCGGCCAGCGCCTGGCCGGACCGGACGCCCGCCATCCTTGGATCCAGGCCGTCTGGGCGGACGTACTTCCCCGCCTGGGAGGTCTGGTGGCGGCGGCGCCGGAGCGCCTGATTGCCGCGCTCAGCAACGCGGCCGGTCAGGTGGCGGCGACGCAGGGGGCAAGTCCGGAGCGGTGGATCGGCTTGATGCGCGATCTCGGTCCCTCCTGTGGCTCGATCGAGGAGTTGCTTGCGCTGGGCCAGATGGCGGCCTGGCGGTCGGGGTTGTCTCACTACCGGACGGGGGCTCTGGCGGCTGCGGACCGACTTCCCGCGGCGCTCGCCCTCGCGGTGGTCGACGCGCCACCCGGGTCCGATTGGCCCGTGGTGCGCACTGACTTGCAGCGCAATGTCTGGCACCACCCGGGGGGACGACTCGAACGCGCTCGCCTGCGGGTGGCGGCCAGGGTCGGAGCATTCCGCGGATTTGGCGGGTTGTTTTCCGAGCCGCCACGCATCGCCATCGCGCAAGGTCATTGGCTGGCTCTCGCCGATAAAAGCGCGTGGCACCTCATCGCGGATGGATGGGGCGCCACCCTGCATCGGGCCGAACTGCCGGAGGATGGTTCGATGCCGCGTCCCGCGCTTGGAGCGCTGCCTGATGGAGTCCGACTTCAGGGCGCCGTGCTTCGTCGCGGCCGTGAAGAACTCGATCTCAGCGAGCTGGGGACCCTCACCAGCCACGCGTTGAGCAGCGACGGCGCCACACTCGCCGTCACTGGCGACGGCACCCACGCGGTGGTGCTGATCGCCTTGAACTGACCTCACCCGGGAACGTTCTGATGGCCTCGTCCACGCTCCTCACGTTGCGCGACCGCTGGCTCGCCGCCTGGCCCCGGGCGCTCGCGTGCTGGAGCCGGCACACACGACTGCGCGAACCCGTGCTGTGCCTGGACAACGGTGCGGCGGTCGCGGAGGGACTGCAGGGGAGCTTCGCCATGATCCGCCTTCGCGACCAGGCCATCGTCGTCAACCTGGCCGAGGTGGCGGCGCGCAATCTGGGAGACTACGCCGTCGAGGTGCTGGCCCACGAGATCGGTCACCACGTGCTGGCGCCTGCCACCCTGACGGATCACCTGCGAATGCTGGCGCGCATGCAGCGGGCCCTGCCCACGCTGGAGGCCCATGCTCCCATGCTGGCCAACCTTTACACGGACCTGCTGATCAACGACCGGCTGCAGCGCGGTTCGGAGCTTCGGCTGGCTGATGTCTACCGGGCCCTTCGGTCGGAGGGAAAGGCCTCGGGTGCCGTGTGGACGTTGTACGTGCGCATCTATGAAGTCCTTTGGAGCCTTCCGCGCGGCTCGCTCGGAGGAGGCGAAACCGATGATCGACTGGAGGGAGACGCCTGGCTCGGGGCGCGGTTGATCCGTGTCTACGCCCGGGACCTTTTGCGCGGCAGCGGCCGGTTCGCCGCGCTGCTCCTGCCCTACCTGGTCACGGATGCGAAGCACGCCGCCGCCGCCATGGCCGGCTGGCATGACACCCGCGGGGCGGGGGCCGGGGGGGAGCCGATGGGTGCCGTCGAGGAGGACGGCGACGAACGGGACGCCCCGCACCCTGCCTCCGATCCAGTGCTCACCGGCGAGGACGCCGTGCCCAGTCCAGACCAGGGCGATCCGGAGAAGCGTAGTCATCGCATCAACCCCGTCTCGGCGAGCTCGCCGAATGACCAAGCCAAGGGTCAGGCGCGGGAGCCGTTTGAATACGGACAGATTCTCCGCTCCGCCGGCCTGAACCTCACCGACCATGAGGTGGCCGTGCGTTACTACCGCGAACGTGCCCGGCCCCACCTCATCGCCTTCCCCCGCCGCCCTCGTCCCGAGGGCACCGACCCGTTGCCGGAGGGACTGGAGCCCTGGGACATCGGCCAGCCCTTCGACCAAATCGACTGGCTTCAGAGCATGCTGCTCAGCCCAAGTGTCATCCCCGGGATGACACTCGTGCAGCGCACCTGGGGTGTATCCGAGGGGGCGACACCGACTCCTTTGCCACTGGACCTCGATCTCTATGTCGATAGCTCCGGCTCGATGCCCAATCCGCAGGTGCGGGTGTCGTACCTGGCTCTCGCCGGTGCCATCCTGTGTCTCTCCGCCTTGCGGGCCGGAGGCCGCGTGCAGGTCACGCTCTGGAGCGGACGCAACCAGTTCATTGCCACGCCGGGTTTTTGCCGGGATGAATTTGAAATCCTGCGCGTCCTGACCGGTTTCTTCGGTGGTGGCACGCAGTTCCCCCTCCATCGGCTGCGTGAGACCTTCGCCGGACGGCGGCCGACGGAACGACCGGCGCACGTCATGGTGATTTCCGACGATGGCGTATCGACGATGTTCGACAGCGACGATGAAAAGGGAATTCCTGGCTGGACCGTGGCGGCCCGCGCCTTGGCGACAGCGGGCGGTGGAGGCACCCTCGTGCTCAACCTGCCGGAGAACTGGGAACGGGACCGCGTGCGGCCGCACACGTTGAATCCCTACGCGACGATCCAGCGTGCGAGGGACCAGCAGGGGTGGCATGTCCACGCTGTGGCGACGTGGGAGCAGCTCGTTCGCTTCGCCCGGGAGTTCAGCCGCCGTCGTTTCGCCCGAGACGATGAAGCGCAATCCACAGCCGCGGCGGGGAGAGGCGAGCCATGATCGTGGTGTGGCGCATCACCGAGCGGTGCAATCTGGCCTGTCCCTTTTGCGCTTACGACCGCACGCTCACCCGCGAGCGCCGGACAATGGACACCGCCGCGGCACGCGGAATCCTGGCACGGTTGGCGGCGTATCAGGCGGCCACGGGCGATCCGGTCTTGCTCAGCTGGCTCGGTGGTGAGCCCTTGCTTTGGCCGGACTTCGAGGAACTCAGCCGGGAGGCCGTCGCAGGCGGTCTCCGACTCAGTGTGACCACGAATGGAACGACGTTGAACCGACCGGCGATGCGAAGGCTCCTCGCCACTTTGTTCACGGAGGTCACGGTCAGCGTCGACGGACTCGCGCCGACCCATGACCGCCTGCGCGGCTGGCCGGGTGGGTTTGATGTGCTGGCGAAGTCGGTGCGGGCCCTGGCCGATGAAAAGGTGCAACGCGGACACGGTCCAAAACTGCGGGTGAACACGGTGTTGATGCATCAGACCTGGAGGGAGTTTTCCGCGTTGTGTGAGGCCGTGGTCGAGTGGGGCGTGGAGGAGATCACGTTCAATCAACTCGGAGGCAATGATCGCCCGGAGTTCCATCCTGCGCATCGGCTCACCCCCGAGGATGTCGAAGGGTGGGCCGCAGCCTTGCCGGGGGTGCGGGAGCGGGCGAGGGGACGCGGTTTGGAGGTCGTGGGTGGCGACGCCTACCTGCGCCGGCTGCGGGCGACGAGCCGCGGTCTCGCACTGCCGGTGGAGGACTGCGGACCCGGGGAGCGCTTTTGGTTCATCGATGAGCGGGGCCGCGTCGCGCCGTGCAGCTTCACCGTGGAGGGCTATGGCGTGCCGCTGTTGGACCTCGCCACCCCGGAGGGGTTGCGGGAGCTGCCGGCGCGTTTCAGCCAGGCCCGCGCCCTTCGGCGACTCGCACCGTGCGACGATTGCCACAGCACGCAGGTGTGTGAGAAGTTCGCCGCCCGGCGACCTGGAACCGTTGTGTCGGTCGCCGGGTTGACTCCCGAACAGGCTGTTCCTTTGCCCTCTCTCGTGGTTGAACCGTGTCCCGCAGGATGAAAACCGAAGGTCCCGAATTGGAGTCGATGCTCCGCCGCCTGATGGAAACGCCCCAGGACTTTCTCGCGGAGCCCCGGCTCGGCTCCGTCGCAGGCGTGGGCGTGGCCGCCGTGGTGGGTGACCTGTGGCGGCTGCTGTCGCACCGGCCGGGTCCCGATGTGCTGGCGCTGGGCGCGGCGCGGGGTGGTTCGGGTGACCGCAACCGGCTCGCAGTGATCTTGCTGCTGTGCTGGATCCTCGCGGACGAGTCCTTTCGGAGTCATCCCCCGTCGTCCGAGGACCTGCGCACGCTCCTGGGTGAGGGAGCCGAGGAACTGGCGGCCCAGGTGACCGCCGCCAAATTCATTTCGGATCCGCATCGACGTGAAGAGCTGGTGCGGTTTTCTCTCGCCCGGGTGGGACTGCGCCCGCGGGGCGAAAGTGTGGCGCAGGCGCAGGACCGTTTGACCAGCCTCAGTTCGGTCGAGCGCGCGCGCGTGATGAAGGCCTCACGGGCAGCGGAGCAGCGGGCCCGGGAGATCCGCGAGGCGCTGGCCCGCAAGGCCGCCGAGGAGTCTGCGGACAAGTGGACGCGCGAATGAGAGCCCGGT
>JAXMHM010000008.1:0-221223 GCA_046346755.1 Opitutaceae bacterium | reverse complement strand
CGTAGTTCTTGTAGGTGATGGGCAGGCCTTCGACCGAGCGGGAAAAGTAGTAGTCGAGGCTCACCGGTTCCTCGACCTTGGAGAGCAGCGAGCGGGTGCCGGGAGAGAGCGTGTAGATCCGCTCGGCGGTGGCGTCACCGCGGAACGGCAGGCGCGAGGCCAGGTAGTTGACCAGGACAAGCGCGATGAAGAGCAGCGAGATGGTGAAAACTTTGGTGCCGGATTTCATGGTGGCAGGGGAGGGGATCCGCGGGTGGAGCTCAGCGTTCGAGCACGACAACGTTGAGGAAGAGCGTGAAGCCCGAGAGAGAGAGGAAGTAGATGACGTCCTTCGGATCGATGATTCCCTTGGTGAAGGCGGCGAAATGGGTGCTGAAGCTGAAGTTGGCCAGCAAGTCGACGGCCCAGGTGGGCATCACCGATGAGAGGGCGTTGTTGAAGACGCTCAGGCCAAGGAAAAGCAGAATCAGGCAGGCCAGCAGGCTGATGACGAAGCTGATGACCTGATTTTTTGTCACCGCGGAGGTCAGCGAGCAGACGCCGAGGTAGGAACCTGCCATCAGGATGCTCCCCACGTATCCGGCGATCAGTACGCCCCAGTCGGGATCGCCGAGGTAGGCGACCGTGATGGCCATTGGAAACGAGAGCACGATGGCGAGGGCGAGAAACGCCCAGGCGGCCAGGTATTTGCCCAGCACCGCCTGAAGGGTGGTGACGGGGAGCGTGAAGAGCAGCTCGATCGTGCCGGTGCGCTTTTCCTCCGACCACAGGCGCATGCCTGCGGCCGGGATCAGGAAGAGAAAGAGCCAGGGGTAAAAATTGAACAGCGTCTCGAGGCTGGCGGTATTGCTGCGAAAGAAACCGCCGACGAAGAAGGCGAGGATGACGCTCGCCATGAGGAAGACGGCGAGGAAGACGTAGCCGACGGGCGAGCGGAAGTAGCCGAGGAACTCGCGTTTGAACAGGGGAGTGATCTGGGACATCGGTGGCTGAGAGATTCGGGTGCGGGGGCGGAGTGGCGGGATGTCAGACGTCGCTCTGCGTGAGGGAGCGGAAGATGGCGTCGAGCCGGGCGCCTGGCTGGCGGGCCTGGAACTTGGCCGGGGTTTCATCCACCACGACGCGGCCCTGGGAAATGATGATGACGCGGGTGCAGATGGCTTCCACCTCCTCGAGGATGTGAGTGGAGAGGATGACGGCCTTTTCCGTGGCCATGTTCTTGATCAGGGCGCGGACCTCATTCTTTTGATTCGGGTCGAGACCATCCGTCGGTTCGTCGAGGACCAGAACGGGCGGATCGTGCAGGAGCGCCTGGGCAAAGCCCACGCGCTGTTTGTAACCCTTGGAGAGGGTTTCGATGGTCTGCCTCCTCACCGGGTCGAGGTGTGTCAGGCCGATGGCGCGATTCACCTGAGTGGTGCGTGCCTCCGGCGAGCGGAAGCCCCGGGTTTCGGCGATGAACGAGAGAAATTCCTCGACGGTCATTTCGCCATAGGCCGGGGCGCTCTCCGGCAGGTAGCCGATCCGGCGTTTGACCGCGACCGGGTCCTGGGTGACGTCGTGTCCGTCGACCACGGCGGTGCCGGCGGTGGGCTGCAGGAAACCGGTGATCATTTTCATCGTCGTCGATTTCCCGGCACCATTGGGTCCGAGAAATCCGAGGATTTCACCGCGTTTCACGGTGAAGGTCACGCCATCGACGGCGCGTTTCGATCCGTACAGTTTAACCAGGCCTTTGACTTCAATCATGGGGGCGGAGAAGGAATGAACGCGACATGGGAAACGGGTCCGGGGGACCAGGTTCCGCGTCAGGAGAGGAAAGGATGGGCTAAGGTTTTTGAGCGGGTGAACTCAAGCGTAATTTTCGAAGGCGAGCCCGGGGAAAACCAATGACGGTGAGGAATTCTGAAGGTTACACCGCGAGCGGTTCTGGCGAAAGGACATGCATGACCGCAAATAGCAAGTGCTTGGGAGTGCGGAGCCGAAGTTGTGGTATGTTGATCCCACCCCTCCGGACCTGGTGTGCTGGGAGTTGATGGTTGTCCGGCCTTCCGGGCCCGGACGAGGGCCTGGATCCCTCATTGGGCCTGCAGGGCGTCGCGATCTTTCTCGGTTTTGAGGCGGAGCTGCCCACAGGCAGCGTCGATGTCGTGTCCCTTTTCTCGACGAAGGGTGACAGGGACGCGCGCCGCGCGGAGCACGTCGGCGAATTTTTCCTGGCGGGTGACACTTGGACGTTTCCACGGCAATCCCTGTACCGTGTTATAGGGGATCAGATTGACGTGGGCGTGCAGGTCCCGGGCGATGTCGCGGAGTTCACCCGCCTGGTCGATTGAGTCGTTGATGTCTTCAATCAGAATGAACTCCAGCGTGACCATCCGCCCATGCCGTTCCGAAAACGTGCGCACGGCCGGCAGGAGCTTGGCGAGTGGGAACGCCTTGTTAACCGGCATGATACGCTCCCGGACTTCGTCGGTGGCGCCGTGGAGCGAGATTGCGAGGCGGAACCCCAGTGGTTCGTCGGCCAGTTTGAGGATTTTTGGAACCAGCCCGCTGGTCGAGACCGTGATGCGTCGAGCGCCAAAACCCAGGCCCCAGTCTGCGTTCAGAATCGTGAGGGCGCGGATCAAGTTGTCGTAGTTGGCGAGAGGTTCTCCCATGCCCATGACAACGATGTTGTCGAAGGACGCCAGTTCCTGATGGGCGCGGGTGGTCTGGGGATCTTCGCGGTAGCAGACCTGCAGCAATTGGGCGACGATCTCACCCGCGGACAGGTCGCGTTTCAGTCCCTCCAATCCGCTGGCACAAAACGCGCAGGCCATGGCGCATCCCACCTGGGTGGAGATACAAATGGTTTTTCGCGAATGCTCGATCCCGACTCCGTCCTGCGGGGCGCGGATGATGACCGTTTCGATCAGGGAACGATCGCGCAGCTCCAGCAGCAACTTGTCGGTGACGTCGTTTGACTGTTTTCCGAGAATCAACGTTGTCGGCGACAGATCAAACGTCTCGCCCAGCCAGCCTCGCAGGGCCTTGGACAGATTGGTCATGTCCTCCCAGGACCGAGCCCGTTTTTTGTACACCCAATCCAGAATCTGCCGGGCTCGAAATGCGGGCTCGCCGCGCTCGCGCAACCGCTCGGTGAGGGACTCAAGTGTCTCTCCGGTCAACGGTGGTTTGTCGGGCGTGAAGCGCATACGAATCCTCACCTTCGTTCGGATTTGGATCCAAGTCTAGAGCCAAGCGAGCTCGTGCCCTCTCTGCGGTGGCGAGAATGGCGCGGTCGCCGGTCGGAGTCCGGAGTTGACCTGGGGGTGCGATTGCCGCGGTTTGGAGGGGATTCGTCCGCCTGCATGTCGCTGCTCCACCGCCATATCCTCTTCAGCGTCGCAGGCTCCTGTGCGGCGGCGGTGGGGCTGTTTGCGTTCGTGTTGATCATCGGCAATGCCCTGAAGGACCTCCTTCAGTTGGTCTTGAGTGGGCAACTTCCGGTGGAGACCTTTGTTACGCTCCTTGCGTTGCTGGGGCCATTTGTGGCCGCCTATGCCCTCCCGATGGGCGTCCTGACGGGAGTCTTGCTGGTACTGGGGCGGATGTCGGCCCAGCATGAAATCACGGCGATGCGGGCGGCGGGACTGAGTCTCGCCTATATTGCTCGACCCATCTTTTTGCTCGGGGCGGCGGCGGCCACCCTCGCGGCCATGGTCAACTACGAGTACATGCCCCGGGCCCGGGCCGCCTACAAGTCGACCTTGGCGCAGGCGGTGCAACGCAATCCTTTGAGCTTCATTGTCCCCAAGACGTTCATCCGGGACTTTCCCGGGGTGGTCCTTTATGTCGGAGAAAAGGAAGGCAATGTGTTGCGGGATGTGTGGATGTGGGAGCTGGACAAAGAAAGCCGGGTCAAGCGCTCCGGACGAGCGGAGACAGGCACGGTGACTTTTGAGGATGGGGAGGCCCGGCTAGTGCTGACCCTGCGCCGTGTTACAACCGAGGTGAGAAAAACCGACCACCTCGAGGACTTTTCCGTGGCGATCACTCCCGGCACTGCCGATGAAATCACGCTGGAACTTCAGTTGGATAACCTGTTTGGAAAGCAGAGCTTAAGGAAGAAACTGGCCTGGATGACCTTGGGTGAGCTGCGCGCCGAAAAGGACCGGCTGGCCAAGCCTCCGGCTGACTCCGCCGCAGCGCTCAAGACGTGGGCCGTCGATCGGATGCGGGTCTCTTATGCATTCAACGAGAAAGGGGCGACGGCGTTGGCGGTGTTTGCCTTTGCCGTGCTGGCTGTCCCGCTGGGTATCAAGGTTTCGCGCAAGGAAACCTCGGCCAACCTCGGGTTGGCGCTGGGATTGGTCATGGCCTACTATTTTCTCACCGTCTGCGTCGGCTGGTTGGATGGCCATCCGGAGCTGCGCCCCGACCTTCTGCTTTGGTTGCCGTCGCTGGGTTTCCTGCTCCTGGCGGGCCTGCTGTTTCGCCGGTTGGGGCGCGTTTGACCGGCGGACTCTTTTCAGCGGAGAGCCCTCACACCTATCTTCCAGATATTTGGAAAGATAGGTGGAGGCCGACCGGAAAACACTCAGTCGAGCGAGCGATTCAGGGCGCTGACCACGGCCTTGATGGAGGCGAGCTCGATATTGGTATCAATCCCGGCCCCGAAAAAGGTGCGTCCGGAGCCGGTCTTGATCTGGATGTAGCTGACCGCGCGCGCCTCTGCGCCACTCCCGAGCGAATGCTCCGAGTAGCTGAGCAACTCGAACGAGGGCAGTCCGGCTTCACGCATGGCGTGGACGAACGCGTCGATCGGACCGTTTCCGCTCCCGGAAACGAGCCTGCGTTGACCCTTGATGAGCAATTCCGCCTGGCATGTCACCACACTGCCGCGCTCGATGGTCCGAAACTCGGCGAGCGAAACGGGTGACGAACGCTCGATGTAGTCTCGAACAAACGCATCGTGAATTTCCTGCGGTGTGAGTTCGCGGCCGGTGGCATCGGCAAGTTCGTTGATGGTTCGTCCCATCTCGCGATGCATGAGTTTCGGCAGCTGATAACCAAACTCGTGTTCGAGCACATAGGCGACGCCGCCTTTACCCGATTGGGAGTTGATCCGGATGATGGCTTTGTAGTTTCGACCGATGTCGGCGGGGTCGATTGGAATGTAGAGTACGTCCCAGACGGCTTTGGGATCCTGCTGATCCCACGACTTCTTAATCGCATCCTGATGGGAGCCGCTGAAAGCAGTGAAGACTAGGTCGCCCGCGTACGGGTGTCGCGGATGCACGTCCATGCGCGTGGTCCGCTCGTAGACCTCGCGGATCCGAGGCAAGTCACTCAAATCGAGACCCGGGTGGATTCCGTGGGTATAGAGATTCAGGGCGACTGTCACCAAGTCGAGATTCCCTGTGCGTTCGCCATTACCGAACAGCGTGCCCTCCACCCGGTCGGCCCCCGCCAATAACGCCAGCTCTGTTGCGGCGATGCCTGTGCCTCGGTCGTTGTGGGTGTGGAGCGAGACCAAGGTGCAGTCCCGCCGGGTGATATGCGTGCACATCCACTCGATCTGGTCGGCGTGAACGTTGGGCGTCGTATATTCGACGGTGGCGGGGAGATTGAGGATGATCTTTGACGCCGGCGTGGGCTGCCAGACGTCGGTGACCGCCTCGCAAATTTCCAGGGCGAAGTCCAATTCGGTGCTGGTGAAGCTCTCGGGCGAGTACTCCAAGCGGAGGTCGGTGCCGTCGGCAATCAGCCCGCGAGCGTGCTGCTTGAGCCATTCCACGCCCCGGGTGGCGATGTGCACAATGTCTGCGCGCGTGGCCCCGAAGACGTACTTGCGCTGGGCGGGCGATGTCGAGTTGTAGAGGTGAAACACGACCTTGCGGGCACCCCGCAGGGCCTCGAGTGAGCGGAGGATCAGGTCCTCGCGGCACTGGCAGAGAATCTGGATGGTGACATCGCTCGGAATGCGGTTTTCTTCGATCAAGCGTCGGCAGAAATCGAATTCAATTTGCGATGCGGAAGGGAAGCCGACCTCGATCTCTTTGAAACCAATTTTCACCAAGAGTTCGAAGAGCTCGAGTTTCTCGTCCACGCTCATGGGCTGGGCGAGCGCCTGATTGCCGTCGCGGAGATCGACGCTGCACCAGAGCGGAGCCTGGGTCAGGGTGCGATTGGGCCATTGTCGCTGAGGCAAGTGGACCGTGGTCAACGGTCGGTATTTGGTGACGGGTGCGGACTGCATGATGCGGAAATAGCTAAAGATTAACGAATTTAGGGCAGACGGAAACGACAAATCCCACGTCGTAATCAGCGACGCGGACGACAGGGGCTTCACGGACGCACAGTCGGCCGCTCACGCGGCTCTCACGGACCGTGCGTCTAGGTAAGTCGAAGCGCCTGGGCGAAAATTCGCATCAGATAGGTCCTTTATCGGCCTGAAATTCCCCAAGTCAAGCCGCCCGCCGGTGGGACTGGGGTTTTGGAAGCGCGTTGACGTAGGGAGCGAGGGCCAACAGCTTGCCGGCTGAGGATTTGTCTCATGTGTCGCACCTGTGTAACTCTTGCCGGCGGCGGCGCGTCTTAGGATTCGTGCATGAGGATCCTTCCATGGTTGTATGTCTGACGACGCCGATGCCACCTTTGACTTGGTCGGCTGTCTGGAGCGCGTCCGCGAGAACGACCAGGCGGCCGCCCGGGCCTTGGTTGACCATCTGTATCCCCTGGTCATCCGCATTGTGCGGGCCCACCTTCCCCGACGGATGTCGGAGGAAGACATTGCACAGGATGTCTTTCTAAAAATGTTTTCCCGACTGGCACAGTTTCAAGGCGCAGTTCCGTTCACCCATTGGGTGTCGCGGATCGCTTTGACCACGTGCATTGATCACCTCCGTCAGCAGCAGCGGCGTCCGGAGTTTCGTTGGGCCGATCTCTCGGAGAATGAGGCGGATGTGCTGGATGCAGTTTTGACGAGTGAGGGCGACCGTGCACCCGATGAGGCGTTAGCGGCGCGGGAGCTGGTCCACAAACTGCTCGATCAGCTCAAACCCGAGGATCGTCTGGTGATTCAGCTACTCGATCTGGAGCAGAAGACGATTGCTGAGATTGGCAAAATCACCGGATGGAACACCTCGTTGATCAAGGTGCGGGCGTTTCGCGCTCGCCGTAAATTGCGGAAATGTTTCGAAGAATTGAAGAAAAAGGAGCGCTCATGAATTCCTCTCACCCAGATCCCTGGCAGAAGCTGGTCAGGCTCGCCCGCGAGGCGCCGCCGTTGAGTGACCGTCCCATGACTGCCCCGCTCGGATTCTCCACGCGGGTGGTTGCCCGTTCCGGATACGTGGGCGAACGCAGCGTGTTTGGTTTGTTTGAGTCGCAGGCGTTCCGCGCGTTGAGTGTGGCCTCCGTGCTCGCGATTGCCACCGTGGCGCTCAACCTGAGCCCGGTGCTGCAGGCGTTCCACGAAGAGACAGAGATGGTGGACAGTGAATCGGTCACGTCTGGTCTGTTGGGACTATGAAACCTGCCAGCGCCACCTGGAAAGTCGGACTGGTCTTCGCCGGCATCTTTTTTGCCGGGGTGATCGCGGGTGGCTTTACCTCGGTGCGGTTGCAGAAGGCCTTGGGTCAACGCGGAGGAGCTCCAGATCCTCTGATGATGCACCTGAACCGGCTGACCGATCGCCTGAAGCTGGATGACCAACAGAAGGAGCGGATTGGAGCGATCATTGCGGCGACGTCCGATGAGCTGAGGCCCTTGCGGCGAGAAATCGACAAGTCGTTTCAGGTCATGAATACGAAGATCGTCGCCGAGCTGACGACGGAGCAGAAGAAGGAATTTGAAGAGATGCAGCGCCGGTGGCGTGAACGGGCCAAAGGTGGCCGTCCCTTGGGAGGTCGGGACGACAAGAAAGGCGTCGTTCCTGAGGGGGCTCCTCCACCCCTGCCACCCCCTGCTCGGAACTAGCTTATATCTCGATGGAATCACCTCTGTCGGGGAAACGGGTCGTACTTGGGGTCACGGGTTCAATCGCGGCTTACAAGGCGGCGGAGTTGACCAGCCAGCTGCGCAAGAAAGGAGCGGAGGTTCATCCGATCCTGACCCAAGGCGGAGCTCGGTTTGTAACCGCGCTCACCCTCCAAACCCTGGCCCGGCAACCGGTCGCATCCGATCTGTGGAGCGAGGGAAACGGCTGGCAGCCCGGACACATTGAACTCGCAGACAAGGCGGACGTGCTGGTGGTGGCTCCTTGCACGGCGGACGTGCTGGCTCAATTCGCCCATGGCCTGGCTCCGGACTTCCTCTCCTCGCTCTACCTGGTGGCACGCTGCCCCGTGCTGCTGGCGCCTGCCATGAACGGCAAGATGTGGACCCATCCCGCCACCGTGGCCAATGTCGCCACGCTGAGTGGCCGGGGCGTGCAGTTTATCGGCCCGGAGGAAGGCATGCTCGCCTGTGGTTATGAAGGGGTTGGGAGACTCTGGCCGGTGGACGGGATCGTCGCTCGGATCGAAGCGATGCTCACGCCGGGACGATAGGCAAAAAACCAGTTGCGCTGGCAGGAGGGGTGGTCAACGTGACCCTTGGCCAGGTGCCATGCATGGGCAGACGCGTGAACTCCGCCAGGACCGGAAGGTAGCAACGGTAGCGACGATCTCCTAGTGCCGTGGAGTGCCTGGCCACCTTTTTTTCCGCCCCGCGGGGTGTGCGGGCGGAAGCAGTCACAAAAAAGGCCGCGGGAAACGCGGCCTTGTGACGAGGGATGGGTCAGACTGGTTCAGCTGAGGGTGACGCCTTTGGCTTTGGCGGCCCGGAGCAATGCGTCGGCCATGTCGGAGGGCGTCACAGCGACCTCGATACCACACTCCTTGAAAACGGCGATTTTAGCGGCAGCCGTGTCCTCGGCGCCGCCAACAATGGCGCCGGCGTGACCCATGCGACGACCTGCCGGGGCGGTGGCTCCGGCGATGAAGCCGGCGACCGGCTTCTTCACATTGGCCTTGATCCAGCGGGCCGCCTCGACCTCGGCGTTGCCGCCGATTTCGCCGATCAGAATGATGCCATGTGTCTCCGGATCATCATTGAACATCTTGATCACATCGAGATGGGACGTGCCATTGACAGGATCGCCGCCGATACCCACGCAGGTCGACTGGCCGATGTTCTTAGAGGTGAGCTGGAAGACGGCCTCGTAGGTCAGGGTGCCCGAGCGGGAGACCACGCCGACATGACCCTTTTTGTGGATGTATCCAGGAGCGATGCCGATGCGGCAGCCGCCGTGGCTTTGGGGGCCGGTTCCGGGAGTCACCACTCCGGGACAATTCGGACCGACGAGCCGCGTCTTGCGGCCGGCGATGGCGCGTTTGACGCGCACCATGTCACGCACCGGGATGCCCTCGGTGATGGTGACGACGAGGTCGAGACCCGCGTCGACGCCTTCCAGGATGGCATCGGCGGCGAACGGTGGCGGCACAAAAACGACCGAAACGGTGGCGCCCGTGGCGGCGACAGCGTCGTGGACCGAGTTGAAGATCGGCACGCGGTGCTCTTTGTGTTCAAAGAACTGACCGCCCTTGCCGGGAGTGACTCCGCCGACGACGTTGGTGCCGTAGTCGAGGGAAAGTTTGGCGTGGCGACCACCGAAGTCGCCGGTGATGCCTTGAACAAGAATCTTGGTCTCGGGCTTGATGAGAATGGCCATGGAAGTGGAGCGATTGGGTTGTTGCTTTCGATTACCGGATGGCCTCTTCAGGCGACGAGTTTCACAATCTTCTGGGCGGCGTCGGCCATGGTGTCACCGCTGACAATGGTCAGACCGCTGCCGGCAAGAGTCGCCTTGCCTGCGCCGACATTGTTGCCCTCGAGGCGAACCACGAGGGGGAGTTTCAGGCCCACTTCCTTGACGGCTTCAACGATGCCGAGGGCGATGACATTGCAGTCCATGATCCCGCCGAAGATGTTGACGAAGATTCCCTTCACGTTGGGGTCGCCGAGAATGATCTTGAAGGCGGCCACCACCTGCTCCTTCGAAGCGCCGCCGCCGACATCGAGGAAGTTGGCGGGGTTGCCGCCGAAGTGTTTGATGATGTCCATGGTGCTCATGGCGAGACCGGCACCATTGACCAAACAGGCGATGTTACCGTCGAGGGCGATGTACGAGAGGTTGTACTTCGAGGCCTCGATTTCCTTGGAATCCTCCTCATTGAGATCGCGCAGGGCGACGATTTCTGGGTGGCGGAAAAGGGCGTTGGAGTCGAAAGAGACCTTGGCGTCGAGCGCAAGGACGTCGCCGGTCGGCGTCGTGATCAGTGGATTGATCTCGACCATCGCGGCGTCAGTTTCCCAGAACATCGCGTAGAGGTTCTTGATCAGCTTGGCGGCCCCCTTGGCTTCGGAAGCCGTGAGACCGAGCCCGGTGATGAGCTGCCGGAGTTGAAAATCGGCGAGGCCGTAGGCCGGATCCACGTAGACTTTGAAGATCTTCTCAGGCGTCTCGTGGGCCACTTTCTCGATTTCCACGCCGCCTTCCGTGGAGGCGACGATCACCGGCCGGGAGGTGGCGCGATCGAGCAGGATGGCGAGGTAGTATTCCTTCTTGATGTCGCTCGCGACGGTGAAATAGACGGTCTGCACCTTGCGTCCGGCGGGGCCGGTTTGCAGCGTGACCAGCGTATTGTTGAGCATCTTACCGGCGAGTTCCTTCGCATCGGCCTTCGTCTTGCAGAATTTGACGCCGCCCTTGAAGCCGTCGGTGAACGTGCCCTTGCCGCGCCCTCCGGCGTGGATTTGGGACTTCACCATGGTGGGGCCCTCCGGGAGCAGAGCGAGTGCGGTGTCGAATTCGGCGACCGACTTGGCTGCGGCACCCTTGGGAACGGGAACGCCGAATTTCTCGAAGAGCGCTTTGGCCTGATACTCGTGAATGTTCATGGAGCAGGGAGTTTTGCCAGAAATACGGACGGGAAGACACGCCAAAAAGTGCCCAGTCTCTTTTCGCGCGCGAGATTGCCAATCGGGCGGAGCATGACTTGATGGTCCCATGCAATCGCACGAGGTGCTCCGCGAGGTTCTCAAAAAAACGAGTGCAAAGCAGATAGCTGCCGACATGGGCTTGTCGCTTTCCCTGATCTACAAGTGGGCTGAGCCACCTAGCGATGCCACCGGAAGCGGAGCGCACAACCCGCTGGACCGTGTCGACCAGCTCTTGAAGATCACTCAGGACACTCGGATAGCGCAGTGGGTTTGCGAAAGAGCGGGCGGGTTCTTTATCGCCAATCCTGAGGCTCCCAAAGCGCACCCTTACTCCCTGATTCCGACGACGAATGCCATTGTGCAGGAGTTCGCGGATATGCTGGCGGTGATTGCGACGGCGGCGGCGGACAATCACATCACCCGCGATGAGGCCAAACAGATCCGCCGGCGCTGGGAAGAACTCAAGAGCGTAACAGAAGGCTTCCTGCGGGCGGCCGAGGATGGCAATTTGGGCATCCTCAAGGATGCACTGCCTGTGGAGCGCAAGGCCTGAGCGCCGGCCCGATGTCCGTCGATTGGGCCGGGCCGCACTAACCGGACTTGAGCAGTTCCTTCATGAGGAACGCGGTCTGCAAGGATGCGATTTCCTTGAGGCCTGTTTTCGCGAGCGCCAGCAGGGAGAGCAGCTGCTCGTGCGTGAACGTGGATTCCTCGCCTGACCCCTGGACTTCGACGTAACGTCCCTGGCCGGTCATCACGACATTGAAATCCACTTCGGCATCGCGGTCTTCCACGTAGGGCAGATCGAGCAGTTCCCGGCCCTCGTAAATACCGACGCTGACAGCGGCGACGGAGTCGCTCAGTGGATTCTCCGGGATCCGGCGTGCGTCGATGAGCTTTTGGACCGCGAGTCTTGCGGCAAGGTAGGCTCCCGTGATGGAGGCGGTGCGGGTTCCGCCGTCGGCCTGCAGCACGTCGCAGTCAATCCAAAGCGTGTTCTGACCGAGTTTCTGGAGATCGATGACTGCGCGAAGAGCGCGCCCGATCAGGCGCTGGATTTCCACGGTGCGACCGTCGAGTTTGCCTTTGGAGATATCCCGGGGCTTACGGTCGAGGGTCGAGTAGGGAAGCATCGAATACTCGGCGGTCAGCCAACCGCCCTTGATCCCCTGCTGTTTCATCCAGGTCGGCACATTGGGCTCGATGGTGGCGGCGCAGATAACGCGGGTGTCGCCGAACGAGACCAGAACCGAGCCGGTGGCATGCGGGGCGATGTTGGCTTCGAAACGGATGGAACGAAGCTGGTCCGGTCGGCGACCGTCGGTGCGCAGGGATGAACTCATGAAGAGGTGGGTCGAAGGGGAGCGTTCATCTAAGTTTTCGGCAGCGGGGTGTCGTCCATCGATAGGGGGCGAATGGAAACGGCGCTTTGCTGGCCGGACTGCTGCGTCATGTACGCGATGAGGCGGTCGTTGAAGTCCTTGGCGGGGTCGTGCCCCATCTTCTTCAGGGCCTGGGTCAGGGCCGCGACCTCGACCAGACGCGCCATGTCGCGTCCGGGACGCACGTACAGCTCGATGTGCGGGGTGCGCAGACCGAGGATTTCGTAGTAATTTTCCTCAAGGCCGGTGCGTTCCTCGACCGCATCGGGGTGCCATTCGTGCAGTGACACCACCATGTCGATCCGTTTTTCCAGACGAATCGATTTTACGCCAAACATCTCGGCGACATTGATGATGCCGATGCCCCGGCACTCCATGTAGCCCCGGTTCAGAGGCCGGCTGGAGGCCATCAGCTCCCGCTCGTCGAGGAGTTTGATCACAGTCAGATCGTCGGCCACGAGCGAATGCCCGCGTTCGATCAGTGCAAGGGCGCATTCACTTTTGCCCACACCCGAACTGCCGCGCAGCATCACTCCGATGCCGCGAATGTCCAGGGTCGTGGCATGTTCGGTGGTCGCGGGCGCGAATTCGTTGTCGATGCACAGGGTGCCCAGATTCACCCAGTTCATCGTGATCATCGAAGTCTTGAAAACCGGGAGGTTCTTTTCGTGCGCGATGGCCAGCATCGGCCGCGTGGGGTTGAAATTGCGGGTGAGTACGAGGCAGGGCACCTGCCGCTCGACCATCTCGGTGAAGATCTCCACCTGCCGTTCGTGCGTGAGGGTCTTCAGGTAGGTCATTTCGGCCGCCCCCAAAACCTGGATACGCTTGTTGGCGAAATAGCGAAAGAACCCGGTCAGCGCCAGCGAGGGCCGGTTGATGGACCCCTCCCGGATCAGCCGGTGCAGGCCGCGCTCCCCCGTGACGAGCTCCATTTTGAGCTTTTCCCGGTAACTCTGGAAGAAATGAGCAACGGTGATCCCGTGAATGGCTTTGGGCATGGGCAGAGCGACTGCAGTAGAGCACAACGAACGCCCGCGGGTTGACGAGAGCGTTTTGTGACCAGACGGAGCTAAAGGTTGAAGTCCTTGCCGAGGTAAAACTCGCGGGCCTGGTCGTCGTGGATCAACAAGTCGCCGGATCCCTCCTTCAGGACGCGCCCCTGGTGGATCAGGTAGGCGCGATCCACGACCCGCAGCGTCTCCCTGACATTGTGGTCGGTGATGAGGACCCCGATCCCTCGGGACTTCAGGTCTCGGATGATTTTCTGCACCTCGGCCACCGAGATTGGGTCAATGGCGGCGAACGGTTCATCCATGAGGAGAAACTTCGGCTCGGTCACAAGCGCGCGGGCGATTTCGAGGCGCCTCCTTTCTCCCCCGGACAAGGTGTAGGCCTTTTGGCGAGCAACATGGTCGAGGTGAAGGTCGCTCAAGTGACGCTCCAACCGTGCGTATCTCTCCTTCCGCGGGATCCCGATGGCTTCCGCGATGGCCAGAATGTTCTCGGCCACCGTGAGTTTGCGAAATACAGAGGCTTCCTGGGGCAAATAACCGAGACCCAGGCGGGCACGCTGGTGCATGCCGAGACGGGTGATGTTACGATCGGCCAGAAAGACGGCTCCGGCCGTGACGGGAATCAGGCCCACGATCATGTAGAACGTGGTGGTCTTACCGGCGCCGTTGGGTCCGAGCAGCCCCACCACTTCGCCGGCTCCGACCGTGACATTCACGCCGTCGACCACAGTGCGGGTGCCAAAGGTCTTGACCAGCCCGGTGGTGCGGATGGATGCGGAAACGGGGGGAGGAATCAGCGGGGTCACAGGCGTGCGTGCAGAGAGAGTTACGTCCGTCGTGAGAGCTGCCAGAGAGCCTAGGGAGCGGGTTTTGCTGGGGCAGCACCCGTGTCGGGGGCGGGCGCGGGAGCCTTCATCGCCTCTTTCTTGTCGAATCCCAAGTCCATCAGGGGAGGACCGGTGAGTTTGATATTGTCGCCGAACAGGCGCCTTTCACCACGAAGGAGCACGATACGCGTTCCGGTGGCGACGTAGGGTCCGGAGTGGTCAATCACCACCGGGCTTTCCGTCAGGATGATCTTTTCCTCGCCAGGAAACACCTCGGCACGACCGCAGGTGACCTCGCGATCACCTTGAACAATGTGGACTCGTCCCACGGCAATGAGGGACTTGAATTGATCCAACTTTGGGACGGTCTCGGAGGGATTGCCCAAGCGGGTGGCCAGGACTTCAAGATGATCGCAGGTGATCTTCAGGTTGTTTCCGACGACCACCACGTTTTTGTCGAAGACGGCGGTGGTTTCTTTGTCCGTGCTGCGCATTTCCAGCGTTACGCTTTCAATCACGGTGGGAGGGATGGGCACCGAAGGCGCCGCAGGTGCCTTGGTGTCGGCGCCGCGAAGGCCCGAGGTTCCCAGGAGGGTGCAGAGGATCGCGACGGTCAGAAAGGGTCGTCTCATTTGAGGATGTCCTTCAACTCGGCTTTGAAGACGACCCGAGCCCCGTGATAGATGTTGATCTTCATGACGTCGTGTTCATAGCGCCAATCGGTTCCAAGGAGCTCGAAGTCGTCGTTGATGATCCGGACGGTTTCGTCGCCATGGATGATCCTACGATCGCTCTGGACCACCGCGACGGTGCTGAGAAAGACGGTTTCTACGCTCGCCGCTTCGTCGCCCGAGAAGACCGTCAAGGTCATGTCGCTGAGTTTAGCCTCTGTTTTTCCGAGCAGCGTCGCTTCCCGTCCCCGAACCAGCATGGTGCGGAAACCCTTTTCATTGAAGGAAGGGAGAGAAAAATTACGAATCGGAGTGTTGGTACGGATTTGAGGTCCGGCTGCGCGCAGGGGGCAAAGCAGTGCGATACCTACAGCGCAGCCAAAGATCGTTTGTCGTAGGTGCCTCCCCCGACTTGTGGGTAGATGGATCGAGGCGTGACCGCTCATGGCTTCGCTTTGCGGGCGGTGTGTGCCGCGAGGATGTGATCGCACACCTCACGCACGGCGCCGCGGCCGGCCGGCCGTTGTGGAACGTAGATGGCGGCCTGAAGTGCGGCCGGCATGGCTTGCTGGACAGTGACACCCACGCCGGCCCAGGCGATGGCGGGGGCGTCGATGTCATCATCACCCATGTAGCAACATTGACGTGACGTAAACCCGAGCGAGGCGGCGAGCTCCTGGAGCGCCTCCAGTTTGTCGGAACGGCCTTGAATCACGTGGGGAATCTTCAGTTCCTCGGCGCGAAGGGTGGTGGCTCCAGAAGGCCGGCCGCTGATCCAGGCGACGATGACCCCCGCGTGCCGGAGCCGGACCATCCCCATGCCATCCAAGACTGAAAACTGCTTGGTTTCGGTGCCATTGGACGAAATGAAGAGGCTGCCGTCGGTGAGCACGCCATCAACGTCGAGTGCCAGTAGCTTGATCTCTGCCCACGCTGCAGCAGGCACCTTGGAGGTATTGGCTTCGTGCAGGCGTTTCACAGATTGGGAAGTGTAAAAACGAAGAGGAACTTGCGCAAGGACTGATACGGTTTAGCCCATCCAATCCGCGATTCGGGTGATGGTGGAGTCGAGGTTCGGTCGAAACGCAGCTTCCAGTTCTGGAGCAAATGGAACGGGCATGTCGAGTGAAGCGATTCGGAGGGGAGGGGCCTCCAGCTCAAAAAAGAGCGATTCCGTCACGCGGGCGACCAGTTCAGCACCGAATCCGTGGGTGCGGCGTCCCTCGTGCAGCACGATCAAACGGTGGGTGCGTCGTACCGACGCGATGATCTCGTCCAGAAGCAGCGGTGCAAGGGCGCGCAGGTCCCAAACCTCAATGGAACGATCATATTCGGTGGCAAAGTAGCTCGCCGCCTCTTGGGCGAGGAGTGTCATTTCTCCATAGGTGACGAGTGTTGCAAAACTACCTGTCGTCAGCTGTCTCGGCTTCCAGACTTCACGGTAGTGAGGATTCCACTCTACGAGTTGTTTCTTCTTCCGGTAGAGTCCTTTGTGTTCCAGTAAGAGCACCGGATTGTTATCCTCGTAGGCAGCGAGAAGCGCATCGAACGCGTCTTGTGGAGTGCTTGGATAGAGCGCCTTGAGTCCCGGCACGCTGAGGAAGAGCGACTCAAGTTCCTGCGAGTGAAACGAACCGAACGTGAGCCCTCCACCGCAGGGCAGGCGCAAGACCAGGGGCACGTTGGCCCCGGAACGAAAATGGTAGGTGGCTGCGTTCAGGCCAATCTGGGTGGTCGCTTCCGTGGCGAAATCGGCAAACTGAAATTCCTCGATCGGTCTCATGCCACCCAAAGCCAGACCGGTGGCATATCCGGTGCAGGCGCTTTCGGCGAGCGGTGTGTTGAGGACGCGAGTTCGGCCGAACTCTTGAATCAGGCCTTCCGTCACTTTGAAGGCGCCGCCGTAGGTGCCAATATCCTGGCCCATGATCAGAGACTCTGGACGCTCCCGCAGGATCTTCTTCAATCCGGCGTTAAGTGCTTGGGCTTGGGTTAAGGGGGAGGAAGACGGGGATTCCGGTCTCCACGCCAGCGGTTCCGAGGGTGGAGCGTAGACATCATCGATCATGCCCTTCGGTTGTGGTCGGGCGGCCGCCAGTGCCTCCTGGATGCAAACCTCGATAAAGGCGTCCAGCTCGTGTTCAATGGCCTCGATTCGACTTTCCAGACCCAGGTGCACGAGGTGGGCGCGAAATTTGGGCAGGGCGTCTGCCGTCTGGATCGTGTGATTCTCCGCCGGAGTCAGGTAATCGCAGGTGTCATAGGCGGCATGGCCGCGCAGCCGTGTCACCGAGGCTTCGATCAACACGGGACGACTCGTGGCGCGGACCTTTGAAATGGCCTGCTCAAGGGTCTTGCTGATCCCAACCAGATCCCCTGAGGTGGCGTCGAGGTGCAGCCCCTCCATCTGATAGGCGGCGGCTCGCTTCCATAGCTCCGTCCCGGCGGCAAACTGCTCCCGGATGGGAGTGGAGTAGGCGTAGCGGTTATTCTCGACGATGAAAACGATGGGAAGCGAGAGGAGTGAAGCGAGATTGAGGCACTCGTGAATATCGCCTGTGGATGAACCACCGTCTCCGAACAGGGCGAACCCCACGGCACCGACACCGCGGCGGCGCTGGGCGTCGGTCAGTCCCAGAACGTTGGACAGCATGGCGCCCAGGTGGCTGATCATGGGAAGCGACCGATTGGCCGGATCGCCGTGATGAACGTTGCCCTCACGAGCCTTGGTGGGGCTCTTTTCATTGGCGCAGTACTGGTGGAGGTGTTCCACCAGATGGCCACTCCAGATCAGGTGACCGCCGAGACCCCGATGAGTGAACGAGATGACGTCCTGTGATTTGTTGGCCAACAGCGCAAGGGGAACGATGAGGGCTTCGTGACCCTGTCCCCCGGTGACGGTCCCTCGAATCAGACCCTGACGAAACAGCTCCAGGATGCGGTTGTCGACGGTCCTCGCGAGGTACATCCAGGTGTAGATCCTGAGGGGTGCGATGGGGTCGCTGGTGAGGAGTTCATCCGGATGGAGGTCGCGGTAGGCCAGCGACGCGGGGAGTGCAGGAAGAGCCATGACGTCGGTCGAGGCTGGGGGGCATCGCGGGGTGGCGCAAGCGTGGGGGCGGAGGATTGAGATGAAGACCTGCGGCCCAAGTCGAACGTAGATTCCGACAACAAAAAAGCCCCCGGCGATGCGCCGGGGGCCTTGAGGGTGAAAGGTGACCGCGATCAGGGGGTCTTGGCGACTACGGGCGGAGGAGGAAGCTGGGCGGCGCCACTTTCCGAGGCGCGCTTGGCGACCATGGCGTGGAGTCGTTGTACCTCGAGCTCGGCATTCCGTTTGGCGATGCGGGCGAGTTCGACCGCCTTCTGCAATTCGAACGCCTCGCGACCGGCGATTTCCTTCTTCTTGCGAAGGTCCGCGAGTTGAATCTCCAGTTCGGCCACCGTTTTGGCCGCGCGATCGGCTTCGCTGTTATACTTGGCGGTGGAGTCGGCGATTTCCTTGCCCTGACCCTCCCACTTGGCGCGGCGTTCGGCGTCCTTTTTGGCCATTTCTTCTTCGCGCTTCTTGACGCGTTCATCGGCGTCAGCGCGGGCCTTGGCTTCGGCCTCGTCCTTCTTGGCCTTTTCAACGGCAGCCTTCTGCGCCTTCTCCTGTTTGTCCTTTGCGATCTTTACATCCTGTTCTTGAATGAACGTGTAGTAGAAGACGCCAAAGATTGCGCAGAGAACGAGGGGGGAAATAACGTAGAACTTGTTCATGTCAGCGAGTAAGCGGAGGGTTAGCTCTTGGCGGCTTTTGCAGCAGCAGCAGCAGCAGCTTCGGCGGCAGCGCGGGCCTTGTCAGCGGCATCGATCTTTTCGATGACCGTGGCCAATTCCTTCACGTTGTTCTCCGCATCCTTGACGTACTTTCGGAGGAAAACTTCTTCGTCTCGCGCGATCTTCTTGGTGTCCTCAACCTTGGCGATCAGGTCCTTCTCCGCAGCGATTTCCTTGTTCAGGCGATCGACCTGCTTTTCGAGCTTCTCCTTGTCGCGGTAAGACTTGTCGCGCGCATCGATGGCGGCCTGTCGTGCTTCTTTCTCAAGCCGATCCTTTTCATCCTTTTCAATCTTCTCCTTCTTGCGCTGCTCCTGGAGCTTGATGGCGTCTTCGACTGCCTTTTTACGACCCTCGTTTTCGAGCCGGATCTTTTCATCCTTCTCTTTTTTGACCAGGGCCTGCTTCGCTTTCTCTTTCTCGGCATAGCCCTCCGCGAAGTTCCAGTAGAATCCTCCAAAGATCACGAGACCGAGGAGAGGTGCGATGAAGTAAGCTTTGTTCATGAATCTTGTCTTAAGCTGCGGGTGAATTGGCCAAGGCTTCTCGTTCCTTGATGGCATCCTCGATGGCTTTCTTCAGACGCTCGGCGTCCTTGCCACCTTCGGGATATTTGAGTGATTGGGTGATGGCTGCCAAAGCTTCGTCGAGCTTCTTGAGCTCATAGCAAATGTAGGCAAGAAAGGTCTGGGCCTGCCAAGGCTTGTCGAGTTTCTTGACGGTGGCCTGCTTGGCGTAGGTGTAGGATTCCGGGAGCTTGTCGAGTGAGTAGTAAATTTGCGCAATCTGCAGATAAAGCGAACCGGACTCAGGGAAAAACTTGGTGGCCTCCTTCAGGACCTCGATTGCCTTGAATTCCTTGCGAACCTGTTGGAGCGAAGCGGCGAGAAGTTCCCAGTTCCTTTGTTCGTTCTCAATGCTTCCGTCCCGCAGTCCCTTGTCGAGCAAGGCGATCGCCTGATCGTATTGCTGCATGTTGAAGTAGATGCCGACCAAGTTGAAATTATCCTTGGGCGTATTCATCGTGTCATTCTTTTGCGCGCGCTCGATTGTCAGCGCTGCCCGAATGTCCTGCTGCAGATTCAGGTAGGTGGAGGCCAGCTGCGCCCAATAGGTCTTATTCGACGGGTTCTGCTTAACCAGAAGCTCGAGGATATCTGCGGATTCCTTGATCTGACTTTGCTGCTGCAGGGTGGCGAGCAACAGGATGTAGAACGTATCCTTTGGCTTGAGGCTCATCCGAAGGCCCTTTTCCACTTCTTCCTGCGCACGTTTGATCAGGTTATTGTCGACGTTGGCCGGGTCGAGCTGAGCCTGATTGTAGAGAAGGGAGGCGTAGAACAGCTGAGCGTCCGGGTTGGGCTTGGTGTTCGCCTTGGTCCACCGCTCAATGTACGTCGAGGCCTTGGCGTAGAACTTCTTCTGGCTGTCGAGCACCTTGGTCGTCGAAGCCTCCTGGTAATAGAGCTGCGCCAGATAGTAGGTCAGGTCCTGGATGACTCGCGCCTCAAAGTAACCGTGCCGATCAGAAACCAAAAGCGCGGTTTCAAGCGGTTCAATTGACTTGGCGTAGTCGCCCTTGGTCAAAAGAATCTGCGCCTTCACCTGACTGAGCACCGCGATGTCGTAGCTTTCCGGCGCGGCGCCTTTGAGCAGTCCATCGATGATGGCAATGGCGGCGTCGTAGTTCTTGGCGTCCGTTTGGGTCCGGATCTTTCCAAGCTCTTCAGAGACCTTCTCGCTGAGCTCTTTCTTGCCAGCGGTGGTTTGCTGGCTCCAAGCCGGCGTGGATACGGCGAGCCCGAGCAGCAGGGCGGTGAAGCCAGCCCGCAGGGAACGCGCGTAGGAACGGTGGTGAAAAATCGGCATGATGGCAGAGGGTCTTATTCCTCGGTGATGCTGAAAACGATCGGAACCTGCATGCGGGTATTGACGGCCCGTCCACCCTTCTTACCGGGGCGGAACTTCCACTTGGACACAGCCTGGATGGCGGCGGCCTCGAACTCGCGCTGCGTCGACTTGATCGCATACGCTTCACGCACATCACCATTGGAATCGACAATGAAACCGACAAGCACGTCACCGGTAATGCCGGCGCGGCGCATTTCAAAGGGGTAGACGGGTTTGGCCTGGAAGCGCGGAGAAGGCACTTGGTCGAGGTTGGCCAGATCGAAGAGGTCCTTCATTCCCTTGCCAATGCCACCCGTATTGGGGCGCCCGGTCGGAATCGAAATGACTCCCGTGGGCCGGTTAAGTCCTGGCGGGGGCGGCGGCTGAAGTTTCTGAACGAACGATTCCACGGTGACCGTAGCAGGAACGTCCGCCGCCATCGGGGGAGCAAGGTCAGCGACCTCTTCGTTCTGGGGTTCTTCCGTCTCCGTCGGTTCAACTTCCTCCGGTTCCGGAGGCGGCATCTGCATCAGTTCAACGGTGGCATCCTCGGTGGAGGCCTTTTTGCCTGAGGACTTCGCCTTCGGAAAGAGCTGCTCGCCGAAAAGGAAACCTCCGTGAAGAATGCCCGAAAGTAAGAGTCCGATAATAAGGTCGCGATTCATGGAAGGGAGGGAGTTACTTGCCGGTCGCGCGCCACACCGTTTCGATGGAGACCTGCTTGATGTTCACTTTGCGCACTTCATCGAGCACTTGAATCGTCGGGCCGTACTTGGCCCGGTCATCCGAGGCGATCAGCACGCGGGGAGTTTGGACTTGGGCGACATAGTTTTGGAGGCGCGGAGCCAGTTCGTTCATCCCGATCAGCTCCTTGTTCCAGTACAACGTGCCGCCGTCGGACACCTGAAGGGTTACGTTCTCATCCTCCGGAGGGGGCGTATTGGTGGGAGGCGAGGCCACCGGCAGGTTGATCGTAATCGACTGGATCTTGTTCAGCGACAAGGTGAACAAGACGAAGGTGGCGAGCAGAAAGAAAATGACGTCAATGAGAGGGATGATCTCAATACGTGCCTTTTTGGGGCCGCTGCCAGAAGATGAAGGTGCGCCAGACATATTGGAAAAGAAGTTACTGAATCAACGAACCGTCCGCCGATTTATTAGGAGATTTATCCCTTACTGCCTGGGACGGGTCCGGGTCTCGATCAGCACCTTTTGGATGCCGGCTTTGCGCACTTCATCAAACACGTAGCGGGCCTGACTGAAGAAAGCGTTCTCGTCTCCATTGATCAGGATCCGAGCCTCCGGGCCCTGCTGCTGTTTGTACGCCTGCAGCCGGGTCAGGAATTCATCGAGGGTGATGGGATTCTGATCCCATGCCAGTGTGCCTTCCTGGGTAACGGTGATCGTTGCCCCCTGGGGATCCCGCGGCTCGCTCGTCTCCGTGGTAGGCAGCGAAACAGCCAACCCGCCCGACTTGTTGAGCGACAGCGTAAAGAGCACGAATGTCGCGAGCAGGAAGAAAATGACGTCAATGAGAGGGATGATCTCAATACGTGCTTTTTTTGAGCCGCCTGGGCTGCTACCGCCGGAAGATGATCCTGACATGGATTTGCGAGGGTTGGGAAGGAATCGGGCAGGCAGTCTGAGGCCATGAGCCTCAGGCCGAAGAAGAGCTTAAACCCCAGCTTCCGACTTCTTGATGATCAACTCCAGGGCGTTGGAAGCGTCGGACACATCGTGTTTGGCTTCCTCGGTCTTGGCGTTGATGTAGTTGTAGGGAAGGAGACCCGTGATGGCGATGGCGAGACCGCACGCCGTGGCGATCAGCGCCTCGGCCACACCACCGGTGATCTGACCGGCGGCGGCAGCGATGTCACCACCGCTCAATGCGCCGAAGGTGTTCATCATGCCCGTGACGGTTCCGAGAAGACCGAGCAGCGGTGCGGCCGTGATGCATGTGTCGAGCGTCGACATACCCTGTTGGTAGCGATTTAGCTCCTGGTTCGAAGCGCGGACAAACGCATTGTGCAGGGAGTGTTCCTTGTGGGTCAGTGCGTAGACCAGAATGCGGGCGATGAAGTCCTTGCTCTTGCGGCCAAGGGCAACGGCGCCTTCGATGTCGCGCGTCTCCACTTTTTCGAGCATCTTCTCGACCACTTCCGTTTCACGCGTGGAGGATTCGCGCATGGCGAAGATGATGCGCTCCACGACAACCGTCAACGTGAGGAAGGAAAGGATGATGATCGGCCACATGATATAGCCTCCGTGCTTGAACAGCTCCATCGGAGTCTGGCCCATGAGAAATGCGAGAGGCAGGCTGGTCGTGATCATGATTTTTTAGATGAGGATGGTTTTGAGAATAAGAACAAAAGCCGGGGAGAGGAGGGGTGAGGGATTTGACGGAGGGAATGCCGATTCGCTCAAAAAAAGTTTTTTACGAACACAGTTACCTCAGCAGTGTGCGCGCCAAAGGGAATTAAAAAATTCGATGGATTCGAACTTATTAGGGGGTGTTGGGTCATGGCCGGAGAGTGCTCTCCAAGCGGTTGCGAAAGGCTGGTTCGCCGGTGATTTGTTCGCCGAACGACGGAGGGCTCCGACCGAACGGGCGACGGGAAACGGGGATTTTGAAAGCGACGACGCAACGATGGGCAACTAACGCGGCGGGATGATTTCTCTGTCAATTATTCTTTGGTTTCTAGCCAGCGTGCTTCTGCGGGGTATAAGCAACATTGGCTGCCCGACTAGGACTCGAACCTAGACAAAGCGAGTCAGAGTCGCTTGTGCTACCATTACACCATCGGGCAGTAAAACTGGGAAAGACATTCGTAGTGGAGAGTCGCACACGTGGAGGGCAAGGTGTCTTGCCAAGATGGAGCCGGCGACGGGAGTTGAACCTGCAACCACCTGTTTACAAAACAGGTGCTCTGCCATTGAGCTACGCCGGCGAAAAATGGGTTCGTCGCGGCACTCGCCGTTAGCTACGAAAATGTCGGGAGATCGATTGAAAGAACGGTGCCTCTGTAGGCCGGAAAGGTCAGGTTTGGTGGCTCCCCGGGGACTCGAACCCCGAACCAATTGATTAAGAGTCAACTGCTCTACCATTGAGCTAGGAAGCCATCAAAACGGAGGGGCGAAAGGTCATGAAACAGGCGTGGGTGTCAACAGCTTTTCACGGTTGGCAGGATCAAAGGGGGAGCGGCGGAGCGCGCATTTGTCAGGAGATTCGTGACCGGGGGAGCTGTATTTGAAGGCTTGGGCCAGGGGTGATCATCGTTCTGGGGCGAATCGTCTCCGTTTCTATGGTGGTACAAGCATATCGGGGTGAAAGGGTTTCTTGAGAAGCGAATGCTTCACACCTGAATTTGGACCCACGCGCCGCTCCAAGGTTCACGTCGGGCGTGCCCAAGTGCGGGTATTTCGGTGGTCGTTGCGAGGCCCCCTAGTCGTTTTTTTGCACCGAGACGGTTGTGAACCGCCGCTGGATCAGGATCAGCTCGGAAACAGCAGGAGTAGGCGGAAATCGAGTGCAACCGCCCACGGAGGCATTCCGGCGTTCCAGTACCGTTTTTATGTTCGGCCTTTTGTGGTTTGTGAATTCACGGTTCCGATCCTCGGAGGAGACGTATTCTATGAGCGTGGATTGAGTCCCTATGCCGAGCCCGGCCTCGGGATGAAGCCCGTTCTTGAGCGAGACCGGTAGCGGCACTCCGTGGTTGACCTGCGACGGGAGAGGGCTCCATTTGACTTAAATGTATCCATTTTGCATAAATTCTTGAAGCAGACCTCGACGCTCCTGTGATTTTGCCCTTGCCAACCCCGACAGCGATCTCTGCTTTCTTCCGTTCTCCATGCAAAAGACCAAAAAGTCCGTTGCCAAACGCTTCAAGCTGAGTGCCCGGGGTAAGCTTATCCGCCGCACCCCCGGCTTTCGGCACCTGCTGGCGTCCAAGAGCACGAAATCCAAACGTCGTGCGAACAAGGACAAGCTCGTGGCCGAGGGGCATGCTCGCCCGCTGAAGCGTTGCCTCCCGTTCGGTCTGTAATCTGTACCGAACTCCCTCCCAACCTACGCCAGGCGGGTGATTTATCTCAAGCCGACCCGCCGGCGACTAAACTAAAGGAAAACCCAACATGGCTCGTGTAACGAATGCAGCGGCCTCGCGCCGCCGCCGTAAGAAAGTTCTGAAGTACGCCAAAGGCTATTTCGGAAACAAATCGAAGCTGTTCCGCTATGCTAAAGAAGCGGTCCAGCACGCTTGGCAGTACGCCTACCGCGACCGCAAGAAGAAGAAGGGCGCAATCCGCGGTTTGTGGATTGTCCGCTTGAATGCCGCCTGTCGCAATGCCGGCATCACCTACAGTCGTTTCATCGAGGGACTGAAGGCCGCCCAGATCGAACTGGATCGCAAAATCCTGTCCGACATCGCGGTGCGCGACGAGGCTGCCTTTAACGCGCTGGTCAAGAAGGCCCAAGACGCGTTGAAGACCAAGGCCGCCGCCCCCAAGGCGAAGGCTTAAATCCCAAACAACGCGAGCCGGGCCGGCTCGCCCCTGGTGGAGCGATCCGCATGCGGATCGCTCCGACTCCCGAGGACGGGTCTCACCTTGAGGCGCCGTCCTTTTTTTTGTTGGTGAGTCGGGTGCTTGGACCCTGACAATCCGGCCCCGCCCCCCTTCCTTCCGAATCACATTTTCCCTCTCCATGGAACAGCAACTCACCGTTCTGCAACAGAAGGCACAGGCCGAACTGGCCGCGATCCGCACGCGTCCCGAACTCGAGGCGGCGAAGGCGCGATTCGTCGGGCCCAATGGAGAGTTGACGGCGCTGATGAAGCAAATGGGCGCCGTGCCCAAGGAGCAGCGGCCCGCCATGGGCAAGCTGATCAATGAATCGAAGGTGCGCATCCTCGCCGAACTCGATCTGGCCCTGGCACGAGTCGCCGAAGCTGAAGTTGCGGCGCAGGTGGGACCCCCCATCGACGTCACGCTTCCTTCGCCGGACCGCGGTCCGGGAACGCTCCATCCGTTGACCCAGGTTCGTGAAGAGATGTGCCGTATTCTCCGCAAAGTCGGGTTTGCGGTGGCCGATGGCCCGGAGGTGGAAACCGAGTACTATTGTTTCGATGCGCTCAACACCCCGGCCGATCACCCGGCGCGGGATGCACAGGACACCTTCTATCTGCCCGCCACGGCTGACTTCGGAAACATCAGCAAGCACTCCCCTGGCGAGCGCTACCTGCTTCGAACCCACACCTCGTCGGTGCAGATCCGCACCATGCTCAAGGGTCCACCGCCGATCCGCATTGTTTCGCCGGGACGGGTTTATCGCCGGGATACCACGGACGCGACTCACTCGGCGAACTTTCACCAACTGGAATGTCTTTACGTCGACCGCAATGTGACGGTTCGCGACCTGAAGGCGCTGTTGGACTACATTTTCACTTCGTTGCTGGGCAAGGATACGAAGACGCGCTTTCGTCCGCATTACTTCGGCTACACTGAGCCGAGTTTTGAAGTCGACTTGAGCGCCCGGCATCTGCCGAAGGTGAACAAGGAGTGGATTGAGATCGGCGGCTGTGGCATGGTCGATCCAGTGGTGTTTGATGGGGTCGGCTACGATTCCAAGGTATGGACCGGATATGCCTTTGGCATGGGTCTCGAACGCCTTGCGATGCTGTTGTACGGGATCGATGACATCCGCTATTTCTACCAAAATGATCTGCGGTTTCTGAAGCAGTTCGCCTGAGGGTGAACCTATGGCCGCACGCATGATCATGTCCGGAAACTCAAAGCTCTTTCGCCCGTGAAAATTTCCAGAAACTGGCTTCAATCTTACGTCAATCTCGCAGGTAAAACCGACGACGAGATTTCCCGCGCGGTGACCTTCCTCGGTTTTGAGGTCGAGTCTGTGCAACTGACCGGAGCACCCAAGCTGGATTCCGTATTTGTCGGTGAAGTCCTGACCCGGAACCGGCATCCCAACGCGGACAAACTATCGGTTTGTACCGTGGACGTAGGGCCGGCGCACGGCGTGAAAACCATCGTGTGCGGAGCTCAGAATTACCGGGTAGGCGACCGGGTGCCGGTCGCGCTCGCCGGCGCGGTGCTCCCTGGAAATTTCGTCATCAAGCAGTCGAAGATTCGAGGAGAACTCTCGGATGGAATGATGTGTTCGGGCAAGGAACTGGGGATTGGCGAGGATCATTCGGGTCTGCTCATCCTTGAGCAGAGACCTGCGCTGGGACTTCCGATCAATGAAGTGCTGCCTCCGGGAGACGTCGTTTTTGATATCGAGATCACGCCGAATCGGCCGGATTGCCTCTGCCACCTTGGTATCGCGCGCGAACTGTCCGCGTGGTTTCGCGAGCCGCTCAACTACCCGGATGTGATGGTCGAACACGCCGTCCCGTCGAAAGATTCTGCCCGGCCTGACCTTCTGGGTGGCGTCCGCGTCGACGCCGCCGAAGATTGCCCGCTCTACCTCGCGCGCATCATTTCCGGGGTGAAGATCGGTCCGAGTCCTGCCTGGCTGCAGGAGCGGCTGACGGCGGTGGGACTCCGCCCCATCAACAACGTGGTCGATGTCGGCAATTTCGTCATGCTCGAATATGGTCAGCCATTGCATGCGTTTGATGCGCGCAAGCTGGCTGGTTCCGCGATTGTGGTACGAAGGGCGGTCGATGGAGAGTCGATTGTGACCTTGGATGGCAAGTCGCGCACCCTGACTTCACAGACACTGGTCATCGCAGATGCGACCAAGCCGGTGGTAATTGCAGGTGTGATGGGTGGCGTGAATTCGGGTGTAGATGAGTCGACGACGGACCTGGTGCTGGAGGCGGCCTATTTCAAACGGCAATCTATCCGTGCCACCACCAAGCGACTCGGCCTTTCCAGTGACTCATCCTATCGCTATGAGCGCGGGGTCGATCCCCATGCGCTGCCAGAAGCGGCCCGGCGGGCGATCAGCTTGATTCTGCAGACAGCGGGAGGGCAGCTCGTCGGCCCCTCTTATCGCGTGGGTGGAGATGTTCCCTGGCAGCGCGAAATCGTTCTCAATCCTCGGTTCGTCACGGAACGGCTCGGATTTGAGATACCTCTGGCCGACATGAAGGCAGCTTTGGAGTCCCTCGAGCTGACGATTGCACGGGAGGACGAATCGGATACTGGACCTGTGTGGACGGTGGAGATTCCAAGTTGGCGTGACGATCTGGACCGCCCGATTGATCTGGTGGAAGAGATTTTGCGCCTGCATGGGACCGAGCGAATTCCAGTGGCGCCGGTGTCCTCGCCGGGATTGCCGGAAAATGACGATCCCGTGGTTGAGTTCAATCGCCGGGCCATGGCCTATCTGGTGGGTCATGACTTTCACGAGTGTGTGAACTATACACTGCGATCCGCCCGGGAAGCTGCGTTCACCGTTGAGTCAGCCACCGTGGAAAAACTCGGACTGTCGAATCCCTTTGTGGAGGATCAGTCACATTTGCGCGCCAGCCTCCTAGGCGGTTTGGTGGAGTCTTTGAGGCTCAACCAGTCGCGAGGACTTTCCGTTTCGCTACTGGGCGAATCTGGACGCGTATTTCATGAGCGTGACGGCCGTTTGCTGGAGTGTGTGGCCATTGGTTTCATCATGGCAGAAGACGTGGCTGAGCGGACCTGGTTGCGTCGGACGGAGACCGACTTCTACAGCGTCAAACACCACGCCCAGTCCCTCGCTGCCATGGCGGGAATTGATCTGGTCCGGCTCACGCGTCCCGTGAGCGAAGGTGAGTGCCGGCAGTGGCAGGCGGGTCATGCGGCCAGTGCGGGTGACCTCGGCCAAGGCTGGCGGGCTTCATTTGGATTACTCAACGTCGCGGCAATGAAGGCGCTGGGCATCAGCGGACGTGTCTATGGTGGAGAGTTGATGGTCCTTCCGGAGAAAATCTCCGCCGAGGGCTCCCACCGCCGCTACAAACCCTTTGGCCTGTTCCCGGCGGCTTTGCGCGATTTGGCACTCGTGGTGGACGAGGCACTTCCCTCCGAGGAAGTGCGTCGGGCTTTGGCCAAGGCGGCCCGGGCGGTCGTCGGCACCGCGTTTGCGGTGGAACGGATTGCGGTGTTCGACGTTTACCGTGGCGAGGGACTGCCGGCTGGGAAGAAGAGCCTGGCGTTTTCCCTGGTATTCCGGGCGGAGGATCGGACCTTGACCGACGAGGAGGTCAATCGTGCGTTTCAGGCCTTGCAGGAGTCGCTGATTGCCGCCACCGGATACGGGATCCGCAAATAAACCATGTCGCAGCCGATTGACCTCGATATTGATCATGTGGCGAATCTCGCCCGGATCGCCCTGACGCCGGCGGAGAAGGCACAGTACGCGGCACAATTGGGAGAAATCCTTGGGCACATCGCGAAGCTCAAAGAGGTGAATGTCGACGGGGTGGAGCCCACGGCGCACGCTTTCCCGTTGTACAACGTCTGGAGCAAGGACGAGGCCGCACCCGGGTTGACGGCCGAGGCTGCCCTGCGGAACGCGCCGGCGCAGCGAGACCAGATGTTCTCAGTCCCCAAGGTCGTTGAATGATGCGCTTCGACGGCACAGGGACCGCGAGACCCGACCCCAGGTCCGAGGTGTCATCCACCTGGGCCTCCTCTCTGTTTTCTGAAGGCAGAACCTGTTCGAATGTCCACTGAAACCTACTTTCTCAGCATTGGAGCGCTCTCCGCGGCCCTTGCGCGAGGTGACCTTTCCTCCGTCGAGCTCGTCCAGGCCGTCATCGCTCGAACCGAGGCGGTGGAGCCCAAAGTGAGGGCCTTCAATTCCTACGACCGGGAAGATGCGATGACGCAAGCGCGAGCCTCGGACACGCGGCGGGCCACCGGACGCGTTCTCGGACCCCTTGACGGAATTCCGATCGGGATGAAGGACGTGATTGCGGTGGCTGGCCAACCGCTGACGGCCTCCAGTCGCATGCTGGAGCATTTTATTTCGCCGTATGACGCGACCGTGGTGAAACGCCTGCGCAATGCGGGAGCGATCTGCTGGGGACGCCTGAATCTGGATGAGTTTGCGATGGGCTCATCGACGGAAAACTCGGCTTTTCAGGCCACCGCGAACCCCTACGCTCTTGATTGTGTGCCGGGTGGATCGTCCGGAGGCAGCGCCGCTGCCGTTGCTGCAGGGCAGGCGATCGCGTCATTGGGCTCTGACACTGGGGGGTCAATCCGTCAGCCCGCCGCCTTTTGCAACCTGGTGGGGCTCAAACCCACCTATGGTCTGGTTTCGCGCTACGGTCTGATCGCGTTTGCTTCGTCGCTCGATCAGATCGGGCCCTTTGGGCGCAGCGTCGATGATGTTGCCCACCTGCTCGGAGTGATTGCCGGACATGATCCCCTCGACTCGACCTCGTACCAGGTGGATATTCCCGACTACCGTGCTGAGATTGAGCGCCGCAAAGGACCTTGGCGCTTGGGAATTCCGCGCGAGTATTTTGGCGAAGGATTGGACCCGGAAGTGGCGCAGGCGGTGCAAAAGGCCGTTGCGCATTACCAGTCGCTCGGATGCGAGATCAAGGACGTCTCTCTCCCGCACACCGAATACGGCGTCGGGGCTTACTACATCATTGCGACGGCCGAATGCTCTTCCAATCTCGCCCGTTTTGATGGGGTTCGCTACGGCCACCGTTCGAAGGATGCGAAGGATGCCGTGGACCTCTACTTCAAGTCGCGGGCGGAGGGTTTCGGTGCGGAGGTCAAACGTCGGATCATTCTTGGGACCTACGTCCTGTCGAGTGGCTACTACGATGCCTATTACCTTAGGGCCCAGAAGGTCCGGACACTGATTCGAAATGATTTTCTCGCGGCCTATCGCGACGTTGACGCGATCCTGACCCCCACTGCGCCCACCCCTGCCTTTCGCAGAGGCACGAAGGCTGACCCGCTAGCGATGTACCTTTGCGACATTTACACCATTGGTGTGAATTTGGCGGGCTTGCCGGCGGTGAGCGTGCCTTGCGGATTTAGTCAGGATGGGCGCCCGATTGGCATGCAGCTGATCGGGCAACCTTACCAAGAGGCCGAACTTCTCAGCATCGCCAGCGCCTACGAGCGGGCGCATGGGTGGGCGCAGCGACGCCCGGTGATCTAGTGGTGAACACCGTGCCAGTCGTTACCATCGCCCGCGTTGCCTGCACCTGAATCGACTCCATGAACTACGAAGCGGTCATCGGACTTGAGGTCCATGTTCAGATCAAGACCCAGTCCAAGATGTTCACCCGGGTTGCGGCGGGCTATGGCCACGACGCCAACACCCTGACGGACCCGGTGATCCTTGCCTTGCCTGGCGTTTTGCCGGTGATGAACAAGGCCGCGATCGACGCGATCGTGAAGGCGGGCCTGCTCCTGGGAAGTGAAATTGCTCCGGTCTGCAAATGGGATCGGAAAAACTACTTCTACCCCGACTCGCCGAAGAATTATCAGATCTCGCAGTATGACCAGCCGATGTGTCGGGGTGGTTCGGTTGAGATCGAACTTCCCGGCCCGGCCCGGAATATTCAAGGCGAGCACAAACAAATTCCCCTCACTCGGATTCACCTTGAGGAGGACGTGGGCAAATTAAACCACGGCGCCACGGATTCCCTGATCGATTTTAATCGAGCGGGCACCCCGCTGATGGAAATTGTCTCTGAGCCAGCGATGCACTCGGCCGAGGAAGCGTTCGCGTTTTTGACCTCGCTGCGGATGGCGATGGTGTATGCGGGCATATCCGACTGCGACATGGAGAAGGGCCAGCTGCGGTGCGACGCCAACATTTCGATTCGACCGGTGGGGCAGACGACCTTGGGGACAAAAGTTGAGCTGAAGAATCTCAACTCAATTTCATTTGTGCGTGATGGTATTGCCCACGAGATCCGTCGACAGGTGGCCGTCCTGGGATCGGGAGGGACCATTGTGCAAGAGACGCGTGACTATGATGGCCAGACTGGAACCTCGCAGTCCCTTCGGTCGAAAGAAATGGCGCACGACTACCGCTATTTTCCAGATCCGGATCTCATGCCGGTCAAGGTGGATGAAGCGTGGAAACAGCGTCTACGAGAGACCTGCCCTGAATTGCCGTTTGAGAAGCAGCGTCGGTTTATCGCGCACTATCAGATTCCCTATACGATCACGTCCGTGCTCGTTCCCGATCGCGGGTTGAGCGACTACTTTGAAGCAGCCGTTGCCGTGGCCGGTCCGGGTCGCGCCCAAATGGTGGGAAACTGGATCGCCAATGATCTGCTGCGCGAGCTCGGCGCGGCGAAAGTCGCGTTGGCAGACTCCCGGCTCACTCCGGTTCATGTGGCCGAGTTGGTGAAGCTGATCGACTCCGGCACACTCTTGACATCGGCGGCGCGCGAAGTCTTCGCGGAGATGTTTGCAACGGGCGAACTGCCGGGTGCGATTGTCGACCGCCGTGGCTTGCGAGCTGAAACCAATGCGGGAGAACTGGAGCAGTGGTGCCGCGATGCACTCGCCGGAAATCCAAAGTCGGTTTCGGATTTCAAGGCGGGCAAGGAAAGTGCGCTGAACGCCTTCAAGGGGCCCGTGATGAAGGCCTCCAAGGGCAAGGCCAATCCCAAGCTGGTCGACGAAACGCTGCGGCGGTTACTCGCCGCGCTGTGACCAGCGTTTGGTCGGGATGAACGGGGTTGGACGAAAACCAACCCACGGCGGAACTTCTTACCTGAGGCGAGACCTGCCTAGACCGTGCAGAGCTTGATCGCTTCCGCCAGCGAGGTCAGCGGATCGCGTTTGGGAATGAACTCCTGGCCGACAAATCCCGCATACCCCGTTTCCTTGATGGCCCGCATGATCGCCGGATAGTAAAGCTCCTGAGTTTCGTCGATTTCGTTTCGCCCCGGGTTTCCACCGGTATGGTAGTGGCCAAAGTAGGTGTGATGGGTTTGGATCGTGCGAATCACGTCACCCTCCATGATCTGCATGTGGTAAATGTCGTAGAGCAGCTTGAATCGCTCGGAGCCGACTCGTTTGCAGAGTTCCACGCCCCACGGAGTACGATCGCATTGGTAGTCTTTGTGATTCACGCGACTGTTGAGCAACTCCATGCAAACGGTCACCCGGCGTTTCTCAGCCTCGGCGACGATTTGCTTGATCCCCTCGGCGCAGATCTCAAGTCCTTCTTCGTCGCTTTGACCCCGTCGGTTGCCGGAGAAGCAAATGACATTGGGAATGCCGGCCTCTTCACATTCGCGGATGCGTTCGTGAAAAGCTGGAATCAGTTTTGCGTGATTTTCCCTCCGATTGAATCCGTCCGGGATCGTGCTGGGCCCATTGGAAATGGCGCAAGTCAGACCGAACTCCTTGACCACCGGCCATTCCTTTGGACCGAGCAGTTCAATCGACTGCAGTCCGAACTTGGCGCCCGCGCGCGCCAAGTCGGCCAGCGGAATCTTCGGGTAGCACCATTTGCAGACGGAGTGGCGGATCGAGGACATGGTTGTGGGGGGGGTGGGGGTGTTCCCGCGTGACGATGAGGCGGCCGTGGCAAGCACGGCGCCGGTGAGCGTAGCGAGCGCCTGGCGGCGAGTGACCGGGTTTGACATCTCCCGCGAACCTGTCGGATCAGCCGCGGGACCGCAAGTCCGGTTCCCGACGCTTCAGAAGAGGTGTCGAGATAACATTAAGCACCCCGCCCGGCGAAGGGCGTTGCTTCCCCCGCTTCCGACGGTTGCCTTGGGTGAGCCTGTGAGAACGAGTGTCATCAAGCCCCTCCTTGGATTCCTGCTGGCCGCTTTGGGACTGACATTGGTCCTCTACTTGTTCGGCCTCGGTTTTCGTCCCGATGTCACCACCCCGCCGCCGGCACCCGATGCGCGAGCTTTGGCGGAGGTCGCGAAGTCGAGGGAGATGACCCTGCATCGTGAGAATCCGCCGCGGATTCAAAGGGACGTGGTTTATTCCCAGGATCCCCGCGAGCCGTGGTGGCCGAAGGGAGAGGCGCCGGTGTTGGCCGGACTGGTCCGCGAGGGGAAGCTCCCGCCGGTTGATGCCAGGGTGGGACCGGAACCGGTGGTGCTGGTCGGAGTGGAAGGGGTGGGGAAGTTTGGCGGCACCTGGCAGCGGCTCGCGGTGTCAAATGCAGACGTCAACACCATCTCGTGGCGCCTCTCCGGGGGGAATCTAGTCCGTTGGTCGCCTGAAGGGTATCCAATTGTCCCCCACGCCGCCAAGTCCTGGACGGCGTCACCCGACTTCCGGGTGTTCACGTTTGAGCTCCGCCGGGGCATGCGTTGGTCCGACGGGGTGCCGTTCACGGCGGACGATCTTGTCTATTGGTATCGGGACGAGGTGCTTTTCTTTGAGGCCGCGCCCCGGTTGCTGCGCAATGCCGCTGGGCAGGGTTCGCTGGAAAAGGTCGATGACTACACGGTGAGGTTTGTTTTTCAGCAGCCAAATCCCCTGTTCATTGAGCGGCTCGCCTCCTATGCGCAGAATCCGGTGGAGTACTCGGAATACTGCACCCCGGCCCACTACCTTCGCCAGTTTCACCCGCAGCTGGGCGACCAGGCGCTCATCCAGCGCCACATGCAGGCCTTTCAGCTCTCCAGCAGCCGCGCGGTTTATCAGCGTCTCAGGCAATGGAACAACCCCGATCATCCCAGGCTTTGGCCGTGGGTGTACCGTAACTACACCGCCAACGCGCCGTTCGTCTTTGTCCGGAATCCCTATTATGCCGCCGTTGACGGGGCGGGCAACCAGCTGCCCTATCTGGACCGGCTGGTGATGGACATCCGGCCCAACAACCTGTTCGGACTGACCGCGTCCGGAGGACATCTCTCCATGCAGGACCGCTTCATGCGCTATGAGGACCATGTTCTACTGATGGGGTCCGCGCGGAAGAACGGATACTCGGTTTACCATTGGTACCAGGGAACAAGATCCCCGTTTACCATCTACCCCGTCATCAATCGCCGCATTGATCCAGACCGGCCGGAGACGGCCTTGAAGGTCAGGTTTCTAAACGATAAACGCTTCCGACAGGCGCTGTCGCTCGCCATCAACCGAAGGGACATCATCGCGGCGTTGTTCAATGGCCAGGGTGAACCGGCGCAGATCGATCCGGGGCCGCAATCGGACTATTACAGCGAAGCGTTGTTCAAGAGCTTCACCGAGTACGATCCCGCTCGTGCCAATGCGATTCTGGATGAGTTGGGCCTGACCGCCCGTGACAGCGATGGCTACCGGATGTTTCCAGATGGGACAAAGATGGCGTGGTACCTGAACATGACCGAGTTCACCGGCAATGATCCGGCGCAATTTGTGGTGGATGACTGGGCGAGGGTGGGGATCCGCTGCATTCAGCGGATCCGAGCGCGGCCGCTCTTTTATGCCGAGAAGGCCGCATTCGAGCACGATTTCACGGTCTGGACCGGAGAGAGCGAGGCCATGCCGCTGGTGGAGTCGCGGAACTTTGTCCCCACTTATGTCGAGTCGTTTTTCGCCCCGGGTTATGGGCAGTGGTATCAGTTTGGCGGCGTGTATGGTGACGAGCGGGCAAACAAGCCTGGTTCGCTTGAGCCTCCTCCGGGACATCCGCTGCGCCGCAACATGGAACGGCTCGAGCAGTTGTTTCAGGAGGCCGATCCGACGCGTCGGATTGCGCTCTTCCGGGAGATTCAATCGAGCAATGCCGAGGAAGTCTGGCATATCAGCGTGACCACCTCCCCTCCTCAACTTGTGGTCGTCAAGGACGGCTTCAGGAATGTCCCGAAGAAGGTCATCACCGGTGCGATTTGGATGTCACCCGCGAATGGTGGGCTGGAGACGTACTATTGGGACCAGCCGTCCGACCCGCCCTCCACCGTGGCCGCCACGCGCGAGGCGATGTTGAAGGTGGAGGGCGACCCCGCCATCCTGCTTGCCCGGGAAGGCAGACCAGGCGAACCGGGTGAGACTGCGGGCGGGCTTGCCTGGCTTTCGACGGTGCTTCGCGTTCTCATGGTTGCTTCGGTGCTGCTCGTGCTGGTGCTCGCGGCGGCGCGGCATCCCTTCATCGGACGCCGGTTGGCGTTGATGGTGCCTACCTTGGGAGTCGTGTCGGTGATCATCTTTGTGATTGTCCAACTGCCTCCGGGGGATTTCGCCCACTCGCGGGTTCTGGAGCTCCAGATGCAGGGAACCTCGACCTCGGATCAAATGGTGGCGGATCTGCGGAACGATTTTCATCTGAATGAATCCATGACGAAGCGCTACCTCCGGTGGGTCGGCCTCTACTGGTTTGTCAGCTTCCGGACCGAGGACGCGGGCCTGCTGCAGGGCAACCTTGGGCTTTCGATGGAGCACAACCGGTCGGTGAATTCGGTGGTGGGGGATCGCATCGCTCTGACGGTGGTGGTGTCGCTTGCCACATTGATTTTCACCTGGGCGCTGGCGCTCCCGACGGGCATCTTTTCGGCCGTCAAGCAGTATTCGTGGGGTGACTACCTATTGACGCTGTTTGGTTTCCTCGGCATGTCGGTGCCCGGCTTCCTGCTCGCGATTGTCCTCATGTATGTCGCCAACCAATGGCTGGGACTTTCCGTGTCCGGCCTCTTCTCGCCCGAATATGCGACGAGTTCGGAATGGACCTGGGGAAAGGTGCTGGACCTCGCGCGTCATGTCTGGGTTCCGGTGGTGGTGCTGGGTTTTGGTGGAACGGCGGGAATGATCCGGGTGATGCGAGCCAACCTGCTGGACGAGCTGAGAAAGCCCTATGTTACGACCGCGCGCGCGAAGGGAGTCAGGCCGATCCGCCTGCTCTTCAAGTATCCGGTGCGGCTGGCACTCAACCCGTTTGTTTCCGGACTTGGCGCGCTGTTTCCGCAATTGGTCTCGGGGGGAGCCATCGTGGCGCTGGTGTTGAGTTTGCCGATGGTGGGTCCGGTGATGCTGGATGCGCTGCTGGCGGAAGACATTTATCTGGCCGGATCCATGCTGATGGTCATGAGCGTGCTTGGGGTCTTCGGCACGCTCGTCAGCGATTTGCTGCTGCTTTGGCTCGATCCGCGGATCCGAATTGGCGGGGCGTCGAGGTAAGTCCAGGGACCGCTTCCCGGGCTTGCGACTTTGCCGATTCGGAGTACCTCTGGCCCATGATGTCTTCACCGGAACCCAAGTCTGGCCACTTCTCCCGACGGGATGCGTTGCGTCTGTTGGGTGGGGTGGGTGCGGTTGCGTTGGCGGGGCAGGGGACAGTGCAGGGGGCCGCGCCGGTTGCCGTCAAGCCCTCGACCACTCAACCGTTTGTCCTGCCAGCACTGGGATTTGCATTCGCGGCACTGGAGCCGCACATCGATGCGCGCACCATGGAGATTCACCATGGGCGTCATCACAAGGCGTACATCGACAATGCCAATCGAGCCCTCCAGGAGTTTCCGGACCTGAAGTCGTGGTCAGCGGAGACGCTGTTGGAGAAACTGGGGTCCCTCCCGGAATCAATCCGCGGAGCGGTGCGAAACAATGTCGGTGGTCACGTAAATCACTCCCTCTTCTGGACATTGCTAACACCGGGTGGTGCCCAAGGCCCCGGGACTGAGCTTGGCGCCGCGCTCCGCTCGTCCTTCGGCTCATTGGAGGCTTTCCGGGACCAATTTGTCGATGCCGGGCTGAAACGTTTTGGAAGCGGGTGGGCCTGGCTGGTGTTCCAGTCCGGACAATTGAGGATCACTTCGACGGCCAATCAGGACAGTCCGCTTTCAGAGGCCGCGTTCCCGCTCATCGGTCTCGATGTCTGGGAGCATGCCTACTACCTCGCCTATCAGAACCGCCGCGCTGACTACGCACAGGCGTTCTGGAAAGTCCTGAATTGGACTGCGGTCGACCGGCAATTTCAGCTTGCCCGCAGCTGACAGGCGTTCGCGACGGCACGCGACCTTTAAAAAAAACCCGCTTCTTTCGAAGCGGGCTTTCAAGTATTAATTATTAGGAACGCCGGTCACAGACCAGCGTCGACTGCGAGTTTGCCTGCGCCTTCTACTTTGGCGCCCGGGCTCACAGCGAAAAACTCGACCATGTGGCCGATATCCGAATAGCCGCGTGACTTCAGGACATCCTCCACGCGCTTGATCGCCGAATTGAGATCGGCGGTCGTTTGCGGGTCCAATTGCTCCATGGAATTGGTGACCTTGCAAACCACGTGATAGGTCGTTTCGCCAGCGAGATTGATCTGCCACAAACTGGTACCGTTGTGGAAGAAGCAACGCCGAACAAGGTCGAGCTCTTCAAACGCAGCCAGGCAGCGATAGACCGTCACCAGATCGCAGAACGTGTTTCCTTTCAGATCATTATGGATCTGCTCAATGCTCGCCGGCTGCTCCCGCCGGATGAGCGCATTTAGGATCGCAATGCGCGGTTGCGTGATACGCAATCCCGCAGCTCGCAGACGAGCGACGGCAACTTCAATCGGAGTGCCTGCCGCGGACGAGTCCGAAGCGAGCACGGTATTTGTTTCTGGAGTATCGATCATGGTTAATGGTTTGAAAGAAAGCGTCACCGGTCCGTGACGCAATTTGGAAATCTACGTATAGGGGGTAATTAATTGCTATGACTTGCGTTACAAGAGGTGGCTGACAGCGGTAACATAGTGCAATCTCCCAGCGGCATGCAAGCGGATGATTGCGGAACCGTGTTCCCTCTGCAAACTCGACTGACCGCCCATGCAGGATTTGGACTTCGACGAGATCGTAGAATTGATTTGCAAGGAAGATCCGCGCTTTGATCCGAAAGCGTATTCCTTTACACGGCATGGACTTGATCATGCAGTGAAGGAGCTCAAGAAGCGTGACCTGGATCGGGCGCAGCGCTCCCTGCATGTCAGCGGACCCGAGCTTCTCGACGGTCTGAGGGCCTATGCGTTGGATCAGTTTGGCCCGCTGGCCATCACCGTGCTGAACGGCTGGGGAATACGCGCGTGTACGGACTTTGGTGATATCGTTTTCAGCCTGATCGAATACAACGTCTTCTCGAAGACGGACAATGACCGGCGCGAGGACTTCTCAGACATCTATTCGTTTGAGGATGCATTTGTGAAACCGTTTCTGCCCAAGCATCCGCGTCCTGCCGGATGGCCAAAAGCCGTGGTGGGAGAAGCAGTTTAGATGTTTCGGACGGGACCGGTTGATATCCGGCCCGGTTTCCATGTAGTGCCGAATCGAATTCCTATTCATGTCGAAGTCCAAGCCGTCCGCCTCCTCTGACCTCCATTTGCTCGACTCTTTCTGGAAGGAGAACATCGACCGATGGGTGCTGCCGAACGGACTTACCTTGATCGTCAAGCGGGACAGCTCTGCCGCGCTGGCTTCCGTGCAGGTCTGGGTCAAGACGGGCAGTATCCACGAGGGCGACCTCCTTGGTGCGGGGCTTTCGCATTACCTGGAACACATGCTGTTCAAGGGAACGGAGAAAAGAGCCGGACGGGAGATCAGTGCGACCGTCCAGGCTCATGGAGGCTACATCAATGCCTACACGACCTTCGATCGCACCGTTTACTACATCGATCTGCCGAGCGAACATGTCGGCGTGGCGGTCGATGTGCTGGCGGACGCGGTGTTCCGCTCCACCCTGCCGGCGGAGGAGGTCGAGCGGGAGAAGAACGTGATTCTTCGCGAGATCGACATGGGGCGCGACGATCCGGACCAGCGGCTGGGTGAGACACTCTTCGAGACGGCCTTCAAGGTGCATCCCTACCGGCTTCCCATCATCGGTCACCGGGAGATTTTTTCCGGAGTCGGCCGGGACGAGCTCTATTCGTACTATAAGGGTAGATACGTACCGAACAACACCGTGGTCGTGGTGGTCGGCGATGTCGAGCCTGAGGCCGTTCGGCGCCTGGTGGACAGCCACCTAGGCGTCCTGCCTCGCGGACGCCTGGCTCCGGTGATCATTCCGGAGGAGCCGCGTGCGCTGGCCTCGCGGGCCGACCACCGTTACGAGGGAGTAGAACTCACGCGGGCGGGGCTGGCCTGGCAGATTCCGGGCCTGGCCCATGAAGACGCGCCCGGACTGGAGCTGTTGGCGATGGTGCTGGGCGCGGGTGACAGCTCGGTATTGTGGCGAGAGGTGCGGGAAAAGGCGCGTTTGGTTCACTCCATTGATGCCACGAGCTGGAATCCCGGGACCGCTGGTCTCTTCTACGTTTCCTTCACCTGCGATGCAGGCCGCCGGGAGCGGGCGACCCAGTGCATCGAGCGCACCCTCGCGGACGTGACGCGACGAGGCTTTTCACCTGCGCAGATCCGGAAGGCCATCCGGCAATTGATGGTGGGTGAAATCAATACGAGGAAGACGATGTCGGGACAGGCGTCTCGTCTGGGAGCGGCGGAAGTGGTGGTGGGTGACCTGTGGTTTACACGAACCTACTTCGATCGACTCCGGAAACTGTCGTCTGCCGATCTCGTTCGCTTGGCACGCACCTATCTCATTCCCCAGACCCAGACTGCGGTCTCCATCAGTCCCTTGGCGCAGGCTCCGCGCGCTCCATTGGTCGAGGCGGTCCGTTTGCGTTCCCCAGGGTTTGAGGAAATCCGGCTTTCGAATGGATCCCGGTTGCTGCTTCAGGAAGACAGCCGGATTCCCAATCTTCATTTCCGAATGGCGTTTATGGGGGGGCCAAGCCTTGAAGCCCCGAATCGGCGTGGTGCGTCGGCCCTGCTTGCGACCTTGCTTACAAAGGACACCCGCCGCCGCACGGCGGCCGAGGTGGCGCAGCGTATCGAGGAGGTGGGCGGGTCGTTTGGGTCGTTTGCAGGAAACAATGCCCTTGGCCTTTCCATGGAGGTGCTTCCCACAGATGCCCTCCGTGCCATTGACCTCCTGGGAGACGCTGTGCTCGCGCCTGCGTTTCACTCCCAGACGTTTGACATTGAGCGTGGAGCCCAGCTCGCCGATCTGCAGCAGGATGCGGACGATGTCGTCACCTACGGCCGAAAGCTCCTGCGGCGGCGTTTCTTTGGGGACCATCCGCTCGCAATCGACTCCCATGGCGATCCCGCCGGATTGCAGGCGCTCACTCCCGCCGATGTTCGAAAACTCCACCAGCAGGTGGTGGTGGGTGGGAATGCGGTTCTGGCCGTGGCCGGTGCCTTTTCCCGCAAAGAGCTGCTGCCGCACCTGAAGAAATTTCTCGCGAAACTTCCTCGGAAGTCCCCACCTCCGCTCCCCGTGCCGTTCGATGGTCCTGCCGCGAACGGGAACTCCGTCGACCTTCAGCCGCGCGAACAAGCGGTGGTGTTCCAGGGGTTTCCGGGACCGGGCGCAGTTGACGCCGATATGTATGTTGCGGACGTCGCTGACGAGCTCTTCAGCGGAATGGCATCGCGGTTGTTCGAGCGAGTCCGAGAGGAGAAAGGGCTCGCCTACTTCGTTCGATCCAGCCGGGTCGTCGGGTTGCGCGGTGGGTTGTTTTACTTTTATGCGGGAACAGCCCCGGTTCACGCTGACGAGGTGCTGGCCGAGATTGACGCCGAAATTGCCCGAGTGGCGGCGGGACAGGTCGAACCTGCCGAATTGCTGCGGTGCCAGGTGCGACTCAAAGCGGCAAAGCGGCAATCCATGCAGACGAATGCAAGCCGAGCCATGCAGGCCGCGCTGAATGCTCTCTACGGACAGCCCGTCAATGACTGGCTGGACTTCGATCGGCGAATCGAGTCCGTGACGATCGACGATCTTTCTCGCTTCGCCCGTACTTATTTGAAGGTGGAGAAGCGAGTTCAGGTGGTGGTTCGTCCCGCCTCATGACCACAGATGGGTCGGCGACACCGGCAAGCCGAACGTGAGGCGGGCGGAGAAGCTAGTCCTCCACCCACGGGGCGACGTTACGTTGGACGGGTTTGCCCCTGAAATGGGGCATATATGCATATAATTTGCTATTGAACTCAAGGTCAATGGGAGCTGGTGTTTAATTGCATGAAAACTGCAATTAAATCCTGTTCCCGCGGCAGTCTCCGACTGCTGGCTTTCTCCCTCGTTTGTTTCAGCGCGATTGCTCAAGACACGTCCGAAAAGGAAAAGGCGAAGTCCCTTCCTCCGGCGATTCTACGAAAGTACGACGCAGATCGAGACGGGCTCTTGAGCGACAGCGAAAAGGCGGCATGGAAGGCAGATGTCCAACGGGGTCGCGCCGAAGCGCAAGCGAAGCGACTCGAGAAGTTCGACGCCAATCACGACGGCAAACTCGACAAGAGTGAGAAGGCGGAAGCCTCCAAGTCGTCACTCCTGAAGTCGTCAACGACCAAACCTGGTTCCGATTGAGCGTTGCGCCGGGGCGACTAGCCAGGGACATCTGCGACCTCGAGCAGGTGTCCCTTCGACCTGGCTCCAGACATTAGGCAGGCGAAGAAGCCCGTTCTTCGTTTCCACCGCTCCATTTGAGTTTGGTGCGAACGACGGAAAAGTGGGAATAGTCCAATCGCTGCGCGAGGCGCAGAGATTGCGCGGAAACCGAGATTTCGACCGGTGACGTTTCGCAGCTAACCAGATTGCGTTGTCCGTCCATCGCCACCAACAACCGGGCGTTGTTGCCTCGATTGAAGACCTGCAGCTTTACGTCGTGCCGGAAGATAATCGAACGGTTGCTCAGGGTATGAGGACAAATCGGCGTCATCGCCACAACCTGGGCTGCCGGATGGATCAAGGGGCCTCCAGCTGACAGATTGTAGGCGGTTGAACCTGTTGGCGTGGCGAAAATCAGACCGTCACAGTAATATTCCGTCACGAGCTGGCCATCTGCATAAACCTCAAGCTGGGCTAGGCGAGAATTGGCCTCCGCCTTGATCAGTACGTCGTTGAGGGCAAGGTCGTGCTGGCCCGGCCCGGTCGAACAATCGAGCAGTGAGCGTTCCGCCACCTTAAACTCGCCTCGGAGCAAACTTCCAAACTGGCCTCGCGCCTCGTCGGCCGAAAACGTGGTCAGGAATCCCAAGCTTCCTCGATTTACGCCGATGACGGGAACGTGAAATCGCGCCGCGGAGCGGACCACGCCGAGCAACGTTCCGTCGCCGCCGATGACGCAGCAGGCGTCGCAACCTTCGAGGTAGCCTTCATCGATGGGAAATTGCTCTGTTGCACGCACGCGAACACCTGCACCCGTTGCGAGGTCCATGAGGGCACGAGCCAGTTCAGGGGCCCCGCTCTTGTCCCGGTTCACCACAAAAGCGAGTGTCTTGAGGGGAGGCATAGTCGGGTGTGGGTAGTGCTTCTGCACGAATCCAGGATGGAGCGTATTCAGACAAGTCGGCCCGGCACGTCGGGTGTTTCGCTCATTTTGGTCAGGCCGAGCAAATACTCGTGATTGCCATCGGCGCCCGTGATCGGGGATTCCATTTCTCCAATCAAACGGGATCGAGGGAGATTTGCCAACGCAAAGGTCCGCACGGATTCGAGCGTGGCCAGCCGGACAGCGGCATCGCGTATGACTCCGCGCCCCTTGTCCACCTCCTGCTTTCCTGCCTCAAACTGAGGCTTCACCAGAGCGATCAGCGTACCTCCGTCTCGCAGGCGCGGCCAGACCGCGGGCAGGACCGATTTAAGCGAGATGAACGAAAGGTCCATGACGATGACATCAAAGGATTCGCGAGGGAGCTGTGCCGATTCCAGGTGTCGCGCATTGAGCTGCTCAAGATTGGTAACGCGGCCATCCCGTCGCAGTTTGGCGTGAAGCTGGGCGCGACCCACGTCGATGCACACGGCGTCCGCAGCACCCGCCTGCAGTGCGCAGTCGGTGAACCCGCCCGTCGATGCGCCTACATCCAGAAGGTGTGCACCGTGGAGGGAGACTTGAAATCGCTCCAGAAACGCGGCCAGTTTCTCACCACCGCGAGAGACGAACCGGGGAGGCTGGTCGACGTGCAGCGGTCCGGCATCGACCGGAAGCTCTTTTCCAGGTTTCTCCAGTTTCTCGGTTCCGAGCCGAACACTGCCGGCCATGATCAGCGCCTTTGCCTGGGCCCGAGTCTCGGCCAGCCCCCGTGCCACCAGGAGCTCGTCGAGTCGAAGTTTCGCGGGCTTGCTCATCGGAGCGCGACGGAGAGACGTTGCCGACCTGGAGACCAGCAGGTGGTTCGACCCCCGATGGTCTCGCGCACCAGTGCAGTGCGCGAGCGTGGACAAACTCCGCCCTCCCGCCAGCGGTGCGGAAAGAGCCAGTTCGCCGGCGGATCCTCCATGGTTTCGCCGATGGTTTCGAGCGCCCTGCGCGCGACCCACTGGCACTCCCGGTGGAGGCACCTGACCTGTGCAGCGGTCAACTGGCCGGCGAGGGAGCGGGGATGGATTGCCGCACGCCAGAGAATTTCGTCAGCCATCCAGTTACCGATGCCCGGGAATCGGTCCTGCATGAGCAAGACCGACTTGATGGGGCTGCGTGCCCTTCGGTTCAGAAATGCCGCGACTGCCTCGACGGTGAATGCGCTGGAACTCAGGGCGGGAGGAATCCGACTCCACCACTCCGGCGCCTTCGGACCCTGATGGAAGTCGATTTTCCCGAACATGCGGGGATCGGAGAAAACGAGCCTCAAGGACCCAAGCGATAGGACTAGGTGATCCGACTTCCTGGGGGCCTGTTCAGAACTCTGTACGCACAGTTCACCGGTCATGCCGAGATGCACTCCGAGCCAGGCCTGCTTCGAAGTCCTGAAGACCATCTGTTTGCCGGCCGACATCGAGCTTTGCAGGCGCGACCCAATCAGATCCGCTTTCAGGGCCTCTGTGTCGCAGTCCCGGAATACCCTGGCGCGTTCGTGGATCTGCACCGACTGGATGTCGTGGTTAAGTCCGACGTCCCATCGCTTGCGAAAGTAGTCGACCTCGGCGAGCTCAGGCATGGTGGGCCGTGGCGTGGCGAAGCAATGGAAGCGTGTGCGCCACGTCAGGGCCGGTGCGAGACATAGGCCAGCAATTCGGCGGGAGCAACGGTTGCCGTGCCCAGCTTGCCCACCACGACGCCTGCTGCCGCGTTGGCGAAATGGGCAGCCGTTTCAAGGTCAGCGCCAACGGCCAGCGCCAGAACAATGGCAGCCAGCGACGTGTCACCGGCTCCGGACGTATCCGCGACTTCCCGGGCCGCGGTTGGGATCTGGCGGACAACCCGACCCTCTCGGCTCAGCAGGAGGCCATCTTCGCTCAAGGTGATGACCAGATTCTTCACCTGGTGTTTCTCATGGATCCTGCGGCAGACCTCCTCCGAAGGAAAGGGCCGCCCACTTCGCCATTCGAGCCCGGCCAATTGGGCGGCCTCTCCTCGATTGGGAGTCACGAGGTCGAGTCCCGAAAATCGCATCGGGCGCTTGGGTTTGGGATCGAGGGCGACAATGCATCCCCTTTCCCGCGCCACGGCCGTCACCGCAGCGATCAATTCGTCCGAGACAAGTCCTTTGGCGTAGTCGGAAAAAATCACCGCATCGCAGGCCTCAATGGCTGCACGCAGGCGCTTCGTCGCGGTCTTGGCATCGATGTGATAGGCCTCGGGCGGATCTTCGCGATCGAGCCGGCACAGCTGTTGGTGCTGCAGAATCACACGAGACTTGATGATGGTTGCACCGCCGCCCGGCAGCGGAAGCGTCTCGACCCCTTTTTCTTCCAGCACCTGTCGAAGCCGAAGGCCCGCATCGTCGGATCCGATATAACCCGCCAACACGGCGTTTGCTCCCATGGACGTGCAGTTCACTGCCACATTGGCCGCTCCGCCGGGTACGTAGCTGTCGCGCGACACCTCAACCACGGGAACCGGTGCTTCAGGCGAGATGCGGGTGGCGTTTCCCCAAATGTAGTGGTCGAGCATGACATCGCCCACCACGAGGATCCGCTTCTGGCGGATCTTCTGCAGCAAGGCACGGGTACGGTATGCCGAGATTGACATGAGCGCGTGGGCGTCAGCCCAACTCCCAGTCGTAGGGGGCACTCGACAGGAGGCGAGGGCGGGTGGTTGTGACTTGGACCACGTCCTCAATCCGACACCCTCCCAATCCAGGGTAGTACAGCCCCGGCTCGACCGTTGCCACGGCACCTGTTTTGAGGGTGTAGTCGACGGCGCCGCTCAGCCGGGGAAGCTCATGCACGGCGAGGCCAAGGCCATGCCCTGTGCCGTGAAAAAAGCCGACAGAACCCGTCGGAGTGGCCTTGGTCTCGTAACCGCGTTTGGTAAAGACGTCCACGCAGGCCTTGTGGACGTCGCGTCCGTTCACACCGTCGCGAATGAGCTTCAGAGCTGCTTTTTGTGCGGTGCGAACTGCATCGACCAACGCGCGCTGGGCCTCGCTGGCTCGACCCCTCAAAAACGTACGCGTCATGTCTCCATGGTAGCCGGTGGTCTGCGACCTCGGGAAAACGTCAACGATGATCAGTTCGTTGGGACGAAGGGGACCCGATCCGCGGTTGTGCGGGTCGCAAGCCTGATCCCCGCCAGCGGCGATGGTGTCGAGTGAGACCCCTCCTGCTTCCAGGCAGGCTGTCTCGATGGCGAATTTGAGACGCTCGCTGGTCAGAACCTCGCCGCGATGGAGGAGTTTGCCGCCTTTGATGGCGCTCTTGGCGAGGACCTTTTCGGCGGCGGCGATTCCCGCTGCGGCAATGCGATTGCCCTCACGAATGGCCCGGGCCTCGGAGGCACTCTTGAATTCCCGCTCGGGGAGAATCGAGCCGGTGGCGACTTCGAGCGTGAGCCCGCGTCGCCGTAATTTTTCAAAGAGACCGGCAGGGAAATCTTCGGGAACGACAAAGCGATCCACGAGATACTTTTCGGCGGCGAGGAGAACAATGTCAGCCACACCAGGCGTGGAGTCCGGCCAGCGTTCCTTGGCTTGTTCCCGGAAGGGCTCCAGTGCGAGCACGTCATCGAGTGTAGATTCCTTGAGTGCACGTCCGAATTCCAGCGCGTTGAAGAGGCCGATTTTTCGACCACCCACGGCGAGGGCGATGAACGGGTCGGGCACATGAAGGCCGCTGAAATAACGCATATCGGCGTTGTGGGCCGAATCGGCGTAGAGGAGCAGGGCTTGATCGGAGGATGCGGGCACGGCGAATGAGGGTTTGTGTCGGGCCTGAGACACTATTTGCTAAGTGCACCGTGAAGAACGCAAACCCACATTCCGCAGTCGGTCGATCCCGGGCCTTGGGCTCGTTCCTGGCCGGGGTCGTGTTGTTTCTGGTCGTCGGGTCCTGGGGCGGGGCGGCGGACGCGGCCAAACCAGCGAGCGAGTACTTTCCAATCCAAGTGGGAGACAAGGTGGTGCGCATGCAGCTGGCCGTAAACTCGCATGAGATGGAACGCGGATTGATGTTTAGGAAGTCGATGAAGCCCGACGAAGGGATGCTGTTTGTCTACGGCAGACCCCAAGGGCTGGGATTCTGGATGCGGAACACTTCGCTGCCCCTCGACATCGGCTTCTTTGACGCTGACGGTCGGTTGCGGGAGGTTTACCCCCTCTATCCGTTCGACGAAACGACCGTGAAATCCAAGAGCGAAAGCCTTCAATTTGCGTTGGAGGTCAACCAAGGCTGGTTTCGCTCCAATCAGGTGACTCCCGGTGCGCGAATTGATTTCAAGGCGTTGCGACAGGCTCTGACGGCGCGCGGATTTGATCCGGCGAAGTTCGGACTGCGCCCCTGACCGGCCCGTGCTATTCCAAGCGGTGGCCTCGGGCGCTCTTGGTCGAATCGGTGTCTCTTGGGATTTCGTTGTCGGTTCTTAACACCAAGACGGGTGTCTTTGTTTTCACCCAAACGTCTGCTTCTTTGAAGTGTTTCGCGGGGACGCTCTCCAATGCTTCCCCGATTGTTTTTACGGGCAGCAAGCGGCCCTTCTTGGTGGCGTTGAAATCATAGACACCCTTGAAGATCCGTTCCTGGGTGGTGGCTACGCTCTCGTTCTCCGGAATCTGCAGCACCCATCCGGCGAAATCATGTTTGGGAAAGCGGTCCTCCGGGTCGCTGACCAGGATGACAAATTGCTTCTTTACGGCGGGTGGTTTGTCTTCGTCGGCACGCGCGGCTGCTTCGGCGAGAACGTTCATTTCCTCCACGAGCAAACGAAGAAGGGAGGGGTCGACCTTGTTACGTTTGAGGATCTCTGCGACTTGATTGACATCGATTTTCGGCATGGCGTGACGGAGGGTGAGCCGCATCAAAGGACATTCATGCCCAGCAAAGACAAGCTTCCGTCGGCGCAAAACCTAGAGGAGCTCTTCGACGTGGTCGACAAGAACGATTGCGTCGTGGGTCAGGCGACGCGTCGGGAAGTGCATGACCGTGAGCTGCTTCACCGTGCGGTGCACGTATTTGTGTTTAATCGTTCCGGAGCAGTGTTCCTGCAAAAGCGTTCGATGGCAAAGGACCGTTCGCCTGGACTCTGGGATGCCTCCTGTTCGGGCCACGTCGACGCCGGCGAAACCTACGACGAGGCGGCAAAGCGTGAACTGGCGGAGGAGATCGGCCTGGAGTCGCCCGATCCTCCCCGACGTTGGTTTCGAGTCGAGGCCTGTCCGGAAACAGGCTGGGAGTTTATCTGGGTGTATCGTACGGAAGGTGAGGGCCCGTTTGTCCTCAATCCCGAGGAAATCGACGCAGGCGCCTGGGCTTACCCCCGCGAAGTCACCGACGCCGTGAAGAACGAACCACAGCGTTTTACCACGCCCTTTCGCCTGATCTGGACACGCCTTTGTGAGAACCCTCCCGTGCAGGCGAGGAAGGAAGACTAACGAGCGGCTTCGCGGAGCCGCTCGATCACCGCGAATTGCTTCGGCGAGAGCAGGCGACGTGGCACTCGACGCCGGGCTTCGTCCAAGAGACGATCCCAATCCAGGTCGGTGGGCGGGTGAGTTTCCCAAGATTGGTGATGCCCCTGCTTGCGGGTCCAGGTCACGTTGCCACCATGGATATCGGCAAGGATTTGGTACTTCTTTCCGGTTTCGTCCTTATCCCACCAGCCAAATTCCATGCTCATGCGAACGTGTGATAGCCTGAGTCACCCGCCTTCCGCCAGCGGAAACGTCGCGCACGCTGGTCCTGCCCTGTAGTGGTCCCTTTGACGGAGGATGCGGCGAACGACTACGGTGGAGTCGGTAAGGTCGACACAAAGTCCTCGAAAAGGCCACTCAAACGAACCCGTGTTGATCGCCACGAGTTGGGAAAGAGGATCCCTCCAAATACCTGGGGCATGGATGTGTCCAAAGAGGATGAATTTTGCCTCAGGTCGGTGTTTTTGTGCCCAGCCAAATGCTCGATCCGGGGCCTGGCGCCACGCTTTCACCATGCGCAGCACCTGGGTTGGAGGCAGGAGGGTGCGGGCGAGTCGCTTCATTCGAGCCAGTGCGCTTTGATTGGACGGATCGTGACAAGCGCCGATTCGTAGGTTGGCCACGCGGTGGGCGGCGAGCAGATCGCCCAGACTTCCTGAGGACTCGGTGATTCCACGCCGGTTACGCTCTTCCACGATCAAATCCCTCATGGGTCGAGCGAAACGCGACCAGGGGGCGACTTCCGCCCAGAAGACGTCGCCGTGGGTGATCCAGACGCGGTTGTGGGCGAGCTGGAGATCCAGGAGTGGAGAGATATCCGGGTCGTGATTGCCGGCTATGAAAGTGACGGAAGGTGAGACGCGGCCGAAAAAATCCCGCACTTCCTGCAGAAGTTCGCGACTCCCAACATGCCGGGCTTCGAGGGTGTCGCCATTTAGGACCACCTGCGAAACTCCGTCCAGCAAGGGTTGGAGTGCCTCCAGCCGCTGCAATCCGCCGCGATCACGGTAGTGCAGATCTGACAGAATACGAACGACGCCAACGGCCACGCCCGCAGCGAATCGAGCTGGCCCGCAGCCGCAAACTTGAATTCAGCCGACCGAAGGGAATTGCAGCACGGCGGGATGCGCAGCGCCGCGCCCGTGCGAGTGAGCAACCGTGTGGTCAGTTTTTTCCGCCCAAGCCCTGCAACAGACCTCCCATGCCAGGCATTTCGAACTTCTTGTAGCCGGCGGGAGGAGCGAAGAAGGAATCCGGCAGTGAAGTCTTTTCGACGTTTACGACCTCCATCTTGTCTTCGCGGCCTTTGCGTCCCTTCATCACCGTACGGAGCGGGAAAAATCCCTTGCTGCGAAGTTCTGCCTCCCAGGCGGCTGGCTTGCGCTTGCCACCCATCGGCCCGAAGTCGCTCGGATTAAAATAAGAACCGAGCCCCTCGGTGGCCCAGACTTCGATCGGCTCCTTTTGGTCCTTGGATTTCACCAGGTACTTGGTCGCCTTGTATCCAAGAATCGTTTCGGTTTCCGCGGTCTTCTCGAAGATGGTGGTCGAGGCAGCCGAAGTTGCCTGGTCCACGGCGTCGCGCAGGGGCATCACCATGTACATTTTCTCCTCCGGCATAAGCATCATCATTTCCTTGGCCTTCATATCCAGGATGGTGCTCATGGTCTTGCCGTCTGCCGCCATTTCCATCCGCATCCGCGAGCCCTTGATCGCATAGGCGAGATCGTGACTCTTGCCGTCGGAGGTGATTCTCATCGTGATCTTGCCTTCGAAGGTTTCGGCGGCGAGAGCCGAGGCGGCTGCGAGGAGCAGGACCGACACAAATTTGATCAGGTGCATATAGGTACGACCATGGCGAAGTGTCGGGCTTGATTCAAGACGTGAGACTGAACCGAACCGGTGAGCGCCTGTGCACAGGCTTGCCTCCCCGGCGTCGGGGCGTTGGCCTCGGGGATGGCACTCTTTGGCGCACTTCAAACCATCCGAGAACAACTTGCGGGTGGTCCAGGGTTTGAAACGGCCTTCGCTCACGCGGCGGAGGCCCTGAGTGCAGGGAGCCCCTTGTCGGATCGGATTTCCCGTTTGCGGGTCGGTGAAACGGAGCGTGTCGAGCTGGAGGGGGGCGTGTTCTCGCTGTTGCAGGCGTACGAGAGCAAACCGTCCTCAGAGGTGAAGTGGGAATCCCACCGTCGCTTCATCGATCTCCAGCTTGTGGTGGCTGGGGAGGAAGGCATGGAGGTGACGGACGTCGGCGCGCTGACGGTGGCGGAGGACCTCACCCCGGAAAAGGATTTGATTCTGTATGGATCGCTATCGGGTGCCTCCTCACTGCGCGTGGGGACCGGTCAGGCAGCGATTTTCTTTCCGGTTGACGCACACCGTCCGTCCCTGGCCGTGGTGGCTCCGCGCCTTGTGCGGAAGGTGGTCGTCAAGATCCCAGTCGTGAAGGCGGCTCAAGTGTAGCTCCTGCCGTGAACTACCGTCACCACTATCATGCGGGGAACTTTGCCGACGTGTTCAAACACGTTGTGCTGGGGAGGCTCATTTCGAGTCTACAGCGCAAAGAAAAGGGGTTCCTGTATTTGGATACGCATGCGGGTCGTGGACGCTATGATCTGGCCCGGGCGCAGCATGGCGAGACCTTGGCGCGCACGCCGGAGTGGCCTGCAGGAATCGGCCGGCTTGTGGGACGATCGGATACGCCCGTGGAGGTCGGGCACTACCTCGCCGCTGTGCGCAACTTCGACCGTCGCTGTGGAAATCTGACCGACGAACTGCGATTTTATCCCGGTTCGCCGTGGCTGGCCAAAGGGTGGTTGCGCCCGCAGGATCGAATGGCCCTGTGTGAGCTGCAGCCGGCGGAGTTCGCTGCGCTGAGCTCGGAGATGGGGGGTATTCCGCGGGTCAGCGTCCATCCATTGAACGGGTATGTTGCTGTCCGGTCGATGCTCCCATGCGGTGAGAAGCGTGCGCTGGTACTGATCGATCCTCCGTTTGAGGATGCCAATGAGTGGATGGCAATCGTGGAAGCCTGGGAGGATATCAGGGCAAGAATGCCTGCGTGTACGGTGGCAGTGTGGTATCCCCTGACAACCCGGGCGAGGATTGACGCGTTTCTTTCCGAGCTGAGAAGCCGTCAGTTGCCGCCAACCTGGGTCGCCGAAATTGCGGTGGCCGGAACCGATTCCCCCTTGAAAATGCGGGGGTGCGGACTCGTGGTGATCAACCCGCCATGGAGGCTGGACGAAGAGGTCCGCCGACTTGCCACCTGGCTGGCCTCTGCTTTGGCAGTCGCGCCTGGTGCCGAGGGTGGGCTGGAGTGGCTCGTGAGCGAGACGTGAAGCCCGTGTTGCTCCATCGAGGAAGCGCGCGGCTGATGGAGGAGTGGGCAAATGCCCACGCAAAGAAAAAGCAGTCGCCGAAGCGATGCTAGGCCCGCGGACGCGGCGTCACCTCGCGCATCCGCAAGGCGGTGAACGGGATCTCGGCGTGCTGTTGCGACGGAGTGGGGAGCGAGGGTGCTCGAAAGATGGGACGGGCCCACTGCACGTCGTAGTGCGGGACCACGAGTACCGAGCCTTGGGGCCGGGGGGGCGGCTGGGGGGAGGGCTGGTAAAAGATAGGCATGGCGAGGGTAGTTCTACGTAGGTTCGGCACGATCCGACATTCACTTGAGTCGGAATCGCTCGAATGCGGCACAATCAGACCGCCGGAGGCCACCGCTTGCGGTCGCGTAAGTGCCAAGCGGCGTAACCGGTTTGGACTGACGGACCGCTGAAGCGGTGGAAAAGGCGACTGACTTAGGCTACCCTTTTGAGAGCTGGAGCCACCGCGGGTTCCCTCACGGGAGACTTTTTTGGCAACTTCAGGGTCAAAACTCCGTTGTGGATCTCGGCTTCCAAGAGCCCGAAATCCAGGCCGTGGCCGAGGCGCAGCACCAGTCGATAGTCGCGCTGAGCGCCTTCGAGGTGAAGTGCATGCCAGTTGACACGGACAAAATGTGATTTGAGGGCCGTAACCACCAGGTCAGGACCGCGGGCGGCGATCTCAATTCCGGATGCATCCACGCCCGGCACGTAGACCTGGAGCTCCACTGCATCCGAACGCTCCGTACAGTCATAGTGCGGTTTCCGGAATTCGTCTTGTTGGTGCGAATTCCCGGCATGGCGACTGCGGCTGGCGGTTTTGAGCGGATGGATGATCGTATGCATGGGAGGGAAAGCGGTTGCGTCCTCGGGGTCGATTGACCGCGGGGCGTCTTCAGGTGGACTAAACGCAAATCCGATGGTTCGGAATGGTTAGGCCTGAGAGCCCGCGTCGGATTTGGATTTATTCCAATTCGTGACGACCGGATACATCTGGGCGCAGCATTGTTGCTCGTGGGCCTTCGTAATCGAAGTGCCGGCGAGGCTGCGGAGATGGTGTTGAGCCCGGATCATGTTTTGGAACGGATGTGACTGTACCGGTAGCAAGCGCCGCGCCAAGCCTTAAGTTTTTCGAATTTTGTAAAATAGCGGTGACGACTTTGGGCGCTTTTGACCACGGTGTCGGATGCGCAACCCCCTCGCTCTCCTCACGCACGCGTTCCCGTTCTGGGTGTTGGGAGGAGCCGGTCTGGCGATGGTGCAACCAGGGCTTTTCACCTGGTTCGGGGGTACTTGGATTGTTGCGACGCTTGCGCTGGTGATGCTGGGTATGGGGCTCACTTTGACGGTTGATGACTTTCGCAGGATTGCGGTGATGCCGCGACCCGTTGCTCTGGGGTTTTTCGCCCAGTATACCATTATGCCATTCATGGGTTGGTGCGTCGCTCGGGTGTTCGCGCTGGATACGCCCTATGCGGTCGGCCTGATTCTCGTCTCCTGCTGTCCGGGAGGGACCGCCTCGAACGTCGTCACTTTTTTGGCACGAGCGGATGTGGCCCTCTCTGTGGTGATGACGCTCTGTTCCACGCTGGCGGCGGTTATTGCGACCCCGTTTCTCACTCAACTTCTGGCCGGGGCGCTGGTGGAGGTGGATGCATGGGGTCTGCTGGGGAGCACCTTTCAGGTGGTGTTGCTGCCGGTGGTGGTGGGGCTCGTGTTGAACAAGGTGGCGCCCCGGACCGTCGCGAGACTACTGCCCGCCGCGCCGTTGATCTCCGTCCTGGGAGTTACCTTGATTGTGGCGAGCATCGTTGGGCAAAACGCCAGTGCGGTGCGGAGTGGCGGGTGGAAGCTACTGGCGGCGGTTGTCACGGTGCACGCCGGTGGTTTCTTTTTTGGCTACTTGGCGGCCCGACTCTTTCGATACCCTGTGAACGTGGCGCGGACAGTTTCGATTGAGGTGGGCATGCAGAATTCGGGCCTGGGGGTGGTATTGGCGCGGCGCCATTTTGCCGATCCACTGACTGCGGTGCCCTGTGCGATATCAAGCGTCGTGCACTCGGTCATTGGAAGTCTTCTGGCCGGATGGTGGAGATGGAGAGATCGGGGGAAGTAATTGCCCCCGTCGCCTCGGAGTGGCAGACCAAAACCATGCCGCAATTATCGGACCCGACGACCACCCTGGCTGATCTCAAAGGACGGATTCTCGCGTTCGCACGCGAGCGTGATTGGGAGCAGTTTCATGCCCCCAAGAATCTCAGCATGGCGCTTGCCGCTGAGGCCGCCGAACTCATGGAGCACTTTCTCTGGGTTGGTCCTGAGGCGTCAGCGGCCGTGGTGGCGAAGCCGGCAAAGCGCGCCGAGATCGAGGAGGAGCTGGCGGACATTGTCATCTACGCGCTGGAGTTCGCCAATGTGTCAGGGATCGATGTTGCGTCCGCCATCGAAAAGAAAATGGCGGCCAACGCAGTGAAGTATCCGGTTGAAAAGGCGCGCGGTCGAGCGGACAAGTACACCGAACTTTAGCTGCCGGCGCCGTCCGCCGACCTATCAGCCTTTGGGGCGAAAAGAAGGCATCAGGGTCGGATGCGTCTCCAGCCGGGGGCCACCGATCAGGTCAATGCAGTAGGGTATTGCCGGAAACACCACCTCGAGGTTCTCGCGAATCGCCTTGGGTCGTCCTGGGAGGTTTACGATGAGCGTCTTTCCCCGGATTCCGGCCACCTGTCTGGAGAGGATCGCCGTTGGCACATACTTCAGCGAGGTGGATCGCATCAATTCTCCAAATCCGGGCAGCATTTTCTCGCAAACAGCGATTGTTGCCTCGGGCGTGACATCCCGAGGTGCGGGGCCGGTGCCGCCGGTGGTGACCACGAGGGCACAGCTGACATGGTCAGCCATGCGCCGCAACTCGCTCTCGATGCGCGGTTGCTCGTCCGGAATGATCAAGTAGTCGAGATTGAAAGGAGTGGTGACCCACTCGCGCAGAAGTGCGACACAGGCCTGTCCGGGAGTGTCCTCATAGACGCCGGCGCTGGCGCGGTCTGAGATGTTAAGTACGCCGAAAGTGGGTATCACAGAAAGAAAGGGTGATGCCGCGCAGCGTGTCGGAGCAAGCAGGCGCGTGGCAAGGCGGGCGTGCTTCAGCGGCGAAGAGCCGAGTCAAATCGAGCCAACAGGCCTTCCCGTGTCGCGCCGGCCGAGCGGAGCATGCGCAGGCTGAGTGCGTCGTGGCGCTTGGCGAGTCGGTTTCCCTGGTCGTCCAGGACCAAGGGGCAATGAAAGAATCGCGGCACCCATCGGTTGAGTGCCTTGAAAAGCAAGAGCTGCCGGAATGTCGATCGGACGAGATCTGCACCGCGGACGACCTCGGTGATTCCAAGCAAGGCGTCGTCAACCACACTGGCCAGTTGATAGCTGGGCAGGTCGTCCTTTCGCCAGACTACAAAGTCCCCAAAATCCCTCCCGGCCGTGGCGCACTGGCGTCCCAGATTGCCGTCCTCAAATGTGAGCTGCTCACCGTCGGGTACGCGGAAACGCCAATTCTGCCGAAGAGCATCTCCCAGCGGAGCCAGTGGCGCAGCCGGATCCGGGCGGAATGCGGGAGGGTAAATGGGTTCGTCGTCTTCACCGCCCGGACCTTCATGCGGTGCCCCGGCCGCGTTGAGGACGTCGCGGCGCGACCGATCGCACGGATAGATATATCCTCCCGCGTGGAGGTGTTCCAACGCGTGCCGATAGAGTGCGATTCGGTCCCGCTGTCGCACCATCGGCGGGAGCCAGCGAATGTTCAGCCACTCCAGATCTTCGACAAAACCGGTGACAAACTCCTCGCGGCACCGTGCAAAATCGAGGTCGTCACAACGGAGGAGGAGCTCCCCCTCCGCCAGGATCGCGCGTTGCGACGCGATCCAGAAAGTCTGGACGTGTCCGAGGTGAAGATGACCCGTCGGAGAAGGAGCCAGGCGCCCCCGATACGGCGTGTGTTCGCCTTTGGAGACGGAGGCACCGTTCGGAAAGTTCATGGTTGGCTACTGGTTATTTGGACCGTGAGTCAGTCTGAGGCCAGAGTGGAGGCCGGGGAGCCTGGGGTGCAATCGGTTAACGATAATTGCGAGGTTGTGGGATTGTGGAGGTCGGAGTACGGCCTGCGGCTGGGGGAGCAGCGCCGACCAGGTGTGGGATGCTTACTCCCTTGGAAATCTTCGCCGCATTGATTTTGAAATGAAGTGACGCCTAACTAGCCCACCCATCTTCATGCCCAAGCTACTTTGCGTCTATTGTTCTTCGAGCCGGATTCTCGATCCGAAATATTACGCGGCCGCAGAGGCCCTGGGCTGCGGAATGGTGGAACGTGGTTGGGGGTTGGTGTATGGCGGTGGACATTCGGGATTGATGGGTTCGGTTGCGCGCTCGGTTAAGAAGCAGGGTGGGTATGTGGTGGGCGTCATTCCCGAGTTCATGAAGTCGCGTGAGTTGGCTTACCACGAAGCGGACGAACTCCTGACGGTGTCCACCATGCGGGAGCGGAAGCAGGTCATGGAGGAGAGGGCGGACGGTTTCGTGACTCTTCCGGGCGGGATTGGAACGCTTGAAGAGTTGTGCGAGATCATGACCCTGCGCTACCTCAACCGCCTTCCCAAGCCGGTCGTCCTCGTCAACCAGGATGGTTTCTACGATGACCTGCTGCGTTTTTTCGATCGCATGGTGCGGGAGAAGTTCAAGTCGCCGGGGCTGTCCGACCTGTTCACCGTGGCTGACACCGTGGAAGGTGTCTGGCCGCACCTCGAGACTCCTCGTCCCTTCACCGCAGATGAACTCTGGCGCTAATCCGTCTCCGACCGGCCGGAGTGCGCGAGTCCTGCTGGACGAGTATCTAGCCGCCACCGACGACCCCGCGATTCGAAGGGTGATTGTGAATACGCGCAGTTTCATCGACGCGCACGATGACTGCCTGCTGCGAACCTGCCGCGAAGGTCACCTCACGGGATCCGCCTGGGTGGTCAATCATACCCGCACGCATACGCTGCTCACCCACCATCGGAAACTGGGAAAGTGGCTGCAGTTGGGCGGGCACGCCGACGGTGAGGCGGATCTTGCAGCCGTGGCTTTGCGTGAGGCGGCGGAAGAGAGCGGATTGAGGCGCCTCGCTTTGGTGTCACCACAGCTCTTCGACCTCGACCAACACCTCATACCCGCCCGCAGGAACGAGTCCGAGCATTGGCACTTCGATTTTCGGTTTCTCGTCGAGGCGGATAAAGAGGAGCCTTTGGTGGTGAGTGACGAGTCCCACGATCTCTCGTGGGTGCCGTTGAACGCGGTGGCGACCTTGAACCCGGAGCCGTCTCTTCTGCGAATGACCCTAAAGAGTTCCGGTTTTCTGCGCTGCGGGCTTGGGTAGACGGTCGCGATGGTCGGTCGATTTGTCCGGCGTTGCGAGGGGACGTGATGGAGCCTGCCAAAGCGGTATGAGATCAGCGGCATGTACCCAGCCGGTCTGACCGTTGACGAACTTGAGCCGCCGCCAGCCCAGAAAGTCCTTGTCGACGATGCCGACCAGGCCCGCCGCCAGCGGGCTCGACTTCTGATTGGCGGCTGCCTCGGTGGGAATGGACCGGAGGACTGCGGTACGCCAGACCATCGCGACGTGGGGATCGGCCAGAGTATGATAGAGGTAGCGACTCGCGAAAGCCAAAGTACCCAGGATGACGGCCGCAGTGGCAATCAGGTGGGCAAGGGTCCGAAGATGAACGGCTCCGGGATGGTAGGTGCGATACAGGTGTAGTCCCAGCGCGAGCGCCAGCAGCCACACGGCGATCATGAGCATCAGCGTCCACCACGTCGGCGAGAGGATGCGGGCGACCTGGTAGACGGGATTGCTGCCAAGGAAGGGGGCGATTTCGGCGGGACTGAAACCTGCCCGCTGCAGGGTAAAGGCCAGATTCCAGAGCACGGCAGGGTCCGTGGGTCGTTGGACAAAAGCGGAGGTGGCGTGCCCGGCAGCTTCGCCCCAGCGGTCCTGTTGGCCCAGGGTGAGCGCGAGATTGTGACGCGCGATCCAATCGGTGGGCTCTGCGACCACGCGCTCCCGCCAGACGCGCTCTGCATCGGTGAAACGTCCGGCACGATAGTCGACAGACGCTTCGGCGCCCTGTGCGGAGGCAACCAGGTTGGACGCGATCAGCAGACACGCAAAAAACGGGGCCAAATTGCGCAATCGAAGAAAGGAGAAACGAGATAGCCGGCGTAGTGGGAAGTGCCTTACCGCTGCCTCGGCCCGCGTGTTCCAGTCGCCGGGAAGGTGTCCGTCGGCACCGTAGAGGGCACGCTCCGCCTCCTCCCAGAGAACGGCCCAGGTTTGGGCATCGGCCGAAGCAGCCTGGGCATGGCGCTGCACCTGTGCGGTAGACGGAGTTGACTGCGGCAACGAGAGCAGCGTCACGGTTTCCTTGCGAAATGCCGTCAGCACCGGGTTTCGCTCTGCCGCTGCAACAGAACCGGGGGCCTTGGACAAGGCCGCCAGCAGGCGCTCCCGGGCCTCGCGCTGGGGTTTCAGTGGGTCGGTGATCCGGGCGCGGCGCCAGGCAAGAACTAGCCAGAAAGTGGCCAGGGCAACGAAGGAGGAGCCGGTTCCCGTCCAGAATACCAAGTCGGAAATGGGTGCCCACTCGCGATCACTGCCCGGCAGTGGATCGCGCGGAATGGGCCGCGGCATTCCGGGCACGGGGGGAGGCGTCGTGGAGGGAGACGGCGAGGGGTTTCCTGAAGGGGGTGTGACGCCGGATGAAGTTGAAGCCGTGGCAACAGGCGCCGGCGGAGCGGCGGCCGGTGAGATGGTCACGGTGAACGCTTCTGTGGTGAGGGTTCGATATTCGCCCGCCTTGGGGTCGAAGTATGACCAACGTACCGGGCCGAGCGTGTAAGTGCCCGGTTTTGAGGCGATCAGAACGACGTCTTCGGTAAGGGAGCCCTCGAAAAGAAATCCTTCCTTGGTCGTTCGTTTCGCCTGGGGTTGAACCACCCGAAAGTCGCGACTCACCTGACGGGAGGGGAGGGTGGTGATGTCGGGCCAGTTGCCTGTACCCGCAAGTTCCAGAGTCCAAGTGATGGGTTCACCCACCGAAGCACTGGTGGGTACCACTTTCGAAGTGAGGGTGAATTCTCCCACCGCTCCGGCAAAAGCCGCCGGAGCCGGGACCGGAAGCGGTTTCACATTCAGCGTCACTGGCGGCGTAGTGATGGTGAATTGCTCCATCGTAGGCCGGGCGAACAAACCAAAGGCAGCGGTGCCGGTTTGCAGATTCACCAACTGCTGTGCGGATTTGAGTGCGGTCTGTCCCGCAGCCTTGGCCATGGCGCGGGCGCGATAGGTCACGATGGTGTGGTTCTCCCCTCCACTCACGACTTCGGCCATCTCGGGTTTGGCCCATTCCTCGGCGGCCAACGGCGTGGAGGTCCACTCGACATTGCTGGCCAACTGGGCGCTGAACCGTCTGGCGATTGAGAGGGTATAGGTCAGCGGGAATACCTCCCCGGCCCAAACCCCGGTTCCGGGGAGATTCAGACGAGACTGCACGATTGAATCAAGTGAGGTGCCGGATTGTCCAACGGTGGCATCGCCCACCTGAAACTCCGCCGCTCGCACCCGTTGCGCTCCCTTGTCTGACTTCACCTCAAATGCGGGTATCCGCACTGTTCCCCGCTGGGTGGCGCGTGCCATGTAGTTCAACACCACTTTGCGAGTCATGGTGAGGTTGATCGTCTCCCAGCTTTGGGACTGCCCCACCAGTTCAAGTGAGAGGCCGGGAACTGCTGGCAAGGTCGGGGTTCCATCCGGAGAGCAGTCTTCGAACACCAACTGCAGCTCCGCTGTTTGGCCGATTCCAAGGGTGCCGCGGTCCGGTTGCCATCGGACGGTTTGTGCACGGACCAAGGTGGCGGCGATCACGAGCAGTGCGACGATCTGCAGGCACCGCAGCCCGATGGAAGGAGAGTACGATCGTAATTCCATGGTCACCACGTCTTGCCCTTTTTGGCTGAACCCGGGGCGGCTTCACCTTCCATCAAACGAAAGAGCTTCGCGGGAGAATCCTGCTGCTTCAGCTGTTCGAGCTTTTGCAGCGGCATCACCAGCTGAGGGGTGACATCGGCGGCATTTTCCTTCTTCTGCTGGCCTCCGACCTGTTGATTCTCCTCGGCGCCATTTGATTTTTCTTCCGGTGAAGGAGGGGGCGGTGGGGAGGCCGGTGGCTTGTTCATGTCGCCGAAGGCGGAGTCCCCAGCATTCTTCGACTTCTCGTTCTTTGATTCATCGGACTTCCCGTCCTGTGGATCGGATTTGGAATTCTCGGGCTGAGACTCGTTCTTGTCGTTGCCTGATTTTGAATCGGATGACTTCGAATCCTGGTCGGATTTTTTGGATTGCTTGGACTCGTTTGCGTCGTCCTTTGAGTCCGAGTCTTGTTCTTTGTTTTCCGGGTTTTTGTCTTCCGGCGGGGGTTCCTTGGAGTCGCCCTTCTGGGGTGGAGGTTCTTGTTTTGGCTCGTTGAGGTAGGCTTGTAGTTCCTTTCGCAGGGAAGGCCAATCCGCGAGCTTGGGGTCAAGCTTCTCGCCTGCGTCGACGCCATCGAGGCCGGAGTGGACCACATCCTGGCTGAATCCCTCGCCCGCTTTGGACTTGCGGCGGACAAAATCGAGGGTCGCGTCGGTCATCCGTGCAAAGTCCTTGGCGGAAGGCGTGTCTTTGGCGGCAATTTCTGCGACCGCCTTCACGAGCGGCTCCGCAAAGGTATCGCCTGTGCTGACCGGGGCGGGTGGTGCGCCCAGCAAGGGCACGGACGCGAGCGCCAACAAGGTAGAGCTGAACTTCATGGTGTCTCGAGTTTCAAAGCTGCGTTGCGAGGGGTGGGCTTTACCGGAAACTCCCGCCACACGCTCCAGAGGAGGAACAGGAGTCCGGGTGCGAGGAACCACTGGAAACGTTCGGCCAGACGGACTTGATTGGTTTCGCGAAACTCGCCGCGTTTACCTGCTTCGACCGTTTGTTGAACGAGTTCCGCCAGGTCGACCCACGACGAGGCATCCACGTACTGGCCCTGGGTTGATTCGGCGAGGGTCTGGAGGGTGCGGCTCTCCAGGCGGGACAATACCACCGCGCCGCGGTCGTCCTTTACGAATCCACCCCCACTTTCGGGAATCATCGCGCCATCTGGAGTTCCAACTCCGAGACCAATGACACGGATACCTTTGGTCTTCAGTTCTTCCAGGAGCGGTTTCCACGCCTCGTCGTTGGCCTCGCCGTCGCTCAAGATGATCAGATAACGGTCAGCTCCTCCCTGATCGCTGAAGGCGGTGAGAGCAGTGCGGAGCAGGGCTTCATAGTTGGTTCCGCCTTCAGGCAGATAGTCCGGATTCAAGGCTGGAAGAAATTCGCGCAGAATCTCGTAGTCAGCGCTGAGGGGGCTTTGCAGGAAGGCCGTGCCCGAGAACACGATCATGCCGACACGCTCTCCGGCCAGACGCTCGAGCAGCGACTGGATCAGAAGTTTGGCGCGATCAAGCCGCGTGGGTTTTACATCCGGAGCCAGCATCGACTTTGACAAATCGATCGCGAGCAGGATTTCTCGCGACTGGTCAAAGATCGGTTCTTCGATGCGTCCCCACTGCGGGCGGGCGGCGGCGGCACAACAAAGCGCGAGACCCAGGCACAAGGTGATACGACGATTCCGGACGGGCCGTGGGTCGTTCGGACGAAGTCTCACGGTCGCATGTGAGGCTTCACCCTGGAGGATCTTCGAATTCGTTTGGCCCGTTCCTTTGCCACGTCGCAGGACGCCCCAAATCAGGACGATGAGAGGGCCAACAGCGAGCGCGAGGTACCAGGGTTCGGCAAAGCTCATGATCGAGAGAGCGCGGGAGCGTTTGCCGACTTTGGGCGCGTGATTGAAACCGGAGACGGGGGCGTGTGAGCGCGGGTCCGTGCGAGAAGTCCCGATACGGTGAGTAGTGCCAATCCTGGAAGGAGTACCCACGGAAAGAGCTCGGTCGTCACCAAATAGCTCTTTGCCTGGAACTCGATTTTTTGGGCGCGATCGATTGACGTGAATGCGCTCTCGATGGTTTTGACGTCGTCCGCGCGGAAGTAGCGCCCTCCGGTTTCTTGTGCTATCAGTCGAAGCGCGTTTTCATCCAGGTCGGAGGGACGCGCTTGGTAGCCGATTTTGTTGCCTCGATCGTCAAACACGGGGAAGCGAACCATACCACTTCGTCCTGCCCCGATGGTGTAAACGGGAAGCGAACGGGCTTTCGCGATTTCGGTCGCTTGTGCGGGACTCAACGTGCCCCGGTTGTTGGCACCGTCGGTCAGGAGAATGACGAAAGCACCTTTGCGCTGCCCCTTTTCCGCACGTTCAACCTGTTCGAGCCGGGAAATCGCGACGCCAAGCCCGTCCCCGATCGCGGTGCCATCCTCAATGAGTCCAATCGTGAGTCGTTCAACCTGTCGCCCCAGCCAGTCGTGATCGAACGTGAGAGGCGCGAGGGTGTAGGCTCGACCGGAGAAAACGACGATTCCGATGCGATCGCTGGGGCGGTCGTTGATAAAGGCCTGGATGACCGGTTTGATCGTCTGCAGCCGGTTGATGGGAACACCCCCGCGTTCAAAGTCTTCGGCCTGCATCGAACCCGACAAATCGATGGCTAGCATGAGGTCATAGCCCTGTGAACGCACTTCCTGTTTGTTTTCCACCCGTTGGGGTCGGGACAGACTGACCACCAGCAGGCAAAGTCCGATATAGGCCAGTCCGAGCGGGAGGCGGGAGACCTGGGTAAGTGAGGGGCGGTGCCAGGAGGCGGCAAAGGGAACCACCAGTACGGAGACCGACCTTCGCCCTCGGACCCAGATCAGAGTCGGTATCGCGAGGAGCGCCAGCAGCCAGAGCGGATCTTTGAGGATCAGATTCGACACGGTGGGTGGGATTATCCGCTGCGGCCCCGCATGCGCGCGTGAAAAAACTTCACCAACGCATCGAGCCGGGATTCGTCATTGCCAACCACGAGACGGCTTTGTGGGTCGGGAAAAAGGCGTTGCCAGGTCGCGTCGCGTTCATTTCGCCACGCGGTATGGGCTAACCGCTCGGCGGAGGACCCTTCCAGCGTGACGAGGCGTCCCGATATGGGATCGAATGCCGCGACCGAACCTGCGTCGGGAAACTGCCGATCCCAAGGGTCGTCGACCCGAAAACCCATCGCCTGATAGCGTCGCTGGAAGACGGGCCAGCCTTCCGGCGCCGGAGCCGGGGCAAAGTCACCCATCCAAATCAGCACCGAATGTTTGGGTGCCGCGCGGGCGACGAGTTTCCATGGAATCTCAAGGGGGCGGGAGGCGGTGGAGTTCGTTCCGCCGGGCGGACGGGCGGAGGCGAGGCTGGGTGCGGGCATGCCGATCAAGGTGGAAGCTGCGTGCATGATGGCTCCGCGGCCGCGAATCGGTTCCCGATACGAGTAACCCGTCGGTGTGGCGTGCACGTATCCAACCCGGTCGCGGTTGATCGCCCCAAGCATCATCACCAGTCCGGCGAGTTCGAGGAGGGCTTCGCGTTTGGAAACGGAGCCGGAGCCGAACTGCAGGGACGGCGTGTCTTCGAACAGGATGAGCACGGTGACTTCGCGCTCTTCAACAAACTTCTTTCGATAGGGCTCGCCCAGACGTGCGGTGACGTTCCAGTCGATGTCGCGCACATCATCCCCGAACTCATATTTGACCACCTGATCGAACTCCATTCCCCGACCGCGGAGTGCGGATCGGTATTCACCGCTGAGAATGTTCTCAACGGCATGGCGCACGCGCCATTCCAGCTGTCGCAGGAGGGCCAGAGACGAAGCAGGTGTGGGTGCGGACGAGAGACTGGACACAAGTGCAGGGAAGGTGGATCCCGGTTTTGAAGGTGCCGCACTGGGCGGCGTAGAAAGCAGAGCGGGTGGAACGTGCGCTAAAGCGAAGGCACCGGTGTTTTCTCAATCACTTTGGAGATGACTTTGTCGGCCGACTGTTCGGCCGCTTCTGCTTCATAGGTCAAAGCGATGCGGTGGCGCAGCACGTCGGGCGCCAGCTCTTGCACGAGAGAGGGGCTGACGAAGTCGTTTCCGCGCAGCCAAGCCAGGGCGCGACTGGCCGTGTAGAGCGCCAGTGAGGCACGGGGTGAGGCGCCGAAGGTGAGCAACCGATAGCCGCGGTCGTCGGCAACCGTCAGTGCGCGCGTGCCACGGACCAAGGAGAGGATGTAAGCCTCGATGGCTGGCGCGATATGGATCTTGTCCACTGCGGTGCGCAGTCCGAGTAGTTCTTCTGGACTGGAAACGGGCTGTAGGACGGGCGAGCGCGTCACTTGACCCCAGCGACTGAGCATCAAGGCCTCTTCATCTGCGGACGGGTATTCGACGAGCAGTTTGAAAAGGAAACGATCGGTTTGGGCCTCGGGGAGGGGGTAGGTGCCTTCCTGTTCAACCGGATTCTGAGTTGCCATGACCAGGAAAGGTCGCGGAAGCGGGTGGGTTTGTCCGCCGATGGTGACCTGGCGCTCCTGCATTCCCTCGAGCAGCGCACTCTGCACCTTGGCGGGCGCCCGGTTGATTTCATCGGCCAGCACCAGATTCGCAAAGATCGGCCCGCGATGGGCGGTGAAGGTGCCGTCTTTCGGCGAGAAAATCATCGTGCCGACGACGTCGCTCGGCAGCAGATCGGGTGTGAACTGGATCCGTTCGAATTGTACCCCGAGGGCCAATCCCAGCGATTTGACGAGCAGTGTCTTAGCGAGCCCCGGCATGCCTTCCAGCAGCACGTGACCGTTGGCGAGCAAGGCCACCAGGAGACGCTCAATAACGAGGTCTTGGCCGATGACAGCCTGACCAATTTCATCTCGAAGCTTCTGGGACCAAGTGGGACCGGTGAGCATAGGGCGGGGATTGAGTCGCTCAGAACGTGGATGTTGCCTGCGCAGGGAGCGAGGGAAAGTTTGGTTGAATGCGGAAGCCGCGTTTGACTCTGAAAAGGCGGGCGAGTTTCACTGCATCATGCGCAAAAATGGTGCGTTTCCCTTTCTGGACGAGGCACTAGATCAACGTTTGACCAATCTGGGCGTTAAACCGGATGACGTTGAAGAGCGTTTCGTCCGCGGTTCGGGACCTGGGGGACAGAAAATCAACAAGACCTCCTCGACGGTTTGGCTGATTCATCGCCCCACCGGGCTACAGGTTAAGTGCAAGGCGGGAAGGTCGCAGAGCCAAAACCGAGATGCAGCTTGGGAAGGCTTGGCTGATAAGTTGCAACTTTCTCAGGCCAAAGCGATTGAAGAACGGCGGAATGAAGTGGAAGCGAATCGAAGGCGGACACGGCCACGAACGGCTGCGCAAAAACGTCACATGGTTGAAGCCAAACTAACTCGGGCGCGGAGGAAACTTGAGCGCGGAAACCTGAAATGGGATTGACGTAAGGAACTGTTGTTCAAACAGCGGATCCCTAGCCTCGTTTATGCTCACTCGTTCGTTTTCACCTCCCAGGCACAGGTTTGGGAAACCGGAGATGTAAGCAATGGTTTACAAACGCTTTTCTGTTGTAATAGCTTCGATTTCGATTCTGTCGGGTGCCTTCACAGGTTGTGCCACCCGCAGTGTGTCAGGCCCTGCGACCCAGGCCGCACCCGTGGTTGTCGTTTCATCCGTTCCTCAGGTCGCGGCGGAGCCTGAACCCGAGCCAAAGGGCGAGCCGTCCGTTTCCCGAGAACCCACAGCAAATGTGCCGCCGTCGCCAGAATTGAGGCCTGCGGTGGAACCCACTCCTTTGCCGCTTGGAGGTGAGATGGCGGTGATGGTGGAGACTGATCCGACGGGGGCGACCATTGTGGTCAACGGACTTCCGGTCGGTCGCGCGCCGCGAAAGGTCTTTCTTCCCGTCACGGCCCAGGGTTTCGCCAAGTCGACGTTTACGATTAAGGCGCGCTTCGTGGCGGAAAGCAGCGCAGAGCATTCAACCACAACGGAGGTGGAGCTCACTCCCCTTGATCGGCTGCCTTCGGGTTTGCTCTTTACTCGCGACCGGGTGGTGCGGAAGCGATAAGGGTGTGCAGTGCTGCGCGCTAGGTGAGGAGTTGAACTACATCCCCGAGTCGACAAGGGCCGGAATGCGACACAATCGCCGCATTTTGCCCGAAGTTAACCTGACTTTGATCGTGAGCGTCCCTCCGAAATTGGGCAAGGGTCGCAAGGGGTTCCTTGCCTCGCTTGCCCGTAGCTTGGTCAGTGGTGGGGACCGTGCATCGAGCGCAGGGACCGGAGTTCCAGAAGGTCAATCCTCCGATTTGAAATCGTTGCCATGTATCTTCAGAAAAGGCCTCGCTTCCGGCTATAACGATGTTTGGCCGAAAGCGGTCCATAGGCACAGGATCCTCGCCCTTTTCAAGCAATCGATCATTCAGTGATGACAGGGATGCTTCGCTGACGATCAGCGCTGGGTAGGCGTCGGCGAATCCCACTTCAAGCGTCATGGGGGAGGGCGCAGGAATGTAACCCGCCTTGAATCGAACGGCACGAGAAAAGTGGGCACCGACCTGCACAAGGCGGCACGCTTGACCGAGGCTGTCCGATAGAAACTGGGCAACCACATTGCCGCAGTCCACGGCGGTGACCGTGTCTTTCCAAACCGTGACGCTACGTTCCGGTCCGTCAGCCGGTTGCGTTGGAATTGAGACCGTGGTACCTCCCGGCGCCGTCAGTTGGAGGAGCCCCTGGTCAAATGCGGTCGCGATGACTGCCATCCCAGGGGCGGTCCGTTGGGTCAGGACTTTGGAGGTAGAATCGTCCACCACCATGAAGCGTCGATCTCCCGCGATTCCGAATCGATCCGCCTCAAGCATAGAAACGGAGATTCCTCGAAGGGATTTTACAGGATAGAGGTAGAGCGAAGCGACATGCATGTTCCCTGAGACCGCACTAGATTCATGGATCCCGCGGTCGCGGGACAAATCAACACGGCTTCATTTGAGTTATGCAAGGATTGGTCTCCAACGGGTGGGTGATTGACATCTGAAGGTCTGAATCCGCGTTTGTGTACCCGGCGGCCGCGGAATCCGTGAGTCACAACGGGATCACTTCGCTTCGACTCCCCAAAATAGGACGATCTTTAGGTTGCGGTGTCAGGCGATGGTCGGATCCGGTATGTGTATGTGTCCGAGCCAATTCCATTCTAGCAGCGCAGGTCGCCGCGTCACTGATGGCGGCGCGCAAGGGCGATTTCTGCCTTATGGCAACCCACCCGTGGGTGTATCTGTATCTCTGGGAGACCGGGCCCGGCTCAGGCTGACAATGGCGGCGTGGAGGCGGTGTGATTGACCATTGCGGGCGGATTCGAAGTGGCCACGGAAGCGGGACGCGGAAAGACGGCTCGAAACACGGCTCCTTGACCCGGCTTGAAGGGGTCTGCGTCAAGCGATCCGCCCAGGCTCACCATGATTTCTCGGCTGATGGAAAGACCAAGTCCCAAGCCGCGGGCTGACATACTCTGAAATCGTTGAAACAGCCGGCCGCGAATCGCTTCCGGAATTCCAGGCCCGTTGTCGCTGACCGACAGTTCGAGCCCCGCCGGCACGTCGCGGGTGGCGATGCGAATCCAGCGGGGATCCGGTCTGTCGACGAGCACCTGAATAGCATTGAGGCACAGATTAAAGAGAACCTGCCGTGTATAGGCGGCGTCGGTAGCGAGTTCATCCTGTGTGGCCTGAAAGTCCGTCTGTAGTACGATGCCTTGGGAACGGATCTTGTGTCCGACAAGATCAAGACTCTTCTCCACCACCGTGTGCAAATGCTGGATCACTAGGACAGGCTTTCGGGGTGAGGCCATACGCATCAGCTGAGAGAGCAACTCGTCGATGCGAACAATTTCGGCCCCCACCATGGTGCGAAACTGGTCTCGGAATTCAGGCCGGTCGTAATGATCGGCGAGAAGGTCAGCGAAGGCCTTGATCGCATAAAGTGGATTGCGAATCTCGTGGGCCAGACTCGCACCCAAAACCCCGACCGTAACGAGCCGATCGGCGTGCATTGCCTGCTCCACCAAGCGGACCTTAGTTAATGCGAGCTGCGAGAGCGAAGCAAACTCCTGCAGATGTTGCACCTCGGGATAGGTAAAGGGCCGGCGAGACAAGCGAAGGCCGATGGCCAGAACCAAGGGTGTTTCCTCTTTGGTGCTGATGACCAAGGCACCCAGGTGATGTGTCTCCAGGTACGATTGAAGAAGAGCCCGGCTTGCGGAAGTGCGTTCCCGCTGCAAACGTTCCGGAGTGACCCAACGCAACTCCTGGAGGGCTTGGAAGACAGGATCGTCCAGGCCAAGCGATTGCAGGGCGGAATCATCCGAAGGGCCCTCTTCCGGAGAAAGCACGGAAACCGTGGTTTCCGTCCATCCTCCGATCGTCGCCGCCAATTCGGCCTTGAGCCTGTCCTCAGACAGTGCAGTCCTCGCCACTTTATGAATAGACTCCCGAGCAGCTGCAAGTTCGGGGCGATTGAAAAATAGTTTATCGAGTTTGGTGCCAATCAGTCGATTCACCGCAATAGCAGTTGCAGCTAGGATACTAAAGAGAGGGACGATTGGGATGGTTCCTTGTAGGCTCTTGTATAGAAGCAGGCTGAGCGTTGTAGTAATGGCGCCGAGGGTCAAGAAATAGGCGGTAACTCTAAATAAGTATTGGGCATCGAATATCTTGTGGGTCGTGATGGAATATGCAAGCAATGCGATAAAGACAAGTGATAGCAGGGGCGTAGTGATTGCTGGTATTTGCCCGGGGAACATGGTTCTACATCCCATGAGAAAGAAGATGCAAAGCGCTATGCTTCCAGCGGGTAGTGCAACGGCCACAAGTTCAAATCGTGCGGGGTCCTTCATCTCCTTCACTCGCCGAAATATCACAATACAATAGCCTATGTAGCACAGACACGTTGTGCAGACATATATCACGTATGCGAAACCAGTCTTGTCATCGCTAGAGCTTGACGACTCCGTAACAAATGACTCTGTCCACGGTATTGTAGAAGCGATAACCGCAACGATTGCTAATATACGCGTGGTTAAGCTGCCTGGTATCCATGAGTTCCTCGAAATCGTCTCAAATAATGATACAAGTGTCACCAGCAATAAGGTGCCAACTGAGACGCAGAGCCTGAACCAGAAGATGTCCTGAGGATATCGACTGCTAATCTCTCGCAGGGATAGCCAAATCACAAAATGCATAATGCCAGCAAATAAGGCCTGGTTGGCCTTCCGCTTGGGATTCGCAGAAATTACAAGGATACCGCAAACAACTGCCGCGAAGAGCACTACACTTGAGAGATTTGCTATCATGGGCTTACAAATCTATTTTTGTGGAATAAGGTTCGCTCGGTCAGCGATCTTGCTGTTGCAAGGTATGCCGGGTGCCTGGTGAGTCAGAAAACTGATTAGCCTAGATTTAAGTGAGATGGAGATCTTCAGAGAACCTCTGACAATCCAATTGCAATACCGGACTCGCTGTTTGAGATCAACCAAAAAACCTCGGAGGACACTCATTCCCAAAAATTGAGAGCCGATGACGCATGATTCTTTGGAGTAGAACAAACACGAAAAGGCGCTAGTTTATCGCAAGTGCATTATGTAAAATAAATAACATAAAGCATTGGATAAAAGAGAGATACAAACACATGCTAGCACAGTTATTTTGCCGTGCGATCTAGTGCATTCCAGGGACCGTGGAACGATGAGGGAAGCGTCGCTTGACACCCAAGCAGTAGTTGCGCAAATACATTTCGGGCTTCAAGTTGACCTAAAATCCTCGACCCAGGTTTGTCGCGTTAAATAAACCATACATGTTCACCGACACGAAACCGGCTTCGTCTCAGACCAGTGCCTCTGATAAACCATTGGTTCTTGTTGTAGATGATGAATATGGACCAAGGGAATCGATCGCATTTACCCTGTCTGCCGACTTTGCGGTAGATACCGCTGAGCGTGCGGCCGAAGCACTTGCTAAGCTGCGCGCGAGGCCGTACGCTGCCGTGATTCTTGATATTCGAATGCCAGAAATGGATGGAATTAGGGCGCTCGAGGAAATCAGGAAATTTGATGGGGAAGTGTCGGTGATAATGCTAACGGGTTACGGGACCCTCGCAACTGCCCAGCAAGCTATGCTAGGTGGTGCAAACCAATATCTTAGAAAGCCGCCGGATATACATGAGTTAATTGCGGCCGTCAAAAAAAACACCTCTCATACAATTGAACGTAGGCGGCAAGCGAAGATGGCGAGAGAGGCCTTGGATCTGAATTCCGCACTCAAACGAGAGATTTCCGAAAAACAACCGCAAGTGTGGCAAGCACGGGCTGCTGTAGAACTCGTTCATGATCTGGCTAATCCACTAACTGTGATGATTGGCTATGCTGGTCTACTTGCAGAAGAGGCAAATGATATCTCCAAAAAGGATCCTGAGCGAGCAGAGAAACTCAAAGGATACTCGAGCATAGTTGAGCGTGCTGCGGAGTATTGTCACCACCTCGCCGATAATTGGAGGCAAACAACTAGAAAAACCACCGAGTTTGCTATGTTAGACATCATTTCTGTGGTGAAAGAGGTGCGTCACGTCATATTCTTTGGGAACAGCGCAATTGAAGTCGTAGGTGATGACCAGGCTTGGGTTAAAGGTGCGCGATTTGAACTCGCCAGAGTTTTTCAGAACCTTTTCAAGAACGCACTTGAGGCCAACGCCACCAAAGTTGAAGTTCGTATCGAAACGCTCGGCGAGTCCGTTGAAGTGACCGTTGCTGATAATGGAATAGGAATGGATGCTGAAACTGTGCGAAATGCCTTGAGGGGAGGGTTTAGCACGAAACCCAGCGGAACCGGACTTGGACTTTCGATTTGTAGGCACTTGCTTGGCGTTCACGGTGCCACGCTTGCACTAGAATCCGTGTCCGGCAAAGGCACCACTATGAAACTGGTCTTTCCGGCTGTTCCGGAGTAGACACCTATTTTATATCAGATTAAGGTGGTCTCCACGACTGTACTGTAGGAGCGAAGAACCCAATGAAACGTCGTGTTAAGATCACTGGAATCGGTCCTGTTACACCAGCAGGCACTGGAAGAGACGAGTTCTGGAGCGGCATTCTAGAATCGACTAGTCGTATTAGACCATTTCTGAAGCTAGGTGAAGAATGGGGCCCATTTGTAGCTGCTTGGGTTGATCGACTGCCCCTTGATGAGCACTTTACTCCATTTCCTGCTCTCAGGACTGCTGCCAGGCACACCCAGATGGCGGTGCTTGGAGCCGCTCTTGCTGTGAAGGATGCAGGACTCACTTTCGACGACGTTCGTGCAATGCGAGTCGCAGTGTTTACCGGTACGTCCTTAATGGATTTTGGTGCGATTACGCGTGAGACAGAGTCGGTGGCGAAGAGTGGGATAAGAGGTATTCAATCCAAGCTAGTGTTTGTTTCTAGTGTGGCGCACGTAGCGGCCACAGTTTCTGAAGCTCTGAAGATTAGCTCGCGGAACATGACTTTTCAGAGCTCCTGTTGTTCCGGACTTGATGCAATCGGTCATGCCGCTGAGGCAGTTTCTTCTGGGGAAGTTGATATTGCTATTTGCGGAGGGACAGAGGCTCCATTGTACAAACATCCAATGCTGGAATTTCGCGCTGTTGGTATGACTCCGCCTACAGACCAGAACCATCTTACAATTAGTCGCCCTTTTGACCTCTGGCGTACAACCGGGATTGTAAGTGAAGGTGCTTGTATGTTCATAGTTGAGCCTGACAATAGTCCTAGGCCTGGATACTGTAGTCTCGTTGGGTATGGATATTCCAACGACGAGCGTGGAGAATTGTGTGATGGTATGCAATCAGCGATAAAATTGGCGCTCTCAAATGCTCGAGTTAGGGAGTCGGCAATTGACTCAATTAGCGCATGGGGCCCAGGGCACCGATTAATCGATGCTGCCGAAGCCAAGCAACTAAGGGGCGTATTTGGAGATGAACTTGATAGGATTCCGGCCTATTCGATTAAAGGGTCAATTGGAAATCCTCTTGGTGCAGCAGCCGCTATACAGGTGGCTGCTGCAGCATTGGGATTGAGGGATCAGATTGTCCCTCCTACCGTAAACTGGAAGTATCCTGACCCAGACTGTAGACTGAACTTGTGTGCTGCGCCGGTCGCTGTGGCGCAGCGATTTTCATTGGTCAATTCACACGGAGTGAATGGAACCAACTCTACTTTGATTTTGGAGCGTAGCCTGTGACCACGGCATTTCTTGCTGCGGCTCTAATCTGTGGGATTGGTGCGATTATATTGTGGGCGAATCCGAATCGCAGGGTAAATCGCCTTGTCAGTAGTTGCTCTTTCCATGGCGGTGCTTGGCTAGCGTTTCTGCATATTACCCTAACTGCTCATGCGGACGAGGGGTTGGCATGGCTGCGCGTCACAACCGCAATTGGTGCCTTGATTCCTATCCATTTGCTATTTGCAAAGGAGGAATTGTCCGGTGAGTTGGATATGGGGTCGTTGCTTCGCGGTAAAATAGGATGGATCTTGGGGAGTCTATTCCTCGCGTCGGTTCCTTTTACTGAGTGGTTTATTCCCGGTCATTCTCGTCCCGACCAGAGGATTTATGGCGGGGGTTACTATGCTTATATCGTGGGTTTGGTGGTAATGTATTTTTCGTTGTTGCTAAGTGCGTACCGGCAATTGAATCGTGTTCAGGGCGTGAAACGCCTGGAGTTGCAGGTTTGGCTCGGTGGGGGTAGTGCGGCTGCTGTAAGCATATTGAGCTTAATGGCAGCCAGTGCAATACTTCATGAGCCGAGTTTGATTCGGTTTCAGCCGTTGATAATATTGCTATTCTTCGGATTAACTGCTTTTTCAATTACCAGTGGAAGGGTGTTTGATGCCAAGCATCTTTTCATTATTGGCGGCCATCGACTGGTGCTCGTACTCTTGGTTGCTGGAGTTGGTTATGGTGCAGATGTCTTATTCGCGCTATTTGTTCCGAGCAGTGTCGCCTGGGTTGGGACTGCTGCTGTTGCATTGTGGTTTGCGTCGGAGCTTGAGAAGGTCATAAACAACGTTCTACTCGTTTATCCGCGTGCTTCTGAGGCGCGGTCGAAGGCCTATGAAATTGCGATGGAGGAGGTTCGAACTGATACTCTGCAGCGGGAGTTCTTGAGGATACTCTCGGGTTGGTCGCAAAGCGAAAGTGGGATTATTGTTGTAAAGGGCGATGATGGATTGCGCTCCGAGGGTGGTGCTTTCCAAATTGATGGTGCAGTCTATGATTTGCTTCGCACTATGCGTTGGGCAACTCCTGAAAGACTTCAACGGGAACGCAGTAATGCCAGTAGAGAGGCATTGAGACGTTTCCTTGATGAGCATCGACTAGGCGTCTTGGTATTGCGAGAAGGTTCAACTGTAGATGTTCTCGTTGGAGCTGGCGTTCGAGCGACAAGGAGGCCTTTCACATATCCGGAGGTTCAACAGATGTTTGAGCTTGCGTCGATCTTTCAAACTGCACTTGCGCGAGCGAGTCTATGGACAAAGGCACAACGTGCTGAACAATTAGCCACAGTTGGTGTATTGGGTGCGAGCGTGGCTCATGAGATTCGGAATCCGTTGGTGAGTATTAAGACGTTTGTGCAGTTGTTTCCGATTCATTATATGGATGAATCATTTCGGGTGCGATTTTCGCGGTTGATCGGGAGCGAGGTGGCGCGCATCGAACGGTTGACGGAGCAACTGCTGGATCTGGCTTCTCCCCGCAAGTACGAGCCTGATCCCGTTTCGCTGCACGACGTGGTCAAGAACTCGTTGGAACTGGTTTACAGCAAAGCTGAGGACAAGAAGACGGAGATTGTCGTCGAATTGGCGGCGGTTCCGGATATAGCGTTCACGGATGCCAACGCGACCAAGCAGGTGATTCTCAACCTTTGTTTTAATGCGATTCAGGCCCAGGAGTCGCAGGAGCGAGAGCGATGGGTCCGGTTAACAACTCGGAATGTGGATCAAGGCATTGAACTCATTGTCAGCGATCACGGACCGGGGATAGCACCTGAAATACGTTCGCGTTTATTCGAGGCTTTTCAGACCACAAAATCTTCGGGATTTGGACTCGGTCTCGCAATTTGCAGCGAGATTCTTTCTAGCTTGGGCGCCTCGATCAGCGTGGATCCCTTTGCCCCTGGTCAGGGTGCGACGTTTCGCGTCGTATTTCCATGCCCGCCACGTTCCTCCTAGCAACCGAAGATCTTTCGCTTCAGTCCGCTTGGGCAAGCCAGCTGCCGTCAGGCCGCGCGGTTTTGACCCTTTCGGACTCCGCGCTTCCTCATCGGTTGCCTCCCGGGCTTCCGGTGGTGGTGATCCTGGATGCCATTGTCAGTGATCGGGTGCCGGTTTCGTTGGAGAAGTGCCCCACGATTGTCGTGGGCGAGCCCCATACCCAGGCTTACGAAGAGTTGTATCAGAGTGGTCGTGCCCGGCAGCGCTATACCTATGAGCAGAGCCGATCTCGCTTGCGTGAAATTCTCCCGTTGATCGAAGAGTTGGCCGAACGGAATGCAGCGTTGGACCTGATGATGGAGAAAATGCGCCGTCTGGATGGACCGCGTAACTCACCGTCCGCACCTCGCACTCATTCCTGGGCCGATACGCCGGAGATTTGGGACTTCCTGGAAGGTGCGGTCGAGAACCTGGCTTCTCGGGAACGGTTGCTCGGTGAGTTCCGACGCGCTTCCCGCTATTTGTTGCGCGCTTCCCACACGGTCTTTTTCCTGCGAGAGGAGAGTGGGTTTCGGGCCGATCGCGGCGCCTCCTTTCTCCCGTTGGATGAGCCCATTGTGGGCTACCTAGCAGCCCATCCGTTGGTTCTCGACGGTGTCGACTGGCCAGGCCCCCCTGATCCGGTCGCTGAATTGGCCGTCCGTAACCGCCTCGCGCTTTGGGGAGCCCGGCTTTTGGTGCCGCTGCATGAGAATGGGCACCTGTTAGGCCTGATTGCCTGTGGAGTGCGCGATGATGGTCAGTCGTACGACGAGGCGGACAAGGCTCGGGCGGTGTTTGTCGCCAGATTGCTGAGACAGTTTCTCGCCGGGAGCACCCAGTTGGGTCGGCTGGCGCTGTTTCATGAGCGGGCCCACTTAGCCGAAAAGTACCTGCCACAGTCGCTCATCCTCTCCGCGGACGAGGATCCCCCAAGAGCCGTACCTCTCGCGGTCCGGGCCCTGATCGGCCGCGTCCGGCGTGTTCGTGATACCCGGCGCATTTCACCCACCTCCGATCAGCCTTTCCGTGCCAGTGCAGGATTTATTGCTGAAACCAATGGTACCTGGGCCTTTTGGGAGGAGGCGAGTGGTGAGCTCTTCGACCGGGCGCAGCGCTCGAGGGCGGAACGACTTGATCTGCTGCGGGAGTTGGCGCTCACCCTCAATCACGAGATAGGCAACTCTTTGGTTTCTTTGACTGCCCTGCGGCATGCTGGAGATGCCGTTCCGCCAGCATTGCGGGAGGCCATGAAGACGGACGTGACCCGGCTTGAAACGCTCAATCGGGAACTCACTCACATGGCTGCATTGACGGAAGCGCATGTTGAGTCGATCGATCTTCGGGGCACGATTCAGGGGGTCGGGGAACGGTGTTCGGTGCGGGCCGAAGTTGGTCCCGATCCCGTGAATCTGGCGATTGCCCCACGCCTGGTGGAGTTTGCCTTGGAATCAATTCTGCGGACCGTGACCGCGAATCGGGGTGATCTGGGAACCAAGGAGTTGGCGATTCAACTCCGTGCAACCGGAACCGAGGATAAATTGACCGCCTTGGTTTCGATCAAAGGCAAGACTTTGGAACTCGAGGGCATCCTGCCCGAGGCCACACCCGATAGCGTCCCGAACCAAGGGCGAATGGGCGTCTTTATTGCGAAGGAAGTCATCCGTCTCCATGGTGGGTCCATTCATGCCGGACCCGGAATGGAGGGGACGGAGATCCTGATTTCGCTTCGGAAATGGTAGAGTCGCCCCTTCTCACGGCTTTCTTGGACTGGGCTGATCGACAGTCCAGCGTAGAAGTCGTTACCCTATTCGGCTCCCATGCCAAGGGGACAGCCACCACTTCCTCCGATGTGGATTTGCAGGTGGTGACGTCACAGCCAGGGCGCTTTGAGACAGGGAGCTGGTCGACCGATTTGGTGGGCAGCCGGCTTCACGCGTATGCGGTGCGACCGGCCACGGGCGGCGTCAGGAAAGCGACGGGTCTTTTCGACATTGGCGAGGTTGATTTGGTGATCGTGCCCTTGGCGAAACTGCGATTGGCGCGTCTGTGTGTCACGCTGGGGCTCCACCGGCGGATTCCTTCCCTCGGTGCGGCACTCGCGCCCATGGCGATCATTTTGAGACCGGGGCATCGCGTGCTCCGTGGAGGACCCTCCTGGACGGCGTTTTACCGTCGGGTGGTCGACGAAGTTTCAGATCCGAGGTTGAGCGACACCGAAGTGAGGGCGCTTGCGGACACGGCTTATGTGGATGCCGTTTGGATTTCCAAGAAGGCAGAGCAGGGTGAGTTGATCGCCGCTCAGCGCTGGTTGCACCGCACTCCTGCTGAGATCAACTTCCGACTTCTGAACGAATGGCGCCTGCGGCGGGGAGAGCCTCCCTGTTTCGATGCGCGAAGAGCCGAGTCGTTGCTGCCCGTGGAGGAGCGCGAGGCCATCTCGATCAGCGCCCCTTTGGAATCTGCGGCGCTGGTTCAAGCCGCCCGTCACAGTGCCGCGACCACGCGCCGGTTCGTGCTGGAATTAACGGGCAAGGCGCCGGACTGGCCTGCTTTCTAGAGCCGTCGCTGTCGCTGGGATGGTTCTGTTGGTACCCCTGTCACGTCTGAGTCGCAAAGAGCTCGGCAATCACATCCTCCAGGGGAACGTCTTCGATCGTGATATCCGCCACCGGGCCCGAGGTCAGAATCTCCTGCGAGACCGCGACCACGTTTTCGCCGTTCACCCGAACCGTGAAGCGACCGTCCTCGGCGTCTCGTTTGGTATCTCCGAACGTGGACTGCCATGTCTCAGGGAACGCGGTCGCATCCTGGGGAATGAATCGGATGATTTTCTTGCGACTGCCTGAACTCCGGTCGAGTCGGTCGAGCGCACCGTCATAGATCTTGCGACCTTTGTGGATCACCACCACGCGTTCGCAGAGCTCCTTGATGTCGGCCATATAGTGGCTCGTGAGCAGGATCGTGACGCGGTGCTTGCGGTTGTAGTCGCGCAGGAAGGACCGCACCGCTTTCTGGGAAATCACGTCCAGCCCGATGGTGGGCTCATCGAGGAACAGCACGCGTGGGCGGTGAAGCAGAGCGGCAATCAACTCCATCTTCATGCGTTCGCCCAGGGAAAGTTCCCGAACCATGACGTTGAGCTTCTCGCTCACGCCAAGAAGGGTCACGAGTTCGTCCAGTGTTTCCCGGTACTGGGTTGCAGACAGCCCATAGATGTGTCGCAGAAGCTGAAACGACTCAATCGCCGGAAGGTCCCACCAAAGTTGATTCTTCTGGCCGAGAACAAGGGCGAATATCCTCCGGTAGGCGTTTTCCCGCCGGGTGGGATCGAATCCAGCGACCCGGGCTGATCCACTCGTCGGATAGATAAGACCCGACAACATCTTGAGCGTGGTGGTCTTGCCGGCGCCGTTGGGCCCGAGAAAACCCACGAATTCACCCTCCCGAATGGTAAAGCTGATGTCGTTCGCCGCCGCTGTATCAACAAACTCCCTTCGAAAAAGGCCTTTCACCCCTCCCCAAAAGCCGGGTTGCTTTTTGTAGGTTCTGAAGATGCGGGTCAGGTGTTCAACTTCAATCATGTCGTGAGGCAGGGAGGGAAGGTAGACGATCCCATCCGAGGGTCAAATGGTGTACACCATGTCCTTGTAACGAATTTTCCCCTGCTCCATGAGCTTGTGAAACTGGCCGCGAACATAGCGTGCGCCTTTCGGATGTTCGAGCGACTGGCAAAGGTCGTTGATGTGATAGACCACATTGGTGGAGAGGTACTCGATGATGCGTTCCTCCAACTGCTCGTCTGTTGGACCCGGGAGGGGAGTGCGTTGGCCGTGAATGTCCGGATTCTGGGCCGAGGGTGACCAGGCTTGAGCCGGTCGGCGCAAAGTCATCCACACATAGACCACCAGCGCGCCGGCAAGAAAGGAGAGCAAGTGTGTGAGCATGTCGAAGCGGGAACAGTGAAAGCCTTGGATGAAAGCGCGTGTCTGCCAAGGCTTTGTAGGTGTCGCGGATCACCTCCCAGGGTAGGAGTGTCCCAACGCACGGTAGTCGAGCACGGTATGGCTGATCTGGCCTTGATCGAGTGCCGCGCGATCAGAGAGAGGCAGGACAGGGGACTTGTCTTCGCCGAGATGAAAGACGAAGCGGTGGGTGCCGTCGTCGGCGGCGGGGCTGAAGAGGCCGGGAATGATGACGTGGGCAGGGACCGTGCGCAGGACCTTGCATTCGGGTCGGCTGGGAAGCGGGAAATTGAGGTTGTGGACAACAAAGCCTCCCGTGGGGCCCTGGGCCACGAGTTGGGGCACAAGTTCGGCCGCGCGTTGGACCGAAGTTTCGAGCGATCTCCTCAGATCGGCGTCGGGGCGGTCGCCTGCGGCCTTCAACCGTGCGAAAACCTCCGAGTTCATATCCTGTGAGAACGCCAGGCCAGGGAGACCATGGACCGCGCCCTCCCACGCGCCGCCAATCGTGCCGCTGGCCAGGATGAAGCCCAACGAGGCATTTCGACCCATGTTGATGCCGGAGACCACCGCTTCCACGTCATGTCCTCGGGGGAGCAGGTGGGCGAGGCCGATGTTCACGCAGTCGCTGGGAGTGCCATCCACCGTCCAGGTGGGACATCCCAAGCCCACATCGATGACTTCTGAGGTAATCGCGTGATGGCGGGACTTGGCGCAGCCGATCCAGCTCTTTTCCGTTTTGGGAGCGACAACGTACACCGTATGTTGGGCGCGCAGGAGGGCATGGACAAGTTCGTGGAGGAAGACGGAGTGGATGCCGTCGTCGTTGGTGACAATCAGGCGCATGGGCTGGGAAAGAGAGTAAGGCGACGGGTGCAGAAAATTATGGCGGGCGCAGTTGAAGGGCGGTCCTCCGGCGTTTTTTGAGCAAGAAAAAAGCCGGGGTGCGTGCACCCCGGCTTTTGTAATTCAACCGTCGTTCAACCTACTGGGCGGCGGGAGCGTCCACCGGAGCAGCTGGAGCGGCGGCAGGGGCCGGGGCGGCTGCCTGCGCCTGCTGTTCACGCTCCTTCATGGCGGCTTTGCGGGAGAGACGGACCTTGCCGGTCTTTTCGTCAATTCCGACGCATTTCACCCAAATGGTCTCGCCCATCTTGACGACGTCCTCGGTCCGGCGAACCCGCATGTCGGCGAGTTCGCTGATATGACAGAGACCCTCTTTTCCGGGCAGACACTCGACGAAGCAACCGAACTCCTTGATGCCGGTCACGCGGCCTTGGTAGATCTTGCCGATCTCGATCTGGGAACCGCCGCCGCAGAGCGAATCGATTTCCTGGACAGCGCGATTCATCGCGTCGGCGTTGTTCGAATAGATGAAGACCTTGCCTGAGTCGTCCTCGGCAATGTCAATCTGGGCACCGGTCGTTTCGACGATGCGCCGGATCGTCTTGCCGCCGGGTCCGATGAGGAGGCCGATCTTTTCCGGATCGATCTGAATCGTCTGGATGCGGGGAGCGTACTTCGAGAGGTCCTTGCGGGGAGCGCTGAGCGACTCGAGCATGGCCTTCAGGATCTCGACCCGTGCTTCGCGCGCCTGGTGGATGGCAACCTTGGCGATTTCAAACGGAAGACCATTGATCTTGAGATCGAGCTGGAAGCCCGTGATGCCCTTGGTCGTACCGGCGAGCTTGAAATCCATGTCACCGAAATGGTCTTCCTCGCCGAGAATATCGGTGATGGTCGTCCATTTCACGATCGAACCGTCGGCAGCGTTTTCGGTCATAAGACCGCAGGAGATGCCAGCCACAGGGGCGATGATGGGTACGCCGGCGTCCATCAACGCAAGGCAGCCGCCGCAGATGGAGGCCATCGAGGTGGATCCATTTGAAGCCATGATCTCCGAGACCACGCGGATCGAATAGGGGAAGACGTCTTCCGGGGGCAAGACGGGCACCAGCGAACGTTCCGCCAAGGCACCGTGGCCGATCTCGCGTCGTCCGGGGCCGGTGAAGCGGCCCGTTTCGCCGACCGAGAAGGGCGGGAAATTGTAGTGCAGAATGAAAGACTTCGACGTCGCTCCGCCGGTCAGACCGTCCATCTCCTGGGCTTCCTTGGTCGGTCCGAGCGTGGTGATGGCGATGTTCTGGGTGTCGCCCCGCTGGAACATGGCGGAACCGTGAACGCGCGGGAGAACGCCGACTTTCGAAGAAAGCGGGCGGATCTGCTTGGCATCGCGGCCGTCGGCCCGAACGCCCCGCTCCAACACCGTCTTGCGGTAAGCCTTGTACTGGAGGTCTTCGAACACGACGTTGAGGTCGACGTCGGTGAACTTGCCTTCGCCCAGCTCCGCGACCAACGCGGTCTTGGCTTCTTCCTTGAGGACCTTCACGGCGGCGCCGCGGGCGGCCTTTTCCTTGCCGAAGATCGCGGTGGCGAGCCGTTCGGCGGGGACCACGCGCTCGATGATGGCGCGGGCTTCCGGTGTGGCGCCAACCAGCGCGAACGTGGCCTTCGGTTTACCGCAAAGTGCCACCAGCTCCTTGATGGCGCGGATAATCGGTTGAATCGACTGGTGACCAAAGGCGAGGGCTTCAATGAAGCGGTCCTCAACGATCTGGTCGGCCGAACCTTCGATCATCAGCATGTCCTTCTCGTTGCCGACGTAGATGAGGTCCAGGGTGCTGGAGAACATCTGCTCAATGGTCGGGTTGGCGACGAATTGGCCGTCGATCTGACCAACACGCACGGCGGCGATCGGGCCGGACCACGGAATGTCCGAGATGGCGAGCGCGGCGGACGCGCCGTTGACCATGGGAATATCGGCTTCGTTCAACTGGTCGGCTGACATCAGCTGCCCGATGATCTGGACCTCATTGAGAAACCCCTCGGGGAAAAGCGGGCGGCAGGGGCGGTCGCACAGCCGGGAGGTGAGAATTTCCTTCTCGGACGGACGTCCCTCGCGCTTGAAGTAGCCGCCCGGAAAGCGACCTGCGGCCGCATACTTTTCACGGTAGTCGACTGTGAGCGGGAAGAAGTCCTGGCCTGGACGCATGGTCTGAGCGACGCAGGCGGTGACGAAGACATTGGTTTCGCCGACGCACACATTGACGGCGCCATTGGCGAGTTGTGCGATCGAGCCGGTGGAGAACGTGATCCCGAGTTCCGGGACCGTTACGGTGTATTTCTGATTCATGACTTAACTTAACTGATAGCTGACGGATTACGGATAGGGCTGGGCGGAATTTCGGCCCAAGCCTGAGGGGCAGGCGCATGGCCTGCGGGGGGTGTCAACGGCGCAGGGTCACAGACCGGACGCCGGAATGAATCGCACTGGGCGATTCCGAACAGGGCGGGTAACTCGCCTCGCATCCTCGTGACTGACACGAGAGATTTCCGTTTGGCGTCTTTCGCTCCCGGAGGAGGAAGGGCACCAAACGGAAATGTCCCGGCCGTCGGCGAGTGTCGTAACGACAACGGGCGACCCGCGGATCGGGTCGCCCGTGTGCTGAGAGAGATTACTTGCGGAGGTTTAGCTTCTGCAAGATGTCCGTGTACTTGGGGAGGTCGTGCCTCTTCAAGTAATCGAGCAACTTGCGGCGGCGGCTAGCCATCTGCAGCAGGCCACGGCGGCTATGGAAGTCTTTACGATGAGCGCGCAAATGCTCGGTCAAGTGATTGATCCGGGCGGTGAGCAGCGCGATCTGAACTTCGGACGAGCCGGTGTCCTTATCGTGAGTCTTGTACTGGGCGATGATTTCGGGTTTTATGACGACAGTTGACATGGTTGTTTAACGGAGTTGCACGCCTGCAGGGGAGCGGCTGGCTGCAGCCCCCGTGCCACCCGCGGCAACTGCGGGGAGAACCGCAGCCTTGGCCGGCGACACCGTTCCAATCCCGCGGGATGCGAGACCAGGCATGGTGGGCGCCCGTAACCTAACGGGCATCCACTAACGCAAGCCGCGAGCCTCCCGAGCCGACGACAAAGGCGCAAGCGTAATTTTACGCTTAGCCCGCTCGTAGGTATAACTCCCTGATGTGATTGCACCCGGGTAGCTTATGCAGTTTATCTACGATAATCTTTCGGTGAAGAAAGAGCTCATTCCGCACAATGGAGTGGGCAGCGAGGACGATCAGCCGTCCGCGGGGGTCGATCTGAGACGCGTGCGAATATGCTGCGTTAGCATGCCCGACGATCTCGGCCCAGTGGTCCCGGATGACTTGTTCGGGCGACTCCATCCCAATGGAGTGCTTCACCCGCAGTTCGCCCACCAGTTGTGACAACTCGACCGTTGGCCGACGGCGCATGGAGGCGGGTTCGTCGTTGGGAATACGGCGTAAAGAGGCTATCAGCTCCTCTGCCACCTTGCTGAAAGTGGGTGTTTCCCGTTCGGGCATGAGTGATTTGGCCTTTGATCGTGGGCCGAAGGCGCATCAAGGGTGAACCACGCCCCAGTCTGGAGCAAGCGCTGAGGTGGTCAGGCAGCGGGTGGTTGCGCGGGGGGCGGCTGGCATCGTTCGGCTTCGTACAGGCGACTGTACCGGACAAATACGCCAAAAGCATTGGCGCCCGCAATGTAGAGTCCCGGGTATCCGTCCAGGAATCCGCGTTTCAGGACATAACCGCGAAAGAAGCGCCAGACTGACCGAAACAGCGTGCTCCCCACGTAGAACCTCCGACCGCGGGCCTGCTGCTGCTGAACAAACAGCTCGGCGAACGGGTTGATCTTGGCCACGTGGCTGGCGAGGGTGGGAAAGGAGAAGTGATGGAGGTCGCCCTTGAGGCGGACCACCTCTCCATCGCACTCCATTTTTTCATGCACAATGGCGTCGCCACCCCAACGTCCGCGGTCGCGATTGACCAGTCGCAGCGAGAGATCGGGGTACCAATCGCCGTGTGTGATCCACCGGTCGATGAACCAGACTTTTCTTGGAAATCGAGCCCCGGAATAGCGCGTGGACGCGCCGCTGGCGAAGAACTGTTCGATCTCGTGTCGCAGCGCGGGTGACACTTCTTCGTCCGCATCGAGGCACAGCGCCCAGTTGTGCGTTGCCAGGGCGAGTGCGGCATTCTTGGTATCCCGGAAGCCCTGCCACATGAGGTTGTGAACGGTCGCTTGGTAACGGGCAGCGATGGCAGGGCTCTCGTCGGTGGTCTCGTTGAGACAGACCACAATTTCGGCAACCCATCCGTGCACGCTCGACAAGCATCGCGGTAGGTTGCGCGCCTCATTGCGGGCCACCACCACCACAGAAAGAGCAAGGGGAGAGGATGCCAAGGGGGAACGGGAATCGACCTTCGAAACAGGGGGAGCGCTGGGAACCTAAAAGTAGGAACGGAAATGTAAACCCCGGCCTAGATCCTGCCGCATGCAGTCCGCGGAATTTGGTACAGGTAACCGCAGCTCCTCCATGCCCGAACCAGCGCTTTTTTGAAGTCTCCGGTGCGCAGAATCAGGAGATTTAGGAGCGCAAGAATCAGAAAACCAATCACTTTTAGGAAATTGCCGAGCAAGCGCGAGGCGAGGTAACCGAATGAAGTCGCTCCCCGTTCCACCACCCGTGAGCGAGCGGAATCAAACGCATGCCGCGTCGCGTAACGAAAGGTGGTTCGACTGGCGGGCATCTGATGCAGCACACGAGCGGCTGGAGCGAACCAGACTTCGAGACCCGCGGCACGGAGGCGACGCAGCATCTCGGTTTCCCCTCCCGAAAACAGGGCGGAGCCTTTCCGGTCGAGGGTGGTGCTGAACCGGCCGTGTTCGCGAAAGACGCGCAAGGGAAAGGCCAGATTTGCCCCCATTGGCGATTGGTGGGGCGGGAGCGGTCCGAGGTCGCGACGGAAGTCCAAGGGCGCGTGCCATTCCGCCACCCAGGGAGGCAGCCCATCGGGAAAGATCGGGACCACTTCGCCCCCGACAGCGCCGATGCGATCACCTTCGGAGCGTGAAAAGCCCTTGGTGAGCTGCAGCAACCAATCCGACTCGACCAGGATGTCGTCGTCGGCCAGGACGAGGATCTCGCCTCGCGCCTCGGAGATGGCTCGGTTGCGGGCATGGTCCAATCCCTGTTGGGTTTCGCGGACGTAGCGGGGAGCCGGCTTGGCGTGGGCAAAGGACTCAACCACGGCGTGGGTGTCATCCGTCGAGTTGTTATCGATCACCAGCACCTCGTAGCCTCCGGGAACGTGAGTCTGGCGGATCACCCCTTCCAACGTCTGGCGCAAGACCTTCGCCCGGTTGTAGGTGGGGATGGCGACCGTGATTCGTGGTGCGACTTCAGCCATGCGACGAAAGGCGGTTTGGCGGTTTAGGGGTTGGGGTGCAAGCGTGCGACCAACTGGATCAGGATCGGACGAGAAAAAGCTTCCCGCCGTGTCGCCGGTGGCGTGAAATTTAGCCATGTCGTTCAAATCGTGGCCCTTGGTGCGCGACCTGCGTTTTGCCCAGAAATGCGGGCGTTACCTCCGGGGTGCCAGGAAGCGGCGGCCCGATTTGGATTGGACGGAGTTTCACCGGGTAGCCCGGCACTTCAAAGTCGATGACATGGGAAGTTTTCCTGAGCGGGGTTACCTGTTTCAACTGGCCAGTGACCTGCCGGAGAATGCCTCCGTGATCGAAATTGGCTCCTGGATGGGTGCCTCCACCTGCTTTCTGGCCGCGGGTCTGAAGGGTCCGAAAGCGAAGGTCCGTGCGGTCGATAACTTTGCGGGCTTGTCCACCTGTGGTGAGGACAGCGCGTGGTACAGCCGGCATTTTCGGGCATTGGGTACGAACAGCACCCTGGAGATCTTCAACGCGAATTTCGCCGCCCTCGGACTTTCGGCGAGGGCGGAGCCGGTGGTGAGCGATTCCCTCGCTGCCGCGCAATCGCTCGCTTCGCTTCGGGGTACAATCGATCTGATCTTCGTCGATGGTGACCACTCCTATGACGGCTGCCGCAACGATATCCAGGCTTGGGCGCCGTTTGTTAAGCCCGGCGGTGTGATGGCCTTTCACGACTTTGGCAGCCGGGCATCGGGCGTGACCCAAGCCATCTTTGAGGCCACGCGGGAAGGCCGGTTCGCCCAAATTGTGGGCGTGGCCAACACCATCATTGCGTTCCGCCTCTAGCGAGCCGTGCGAGGGTGGACAGCGCGCAATTGCTGTTCCACCGCATCAAGGACGTGAGCGGATTCGATCCGGCGTACGCAGTAGCTGCGGTACGAATCCGTGGGGGTGCAGGGTCCCGGCCGCGCTGACTCAGGGATGCAGGGACAGGGCAGTTCGGTCTGCAGCAACCGGTGTCCCTCCCCTTGGGGCCGCCAGATGGTGGCATTCTGAGATCCAAAGAGCGCCACCACACGCGTGCCGACGGCGGCGGCGATGTGCATGGGCCCGCTGTCGTGACAGAGCAGCACGTCGAACAGCGACAACAGTGCCGCAAATTGGGCGGTGGTGAACGCCTGGTCGAGCAACACGACATGGCTCTCGCATTTTTCTCGAATGGCCCGCGCCACCTCGAGTTCGCCGGGACCTCCCATGACGAAGACCTGCGCGCCGAGTTGATCTTGAAGTTGGTCACAGACCGTGGCGAACCGCTCGGCGGGCCATCGGCGAAACGCACTGCGCGTTCCCGGGTGGACAAGCACCTTTTTGCTCCCCGGCCCAATCAGGCGCCGGACTTCTTCCACATCGGATGAACGGGGAACCAGACGCACCGTATGGGTCGCAATCGGAACATCGATGGCTTTGAGCAGGGCGTGGTACGTCGTGGTGATGGACTGACGATCGTAGTCCACATTGCGGACGGGTGCGACGTGGGTATAGAGCCACGCCTGACGGAAGGGAATGAGCTCCCGGTTGTAGGCGACACGTGTCGACGCGCCGCAAAGTCGGGCAATCAGAGCCGTGCGCTCGGTGTTGTCGAAATCGAGCACGTGAGTGAACCGAAAGCTCCGAAGCCGTTTCCAGAAGCTCCACCACTCCGTCCAGCGGAGAGGGAGCGTCAGGACATCGTTGACGTCGGGATTGAGGTCCAGAATGCCGGCGTAGGGACGCTCCACGAGCACCGCGATCCGGCTGGACGGCCAGTGCAGGCGTAGATTCCTCAAGACACTTCCCAGAAGCACGATGTCGCCCAAATAGCGGCGGCGAATGACCAGGATGCTGGGAGAGTCCGGCGAAGGCACCCCGTCGATTTGCCGGGTGCGGGGAAGGTCAGCAAGCCGCGAACGAGTGAGGCAGAATCTTGAAGTCCTTGATCGACTTGCGCTCCGGCTCAGGTGCCACCGCTCTGCCGGTCATAGAGCGAGCGATAGAGTGCGTTCTGCGCGTGCAGGTCGGTGTGCGTTCCACTGGCGACGATCCGGCCTTGATTGAAAACCAGGATCATGGACGCATCGCGGATGGTGGAGAATCGGTGGGCGATGATCAGGACCGTTTTGCCAACCACGAGGCTCTGGAGTGCGGTCTGGATGTAGGCTTCGCTTTCGCTGTCGAGGGCGCTGGTGGCCTCATCCAGGATCAAAATCGGGGCGTTTCGGAGGAACGCGCGCGCGAGGGCAATGCGTTGTTTTTGACCACCGGAAAGGCGCACGCCGCGCTCGCCGACGATGGAGTCGTAGCCATCCTTCTCCGCGATGATGAAATCGTGGGCAAAGGCGTTCTTGGCGGCCGCGATGACCTCCTCGCGTCGTGCATCCGGACGACCCAGCAGGAGGTTGTTGTAGATGCTGTCGTTGAAGAGCACCGGGTCCTGCGATACGATGGCGATGTTGCGTCGCAGGTCGGCCAATCGCATGTCCCGTACGTCCAGACCGTCGATGAGGACTTTGCCACCGGTGGCCTCGAAGAAACGGGGCACGAGGTTGACGAACGTACTCTTCCCAGCGCCGCTGGGTCCGACGAGTGCGCAGACGGCGCCCGCAGGGATCCGCATCGTGAGGTCGTGGAGCACCGTTTCTCCCGTCTTGTAGGCGAACGTGACGTCGGCGAAGCTGAGCTCACCCTTCAGCCGATCCACTGTGACCGGCGAAACCGGATCTGCGATTGAGACCGGCTCGAGCAGAACGACCTCAAGCCGGTCCAGCGATGCTCCGGCGCGTTTCAGTTCGTTGTTGAGCGCCCCGATCTTCTTCATTGGCTCGTAGGCAAAGTAAAGCGCTCCGACCAGCGCGAGAAACGCGTCGAGCGAAATGCCGGTGTCGTAGGCGAGGAACATGGTGAGGGCGACTCCGCCGGCGGAAATGACTTCGATTGCCGGGGTGAGCGCCTGCGCGTATTTCACGATCTTCATCTGTGAAATGACCAGATCGTGGGTCAGCGCACCGAAACGATTCGTTTGCTGCTGTTCGAGGCCGAATGCACGCACCTCGCGCGACGCCGCGAGGTTCTCGGAGAAGACGCTCGTGGCCGAGCCCAGCTGGGCCTGCAGCACTTGCGCACGCTTGACGATCTTGCGCCCGACAAAGCGCACCGGAAAGATGGCCAGCGGGATGATCGCCAGGCACAGAAGCACGATTCCCACGCCCTGACCGGTGAAGGCCTGCCAGACGAGATACCCGAGGGCCATCACCAGCGTCAGAGGCTGCTTGATGCCGTCGTTGGCCATCAGGGTGATGGCCTGCTGCAGCTGGGCCGTGTCGGAGAGACCGCGCGAGATCAGGTCACCCACCTGTCGATTCTGCACAAATGACAGCGGCAGCACCTGGAGCTTGCGGAAGTAGTCGAGGCGGATGGCTTCAAGGATGCGCACTCCCGTGAGCTGCGTGTAGTAGGAATTCAGATATCCCGTGATGCCGCGCAGCAGGAAAGCGAGCGGGATGCAGGCCGCGATCATGGCCACGGTGGACGTTTCGAGGCCGCCGCCGGGGGCGAAGATCGGCGGAAACACGTATTGGATCAGTGTGGGCAGTCCAAAACCACTCGTTGCTGCATAGAGAGCCCCGTAGACGATCGCCGCCGGCACTGTCCGGCGCTGCGCCCACAGGTAATGAAAGTACGGCTGGAGTCGACGGAGCGAACGCATGCTCGGGGGGCAGTCCGGCCGGCCTCAGTCCTTGCTCGATCGAACGTCCAACGCGTCGCGCAGGCCGTCTCCAAGAAAATTCAGCGAGAACAGCGTGAGCGAGAAAACGGTCCCGGGGAACAGCAGCAACCAGGGGAACTCCTCCATCTTCTCCGCGCCATCCTTGATCAGCACACCCCACGAACTCATCGGCGGCTGCACGCCGAGACCGAGGAAACTGAGGAACGCCTCCAGCAGCATGACCCCGGGGATCGTCAGGGTGGTGTAAACGATGATGGGCCCGAGGATATTGGGCAGAATGTGACGGAAGATCAGCCGGCGTTTGCCGAAGCCAAGGGAGCGCGCCGCTTCGATGAACTCCATGCGTTTGACCGACATCACCTGGCCGCGCACAATGCGGGCCATGGTCAGCCATTCGACCGCGCCAATGGCGACAAAGAGCAGGATGATATCGCGGCCAAAAAACACCATCAGCAGGATGACAAAAATCGTAAACGGGAGCGAATACATGATGTCGACGATGCGCATCATGGCCGCGTCGAGCTTGCCGCCGAAGTAACCGGCGACGGCACCGTAAACCACCCCGATGGTCAGGGCGACCACGGTGGCGGCGAGGCCAACCCCCAACGAGACCCTGCCACCGTAAAGCAGCCGGACGAGCAGATCCCGTCCGAGGGTGTCGGTACCCAGCCAGTGCGATGCGCTGGGCGCCGAAGCGCCCAGATCGAGGAGCTGGTCCTCATAACCGTACGAACTGAACAGCGGCCCGATAAAACAGGCCAGGCTGACGACGATCAGCGAAACGGCACCGAAAACGGCGAGCCGGTTCTTGCGCAACCGCAGCCAGGCGTCGTGCCAGAGCGAGTTGCCGCGTTCGATGGCCGCGGCCGGCACGGGAGAAACAGGAGCGGAGGGAGCAGCGAGCGTGGACATGCGGCGTAGGCGTCTTGGTCCTAGCCCTCGAGGCGGACCTTGGGATTCATCCAGGCCTGGGTCAGGTCGGCCGCGAGGTTGAGCGACATGATCAGCCCGGCGTACAGGATCACGGTTCCCAGGACCAGGGTGTAGTCGCGATTGAAGGCGCTATTCACAAACTCACGGCCCAGTCCCGGGATCTGGAATATCGTCTCGATCACAAACGACCCGGTGAGAATGCCGGCGATGGCGGGCCCGAGGAAGGAAACAACCGGGAGCAATCCGCCCCGCAGGCTGTGCTTGAAAACAACGCGCAGTTCGGTGGCTCCTTTCGCCCGTGCGGTGCGAATGAAATCCTGATGGAGCACCTCCAGCATTCCTCCTCGCGTCAGGCGTGCGATCGGAGCGGCATAGGCAATACCCAGGACCAGGCAGGGAAGTACGCGGTCAGAAAGGGTGTACCACCCGGAGGCGTTGAACCAACCGACATGGATGGCGAAGGCCAGCACCAGCAAGGGACCCACCACAAAGGTGGGAATCGATATTCCCATCATGCCGAACGAGGAAGCGCAGTAGTCGATCCAGGTATTGCGCCGCACCGCCGCCAAGGTGCCCAGCGGCAGGCCAATGAGCAGGGCCACGACCAGGGACAGAGCTCCTAACTCTATGGAAACCGGCAGCTTGTCCGCGAGGATCTCATTGACGGTTCGATTCGGATACTTGAACGAAGGGCCAAAATCTCCCCGGAGCAGGCTTCCAAGGTAGTCGACGTATTGGTGCCAAAGCGGTTTATCGAGCCCGTAGTGCGCCTCCAGGTTGCGCAGGATCTCAGGCGTCACGGCCTTTTCGGCCGTGAAGGGACCGCCCGGGACAAAGCGCAGCATGAAGAATGTCGCGGTGATGATAACCAGCAGCGCCAGCAGGGACTGCAGCAAGCGCGAGGCGAAAAAACGAAACATGCGTCGGTAGGTTTCTATCGTTTACCGCCGAAGGCAAGGCGTCAGGGGCTGCGGCGTCACTCCTTCAGGTAAATGTACTTCCAATTGGGGGTTTCGACGAGGTTCTGCGGCAGGTTGACCTTGGGATTCAGGGCGAAGGCCCGGGTGTAAAAATAGAGGGGAATGAACGGCATTTCGTCCATCAGCAGCGCATCCATCCGGCCGTAGATTGCCATTCTGCCCGCGTCATCGGGAGCGTTGAGGGCCTCTTCGAGCAGTCGGTCGTACTCAGGATTCGCAAAACCCGTGTCATTGTTGCCATCGCCCGAACGCCAAAGATCAAAGAAGGTATTGGGATCAATGTAGTCGGCGATCCAACCGGCCCGGCAAAGGTCGTAGTTGAGGGTGTCTTGCGAATCGAGGTAGACTTTCCACTCCTGGTTCACGAGGCCGACTTCGACGCCGAGGTTGTTCCGCCACATCTGCTGCAGGGCTTCGGCGATCTTTTTGTGATTCTGGCTCGTGTTATGCAAAAGTTCGATCCGGCGCAGCCCCTTGCCCTCCGGGTAGCCTGCCTCGGCCAGCAGGCGCTTGGCTTCAGCCAGATCACCCGTCAATCGAGCCGGAGAGGTGAACGCATCCATGGGTGGACACGTGTTGTACGCCGGTTTTTGGTTCTGGCGGGTGACCTTCTCCACGATCTGCTTCCGGTTGATGGCGAGGGCGAGCGCCTTGCGCACGCGTTTGTCGTTCAGGGGAGGGCGCGTGGTGTTGACTCGAAAAAAGTACACACCGAGCAGTGCATCAATTCGCAGGTTCTGCGGCTGCTCGCGCCGGTAGACATCGGTTTTGTCCAGGGGCAGCTCGTTGGTCTTGTGCAGCTGTCCGGTGCGAAACATGCGCTCTTCGGTTTCGATGTTCTCGGTGGGATAGAACACGATGCGGTTCAGTTTGACCGCGTCGCGATCCCAGTAGGTGGGCGACTTGTCCGCGACGAGCCGCTGCTGCATGGACCATTCCGTTAAGTTGAACGGTCCGTTCCCCACCAGATTGCCCACCCGTGTCCAGGCGGCGCCTTTTCGCGTGAGCCCTCCAAACTTCTCCACCGTGGGAATGTGAACCGGAAACCAGGCGTAGTGTTTCATCGACTCGATCAGGAACGAGGTCCGCCGTTTCAGGGTGATCTGCAGGGTCTTGGAATCGATCGCCTTGAATCCGGTCTGAGAGAAATCGCTCAGCTTCCCGAGATTGAATTCCTCGGCTCCCACCACCGGGTAAAGCTTGTTGGCATACTCGGCTGCGAGCGAGGGGGTAAGGAGACGCTGGTAGGAACGAACGAAGTCAGTCGCCGTCACCGGGTCACCATTCGACCATCTCCCTTCGGGTTGTAGGTAAAACGTGTAGACCAAACCGTCGGGAGAGATGGTCCAGCGGGCCGCTGCGGCCGGTGTGGTTCCCTGGCCGTTCGGTCCGTAAGCCACCAGCCCCTCAAAGAGCGCGTTGATGATCTTGTTCTCCGGGACTCCCGTGACGACCTGCGGGTCGAGATCCTGGGGTTCTGTTCCATTGCCAAAATGGAGGACCTGCGATCCAGCCTCTTGCGTCTGAGCGGTCGAGAGAGAGGTGGAGCCATCCTGTTTCTTGCAACCGGCAAGGACAACGAAGGCGGCGAGAAGGGGGACAATGCAGCGGTTCAGCATCCGGAAATGAGAGCAAGGAGCGCGCCGAGAGCAAGACGTCGCACCGGATCCCTTGCGGCCGCGCCCCGCGCGGGACGGCCGACCGCCGAACGCTTCAGTTCTTAGAGGCGGCGTCCTCGATCCACACGTGCTTGTAGGGGTGGTGATCGAGCAGAGTGGGATACCAGCCGCGCACCGAGGGGTGCACGAGGAACACGTGCGTGTAGGTGTAGATCGGAATCAGGGGGGCTTCGGCAAGGAGGAGGGACTCGGCCTTTTGCATTAGGCGGAATCGTTCCTCGGTCTGCGTCGTCCGTGCTGCCTGAAAGAGAAGCTGGTCATAGGTTGGATTCGACCACCCTGTGTAGTTGTTGCCGCTGTCGCCCCGCCAGATTGTCAAAAACGACATAGGGTCAGCGTAATCTCCGATCCACGAGGAGCGCAGGAGCTGGTAGGAACCGGTGCGGCGCGCGTCGAGGACGCTCTTTCCCTCCATGTTCGAAAGCCGGACATCGAGACCAAGCTCGCGGCGCCACATTTCCTGGATCGCCTCGGCGATCGCACGGTGGTTTTCCATGCTATTGAAGAGCATGTCGATGGTGGGGGCTCCCTGCCCGGCCGGGTATCCCGCCTCGGCCAGCAGAGCGCGCGCGGCAACCGGATCGTGACTCACTTCCGACGGCGGCGTGTATCCACCGGTGCCCGGTGGCGTGAAGCCCAGGGCCACCCTCTGACCGGCGCGCAGAATCCGATCAACGATTGCGGTCCGATCGACCGCCAAAGAGAGCGCCCGGCGGACTTTGGGTACGTTCAGGAACGGCCGGGTGACATTGACCCGGTAAAAATAGGTGGCCAGGTACGGGTCAATGCGGAGCACATCAGGCGCAGTCGCGCGATAAGCGTCGATTTTTGAAACGGGCAGGGACTCGGTCAGGTGCAGTTGTCCCGATCGAAAAGCCCGCTCCTCCGCGTTGACGTCCTCCATCGGATAGAAATAGATCGCCTTGAGGCGGACAGCGGCGGCGTCCCAGTAAGTCGAAGATTTTTCCACGATCATGCGCTGGCCGGTTCTCCATTCCTTGAGCACAAAGGGACCGTTGCCGACGAGGACGCCCGGTTTTGCCCACCGGTTGCCGCGCTCCTCGATCGAGCCTTGGCTGGCGATAGTTGGCAGGTGCACGGGCCACCAAACCCAATGTTGCAGCAGCGAGAGGAAAAAGGGTGTCGGATGGGCCAATTGGATACGAAGCGTTCTCTCGTCCAAGGCGGTGAAACCGACCTCCGAGAACGACGAAAGGCGGCGCTTGTGGTAGGCCTCGGCACCTTCTACGCCGTACATCAGATTGGCATTGTCGCTGGCCAGGGACGGGGTCAGTACCCGCTTCCACGAATCAATGAAGTCCCGGCTGGTCAGCGGTTCGCCGTTCGACCATCGGGCCTGGGGGCGCAGGAAGAACGTGTAGGTGAGTCCATCGGGGGAAATCGTCCAGCGTTCAGCCACGCCGGGGACAGGTTCGAGGGTCTTGGGGTCTTCCGCCACCAGTCCCTCAAACAGAGCCGACAGCACGGTGTGGTCGTTTGCGCCCGTGGCCAGGTGTGGGTCCAGGTCAGCCACCTCGGGCCCCATGCCCCGGTGAAGGATCTGGTCACGCGGACCGCGTTCGACATTGCTCTCCCTCAGTTTGCACCCACCGAGTACCGCCAGCAGCAGGGCGATCGCGGAGATCAGCAGGCGATGCAGGAAACCAGGCATGACGGCGGATCAGAGGTGTTGGAGCAGGGCCACCGCGTGGGCCGCAATCGCGAGGCCGCGGCCAATCTCGTCGATGCCCTCGTTGGTGGTGGCCTTGAGACCGATGGCTTCGGGCGGGAGTCCGGTCGAACGTGCGAGCGCGGTTTTCATCTCGGTCAGGCGGGGGAGAATCTTTGGTCGTTCGGCTATGACGGTGGCGTCGATGTTCACCGGGGACCATCCGCGGTTGCGCAATTCCCCAATCACCCGAACAAGCAGGATCTGCGAGTCGATCGAACGGTAGGCAGGATCCGTATTCGGGAAGAAATGTCCGATATCCGGAAGTCCGGCTGCGCCCAGAAGCGCGTCACAAATCGCGTGCGTCAGGCAGTCCGCGTCACTGTGTCCGTCCAGACCATAGTCGGTTTCAAAACGCACGCCCCCCAGGACCAGGGGTCGTCCCGGGACCAGGCGATGAATGTCGTATCCGTGTCCGATCCTCATGGAGTGGAGCCTGCGGTCATCGGCGAGAGTGCCGCCTCAGTCGCCCCCCAGCCGCTGGGCGTGGAGGTGGTCGCACCAGGCGAGATCCGAGGGCGTGGTCAGCTTGGGGTTGGGGTGCGGGTTTTCCAGGAGGGCGACAGGGTGACGCAGACCTTCGACCGCCTGGGCGTCGTCCGTGATGCGTAGGCCTTTTTTGGTGACGCGGGCATAGGCGCGGACGATGAGATCGCGCGAAAAGACCTGCGGCGTCTCCATGGCCCAGAGCCGCGACCGGTCGAGCGTGGTCAGGTGCCCGGACTCATGGTGTTCCTTGATGGTGTCGGTCACCCGGTGGGCCAGCACCACGGCGTGCTCGCGACGGACGATCTTGTGCAGCGCGACCAATTGCTCGGGTCGGACCAAGGGCCGGGCGCAATCGTGGATGAAAACGTAGTCGATGTCGTCGGGCAGCGCATCGAGGGCGCGGGCAACGGAGTCCTGGCGTTCGTGTCCGCCCCGGACGAACAGGGCGGGTGTGGGGGCGTAGGCGGAAAGGAGCACGGACTGCGGCCCGTCCCGGTAGACGACGATGTAGAAATCGACGACTCCACTTTCGAGAAAGGCCCCGGCGCAGTGGGCGAAGACGGGCTTTCCTCCGAGTGGAGCGAGCACTTTGTCGTCCACTGCGCCCTGCATGCGTTTGCCGCTGCCGGCGGCGAGAAGGATGGCAGCGTTTCGGCTCATGGTGGTGACGGTGGGAAATTCAAGGAGTGGCGAAATGCCTGAGGGGGGAGAGATTCAGGGAAGCCGGTGGGAGACCGAGGGAATCACGCCTTCGGAGCGATTTCTGCGAGCATGGCACGTGCGGCCGCGACCGGATCAGGTGCTCGGGAAATCGGGCGACCGACCACGAGGAAGTTCGCGCCGGCGGCCGCCGCCTCCGCCGGGGTCAGCACCCGCGTCTGGTCGTCGGCCTTCGCCCCTGCTGGTCGAATTCCGGGCGTGATCAGTTGCGTGCTGGCGGGCAGGATCTTTCGAAGCGGAGCCAGTTCGAGGGGAGAGCAGACCAGCCCTTTCAAACCCGAGTCGACCGCGAGTTGGGCGAGTCGGGACACCTGCACTTCAGGGGAGCCCGTGACACCGATCTGCTGGAGGTCTGAGGCGCCCATGGAGGTCAGCACGGTCACTCCCAGGAGCAGAAGGTCGGGCTTTGACGCCTGCTGGGCCTTCACCGCCCAGCGCATCATTTCGGCGCCGCCGGCGGTGTGCAGGGTGAGCATGTGGATCGGCAACCGTGCGGCTGATTCCACGGCGTGAGCAACCGTGTTGGGGATATCGTGCAGTTTGAGGTCGAGAAAGACCCGAAACCCGAGGTCGGCGATCTCTCGAACGCAATCGGGCCCGCAGGCGGTGTACATCTGCAATCCGATCTTCACCCAGCGGATTTGCCCGGCCAAGGAACGGAGAAGCGGTTCCACGACACGAGGGGAGGTTTCGTCCAGAACGAGGATGAGATCGCAGGCCATGGGTGGTATGAGGCAGACAGTAAGGGTCGCGCCGCGCCGTTTATCAAACAGGGAAACGCCGTGTTTCGGCTTCCTTCGGCCCACCTCGTGGCTCCAAACTGGCAAAGACCCACCACCGTGCCCGTCGTCACCCTTCACTCTCCCGCCAAAATCAACCTGTTTCTGGCCGTGGTCGGACGACGGCCGGATGGTTTCCATGATCTGGTCTCCCTCGTGGCTCCTCTGACGTTGGGCGACACCCTGACGGTGGAGGATCAGGATTCGGGAGACTTGGTGCTGACCTGTGACGATCCGACCCTTCCCGTCGACGAGACCAATCTCGTGATTCGGGCCGCACGGGCATATCAGGAGGCCTCTGGATGGAGCAAAGGTGCCGTGTTTCGGCTGCAGAAGCGGATCCCCCACGGGGCCGGTCTGGGTGGGGGCAGCAGCAATGCCACCACGACCCTGCTTGCGCTCAATCACTTGGCCGGTGGCCTGTTGAGCTCCGCCGACCTCCTTGGCCTCGCGACGCGGCTGGGGTCGGACTGTGCTCTCTTCCTGCACGGGGGTCCCGTGGTGATGCGTGGACGAGGGGAGTTTATCGATCCCGTGTCCGTCGAAACGGTGGGACGCCTCCGCGGACGGCGCCTCTGGGTATTCAAGCCTCCGTTTGGGATCGCCACGCCCTGGGCCTTTCGCCAGCTGGCCGCCTTGGCGCCGGAAGGGTACATGGCTCCTGAGGAAGCGGAGGAACGACTGGTCGGATGGATGGGCGCGCCCTCCAAACCGGCCGAGGCGCTTCGTTTCAATTCCCTCGAACGGGTTTGTTTTGAGAAGTACCTCGCTTTGCCCAGTTTAGTCACGCATTTGCGCGACCGCTTCGGTTTGGAGACCTCCATGAGCGGCAGCGGCAGCGCCTGTTTCGCCTGGGTGCCGCCGGGTGCGGGCCCCGAGCTGGGGCAGGCTCTGCTGGCGACGGTCCGCGAGACCTGGGGCCCTCAGGCCTTTTTCGAGGAGGTGGCCCTCGCCTGAGGGCGACCTTCGCGCAGGCTATCGTGGATTTTGCAGAAATCCGCGTTGACCGCCTGCGGTGGCCACCGCTTAACCTCGCACGCTGCCGGCATACCCCTTTCCCGGTGGCATCTTTTCATGCCCGCAAACGCTCGTGCGAAACCTGAAGTGACGGTGCAAGGCATCTCGGCCTCGCATGGAATCGCATACGGGCAGGTCTTCCTCTACCTACAGTCGGACTTGGAGGTTCCTACCTATCAGGTAGATCCGGATAAACGCATCGAAGAGGTTTCGCGTTTCGAACACGCCCTGCTGATCACGCGGGGGCAGATTCAGAAGATTCGGGATGAAGTGGAGAAGAACCTGGGGGCGGACGAGGCGAGAATTTTCGACGCCCATATGCTGGTCTTGGAGGATCAAGCGCTGATTTCGGAGACCATCCGGGATTTTGAGACCACGGGTCGAAACATCGAAACCTGTTTCAACGCGGTCTCCCAGCGCTACGTGCAGGCGTTTTCCGAGATCGACGACGAATACCTGCGCGAGCGCGCCGGGGACATCCGAGATGTCGCGCAACGCGTGCTGGCGAATCTGATGGGGCAGGCGGCGGGCAACCTCTCCCGTCTGGTGGAGAAACGCATTGTCGTGGCTAACGACATCTCGCCCTCCGATGCCGCATCGATCGATCGGAGCCACGCGCTCGCGATTGTGACGGATACGGGCAGCAAGACCAGCCACGCGGTGATTGTGGCGCGGTCGATGAAAGTGCCCGCCGTCGTTGGATCGCGGAACCTCACGTCGCAGGTGAAGAACGGCGATTGGATCCTGGTGGACGGCTACGATGGCGTCGTTGTCATCAATCCCACGGAGCAGACGCTTTTCCGTTACGGCAAGATCCAGCTGCAGAAGAAGTCGTTCGAGCAGCGTCTCTTCGCGGCCAATCGCCAACCCTGCGTCACCCTCGACGGCGTGGCCGTGACCTTGCGGGCCAATATCGAAAAAGAGGACGAGGTGCCGCTCGTGAAGGAGTACCTCGCTTCGGGAGTGGGGCTGTTCCGCACCGAGTTCCTCTACCTGAACGCGTCACGTATTCCGAGCGAGGAGGAGCAGTATCAGGCCTATCGCACCGTGGCCGAACAGCTCGCGCCAGCTCCTGTGGTGATCCGGACCCTCGACTTGGGCGGTGACAAACCCATCGCGGGAAATGCCGAGTTGTTTCCGCGCGAAGACAATCCCTTCCTCGGGTTTCGAGCGATCCGGTTCTGCCTTGAGAACATCGCGATCTTCAAGGACCAGTTGCGGGCGATTCTCCGGGCCAGCGCCCACGGGCACGTGCGCCTGATGTATCCAATGATCAGTGGCTGCGAGGAGCTGGATCGCGCCAACGCCGTTCTGGATGAATGTCGCGCCGAGCTGCGTGCGCGCGGGGTGGCCTTCGACGAGAAGCTCCCGGTGGGGTGCATGATCGAGATTCCCAGTGCAGCCTACACGGCGGATTTGCTGGCGGAAAAGAACAGCTTCTTCAGCATCGGCACCAACGATCTCATCCAGTACCTGCTGGCGATCGACCGGGTGAATGACCGCATCGCCCATCTTTACGAACCCACCCATCCCGCGGTGGTCCGCACCCTCAGCCACATTGTGCACGAGGCGCACCGGGCGAAGATCCGGGTCAGCGTGTGCGGAGAAATGGCGGGCGATCCGCTGTTGGCGCCGCTGCTCATCGGATTGGGAATCGACGAGCTCAGCATGACGCCTCCGCTGCTTCCGGCGGTCAAATTTGCCGTGCGGGCCATGACCCTCACCGACGCTCGCGCCCTCGCTTCCCAGGCGCTGACCATGAAGGGCGCCAAGGAAATCCTCGCCCTTTGCGAAGCGTTCTACCGCGCGCGGGTCAAGGTGGACTGACGCCGTTGGCTGCGGGCTTCACTCCGCTCGCGAGCACGGTTTCAAAACCGGGCTCACCTTCTTCACGCGCCACGATGGAGACTTCGACCTGCTCGAAGCCGGCCTGCCGGAGGAATCCGTGGAGCGCGGTTTCCTTGAATCCAAGCCAAACGTCAGCGTAGAGGTCGCGCGCCTTTTCGAAGGAATGCTCCTTGAGGTCGAGCACGACCAGTTGCCCGCCTTCGCGCAGGATGCGGAAGGCCTCGCGCACCGCGGTTTGGGGATGCTGGGCGTGGTGCAGCGCCTGACTGAGGATCGCCACGTCGACCGAAGCGTCGGGCAGGGGCACCTGCTCAATGTCGCCCAGGCGGTAGGTCAGGTTGCTCAAACCGTTCTTTTCCGCCAGTTCGGTGCCGACCTCCACCATGCGGGAGGAGTTGTCGATGCACCACACCTGCGACACCCGGCGCGCCAGCAGCTGCGAAATGAGCCCCTCGCCGGCCCCGAGGTCGGCGACGACGATGGGTGGTGCAAGCCGGAGCGCCAGATGGCCGATTGCCTGCCAGGAACGGCCGGGACAGTAATTGCGACCCAGTTTGCCCGCGATCAGATTGAAATACTGCTCCTGATGGGCGCGGCGCCGCGCCAGGATGCGATCGAGATTGGACTGGTCTTCGGCGAGCTCGGGCGACACCGCGTCCCAGGCCGCCCGCAGGAGATTCAACTGCGCAGCGGGAAGTCCGCTGCGCAGGGAATAGAACGCCTTCTTGCCGTCCCGCCGGTCGGATACAAGGTCCGCCTGGCGAAGCAGCGCGAGCTGCGAGGAGATGCGTGACTGCGCCATGCCCAGGATGTCCTGCAACTCGGCCACCGACAGCTCCTCCCGGAGAAGGAGCGCCAGAATCCTCAGTCGGGTCGGGTCGGCCAGGAGCTTGAGCAGTTCCCAGCTGGCGTTCACGCTGCGCACGCGACGGTTACTTGATCAGGCGGAGATTGAACGGATAGCGGTACATTTCGCCCTTATTGGCCTGAATGGTCGCGATAATGATGAACACCAGGTTTGCGATGCCGACTGCCATGAGCAGGAAAGCGCCGATCACCACGAGTATCAGCAGAGCGGACACAATGGCTGCCAGGATAACTGTGATCTGGAAGTTGAGGGCTTCCTTGCCTTGGTCATCTACTTGGGGGAACTCTGCTTTCTTGATCTGCCAGACGATCAGAGGTCCGATGATATTGCCGAAGGGAATGATGAATCCGGCGAGGGCTGAAAGGTGACAGAACATCGCCCAGGTCTTTGCATCGTTCGAAGATCCGGCGGGAGGAGGGCTAGCGGGGGAGGTGCTGGAGTCCATGGTATCGGGTATGGTCGGACAGGCGGCGGTCGTCAATCATCCCGGCATGAGATCCGCTCACGTGGCTCCCCTGGTAAGCAGCGTCGATCTCGGGGATGGATTGGGTCGTCCGATGGGTCCCAGCGGGACCGGGTGTCTGAAATGCTATCCAGTTGCCAGAATGTCTCGCTCGGGAACGGGCCGAGTTTCCGGATCCGCCTGGGGTTTCAGGAGCGGAAACAGCGAGGCGGGCAAAGACCGGAGGCTTCGGTTTCGGCGATGTCCGCCCGGGGTCGGTTCCACGGAAATGTGCCGCGAGTCGGTCCGGCGCGACCCGACCTGCGGCACGGTCCGGCGATCCGCCTATTTGTCGGCGTACCGTGAGATACCGGTGACGACGTAGCTGTCCTCCGAGGTGCCGATCTTTACCTTCACCTGGTCGCCAATCTTGCGGGAGAGCAGGGCAAGGCCGAGCGGAGTCTTGTAGGCGATCACGTGGTTGTCCGGATCGCTGTCCCACGCGCCGAGGATGGTGTAGCGCGAACTGTTGCCCGTGGTGGTGCTCTTGATGTCGACGATGCAACCCACGCTGATCTGATCGATGGAGGCGTCCTTGAAGTCGGTGATGCGGGCGCGTCCGAGATCCTTTTCGAGCAGGCTCTTCTGGGCCATGAGGACCTGCTGATCCTGTTTCGCCATCTTGTACTCCGAGTTTTCCTTGAGATCGCCGTGTTCACGCGCGGTGGCGATGGCTTTGGAGTTCTCGGGGATCTTGCGCGAGACGATCGTCTCGTACTCTTCCCGCTTCCGCTCGTAGCTCGAGCGTGACACCAGCAGTTGTTCCTCCTTGGACTCCGCGTCGGTCGCGACGAGGGACTGGATGCTGGGGAAAATCTTGATGAAGCGAGCGAGCAGGGACTTCTTGGTCAGCTCCTCGAAGCCCTGATTAAGCATCAGGGTGTTGGCCAGATCGCGGGCGGTTTCCGGATCCGCTGTCGAGAGCAAATCGCCGATGAGGTCCGTGTCTTCGCTGAGAATATCACCGAGCGGGATGCGCCGGGCGGAGGCCGATTGCAGCGCCTCGTAGTCAATCGCGAAGAAAATCGCGTTGAGCAGCCGCGGCGTGATCATGTCGTTCAGAAGCTTCGCGAATTTCTTCGAGTGGCGATTCTTGACGATCCAGAGAAGGACCGGAGCCCGGAGATTCTGTTCGGTCTGCCAGCGCTTGAGCACTGCGGCGAGTTCCTCGGTGTGACCGTTCTCAACCAGGAAGTTGATACACTCCGTGGTGAACTTGCCCTGGGACGTCTTGAGCAGGTTGAAGACGATGTCCCGAGCCTCGATGGGATGCGTTTGCAGCACCAATCCGAGAAAACGGGACTGGAACTGCACCGGGATCTTTTCGGCGATGGCCGGCAGGTCGCGGGGATTGGCGATCAAGGCCGCCTGGGAGGGTTCCAGCGTCGAGGGATCCACCTTCGCGAGGCTGGCGAGGTCATCGCGAATGGCGGCGCCGTAGAGTCGCTCCGCGGCATCGAGTTGATTCGAATCCTTCACGGACTCGGAGACACCGGAGAGAATCGCCGTCAGATCGGTCTTGGTCTCGCCCTTTTCGGCCGCGTTGACCAGTTGCTCGGCGAGCTGGATACGCCGTCGTGCGGAACGGGTACCGTTAAAGCTTTCCAGAATCTCATCTTCAGCTGAAACGGGAATCTCGCGCAGGATGTAACATTCCGTCTTTTTGACAGGGACCGCGATGCGGGGGTCCTTCGCGATCGCCTTCTTGGCCCCTGCCCACCACTTCTTGAATCGATCCTCGCCAATGGCCTGAGCCAGGGTGATTTCCAGATCGATGGCCGTCGTGGCATTGTTGGGGTAGGCTTGAAGGGCCTCGACGACAAGTTGGGCCGGATCCTTGTCGATCAACGACGCAATTTGCGCCGAGTCGGTTTCCTTGCGCACGAGCAGGTGCTTGGCGTGAAGCACGTCCATCGTGGTCAGGCAGAACGCCGGATCCATGGCGTGGCCCTTTTTCGAAGCGAAGTCGATGATCAGTTTCTGGGTGGAGTCGTCGTACTTCTTGATCTGGCCGAAGCCCCAGCTCCGGTGGATGACGTAGGCACCTGGTTCCATCGCTTCCAGTTTGGATTTGGCCGTCTTGAGAGACGGGTTCTTGGCTAAAAGCGCGGTGACAGCGTCCGAGTTCATAAGCGAAAGTTTGTGAGTTCTGAACCTGAGAGCACAACCTAGGGGCCCTGCGGATGTCAACCTGCCCGTTCTGAGGAAAGGTGAGGCGGATGGGCGATAGGCCTTGGCAAAATCTTCCAGTACGCCACCCTCCGGGCCGCGCATGTCGGACCGACCCGTTTCCTTGTCACCGCGTTCCGCATCTCCGGTCTCTCCGGCTTGGGCCACAGCGGTGCGGTTGCTCCTGCGTTGGCTGGAGCAGGTGGAGCGCGCCGACTTTCTGCTCGAAGGATTACCGAAAGACCTCTCCCGCGTGGATCGGGCCCGGGTTCAACACCTGTTCTTCGGCACGCTCAGGCACTTGGGTCGGCTGGAGAACGAGTTAAACAAATGGGTGCCTCGTCCGCCACGGAACCGTCTCCGCGCCTTGTTGTTGGTGGCTGGCTTTGAATTGATCGAAGGGGGAGAGGATGGGCATGTCGCAAGGGTCGTGCATCATGCCGTGGAGCAGGCCAAAGCCCTGGCGAGTCCGTCCGAGGCCCGGTTGGTCAATGCCGTGGTGCGGAAGATGGCGACCGGGCTTTCGACGCCGGTGGATGCGGCTGCCCTGTCGGGGGAAGCACTGGCCATCGCCTTCTCTCATCCGGAGTGGCTGGTTCGGCGATGGCTGAAAGCCTGGGGCGAGGGTCCCACCCGCGCACTGCTGGCGATGCACCAGAGCCCTGGACCGATGCATGCCCGCTGGCGCGACCGGGTTGGGGCGCCTCCCGATTGGTTTCGGCCGACCTCTGCTCCCGATTTCTTTGAGCTGCCTGCTGGACGCTGGGCGGACATCGAGCCGCTCCTGCAGGCGGGCCAGATCTACCTGCAGGACCCGTCCACCCGGCTGGCTGTCGATCTGCTGGCTCCCGTTCCCGGCGAGGTTCTCCTCGATGCCTGTGCCGCACCGGGAGGGAAGAGTGTCCTTATCGCCGACCGTCTCGAGCGTGGTCGCTTGTTCGCGATCGATTTGCTCAGCCCGCGCATTGAGCGGTTAAAGGAGAATCTCGCGCGGATTCGCACCGTTGAAGCGATCTGTGTGCCGACCGACCTCTTGCAGGCCCCCGGTCGAGAGCTGGCGCGTCGTGGGTTTCCCGAGACCTTCGCGGGCGTCTTGCTGGACGTGCCGTGTTCGAACACCGGTGTCATGCGGCATCGGGTCGACGTGAAATGGAGACTGCAGGAGGGCGACTTTTCGACGCACGCCCGCCAGCAGGCAAGCCTCCTGCGGGCGGCGGCAGTGCTGGTCGCGCCGGGGGGGCGGCTCGTGTATTCGACCTGCAGCCTCGACGCGGAGGAAAACGAACACGTCGTCAATGCGTTCGTGGCGTCTTCGGGCGGCCGCTGGACGTTGGAAGCGCAGATCGTTGCGCGACCCTGGGAGACCGGCAATGACGGGGCCGGTGCCTTCCGCCTGCGGCGGAAGCCCTAGTCGCCTCCGCGCTTCAGGGAACGAGTTCGAAGACCGGGACGGTCAGCGTCGTTTCGTCTCGACCGTGCAGAAACGTCAGGTCGATCACCTCGGCTTGAGCGATGCGCGATTCATACCGCTGGAGGGGCCAAAGAGCGACCGCTTCATCGTCAATCCGAGTCACTAGGTCCCCGATTCGTACCCCGGCCGCCTCGGCGGGAGAACCAGGCACGACCGCCACCACCCTCCAATAAGCGGGAGTACGTTTAAAACTGATCCCGGCGCTTCGCAGCGCCGGGCTGACGATGGGAGCGAGGGACTCGCGGAAGAAGGTGATCTCGCCCCGCTGCTGGTCGAACGTCACGACGAAGTTGCGCAGGATCGAGCCGCCAATGGAGGAAAGCTCGTCGGTGAGATCGATCACCGGGTTGGGGAGGGAGTAGGTGCCGAGTTTGAGCAGTCCATTCAACCGGCCAATTTCCTGGCTTCGTTCGCCGGAGAGGGTGGCCAGGACTCCGCCCTGGACGGGACCACTGAGGAACGAGGTATTCAGTCCAACCGGGTTGAGGTGCAGGCCCCCGTCGCTGCCGGAATCGACCAGCGCGACGAGGATCTGTCCGTTGAGATCGATCGGGATGAGCGGTGTCTTGGTGGCCGTGTCAAAGGAGATGCGAGCCCCCGGCTGGAGGGTTGCAGCGGCTCCGGACCGGGTCAGGAGGATCCGGGACTGCGGGTAGTCGAGGGTGAGGAGGGTGTGGCGAAAAAGTGGAAAACCGAGCACCCCATCGATGCGTTCCCCAAAATGATCCGAAAGCTCGGTGAAGTCGTAGATCAGCGCCGGCACCTGGTCGAAGCGAACATCCCCCACTGAGATCCTGCGAACCGTGACTCCGGTCAGTTGGGTTGTCTCGCCCGAGGCACTACGGACGCGCACCTTGGGGGTCTGGGTGGTCGGAACATCGGTGACATAGCGGGCGGCAAATTCCGGCGAGACGAGGGTGACCGATGAGCCGGTATCAACCAGGAAACGCCACGGCCCGTATTTGTCCCAGCTTAACTCGACCATCAACGTGTTGGCCGTGACGATGGCCGGCACACTCGACATCGGAGCATCGAACGTGGTGCGACCCGGCGTCGGATCGCGCCGCAGCAGCGTGCAGCCCGACAGCACCACCACGAATGCGATTAACGCGAACTGATGGACGAGCCTCACCCCTGCCGGCTGAACCGCACCGGCAGACGGGCAAAGGTGGGAGAAAACCCGTTTGAACGGGCTGGCATTCATTCAGGCGCGCGGTTGAGGCAGCGAGCGAGCGGCCACCCAGGCGAAACAGGCCAGCACGGCTCCCGCTGCAAATACGGACTTGGCACCAAACGTCCAAAAAAGCGCACCGGCGCACAACGGCGTGATGGCCCGTGAGAGCGAACCCAGGGATCGGAAAAGTCCCAGCACGCGTCCCTGCTCCGCTTCGCCAGCATACAATGAGATGAGTCCGGTCGAGGCGGGATTGACGAGTCCGCTACCGAGGGCGAGCAGACCGACGCCGACATAGAGCAGGAGCGGAGTGGGAGCGAAACCAATGAGGAGCAGTCCGAGCACCGAGCAGACCAAACCCACACCGAGGACCTGGGTTTCCGGTCGTTTGGCGAGCAGACGCCGCACGATCAGTCCCTGAGTCAAAATGGAGCAGATACCGAGATATCCCATCAGCAGGCCATTCTCCGCCGCCGTGTAGCCGAAGCGCTGGGCACTGAGAAATACGAGTGTGGCCTCCATCGCCACAAATGAAATTGAATACATGAACGCGACGAGATTGATGCGACGGACTTCGGGTCGGTCGACCGACAGCAAGGCCGCGATCGGATTCCGAAGTCGGGGCTCGCGGGCCTGGCCGCGGGCTTCGGCGGGCAATGTCTCGGCAAACCGTGCGCTGATCCAAAACAGATTCACGACGCTCATTGCCAGTGCCAGCAGCGCCGGAGTGGAGAACGGATTTACACCCCAGGCAGTCAGGGAGGGATATAGGACGGACAGATCGATTTTTGCGGTGTAAGCACCGACCAGCGGTCCGGTCACCAAGCCCAGACCGAAGGCGGCTCCAACCAGACCCATCGCGCGGGACCGTTCCTTGCGGGTGGTGACGTCGGCGACGGCGGCCGTGGCCACCGAGAGATTTCCCCCAAACGCGCCACCCACCAGACGGGCCAGGAGAAACAGCCAAAACGAACCCGAAAGGAACCAAAGGAGGTAACTCGCCGCAGTTCCTGCGACGGTAAAAAGGAGGATGGGTCGGCGACCGTGCTTGTCAGACAAACTGCCCCAAAACGGGGCGAACACGAATTGGAGCAGGGAAAAAAGTGAGCTAATGATGCCGCCAAACAGTACCTCCGGGAGATGGGTGGTGTTTCCCAGCGCTGCCGCCGTTGATTCAAGCACCCCGAGCAGACTCCCGAGGACCCCGCCATGCCCATCGATTTCCAGGTAATGCCTGAGCAGATCCGGACCGAGCGGAAAGATGATCGAGAAGCCGATCAGGTCGATGTACAGCGTCAGAAAAATGACGCCGAGCGACAGAGGGCGTTGAGGAGAGGAGACGGTCGATGACACGGAAACTCTCAGCAGAACGGTTTATCGTTTCACCGCCAAGCGGCAAACGTCAGGCGTTTGTTTCCAAGAGCACGCGCATCTGCTCTTTAAGCTGTGCAAAGGTAAACGGTTTTTGGAGGAAACCGGTGACTTTACCATCGCCGATGAGGGGACTGGCATCTTTGCGCGAGTATCCGCTCATCAGGATCACCCGCATGTGCGGTTTTGAGAGACGAACCCGTTCGAGAACTTCTTCGCCGCCGAGGCGAGGCATCGTCATGTCCAAGAGGATGATGCAAATACGGTCACCGTGGGCGGTGAATTGTTCGAGGCCTTCCTGACCATCTCGCGCCACCAGAACTTCAAAGCCGCTGAGCTGAAGCATGCGCGTGGCTACGGTGCGCACGGAGTCTTCGTCGTCGACGATGAGGACGCAGCGGCGGGCGCTGGGGGAGGGCGCGGAACCGGGTGTGTCAGGGTTCAAGGCAGGAGGATCACGGCGTGTGGGGAAGTAACGACGCGAGCAGCATGCCTAGGAACCCCTCCAAGCCAAGTTCCCTTGGAACGAATTTTGTGCGCAAGAAGGGGTTAAAGATTTGCTTCAGGAGACCCCGCCCAACGGGCAGCGCCACCCTCACTCGCAAGATCAAACGAGGGCGCATTGAACGGGCATACGCCCCTGAGCACACGACCTAGCGGCGATAGGGGAGTGGGTAACGCCCGGATAGCGCCGCCACCTGGGCTTTTCCATCGGCAATGGCTGCGGCTTCATCCGCGGTCCCGATCCCCTTCAACACGCGATCAATTGCGCCCGCCACCGCGTCCATGTCGCGTTCGACCATTCCACGGGTGGTGATTGCGGGCGTTCCAATCCGAATGCCCGAGGCCTGGAAGGGCGAGCGGGTCTCGAAGGGGACTGTGTTCTTGTTGAGGGTGATGTGGGCGAGATCGAGCGTTTCCTGGGCTTTCTTGGCGGTGAGCTCGGGGAGGTTGCCACGGAGATCGACCAGGAAAAGATGATTGTCGGTTCCTCCCGATACCACCTTGTAACCGCGGCTCATCATGGCGGCGGCGAGGGCCCGGGAGTTTTTCACGATTTGCTCGGCGTAGACCTTGAACTCCGGCTTGAGGCACTCGCCAAAGCAAACGGCTTTGGCTGCAATGACATGCATGAGAGGGCCACCCTGGCCACCGGGGAACATGGCCGAGTCGATGGCTTTGGCATGCGCCGCTTTGCAGAGAATCAAGCCCCCGCGCGGTCCGCGCAGCGTTTTGTGCGTCGTGGTCGTGACGAAATCCGCATGGGGCACGGGGGAGGGATGCACTCCCGTCGCGACCAGTCCTGCGATGTGCGCAATATCGGCAAACAAGAGCGCCCCGACGCTTCGGGCAATTTCACCCATTCGCGCGAAGTCGATGACCCGCGAATAGGCGCTGGCTCCCACCGTGATCATCTTGGGACGTTCCCGGGCGGCCACGGCGGCCAACTCGTCGTAGTCAATCAGACCATTGTCCTCGCGGACGCCGTATTGGCAGAATTGATAGAGTTTGCCTGAAAAATTCGCCGGATTGCCGTGGGTCAGGTGACCTCCGTGGGAGAGGTTCATTCCCAACACCTTATCCCCCGGAGCAAGGACCGAGGTGTAGACTGCAAAATTGGCCTGCGAACCGGAGTGAGGCTGAACATTGGCGTGTTCGGCACCGAACAACTTCTTGGCTCGTTCGATCGCGAGCGTTTCGATCGTGTCAACGTGCTCGCAGCCACCATACCAACGCTTCCCCGGATAGCCTTCCGCGTACTTGTTGGTCAGCACGCTGCCCTGTGCTTCCATCACGGCAGGGTAGGTGAAGTTTTCGGAGGCGATCAGCTCAATGTGGCTTTGCTGACGGGCAAACTCCGCGGAAATGGCGGAATAGATTTCCGGATCAAGGACGGCGAGCGGCGAAGTGTTGAGCATGTGCGGAATCGGTGCGACGGTCGTGAAAATGGGATGGCAATATCCCAAAACGACCAGCAAGCAGCGAAATCCGCGTCGGGGAAACCAAAAATTATTTTTTGCTGGCCGTCAGCTTGCGCACGAAGGCAAGCAATGACGGGATCGCTTCCACCATTTCATCGCGGCAGGCTTCGTACACCTTGAGGGGCCCTCCGAAGGGGTCACCGATCTCCTTGTCCTCGTCGTCCGGAAGAAATTCGCGCCAGAGATAGACATGTTCGGGCATCGGATCGAACTGGACCTGAATCATCGCCCGATGCGTTTCCGTCATGCAGAAAATGGCGAGCGCACCGTCGATCAATTCTTGAGTAAGCGGTTGGCTGATATGGTCTTCAATGTTGATACCGACCCGCTTGAGCGCAGTCACCGAGTGTTCCGAAACCGGCTCGCCGCCCCGTGCGGCCACTCCCGCGGACACGACCTCCAATGAGCGGAGGGGTTCGTCTTGACCGGCCAGGGCGTGGGTCAACAGGCCCGCTGCCATGGGACTACGGCAGATGTTGGCGGTGCAGACTGTCAGGAGATAGCGTTTGCCGCGCATCGAATGAGATCATGAACGAAAAGGGTTTCCGACGAAACGCAACCCTCGGTCAATCGGGCGGGTTTGCCCATTCGAGAGGCGCGCGAGGGAAGGAACGAGGTGTTCAAGTACAGCAGTGCAACTGGTTGCAAATCTGGAGCAGGTTTGCCTAAATGCGATCCATGAACCCCACAGCGACGCTGGGAGTGCAGCGCATCGGCCAGATCGCGATCAACGCCAAGTCCATTCCCAGCACGACAGCGTTCTATCGCGATGTGCTGGGGCTCACGTTCCTTTTTGGCGTTGGGGAACGGATGGCGTTTTTTGACTGTGGGGGAGTACGGTTGATGTTGAGTCAGCCTTCGTCACCCGAACTCGATCATCCCTCGTCGATTCTATACCTGGTGGTGGCGGATATTCATGCTGCGTTTGATCACCTGAAACGTGCAAACGTCGTTTGTCTTCACGAACCAACCTTGGCGGCGCGCATGCCGGATCACGAGCTCTGGCTGTGCCCATTTCGGGATCCCGAGGGCAATATTCTCTCCCTGATGTGCGAGAAGCGGCCGCCTGCCGCGGGATGACGGCGCTGCTGTTTCAGACTTTCTTCAAGGCTCGGAGCGCTTGGTGGACGTGGATGGCGCGCTGCAGCACGGTGTCTTGCAGAGGAGGGGGACCTTTGGGTTCCGGCTTTGCCGCCGGGGTGGAGGGGGTGGGAGAGGTGGGAGCGGGGTCGGTCGTATCCGGGGGGGAATCAGGCAGCGGAAGGCCGTTGGCATGGTCCCGCACCATCGCCGCCTCGTCGTAGCGCCGCTTTTCCCGACGAGCTTCAAGCAGCTCACCCAGAGGCTTGCCTGCGTCGATCGCATCGCGGGCCAATTGATCATTCGCCGCGGGGGTGGCGACCGGGATATCCACGCGGAGCCCCTCCACGGTGGCGGCGAGCGTCAGAACCTGCGGCGACGCCGTCTTCAGGCGTTCCAGGATCGCCGGTGAAGTGGTGGGATCCAGCAGGACCAGGCGCATCGCCCCCTGGGCCCGCACGTCGAGCAAGGGCGCCAGGCGCCCGACTGCCTCGGCGGTTGCCTGGGTGCCCCGGAAATCGAGGATCATGGCCGATCGGGCCGCCGGGGCCGGCTCTGTATCAAGATCTCGGATGCGCACGTAGGTCAGCCCGTCCGCGAGTTCCGTCACCATGGCGCCGCAACGAGGCCCGAAGCCTGCGAGTGCAAGCGCAAGTCCGGCGAGCGCGAGCAAGCGGGCGGGTTGAAGAAGCGGCGGGAGCATCGGTGAAGCCACGGAGAGGGGAGGAAAGGAGTTGGCGGGGACCACGGGCCGGACGGGCCTACGACTGACGGTGGAGCTGGCGTGCCCCGATGTCGCGGCGGTAGTACTTGGTGCGGCACTCGATCCGTTCACAAACGTCATAGGCGGCGTCCACCGCCTCCTGGAGGGTGGAGCCCAGTGCTGTCACCCCCAGCACGCGGCCGCCGGCGGTCACCAGTTGTCCGGTGGAGTCGCGTGCGGTGCCGGCGTGGATCACGCTGACGTGGTCGGGCAGCGAGGTTGGCAGAGTCAGGGGATCTCCCTTCGAATAGGCGTCCGGGTAACCGCGGGCGGCGATGACGACGCAGACCGCGTGGTGGTCGTGGACGGCCAGCGTGTAGCCTTTGAGTTCACCCTGCGACGCAGCCCAGAGCAGCTCCAGCAAATCGGACTTCAACCGAGGCAGCACGACCTGGGTCTCCGGGTCGCCAAATCGAGTGTTGTATTCGAGCACCTGGGGGCCGCTTGGCGTCAGCATGATGCCGATGAACAGGGTACCTCGGAAATCAATCCCCTCGGTGGCAATGGCATCGACGGACGGGCGCACAATTTCGCGATCGATCCGGTCCAGGAGCGCGGGAGTGACCACCTCGGCGGGAGAGTAGGTGCCCATTCCACCGGTGTTGGGACCGGTGTCGTTGTCGCCGATCCGTTTGTGATCCTGGGAGGTGGGAAGGATGACGTAGTCGCGACCGGATACCACCACGAGCAGGGAGGTTTCTTCGCCCACCAGACAATCCTCAATGAGAATGCGGGAGGGTTGGTCGCTGGAATCGGGTCGGGCGGGAATGGCGAGCAAGGTGCGCACCGCCGCTTCGGCGTCGTCGTGCCGGGCAGCAACCACCACGCCTTTGCCAGCAGCTAGCCCGTCGGCCTTGACCACGATGGGGGCCGGTCGTGAACGAAGGTAGGCAATCGCCTCGTCGGCCGAAGTGAACGCCGCCGCGTCGGCAGTCGGGATCTTGTACTTTTGCAGGATTTCCTTGGTGAAAATCTTCGATGCCTCGAGACGCGCGCCATCGGCTTTGGGGCCATAGGCGGGGATTCCGGCGTCGGTCAGGGCGTCCACCAGGCCAAGCGAGAGCGGGACTTCCGGTCCCACGACGACGAACTCGATCGACTCACGTCGAGCCAGCTCGACCAACCCGCGCAGGTTGTCCGCCGCCACCGGAAGGCAAGGGGCGTCTTCGGCAATGCCCGCGTTTCCGGGTGCCGCGAGGACGCGAGGGCGGGCGGGTGACGCTTGCAGGGCGCGAACCAAGGCATGTTCGCGACCACCGGAGCCGACGACGAGAACGGAACGGGGAAGTGTGGACATGGAAAGAGCCAGCAAACGCGTACCATCCCCCGGCTGGCAAGCCGCGTCACAGGACCTGCAGTTTCTTGCGGTAAAACGCGACTACCTCGTTTGGATCGTCGGAGAACAGGATATAGTCGAGCATCCAGGCCGGGGCGCGGTTGGTCCTCACCATTTCGCGCAATTGCTTGCGCAGGTCGGCGAAGAACTTGGCATCAAAGAACACGTACGGCACCCGAGGCCGGATCCCTAGCTTGAGGTTGCAAAGCTCGATGCCGATTTCCTCCAACGTACCGACGCCGCCGACGTTGAAGATGCAGAAGTCGGCTACTTCGAACCACTTTTGACGAAAATGGCGGCTATTCTCCTGGAACGTGTTGAAAAAGTCGACGCCGAGTTCGGGGGGTTGAGCCTCGAGTTCGAGAAAACAGGCTCCGGTGAGCGCACCCTGAGTCCGAGCCTGGTCCGTGGCCAAACGCATCACACCGCCACCGCCGCCGGTGAGCACGCCGACATTGGGTCCGATGAATCCGGTCAGGGTATCGATCAAGGTTGAAATCCGGCGGGTCTGCTCGACGTCCAAACCGACCGCACTGCCATAGAAAGCCAAAATGGTCGCCCCCTGAAAACGTTTGGCGAGTTCCTCCCGGATGAAAAACCCATGTTCTTTCTTGTAAGTATGAATGTACACGTCGCCCATCGCTTCGTTGTACCAGTAGATGTCCAGCCCGATGGCTGAAAAGTTATCCAGTCGACCATGGGCATTGCTCGAGAGGAAAAAGCCGTGCGTGCGCGAGGGTTTGCGAAACACGATCCTCCGCAATTTCAGCTCCTGAATTCGTGTGAGTAACTCTATGTTTTCAAAGAGATTAGGAAAGTAATCGATGAGAAGCGTGTCGGCGTCCGGGGGGGCATTGTCCAGCGCTTGAACCATCGTGTTGTACCCGCAGGTATCGACTTTGGCGTCGAGGAGTTTGGCCTTCAGGTTGGGCGGATTGCCGGCGCTGAAGAACAGGCTCTGGTTCTCCATCATCGCATTCTGACCCTTGACGGTCAGGCGAGTCTTGGGGCGTGCATCGGGAGCCGGTTTGGGCGGGGTGGCGTCCAGACACTGATAGAGCTCGCTCACCGTGGAGAGCAGCCGCGTACGACGTTTCACCAAGGTCTTCATCTCCGGATCTGTCGGAGGCGGGGCGCGGAAAATCTCGACGGACACCAGCGGGTTGACCACCGGCTGTTCACCCGTGTTGTAGATCTCCAGCATAATGTTGGTGCCAAAGGTCTTCAGTGGATCGAGCAGCACCGCACTGGTGTGGATGCCAAAGTGACCCTCACCCTGATTGAGCACCACATAGTGCTCCTTGAGGTACATCGAGCAGCTGGTCAGAATTCCAGACCGGGGAGGAATGGCCAAGGGTGAGACCTCGCGACGGATCTGAACTTTATCGAGAAAGGCACGGCCGGCCTCCCCGTTGACAAGTCGCTCGAAACTGCCCCGTAAAAGCTTGGTGTTTAGCGTATAAGCGACTTGGTGTGGCGTTAGCAATACACGCCCGAGTCGGTCGATGCTGATGGTGTTGGGCAGTTTCAGTTTATTGGTCTTCACCGCCTCCCAGATTTCCTCGGTGGTGAGTTTGGCACCGGCCGGGGCGAAATAGAGGCGGCCGACCGGGATGCCCGGCCTGAGTAGCTTCTTCCAGTAGGGCGCGTTCGGAAAGCTGGTGTCGAAAATAAAGGCCTCGGCCTCGATCGTCAGCCGGTTGCCGTCGACCGTGGGGAGCCCGTGGGTGAGCATTTCGATCCCAATGCGGGCCAACGTACTGCGCTCGGTGAACCGAAGCTCGTGCAGGTGGCTTTTGAGAAACTCGAACTCCGCCGGGTGCCTGGGCCAGAAGGCGAGCGTGAGGGAAACGGTGGTATCGTCCTTGGGTTTCACCACCAGGATTTGCCCATCCTGACTAGTCCAAAATTGGTCGGGGTGCATGGTCGAGAACGCCTAATCAACCCGGGGAGTCGGATCGACTCAAGCGAGGATAATGGGTTGCCAACGAGGGCCCCGCGGCGCACGCTGCTCTCTTTTCGGCAACAAAACCCGCTGATTCGTTACTATCTACGATCTCCGCATGAACTTGTTTCGTTTCTTCGCCACGCCTGCCGTGGTTTTCGCCGCCTCGGCCGCCCTTCAGGCGCAGGGCGTCACGTTTCCCGCTCCCGGCACTGCTGCTCCGGCTTCTGCCACGGCCGCTCCCGCCGCCGCGCCCACGCCGGCTCCGGCGCCCAAGTACACCGAGGACCAGTTGCTGGAAACCTTCGGCTGGTTCGTGGGCAAGCGCATTGGCATCAGCGAACTGAAGTTCACCCCGGCGCAGACCGCGTGCATCGTCAAGGGACTGCAGGCGGCAGCTTCGGGCAAGGAAGCTCCCTACAAGCTCGAGGAGATCGGCCCCGATATGGACAAGTTCATGCAGGCCAAACAACAGGTCTACATGGATGAACTGAAGAAGGACGGCCTCGCTGCGTCCGCCAAGTTCCTGACCGACATCAAAGCCAAGCCAGGGGTCATCACCCTCCCGAGCGGTCTCGCCTATGAGATCGTGCAGGCCGGCGCGGGCGACTTTCCGAAGCCCACTGACACGGTGAAGGTTCACTACACGGGCACGCTGATCGACGGCACCGTTTTCGACAGCTCCGTGCAACGCAACGAACCGGCGGAATTCCCGCTCGACCAGGTCATCGCGGGCTGGACCGAAGGCCTGCAAAAGGTGAACAAGGGCGGCAAGATCAAGCTCTATGTCCCGCCGCAGCTGGCCTACGGCGACGACGGCCGTCCCGGCATTCCCCCGGCCTCCACGCTGGTTTTCGACGTTGAGCTTCTCGAAATCAAGGCGGGCGCTCCGGCGGCCGCAGCTCCGGCCGCCGTGCCTGCAACGAAGTAACCTTCGTTCGGTTCGCACCCGTTGATCAATTGCCCCCGGCCTCGTGCCGGGGGTTTTTTGTGACCTGGATGTCACACGCGGTCGTCACCAAATCCATTGCGGTCCGGAAAGGTCGCCCCGAAACCATTGGGTCCAAGCCCATATGAAGGTCGCACTTGTCACGGAGACGTATCCGCCGGAGGTGAATGGCGTCGCGATGACGCTGTCGCGTCTGACCGCCGGACTTGCCGTCCGGGGACACGCCGTGGAGGTCATTCGCCCGCGGCAGAAGGTGGAAATGAGCGGGAACCGGTCCGTCGAGGGTGTCTCGCCTTCACCGGTTGCCGAGTACCTGGTGCCCGGGGTCGACATCCCTTCGTATTCGACCCTTCGCATGGGGCTGCCGGTGCGCGGGCGCCTGCGCCGGCGATGGCAGGCTTCGCGACCGGACGTGGTCCATGTGGCCACCGAAGGTCCCCTGGGCTTGGCCGCTCTGAGCGCGGCGCGGGCGCTGCATCTTCCGGTCACTTCCAGTTTCCACACTAATTTCCATGCCTATGGCGGCCACTACGGCCTGCGCCTGCTGAAAGGCGCGGCCTTGGGCTACCTCCGCTGGTTTCACAACCGCACGCTCTGCACGCTGGTCCCCACGGGCGAGGGTGCGCGGCAGCTGGCGGAGAGCGGGTTTGAGCGGACTGCAGTGCTGGCCCGCGGTGTGGATGGGGTGTTGTTTCATCCCGGCAAACGATCCCCGGTCCTCCGGCGATCCTGGAACGTCGGCGATGCCGACCCCGTGGTGATCTACGTGGGGCGGATCGCCGCCGAGAAGAACCTCGGTCTGGCGGTCGAGGCATTCGAGGCCGTGCGGCGGGTGGTCCCGGCGGCGCGCTTTGTCCTTGTGGGTGACGGACCCGAGCGGGCGGCGCTGGCGGGGCGCAATCCGCACTTCATCTGGGCGGGCGTGCGGCGCGGCGAGGACCTGGCGGCGCACTATGCGTCGGCTGACCTCTTTCCTTTTCCCAGCGTCACGGAGACGTTTGGAAACGTGGTGACGGAGGCGATGGCCAGCGGTCTGGTGGTCGTGGCGTTTGACTATGCCTCCGCCCGCGAACACCTGCGTGATGGAGAGAATGGATACACCGTGCCGCTGGAGGATCGCTCCGGGTTTGTGGCCAAGGCGACCGCGGTGGCCGGGGCCCGCGACGCATGGCCGGCGATCCGTGCCCGGGCCCGTGAAACGGCCCGCGACATCACTTGGGACTCAATCATCGATCGCTTTGCCCTGGAGCTCTCGAAGGCGCAGGCGGTGGGGCGCGCCCCCGCCGCCTGATTCCGGTGTTCAGCGGGATTGCGACGCGTATCGGCGCAAGTCGAGGGTGTGGAGCCCCTCGGGAGGGAAGCTGATCTTCGGGATAAAGCGGCTTTGCCCCAACGTGTGAACCCAGGGTTCCCAGCGTTCTGCCTGCCTCGTCGCTGCCGCCGCCTCGTCCGCCGGTCGGTCGGCGTAGGGCGTGCTGAGGGGGTTCCAAACATGCCACCGGGCCGCTGCCGCGACCGTGAGAGTCTCGCGATCGACCCACTCCAGCAGCAGGGGAGCGTGCACGGGAACATGCGGGTGCAGTGCGGGTGTCAGGTAAAAGGCGCGGAAGCGGATGCCGGCTGCGGCGCAGGCTCCGGTGGGTCCGGTACGATCCGTGGGCAGGCTGCGGAATTCGCAGGGATAGCCGTTGACCAGCAAAAGGCCTTTCTCAAGTGCCAGGGGGGACGTCACGCACGCTTCGATCCGATCCATCGAGGCATCCACCGTGCGCGCCACGGTCCCGGCATTGGGCGACTCGCCGAGGAGGGGCCACGCCTCGAGAGCCTGGCGGAATTCGATCCGAAATTCCCCGGCGACTTTGGGTTTCTTGCTTTCATCGGTCTCCTGGACGGTGAGTGCGAACTCCCCCAGTTTCGGGAATCGGAACTCAAACAGGGGCCGGAGCCACTCGAGCTCGAAGGAGATGCCGTGGGCCTTGAGGTCGGCCACTGTATCGGCCAGGTCGCTCCAGACAAACGAAGGCAGGAAGAAACGATCGTGCAATTCGCCGTGCCAGCGTCGGAACGGCTGTTGAAACGGGTCGATGGCCAGCCGCGCAATCACTCCGCGCACCAGCAGCGCGGTGAGCGACTGAGCCGCACGCGAGGGATTCGACTCGAAGGCGCGAAATTCCACCAGTCCGAGCCGTCCGTTTCCGGCGAAGGGATTCCACAGTTTGTCCACGCTGATCTCTGCGCGGTGGGTGTTGCCGGACCGATCCATCAACAGATCCCGGAAGAGAAGATCGAAGAGCGCGTAGTTGTAGGGTGAGCCAAACTGCTCGGCGCCCGCACAGGCGATTTCCAGCTCGTACAGCGCCTCATACGTCGATTCGTCGATGCGGGGAGCCTGCGAACTGGGACCCAGGTACTGGCCCGTGAAAGCGTAGCTCAGCGCGGGATGGTGCTGGAAGTAGCGGATGATGGACGGCAGAAGTCCGGGACGGGCAAAGAACGGGGAGTCGAGTCCAACGGGACCACCGAAAACCAGGTGCGCGCCGCCTCCGGTGCCGGACAGCCGGCCATTGAAGCCGAGTTTGCGTGCGCAGAGCCCGATGTCCCGGGCGGCACTGAAGAGCTGCTCCAGCTGGACGTCGTAGTCCGCCCACGTGGCGCAGGGCGCAACGTTGATTTCAATGACGCCGGGGTCAGAGGCGAAACCAATGGTGGGCAGCGACGCATCGATCGGCGGGGCGTAACCGGCCAGCACTACGTCACGCACTTTCAACGCGACGAGAGCGGACTCAATCACCGGAAGGATCAGCTGGTAGGCGGCGGGTGAAAGGGGAGGGATGAAGAGCGCGAGGGTTCCTTCCTTCACCTCGACGGTCATGGCTCTGCGCAGGTTGTCCTCGCCAAGTTTGCCCAGCGGCAGACGCAATCCCAGCAACGAATCTCCCGGAATCAGCTCCACGGCGCCTCGTTTCAGGACGGGTTCCCACGAATCGGTCACCCACTGCTCGCCATTGTGGTCGAGAGGAGCGACATAGCCGATCACCGCATCGGGCAGGGACGACTCCAGACAAGGCATCAGGCCTTTGCGGTCGAGTCCCAGGGACCGGAGGATCTGTTCCAACGCGGCCCGGGCCTGCGCCACCGTGTGCTGGCCCGGTTTCAAGTTCGATTTGAGTCGCGTCAGGTCTTTCCAAAGCGGCACGCCGTCGAGCCGCCGTTGTAGGAGCAGGGTCCAGCGCGGCAGCGGCTCTCCGGGATAGTGTTTGCCGGAGGTTTCGAGAATGACGGATCCGGGAAAGTGAAGCTTCGCCAGTTGATGGGCGAACTGCCGCGCGTAGCCCAGCTTGGTCGGTCCGAGGGCGGCGGTCTGCCACTCCGCCCCTTCCGGACGCAGCGGCACGAAGGTGGGTTCGCCTCCCATCGTGATCTGGAGGCCGCTGCGGGCCATGACCTGTTCGACTTCGGCGGCGCAGCGATGGACCTGGGTCCAGTGGGAGTCCGTGTAGGGGGCGTGTATCATGGGAGTGGGGCTTACTGTAGTTTATCCACCCATACGTCGGTTTGCATGCGGCTGGCCACGGACTGGGGACTGTAGAGGGTGCCTTGGATGGGGTTTACGCTTTCTGCGACCGCGGCATGGGCCACGGGAATAAAGGCGTCGTCACAGAAGACGCCGTGTGTCGGGTCCAGCCCCTTCCATCCCGCACCGGGCAGGTAGACTTCGGCCCAGGCGTGCATCGCACCCGAGGAGCGGTGGTTGTCCGAAGGCGGGGCATAGAGGTAACCGCTGACAAAACGGGCCGCGAGACCCAGGGTGCGGCAGAGCTCGACCAGGAGAACCGCGTAGTCGCGGCAGGCGCCTGAACCCAGCTCCAAGGTGGTCCGGGAACTTTGAATGCCGTGCTCCTCTCGTCGTTGGTAGGTCAGGAACGTATAGACGGCCTGATTGAGCGCGTGCAGGTGCGGAACAGTCTCAGCCGGGGGATTCACCAGGTGGTCGCGGAGCCACTGCTTCAGAATCTCCCGGGTCTCGGCAAAGGGCGGGGCGAGGTAGGGGCTGAGATTGAAGCGCTCGAGCTCCTCGTAGTTGAACGGCGTCTCGGAGGCGTAGGGGAGCAGGAAAAAGTCGAACGGATTGGTGTCGTAGGTTTCGACATCAAACTCCGAGCGAATGCTCAACACGGATGCGGGTTCGCGGAAGTAGGCCCAGGCCAGCAGGACATCGTGGGAGTCGCGGGTCCAGGTGAGCTTTGCGGTCGGGGAAATGTCGAAACCGAAGTTGTTGACCCGCAGTTGCGGTGTCTCCCGGGGACGCAGGTAGAGTAGGTGCGGTGAGAGGGCCACCGGGCGATCATACTCGTATCGCGTGAAGTGGGAGACATGGAGTTTCATGGTGCGGACAGCAGCCGGAGAGCAGGTGTCACGCCGGAAGTGCGCCCCGCAGGTCCTCGATGAAGGATTCGATGTCCTCCGCGCGGGTGTCCCACGAACACATCAGACGGTAGCCGTGGGCCCCGATGAAGTTGTAGAAGTGCCAGCCTTTCTCCTGCAGGCGGCGTGCGACCTCTGGAGCGAGTTCGACAAAGACTGCGTTCACCTCGGGTTCGGCGAGCAGCTTGATGCCTGGCAGAGCCCGCAGGGCGGAGGCGAGCCGCTGGGTCATGGCATTGGCATGGGCGCCGTGTCGCAGCCAGGCGCCGGTCTCGAGCATGCCGACCCACTGAGAGCTCAGGAATCGCATCTTGGAGGCCAGTTGCCCGGCTTGTTTGCAGCGGTAGTCGAACTCCTTTGCCAGCTCGGGATTAAAGAACACGACCGCCTCGGTCGTGTTCATCCCGTTCTTGGTCCCGCCGAAACAGAGCACGTCCACGCCAGCGCGCCAGGTGAAGTCCGCCGGGGAGTGTCCTTCGCCCTTCCCTCCGACCCGCGGCCGGGCGGCGAGGGCGGCGGCGGCGTTGGCGAAACGCGCGCCGTCCATGTGAACGGCCAGACCGTGTCGTTTCGCGACGGCACTCAGGGCGGAGATTTCCTCGCGACTGTACACCGTGGCCCACTCGGTCGACTGGGTGATCGAAAGCACGCGCGCCTTGGGAAAGTGGATGTCGGTTCGCTTCAGGATCAAGCGCTCGACCGTTTCGGGAGCCAGTTTGCCGTTGGCTCCGGTTGCGGTCAGCAGCTTGGTGCCGTTGGAGAAAAACTCCGGGGCGCCGCATTCATCCACCTCGACGTGGGCAAAGTCGTGGCAGATCACACTGTGGTAGCTCTGACAGAGCGAGGCGAGCGCGAGGGAGTTGGCGGACGTGCCGTTGAAGACAAAGAAGATCTCGGCATCGGGTTTCTCGAACACCTCCCGAATCAGGTCGCAGGCGCGCCGGGTCCAGTCGTCGGTCCCGTAGCTGGGAACCCGTCCTTGATTGGCCTGGGTCAGCGCAGACCAGGCTTCCGGACAAATGCCGGACGTATTGTCACTGGCAAAATGGTAGTCGTGTCGAAGAGTCGGCGAGGCAGGCATGCGCCAGTGTCACCGCAGGCAGGCCGCCGTGGAAGCGTTTTTTCGGCGTTGGCAGTTCAGGCCGGGATCGTCATTTGGGGAGGACGTGGGCATGAGCGACTTTGAACCAAATCTCTATCTGGTGGGTTTCATGGGAACCGGGAAGACCACGATTGGTCGCGCCGTGGGCCAGCGGCTCGGTTTCTCGGTGATCGACAGCGACCACGAGATCGAGCGCGTGGCCGGCCGGCCGGTGACGGAGATCTTTGCCCAGGACGGGGAAGCGGCCTTCCGCCGGATGGAGCGGACATTCATCGAGTCGGGCCACGCGCCTTCCCGTCACGTGGTGGCCTGTGGGGGAGGTTTGATCGTTCCGGATGGCATGCTGGAACTTCTGCAGACCAAGGGCGTGATCATCTGCCTCCATGCCTCGATCGAGACCATTCTGAAGCGGACGCAGGGGCAGCGGCACCGGCCCCTGCTCAATGTGGACGATTTGGACGCCCGGGTGCGCACGCTCTATGCCGTGCGTGAGCCCATTTACCGCCGCGCGGGAACCATGATCCTGACCGATGCCCGGCCGTTGAGCGATATCGTGACGCATGTGATGCGGTCTTACCGTCGTGAAGCGAGTGACTGGCTTCGTCTGCACCGCTCTCCAGCGGCCGGGGCGAACCCGCGGAAATGACCACCTCGCTCCAGGAGCGGCTGCGCGGGCAGTTGCAGTCGCTGGGTTTCGACGAAGTGCGCTTCGCCCGACTGCCGGATCCTGCGGTGGGCGCGGGCCTGGACGCCTGGCTCGACGCCGGATATCAGGCGGACATGGCGTGGATGGCAAAGAACCGGGACAAGCGGCAGGATCCGACCCGCGTGCTCGACGGGGCGCGGTCCCTGATCCTGCTCGGCGTCAACTACTGGTCCGGCAAGCCCTCTCCGTCCGCGGAATCAAACGCTCCGCGTTGGGCGCGGTACAGCCTGTATGCCGACTATCATGACACCCTTCGCGAGGGATTGACTGCGGCGGGCCGGCTGCTGGAGGAGATCTGCGGAGCATTGCCGCAGGACTATCGCGCCTACGTCGATACGGGGCCGGTGCTTGAACGCGGCTGGGCGGCGCGCAGCGGCATGGGGTTTACGGGAAAGAACGCGATGCTCATCTCGCGGCAACACGGCAACTGGCTGTTCCTTGCCAGTGTCATCACCCGGCTTGAATTTGCTGCGGATCCGCCCATCCGGCGACGCGAAGTGGCGGGCGATCCTCTGGGCGCACAGGTGGGCTTGTTGTGCGGCACCTGCACGCGGTGCCTCGACGCCTGCCCGACCCAGGCGTTCGCCCGACCTGGCGTGGTCGATTCACGGCGCTGCGTTTCGTATCAGACGATTGAGAACAAGGGGATCATTCCCCGCGCACTCCGGGCCGGCATCGGGCAGCGGGTGTATGGTTGCGATGTCTGCCTCGAAGTGTGCCCCTGGAACCGGTTTGCCCGAAAGGGACGGCGTCTGCTGCTCAGCGCCAGGGACGAGCTGCGGGAGGTGAGCCTTGCGGATCTGCTGGCCCTGAACCCCGAGTCCTTTGCCCGCGTGTTCCGGCGCACGCCGATCAAGCGGGTCAAACTCGGCGGGATGCTCCGCAATGCGTGTATCGTGGCTGGAAATACGGGTGACCCCGTGCACCTGCCGGCCCTGGTCGCTCTGGCGGGTCACCCGCTTCCCCTGGTGCGCGCCCATGCGGTCTGGGCGGTGCATCGCCTGGGCGGGGGGGCGATGCTGGACGAACTCCGCGCGGCCGAGACCGACACCCTGGTGCTGGCGGAGTATGCGGCCGAGGGTCTGGCGCCGGCCTGACCGGTCCGGAAACGGCGACTACGCCCCAAAAAGCACGCTCATGGTCCGGGCGAACGCCGCGGGTGGCCGCACCGGCCGGCCCTCGCGATCGATGAAGGCGTGCGCCGTGGTGCCGGTGGCGAGGAGTTCGTCGCCGCGGAACACTTCGTACTCCAGGCGAATGCGCAGCAACGGGCGTTCGCGCATGGTGGTGACAATGGTGAGGGTGTCGTCGTACAACGCCGGACGGAGATACTTGGCCGAGACCTCGAGCACGGGAAGCCTGAAGCCGTCGGCCTCGAGCTGACGATAGGACAGGCCGTGCTCCTTCAGCAGGGTCGTGCGCCCGATTTCAAACCAGGGCAGGTAGCTCCCGTGGTAAACCACCCCCATCATGTCGGTCTCGGCGTAGCGGACGTCGATCCTGGCGCGCGATTGGATCATGGAGTGGGGGACGGTGAGGACGGTTTGGCGGCGTTGAAAAGTAGGTCGGCGGACTGCTGCCACGAGGTGCGACGTGACCAGTTGCGTCCCGCTTCCCCGAGTGTGTGCCTGAGTTTGGCATCGCTGATCAGGCGTTCGAACGCCGCGGTCAATTGCGCCGGATGATCGGGAGGGACGCAGAGGCCCGTCACGCCATCCAAGACCGCCTCGGCGACTCCACCAATCGAGTGGGCGACCACGGGTAGCCCGTGAGCGGCGGCTTCCAGGTAGACCAGGCCAAAGCCCTCGATGCTGTGCCGGTAGTCGATGCTGGTCATGGCGAAGATATCCGCCCGGTCGTAGATGCGGTCCAATTCTTCGTCGGGCAGATCCCCGAAGAAACGCACCTTCAAATCGCTGCGGGAGGCACGCTCGCGCAGGTTTTGTTCGTAGTTGGATTTGCTGTGCCCTCCCACAATCCAGTACTCGATTTTGTTCCGAAACCGCGGGGCCAGGGCCTGCAGTGCCTCCAACGTGACCAACTGGCCCTTCCGTGGATGCAGTCTCCCCACGGTCAGCACGACGAGCCGGTCCTTTCCGCTGTGCACGGGAGGTTCCGCGACGACGGCAAAGTCCGACCGCAGCGCCCCGGGCGTCAGAAATGCCTTGCGCGATGCCTCGGGAAAGTGCCGGACGAGCAGATCGTGCGTGTAGTGAGTCAGCGTGCTGATGCGCGAGGCATTGCGAATCAGCCGGGAGGTGAGGCGGCGCGTCACTGGATTGCTGTGGAACTTCAGGATCTCCGACCCATGGAAGGTGAGAATGAGGCTCTTCGGTCGAAACCCCTTCACTCCCTGCAGCATCATCATGGCCAGCATGGGACCTGGCTCGGGCAGGTAGACCGTGGCATACCGCAGGCGTCGCCGCTCGGCGATCAACTGAATGGCGAGCTTCAACTGGCAGCGAAGGTCATGAGTGCCCGGCAGAGGCAATCGACGTACGCGGAACGGCCACCGCTTTTCGGTGGCGTGGTTGGAGGTGGACTGGGCCCACACCTCGACGTCGAATCCAAGACCCACCGAAGCGCGCGCCATCTCTTCCGCAAACGTGGCGATACCGCCCCGCTTGGGATAGAACTCGTGAGTGATGAGAAAGAGAGACCGAGACGGAGCGGCGTTCATGCACGAAAACGGGCGTGGCGCGAAGGGGATGAGCCTAGCTTTCGCGGAACGCAGCGCAAGCACCCGAAATTTGAGGCACGGCCCAGCAAGGTTTCAGACTTGTCCCACGCGTGTTGTGTCAGGGTCGCCTCATGGTGCCCCCACCGTGACTCGAACACGGATCATTCGTTTAGGAAACGAACGCTCTATCCACTTGAGCTATGGGGACGCGGTGTCTGAGGAGAAAATGGACGGACTCGGCAGGGTCAATGTCCGATGCCGGTGGCCGAGTTTCGTTCGAGGCTTCCTTCGCCTGGCCATTCTGAAATGGATGATGTGTTTATTGTTAAAAACAAGCTGGTTGCGAAAATTTGGTTGCTTGCTCCCTGACGGATGTAGGCAGGTTGGATTGACGGTGTCAGGGGGCGATGCGCCCGCGCCGCCGCCGTCGGTCACCGCAACCGGCGGGCGGGTCTGTCCGTGTCCGTTCGGGCGAAGGGCGTGAGCGACCTGGATCGGGACTCAGACGGCTTCTGCGACCACTGGATTGGAGAGGACGCCGATCTTCTCGATTTCCACTTCTGCGACATCGCCCGCCCGGAGCCACAGTGGCGGCTTGCGTGCGTAGCCGACACCGTGCGGGGTTCCCGTAAGAATGACTGTGCCAGGCAGGAGGGTTCGGCTGCCACTGAGGAAACTGACCACGGTGGCGACGTCAAAAACCATGTCCTGCGTGGTCCAGTCCTGCCGGACCTCTCCATTGATCCGCGTGACGAGATGGAGCGCGTTCGGGTCCTTCAATTCGTCCGTGGTCACCAGAACCGGGCCGAGCGGACAGAAGGTGTCGAAGCTCTTGCCATGGCAGAATTGTCCCCCGCCCAGCTCGAACTGCCAGTCGCGCGCGGAGACGTCGTTGGCGATCGTGTAGCCCAGAACGTAGTCGAGTGCAGACTCTTTGGATACGTTCTTGGCCGGCCGGCCGATGACAACGGCGAGTTCCCCTTCGTAGTCCACCTTGTGGGAGGCGCAGGCGGTGGGGAGCACGATGGGATCGCCGGGATTCTGGACGGAGGAGACCGTCTTCATGAACCACATGGGCCGGGCCGGCACACCCTTTCCGCCCTCTTCGGCGTGTTTGCGATAGTTGAGGCCGATGCCGATGATCGTGGTGGGAGCAAGGGGTGACAGCCGTTTCCCCGGATTTGCCAACGGTGACCCGAGTTGAATGGGGCCGGCGAGCGGGTCGCCGATCACGGTTTGGGCCGAACCGTCAGGAAGGAGGGCGGCATAGGCGGGACCCTGGGCCGTGAGGTGTCGGAAGAGGCGCATGGCCGGAGTCGAACCAGCCTGGCCGGCAGAGAAAAGAAAAATGAAAGGTGGGAGCGGGTCTCGCGGTTGCGTTTTGCCGGGATCAGCATGAAAAGAATTCCGAGTCACCATGCAGGTCCATGTCCGCCATCTCTTCATCTCACCCGGTCACAATTTCTTTGGCCGGCACGGGCAGCCGCCGGGTCCGCATCCCACCGTGGCCGTTGAGCGCGTGCAGTGCCGGGAGGGGCGTGGGATCGAGGGAGACCGATTTTTTGGCTACAAAGAGGACTATCGTGGCCAGATCACCTTCTTCGACTTTGCTGTCTTTGAGGACATCAAGCGGTCCCTGGCCCTGCCAGGGCTTTCCCCCGGGGCCTTCCGTCGCAACGCGGTCGTGGACGGACTGGATCTTCCCTCGCTGATCGGCGTTCGCTTCACCCTGGGTGCGGTCGAATTCGAAGGATGCGGTGAGTCTTCGCCCTGCCATTGGATGAATCAGGCCGTGGGGCCAGGTGCGGAGGCTTGGCTGAAAGGCAAGGGCGGCCTCCGGGCGAAAATCAGGAGAGACGGCAGCCTTGTCTGCGGTCCCGTCCCCTTCGCGATCGTGAGCGGTCAACTCGCGTTGGAGCCGCCCACGCACTGACTTCTGACGCGGAGGCTCCCGGTTTTTTCCGGGAGCTGTTTCGTTTGCGTGGTGACGCAGACGGGTCCGTTCAGCCGCGTTTCTTGATCAGGAGCTGCTCCAGCTTCACAATGTCAGCGGAAAAGAGCCGGATGCCTTCGGCCGTTTTCTCGGTTGCCATCGCATCTTCGTTCAGGGCGAACCGAAAGGCCTTTTCGTCGAATGACACCTGGGGCTGGGGATCTGAGGCTGCATTCGCGGACGACAACTTGCGCACCACGGGCTCCTGGCTGGCTGCGAGCTCGGCCAGTAACGGTGGCGCGATGGTCAGGAGATCGCACCCGGCGAGCTCGAGGATCTCGCCCTTGTTGCGGAACGAGGCTCCCATGACTTCGGTTCGGTAGCCGTACTTCTTGTAGTAGCTGTAAATCGCCGCGACGGACCGCACGCCCGGGTCCTCCGTTGGGGCGTAGTCCTTGCCCGTGCTTTTCTTGTACCAATCGAGAATACGACCGACGAACGGTGAGATCAGCTGGATCTTGGATTCTGCGCAGGCGACGGCCTGAGCGAACGAGAAAAGCAGGGTCAAATTGCAGTGGATGCCTTCACGCTCCAGCTGCTCGGCCGCCTTGATGCCTTCCCACGTCGATGCAATTTTGATGAGGATGCGTTCCCGTGGAATTCCTGCGGCGGCATAGAGCCCGATGATTTCGCGCGCCTTGGCAATGGTCGCATCGCGATCAAACGAGAGGCGTGCATCCACCTCGGTGGAGACGCGCCCGGGCACGATCTTGAGGATTTCGAGGCCGAACAACACCAGGAGACGGTCGATGACCTTCCCGAGCGGCGCTTGGGCGCCGGTGTCCTTCAACGATTGGTCCACCAAGTAACTGTAATCCGCCATGGCGGCGGCCTTGAGGATCAGTGACGGATTGGTGGTCGCATCCTGCGGGGCGAATTGCTTCATGGAAGCAAAGTCGCCTGTATCAGCCACAACTTTTGTAAATTGTTTTAGCTGTTCGAGTTGTGTGGGCATATAATCGGTTTGGTCGGGACTGCGGTCGGTGGTCGTCCGCTCCTGTCCCCTCCCGACCTTATTTGGCCGCCTCGGTTCGCCGCAATCGGTTTTTCGCCCACTCGAGTGCACCCGCCTCGTGGTGGAAGACGCCGTCCAATTGGGCGTCGAAGGCGTCATCGAGGAAGGGCTTGAAGTGGGGTCCGGGTTTTTCGCCAAGCGCAATCAGGTGCCGTCCGAGCAAGATGGGCTTAGGCGCGCTCGCGGCCAGATCGAGCAGACGTGATTTGGCACGCAGTTTTTCGATCAGGTTGTGAGTCTCTGGCGAGTAGAGCGGAGGCCGGCCGAACGAGTCGGCGGTCATGACCAAGGCCAGGTCGTCGATGGTGGCTGGGGCGAGGCGCTGGGCGAGACGTCGCACCTGAGTATCGCCAAATTCGCTTTTCGGTCCGTGGTGGTGGACAAGGTGATCGACCACGAGGGGGCGTACGTAGGTGGCGAGTTCGGCCGGAGCGCCGATCCGCGTGAGGAAGGCTTCGGCGATCGGACCGCCCGCCGCTTCGTGGCCTGCGCTGGTCCAGCGCAGCACCTCGCGCCGATGGGAGCGAATGGTAGTGGACGGCTTGCCCAAGTCATGAGTCAGGACGGCAAAGAGCAGGAAGCGCCGGCGGTCATCGTTGGCGGACTGCCACGGCTGCAGTTTCACCAAGGCATCACAGCAATGCTGGGTGTGGCTGAAGACGTCGCCTTCGGGATGCCATTCCGGCTCCTGGGGGCAGTCGCGCAGCGCGGCCAGTTCGGGGTAATGCTGCAGCCAGCCCGTTTGTTCGAGCACCGTGAGACCCCGCGAGGGACGCGCGGATTGGGTCGCCCACTTGTTCCACTCGCCCCAGACCCGTTCCAAGGGCAGCTCAGCATAGGCCGAGCTGATCGATCGGCAAAGCTGGGCTGTTTCGTAGGCGAGCGTGAAGTCGAATCGCGCGGCAAACTGCATGGCCCGCAGCACCCGCAGCGGGTCTTCAACAAACGCGGGGCTGGCGTGGCGAAGGACCTTGGCCTGAAGGTCCGCCTGACCGTTGAGGGGATCGATGACCCGTTCATCGAAGGGATCCCACGAGATGGCGTTGACGGTGAAATCCCGCCGCGCGGCTGCCTCGGCGTCGCTCAGATCGGGATCCGGTGCGACTTCGAAACCGCGATGACCGGCGCCGGTCTTTGATTCTCGACGCGGCAGGCTGAAATCGTACTCCCGGCCGTCGGCGGTCCGCAGTTTGATCACGCCGAAACTGCGCCCCACCACATCCGTCGCGCCGAACGGGGAGAGCGCCCGATGGAGGGAAGGGAAGTCGGTGCCTCCGACTTCGACATCGAAGTCCTTGGGTTCGCGGCCGAGGAGAAAATCACGCACGCAACCCCCAACGAGACGCGGTCGGCCAATGGGCCGGACTGCGGCCAAGGCAGATCGAAGGGAGTCAGGCAGACGCATGGGTCAGTGTGCCGATCGTCGCCCGGCGAACGCGACAAGAAACCAGCCCACGAGAAATGAAGTGCCACCGAGTGGCGTGACCGGCCCCAGCCAGCGGGGTCCGCCCAAGGCGAGGCCGTAGAGCGACCCGGAGAAAAGGAGAATGCCGGCCAGCCACGCATAGGCGCACCGGAGCCAGGAGCGACGGACCTGCGGATCCTCCGTGCTCTCAGCGGCCAGCGCCACGCCGAGCAGCGCCACCGCGTGAAGAAGATGATAAGTGGTGGCGGTGTGCCAAATTTCCACAGTACCGCGTTGGGACAAGATTCCGCGAAGCGCGTGCGCCCCGAACGCTCCCAATCCAACTCCTGAAATTCCGGCCGCGGCCGCGATGGACTTAATTATTTTCATATGTGCGACAGTCTGGCCCGCCTCCTGCTTTGGAACTATGAATAGTTTCTTTGGTCTTCGAGGTGGCTATCATGGGGTGCGTATAAGTTAAGCCTTGAGTTTGACGGGTGCGCATTCTTGGATGGCAACTCGTTGTCTTCACGGACAACGGACTAACAAACTACAGAACAACAACTACATGAAAAAGACTGCCCTCACCCTCGCCCTCCTCGCGGCGGGACTCAGCCTGAACGCCCAGGAGAGCAAACTCTCCTATTCGGTCACGGTCGACTTCCCCTACGCCAGCAAGTACGTGTTCCGTGGCATTGAGTATGCCAAGGATTCCATTCAGCCCTCGATCGAAGTTGCCTCGGGCAATTTCTATGCGGGTGTGTGGACGAATCAGCCGGTCACGAACAATTCCGACAACGAATTCGATTTCTACGCAGGATACGGTATTCCGTTGAATGATAAGTGGAAGATCGATGCCGGTGCCACCCTCTACTACTACCCGGAAGCTGATACCTCCAGTTTCGACGAGAAGACCTTCGAGGGCTTCATCGGAATCACGGGAACCGTCAATGGCTTCACCCCTGGCATCTACGCCTACTATGATTTCGATCTGAAGGCGTTTACGGTGCAAGGCTCGGTGGGTTACAGCATTCCGCTGGAGTCCGCGGGCACCTCGCTCGACTTCACGGTCACGCTGGGCAATGTTTCGCCCGATGTGGGGGATGACTACATCTACTACGGTGTGGGTGTGAACCTGCCATACAAACTGACCGAGAAAGCCACGTTCGCCATCGGTGCGCAGTACGCCTCGAATGACCTCGACGGCGCCGACGACAATCACCTGTGGTTCACGGCCGGATTGACGGTTGGATTCTAACCTGAATCAAGGCAATTGATTTGAGATAGACCTTAACCCGCCCCGCTTTCGCGGTGGCGGGTTTTTTATCCCTCGGAAAAGCTGTTGACACGCCTTCGTACAACCCTACCTCTTGGCCCCTTTTCTCATGAAAACGTTCCTCGCCAAAAACGAGACCCTGCCTCAACCCAAGTGGTATCTGATCGATGCCGAGGGTATGGTGCTCGGCCGTCTCGCCGTGAAGGCCGCGAATATTATCCGCGGTCGCACGAAAGCTACCTACACCCCCAGTGTCGACACCGGCGACTACGTCGTAATCGTCAATGCCGAGAAGGTGGTTCTGACCGGCAAGAAGGAAGAGAAGAACAGCTACATGTTCTTTTCGGGTTTCGTCGGCGGCGAGAGCTACCGTTCGCTCCAGCTTCAGCGCGAGCGTCATCCCGAGTTCATCATTGAGCACGCCGTGAAGGGCATGCTTCCGAAGAACCGCATCGCTGCAAAGATGCTGACCAAGCTGCGCGTCTTCGCCGGCACCAAGCACACGCACGAGGCGCAGAATCCCATCAAGATTTCCGTTTGATTCCGACTATGAGCGTCACCGCCACCAACGTGTTCACCGCCACCGGACGTCGCAAGACTGCGACGGCTCGCGTGCGCCTCGTCGAAGGCTCAGGCAAACTGATCGCCAACGGCCGCGACTTCGAAAGTTATTTCTCGCACGAGAATTTCGCCAAACAAGCCTATGCTCCCCTGCTGACGGTTGAGCTGCGCGAAAAGATCGACGTCACGGTGAACCTCGCCGGTGGTGGCGTGGCCGGCCAGGCCGGTGCGACGGCGCATGGAATTGCCCGCGCGTTGCAGAAGATGAATCCCGAGCTGCGTGCCGCGCTGAAGAAGGCTGGGCACATCACGCGCGACCCGCGGGAAAAAGAGCGCAAGAAGCCCGGCCAGCCCGGCGCCCGCAAGCGCTTCCAGTTCTCGAAGCGCTGATTCCTTCGCCTCGTCGTTCCCTTTCCGGCCGCCCATTTTTTGGGCGGCCTTTTTTTTGGCTGTGCCGGACAAGAAGGCCAGGCGCTGGCATGGACCAAACCTTGAATTCCCCCGGAATTCACCCGAGGCTTAGGGGATGAATGTTGGTATTGTGGGTGCCTCGGGTTATTCAGGTGAACTGCTGGTGTCGCTGCTGTTGCGTCACCCGCAGGTGAAACTGGCTGCGGTGACGTCGCGCACGCACGCCGGCAGGCCGCTGGCTCAGGTCATCCCCGCCTTGCGGGGCTTGGACCGCGGGCTCGTGTTCAGCGATTCTGACGCCTCGCGCCTCGCGGCCAGTGATCTCGATCTCATCTTTCTTGCCCTGCCTCATGGTGCCGCCGCCGACTTTGCCAAAGTTCTCGTGCCGGCCGGCAAGCGGGTCATCGACTTGAGCGCCGATTTTCGGATCGCTGACCTTGCCACCTACGAACGCTACTACGGCAAGCACCACGCTCCCGACCTGCTCCCGCAGGCCCGGTTTGTCCTTCCCGAACTCACGCCTCCTACTTGGAAGACGGAAACACGGTTGGTCGCCGCACCCGGCTGCTATCCAACCAGCATTCTCGTTCCCCTGGTGCCGTTGCTCAGGGATGGCGTGGTGCAACGGGAGCATATCGTGGCCAACGCCTTCAGTGGTGTCAGTGGAGCAGGGCGCAAGGCCGAGGAGGCCTACCTCTATGTCGAACGGGCGGAGAGTGCGAAGGCTTACGGGCTCGTGAAGCACCGGCACCTGGCGGAAATCGAGGAACAGCTGGCCCTGCGCACGGGTGCGCCGACCGTGATCCAATTCAATCCCCATCTGGCTCCGATGCGGCGGGGTATCGCGACCACGGTGACGGTTCCCGCCGCGCCGGGGGCAACGGTGGAGTCGGCCTATGCCTCGTGGCGTGCCGCCTACGCGAGTGCGCCCTTCGTGCAACTGCTGGCGAGCGGTGAAACGCCGGATACGGCGCACGTGGTCGGTACGAACCGGATCGACATGTCGGTGGTCCTTGACCCACGCACCAAGAACTTTGTCATCACCTCGGCCGAGGACAACCTGTTCAAGGGAGCGAGCGGCCAGGCCGTTCAGATCATGAATCTCTGGTGTGGATTTCCGGAGACGGCGGGTCTGGTGTGACCGCCCGGTCCGTCTCCGCCGGCTCGATTCAGCTTCGGTAGTCGGCGTTCTCGCTCACGTATTCGTGAGTCAGATCGCCACCATGCACCGTGGCCCGATGCGAACCCGCACCCAGGTCGAGCTCGATCTGAACGCAGCGCTCGTGCGGTGGAAAGTCAATCGGTGGCGCGAACACTCCGTCCTTCGCCGGAGCGCTGGCATAGAGTTCGGCCTGTCGGAGATGAGCCACGAGCGCGGCCTCCTTCTCCGGATTCAGCCGGAAGACACCGTCGGCGAAAATGTCGATGCCACCGATGCGGGCCCGCAGTCGGGAGAGGTCCACGGAGGGTGCCTGCGACCCCACGTACTTCCCGATGGCCTGGATCAGCCGCCCGACGTTTGGGTCATTGCCAGCGATGGCGCACTTGAAGAGCGGTGCGTTGACCACCGCCTTGCCAAGCCCTCGCGCCACCTCGATCGACGGCGCGCCGGTCAGCGCGACCCGGATGACGTGTCGCACGCCCTCGCCGTTTCGCACCACATCCTCGGCCAGATCCTGGCACACGGTCAGCAAGGCTGCTTCAAAGGCGGTGAGATTCTCGCAGGGCACCGCACCGGTCGACAGCAACGCGACGGTGTCGGAGGTGCTGGTGTCACTGTCCACGCTGATGGTGTTAAAGCTGGCGTCGACGGCTCGCTGCAGCATGCCGCGCAACGCATCCCGGGGAATCGCCACGTCGGTGAGGAGGTAAACAAGCATCGTCGCCAGATTCGGCTCAACCATGCCCGCGCCCTTGGCGATACCGACCAGACTGCCCTTTCCCACCGCCGCGCGACGGACCTTGGGGTAGAGATCCGTGGTGACAATTCCCTCGGCCATGGGCATCGCCGATCCGGGAGCCAAGGCCGCGACCGCGTTCGGCAGGGCTTGAATCATGGCATCGGCCGGAAGACCCCAGCCGATCACACCGGTCGAACACGGAAGCACGGCGTGGGAGGCGAGCCCCAACAGCCGCGCGGTTTCTCCGGCCACCCGCTCTGCGGCTTCCACGCCGCCCGGGGCGCAGACATTGGAGATCTTGTTGTTGATGATGATGGCGCCCAATGCGGGCTCGAGGAGCCGTTGCCTGCCCACGAGGACGGGCGCGCCGGGGAATGCGTTCCGGGTGAAGACGGCGGCGAAATCCGGAGTCGGCCGATCCAGTGCCACCAGGGTCAGGGTCATTCTGGCCGGCTTGGGCGCCTCGCGGGGCATGAATTCGAATCGCGTGGTCCCCACGCGGAATCCCGCCGGAAGGACGGCCTGGGTGGCTAGCCAGGCGCGATGCGCGTCGCGGTCGGAGAAGGTGAGATCAGTGCTGGGCACCGGCAACTCCTGTGCTCCCGGAGGCGGGGAGTGAAGCGAATTTGTGCGCGGACGGCCGGCTTCGGGCATGATTCCCGGCCTGGTCCGAAGTGGGTACCTCAAGATTCTTTGAACCTGTGTGCACAATTTTATGGAAAGGCCCGGGTCTGCGCGCTTATGCGTACCCTATTCCGCTGCCACGTGTCCCACGCCTTTTCCGATCTCGCTCGCGCTTCCACCATGGAAGCAGGTCCGCATGGGCGGAGCGGAGCTGCGTGAACGTGCCTTTCCATGAATGTCGCTGAAATTACCGCCAAGGCCAAGGTGCTGCTCGAAGCCCTGCCTTACATCCAGGATTTTCGAGGATCCACCTTTGTCGTCAAATATGGCGGCAGTTTCATGGATGATCCCGATCCCGTGATTCGCTCCCGGGTGGCGTACGATATCGCCTTTCTCGCCGCCTGCGGCATCAATGTCGTCGTGGTCCACGGAGGCGGCAAGGCGATCACCAAGGCGATGGAAGGTTCCGGCCTGGTCGCGAAGTTCGTCAACGGACTGAGGGTGACGGACGAGGCCACCGTTGAAATCGTCAAGAAGACCCTCGATCAAATCGTGAACAAGGATGTCTGCGAGGCGATCGCGCTGGCCAAGGGCAAACCCAAGGGCCTTCCCGGTGACAGCGTGCTCGTTTGCCAGAAACTGACCGAGGACGATGATGGCAATTTCGTCGACCTTGGCTTCGTGGGCGAAGTCACCGAGGTGAAGGTCAAGCTGATCAAAAAGGAGATCGCCGAAGGATTTATCCCGGTGATCTCGCCCGTGGCCGAAGGGTACGATGGCAAGCCCTACAATGTGAACGCCGACCTGGTTGCCGGGCGGGTGGCGAGTGCCTTGCATGCACGCCGCCTGGTCTACATGAGCGATGTTCCCGGCCTGCTTTCGGCTCCTCCCGACCCGGCATCTTTGATTTCGACGCTGAAGATTTCCCAGGTTGATGCGCTGAAACAGAAAGGTGTCATTGACAAGGGAATGAGACCCAAGGTTTCGAGTGCCATTCGGGCGCTGCAGGAAGGCGTGCAGCGGGTTCACTTCATTGACGGCCGCCTGCCGCACTCCCTCTTGCTCGAGATCTTCACCGACAAGGGCATTGGCACGGAAATCGTGCACGGTTAGTTTCGCATTTCATGCAGCCTACCATTGTTCGAACCAGTACGGCAGACCTCTACGACGCGCATGTTCTGAAGAACTACGCCCGTTCCGCCCTCACGCTGGTCCGCGGCCGAGGATCGTTGGTCTGGGACGACACCGGTCGGCAGTTCCTCGACTTCACGTCTGGCATCGCGGTCAGTGCGTTGGGGCATTGCCACCCCCACTGGGTCGCCTGCATCCAGCGGCAAGCCGGGGAGCTCATTCACACCAGCAACCTGTTCCGCAATGTGAACCAAGCGGAACTGGCGCGGCGGCTGGTGGGCTATGCCGGACCCGGACGGGTGTTTTTCTGCAACAGTGGTGCGGAGGCCAATGAAGGCCTGCTCAAGCTGGCTCGACTGCATGGCATGCGCAAAGCAGGAGGTGAAGAGGGCAAGTGCTATCAGGTGATTTGTGCCCGGCAGGCGTTCCACGGACGCACCTTTGGGGGCATGAGCGCGACCCCGCAGGAGAAGATCCAGAAGGGGTTTCGTCCGTTAACCCCTGGATTCCACTTTGGCCAGTTGAACGATCTCGGCAGCTTTGAGGCGTTGATTGACGCAGAGACGGCGGCAATCTTTGTGGAGACCATTCAGGGTGAGGGCGGGGTCAATGCCTGCACCACCGAGTTTCTGATGGGCCTGCGGCGGCTGTGCGATCAGCACAATCTGCTGCTGATGCTCGACGAGGTGCAGTGTGGGATAGGTCGGACCGGGAGCTTTTTTGCGTTTGAGCAGGCGGGTGTGCGTCCCGACGCCATTGGCATGGCCAAGGGTCTGGGTGGAGGCTTTCCCATCGGAGCGGTGTGGATCGGAGAGAAGGCGGCGGATCTCTTTCAGCCCGGCTCGCATGGCACCACGTTCGGTGGCACGCCGCTGGCCTGTGCAGCGGCCCTCGCCGTGCTCGATGTGTTGGAGCGCGAGCGCCTGATGGAAAATGTCCGGATCAACAGCGTACGCTGGCACGCGGATCTGAAGCAGCTGGTGACCGATTTCCCGGCGAAGGTTTTGGCGGTGCGCGGGCTCGGCTACATGGTCGGTGTACAACTGGCCGCGGATCCCGCTCCCACGGTTGCGGCCTTGCGGGAGGCTGGCCTGCTGGCGCCGCCAGCCGGAGGCAATGTGATCCGCTTGTTGCCGCCCCTGACGGCGACGGTCGCGGAGTTGAATCAGAGCGTGGAAATCTTCCGGAGCGTGTTGTCGGCCCGCGCCTGAGGTGCACGTCACCGACCGAAGTCTGCCCGCGTCAGGCCCAAGGTTCGGATGAGTTCAGCGATCCTCCTGCTCCGGACCGGGTGGATCGCTCAGGATAGGCGGTTTCTGCGCCACCGTGCGCCCGATGGTCGATCGGGCTGGATGCGCTCTCGCGTTCAAACGGCCTCAGTTCGTCCCCCGTCACAATGCTGGCGTGCGGGCGGACTCCTGGACGTGGGTTCCCTGGGTCTTGGATGCCTGCTGATCGCTCTGGCAGGGATGACTCCCCTGCGCGCCGCGGAAGCGGTGGATCGGAACGAACAGTTTGTGCAAAACGTGCTGCCCATCCTCCAGCAGCGATGTTTTGAGTGTCACTCCCACGAGTCCAAAATCAAAGCGGGGCTCGCGTTGGATTCTCGGGCGGGTTGGGAGCTCGGCGGGGACACCGGACCGGCCGTGCGGGCGGGAGACCCGAAGGCGAGTCTCCTCATTCAGGCGATCCGGTACGACGATGCGGATCTCCAAATGCCCCCCAAAGGTCGGCTCCCTGAAAACGAGATCCGCGTGCTCGAATCCTGGGTGCGTGACGGGGCGTTCGATCCGCGCCGTGCGTTGACCACGGGAAAGAAAGGTGGAATCGACTTTGCCGAGGGAGCGAAGCGGTGGGCCTTTCAGCCCGTCCGCCGCGTCGAGCCGCCGACAACCCGAAACCAGGCGTGGCCGCGGACGGATCTGGATCGATTTGTCCTCGCGAAGCTCGAGGCGCACTCGCTGGCTCCCGCGGAGGATGCCGACCGGCGTGTCTTGATCCGACGGCTCTGGTTCGCGCTGCTCGGTCTTCCGCCGTCGCCCGAAGACGTCCGGAAGTTCCTCTCCGATCCGCGACCGGATGCGGTGGAACGGCTCGTGGATCAAGCACTGGGATCGGTTCACTTCGGAGAGCGGTGGGCGCGTCACTGGATGGACGTCGTGCACTACAGCGAAACGCACGGCTTGGAGCGGGACTCTCTCTTGCCGTTCGCCTGGCGGTACCGCGACTACCTGGTGCGTGCGTTCAATGACGATGTTCCCTTCGATCAAATGCTGCGCGAACACGTGGCGGGTGACCTGATTTCTCCGCGCTGGCGCAACGGAATCAACGAAGCCCCAATCGGCACCGGTTTCTGGCGATTTGTGGAGTTTTTCCAGACGCCGGTCGACGTGAAGCGGGAGGAAGTCGCGGTGATCGACAGCCAGATTGATACCTTTTCCCGGGGGTTTCAGGCCATGTCGATGTCCTGCGCCCGCTGTCACGATCACAAGTTTGATCCGATCGCGGAGGATGATTTTTATGCGCTCTATGGCATCCTCCGCAGCTCGCGCGTCGCGATGCATGTCCTTGAGCCTGTCTCCACCTTCACCCGGGAGAATTCCGCATTGGAGCGGATAAAGTCCGGCGCCCCGGCACTCCTGGCGGACCACTGGAACACGCAGTTCGACAAGTGGCCCCAGCGATTGCACGACGCGGCGGAGTTCATTGCCGCCCATCCTGCGGCGCTGGAGAAGGAACGTCCGGTGTACGATCAGTTGCCGGTCGATCCCTGGCGGCGCGCGTTCGCCCTCGCTGTCTGGGCGAAGAAGGACGTGCTCTTCAGGACGTTCCTTCCGCTGGTGAAGGCCTGCGACGAGGACGAGTTTGGCACATTGTGGCGGCAACTGGCGGGCGAGATTGGTGCGACCGACAAGACGCGCCCCGAGGCTGCGCAGGTCTTTGCCGACTTCAGGAACGGAATGCCGGCCGGATGGCGCGTCAGCGGGGCCGGCCTGCCGGAGCGGACTCAGGACGCGGGGAATTTTGCCCTTGCCTCCACCGGCGAACAGGGAGTTCGGGCGGTCAGGCCGGCGGGTTACTTTTCGGATACACTATCGGATCGTCACGGCGGAATGCTTCGTTCACCCGATTTCACGATCGAGACCGATTGCATCAGCATTCTCGCGGGAGGGCACCAAGGCGCCCGCGCGCGCTTGGTGATCGAGAATTTTCAGGGGGACAGCACGCTCTTTGCCGGCATCAACCCCACGCTCGAGGCCTCGAACCTCCAGTGGTTCACTTGGCGTATGCGCGATCAGTGGCGCGGGAGGCGGGCCTATGTCGAGCTGTTCACGCGCGATGACCGTCCCTATGTTGAAATCGCCCCGCTCCGCGAGGTGTTTGAGGTCACTGACGGGCGCTCCGGCTTCGGAGTCGTTGAGGTGGTTTTTCACCCTGGGTCCTGGAAACCGACCCTGGACCTGCTTCCACCGGCGTTCTGGCAGGGCGAGGTGCGTTCCTGGCGGGAGATCGGCGAGCGGCTAGCCGCGGCGAGCCGGGATGCCTTGCTTGCCTGGAAGGCCGGCACGGCCTCGGAACCGCAGCTGGTCCTGCTTTGCGAGGTCACCTCGCTCGGCCTGCTCGATTCGCGTTTCGATCGAACCACACCCGCGCTGGCGGAACTCATCGAGCGTTATCGTCACCTGGCCGACCGCATTCCCATCGCCACCCGCGCGCCCGGGCTGCGCGACGACGGGAATGGGCTGGATTCGGAGCTCTTTCCGCGGGGCAATCATCTCAAGCCCGGCCGGGTGGTGCCCCGACGCTACCTTCAGGTCCTGGGGTCCTCCGTCAGCACCTACCACAACGCAGGCAGTGGCCGGCTCGCTCTGGCCCATGAGGTGGTGGACCCGTCGAATCCGCTGACGTCGCGTGTCATGGTCAACCGGGTATGGCACTGGCTGTTCTCGCAGGGGCTCGTGCAGAGTGTGGACAATTTTGGCCAGCTCGGCGCCCTGCCGTCGAATCCCGAGTTGCTTGATTTTCTGGCGGCAGAGTGGGTGAACGACGGCTGGTCGCTGAAGCGTTTGATCCGACGGATGGTGCTCTCGCGAACCTGGCAGCTTTCCAGCGATCCGTCGGTCGCCTCCCTGGAACGCGATCCCGGAAATCAGTGGCTTCAACGTGCCTCGTTACGCCGACTTGAGGCCGAGGAGATTCGGGATGCGTTGTTGGTGGTCGCAGGCAATTTCAATCCCGAAGTGGGTGGCCGCCCCGTCCGCAATCATTATCGTGTTTCGGTGGATACCTCTCAGCCACCCAGTGGACCGCTTGATGGGCACGGTCGACGCAGTCTCTACCTGGAGATGAGACGGAATGCGCGCAGCGAATTCCTTCGCGTCTTCGACCAGCCCAGCCCGGCCGTAACCACCGGTGGGCGCAGTCTTTCCAATGTTCCGGCCCAGAGCCTCGCCCTGCTGAACGATCCTTTCATCCTGGAGCAGGCCCGCGTCTGGGCTGAACGGATCCTGCGCAAGGAATCGACCGACGCGGGCCGATTCAACCGCATGTTTGAGGAGGCGTTTGCCCGCCCACCCGACGCATCGGACCTGGCTCGATTGCAGCCCCTGCTCTTGTCCGCGAGTTCGCCACTTGAAGGATGGACGGCCGTGGCCCACGTGCTCTTTAATCACAAGGAGTTCCTCTACCTCCCATGAACCCGGAACGACGCGATTACCTTTCAAGACGGGAGATGCTCCGTCGGTCTGCGCACGGGTTTGGTTGGCTCGCCCTCGCCGGTCTGGCGGGCACCAAGGGTTGGTCACAGGGCAGTCCGCATCCTCCGGCCCGGGCGAAACAGGTCATCCTCCTGTTCATGGATGGCGGGGTCTCTCAGGTCGACAGCTTCGATCCGAAACCCCGACTGACGCGGGAGCATGGCCAGCCTTTCCAGGTCAAGGTGGACGCCACCCAATTCGACAACAACGGTTCGATCCTTGGGAGCCCTTGGGCGTTTCACCCCTCAAAAGGTGCGGGAATCCCGGTCAGCGATCTCTTCCCCCACCTTCGCTCGATCGCCGATGAGCTCTGCGTCATCCGTTCGATGAAGGCGGAGTTTCCCGAACACGCGCAGGCCTGCTACTACCTGCACACCGGCCACTCCATCGTGGGCCGTCCCAGCATGGGTTCCTGGATATCTTACGGACTGGGCACGGAGAATGAGAACCTCCCGGCGTTTGTCGTGCTCAACGGCGGAATGATTCCGATGGGCGGCACCGGGAATTACAGCAACGGATTCCTTCCGGCGGTGCACCAGGGATCGCTCTTTGACCTGCACAGCGGAGGAGAGGTGGTGGCGTCGAGCACGCCGGCAGATCGCGCCGGGGTGCAGCGCGCCAAACTCGACGCCATCGCCGCCGCGGATCGTGATTTTCTGCGCAGGACCCCCGGCGGTCAGCAGCCGCTCGAGTCGGCGATTCGAAACTACGAGACCGCGTTTGCGATGCAGGCCGCGCTGCCCGACCTCACCGATTTGCGGGGTGAATCGGAGGCGACCCGGCGGCTCTATGGGTTGGATTCTCCGGAGCCTATGGTGTCGGTCTATGCGCGCGAGTGCCTGCTGGCGCGGCGCCTCGTGGAACGCGGGGTGCGCTTTGTCGAGGTCACGTGCGTGAAGGGGGTGTTGCCGGTGGCACCGTGGGACGCTCACGACGATCTGGTCAAGAACCACACCCGCAATGCCCTCGCGGTGGACCAGCCGATTGCGGCCTTGATTCAGGACCTGAAGGCGCGCGGATTGCTGGAGTCCACGCTGGTGATATTCGCGGGTGAATTTGGGCGAACGCCGTTTGCACAGGGGACCAGAGGCCGGGACCACAACCCGCAGGGTTTCTCCATTTGGATGGCAGGGGGCGGGCTCAAGCGAGGTGTGATCCACGGCGCGACCGACGACTATGGGTACCGCGCGATCGAGAACGTGGTGGAGGTGCACGACCTTCATGCCACGATTCTCCATCTCCTTGGAATCAACCACGAGAAATTGACGTTTCGGTACAGTGGGCGCGATTTTCGGTTGACCGATGTTTTTGGGAATGTCGTTCACGACATCATTGCCTGAACCTCCCGCGCTGACGTCCTCTCCCTGCCGTACCTCTGTCAGGAGAGCCGTGGGGTTGCCATCCGAGCGAGGTACCTGACCGGATTTGCCCACTGACCCCGGTGCATCCGGCTCGCGGGTCCTTTCCGCCGGGGTGTGAAATTACACTCGCGCCCCCAAGCAATTGCCCGTAGATCCCAGCGCTTCATTTGATCATGAAGCACTTTCTCAAAGAGACAGACTTCAAGCTGCACGAAGTGGCGGGAGTTCTGGCGTTGGCTCGAGAGCTCAAGGCAAAGCGGGGACGGCATACCCCCCCGGTCTTGGCGGGCCAGACGTGGGCGATGATCTTCTCGAAGTCGTCGACCCGCACCCGCGTTTCCTTTGAGGTGGGCATCCATGAATTGGGTGGCAACCCGCTGTTCCTCAATCGGAACGATATCCAGCTGGGTCGCGGAGAGTCGATCGAGGATACGGCCCGGGTCCTGTCGCGCTTTGTGCACGGCATCATCATCCGCACCTTTGACCATCAGGATGTCGAACGTATGGCAGCGGCGGGTACGGTGCCGATCATCAATGCGCTGACCGACTTCCTGCACCCCTGCCAGATCTACGCCGATGCGTTTACGCTGGCCGAACGGTGGGCGCCCCGGGGCGGCGATCTCCTCGCTTCGCTGAAGGGCCGGAAAATCGCATTTCTGGGCGACACCGCCTGCAACATGGCGTACTCCTGGGTGCTGGGCGCGAACCTCTTTGGGATGAAAATCTCCCTGGGTGGACCGGAGGCGTTTCGACCCACGCGCGAGTTCGACACCTTTCTCGCCCGCGAAGGGTTCGCTGGGGGATATCAATTTACGACCGACCCCAAGGAAGCGGTACGCGAGGCCGATGTGGTGTATACGGACGTATGGGTCAGCATGGGCAAGGAGGAGGAAACCAAGGAGCGGATCCAGACCATGTCTCCCTACCAGGTGACGGCCGATCTGTTTGCGACCGCCCGGCCTGACGCCTATTTCCTGCACTGCCTGCCCGCCCACCCCGGAGAAGAGGTGACCCAAGCGGTGCTGGACAATCCGCGCAGCGTCATTTTCGACCAGGCCGAGAACCGGCTCCACGTGCAAAAGGCCATCATGGCCACCCTCGCACAGGTGCCCCGCGCCTGAGCGAATCCATCGTTTTTCTTTGCGCCTCCCGGAGGCGTTTCACACAACCGTTTATCCATGAAAATCGTCCTCGCGTACTCGGGTGGCCTCGACACCTCGGTCATCGTCAAATGGCTCCGCGAAACCTATGATGCGGAGATCATCACCTTCGCCGCCGATATTGGCCAGGAGGAGGAGCTGAAGGGCTTGCCGCAAAAGGCCAAGAAGACCGGAGCCTCCAAGCACTACACCCTCGATCTGGTCGAGGAGTTCGCCCGGGATTACATCTATCCGATGATCCGGGCCAACGCGGTGTACGAGGGCCAATACTACCTCGGCACCTCGATTGCCCGTCCCCTGATCGCCAAGGCCCAGCTGGACATCGCCAAGAAGGAAAAGGCGGATACCGTCGCGCACGGCGCCACCGGCAAGGGCAACGATCAATGTCGCTTTGAGCTGACCTACATGGCGCTCGCGCCCCGCCTGCAGATCCTCGCTCCGTGGAAAATCGACACGTTCCGCGAGCTGTTCCCAGGGCGGGCGGAAATGATCGCCTACTGCGCAAAGCACAAGATCCCGGTCGAGGCCTCGCTGAAGAAGCCGTACTCCATGGATCGCAACCTTCTGCATATCTCGTATGAGGCGGGCATCCTTGAGGATCCCTGGTTCGACCCGACGGCGCCCGAGAACAAGGACATGTTCAAGCTTTCCGTTTCGCCCGAGGACGCCCCGGACAAGGCGGAGTACGTGGAGCTGGAATTCCTCAAGGGCGACTGTGTGGCCGTAAACGGACGCAAGCTTTCGCCGGCGGGAGTGCTCAAGGAGCTCAACAAACTGGGCGGCAAGCACGGTATCGGACGCGTGGATCTGGTTGAAAATCGCTTCGTCGGCATGAAGTCGCGCGGCGTCTACGAGACCCCTGGCGGCACCATCCTCATGCAGGCCCACCGGCAGATCGAGAGCCTGACCCTCGACCGGGAAGTGCAGCATCTCCGCGATTCACTCATCCCGAAGTACGCCGAACTCGTGTACTACGGCTTCTGGTTTGCCCCGGAACGCGAGGCCTTGCAGGCCCTCGTTGACGAAAGCCAGAAGTTCGTTTCGGGCACCGTCCGTCTCAAGCTCTACAAGGGCAATATCATCACGACTGGCCGCAAGTCGAAGTACTCGCTCTACGACCCGCACATCGCCTCGATGGAAGGGGTCAAGAGCTGGTACAATCAGAGCGATGCGACCGGTTTCATCCGTCTGAACGGTTTGCGCCTGCGGGCGCGCAACATTGCGCAGGGCGGCCCGGAAGTCTGATCGCACGGCCCGCCGTTTCCGCTGGCGGAGCCAGCAAAAAAGCGCACCCCTGAAGGTGCGCTTTTTTTGTCACTGGTGAAAGCGGTGACTATTCCTTGCCGTTGACAAAGAGGTAGGCAAGGGCGGCCAGCGCCCCGCCGGCGAGGTCCGCTCCAACATAAACCGGTAGCTGACTGGTGGGGACAAGCGACATCATGGTCACACCCACACCGACCGCCGGGTTGAAGGCTCCACCGGAAATGCCCCCCACGGCGATCGCTCCTGCCACCACGGTGAAACCGATGGCGAGACCGTAGAACGAGTTGCCCTGGGTTCCCTTGGCGGTGGCCGTGTTCAACACCGTCCAGGCAAGGGCGAAGGTGAAGAGCACCTCGACGACAATCGAGGGCACCAGCAGCAACGGCCCGGGGGCGACGACGGGCTTGCCCACCACCGAGTTCACCACCAGAGCCGCCGCGGCGCCAGCGGCGAGCTGGGCCAGCCAGTAGGGGATCAGGTCGCCGCCTGAAAGCTTGCCGCGGATGAAGGCCGCAAGCGACACGGCCGGATTGTAGTGACCACCGGATACGTGGCCGCCGGCGAAGATCATGACCATCAGGACGCCGCCGATCGCAATGGGAGCGAGGGATGAACCGTTGCGAACGGAGAATCCGACCGTGGCCACGAGGAAGAAGGTACCGATGAACTCGACGAGGTATTTTTTCATGGATGTGTGTGTGGGAGGGACTGGACCCGGCGAGCTTGCCGAGAAGGATTCGTGCGGCAAGATCCGACACGCCAGGTTGTTGACCGCAGGAAACGGTCGTTAGTCCGCCGTTCCTGCGATGCCCTGAATCTGGTACGTGTACCTTCCGCACCATGCCCCTCAGCAAGTCCGAAATCACCCGGCTCCGTTCACTTCGCGAAAAAAAGCAGCGTGAAGCCCTCGGCCTGTTTGTGGTTGAAGGGGAAAAGGTGATCGCCGAGCTCCTGGCGTCGGGAGCTCCCTGGCAGGAGGTGCTGGTGACCCCGTCGAGCCGGCTTTCGGCGCGTGGGGATGTCCGGATTGTGACCGAAGAGGAAATGGCACGGATCAGCCACTTTCCTACCCCAGCCAGCGCCCTGGCCGTCGGACGCCTGGAGCGTGCCCAACTGCGGCCGGACGAACTGTCGACGGGTCGAACCCTGGCGCTTGATAGCGTCCAGGACGCGGGCAACGTGGGCACCCTGTTGCGCATTGCAGACTGGTTCGGATTCGACCGCGTGCTGCTCGGCCACGAGTGCGCTGACCTCTTCTCCCAAAAGGTCATCAATGCGAGCATGGGCTCATTTTGTCGCGTCCGGACCTTGACCGTCGATTTGCCGGCTGCCCTCGATTTGATTCCGCCGTCGGTGGCAATCCTGGGGTGTGATTTGGAGGGCCGCGACATCTCCCAGCTCAAGCCCATGGACCATGTGGTGGTGGTCATCGGTAGTGAGGGCAGGGGGCTCTCCCTCGACGTGGCAAAGCGGGTGCGGGAACGCGTGACCATTCGTCGCTTCGGAGGGGCCGAGTCGCTCAATGCCGCCGTGGCGGCTGGGATCGTTTGCGCCCAGGTGCGCCGCTGAGCCGCCAAGCAGGCTGCCGGCCGTGCGAGAGCGGGGAAGGACGACAATTGATTAGCTATTTCGCGTACATCCCGTAGCCTGCCGGCATTTATGGCTGCTACGGTTCAACCGGATCGTCCGATGGCTCGTGACTTCGCCACGGTCTTCGCCCGCCTGGCTCCCCACATGGCGGCGCTGGATGTTTTTTTGCGCGAGCAGATTGCCGCTTTCGAACCGGAGATCCGGACGATGGCGGACTATTGCATCGATACTTCGGGAAAACGCATTCGACCTGCGTTGGTTTTCCTCAGTGGCTGGCAGGCGGATGGAAGCGTCCAGCCCGACTTGGTGCGGGTGGCGGCGGTGGTGGAACTGGTGCACCTGGCAACCTTGGTCCACGACGATATCATGGACGAAGCGGAGCTTCGTCGGGGACGGCGCACCGCGTCCCGGGAATACGGACCGGAAGCGGCGGTGCTGTTGGGAGACGCCCTTTTCTCACACGCCCTCCACCTTGCGGCCCATTTCCCCACCACCTCGGTTTGCCGTGCCGTGGCCGATTCGACCCGTAAGGTGTGTGCGGGCGAGATCATCCAGACCCTGCGGAGACACACCGCCTCGGTGACCCGCAGCGACTATCAGCGGGTGATTGATCTGAAGACGGCCGAGCTCTTTCGCGTTTCGTGTGCGTTGGGCAGTGAACTGGCGCGATTTCCCGCTGGATTTGTCAAGGCCGCGGCCGCTTATGGCCGCCAATTGGGGATAGCCTATCAGATTTACGACGACCTTGCGGATTTCTTCGGCCACGAACGCAAGATTGGTAAGACCTTGGGCACCGATTTGCTGAGTGGAAAGCTGACACTTCCCTTGTTGACCCTCCTTGATCGCCTGCCCCAGGAAAAGGGAGCGGTTTTGCTGGCCGAGATCCGGGGAGAACAAAGTCCGCAACTTGGCTATTGGCTTAAGCATATGGAGGAACTCGACGTCTTTGGCACGGTGGCCGAGGCGATTGGGGCCGAACTCAAGGTGGGTGAAGACGCCCTGTGGCCGTGGTCGGAACTGCCCCCCACTGCACTGTTGCGGCAGCTGGGAGATGTCCTCCGGGCTCAGGTCGAGGCCTTGCGGCGACCTTGAGAGTCGGGCGCATAAAAACCTCCTGAAGCGGGAATCCGAATCAAGATTCCCATTGCGCCGATTTTCTCTTTCGCCATGGTGGTGATGTCATGAACATGTTCGCGAAAGCCCTCTCGAAGACGCTGGTGGCGTCTCCTGAGCGACAGCTTGAGGCGGACTCGGATTGGACGGTGGTGCAGCGCGTACAGGGTGGGGATGTCGCTGCGTTTGATCACCTTATCCGAAAGTACCGCGAGCGAGTCTACGCGGTGGTCTACAATATGACGTCCAACCGCGAAGATGCAGCGGATTTGACGCAAGATGCCTTTATCAAGGCATTTCAGTCAATTCATCGGTTTCAGGGTCAGTCGTCGTTTTTCACCTGGCTTTACCGCATCGCCGTCAACGGAACCCTCTCGCATCTCCGCAAGAACAAGCTCCGGACTTTTTTCAGCTTCGAGAAGATCCACGACGAGGACAAAGCCGGAGAAGTGATTTCCCATCTGACAGATAAGAAGGGAGCTGATCGTGAATTGTTTGTTAAGGAGCTTCAGGAAAAATTGAACGAGGCCCTGCAAAAGCTGTCTATCAAGCATCGTACCGTGGTCACATTATTCGAAATTGATGGATTGAGCCATGAAGAGATTGCGGAGGTGATGGATTGCTCGGTCGGTACCGTGCGTTCTCGCCTCCATTATGCCAAACAACTGTTACAGTCCGAACTTCAGTCCTACGTGCGCACATGATGTCAGATCGATTGGTTAAGAATAAAGTATCGCTTGAAGAGGTCCTTAGGCTGAAACGCGCGGAGCGTCCTGATCCCACATTCTGGGAACAGTTCGAGCAACAGCTTCGTGCCAAGCAGCTTGCTGCCATTGTCGAGCGTCGTCCGTGGTGGCAGTTTGATCTTTCCCGGCTTTCTGCCGGTGTCTCCAAGTTGCGCCTGCCCTTGGGTGCGACGGCCGTTATTGCCCTGTCCTTGGTGACGTTGCGTGAATATCGGTCCTCCGACGTCGCTTCCGCGGTTAAGCCCCAGGCAGACGAGGTCGCAGGGGTTCCGGTGAATGACGTCTCTCAGGTCGGTGTGTCCGAGGTGGCCGCAACTGAAGAAGTCCTGGTGCGGGCTGCCGGATCGAGTAGCGCTCCGGCGGTGGCGAGTGCGACTGGTGTATCGGAATCAGCTCCTGTGGCGACCGTGGCTTCGAATGATCACCGGGCCGACAGTCCCTTGCTGCCTTGGATGGGTGACATCGGTTCCAGTTCGTCCACGTTGATCGCTTCAGAATCGACCAGCACCGGAGCGGCGTTCGCGGATCTTCGGAGTTCGGCCTTGGTCTTGGACGAATCGATTGGCCACGCGGACGAACTCACCGGTCTGGGTCGTGCGACCGCCAAGCGCGATTTGGTGGAACCGCTGACCCAAGTGACGGCTCCGACCGAGTCTCGTCGGGCTCGTCTGGCCGCCCTGGTTGCGCCGGCGTCGTTGAAGAACGCCTCAGCAAAGGCCGCTCCCGAGCGGGTGCGGGATCGTATGATCAGCCGCCTGAGCGAGGATGAGCTCTACAGCAGCGTCAGCCGCCTTGGCGTTGCCAAGGGAGGTCTGAGTCTCAATTTCTAGTTTTCTCCGGCTGTTCCCAGCCGCAGGTTCGAAGGCCCCGCATTGTGCGGGGCCTTTTGCTTTTTCCGGGTGAGTCAGTTGTCTGCCGTATGACAATGCGAAACGAACGCGATTCCATGGGGGAAATGTCGGTTCCAGCGGACGCGCTCTACGGTGCATCCACGCAACGGGCGGTGCTCAATTTCCCGATCAGTGGTCGGACCCTACCCGAATCCTTTCTCCGGGCCCTCGCCTGGGTGAAGGTGGCGGCCGCACGTTCCAATCGAGACCTTGGACTCCTCAGTGCGGAAAAGGCCGCTGCCATCGAAGCGGTGGCCCGCGAGGTGGCAGCGGGAAAGTGGCTCGATCACTTTCCGGTCGACGTTTTTCAGACCGGATCCGCGACCTCCACGCACACCAACATGAACGAGGTGCTGGCGAATCTGGCCAGCCTGCGGGCGGGAGAGCCCATCGGCTCGAAACGTCCCGTGCATCCGAACGATGACGTCAACCTCGGGCAATCGTCCAACGACGTCATCCCGACCGCGCTGCACCTCAGCGTGGCCCTCGAATTGAAGCACCGCCTGCTGCCTGCTTTGGAGGAACTGGAGCGCGCCCTGGGTGACAAGGCGGCGGCGTTTCAGGCCATCCTGAAAGTCGGCCGAACTCATCTGATGGACGCCACACCCATGACCATGGGCCAAGCATTTTCTGGATACGCGAGGCAGATCGGCAAGGCCGTGATTCGAATACGGCAGGCGGTGGCCGCTCTCTCTGAACTCGCGATCGGAGGCACGGCGGTTGGCACCGGATTGAATCGACACCCTGACTTTCCTGCCCGGGTCTGCCGGTTCCTCAGTGATGAAACGGGACTAGCGGTGCGCGAAGCCGAAAATCACTTTGAGGCGCAGGGGGCGCGCGACGATGTCGTGGAAGTCGCGGGGCATTTGGCCACCGTCGCGGCGAGTTTGAACAAACTGGCCAACGATGTTCGCTGGATGGGGTCGGGACCGCGGGCGGGTTTGGGCGAGCTTCAACTCCCCGCAACTCAGCCGGGCAGTTCCATCATGCCGGGGAAGGTGAATCCGGTGATGTGTGAAATGCTCGTGCAGGTGTCCCTCTATACTCAGGGACTGACGCACACCGTGGTGCTGTGTGGACGCGATGGACAGTTTGAGCTAAATGTCACCCTGCCCCTGATTTCGTACGCGTTGCACGAGTCGATCCATTGCCTCGCACAAGGGGTGACCGTGTTCAGCCGACGCTGCATTGTAGGACTGGAGGTCAATCTCGCGCGGTGCGAGGAGAACGTGAAACGCTCGTTGATGGCGGTGACCGCGCTGAATCCCCATCTGGGTTACGATACGGCCGCGAGTGTGGCAAAGGAGGCCCATGCCACGGGCCGGACCCTTCGCGACGTGGTCCTCGAGCGCGGCTTGCTGGATGCCGCGACCCTCGACCGGGTCCTTGATCCCGCCACCATGATCGCTCCCCATCCGGATGCGGTGACCTCCGGTGGAGGCTGATCAGACTCGAAGCCAGCCCTCGAACCGGTCAGGCTCCTGGCATGGCGGTGATACAACACACGTTGACCTTGGTGACTTCGGGTCGGGGCACCTACGAGTTCACTGATCGGGTGGAGGAACAGGTGCGCCGCAGTGGCTTGAAGGCGGGCATCGCCTCCGTGTTTTGCCAGCACACCAGTTGCAGTCTGCTGCTGATGGAGAACGCCGACCCCTCCGCTCGGCGCGACCTCGAAGCTTGGTTGGATCGACTGGTGCCCGAGGACGACCCTCACTTTGAGCACACCTTGGAGGGGCCCGACGATATGCCCGCCCACATCAAGATGGCCCTGACGCGGACGAGCGAGACGTTGCCTTTCGCCTCAGGCAGCCTGCAACTGGGGACGTGGCAGGGCTTGTTCCTGTGGGAACACCGAAATGCCCGTCACACGCGGCGTGTGGTCGTGACCCTGCTGGGAGAGTAGGCGGGTTCAGGTTTTTGTAGAGGCGGGCAGGCAGGCACCGCAGCCATTCACAAAAAAGTCGTTCCCCTTGTCATCGACGAGAATGAACGCGGGGAAGTCCTCCACTTCGATTTTCCAGACTGCCTCCATGCCAAGTTCGGGGTACTCGAGCACATCCACCTTGCGGATGTTCTCCTTGGCGAGAATGGCGGCGGGCCCGCCAATGCTCCCGAGATAAAATCCGTGGTGTTTCTTGCAGGCAGCCGTGACGGCTGGGCTGCGATTCCCCTTGGCCAGCATGACCATCGATCCGCCGTGGGATTGGAACAGGTCGACGTAGCTGTCCATCCGACCCGCCGTGGTGGGTCCGAATGAACCGGAGGCGTAGCCCTTGGGGGTCTTGGCGGGGCCGGCATAGTACACCGGATGAGCCTTCAGGTAGTCCGGCAGCCCGAGCCCGGCGTCGATGCGTTCTTTGAGTTTGGCGTGGGCGATGTCGCGGGCCACCACGAGCGGCCCATTGAGCAAGACGCGGGTGGTCACCGGGTGCCGGGAAAGCTCTGCGAGGATGGCTGGCATCGGCTGGTTGAGATCGATGCGCACCACCTGGTCGTCCTTCAGCGTGCGCTGCGAGGCGGGGATGAAGCGGCCTGGATTGGTCTCCATCTTCTCAAGGAAGATGCCCTCGCGGGTGATCTTCGCCTTGATGTTTCGATCCGCAGAGCAGGAGACCCCCATGCCCACGGGGCAACTGGCGCCATGTCTGGGCAGTCTGATGACGCGGACGTCGAGCGCGAAATATTTCCCGCCAAATTGGGCTCCGATCCCGCTTTGTTGGGCGATCTTGAGGATCTTCTCCTCCCACTCGAGATCACGAAAGGCACGACCCTGGGCGTTGCCCGTCGTCGGCAGGTGATCGTAGTATTTGGTCGAGGCGAGCTTGACCGCCTTGAGGCACGCCTCGGCGCTGGTGCCACCAATCACAAATGCGAGGTGGTAGGGAGGACAAGCCGCGGTTCCGAGGTAGGAGAGTTTGTCGGTGACGAATTTTTCGAGGCTCTTTGGATTGAGCAGCGCCTTGGTTTCCTGGAAGAGGAACGTCTTGTTGGCCGAGCCGCCGCCCTTGGCCACGAAGAGGAACTCGTACTTCATGCCTTCACTGGCGTAGAGATCGATTTGCGCAGGGAGGTTATTGCCCGTGTTGACCTCATTCCACATGTCGAGCGGAGCGGTTTGCGAATACCGGAGGTTCTCCTTGGTATAGGTTTCGTGGATGCCTTTGGAAATCCACTCGGCGTCGTTCGCGCCGGTCCAGACCTGCTGGCCTTTTTTTGCGACCACGGTCGCCGTGCCGGTGTCCTGGCAGAAAGGAAGAATGCCCTCAGCCGCCACCTCGGCGTTCTTGAGGAGTGTCAGGGCCACGTAGCGATCGTTGGCGGAGGCCTCGGGGTCATCCAGGATGGCGGCGACCTGACTCAGGTGTTTGGGCCGCAGCAAGAATGACGTATCCCGCATCGCCTGATGGGCAACGAAGGCCAGAACCTCCGGGTCCACTTTCAAAATCTCGCGTCCCTCGAATTCGGCGACGGAAATGCCTTCCTTCGAGAGCAGGCGGTAGTCCGTATCATCGGGCCCGAGTGGGAAGGGATCCTGGTAAACAAACGGAGGCGTAGGCATGCAAGGGAGCGTGATCCCTGACCCGGGATTAGACAAGCCGTCCTCTGGGCCTCATTTGCGGAATTCAGAACGAGTCACGAAGGCCATTAGGCAATGTCCTGACGCCTCCAACCCCCGCTGATAGGGTGGCAAGTCCTGAACCGACGCGTCGCGTTACGGCTCGCGACGAAGGGAAGGTGCCACCTCTGCCGCCATGGTCTGCACCGTGGTGTGAAATCGTGCGAGATCCTGGAGCCCCACTTCAATCGCGGGCGAGGTGCGTTTCCAGCCGGACTCTCCCGGCCAGACACCCTCGGAAATGAACCGATCCTGAACGAGATTCAAGTCGTTGATAATGATGTAGTCTTTTTGATCCTGCGCGTTTCTCTGCCGCCGAATCGCCTCTCCCTCCAGAGTCTCAATGCGACCGCTGGAAACATGGGCGAGGTCATTCAGCATGACAAACGGGCGGGAGTCCTCGAGCGTGGTGGCAGGTCGATCCGACTCACCCTTGAGGTATCGGTAGTAGTCGAGGTGGTTGTCGACCAACGTATCGAAGGGCACATATGCAATGCGCTCCTTCCGGCCATCGTTCCATTGTACCTCGATGTCCTGGCCAACCACATACCGTAAGGTCGCCTGCTCGCAGACCACGGTCTCCACCGGTGTGCTTGACTCGATGCAGGCGTGGGAAAGCGCGATGCGCAGGTGCACATGCTCCGGGGTGGTGGCGTGGACGAAAAAGGTGTCGGCACCTTCGATGGCGTGGACGCGGTACAATTCCGCCCTCAGCCGGTCAAGCTGCGCCCAGCTCATCAAGGTGTGGGGACCGGACCAGAACAGCACATTGTGGACGAAGTGGGCCATGGCATTGCCCAGGCAGGAATCGAGAACAATGCGGCCGTCTGATCCCAGCAGCCTTCCGGCCCAGGTGTTGCGCGTGAAGTAGCTGGTCGGGCGCGGCCAGCGTCCGGTCAAATGGACCTCCCGCAAAGGTCCAAAGTCGCCTCGCACCAGGCGCTGCTTCAGCGCGAGCCTCGGCTTCTCGATGATGAAGTTGAAACCAACAAACGTCGCTTTCCGCGCGAGGCGATCCTGACGGATCATTTCGTTCAACTCGAGGTAGTCGAGGGTCGGCGGTTTCTCGAGATAGACGGCAAGTCCGGCGGCGATGCCGGCGCGGTGCATTTCCGCATGCAGCGGGATCGGGGTAGGCACCACCAGTAGATCAAGGTCTGCACGGCATTCCTCGAGGAGGCGGGCGTGATGGTCGAAGACCTTGACGCCTCGGCGCGCCAATCGCCAGGCGCGCTGTTCGGCGAGGAATCCGTTCGGATTCGGATCACAGGTGCAGACAAGCCGCGCCTGCGATTCTTCCTCCAAGGCCAGCACCGCTTGGTGATGCGTCCCTGCAAATCCCCCCATCCCTACAATGCCGAGTCGGATCGGAGTGGTCACACAATCTTGAGTTTGGGAAGGTCCTGGCCGTCCACCAGCCCCACGGGCTTCCCCTGGCGGTTTACGACGATTAAATCATCAATCTTGTGTGCTTCAAAGAGCCTCAATGCATCGACCCCGAGGGCGGTGTCCTGGATGGTCTTGGGAGAACGGGTCATGAAGCCGGCGACCGGTTGCGTCAAGAAGGTGGGTCCGGCGTTGAGCGCACCGCGCCGGAAGTCGCCATCGGTCAAGATGCCGGTCAGGCGACCCGACTTGGGGTGCACCAGGGCGATCGAGCCGCTTTTGGCTTTGGTCATGGAAAGAATGGCGTCTTGTACCGTGATGGTCTCGGCAGCGACAGGGAGGCGGTCGCCGGTACGCATGATGTCGCGGACGCGCAGAAGCAAGACTCGGCCTAGATTGCCGGCCGGGTGATATCGGGCGAAATCATCTCGCGTCAGTCCTCGTGACTCGAGCAACACCATGGCGACCGCGTCACCCAAGGCGAGGGCTGCCGTGGTGCTGGCGGTGGGTGCGAGTTTAAGCGGGCAGGCTTCGCGGGGAACCCGGTAGAGCAGGCAGGCGTCGGCAGCGCGCGTCAGCTCGGAGTCTGGATTGCTGGTAAAGGCCACCACCCGGACACCAAAGCGCTTGAGACAGGGGACGAGTCGGATGATCTCCTCCGACTGACCGCTGTTGCTGAGCAGCAAGGCCAGGTCACCCTCATCGACGAGGCCGAGATCACCATGCAGGGCCTGGGTCGCGTCGAGGAAGCACGAGGAAACGCCGGTGCTGTTGAAGGTGCCACAGAGTTTCTGGGCAATATGAGCTGACTTGCCCACCCCGGAAAAGATCAGTTTTCCCCGGGCGGCGACGGTGGACTCGATGCTGCGAACCACATCGACAAAGGCTGCGTCGAGACCATCGGCGGTTGCTTCCAATGCTTCCATCTCGATGCGGATGCAGGCTCGGGCCTGGGCCAGGGCCGTTTTGGGCGTGAGTGCCATTTCTCGTTTGTGTCGGTTGCCGAAAACGCGAACGTAACCGTCCACGCTTTTCCCACTCAATCACTTTCCCGTCTGATGGCGCATCGTTGGCCGCTCTTTCGTCTTTTGGCATCTTGTTTCCTGGTGATTCTCGCCGGATGCGAGCAGGGTGATCGCGCCGGGTTCACGGCGGAGAGCGATGATCCGGGCTATCGTCGCGGCAAGGAACTCCTGCGACAGGGCCGCAACCAGGAGGCCCTGAGTGCATTTTTGAAGGTGGTGGAAAAGCGGGGTGACGACAGTCCGGAATCCCACCTCGAGGCTGGGCTCCTTTACCAACAGCACATCAAGGACCCGATCGCGGCCATCTACCACTATCGCAAGTTCCGCGAACTCAAACCCAACTCGCCCCAGGCGGACCTCGTCCGCCAGCGCATCGACGCCGCGAAACGCGAATTCGCCAGCACGCTTCCCGGGGATCCGCTCAACAACGCCATCGATCCCCGGTTCGACGCTTACGAACAGGTTGAACGACTCCGGCGGGAGAATGAGGGCCTCAAGTCCGACCTTGCCGCCCTGCTGGCCAAGGGCATGACCCGACCCGGGGGCACCCAGCTTCCGGCCGAACGGGAGACGACCACCACCGCCATTGTTCCTTCAGCGGATAGCACCACGTTTACCCCTTCCGCAAACGAAACCACCGCTCCACTCACCACCTTTGAACCCCAGCGGGCCACGCCTGCTCCGCTGGTCAGGACTCCCACGCCGACACCTCCGGTGCGCACCCCGGACGCCACGCCAACGGGTCGGGTGCATGTGGTCGTGAAGGGTGATACCCTCCAGAGCATCGCCCTCCGCTACTACGGCGACCGCAGTCGATTCCGGGACATCTATGCCGCCAATAAGCAGATCATGGCGTCGCCCAACGATCTCCGGATCGGGATGGAGTTACGCCTTCCCTAGGCGCCTCTGAAGCGGCCGGGAGTCGCTTTCAAAGGAATCTGCCTACGGCGTGCCCTTGGGGTGTGCGAGATGTTGCCGGTAGTCTTCCGGTGTATCCAGGTCGACGCCCAACTCAGGAAGCGGCACCTCTGCCGCGTCCGAAGCGCCCACCGCGGAGACAATCACGTGGCGCGCGCCTTCATCGCCATTGAGCGCGTGGAGAGCCGGAAAGTAGCGGCGCGTGAACAGTGCCGGGGCACCGAGTCGATTCAAGTACCGCGCTGCCACAATCCCGGCCCCCGTCTCGCGTTGCTGCTGGACGAGAAGCCTCAGGGAATCTGCGGAGAATCCGGGTTGATCGCAGAGTGCGACCACCACGCCATCGATGGCCCTGGAAAAGCACTCCAGCGTGGCGAGTCCGGTCCGGATCGAAGATGCCATGCCTTCCTCCCACGCTGGGTTTTCGGACAGCAGCACGGGATGACGAATCAGCGCCGGTTTGACCCGGTTGGCGTGGGCCCCCACCACCACGATCACGGGCCACGCTTCGGAGGCGAGCGCCTCCTCGGCGGCCCGCACCACCAGAGGGCGGCCGTCCACGTGAAGCAGTTGCTTGGGTTGGCCCATGCGTGCTGACTGGCCCGCCGCGAGGAGCACGACGCCCCAACGAGCCACGGTCACGCGGGGAGGTCTCGCCGCCGAGTTTGCCGACAAGGTCATGGATGAATGGCTTGGGTTCGCTCGCGCAGGGGTCGTCCATCCCGGCCGGCGAGAACCGCCTGAAGCTCTGCCACGATTGAAAGTGCCACGCTTTCGGGAGTGTCTCCCCCCAGGTCAAGTCCGACCGGTGCGTGCAGTCGCCCAGCCAGCTCGGCCGACACGGAAACGCCCTGGCCGGCGAGGTCCTGGAGCAATCGCTGGGCGCGTTTGCGCGGGCCCAGGAGTCCCACGTAGGCCAGCGGTTTGCCGGCCAACGCCCCCAGGATCGGGAGGTCATGCACATAGTGATGGGTCATGACCACGGCGGCGGTGCGCAGGTCGGTTTCAAGCTTGGGCAGGATGGAGGCTAGGGGCCCGCCGACCACGGCGTCCGCCCGTGGGAAACGTTCCGGCGTGGCCAATGCGGTTCGTGGGTCGATCACGGTGACGCGCCAGCCGAACTCCTTGGCCAGACGAACCAGGGGTTGCGCATCATCACCGGCTCCAAAGACGAGCAGGGAAAGCAGGGGAGGGATCGTTTCGACGAAGACGGAGTCATCGGACTGGCTCGTTTCCGACCAAGAGGTGCCCCATGTCCGCGGGTCGGGCCCGGCATGCACCGTAGCGAGCCGGAATGCCTCGCGTTCGGCCACCTGCCGGGCGGCGGGCGCCAGCCAGTCCGGGGACGCCGGCAGTGGTTCCAGTAGAACTTTGACCACCCCGTGGCAGCCGAGTCCCACCCCCCAGACCAGGTCGTTTTCGCTGGTAGTATCGTAGACGACCGCCTCGGGCGTTTGCGTGCGGAGCACCCGGGGCACGCGCGCCACCAGATCATCCTCGAGGCAGCCACCGCTGATGGAACCCACCCGCCGCCCCTGGGCGGTCACCAGCAATCGGGCTCCCGGCCGCCGGTATGACGAGCCTTCCACGCTCACCAGGGTCGCCAGCACGGCAGGGTACGAGTCAGACAGGGAAAGCTGGACGAGAATGGAGGAGAGTTCCTTCACGATGCGTCACTGACCGTGGCGGGAACTCGCTCCACGGCAAGTCGCGCCGCACCGAACCGCTGGCCACCTCCAAATTGCGGCCCCCCGGCTTTCCGGCGCGGTTCGGCTCGATCGGGCCGGTTTCGCGCAGACGCAAGTCGGGCGAACGTGCAAGCGATCAGGAATGGTTGGAGATGAATGTGACTGGCGAAGTGATGCAATTTCATGCACCGCAATTGTCGGCCGGCCGATTGGGTCATAATCGCATGAATACGAATCACGACGAAAGTAACCGATGTACTGATACGGATGAGGACTGCTTCTTTGCGATTGGTTACAAAATCCGAGCGTCGTAACAGGCACCCAATTCAGCTCAGGTTCACCGCGTCTGGACGCAGCTGAACCGGCGTTCGCCCCACACAAAGCAACCCGATAGAGATGCGAACCTGACTATGGACACCAAACCTGACCTATTCGGCTGTTGTGCCGCTGCGATCGTGGGGGCTTCGGCCTTCCTTTCGCTGCCGGCTCTGGCCCAGAACAAGACCGCAACCCCGAACTCCGATGTGCAAGAGGATGTCAAACTGGAGAAGTTTGTCGTCACGGGGTCCTACATTCCCACCACGGGAACGGCGATGGATGCGACCGTTTCACCGGTCGTTCGGATTGATCGGAAGATCATTGACCAGACCGGTTACACCACGGCTGCAGATCTGCTGCAGAAGATCACGGCTTCAAACGGCGGCTCGGTTCCGATCTCGAACAACGCCACCGGTTTCACGCCCGCGGCTTCTTCGATTTCCCTTCGAGGACTTGGACCTGAAGCCACGCTTGTGTTGATCAATGGCAGGCGAGTTGCGCCCTATCCGGTCGGCACCGGAGGCACGACTGCGTTTGTCGACCTGAATTCCATTCCGCTGGCTGCGGTCGAGACGATTGAGGTGCTGAAAGACGGCGCCTCTGCGCTTTATGGCGCGGATGCCGTGGCCGGAGTCGTCAACATCTAGCTTCGCAAGGGCATCGATGGATCCGAGGCGTTTGTCAGCTTTGGCAATACGACGGACAAGGACGCGTCGGAAACGGTCGCGAGCATCATCACCGGAGCGGAGACGGCCAATGCCAGCGTCGCGGTCGGTCTGAACTACTACAAGAAGGAGTCGATCGCGAATCGGGATCGTGACTACTCCGCGATTCCGCCGTTCCTGAGCTCAAACTCGAGCCCGTTGAACCTGGAAGTCGGCCGGCTCGCTGCGGTCGCGGCGGGTGTGCCGGTGGCCAGCCTGCCCACCGCCAACACCTTCTTCGCGCAATCCGGTGCGACCAGTTCCAACAATGGTCAGCGCCCTGCGTCCGCGTACACCTATACGTCGGGTCGAAGTTCGGCGTTCAACTTCAATGAATTTTCCATGTCGTTTCCCGAATCCAAGCGCCTGGGCGCGTTCGCTTCGGCCGAGCGCAAGCTCTTCGGGGCGGAGAACCTCAAGGGCTACATCGACGTCTCCTACCAGAACGTGAAGACCGAGAATCAACTCGCGCCCTCCGCGACCGGCAACTTCACCGGTGCCGGCCAGGTCGAACTCGTCATCCCGGCCCGTACCGCGACGCCCATTCTGACCGTGATCGAGGGTGGTGTGCCAAGGCAGGTTGCCGCCGGTACGACGGTCCCGGCCGGAGCCATTCCGGGCTCAGGCACCAAGTTCATCAACGGGACAGTGCAGCGCGCCGCGGCTTCGGGTGCCTACAATCCGCTGAACCCCTTCAATCAGGACATCACCGGCGGCACCCGCGCCCGGTTCGCGGAGTTCGGGAACCGCATCTACCGCAATGAAACCGACGCGTTCAGCATCGCCACGGGAATCAAGGCGGATCGCATCCTCGGGAAATGGAATGTCGATGCAGGCTACAGCTACAGCCAGATCAAGGACACCTCGCGCAACTCGCTCGACTCCATTTCGCGCTTCAACCGGTTGGTCAATGCGGCCGACTCGCTGTTTACCCCGAACAGCTCCGACTATTCGGGCCAGACCACCCCGTATAATCCGTTTGGTTACTACCAGGTGCCGATCGCGACCAACCAGACCATCACCGGTCTGGCCAAAGTGGATGTCAAAGACTCCAACAAGTCCGACCTTGGGCAGGCATCCTTCACGGCCGCGACAGGCGAGCTCCTGGAACTCGCGGCGGGCGGTGTGGGCTTTGCCTTTGGTGGCGACTTCCGAGCGGAGAAGCTCGCGCAATACCCGGACCCGGCAGGAGCGACCGGTGACCTTATCGGGTCATCGCCGAATGCCATCACCCGTGGGCAGCGGAAGATCGCCGGTATCTTCGCCGAGACGAAGATTCCGGTTCTCAAGAATGCACGTGGCGCGTACGACCTCTCTTTGGACCTGGCGGTGCGTCACGAGATGTTCCTGACCTCCGATCGCAACGTCACGGTTCCGAAAATCGGTGTGCGCTGGCAGCCGCTTGATCGCACCCTGACCGTGCGCTCGACCTTCTCTGAAGGATTCCGCGAACCCTCGTTGTACGAACTCTACTCGACTCCGACTTCCGGGCTGACCCCGATCACCGATCCCCGCAATGGCTCGCGCGAGCCCGAGCAGGAGTTCACGGTCCGCGGCAACCGCAACCTGGATGCGGAGAGAACCCGAAGCTACAATGTGGGTGTGATCTACTCGCCCGAGGCGTTCGCGAAGGGTCTGACGGTCGGACTCGATTTCTGGCGCATTGAACGGGACGGCACCGTCGAGGCCGATCCGCAGACCACGGTTAACAACTACTTCCAGAATCGTACGCTGGAGCCCGGGGAGAGCGTGGTGTTGCTGCCCAGTGGCTCCATCAGTGTGATCAACTCGGTCTTCTTCAACGTCGGCCAGACCGAAATCCAGGGCGTGGACATCGACGCGTCCTACGTGATTCCAACCGAGCAAATCGGCCGTTTTGAAGTGAGCACCTCGTTCACCTTCCTCGACAGCTACAAGAAGGCGCAGACACGGCTCGATCCGATGTCTGAGCTCGTCGGCACCGACGTCACGGGCGCGGGAGAAGACGGATACCTGGAGTGGAAAGGACGTGTGAACCTCGATTGGACCTTCAAGGGCTTCAATGTTTTCCTTTCGGGATCCTATCTCGACGGATTTGAGGATCTCGATGTCGACGGGAATCCGTTTCAGGTCGACAGCACCTGGATCTTTGACGCGCAGGTCTCCTACCGCTTTGGCGCTAAGGCCTCGCGGTGGTTGAGTGACACCAAGGTGACGCTGGGCGCTCGCAACCTGTTCGACAAGGATCCGCCCTATGCTTCCGGCTTTGGTGGCAATTCGACGGGATACCCGAGTTTCCTCTATACCTCGGAAAACCAGTTCGTCTACGTGTCGATCGGCCGCAAGTTCTGAGCTGAACTGCGCCCGGGTTTACTCCCTTGCCAGCGCCCACCGCTTCCGGTGGGCGCTTTTTTGTGCCGAAGCCGAGCGGCCTGTGAGGCCGGACCGAAGGTCAATCGGATGACGGAACAGGCTCGGCGGGTGTAGATGAGTCCTTGCCCGCCGGTCCAGAGCTCGGTGGACGAACCGAGCAGGGTTAGGAGTTCGCCTAATGAGTCTGGCGCTCAAAATTGGCGTTTCGTCGCAAGCGGGAGCCGCTTTGACTTAGCTATTGCGCAATTCGTCACTGTTTGTTCACTCTGTTCAAAAATAAGCCAAGACGGTCATGAGATCGTTTGGCGTTTTTTGCACCAAACAAACACACCGATAGCTATGAACAACCTCTGTTCGCGGACGTTGGTCTCGGAATCGTTGCCTTCGGGCACGGTTGTGAGTAAATCCGACGCCAGCACCCTCCGCATCGTTAGCACAGCCCTCGCCCTGATCATCGCCGGCAGCTCTGGCGTTCAGGCGCAGACCCCGGCCCCGGCCAAGCCCGCCGCTCGCGCCCTCGCCGCTCCGGACGAAAAGTCCGAAGAAGTGAAGCTCGAGAAGTTCGAAGTCACGGGATCGCGCATCAAGCGACTGGACACGGAAACCCCCGCTCCGACCGTCACGATCACCTCCGAAGACATCCAAGCCAAGGGCTACACCAACATCGGCGACTTTATCCAAAGTCTGCCGTTCAACACCGGTTCAGCCAATTCGATCTACCAGACTGCAAGCTTCACCCGCGGCAGCGCGACGGCGAACATCCGCGGTCTCGGATCGCAGCGGTTCCTGGTGCTGGTCAACGGCCGCCGTGGCGTTTCCTACGCGCTGACCAACAGCGGTAACCGCTCGGTTTTCGACTTCAACAGCCTTCCCGCTGCCGCAGTTGATAGCATCGAGTTCCTTAAGGACGGTGCATCAGCCATTTACGGCGCGGACGCCGTTACCGGCGTGCTCAACGTCAAGTTGAAGAAGAACTACTCCGGCGTCTACGTCTCCAGCCTCTATGGCAATACGCAGGGACACGACACCGGTCTGGTCGACTTCAGCATTGTCGCAGGTTACGGCACGGGAAAGACCAAGCTGATGACCGCGGTCAGCATGAAGACGGCCAATTCCAACTTCCTGCGCGACTACGACGTCTCCACGACGGACTACAGCGGCTCGGCCCCGAAGGGCATCAATCAGAATTCGACCCTCAACTTCCCGGCGAATCTGACCCTGACGCGTGCTCAAGCGACTGCCCTCGGCCTCGCCTTCCCGGCGACGGCGACGACGGCGACCAGTTGGTCCTTCGTCCCGAAGGGTGGCGCTCTGCAAGGTTCGCCTGCTCTCTCGGGTTTTGAAGCGGCCCCGCAAAACCCCGCCAATCCGAACGCGGTGCTGATTGCGAACACCAATCGCTACAACTTTGCGCAGACCTACCAGCGCTACCCGGCCTACGACTACATCAGCGTCTACAACCAGGTTGAACACGAATTCAGCGAGAAACTGACCGGTTTCCTCGAAGCGACCTACTTCGACAACAACACGTACTACGCGTTCACCCCGGGTGTGATCAACTTCCCGACGGAAGGGCTCACGCTTCCGGCCTCGAACCCTTACAACCCGTTCGGCATCAATCTGACGACCCTGACGACCCGTACGAACTTCGGTCCGGTGCGTAAGTTCGACACCGACTCACTCGGCGGCAACCTCTTGGGCGGTTTCCGTGGCACGATCCTCGACAAATGGGACTGGGAAGTGGGAGCGGCCTACGGTTTCAACCGTGTCACGACCATTTCGCGTAATGCCATTCGCGCTTCGGTGTACCAGGCAGCACTCAATGGTACGACCCGCGCGACGGCGATCAATCCCTTCGGCCCGACGGACAATCCTGCGATCATCGCTGGCCTGTTCACGACCTCGACGGCGACCGCCAAGTCGGATGGCTATCAGTTTGATGCTTCGATCGGCGGCACCTTGTTCGATCTCCCCGGTGGACCGATTGGCGTGGCCGCGGGCGCCGAAGCGCGCAATGAAGGCCTGACCACGAATCCTGACACCGCCGCCTACCTCGGTTCCGGTGGCGGTCTCCCCCTCCGTGGCGAGCGCGACGTCAAGTCGTACTACGCCGAGTTCACGATTCCCGTCATCAAGGCGCTCGAGATTCAAGGAGCTGTCCGTCATGAAGACTACAGCGACTTTGGCACCACCACGAAGCCCAAGATTGCAGCGAAGTTCCGCCTGCCGGAGAACAAGATTGCCAACGTCATCCTCCGCGCTTCGTACTCCGAGTCCTTCCAGGCTCCCGCGCTTGGACTTCTCTATGCCTCGCAGACGGTTGCGTTCTCCTCGACCGTGCTTCAGGATCCGCTTCGGCCTCAGGATCCCGCCCAGCAGCTCCGCATCGTTACCGGCGGTAACCCCGGTCTGATTCCGGAAGAAGCTGAGTCCACGTACGCCGGTCTCGTGATTGAAGTTCCCAAGGTCAAGGATCTCTCCTTCAACCTCGACTTCTTCAAGTTCCGGATCAACTCGGTCATCGTGACCCCGAGCGCGACCTACCTGCTGTCGGAGCGCGGTCGCAACCAGTTCCCGAACGCGATCGTGCGTGACTCGGCCCTCGGCAACCCCGGCCCGATTCTCCGCATTGAGTCGGTTCCCTCCAACAACCCGGACGCCTACCAGATCTATAAGGGCGTGGACGTCGGTGTGAAGTACACCATCCGCAACACCCGCTTCGGTGACTTCCGCTTCACGGCGGATGCGACCCGGATCCTTGAGATTGGCAGCGACTCCGGTTTGGGCGGTGGCTACTTCGACAACATCGGCCTCTACAACAACATGAAGTGGCGCGCGAATGCGTCGACGATCTGGCGCTACAAGGACTTCGGTGGTGCGGTTTCGGCCGACTACATCGGCAAGTACTTCAACGACGCCTACACGGTCCAGGGCTGGGGTGAGAATCCCTATGCTTTGATTGCAGCGCAGTTCAGCTACTCCGGGTTCTTTGGTACGACCATGACCCTGAGCGTGAACAACCTGTTCGACAAGCAGCCGCCCTTCAACGGTTACGATACGGCCGGTTTCGACCCGAACACCTACGGTGCGGGCGCTCTCGGTCGTTTCATCGCCCTGCGAGTTAGCAAGGAATTCTAAGCCAATGGCTTAGTCCTGGTTTCAATCGAGCGAGCCCTCGCACAGGGGGCTCGCTTTTTGTTGCCTTCATCACCCCCCGTCACGTTCCGCCGTCCGTTCGTTCATGCGCGCTCCAGCCTCTCTCCTCGTCGGCCTCGCCCTCATTCTTTCGCTCTCCCTTTCGGCACCCCCGGTCGCAGCTGCGCCGGTCAAGGAGTTGCCGGTGGAGACCTTTTTTAAGAAAGCCACCCTGAGCGGACTTCGCTTCTCTCCCAACGGGAAGTACGTGCTCTGCGTGGTACCCTATGAGCGACGACAAAATCTGGCGGTGATCGATCTGGAAAAAGGAACGAAGAACCTGCTCTCCAACTTCAAGGATCGTCAGGTCGATTCGCCCCGATGGGCGGGCAACGACCGCATCCTTTTCCTCGTCGATGATCAGGGAAAGGAGGAGTTTTCTCTCTATGCCGTGAACCGCGATGGAAAGGACCCGTCGAACCTCGTGCCGGGACGACCGGTGAACTTCCTGCCCGGTTTTCCGGGTGACTCAAAATCGCTGCTGGTCATGGCCGCGATGACGCATGCGGACTGGTGGGACGTTGCCCCCATCAGTTTGACGACGGGAAAACTGTCTCCGCCTGTCGCGAAGGCTCCGGGTGATGTTCAGAGCTACCTGCTGGATTCCAAAAACGTGGTGCGCATCGCGGTGATTCGGGATGGCGAGCAACTCATTGTGCTCCATCGGTTCGCCAACAAGGAACCGTGGAAGCAGATCGCGTCGCGTCACATCGACGGGGAAGGGTGGGATCCCATTCGTTTCGACGGCGACGATCGGACGTTGTTCGTCGCCTCGGATATCGGACGCAAGACCAAGGCGGTCTATCGCTACGACACCCAGACGGGAGAAATGGGTGAGTTGGTCCATGGCGATGACACCTATGATGTCGAAAATGTGGTGTACGACGGAAGTAAGAAGAAAGTGGTCGCTGTCTCTTATAATGCTGATCGTGAACGCTTTGTATGGCTGGATCCCGAGTTGAAGAAGATCCATGCCCGGATGGAGCTATCACTTCCGGGAGTCGTTCATCGGCCTCTGCAGTTCTCGGACGATGGAAGTCGCATCATCTTTCAATCTTATGGAGATCGAGATCCCGGAGTTTACTACCTCTTCGATCGCACCACGAATAAGGTATCGGAGATCGCCGTGGTAAAGCCCGAGGTGAACCCGGAGGAAATGGCCGCGACCCAGGCAGTTTCGTACCATGCCCGCGATCAGTTCTTGGTCCATGCCTACCTGACACTTCCGGTCGGAGTAGAGCCAAAAAAACTACCCTTGGTCATCCACCCCCACGGAGGACCCTACGGCATTCGCGATGACTGGCTGTTCAACGCGGAAGTGCAATTCTATGCAAACCGGGGCTTTGCTGTGCTCCAGATCAACTACCGCGGTTCAGGAGGTTATGGCCGTGCTTATGAACAGGCTGGGTTCAAGAAGTGGGGCCTCGAGATGCAGAATGACCTGAGCGACGGCATCGCGTGGGCGGTGGCGCAGGGAATTGCCGACCCCGATCGCGTGGTCATCTCGGGCGCGAGTTATGGTGGCTATGCGACCATGGCGGGTTTGACCTACACTCCGGAGCTGTATGTTGCCGGGATCAACTATGTCGGGGTCACCAACATCCTGGATTTGATGCCCAAGACGGCCACGGAGGAACGCAACTACTGGATGCGAACCCGTTTGGGAGATTTGTCGAACTTCGACGATCGGAAGCGGATTCACGACACCTCGCCCGTTCACTTTGCCGACCGGGTGCGGGTCCCGCTCCTCATGGCCTACGGCAAGAATGACCCGCGGGTGAAGATTTCCCACGCCTACGACATTGAACGTGCGCTGAAGAAAAACGACAAACCCTACGAGCTGATCGTGCAGGACGACGAGGGTCACGGCTTTCGCAACGAGGAGAATTCGATTGCTTTCTACTCGCGTGTGGATGCCTTCCTCAAAAAGTACGTCCCCAAGAAGCCTTAGTCGGGTGGACCGGCGGACGTGGAATTTCTCCCTCCTTCCGCCGCTCCTTTCCCTATGAAGCTTCGCTTGTTGGTCCTTTCGCTCTCAGCCCTATCGCTGGGAATCACTTCTGCCACTACGGCTTCCGCCCAGTCGGCCGCGGATATTCGTGGATTCGCTCCGGTCTCGATTTCCTCCGCCAACTATGCGAACACGAGCCGCGATGCCTTGGTCCAGGCGGTCGAGGGGCAAAATGTCGTCAATCCACCGCCTCTTTCTCTCAAGGCATTGAGCGAGCCCGTGCACTTTGTGTTCATGCCGGGTGAAGTCTTCGAATCGGATCTCAGCTACGAAGACGTGTGTGAATTGCTCACTGCTTCGTTGAAGGAAAAGGGCTATATCAACGGAGCCGACAAGTTCGGCATCATCCGGGAGCAGGCCAAGGTCAAGTTGGTGCTGCGGGTCAACTTCGGCATGCGGTCGTGGCGTCTGCCCAAAGTGCGCACCGAAAGCCTGACTTGGTATGACGGTCTGGTTCCGCGTCCGCGCGGTCGCACGTTGACCACCCTGGGCGGTGAAGTGGCCTTCGAGAATCGATCGGGGGGCGAGGACACGGCCCTCTCTTCCGTCGCCGCGAATGTGAACAACTCGAGTTCGCTCTTTGGGCGCGGTGCCACGTCTGCCAATCAGACGGTGGCAGCCCCCGTCGATCCGGTGGGTGCGACCGGCGTGGCGTATGGGAATACCCGTGACTTCAATCTGATTGTGATCGATGCCTTCGACTACCAGGAGCTGAAGGCCAAGGGGAAGAGCGCCCGCCGACAGTGGACCACCTTCGTCGCTTCTCCCGTCGAACCGGGCAAGAAGTTTTCCGACGTGGCGGTCACGCTCGTTCGCAGCGCCACCCCGCACTGGGGTGAGACCACCCAGGGCATGCAGGTCATCAACGACGCCCGGGCCGACGTGAAGATCGGTGAGGCGGTGGTGGTGCCGGACAGCAAATAACCCCAGGTTTCGCAGCTGGAGCATTTCGATCCGTCAGCAGACCACGGACGGACGCAGATAAACGCGGATCCGGAGCCTGTGCAGCATTCACCCACGAGGTGTCTGCCGACTCTTGCACGGCATCCTTGTATCCGTGTGCATCAGACTCCATCCGTGGTTCAATCGAGGTGTGAGAAGCTAACAGAACGCTGGCCGGGACCGGCCGCGCGGCGGGGGCGTGATCAATCTACGGCGTGGCCGGAGTCATGTGCTTCGCCAGGAAGCTCTCCATCTCGCGATAGAAGCGGAGTCGGCTCGATTCGTTTTGGAAGCCGTGGCCTTCATTTCCTTCGCGAAAATACGTGTAGGTCTTGCCGTGTTTCTTTAGTTCGCGTTCCAGGACGGTCCAGTGCGCGATGTCGACTCGCGGGTCGTTTTCTCCATAGGCGTGCAGGGTGGGTACCCGGATTCGCTCGACATACTCGCTGGGTGAGCGGCTGCGCAGGTCGTCCGGGTCCGAGCCAATCCAATTGGCGGCAAAGAGATCAAACCCACGCCCTTTGTCGCGCGCCGGTTTCACCAGAAGCCGAAGATCGGATACTCCCACGTAATTGATCCCACAGCGGTACAACTCCGGCGTGAAGACCAGGCCGGCGAGGGTGGCGTAGCCGCCGTAACTGGCCCCGCTGATGGCAACGTTGTCGGCTCGCGCATGGCCCTGCGCCACTGCCCAATGCACGGCGTCGGTCAGATCGTCCTGCATTTTCCGACCCCATTCCCGTTTGCCGGCGAGCTTGAACTTCTCCCCATAGCCACCCGAGCCGCGATAGTTGACCTGCAGCACGGCGTAGCCGCGGCTGGCGAGGAACTGGGTCTCGGCATCATACTCCCAGTGATCTCGGATGCCGAAGGGTCCGCCATGAGGGGCGACAATGAGCGGGGCGGGCCTTTGACCGGAGGGAGGAAGTGTCAGGTAGCCGTGGATGACCAGTCCGTCCCGTGCCGCGTAGGAGATGGGTTGTCGGTCCGCCATCCGCGCCGGATCAATGTCCGGCAGAACGCGGCCGAGCTTGATGAGCTGCGGTTTGGCGGCATCAAAAACATAGTACGTGCCCGGGTCGCGGTCGCTGCGCACCAGGATGACATGCAGCTTGAGGTCGCTCGAGGCGTGCACCAGCACCACGTCCGTGCCGGGGAAGGTCTTGGAAAGGCTGGCATGTACCCGGGCGAACGAACCCTCGGTCCAATGATGGGATGGTTTCTCCGCTTCGTAATCAATGCCCACCAATTGCCCGCCGGGCGCGCGCTTGAGGGCGGTGATCTCTCCGGCCGGTGGCTCGTAGATCAGGGATCCGCGGTCCATCTTCACCAGGTCGAACGCGTACAACGCCGTGCGGTCATGCTCCTCGGTGCCCTTGATTTCCATCAGCGCGGTCTTGCCGTCCGGAAGCAGTCCAAGAAAGTCCATCTTCTCTTCGGTGGCCTTGGCCCGGCAGACCTCGCGAAAGGGACCGTCCGGAGGCAGTCGCATTTCAAACACGCTCTCTTCGCCGCTTTGCATCACCCGGCCGTAAATGGCTCCAGAGACGGGATCGACGAAGTAACGCAGCGCCCGGTCCTTCCACGGTTCAACGAGGAACCGTTGACCGGTTCGGACATCCAGACGGTACAGGCCGAAGGCGCCTCCGGCTTCCCAATCTCCCGAGCTGTGGCGTCGGGCGCCATAGCCGGCAATGAGGACCGCATTCGGATCATCCCGAAGACGCGATTGGAGATGCGCGACCACGGGGCCTTCGAGGGGTCTCCCTTCCTTGTAGGACTCGCTCAAGTCGCGCAGGTCTGAGCCGTCCGGCGCCATCGAGCGCAGCGCCTGCGACTCATTGCCGCCGGCGTCGCCGCCAAATACGACCCGTCCGCTCTTCCAAAAAAGGAAGTCCACGTCGTCGTCATTGGGCACGAAAACGATCCCGCCTTTCTGCGTCGCAACGTCCCACACCGCGATCGATCGACGCCCTTTCTCGTTGCGCACGATGAAGGCGAGTTGCCGTCCGTCCTCCGAGACTCGGACATTGGCCAGCGCGGCGGTGGCGAAGAAAGCCTGGATGGGAACGGGTTCGTTCTTTCCGACCGCAGGCGTCGGGGCCGCCACCGCAACCTGGACCAGGGCGAGCCCCAGCCAGCTTGAAGCCAGACGACGAAGGCGAGTCCCGCTGGGACTAGAACTTGTAGCGCGCATCGAGAAAGACGGTTCGGCCGATCAGACGGTAGGTACCCACGTCGGCATTGGCATCTGTCCACGACGCCGGGGCGCTGGGCGGCATTTCGTTCGTAACATTGGTGACTCCCAGACGCAGGGTCAGGCCGTCCAGCCGGGACAGCTTGCCCCGGCCACCCCGGAAACGGCGTTCGATGAACCAGTCGGCGCTGGCGTAGGATTCCACCAGGAACTGGTCAAAGGTCTGGCCGCGGATGTCATTGACCGAGGACAGGTAGTTCGCGAATACACCCGTCTTCCAGTCCCCCCGTTCCCAGGCGGTGTAGAGGTTGATATTCCAGCGTGGCACCGTTCCTCCATTGAGAGCGGCGTTGCCCGTCGTGGTCCCCACGTAATTGCGTCCGCCGACGGTGAACGAATCGTACCACATGGCGGCTCCCCGGACCGTGAATTTTCCGAGGCCCTCGACGTTGCGGGTGTAGTCGACCAGGATGTCGAGACCCTGCTGTTTCGACTCCGAGAGGTTCTCCGGCAGGGAATTGATGAAGAACGGCGCGAACGAGCCGCCGGCGAAGTCAAAGAAGTAGGAGACCAAACCGGGGGACGCGAGCCGGGGACCGTTGAAGCTGCCGACGCGGACCCGATCGTAGTAAGGAGATTGGATACCACGGAGTTCGACGTCCTGAAGCATGCCGATCGAGTTGACCACGCCGACCAGGTCCGATTGCTCGATCTGAAACCAGGACAGCTCGATCGTGAGCGACTTGGCGAACCGGGGCGAATAGACGACGCCAAAGTCGACGTTGCGCGAGGTCTCCGGCTTGAGGCCCGGATTGGGAGGCGTGCGCACATTGGCCTGGTCTGAACTGGCGATCAGCCGCCCGTCGGCGCGCAGGAAATTGCGCACGCTGTCCGTGCGGCCGAGTGAGACCGGTCCACCGACAAAATACAGAGGCGGAGCGGAAAACGACTCGGAGTAGGTGGCGCGAAAGGCGAGGCGATCATTGAACGGCAGCACCCGCAGCATGACTTTAGGCACGAAGGGGTTTTCAGTGTCACTGTAGATCTCGTGCCGCCCTGCGAGGTCGAGGTCCATCGCGTGCAGCCCGCCGGCCTTGGTGCCCCGCCGGAGAATCGGGATGCGGACCTGGGCGAAGACAGCGTCGACGTTTCGGCTCGCATCGCTCGGGTCCGTGGTGCCCGCACCGTCCCAGCGCACGGCATTCGCGAAGTAGCGGCTGGCGGGATCGGACACGGTGTAGCTGCCGGAATCCGGCGTGGCGGAAAGTTCCTCCCGCCGCGACTCCGCTCCCACCGCGAAACGAATGGGACCGGCTGGCAGCACGTGGTCGATCGTGCCGGTGATTCGTCCGTCGATGCTGTAGAGCGCGCTCTCATTGAGCGAGGTTGCCGTGCCGAAGATCCCCGCCTGGCGCAGCTTCGCCGGATCCTGGGTGCGGGCGAAGAGGTTGACGAGTCCGGTGTCGATGGCCCGGGCGAGCGCGGCGCGATCAATCAGGTTCGAATTGGCGTAATCCTGCCGGACCTTGTTGCCGTTGACCGCTGCTTCCCAGGTCCAGGTCTTGCCCAGACTGCCGCGCAGGCCGGCGAGCGTGCGGATCGAGGCCGTGTCATGATCGAAGAGCCGGGGAAAATCGACAAAGCGGTTGCGCGGCAGGACGAAGTAGTTGGACGGGTTTTGCGGGTGGTTGGGGGCCGCAATCCCCGCACCGAGGCCCGCATCGACGACAAAGGCCGACTCGTAGGGCATGCCGTTGATGGGCTGGGCGGCGAGCTGGTAGTGGGCGAGCGTGCGCGCAAAGAGCACGTCGCCAAAGGCCTCGAGCCGGTCGCTGAAACGATGCGAGAAGGCCACTGTCATGCCCAGCTTTTCGTATCCGAGCAGCAATGTCACCGACGATGCGAGATTGAAACGGGCGGCGATGGCGTCGCTTGACAGCGGACCCTCGTAGATGCCCTGGGCCACCAGTTGGGCTGGGGTCCGGTCCGAATTCAGGGGCGGCGCGTCGAGGTTGGGCGCGAGGAGCATGGCGCCGGCGCTGAAGTCGAAGACGGAACCGGGAAAGGCGAGAGTCTTGCCCGTCTGGTTGGCGGAGAAGCCGCGCTGGTTCTGGAAGAGCGGGGTCATCTTGAACCACTCGACACTGGCGGTGAGCGAAGTCCGTCCGATCGTGTTTCCCGCCGCGACATGCACCGACCGCGAGCTCCAGTCACCATGTCGCGTGGCCATGCGATAATTGGCTCCGACCTCCACGCCGGAAAAATCGCGTTTGAGGATGACATTGACCACGCCGGAAACCGCATCCGAGCCGTAGGTGGCCGAGGCGCCATCGCTGAGGATCTCGATGCGGTCCACCACGGCGATCGGGATCGAGTTGATATCGACGAAGGTATAGCCGCCGGTCGCTCCCACCGGCGCGTAGGCAGCTCGTCTGCCGTTGATCAGCACCAGCGTGGACAGGTTTCGCAGTCGCAGCTGGGATCCTCCATTGGTGCTGCCGCCTCCGACGTTGGCATTGGACGAACCGATGTTGCCGTTGCCGACAAATTTCGGGGAGGCCTTCTTGATCGCTTCCAAGAGGTCTCCCGCCTCGCCGGTGGCGGCGATGTCCTCGGCTGTGATGACCTGGATGGGAATGGGGGCGCCGTCGCGAGGGAAGGGGATCAATGATCCCGTGACCTCGACCTGTTCCATGACGATGGCCTCGTCCGAATCTTTGACCGACTTGGGGTCGATCGGAGGTTTGACCGGAATGGATTGGGCGCAGAGCGATGTGGCGCAGGCGAGAGTCAGCAGGTGACGCAGCCAGTGGACTTGGCTGTCAGCGATAACCAGCCGTCGGATCCGGGACGAAAGGCGGGTGCGGTTCATCGGGTGCTTGAGGTGGGGTCAGGCCTGGGTGTAGGCGTCCATGCCGGCGCACGAGCAAACGAGGTTGCGATCGCCGTAGACATTGTCGACGCGACCGACACTGGGCCAGAACTTGCTGGCTCTCACCCAGGGCGTGGGGAAGGCCGCGAGCTCTCGGGAGTAGGGACGGTCCCAGGAGTCGGATACCACCACCGAGGCGGTGTGGGGCGCGTGCTTGAGCGGATTGTTGACGCGGTCGAGCTGTCCCTGGGCCACGCGGGTCATCTCTCCGTGGATGGCGATCAGGGTGTCACAGAAGCGATCCAACTCGGCCTTGGATTCACTTTCGGTGGGCTCGATCATGAGGGTTCCGGCCACCGGCCAGCTCATGGTCGGGGCGTGATACCCATAGTCCATCAAGCGCTTGGCGACGTCCTCAACTTCGATACCCTCCTTCTTCCACGCTCGCAGGTCAATGATGCACTCGTGCGCCACCCAGCCCCCGGCTCCTTGGTAAAGCACGGGGAAAAACGGATCGAGTCGCCGGGCCACATAGTTCGCATTGAGGATGGCACGCTGGGTCGCCTCCGTCAGACCCTTGGAGCCCATCATGCGGATGTACATCCAGGAAATGACGAGGATGGAGGCCGAACCGTAGGGCGCGGCGGAGACGGCTCCGGACTCGTAGCCACTGGCCGCGTCGTGGCCGGGGGTCCCTGGAAGGAAGGGCGTGAGGTGGGCGGCGACGCCGATCGGACCCATGCCTGGGCCTCCGCCACCATGGGGGATGCAGAAGGTCTTGTGCAGGTTGAGGTGACACACGTCGGCGCCGACAAAACCGGGTGAGGTCAGTCCCACCTGGGCGTTCATATTGGCCCCGTCCATATAGACCTGCCCCCCCCGTTCGTGAATCATCGTGCAGATGTCGCGAATCGATGCTTCGAATACGCCGTGGGTTGACGGGTACGTCACCATCAACGCCGCGAGGGAGGACGCATGCTGATCGGCCTTGGCTTTCAGGTCGACCAGATCGATGTTGCCCTGGGTGTCGCAGGCGACCGGGACCACGGACATGCCGCACATGACGGCGCTCGCCGGGTTAGTTCCGTGGGCACTGGTGGGGATCAGGCACACGGTTCGGTGGCCTTCTCCCCGAGAGAGGTGGTAGCGCCGGATGGCCAGCAAACCAGCGTACTCGCCCTGTGAGCCGGCATTGGGCTGCAGCGAGACTGCGGCGAAGCCGGTGATCTCGGCCAGCCAGGTTTTCAAATCGCGGAAGAGCTGGTGGTAGCCGCGTGCCTGTTCGGTGGGGGCAAAGGGATGCAGGCGTCCAAATTCAGGCCAGGTCACCGGCAGCATTTCACTGGCGGCATTCAACTTCATCGTGCACGAGCCGAGCGAGATCATCGAATGACACAGGGAGAGGTCCTTGGCCTCGAGACGCTTGATGTAGCGCAGCATCTCATGCTCGGTGTGGTGACGATGGAAGACCGCGTGCTGGAGAAAGGAACTTTGGCGGGCGTGGGGCGCCGGGAAGTCCGCGTGGATTCCCGTCGGGTCGGCGAGCACGGCAGATTCGCGGAAGAGCGCCAGAAGCACCTGGAGGTCCTCCCGGGTGGTGGTTTCATCGAGCGAAATTCCCACGGCCGTGTCGTCGATGGGACGCAGGTTCAGTCGCTTGGCATGGGCCGCCGCGTGCACGCGTTGCGCCGCGACATTGCGCACCACCAAGGTGTCAAAGAAGGGTGCTTCCGAGACCGTGGCACCGAGACTGCGCAAGCTAATGGCCAGCCATTCGGCGAGACCCTTCACGCGCTGCGCGATCCGGCGGAGTCCGTCGGGACCATGATAGACGGCGTACATCGACGCCATCACGGCAAGGAGAACTTGTGCCGTGCAGATATTGGACGTGGCCTTGTCGCGCCGAATGTGCTGCTCCCGCGTGCCCAGCGCCATGCGCAGGGCTGGATTGCCCTGGGCGTCCTTGGAGACACCAATCAAGCGCCCGGGCATCTGACGTTTGAAGGCGTCGCGTGTGGCCATGAAACCGGCGTGCGGGCCGCCGTAGCCCATCGGCACCCCAAAACGCTGGGCGGAGCCCACCGCGACATCGGCTCCGAATTCTCCGGGGGCGCGCAGCAGGGTCAGCGCGAGGAGGTCGGTGGCGACCACCACCAGTCCGCCGGCGGCATGCACGCGGGTGACGAATTCATCGTAGGGATGGACGGTGCCAAAGGTATCCGGATACTGGACCAGGGCGCCGAAGTAGGTCGCGTCAAAGACGGCTGTGCTGTGGTCGCCCACGATGACCTCAATACCGAGTGGCTGCGCCCGCGTCACCACGACGCTGATGGTCTGGGGATGACAGAGTCGGGAAACGAAAAATCGTTTTCTGCGCGCGTCAGCCACCGAGCGAAACGCCAGGGTCATGGCTTCCGCCGCCGCCGTCGCCTCGTCCAGCATGGACGCGTTGGCGATCTCCATCCCGGTCAGTTCGATGACCAGGGTCTGGAAGTTGAGCAGGGCTTCCATCCGGCCCTGGGAGATCTCGGCCTGATAGGGAGTGTAGGCGGTGTACCAGCCGGGATTCTCGAGAATCGTACGCTGGATGACCGGTGGGGTAAGGGTGTCGTAGTATCCCTGACCGAGGTAGCTGCGAAACACCTGATTGAGCGACGCAATGCCCTTGAGCTCGGCCAGCGCGGCGCTCTCGCCCAGCGCCGGGGGAAGCGAGAGGGGGGCGGGCAGGCGGATGGTCCCGGGAACGGCAGCGTCCGTCAGGGCGTCCAGGCTGGGTTGCTGAAGTGCGGCCAGCAACGGGCCCGGATCACTGACTCCGCCATGGTGACGACGGGCAAAGTCGTCGCTGGAGGCGATCAAATCGGAAAACGGCCCGGAGGGCGCGGCATGGGTCGCGAAAGGCATGGAATGAAAGCGGAAAATGACCGACCCGAAAAAGTCGTGCAATAGGGTTTTGCCGAATCCTCCCGTATAGGTCGAAGGGAAGACTTTGCACGCGCGTGGCGGGACGGTCTGCAGTTGAATCCCGGGACCCGAGTCGCTTCCTCAAGGGCCATGACTGACGGTCCTGCTTCCCGTTCCCTCTCCGACTTGCCGTTGACCAGCCGGGCAGGCCGGGCGGCCTATCTTGATCGCAGGCTTGCGGAGCTCTATCCGGAGACACCCGTTCCCCTGGACCACCACGACGCCTACACCCTGCTGATCGCGGTGCTGCTCTCGGCGCAGTGTACGGACAAGCGGGTCAATCTGACGACCCCCGCTCTGTTCGCCAAGGCCGACACACCGCAAGCGATGGTCAAATTGTCGGTCGAGGAAATCGATGCCATCGTCCGACCCTGTGGCCTGGCTCCCCGTAAGGCCCAGGCCATTCACGGGTTGTCCGTCCTCCTGTTGCGCGACCACCAGGGAGAGGTCCCCCGGAGTTTTGCCGAACTGGAGGCCTTGCCCGGGGTCGGGCACAAGACAGCGTCGGTCGTGATGGCGCAAGCCTTTGGCGTGCCTGCATTTCCTGTGGACACGCACATCCATCGGCTGGCCCAGCGATGGAAGCTGACCGACGGGCGCAGCGTCGAACAGACCGAGTCTGACCTCAAACGCCTGTTTCCCGAGTCCCATTGGAACGCCTTGCACTTGCGCATCATTTTCTATGGGCGCGAGCACTGCACCGCCCATGGGTGCGATGGGACGGTGTGCGAGCTCTGTCGCACCTTGTTCCCAAAACGTCGACGTCCGGTAGCGGTCCGGAAGTGACCGAACGCTTCCGAGCGTTGGGGATCGTCCGCGAGACGTACGGTCGTGCGGCCCGGTTTTCGCCGTCGCACCGGGACGCGATTTCAGACACCGTGGCGGCATCCATGAACTTGCCCCCCGCCAGTCCGGACGAAGAAGGCCACTCGGCAACCCAGGAACGGTCTCGCCAGCTGGCACACGCCCAGCAGGCGGCCCTGGAGTTTCGCCGCGCGCTCACGACCGTGATTCTCGGAACGGTTTCAGCCTCGGGAGACCCGGAGGCTTCCGTGGCACCCGCGGTCCTTGGACCGGATGGATCGTTCCTCGTTTACGTAAGCTCACTCGCGGCCCACACCCGCAACCTGCTCCACAGCCGAAAAGCGAGCGTGCTGTTGGTCGAAGATGAAGCCAAGTCGTCCCAACCCATGGCGCGGCGCCGGATGACCTTCGCTTGTAGCGTGCATCCACTCGTTCGTGACACCGGAGAGTTTGCCGCATCCATGCCCGCGTTCAGGCAGCGGTTTGGGGCAATCGTGACGCAGCTTGAAAGCCTGCCCGATTTTCAACTCTTCCGGATCACCCCCCAGCGAGGCCGACTCGTGCTTGGATTTGGCCAGGCCTATGACGTGGATCCCATCGACTGGTCACGCCTGACCCGCGTGGGGCCCGGGGGGGCGGCTCCGCCTCGGGCGTAGACCGGCGCCAGGCAGATATTGACCGGGAGTGGGATCGGCACTCCGCCGGTCGGACCAGAACCCACGGGTGGCAAGGCGCCTCGGTCGGCCCTCCTCGTGGGGAAGGAACGTCATCGGGGGGAGCAGTTTATGCGGTCCCGGGTGAAATCAGAGTTGCATCGACTCCGGCCGCTCTCCACGTTCTGACCTCTGTTTTGGACGCTTAGCTCAGTTGGTTAGAGCACGTGCTTCACACGCACGGGGTCACAGGTTCGAGTCCTGTAGCGTCCACCATCACCCGTGCGTGGAGGTGCCTGGTGAGGCCAGGTTCAGAACCGTGTTCCGATGCTCAGTGAAATGCGCCGCAAGTCGGCGAAGTAGCCATCGGTACCGTCACGATAGAGCTTATCCGTCAGATTCTTGACGTTGAGTTGCGCGCGGTAGGTCCGATTGGCGAGCGTGAACCGGTGTGAAAGCATGAAGTCGACGGTCGTGAAGGACGGCATCATGATCACGTTCTGCGGATCACCAGTCAGCCGGGCCGCGTCACTGTGGCGCAGGCCTGCGCCCACCGCCAGTCCCTTGAGGGGACCGGAACGAAACTCGTAGCGATTCCAGAGGGTGTAGCTGGTGTCGGGATTGTAGTTCAGGGGAGTGCCCACCCGGGTGACGTCGTTTGACTTGGTCACCTTGGCCTCGCTGAAATGATTCACGGCGAAGATCAGCTGGTATTGATCGTTGGGTGACCAGTTGATCTCTCCCTCGAAGCCCTTGGAACTCTCGGTGTTGCCGTAGACAAAGTAGGGCGACTTGCTCGTGGATGCCTCGCGCACCGAGTCCCGGTAGGCGAGGTTGCCGCGCTCAAGATCGTAGTAGGTCAGCGTTGATACGAGACGACCGGAGAAGAGCTCGGTCTTGATGCCAAAGTCGGTGCTGCTGCTTTCGATCGGCTCGGATGCGTTGCCGTCGGCGTCGATGGCAAAGTTGGGCTCCACCGCGCGACTGGCGTTGGCGAAGACGGAGACTTCGGGGAAGACCTTGAAGAGCACCGCGCCCTGCGGCGTCCAGCCCGGGTCGGCGCGACCCTCATCGTAGGTGGAGAGCACATTGGGCGTCAGACCAGTGTTGGTGACCGGCTTGCTGAAGTGCGTCGTGTTGGAGAAGTCGTTGTAGCGCGTGCCGTAGACCAGGAAGAGCCGGTCGTTCAGGTAACGGCTCTGGCCGGCGAAGAAGTACGAGGTGTTCTCCTCGTAGGTGGTACGGCGGATGTTGAAGTCCTGTCCACTCGCGGTCATGCCAGCCGTCGTGCTGACCGGGGTGCTGACTCCGGCACGGAAGTTGTAGATGAACGCGCCCATGGGAGAATTGTTATAGCGATTCTGTGCGTCCAAGTAGCCGGGCCGCAGGAAATTCACCTTCTGGAATTCGTATCCGAGCTGCCAGGTGTGATTGCCGCCGAGGGCGTCGAAGCGCCAGTTGAACTTCGAGTCCGCGTTCCAGGAGTCGCGGATGTTGATGAAGTGTTCGAAATTGAAGCGAAGGGATCCGTCCGCATACGGATTGGTGTCGCCCGTGCTCGGCTGCAGGCCGGTCGTATTGTCGTACGCCTGGTTGAGGTCCGTCTGCCAGACGAGGGAGTCGGTGATCTTGACCAGGTAGGACAGATCGATGGTGCGCGACTTCTGGGTTTGGCGGGCGTCGTTGGTCAGCGAGATGGTGCGACCGAGGGGATCGTTCGGACCGTACACCGGGGCAAACATGTCGAAGGTGGGAACGAAGTTCGCCGCGCCGGGCGTGGCGGAGTAGCCCTGGCTGTTCAGCCAGTTGCGGAGGTGGGTGGCCGCGGCCGTGGTCGTCTGATTGGCGGCCGGTACGGCCGCGTTAAACAGGTAGCGGGAATTGCTGATGGCCCGGCTGCCGTAGGAACTCAGGTAGAAGCGGGAGCGGTTGATCCCCTCGACTTCAAAGGTCAGGCTCTGTTTCGGCGTCGGCTTCCACATGAATGTGACATTGCCGTACGACTCCCGCAGGAACTCAAACTGCTGATCACCTCCGGCGTCCAGGACCGCCACATTGGCGAGCACGGCGAGGTTCTTGGTCAGCGGCTGATTGTGGGTCAGTTCGAACTTGTAGTAGCTGTCCTCCCCGAAGGTGACCTTGCCCTCGCTGTAGGCGGCGTCGAACTTCGGGCGGGCGGTGATGTAGTTGATGACGCCGCCTGGTCGGACCGTGCCGAAGAAGATGCCGGCCGCGCCCTTGGCTACCTCCACGCGCTCCACGTTGTAGGTGGTGAAGAGCTGTCGGCGGTACTGTCCATTTCGATACGAAATGAGGCCGCTGAAGCCGCGGACAATGAAGGTCGACTCGTTGCGGGGGCTGGTGCCGAGGCCGGGCACGTACTTGAGCGCGTCCGACAAGGTGTCGGCCTGCACGTCGCGGATGAGCTCACCGGTGACGACGCTGATTGGAATGGGAATCTCGCTGATCTTGGACCCGATGCCGGTGGCGGTGATCGAGTTGGTGGCGCGGTATCCAGAGGCGGCCGAGCCGGAGACGTTGAACTCCTCCAGCTGGATCACGTCATCCGGGGCCGATCGCGGGGCGGGGGTTTGGGCAGACAGGCTGGACAGGAGCGGGGCCAGCAGCAGGGCGCGCGCAAGCGGACGGGTACGGCAAAGGCAGGTCACTACGTTCATGGGGTTGGGGGGTGAATTGAACCGGGACGAGCCTCGGCATTTCGGTTGCGGCCGGCGACGCCGCTGTTTTCTAATTGTTAGATTATATGGCGAGAGTCCCCACCATCCGCAGTCTGGCCCGCCGGCTCAGGCTGTCGGTCGCCACGGTCTCGGAGGCGCTGCGCAACGCCCCCCGGGTCAAGCCTGCCACCCGGGAGCGGGTGCAGCGCGCTGCGGCCAAAGTCGGATACACGCCGAATCCACTGCTGGGTGCGGCGCTGTCCGCAGTGCGGCGTGGACGTCACCAGCACTACCGCGGCACCCTGGCGCTGATTGACGCGGTGGAGCGGGAGCCGGCGCACTACCTGACGTTCCACCGCGAGATCGCCGCGGGCGCGGAAAAGCGGGCCCAGGAACTGGGATTTCAGACGGAGTTGTTTTGGTTGGGAGACGGACCGTCGCAGCTCTCCCACCGGCGGCTGTCGGGCATGATGCGCGCGCGCGGCATTCCTGGTGCGGTGCTGCTGCCGTTCAACACGGCCCGCGACTTCTCTGACTTCGACTTCACGCGGATCGCGGCCGTGCAGATGGATCACAGTGTGATGGCTCCGCTGCTGCACACCGTCCAGCCCGACCACTACGTGTCGATGGTCCGCGCCCTGGAGCGGCTGACGCAGCGCGGTTACCGGCGGATCGGCCTCTGCATTGAGGACCGAAAGGACGTCCGGGTGAAACGCAAATGGAGCGCCGGCTACCTCACTTTTGGGCAGGGAAGCGGGGCTCCCTTGATTGAACCTGTGCTCAGCCGTGAACGGTTTCTGGATTGGTTTCGTCGCCAAAAACCCGATGCCATCGTGGGACACGTTCAGGCCATCACGACCTGGCTTGCCGCGGAAGGCGTGCAGGTGCCTGGGGATGTGGGATTTCTCAACCTAAACCTGACCGAGCGGACCGGTCCCTGCGCCGGTCTCGACCTCGAGCCGCGCAAGCTTGGCGCCGTAGCCATTGAGATGGTCGTGGGCATGTTGCTCCGGCAGGAACGAGGCGTGCCGGAACGTCCGCAAACCATCACGCTGGAAGCCACCTGGTGCGAAGGGCCGACCCTGCGGGCCGGCACCGAGGCCCCCTGGGTGTCCAACCGTTAGAACCGGTGGTGTTGGTTTCAGCCCCTGCCCGGTTGAACCGACCGGCCTGCCCTTCCGGGTTTTCGTCGCTCGTGGATTGCCGCGGTGGTGGACCCGATCCATAAGCGCCGAATGACCCGACGAGAATTTCTCCACGCCGGCGCCGCCGCCGGACTGGTTTCCACCGTGCTCTCCCCCTTGGACGCCGCCGCGCCGGCCTCACCGAAGCCATTGCGCATCCTGATACTGGGTGGCACCGGATTTACCGGGCCACATCAGGTGCGTTATGCGCTGAGCCGGGGACATCGGGTGACCCTCTTCAATCGTGGGCGCCGCCCCCAGGCCTGGCCGAGCGAGGTCGAAGAACTGACGGGCGACCGTGACAAAGGCGACCTGAAGGCATTGGAGGGCCGGGAGTGGGATGTCTGCATCGACAATCCCACGACGCTGCCCTTCTGGGTACGAGATGCCGGCAAGGTTCTGGCCGGCCACGTTGGCCACTACATTTTCATTTCAACCCTGTCGGTGTACGCAGACACGTCCCATCCCGGCATGGACGAGAGCACGCCAACCGCGGTCTACGAGGGCAAGGATGCGATGGCCGAAACCCAGGCCGCCGTCCAGGCCAACATGGGCCTCTACGGGCCGCTCAAGGCCCTGAGCGAGCGTGAAGCGGAGCGTTGGTTTCCCGGAGTGACGACGGTGATTCGTCCGACCCTGATTGTCGGCCCGGGCGACGAAACCGACCGCTTCACCTACTGGCCGGTTCGGATCGCGCGGGGAGGGGAAGTGTTGGTGCCGAGCGAGCAAGGACGCGATCCCTACCAGGTGATCGATGCCCGCGATTTGGCTGAGTGGACCATCCGACTGGCCGAGCAGCGAACCTTGGGTGTCTTTAATGCGGCGGGCCCCGCCGAGGAGCGCTCGTTTGCCTCGCTGGCCCGGGAGGTGCAGGCTGGAGTGGGAGGGCAGGCAAACTTTGTTTTTGTACCCGCTTCCTTCCTCGCCTCTCAGCGCGTCGCACCGTGGCGCGACCTTCCCGTCTGGGTGCCGGGAGAGGGCGAAACCGCGGGGTTTGCCCGCATGAGCACCGAACGGGCGCGTCGCGCGGGACTGACCTATCGCTCGCTCACGACCACCGCGGCGGAAACCCATGCCTGGTTCCTGGGCCTGCCCGAGGCACGTCGCTCCAAACTGCGCTCCGGCCTGTCCGCCCAGCGCGAAACGGAGGTCCTGGCGGCCTGGCACGCTTCCCGAGCTGCGGCGTCAAAGTAAGAGGAACTGCTAAAAGTTCTTCGGCCAGGGGGCCCACTCGGCGTCATCCTCGGTCCCGAACTTGCGGTCGGGTCCCGCAGAGCGAATCTCCATCTGTTGCCGGCTCAGAACATGAAACCGAAAGGGTGTCTTCCACCGGTCACAGAGCTCGCCCTTGGCGTTGATGGCCGGGTGGTCGGGAGGGACGAACGCGAATTGCATCGGGTTCTTGCCGGTGAGGGCGGCGGTGACTTCCTGGTTGCTGCCGATGGGGATACCGGCCGTGCGGAAATTGGTCAGCCAGGCATTGAAAACCTCGTTGACCAACTTGAGGTCGGCGGTGATGTCGCTGGCGGGGTCATTGAGTCCGTCGAGCAGTTCACTGCGTGGTGGCGGATTCGCCGCCGACGCCGCAGTTGTCGCCGGTGTTTGCCCGGCCGCGGAAGACCGCGCTTGACCGGTGCTGCTTGACCCCGCCGCGGCGTCGAGCGCAGGCGGCGCGGGTATCCGGGACGGAGGTGGGCTGAAGTTACGCCAGAAGACGGCCAGGAAACCGGCGATGACCACCACCACCACGCCGGGAAGAACAAGGCGTCGCATCCTCATGATCAACCGAGGGCAGGCCGGCCAGCCGGGCTCATGCCCGATGCCGCCCGTTGGGCCCAAGCTTCTTGGGGCGCTTCGCGCTCAACTGGTGGCCATGAACCCGAGGTCGGGTTTGGCGAACCGGCCGAGATTGGGAAAGACCACGGGCAGGTCCGTGGCGCTGACTCCGAACCAGCGCGCCAGGGTGGCGCTGTATTCGTCGACGCTGGTGGTGGGAATCCAGAGTCCCCGTGAACCGGCATCGTCCGGACCGCGAATGGTGAAGTCGGGCATCTTTCCGTAGATGCTGCCCCCGCGGACCGCGCCGCCCACGACGATATGGTGGGATCCCCAGGCATGGTCGGAGCCGTCGCCGTTGGTGTCGAAGGTGCGTCCGAAGTCGGAAGCCGTGAAGGTCGTGACCTGACTTTCGGCGCTGATCGTGCGCAGCGCGGCGTAGAAGGCGTTGATCGAACGACTGACGTCGTTGAGCAAGGTGGCGTGGGCGCCGCTGGAGCGCTGGCCGACATTGAGCTGATTGTCATGCAGGTCCCAACCCCCGATGCGGGCAAAGAACACCTGCCGTTTCAGTCCCAGCTGCTGCTGCACATTGATCAGCCGGGCGATCATATGCAGCTGTTGGGAGAGATTGGTGTTGAGGTTCGCGAACGCGGCCTGAAACGGGCTGGTTCCACTGACCACTGTGGCCAGGTAGGCACTGTCGTCGATGGCCTCCTTGGTCAGGCCGGCAAAGGCGGTCTCGAACAAATTCTTGTTCTGCGCCGTGAGAAGATCGGTGAGCGCGGCAGTGCGGACGCCATTGACCGAAGTGCCGGTGCCCGAGCCGGTCAGTGACGGCACGGAGTTGGTGCCGACGGCGTACTGACTGACGGTGCGCCCCACCTGGAAGAAGTTCTGACCGGCCACCGTGATCGCCATGGAGACCCGGTTGTTGGTGTTGAGCGCATTGGTGAGGTCGGCGACGCGGCCGCCCCAGCCCGAGGTGAATCCCTTGTCCGGGACGCTCGACTGCCAGTCGATCTGCTGGTCGTTGTGCGAGAAGAGTGCGGGCGGCAGCGGTACGCTCCGGGCGGTGTACTGCGCCTTGGTGGTGGGATAGACGAGCGTGCCCACATTGCCGAGCAGGGCGACCTTGCCGGCGTCGTACATGGCCTTCAACTCCGGCATGGCCGGATGCAGCCCAAATTGGCGTCCGTCTGGGGTCGTGCCCGCCAGGGGCAGCAGGTCCGCCTGGGGGATGGCGAGCGCACCCCGACCCGTGGCGTACTGCGCGTAGGTGGAGGCGTCGATTGGCACCACCAGGTTGTTGGCGTCGTTGCCACCGGCGAGAAACAGGCAGACCAGCGCCTTGTAGTCGGATTGCGGGGCGCCGGCGGTGCCCGGGATCGCCGGCTGGAACGGACTGCCGGTATCCGCCACGGCACTCATGAGGCGGAGTTGTGCCAGTTGGGACAGCAGACCCGTGGCGGTGACCGCCGCGCAGCAGGTGCCGAGAAACCGACGGCGTGAGGGATCGTAGTTGCGGGACGAGGCGTTCATGGCGGTGAGAGTCGGGTGGCTACTTCTGAATGGCGCCGTTGGGCGAGGTGAGGGTGAGGTACACGGTCGAACGAACCCGCTCGAGGCGGTTCGCGTCGGTCGCGGTGGGCATGGCGGTGATGGCCGTCACGATGCGGTCCGTGGTCGCCTTGGGCAGCGAGCCGGAGGCCAGGGTCAGGTTCATCTGGTCAACCAGCGCCTGCGGCGTGTTGGCGAGCGCCAGCATGGCCGCGTCAAAGCGGATTCCCACGGTCTGGTTGTCGGTGTCGGTCACGACGGCCCGGTTGTTGTAAAGGTAGGTCCAGAGGAAGTTTGGCACGGTCATGGCCGTGGTGTCGTTCAGAATCTGGTACTCCGGCGCGAACAGTCCCGAGGTTGCGAGCGTGCCGGGCTGGACATAGTTGGGTTCGTAGAAGTTGAACACGGTCGGGGCGCGGAGCGGGGTCTGGGCGAGACTGAAGTCGGTGTTGCCGGAGAGGAGCGGAACGCGTCCGCTGTTGGATCCTCCGTTCAGGCTTCGCAGCAGGCCGGTGACCCGGAGGACGGGTTCGCGGAGTTTGCCGAAGCTGGCGGAATCCGCCACCGTCGCGGACCTGGCCTCATAGTCGATCAGGATGGCCCGCACGACGGCGCCCAAATCGCCGCGCACGCCGGCGCCATTGTTTTCAAAGGCGCGGGCGACGCGATAGATGTAACCGGGACTTGGATTGCTCGTGACCAGGCGCTGGATGAGCTGGCGCGCGAGGAAGGGCCCCGTGTTCGGGTGGAGGAAGAGCGTGTCGAGGGCGTCCTTGAGATCCTGCGCTCCCGTCTGGTTGGCCGGCAGGATCTTCCCTCCGACGAGTGTCTTGACCGATACGTCGTGAAAAGCCTGATACATCTGCATCGGGCGCAGGTAGTTGGCGGTGGCGCCCTGGAAACTCGGATTGGGTGTGGTTGAGGAGTAGCCCCAGCCGGTGAACACCTTGGCCATTTCCGTGATGGTCTTCTGGTCGTAGGTGGGGATGGCGGTCCCGGTCGGGTCAAGCTTGAGCGTGCCATCGGGATGGAGCTGCACGATGCCGATCGTGAACAGCTGCATGATTTCGCGGGCGTAGTTTTCGTCCGGAAACGTCGTTTGTACTCCTTGGGCGTTGAAGGTGGCCTTGCCGTTGCGAAGGTGGCTGAGGTAGATGCCCATGGAAGGACTGAGGGTCACGTCCTCGATCAAGGTGCGGAAGTTGCCAAAAGCGTTCTTCACCAGAAGATCATAGTAGGACGCCAGGGCGGCCGGTTGATTGACCAGCACGGCGTTGTTCTCCGAAACGACGAGAATCTGGCTGAGTGCGAAGGCCACCCGCTGGCGGAGCTGATCGGGTCCGTTCACAGCGATGTTCCACCACGCGGCCTGCCGGTTGGACTGGCTGAGGGTGGTATTGCCGAAGGGCTTCGTGAAGGTGTCGAAGTCGGCGTCGGTGGCGTCGTCGTGGGACGAGATCGGTCGCCCGATCTGGTCCGTGATCCAGGCATTCAGGTCCGCGAGGCTGCGGCCGGTCAGGGCGTCGATTTCAGCCTTGGTCGCGCCGAAGGTGGCCTGCGTCAGGAAACGAGCGGCGTCTGTGGCGGAGAGCGGGGTGTTGGGCAGGGCCGGGGGGGCGGCCGGCGGGACAAAGGTGAGGGAACCATTGGTCCTCAGGTAGGAGCCCCGCAGTTCACCGGTCGGCAGATTGGTGGTTTCGATCGCGACGTAAACGCGCCCGTCCTTGATGCCTTGAACGATGTCGGCGGCGGTCAGATTGCCGCTCGGACTGATGGTCCATTGGTAGCCGGAGACCTGTCCATTGGGCAGACGCAGGAGGTCGACTCCGACCTGTCCCAGGTCTCCATACCGCAGGTACGCCACCGTCTGGGGCGAACTGAGACCGGAGAAGTTAACGGAGAGAATGGCGAAGGTGTTGTCCGTGCTGAGCTGCAGGATGGAGGTGCCGGCCGCGGTTGAGCCGGTGACCCCGGTGGGTACGCGCAGGCTGGAGGAGTAGAGCGTGCCGGGATTGTAGAAGATGGTGGCGGTGGCGGTGGCACCCGGTGCGACCGAGTAGGCCGGACCGCTCGCCACGCTGACGGTGGCGGTCTTGTTCGGCGTGATGCCGACGCTGATGTCCTTGGGAAGGGGAGTCAGGGAGAGATTCGCCGAGGTCGCGCCGGCCGGAATGGTCACGGACGCGGGCAGGCTCTGGTAGTCGATACCCGGCAGGGCCGAGCCGCCGACTTCAAAATAGACCGTGAGCGGCGCCGCGGTCGGCCCCGTACGTGTCACCGTGAAGATGGCCGGCTGGGCGCTCAGGGTGTCGGTGGTGGATACACTCGCGGAAACAGAAACCGTCGGCGGATTGTCGGTGGTGAGGTCGTAGAGTTCGACCAGGGCCAATCCGGTGGAGTTGGCCACGCCGCTCACCTGAACGCTGTAGCTGCCGGGGGGCAGGTCGACGATCAAGGCGGCGTCGCGCGAACCGCTGGTGAACGCAAAGGCACCGGCGCGGGTCGAGGCGGCGGACAGGGCGGCGGCGCTCCCCGAGCCCCAGTTGTCATTGCCCGCGATCGTGATGCTCTCGCTGTTCAGCACGGAGATGGTCGGGTCGGCCAGCACGCCGGTCAGACCAAAGGCGCCCAGCGCCGGACCCGCGGCGCGAACCAGCAGCTTGCGGCCCGCATTGCCGGGAGCCACGACCACGCCCGAAATCAGGATGTTCCCCCCGGTGCCCACGACCGAGCGGGTGGACAGATTGATCAGCCGGGCCGGGCCGCTGACGTCATACACTTCGAGCAGAGCCAGTCCGGTATTGGGGGTGCCCACGCCCGTGACCTGCGCCGTGTAGCTGCCCGCCGGCAGCGTGGCGATCAGGGCGGCGTCGCGGCTGCCGCTTGTGAACGGGAAGGCGCCGACCGTGGTGAACGTCGTGGCTCCGCCGATGCTGGCCGTTGTCCAATTGTCATTGTTCGCGATCGACTTGCCCGTGCTGTCGAACACTTCGACGCGAGGATTGTTGAGCAGCCCGCTCAGCCCGAAGGTGCTCAGCGAGGGACCCGCCGCGCGGATCAGGACCTGCTTGGGCTCACCGGCCTCCACCACGAATCCGATGATGGGAGCGCTGGCCCCGGTGCCCACCTGGGTCCGGGTGGAGAGATTGGCGATGCGCTGCGCGTGAAGAGGAGAAAGGACCGCCACGGACAGGATGACCGGGAGTAGGATCTGGCGTGCGAATGTATTCATCTTGTTCACTACAAAGCGAAGGGTGGGAGGCCGGACACAAAGGGAGCGGGGGGACGAAATGTCCGGAAGACCGGAAGGACCGGATGAGGAAACTGGACGGGATCGAATGTCAGGTCCAGTGCCGGACTGCGAAGCTTGTGTAAAACGGCCACCGCGTGATGGGACCGATCCCGCGATCTCCGCTCGCCGGGGTCAATCCTGTTGTGGCCCTCGCGAACGGGTACCGGCCCGGCTCCGGTGGCCAAACCGGGATTTCTCTGATGAGCAATGAATTGTCAGCCTGCGCTGATGTAGTTGCCTTGCCTTAAGGCACTGTATCCACCCATTCCTGGATACCGCTTGTGACTGGCACGTGGAGGTGGTGAAAGAGAAAGGCGCGAAGACGCTCGCCGGCGTTACCGGTTGCGCGAGGCTCGGCCTGACCGAAAAAAATTGTCACTGGAATTCCCACCTCCCGGCAGCGGCGCTCGACCGCGCGGAAGGGGTCGGGATGATGCAGGGAGTGGCTGCGACTCGAGGCAGTGCCGTCAGGGTGTTGGTTGACCCGCCACACCGGCGGATTGTCCGGGGGAGGCGAGTGGCAGCATGCTCATGTCGGCCAGCCGCCGTTTGCCGTCCGCGGTGTCGAGGTCTTCGATCTGAGCGACGTGATAAAAAGCGGCGGCCTCCCGGTCCGGATTGCCGCCGGACCAGGCTGAGTCATTGGGGCCGACCCACTCTCGGTATTGCAGATTGATTGCGTACTGGGGTGGTAACGGCTGCAATTCGCGAGGAATGCCGCAGGACCCCATCAGCCTCTGCGGAATCGCCGAGATCGATGGAAGGTGATCCAAAGCGAGGCGCCGACTCCTGCGAGGAGCCCGATCCGGTGATGCTCATCAGATCGGTGCGGTACCCTGCGGGGGTGGCGGCGCAGCGGACGCCCGTTTCCGGACTAATGGGTGAAAGCGGGGAGCTTGACGATCTTGCCGCCCTTGAGGGCGGACTCGTGGGCGCAGAGTCCAACGCAGGTCCAGTTGGCGGACTGCTTCGCGTTCGGATAGGGTTCGCGGCCTTCCACCAAGGCGGAGAGGAATTCGTGGGCGAGGTGCGGATGGGATCCTCCGTGCCCGGCGCCCTGGGTGAAGCTCAGGTGGGTCTTCTTGCCCAAGTCGTAGACACCCTTGGTGGTGAAGGGCCGGATCCCTGCCGGCAACCGCTTGGCGTAGTCCGGAACCTGTACCTTCTTGGGGATCTTCTGCTCCGGCAATTTGGCGGTGTGGAGCACGTGAGGCTCGTGCTCGACCAGGGTCCACTCGAAGGACTTCTTGGAGCCGTAGACATCGATGCTCTCGCGGTACTGACGGGCCGTGTCAAAGAGCGAGCGGATGATACGGGCGGTCAGGTCGCTGTCCTTCAACTTGACGTGGGCGGTTTCCACGGCGAACGGGGAATTGTACTGCTTGATCAATTCGGGCCGGATCGTGCCGGAGCCGAAACACGAGACATACTCGGCCGCGGCATTGGTCAGCGCGAGCATGGGGCCCACACAGTGCGTGGCATACCACATCGGCGGAAGCCCGGGCCAGTAGTTGGGCCAGCCGTCCATGTCCTGCTGGTGACTGGCCTGCAGAAACTGGATGCGGCCGAGCTCGCCCTTGTCGTAGAGCTCTTTGACGTAGAGGTATTCCCGGGCGTAGACGACGGTTTCCATCATCATGTAACGGAGCCCGGTTTTCCGAGTGAGCTCGACGATGGTCCGGCAGTCCGCGATCGACGTTGCCATCGGCACCGTGCAGGCCACGTGTTTGCCCGCCTTCAGGGCGGCGATGGATTGCGCCGCATGATCCGGGATCGGAGTGTTGATGTGCACGGCATCGATTTCCGGATCGCGCAGCAGCTCGGCGTAATCCGTGTACCCTTTGGGAATGCCGAAAGCCTTTTGCAGCGAGGCCAGCTTCTTGGGATCGCGTTGGCACACCGCGACCAGGTTGGCGTTGGGGTGAGCCTGGTAGATGGGAATGAACTCGGCGCCGAAGCCGAGTCCAACAATGGCGATGTTGATTTTTTTGCTCATGAGAGTGCGACGATGAGGTGGGGAGAAAGACAATTACGGAAGCGGACCGGTGGTGCGGAGGTAGGCGATGAGATCGGCCACATCGGGTTCGGTCAATGAGCCCAGGAGACCAGGCGGCATCAGCGATGCTTCCACGCGGTTCATGGACTTGATGGCGTCCTTGGAAAGCGTCACCGACTCGGCCTGGTTGACCAGCGTCAGTGCGCTGGGTGTCTCTCGCTGGGCGATGCCGGCGGCGACGCGGCCGTCTTTCATTTCCACGGTCACCAGTTGATAATCGCGACCGATGTCCGCGTTGGGATCAATGATGTTGCGCAGAATGTAGTCGAGGTCGGCCCGGTTAGATCCGGTCAGTTCCGGTCCGACGCCGCGGCCATCTGCGTAGAGCACGTGGCATGGAGCACAGGTGGCGAGGAAGATCTGGCGTCCCCGCTTCAGGTCGGCGGCATCGAGGCGTTTTGGAGTCAGTTCGGCCTTGAGGCGGGCGATCTCCGCCGCGCTGCTTTCGGCGGTGTCGCGGCTGACGCCCCAGACTTCAGCGAGCATCTGGTCGAGTTCGGGTTCCTTGTGCAGACGGATCTGACGGGCGAGGGAGGCATCGACGTCCGAACGGGCCAGGCGGCCCGACTTCACGGCCTCGAGCAACGAACGCGCATAGGTGGGACGTGCGGCAAGCACGGAGGTGGCGGCGCGTTTTTCCTCCGGGGTGAACGAGGCGAAAACGTCGAGGATGGCTTCGGGGGTGGCGGGAACGTCGTAGGCGGAAAGTCCCTTGAGGGCTGCGAGTCGCAGTCCCGGTTCGGTGAGCAGGCGATGGTAGATCGGCGCGAGCTGGAAATTCTGGGTTTCGAGCATGACCTGGAGGGCGGCTTTGCGCGCCACGAGCGGTGCGAACGGGTCCGTTGCCACGGCGGACTTCTTCCATGCGAGATTGCGGTCGCCAAAGCGGACGGTCAGGGCATCCGCCTGGGCGATGATGTCGGCTTCCGGACTGAGGCTGAGCTGCGCATAGGCCTTGGCCCATGACTCCGGCGCTTTCAGATTGGTCTTGCCCTCGGTGGCGGTGAGCAGACTGGTGAGCAGTTCGCGCTGGTAGCTCGAATCGGAGGAGCTGGCGAGGGCGTCGCTGAACGTATCCATCCCGCTCTTGGCACTGGCGGAAGTCCGTCCTTGCGGAGTCTCGTCGGCGAGCGCAGCGGCTCGGCGCGTGAAGTAGGGGCGAAGGGCGGCGAGTGGAGTCTGGCGTGCGAGGGCCTCGGCCCGGGCCGGATCGGCTGGAACCAGGGGCTCGGCGGCGTACCAGTAGAGCAGAGGGAGATTGGCGTCCTCCGCGTCCTCACCGTGCGCGAGAAGGGCTTCGACCACCGGCCAGCGGGCCGCGACCGGAATGCGTCGCGCCCCTGAGGCGAGGAAACGGCGGACCACCGGCGAGGGATCGGACTTGGCCAGTTGCGCGAACGCGCTGATCAGAGCGGGCGACGGGGACTTGTCCTCGGTCATGAGCTGGACCGTCCAGCCGCGAATGTAGGGCTCGGGGGACTGCAAGAGTTCGAGGGCAATCGCGCCGGTCAGACCGCGCGTGACATGCAGCGTCCAAAGCGCGCGAAGCCTGCGGGTGACGTCCGGATGCGTACGCACCAGCGCGAGCAGGGCCGCGTGCACTTCGGGATCGGCGCCGCGCTCCTGCAGCAGGAGGCGCGAACGGCGGACGAACCACTCATTGGGATGCAGCTGGTGCCGCACCAGCTCCGCACTCGACAGCTTGGAAAGGTCCACCTTGACCGGCTTGGGCTGGCCGTAGCTGATTTTGTAGATACGTCCGTTGGTGCGATCCTGGGGGTGCTGCTGGTGGCACGCGCGCGCATCGTACCAGTCGCTATTGAAAAGTGAGCCGTCAGGTCCCAATTCGAGGCGGAGTCCGCGGAACCAGCGGTCGTTGGCCCGCATGAAGTCGGGCGAATGGGAGCCGATATAGCCCGAGCCGTTCGGCACCAGTTTTTCCTGGTTGATGCGGCTGCCGAGCACGTTGTGGGTGAAGAGCGCACCGCGGTATTCGGGCGGAAAGTTATCCCCCAGGTAAATCAGCGTGCCGGCGTGCGCGTGACCGCCGCCCGCGAGATCCGTGCCGCCCGCGCCGAAGCGAGCGTCCGACCACTTTACGCCGCGGTCGTAGTGGAAATGATCCGCGATCGTCTTGATTTCGCCGTAGGCGTAGGGGTTGAAGTGCTGGCCGGATTGGCGCTGGTAGTGCCCTCCCTGAATCACGTGGTAGAGGTGCGGGATGACGCAGGCGGTGACGAAGGCGTCGCCCGTGTCGTTGAAGTCGAGTCCCCACTGATTGCTCATGCCCTCCGCGAACACCTCAAAGATCTTCTTCGTCGGGTGGTAGCGCCAGACGCAGGCATTGAGCGGAGTGCGTTCGGCGTCGCGCGCTCCCGGTTTGCCGACGTTGGAGTGGGTGAAGACGCCCTGGTTGCCGTAGAGCCAGCCATCGGGTCCCCAGACAAAGCTGTTGAGCGTTTCGTGGGTGTCGTGAGCGCCCCAGCCATCGAGCACGGGTTGTGGAGGGCCGTCGGGAACGTCGTCGCGATTCTTGTCGGGAATGAAGAGGAGGTAGGGCGGACTCCCGACCCACACCCCGCCGTGGCCTACCGCGATCCCGCTGGCAAAGTTGAGCTGGTCATAGAACACCTTGCTGGTGTCGTGGCGACCGTCTCCATCGGTGTCCTCGAGGATGAGGATGCGATCATGTCCATAGGGCGACCAGTTGGGATAGGCGTAGTTTTCCACCACCCAGAGCCGGCCCCGTTCGTCGATGGTGAAGGCGATGGGTTGGTGCACAGCCGGCTCTCCCGCAAAGGCGGTGGCTTTGAAGCCAGGCGGAAGCGTCATGGCCCGGGCAGCTTCGTCGGGGGTGAGGCCCTTGCCGGGTGCGACTGGAAATTCGCCCTGCTGGGCGGAGAGGAAGGTGGAACCGATGCCACCGACAAGGAAGGCGACCGCGGCAAGGGCCGGGGAGAGGAGACGTTTCATGACTGGGTAGGGGGGGCCTCCCAACACGGGGTGGGGTGGGGACAACGAGGAGGCGTGGCGAGGGAAAGAGCGTAGCAGGTTGCCTCGTCCCGCGCCATGAGAGTTCACGCGGAATCGCCTGAGTTTTTTTACCGTTGGCAAACGACCACGATCCGGGCTGGATGCCCTCCTCATCCATCCGCCCGACCCCGCAACTCTCTCCTAAGGTGTTGATGCCTCCGCGTGGCTCTTTCTCCTCGTAAATCCGCCTCTGCGCGTTCCCGCGCCCCCAAACGCGTGGCCTTGATTGTGGAAACATCGAACGCCTACGCGCGTGGGTTGTTGCAGGGGATTTTTGGTTATGTGCGGGAACACGCACCCTGGTTTTTTCACCGGGTCGAGCAGGGTCGTGGCGACGATCCGCCGGCCTGGTTGGCGCATTGGGAGGGAGACGGCATCATTGCCCGGATTGAGACGCCCCGCGTGGCTGAAGCAGTGGTCTCGTCCGGTTTGCCGGCGGTGGATGTCAGTGCCGGTCGCTTTGTTCCTCACCTGCCTTGGGTGGAAACCGACGACCGCCTGATCGCCGTTCTCGCCGCGGATCACCTGCGGGAGCGTGGGTTCAAGTCGTTTGGCTATTGTGGCGAGGATCGATTCCAGTGGTCGCGGTGGCGGGGCGAGGCGTTCGCCGAGGCGGTGCGGTCCTCGGGTCTGCCCTGCGCCGAGTACTCCTCCCCGGCCGAAACGGAAATTGCGGCGCAGATTCGGAGCCTTGCGATCTGGCTTAAGACGCTGCCCAAGCCCGTCGGCATCCTCGCCGGTTACGATGTCAAAGGCCTCCAAGTGCTCGACGCCTGCCGGGTAGCTGGACTCGATGTCCCGGATGAGGTGGCCGTGCTGGGGGTCGACAACGATGAACTCCTCTGCGAACTGGCCTCACCGGCGTTGTCGAGCGTCATCCCCGACCCGCGTCGTGCCGGTTACGAGGCCGCGGCGCGCCTGGACCGGTTGATGCGCGGAGAACGGATTCATCCGCTCGAACTGCGAATCCCGCCGGTGGGGATCCGTCGTCGGCAATCCACCGATGTGCTGGCAATTGACGACACCCTGATTGTGAAGGCCGTGCGGTACATCCGCGAACACGCCTGTGATCCCATCCTGGTCGACGACGTGGTGCGCATGGCCGCGCTCTCGCGGCGGGTGTTCGAGGCTCGCTTTCGGCGATGCCTGGGTCGCACTCCTCACGAGGAAATCATGCGCGTGCGCATGGAGCGGGTGAAACAGCTGCTCGTGGAAACCGACCTCACAGTCCAAGGCATTGCCGAGCGGACCGGTTTTCCCCATGAGGAGTACCTCAGCGTCGCGTTCAAGCGGGAGGTGGGGGTGCCGCCGGGAGTCTACCGCGCGGGGCAGCGGGCCGGCTCGGCTCCGTTTGCGGCCGGAGCGGTACGGTGAACGCCTGGGGACCCACCAGCGCGCCAAGTCCGGCCCTTTCCACCCGGGCTGTATCATGAATATTCAATGCGGCGACTGAGGTCGGGGGTGCCCTTGACTCGGTCCGGGACACGATCTCTCATTCCGCGCGAATCCCGCCGCCTCGACCCAAGGGTGTGCGCCCCATCATGAAATTTCTTTTCGCTGCGATCGCGACGATCTCGGTCTTTCACCTTGGTTTTGCGCAATCCCGTTCACCGTGGATGTCTTCCAAGGTGAACGGTTCACCGGAGCCGCCCAAGGCGTTTGTACAGGAGCCGATTCCGACCGCGGTGAAGTTCACCGAGGGACTTGAGCTATCGGCGGTCGCCGGGACCGGTCGCCTGCTCATGGTGGAGCGGAAGGGAAAAATCTCCTCGTTTCATCCGGGCGACGCCACGCAGCCGGTGCAGCTGGTCGTTGACCTGCTCGCCCTGCACCCGGACCTTGAAAACGCGTTCGGCGTGGCTTTGCACCCGCGCTACCGCGAAACGCGCCAGATTTTTGTCTGTTACGCGCTCGCGTCGGGACGCAAGGACGGAACCAAGCTGTCCCGTTTCACCCTCAGCTCGCTTGATCCGCTCACCATCGATCCCGCCTCCGAGGAGGTGCTGCTCACCTGGCTCTCCGGCGAGCACAACGGGGCGAACCTGCAGTTTGGGCCGGACGGCTACCTGTACATTTCAACCGGGGACGGCGCCCCGCCATCGCCGCCCGACCTCTATGTCACCGGCCAGGATGTCACGGACCTGCTGGCGTCGATCCTGCGCATCGATGTCGACCATCGGAGTCCTCCGCTGGCGTATCGGATTCCCGATGACAACCCCTGGGCCAGGCCCACTCCGACCACCGGAGTGGATGGGACCGTGGTCCGTCCGGAAATCTGGGCCTTTGGCCTGCGCAATCCGTTCAAGATGAGTTTTGACCGGACGACCGGAAATCTCTGGTGCGGCGACGTCGGCTGGGAACTGTGGGAGATGATCCATCTGATCAAGCGCGGTGGAAACTACGGCTGGAGCGCCTACGAGGCCCATCAGCCGATCGTGGTGGAACGGGCAAGTCCGCTCGCGCCCATCACTCCGCCGGTGGTGACCCACGCCCACTCCGAGGCGGCCTCGATCACCGGGGGCTTTGTCTACCACGGCACGCGCCTGCCTGAACTGGCCGGCGCCTACGTCTATGGCGACTGGGCGACCGGAAAAATCTGGGCCCTTTGGTACGACGGCAAACAGGTCACACGGCATGAGGAGATTGCGGATACGCCGCACAACATTGTCACATTCGGTCAGACGGACGACGGCGAGATCTACTACCTGAACTACACGACGCCGACGACGATCCACCGCCTGGTGCGCAACCCCAAGGCGGGCGCAAGCACGGCCTTCCCACGGCGGCTGAGCGAAACCGGAGTCTTTGCCGACGTCCGGGCCGGGCGTCCGGCGCCGGGAGTGTACGCGTTCGAGATCACCAGTCCGATGTGGGAGGACGGCGCCAAGGTCGAGAGCCGGCTGATCGCCCTGCCGGCGCAGACCAAGCTGGTCACCTCGGTCTCCTCCTACCGGGACACCCGGATCAACAAAATGGTCATCGACTACTACACCCGCTGGCCCGCCGGGTCCGTTCTGGCGCGCACGGTGACCCTTGGAGAGATGGCGCTGACCGAGGCGGAGCGCTCGCGTAGGATCGAGACGCAGATCCTGCACTTTGATGGAGAGGCATGGAATGCCTACAGCTATCGCTGGAATGACGCGGGCACCGATGCCGATCTGGTGCCGGCCAGCGGCGAGGAGGTCAGCCTTCGCGTGCGTCCCGATCCCCAGGCGCTCGATCAGGACAGCCGCCTCTATCGCTGGCGTTTCCAGAGCCGTGCCGAATGCCTCCGCTGCCACAACAGCTGGAACAACGGCGCCCTCGCCTTCAACGCCGCGCAGTTGCGCGCAGTGCCGGGAACCCAGTCGCAGCGGATCGTGGAGCTGGGCCTGGTGGATACGGATTTTCTGGAGCAGAGCCGCATGGGACTGGACCGCCCGGACTCGGGGCTCTGGGCTGCGCGTTCGGTGCTGCATGCCAACTGTGCGCACTGCCATCGCTCCGACGCCGGCGGTGCGGTCACCGTGTACCTCAACACCGAGTTGCTCGCGGCGCAGATGAACATCCTCGGGGTGACCCCGACCCAGGGGGGACTGGGCCTACAGGACGCCAAGCTGGTCGCTCCGGGCGACCCCTGGAGCTCGGTGCTTTGCGTCCGCATGGCCAAGACCGGAAACGCACACATGCCGATCATCGGGGCGCGCGAGCCGGACGTGCAGGGATTGAAGACCCTCGAGGACTGGATCGCCCGGATGAGCTCGGAAAGCACGGCGCCCAAACCTTGGTCCGAAATGACGTGGACCAACGAGGCGATCGATGCCGCGCTGGCGACCGTAAACGGAGCGATGCGTCTGCGCCGGGCGATTGATGACGGAAGGCTCTCCACCGACCTGCGCCGACATGCCTTCCAAGTCGCGTGGGCGTCGCCGCAGTCGACGATTCGTGACATCTACGAGCGTTTCAAACCCGATCACCTTCGCGAAAAGACGCTCGGTGCGCAGGTGAATCCCGGCGAACTGCTCGCCCTGCGGGGGGACGCCTCGCGGGGCGCGGCCCTGGTCTCCTCCGAGGGCAAGCTGGCCAGCTGCCAGGCGTGTCACTTCATTCGCGGGCAGGGCCGCCACTTTGGACCCGATCTTTCCCAGGTCGGTGCCCGGCAGACCGCCGCGCAGATTCTCGACAGCCTGCTGCACCCTTCGGCCACCATCGCGCCGGATTTTCGTCCTGTGGTGATTGAGCTCAAGGATGGCGGTTCGCAGATGGGGTTCATCATCGCCCGGCGCGCCCAGGAACTCGCCCTCAAGGTGCCCTCCGGACAGACGGTGACGATTCCCTTGACGGCGATCCAGGCCGAGAAGCCGCTGCTCGCCTCGCTCATGCCCGAAGGCCTGCTCCAGGGGCTCACGCACCAGGAGGCGGCCGACCTGCTGGCTTACCTCACCAGCCTGAAATGAGCGCTTTCCGCGTCTCGACCCCGACTTCCCTACTGCCAGGCTTACCTCCCCATCCATGACCACCTCATCCCTGACCCGGCGTCGCTTCCTGCAGACCGCCTCCCTGGCACCGGCGTTGGCGGCGTTTCCCCACGTAATGCGCAGCCAGCAGGGCCGTTCGCCGAACAGCCGCCTCAATGTCGCCTGCATCGGGGTCGGAGGACGTGGGCGGGCGGCGGTGGAAGGGACGAAAGGGGAGAACCATGTCGCCTTTGTCGATGTCGACGATCTGCGCGCAGCCCGTACGTATTCGGAGTTTCCCGACGTTCCCCGGTTTCGCGACTACCGGGTGATGCTGGACAAGCTCGGCTCCACGGTCGATGCCGTGACCATCTCGACGCCGGACCACATGCACTTTCCGATCGCCATGGCCGCGCTGCAGCGTGGCAAGCATGTCTTCGTCGAAAAGCCCCTGGGTCACACGGTGTGGGAGGCGCGCGAACTGCAGAAGATGGCGGCGGAAAAGAAGGTGGCGACCCAGATGGGCAACCAGGGACACGCGGCGGAGGGGATGCGGCTGCTCAAGGAGTGGTACCAGGCGGGGGTGCTCGGCGAGATCCGCGAGATTCACAGCTGGACCGACCGCCCGATCTGGCCGCAGGGCGTGAAGGGAGTCGATCACAGCAAGCTGCTGCCCGTGGTGCCGTCCAGCCTGGACTGGAACCTCTGGCTGGGCGTTGCGGCGGAGCGGGAGTTTGATCCGGCCTACTTGCCCTTCAACTGGCGTGGATTCTGGGATTTTGGCACCGGGGCGCTGGGAGACATGGGCTGTCACATGATGGATGGCGCCTTCTGGGCCTTCGATCTGGGGGCGCCCACGGCGATCGAGGCGATCAGCTCGAATGCGACCGCAATCAGCGCACCGACCACCTCGGTGGTCACCTATGAATTTGCGGCTCGAGCCGGCCGACCAGCGGTGAAGTGGTGCTGGTACGATGGCAACCTGGAGCCGGTGCTGCCGCCTGAGTTTGAGGAAGGCCGGAAGCTGCCCGAAAACAGCACGCTGATCGTGGGTTCCAAGGCTTCGGTCATCGCCCACTCCAATTATTTCACGGTACGGATTGTTCCGGAATCGAAGATGCAGGAACTGGGTCCGACCCTCCCGCCAAAGACGCTGCCCCGCATCCCCGGGGGAGACCATTTCGCGGAGTGGCTGAACGCCTGCAAAGGCGGAACGCCCGCGGGTTCGCGCTTCGACTACTCCGGTCCGCTCACGGAAATGGTGTTGCTCGGCAATGTCGCCCTCCGCGCCCGCCGTCGGATCGAGTGGGATTCCGCGGCGCTGAAGATCACGAATCTGCCTGCCGCCAATGCCTGGTTGACCAAACCTTACCGTCCGGGCCACGGAGTTTGAGGATCGAGGCCCGTAGTGGCGACAACCCCGTGCGCGGCCGCGGAGTGCGGGCGATGCGCCCGGCGGCGCTCAATCGCGCGGGTGCGTGGCCCACAGTCCGGTGGCGACCAACGCAAAGAGAAGCGTGGGTCCGACGATCCAGAGCGGATGGAAGGGGACCGACCAGTGCACCATGGCCCACCAGATGATGACGCACTTGATTCCGATCAAAGCCCACGCGATGGCGAGGAACCGACGCTCCTGACGGGTGTACTGACCGAGGTCGAGGTGGAGGGGGGAGTGCATGGCGACAACCTACGCCCGAAATGCCGCCTTCTCCGCGCAGATTTTGGGAAACACTGGTCACTTATTGATAGCTGCCCGGCAAAGTGACCCCAACGTTCACTTCGGCTGCCACCGGCCGTCGTGGACGGGATGATGGAGTGCCGGCTCGGCATCGGCTCAAGGACGTGAAGAGGCGTCCTTTGCCCTGGGTGCTGGAGTCAGATCACTGCCGGAAGAGCCGGTGAGGAAGGCGCGGGTGGATGGATTCGAAGTGAGGGCGAGCGCTCGGGAACGAGCGACCGCGCCCTCCGCTGGCCTGCCCAGCTGGTCAAGCAGGTGGGCTCGCACCACCCAGTAGGGCTGGTAGCTGGCGGTCGCATCCGCGGGAAGCCGCTCGAGACACTCCCACGCCTGCCGGGGACCGTGTCTCCGTTCGCGCGCGGCGACGTAACCCACCTGGGTGCCAATCGTGGGTGAGTGCGCGTTCAGTGCCTCGTAGAGAGCGACGATGGCGTCCCAATCCACGGGCCGTCCATAGGCTCGCTGGGAATGGACAGACTGCAGCGCCGCCAGCCATTGGAACCGACCCGGTCGCTGACGACGGGCGGCTTCGGCGAGGATGCCTTCGGCCTCGTCGATCTGGAGGCGTTTCCAGGTTCGAGGGTCCTGGTCGTCGAGCGGAATGAAGCGCCCATGGGCGTCGTGGCGCCCGGGCTGGCGCGCGTCGCAGTAGAGGAGCAGGGCGAGCAGTCCCGCCGTTTCCGGTTCGGCGGGAAGGAGCTCGTGGAGGGCCCGGGCAAGCCAGACCGACTCCTGGACAAGTCCTCCTTCCTGAGGTTGAGAGGACTCGGATTCATCCCAACCCGTGCCATAGGCGGCGTAGATCGCCTCGAGGACCGACTCCAGTCGTCCGGGCAACTCATGGGTTTCTGGAAGGGAGAATCGGATACGGGCCTCGCGGATCTTGGTTTTTGCCCGGACCAGACGCTGTCCCATGGTCGGAGCTGGCAGGAGGAAAGCCCGTGCGATCCGGACCGCGTCGAGCCCCAGGACGGTTTGGAGCATGAGCGGCGTGCGCACGCCGGGATCGATCGCTGGATGAGCGCACACGAACAGCAGGGCGAGACGCTCGTCCGGAAAGGACTTGGGCATCGCAGTGGGGTCCGAGGGCGCCAGCAGGGTTTCAAGGTCGGTGGCGTGAGCGGCTCGAACGGCTCGTTGGCGGGCACCGTCGATCAGCCGTCGACGGGCCGCGGTGGCCAGCCATGCCTCCGGTTTCCGTGGAACCCCGGACATAGGCCAGGTACGAAGTGCGGCGACGAACGCCTCGCTCAGGGCGTCCTCCACCGCGGCGACATCCAACCAACGGGACGAAAGGTAGGCGACGAGCCTCCCGTAGGCCGTGCGGGCCGCCCATTCAACGGCGGCCTGCGCGGCATGATCGGAGTCAGGGTGGGACAGGGATGTCACGGGATGGGGACGGCATGACCGGTCTCACCTCAACGCTGCCGGTCGATGCCGCCGGGCAGCGGGCCGCCCACTCCAGCGCCGTATCCAGATCGGGCACGTCGATGACAAAGAGGCCGCCGAGTTGCTCCTTGGTTTCGGAGAAAGGGCCGTCCTGGACCAGCCGGCGCCCCTCGCGCAGGCGGACCGTGGTTGCTAGGGCCGGGGTGTGCAGCGCTTCGCCTCCGGCCGCAACTCCGGCCTTGAGCAGGGCCTCGTGATAAGCTTGGTACGCGCCCATGTAGGCTGGGGCGGTTTCCGGGTTGCCGCGCAAGGCCATGTCGGCCTCGGTTTCGTAGACGATCAGGGCGTAGTGCATGGTGGACAGGGAAAGCGTGAAAGGGACTGGATGGGTGAGCGAACTCACATCTTGGGATTTGTGTCGTAGGGCCGGACTTCGACCGCGCCGCCATGACGGAGGGAAGGGATTCGCTCCGCCCAGGCCAGCGCTGCGTCGTCGGATTCGACCTCGACAACAAAGTACCCGCTGAAAACCAGGGAAGAAGGCAGATGTGCGCCCGGGCTCACCTGGACACTTCCCTTCTCCCGTCGAACGGTGCGCAGCCGATCACCTGCCTGGAGGGCACTTCCTCCCCGCAAGACTCCGGCCGCCTTCATTTCTTCACTCAATCTACCAAACTCCTGCCAATAGGCCGGACCAGACACGGGGTCGGCACGGCGGGCCATGGTTGACGGGCGCTCGTAGATGCAGAGCGCGTAGGTGGCGGCCCGGGCGATCTGGGCCGATGACAAAGCAATGATAATGAGCAGATAAGACAGAGCGTGGTTCATGGTGATGCTGGTGTTCACCCCGAAACCAGATCGGGTGAACACAGCTATGACGGCGACGTCGCGCTCATTTCGACACCGCGCCCAATCTTCTCGTTTCGGGTCGAGGCTCGTGGGTGGTTCGCGGCGCCGGCCGCGCTCGATCCCATCGCCCCGCGATCCTTCCGGCCAGAGTCCGAGCAGGCCCGACAATCGACTAGAAAACTTCGTAGACTTCGGCGAGGGCGACTCCGCTTCCGCCGTCCTCGCTGATGACCTGAAGCGTGTAGGCGCCAGGTTCGAGTTCGATGAGCAGGGCGGCATCGGCACTGTTGGCCGGAAACTCAAAGGCGCCGATCTTGCGAGCGGCCTCGCTCAGGGCGGTGGGGTTGGCAGATTGACTCCAGGCCCCGGCCGACGCGACGGCCGTGGTGCCGCGGAAGAGCGTCAACCGGGGGCGGGCGAGGGCGGAGGTGAGTCCAAACCCGGCCAGGGCCGGCCCGGCCGCACGGAGCAGCACGGTCTTGCGCAAGCCGCCGCTGATGACAAATCCGCTGATGAGCTCCGCCCCGCCCGGCTTGACGAGCGACCGGGTGGATACATTGGCCAGCCGCGAGGCCGTGGGCGCGCCAATGTCGTAGACCTCGACCAGCGCGGTGCCGCTCGCGCCGCCGACACCCTCCACCTGGGCGGTGTAGTTTCCAGCCGCGAGGTCGAGGAGCAGGGCGGAATCGGCGCTGGGGTTCGCCAGCGGAAAGGCAGCCACCTGCCGGGCGGCGTCGGCGATGGCGGCAGCGTTGGCTTGACCGGACCAGCCGGTGTTGGTGGCGATCAACTGCGAGCCGGAAAAGACGCTGAGCCGGGGCGAGGCCAGCGCGTTGGTCACCCCGAACTGGGCCAGCGCGGGGCCCACCGCTCGAACGAGCAGGGTCCGCCTTTGTTCGGGCAATGAACTCGCGACCGTGAATCCCCCAATCAACGTGCTGTCACCCACTCCGACCGCGGCGCGGGCGGACAGATTGAGGAAACGTTGCGGTGCGATGATCTCGGACAGCGCCAACCCGAAGGCGTTGGCTACATAGAGCTGGTAGAGCGGCGGACCCGAGTTGGGAAAGAAGTGGTTGGGCGAAAGTAAACGGGCATTCAGTCCAATGGGACGGCTGCCGGTGACCTGCATCCAAAAATAAGTCAACGCGCCTGGTCCGGTGGCAAGCGCCTCAATATAGGGTTCGCCCGAGCTCGTGTATCCCATGGTCGGTTGCGAGAGGATAACCGGCGTCTGGGTGCTGCCGCCATCCTTGAGGATTGTTCCTGCGTCTCCGACGATAAACACAAACGTTCCATCCGCGGTGACGGCGTTGAGGTTGTTCGTTGTGGGCACGGGGTCTCGTTGCCAGACCGCACCATCGGCCGAGCGCAGGAGTGTCCCGGCATTACCCACGACGAAGCGTTCGCCGAGGGACACCTGCACCGTGAGGGTGATCACTCTGAGAACGGCGCCGAACTTGTAACTTACCCCGCGCAATCGCTCCGTGGTACCGGAAGGGCGTTGAACAAAACCTCCGCCGGTCGTGGGAGAACGTTCCAGGATTGTTCCGTTGGCTCCAACCGCGATGACACTGGTAGGATAACCATCGGCTGTCGCCGCCGGGGCGATGGCATCAAGATTCGACAGGGACGGCGTGGGAACGAGGTTCCAGGACGGCGCGGGGACCGGTTGCCCCGTCGACTCCACCTGCGCGAAGACGCCACCCGTATCGCCCACGGCGAGGGTGGGCAGCAGGCCCCGCATCGAGCGCGCACCGAAACCCACGTCGGTTCTGACCCACCGATCGAGCCCGTCGTTGCTGCGTGCAAGCAGGCCAACGCCCGCTTCGCCCACGGCCTGAAAGAGCCCGGACCCTGCATCGATGACCGCGTTGAGGCGCAGCGGGGTGGGCGAGGTCTCCCGCGCCCAGGTCACGCCGTCGATTGAACTGAGAATCGTTCCGCCTTCTCCGACGGCAACAAAGCGGCGTGCCGCGTCGGAATAGGCGACTCCGGTCAGCCACGCGGTGGTGCCCGACTCGCAGCGAATCCAAGTCTCGCCCGCATCGGTCGACGTGAGAATTATCCCCTGTTCACCCACCACCACGAGCCGGCGCGGCACGGTACTGGGCACGTTCGCCGGCCGCTCGGCGGCGACGATCGCCCACAGGTTGGCCGTCGTCCCTGTTTCGCGAATCGCCCAGTTGCCCGGAGTCTGCCCCCGGCTCGTTGCCGCCACTAAAGTCAGGAGCACTACGGACACGAACCTCCCGAGGAATAAATCCGATGGGTGGAAAGCGACATCACAGGGGCGGTTCATTCCTGGAAGGAGGAGGCACGCTCCATTAAATTGCAACTTGCATTCACATATCACTTGCAAGCGTGTGCCCTCCGCTTTTCGTGGAGGTGGTGTTGATTTCTCCTAGACGGCGCGGTTGATCCACGGCCCGGTGGCGGAGCGTCCCGCCGTGCAGGCAGGATCAAATACGGATACCGGCGTGCAGGCGGTGCACCGGCGATCCGCATCAGACAGGGGCGGATTGCTGGGGGAACGCGCGACTTAGCGCGAGGCGGGCCGCAGAGGAATCGCAGTCCGTTCAGCGATGAGCAGCGGCGAATCGTAGACGGGCACTCCGCGGAAGGTGGTCCCTTTGTCGGTTTGCGTCCAATGGTCCTTGGTCAGGGAGTACACGGAGCTTGTTCTCAGGTCGACGAGCACCGGTTCCGTGAAGTGCCCCGCGGGCAAAGTCAGATCGATCAGGCTGACTCCGTTGGCATCGGCGGGCGGCGCGTCGCTGAACCAGTAGGCAGCCACCTGCCCGCCTCCCGGCTGGCGTTCGTAGCCCGTCAAACTCACGCTGCGCAGTGCGGTGGTGGTGAACGGATACTTGGACACTCGCCGCAGGGAGTCGTCGAAAATGGCGAACACGCTCTGCACCGCGAAGTAGGCGGGTTTGATGTAGGCGACGGACTTGTCCGGCCGAGTGGCCAGAAGTCCCTTGTAGTTCATTCTGAGAACGCCGTCGGCGCCGCCTTGATTGCTTTCCTGGGTGTAGTGCAGGTCGGACAGGGTGAAGAGATTCATCGGAATGTCCTTGGCGCGATGGGCGAGCAGCCGGCGTAGGTCCCATTTGGCCTGGGTGGTTTCCGTGAACGAAATATGCCGCAGGGCGAAGTGGTCCTGATAGCGGGAAGGGGCGCCGGATTCGCCCTGCCTCAACTCGATCGTTTGCCCGTAGTTCGCAATGATGGAGCGCAGGCGGTCCACCAGCGTCATGTCATCCGGATTGCGGGGATAGCCGTGGAAGGTGATGGCGTCGATCAGGTCGAATTTACCCTTTGCCTGGATGCCCGCAAGAAACGCATCTGCATACGCGGCATTGCTCGCCAGGGCGAGGGCCCAGACCTTGCCGGACGGTTGCACCTCGCGCACGATCGAGGCCGTGCGAATGTAGAGATCGACGTAGGCCGTGGCGGTGGCGGTGTTGCGGTTGTTGAGATCCGGTTCGTTCCAGACCTCCCACTGGTTGACGCGGTCCTTGTATCGCTCGACGAGGGCGCGGACCCAGCCGTCCCAGGCGGTGAGAGCCTCCGGCGACGAAGGCAGCCCGCCTCCGAGCCCGGTGTCGCCTCCTCCGGAATAGAGTTTGTTTCCGTAACTGAATTCCAACCACGGCTTGACACCCTGCGAAAGGGCGTCGTCGATCATCCCGTCGAGCCACTCCCAGGAATAGACTCCCTTGACCTTCTCGCATTTGGCCCAGCCAGCCTGCAGTCGCAGGCCTTTGGCGCCGAGTGGGCCGAGGTAGGATTTGTAGAGAGGGTAGTCAGCGAAGTCGCGATCAAGTGTTTCGCCTCCGATGGACCAGGGTGAAGACACGATGTCTCGGGCCGGGCGCGGTGCGACTTCTCCGAGCATGACCAGTTTATGACCCGAGGTGGGGGCGATGGAGGCTTCTTCCCCCCGCACGGAACCGAGTCCGGAGCCGATGACGGTGAAGAGTGTGTCCGCCAAGAGGAGAAAGGGGATGAGGCGCATGCTCAGGTGAACCAGGAATGGGGGAGGGTGTGGATTTGACCGTGATGGAGGGCCCCGGTCGTCCGCACAGGGAAATCGTCGGCGCTCATCCTATTGAAATGGCAGGCGTGCGTCTACGGTCGCCCCTGATAATGGTTGTCTCAGATTGATCTCCTGGGGCTGTGACCTTTCACCCGGTGCAGTACTCGGCTTTCCCTTCCTGCCGGTGGCGGGGTCGGACCATGTCACTCCAATAGACTGGGGAAATTCACGTTCGCGACCAATCAGCTGCACGTGCGGTTTTTCTCCCGAACCGCTGGGCGCTGTGCAGGGGGCGAGCGCGTGCTGAGGGTGGACGCGGGGAGTGTAGTGGTACGATCGTGACAGGTGTTTCCAGCATCCTCGCGAAGTCAGGGTCGATCGACCTCGCCGCCCGTGCTGACCATGTGCTACTTTCAGTCTCCGCCTCCCGCCGTGGGTGCCGGACGGCCTGGGTATGACGGACCTGAGAGTGATCTCTGGTGGCCTGACGCGCAGCGACGATTCACCCTCGCCCTGGCCGGCCCAGGCCTCCAGAGTGCAGGCGGCTCGCAAGGTGTTTGCGGGCTGATTCTTTATGCAGGTTTGTTCCATCCGCCGAATGACCCAGGCGACCGGCAGGCTCATCGTCCTGGTTGGGGCTTCCCACCTGTTGCTTCCCTTCGTGACCAGCCAGGAGTACCCGCCGGTGCCGATCCAGTCGACACCGGGGTTTGACAGCGTGCCGATGACGAGCGGCCGGTCGTTCGAGCGGGTGCCGGTTTACTTTCCGCCCGAACTGCCGCCGTTGGGCACCTTGGTGCCGCGTCGGTTTGGCTCGGAGAGTCCGGCCTTGGGCTTCGGGGGACGTGGCGCGTATTACCCGGCGGAGGCGGAGGCGGCGGAGTTCGTCGGTGAGTTTTTCTATCCTCCCCTCGCGTTGCGTGTGAGCGAGGCGGGCGGTTATCGCGATGTTCCGGACGCGGTGGAGCGGTATCGGATCCAGCGTGACACCCTGGTACGCGATCTCAGGGCCGAACTTCTGCAGGTTCGCGCCCTGCCGGCGGAAGAGCGCGAGCGTCGGCTGCGGGCGTTCGCCCTCGTTCAGGCCGAGGGATTGGCCCACCTGGAGGCCGAGGCGGAGCGCCAGCGTGCGCGACTGTCGAACAGCGAGCAGGCCTGGGGGGCGACCCGCATGGGTCGCGTACGCCTGGACAATACGGATGGCTACTCCAACCGGGACCTGTCCCTGCTGGTGCGCGACGTAGCCTACTTTGTGGATGGTCTGGAGGTGTGGCAGCGTCATCTCCTGCTCGAACTGGCGCGTGACGTGGAGCTGTATGGAGCACCCACGACCCTGACGCCCAATCCCACCTGGTTTTCGTTTAACCCGGAACCGGCCCGTCTCCTGTTGCCCCCAGAACTTCCTTCCGACCTGGCTGGGAAGGTCGCCGCGTACGAATCGCTCAAAGCGGACCTCAAGCGAGGTCTTTACGAGACCCTGCTGGACGCGGATCGCTCGATCCTTGCAACCCTACGGTTGCGGAAACTGAGGTCGTACTTTGACCGTCAGGCCGATGCCGTGAGAGCGTTGGATATACAGACTGAGGCGCTGCGGCGCGAGCTCAACGGCCTTCCCGAGATGAGACGACTCGCCAGCCCGGCCACCAGTCCGCTTCAACCGATCCTGGCCGAGCGACTGCAGGCGATTGTGAGCGAGACGCGCCAACTCCGTCAGTCGACCGCCGCCGAGGTCAATGCGGTCCGCCGCCGCGAGTCCACCCTGTTCATCGTCTTTCGCGTGAGCTCGACCGGGCTCGAGTTTTTAGTCTGGCCGCGGAGTGGCCGCCGAGGCGAATCGGGCAACCGGACGGGACAGGTCGAAAGCGTGAAGGAAAAGCTGGCGGACATCGGCCGGGCCTACTCTCGGACGCTGCGGGAAATCAATGACCGCTTCCAGGTGCTGCGAAAGGACGCCTCCGCAACCCTGGCCCCGATGGAACCCGAGGAGGTAGGCCTGGTGCTGAAGAATGCATCGCTGGTCGCCCTGCAGCGGGATCGCGCCGAGGCCCAGCAGCTCTACTTTGACGCCACGCTCGAGCCCGGCCTGTCCCCCGCACAGCGACGACTTCTGTTGAGCGAGGCGACGGTGGCCCTCGACCTCGATCTCCCCTCGGGACTCAGGCAGGCGACGCGCAAGTGACGGTTCTCCGGGTGGTGCACGCGTACCCGAGATCTTGACTTTCGACCTTGCGGGCAAGGTGAAGCAAGTCCAGCATCGCAACGGGCTTGCGACGAGTGCGTGAGTCCCTGACTATGCAAAATCGTTGGTCCCGCAGGGCAACGCTGTTCGCTCGCCGAATACAGCTGTTGGCAGGCGCATGGGTGTGCCTACTGCCTGGCCTGAAGGCGCAGGAAACTTTGGGCCCGCCGGCGCCGCCGGATGTCCGGCTCGAACCGACAATGCCCGGATCGACCACCCCGTTTGAGCGTCTTCCAGTGTACTTTCCGCCCGAATTGCCGCCGCTGGGCGTGATCCCGCAGCGTCACTATGGCGCGGACAACCTGCCTCCGGAACGCGGTGTAGAGAGCGCCACCTCCGCGGCGGAATTGGCGGCGGGTGATTTTGTCGCGGAGTTCTTTTACCCCGCGCTCGCGTTGAGGGTCAGCGAAAGCGGGGGTTACCACCCGGTGCCGAAAGGGATCGAGCAGTATCGGGTGATCCGTGACAACTTGGTCCGCGACCTGCGGACGGTTCTGGAGCAGGTCCGGGCGTGGCCTGATCCGGACCGGGAGGCGCGATTGCGGCTTTTTGCCGAGGATCAGCAGCCCGCCCTGGCGTCCCTCGAGGCCCTGGCGGAGAAGGAGCGTGACGGCTGGTCCCACGGAGGGCTGGCGTGGGGCGCTCCGCGCACGGGTCGGGTGCACCTCGATGACCCGTCGGCCTTTTCGCCCTCCGACCTGTCGATGCTGGTCCGGGATGTGGCGTACTTTCACGATGGATTGGAGCTCTGGCAGCGTGAACTGCTGCTGGAGGTTGCCCGCGATGTGGCGGTCGATGGAGTGCCCAGCGCGATCCCCGCGAACCCAGGCTGGTTCGCGTTTACGCCTGAGCCCGCCCGAATTTTGCTGCCCAAGGAACTGCCGGAGTCCCTGGCAAACGAGATCGCCGGGTATGAGTCGCTCAAGGCCGACGTGAAACGCGGGCTGTATGAAACCCTGGTGCAGACGGATCGCTCATTGCTCGCGGTCCTGCGTGCCCGGAAGCTGCGGACCTACCTGGAATCGCGGGCCGACGCGTTCCGCGAACTGGCGGTGCGGGCGGACCGGTTGCGGCGGGAGCTGGTCCGGCTGCCGGAGGTGAAGCAACCGGTGCTGCCCGCGGTCAGCCCGCTGTCCCCGGTCATGGCCGAACAGTTACAGGCAATCGTTGCGGATTCGCGGAGGCTGCGCCGGGCCACGGCGGACGCGGTGGACGCGGTGCGCCGTCGGGAGACGAAGGTTCTGGTCACCTACCAGGTGACATCGAGCAAGCTGGCGTACGAGGTCACTCCGCGCGCGACGCCGCAAACCCAGGTCTTGCCGGTGTCCATGACCCGCGTGGTGCAAGTGGAAAACGAACTGGCCGAAAAGGCCCGGGAGCACCGGCGGGCGCGAGAGGCGATCGAGGTGCGCTACCAGGCCCTGCGCAACGCCCTGCTTGGCACGATGAACAGTGAACCGGACAAGGTCGACGACGTCCTGCAGAACGCCACGGCGGTCGCCCTCCAGCGGGAGCGATGCGAGGCCCAGCAACTGTACTATGATGCGACACTGGAGCCGGGCTTGTCTCCCTCGCAGCGCCGACTCCTGCTCGGCGCGGCGATGGTGGCCCTCGACCTGGATCTGCCGCCGGGAGTGATCCAGTCGACGCGGAAGTGAAGGCAAGAGGAGGAAGGGAGCCAGAGGAGCCCGGTTGGGAGTCCCCGGTTGGTCCGATGGCGCGCGCGCCAATTCAATGGAAGCAACCGCACTTTCAGCGCACAAAAAAACCCGCAAACCGCTTGGGCTTGAGGGTTTAAAAGTGGTGGCAAGACCCGGAATCGAACCGGGGACACAAGGATTTTCAGTCCTCTGCTCTACCAACTGAGCTATCTTGCCAAAACCGTGAGGGGTGAGAGCAAAGGGGGAGGATAGGTGCCGTCAACAGGGATTTTGTGAGGGTGTCGGACGGCAACGGGAAAAGTCAAAGCACCAGACAGTCTGTTGGTCAAATTAACCTATTTATAATCAGGGATAAGCATGTGGTGTATTTCGGGGTAGTGAGAGTCCCTGCGAGCAGCGGTCGCATCCCGATTGGGCAACCACCTGCGCCGGGGTGCGATTTCCCGGTAAAGCAACTCTGAGTCGTTTGGGCCCGGTATTCTGGGGGTTGAGCGACCCTCGTCGGAGGTGATCCACTGCAACCGATCGCTGGCACCGTACCGGCCCTCATGGCGCATGGGGACTGCGAGTCTTGATACAGACGGGCGAACGCTCCTCCGTGCGGATCGCTAGCGTGCGTTTACCGTGAAGGTGGTATCCACCAGGCCGGGCATTGGACTCGCAATTTACCCTGTCGCCGAACGATCCCACACTGCAAAATGCCTTGCGAGGTCGGGGATAAATTCATCCGGACGATCCGACTAAGACCTTGACAGCATCCAGTTAGGTGTGAGTCGGGCTGGATGGCATGAACTAAGCGAACAGAAGTGCGGCCCAAGGTGCCCATGTACCGCGTTCGACCGTTTCGCCCGAAATTTTCCCGAAGACAAGACTCAGAAGCCATCCAACCTCCAATGCCCCAAGATTCGAAGTCGCATTGCGGTGCGGGATGGGAGCACGCCGCGATTCACCGCACCCTCTCGGTTTCCATGAATACCCTTTCCTTTGCTTCAACCGCGCGATGCCGAACTGGAATTGAGGGCCTGGACGAAGTTTTGAGAGGAGGCCTGCCCCGTGATCGCATGTACTTGGTCCTGGGTGAACCCGGAGTCGGCAAGACCACCCTGGGTTTGCAGTTCTTGCTGGAAGGGGTGAAAGCAGGCGAAAAAGGGCTCTACATCACGCTCTCCGAAACCAAGGCCGAGCTGCATGAGGTGGCGACCTCGCACGGATGGGATCTTTCGCAGATTGAGTTATTCGAATTGTCGGCAATGGAAGCTCAAATCAGGAGCGACACCGACAACAGCTTTTTCAGCCCCTCCGAGGTGGAGCTCAATCGCACGACCCGGGTGCTGCTCGAGGTGATTGAGAACAGCAAGCCGGTGCGTGTGGTGTTCGATTCGCTCTCCGAGATGCGGCTGATGTCCGAAACCGCGCTCCGCTATCGCCGACAGATCATGCATCTCAAGCAGTTCTTCAGTGGAACCAAATGCACTGTGCTGATGCTCGATGACAGTGCGGGTTCAGGCAACGTGGATGAACAGGTGGAAAGCCTGGCGCACGGCGTGATCGTGTTGAACAAGACTTCGCCCGCTTTCGGCGTGTCTCGCCGCCAGCTACGGGTGCAGAAGATCCGTGGGGTGAAGTTTCGCGAAGGAAATCACGACCTCTTGATGGATACGGGTGGACTGTTGGTGTTTCCCCGACTGGTTGCGTCGGAGTACTGCACTCCTTTCGCCGGCGAGAGCATGAAGAGCGGAATTGGCGGACTCGACCAACTCTTGGGGGGCGGCATTGATCGCGGGACAAGCTCGATATTCATGGGGCCCGCTGGCACCGGAAAATCCTCGCTGGCGATGCGTTTTGCCTGTTCGGCGGCCGAGCGGGCGGAGAATGTCCTCTACTATACCTTTGATGAAACGCTCCGCACCTTGCTGGGCCGTTCAGACCAACTGGGTTTCAACCTGGAAGGGCACCTCAAGGCGCAACGCATCAAGGTGCAACAGATCGATCCCGCGGAGATTTCGCCTGGCGAACTGGCTTACCGAATCAGCCAGGCCGTGCTCCATGACGCCGTGCGACTCGTGGTGATCGACAGCCTCAATGGCTTTCTTCACGCGATGCCTGACGAGCGACACCTTACGCTGCAGCTGCATGAATTGTTGTCGTTTCTCAACCAGCAGGGAGTCGCAACCCTGATGGTGCTGACGCAGCAGGGGCTCGTGGGTTCCATGACGGCGCCGGTCGACCTCACCTACCTTGCCGACACCGTCATACTCACGCGGTACTTTGAAGCCGATGGCGCGGTGCGACAGGCGATTTCTGTCATCAAGAAGCGGAGTGGCGACCATGAGCGAACCATCCGCGAGTTCAAAATTCTCCCCGGCGGGATTGAGGTGGGAGACCCGCTGCATGGATTCCAGGGGGTGCTGACGGGTGTGCCCACGATGCCAAGGATGCACACCCCGTGAGCGTTTCGCTTTCAATGCTGAGGAGGGTTGAGGGAACCAGTGACCACCCGCCCGACGAATCCACCTCGGAGAACGAACGGCGGGTACTCATTCTGGCTCCGACGGGCAACGATGCGCGGCTCACCGCTGAATTCCTGAGCGGCGCCGGCATGCATCCGGTGATTGTATCCGGGTTGGAGGAATTGACGGAAAAGATCGGGGAGGGCTGTGGCGCTGTGCTGGTGGCGGAGGAGGTCCTGACCAGCCGCACCGCACCCCGGCTGTACGCCACCCTCAATCGGCAGCCCAAATGGTCGGATCTCCCCGTTACACTTATCACCCGGGGTGGAATTGCCGGGGCCCAACAGATGCGGCGCCTGACGGTGTTCGAACGAAACAGCAATGTCTCGGTGCTCGAGCGCCCTTTCCGTCCCGCGACATTGGTCAGCACCGTGGAGGTGGCGCTTCGCTCACGCCAGCGACAGTATGAAGTGCGCAAGCTGCTGGCCGAACTTAGGGAGGCGCGCGATTCGGCTGAAAACGCGAACCGCGCGAAAGACGAATTTCTTGCTGCGCTCTCGCATGAGTTGCGGACTCCGCTGAACCCGGCGCTCCTGTTGGCAACCGAGGCGGCCAACGATCTTTCGCTGCGCCCCGATGTACGGCGCGTTTTTGAGCAAATTGCTCGAAGCATCCTGCTGGAGGCACGTCTGATTGACGACCTTTTGGATGTAACCCGCATCACCCAGGGAAAGCTGAGCCTCGACTTGCATCCCTTGGACGCGCACGTCGCGCTGCAGGGCGCGCTCGCGACAACAAAACTGGAGATCATCGAAAAGGGCATCTCCGTCGCACTGGATCTGCATGCGAAGTCGCCCATCATTCAGGCGGATGCGGTCCGTCTCCAGCAGATCTTGTGGAATGTGCTGAAGAATGCCGCGAAGTTCACGCCGGCAGGTGGAACCATCCGAATTGAGACAACGAGTGATGAGAACGAGTTGGTGGTCCGCATCACGGACACGGGCGTTGGCATGGACCCCTGGGAGCTGACCCGGGTATTCGACGCTTTTGTGCAAGGCGACCATGCTCGTACGAACGGCAACCACCGTTTCGGCGGCTTGGGATTGGGTCTGGCCATTACCCGTCGCCTCGTGGAATTGCACGGAGGCAAGATTGCCGCTGCGAGCGAAGGTCAGGGCAAAGGAGCCACGTTCTCCATCACGTTTCCGCTTGCTGGCGCCGGAGCAGCGGAACGACGGGCTGAACCCGGGCCCAAAGTTCGCTCCGGCGGCCGAACGAGATCCAAGCGCATCCTTGTGGTGGAGGATCACGCCCCCACGCGCGTTTCGCTCATGCGGCTTCTGGAACGTCGGGGGTACGAAGCAAAGGCGGCGGAGAACCTTGCCCAGGCCCGTGCGTTGGCGGCCGATACCGTTTTTGACATTGTACTTTCGGACATCGGACTGCCCGATGGCAGCGGTTACGAACTGATGCTGGAGTTGGGAGGGCACTCTGGACTCGCCGGAATTGCGCTCTCCGGGTATGGAATGGAAAGCGATGTGATGCAGAGCAAGGCAGCTGGCTTCGTCGCTCACCTCACTAAACCGGTGAGCGTCCACGCCCTCGATGCTGCCCTGGAACGCATTGCTGACTCGGATGCGGGTATCGTGCCTCGATGACTTCGGCGCAACCGACCGATTCGCTCAAACAGGGGATAGATCGTGTTTCTCTTTCGTTTTCCCTGCTGTTTGTTCCTTGAGTCGACCACTCAGGCGTCCCCATGGGTGCGCGTTTCTCGGGAATCCACGTCGATATGGGAACTCCAGTGCAATCCGTCGTACCACTTCAGCGATCCACCACCGTTTTCCATGACGAATCCTGTTCCGCACTCCTGTTCGCTGGCGCGCCGCATGGCTCGCCTGCTCGGCCAGGCGGTTCGGGCGTTTATTGCTGACGACGTCAGTCGTCTGGGGGCGGCACTGGCATTCTACACAACCATTGCCGTGGCTCCGCTTCTCGTATTTGCGATTGCTGTGGCCGGTGCCTTTTTTACCGAGGCGGATGCGAGGAGTCGCGTCCTCGGAGAGATCGAGCGGCTGGCTGGGCCTCAGGCGAGTGCCGCCATCAAGGATTTCTCCCGCGAGACGAAGGAGAATACAGGCCGATTGGCGACGATCATCAGTAGCGCGACTCTGGCGTTGGGTGCCTTCGGCGTGTTCCACCAAATCCAGGATGCACTCAACACAATTTGGAGGGTTCCTCCCGGACCGGCTTTGGGTTGGATCGCGAGCTTGAAGAGGCGGCTTTTCTCCCTCGCCATGGTTCTGTCGACCGGCTTCCTGCTGATCGTATCACTGATCGTCAGCGCGGGGTTTGCCTGGTTGGGCAATTATGCGGGAGGAAAGCTGGGACTGACGGAGGCGGTTCTCCAGGGCGTAAACGCCATCCTTTCATGGGTGATTCTGACCTTGTCGTTTGCAACGATCTTCAAACTTCTGCCCGACCTGAGGATTGCCTGGAAGCATGTCTGGTTGGGGGCGGCGGTCACGGCCGTCTTTTTCACGGCGGGAAAGGCGGTTTTGGGAATCTATCTCTCCCGGCCTGAAGTCACGTCCGCCTATGGCGCCGCCGCGTCGCTCGTAGCCCTTCTGATTTGGTGCTACTATAGTGCCCAAATTTTCCTCTTTGGAGCTGAATTCACGCAGGTGAGTGCCTCCAGCAACGGCGGTCGGCGAACCGCCAAGGCAGACGGAGAGTCAAGTCGATGAACAGCTCTTATGTTGAATCCGGATAGTCTCCTATCCGATCCCGCCAGCAGTGTGCTGTGGATGGCGAGGCGGCTAAAGCGGAGAATCCGTGTCGGAAACAAATCACTTCAGCTCCCGCTGCAGAGCTCACCCCCGGGTGCCCGACGGGAACCAGGCTGTGGTCCTACTCTGCGAACAAACGTCACGCTGGGATGGGAACATTTTGGATTCTCCGGTGGAGCGGTTTCGCGGGATCGAGTAGTCCGGATTCCAACAACCTGTTTCGAATACTGGCGCACATTCAGGGTCTTGTGCTGTCTAGCGGTGCGTCGCGCAGGGGCGCGGAATTCCATGCGTCAACTCATGTGTTCAATTTTACTCAACCTACCCCTTATGGTTACGCGTGGTCTATTCACTGGAATAGTGTGCGAACGTCCGGGGCCCCTTTGGCGTGGGCTCGCTCCCTGCTGCCGCAGGGTGGCATGCGTGGCTGCTGCGGGCTGGATGTCCCACGTGTATGGCGCCGGGGATGCGACGAGTCCCCGCCTCAAGGAGATGTCGTTGGAGGAACTGATGGAAGTGGAGGTGGTGTCGGTGTCTGGCTACACAGAATCGCTGAACGACGCGCCTTCGGCCATTCAAGTGATACGGGGGACACAGCTGGTGCGTTCGGGGGCCGCAACGATCGCTGAAGGGATGCGGCTCGCGCATAACCTCAACGTGGCGCAGAAGAACCCGCACGACTGGGCCATCAGTGCCCGGGGATTCAATGCCAATGTGGGCAACAAGCTACTCGTGCTGATGGATGGAAGGAGCGTGTACACACCGCTCTTTGCGGGGGTATTCTGGAATGCGCAGGATTATCTCCTCGAGGATATTGCTCAGATCGAGGCCATCAGCGGTCCCGGCGGCACCCTCTGGGGCGCGAACGCCATGAATGGCGTCATCAACATCATCACAAAGAGCGCACGGGAAACCCAGGGGTCCTATGTGCAGGCAGGTCTGGGCAGCGAACTGCGGGGCACGCTGGCCGCGCGATACGGAGGCAAACTCGCCCCGGACGTGTATTTTCGCGTCTACGGAAAGTTCCTGAATGCCGATGAGGGAGAATTGACCGGCGGACGCACCGCGGCGAATGGCTGGGAGCAGGCCCAGGGTGGTTTCCGTGTCGACGTCATTGCCTCGCCCACCGATACGCTGACGTTGCAGGGCGACATCTATGCCGGCGACCTCGACCTCCAGTCAGGAGAGACCGCCCGGCTTGGCGGTGGCAATCTCCTCGCCCGTTGGTCGCGTGAAACTCGGGACGTGTCCGAATCCAGCTTGCAGGTCTATTTTGACCGTACGCATATCGCGGTACCGTTTGCCGCCAGCCCATTTGCACCCGCGGGATTCCTAAAGGACAGATTGGATACCTTCGATGTGAAGGCCCAGCATTCGACGCGATTGGGCAATCATCATCGGGTGACCGGGGGTGGCGGTTACCGCCATACGATCGACCGGGTGAAGCAGCAGGCACCTAACCTTGCGTTCCTTCCGGCGGATCTCGAGCAGGGTTTAGCCAATATTTTCCTGCAGGACGAAATTACGCTCAGCCAGCGCATGACCCTTACGCTGGGCAGCAAATTCGAGCACAATGAGTATACCGGCTTCGAGTATGAACCGAACGTGCGCGCGCAATGGAAGCTGCAAAGAAACCAGTTGGTATGGATGGCAGCCTCACGAGCGGTGCGGATGCCTTCGCGCTACGATCGCGATCTCTATCAACCCGCCCCTCCGCTGTCCCTATTGGCGGGTGGCCCGCGCTTCGTTTCCGAGACCGTCAAGGCCTACGAGTTGGGCTACCGCGCTCAAGTGACGTCCCGAATCTCCGGGTCGCTCTCCCTTTTCTTCAATGACTACGACGACCTAAGGAGCTGGGGCGTCACGCCGGTCACGACCTTTCCGATCGTTTTTGAAAACAATCTCGAGGCGAGATCCCACGGCCTTGAGTTGGCTGGAGAGACCCACCTGGCGGATTGGTGGCGCCTGAACGCGGGATTTGTGCTGTTGCGTGAAAGTGTCCGCGTGAAGCCGGGAAAGTTCGATCTTCAAAACGCGCTCGATGAGACGGCGGACCCAAGGCACCAGGCTTCATTGACCTCGAGTATGGACCTGCGGGATCGACTGCAGTTTGACGCGAGTGTCCGTTGGGTGGACTCCTTGCGCAACAACAACAACGGCGTGCCGGGAACCGTGCCGTCCTACACCGAACTGGCATTGCGTGTGTGCTGGCAATTCAGCCGGCAGGTTGACCTTGCGGTTGTTGGACAGAATCTCCTGCATGCCCATCACCCCGAGTATGGTCCGCCCGGACCGAATCGCGAAGAACTTCAGCGCAGCGTTTCCGCGAGAATCACCTGGAGAAAATGACCACCCTCGCAGCATGTTCCGCGGCTGTGGCGTCCCCGAGGCCTGGTTGGACTGCGGTTCACTCGGGTCGCCCTCGGCTGATTTTCCTCGTGCGAGCTCTGACAGTGGCTGCTCTCGGGTTCATTCCAACCCGCGCCGCCGCCGCTCCGCTTTCGGAGTATGAACTGAAGGCGGTTTTCTTGCTGAACTTTACCCGTTTTGTCGAGTGGCCCCAAAGCGCACTCCCTCCTCCCGGCGCACCGCTGGTCATCGGTATTGTGGGTGTGGATCCATTCGGAAGTGTGCTGGACTCCGTGGTCGCTGGCGAGACGGTTGGAGATCGTCCGCTCAAGGTGAAACGGTTCAGCCGCCACGATTCCAGTGCGGAGAGCCATCTGCTCTTTATTGGGCGCTCTGAAGGTGCCGCACTGCCAAGCCTGCTCGAACGCACGAAGGGCAGGTGCGTATTGACTGTGAGCGACCTTGATCGCTTTGCCTACCGAGGTGGCATGATTGGGCTTCCGATGGAAGGGAGTCGGGTGCGCATCCAGATTAATGTCGATCAGACGCGTGCCAGCCAGCTGGTGGTCAGCGCCAAACTGCTGCGGCTCTCGCTGGTGATCCGTGACCAGCCCGCACCCTCCAGCCAGCCACCACCCACGGAGTTGATGCTCCAGGATCATTTGGGAGTCTCCCTGACCTGGTCCTACCGTGCGGTGCGGGCGCGGTGGCCGCTCATGGCTCAAGAGGCCGCATGGGTGTTCTCCGCGGTACCTGCGAGCAATCCGACAGTTCAAAGCTATGAACTGGTTCAATGATCTGCCGGTGCGACGCAAGCTGCGTCTTGCCATGTTGCTGACCAGTACGATCGGACTGGTGGTGGCGTGTCTGTTTTTCCTGACGCTGGAGTACTTCGGTTATCGCCGGAACCTGTTGCGGACTGTGCACACGCTGTCGCGCATCACGGCGGACAACAGCACGGCGCCCCTCGCGTTTGTCGACCAGAAGGCTGCGCGCGAGAATCTCGAAGCCCTCGGTGCCGAACCACAGATTTCCGCTGCCATCCTCTACGACGGGGACGGAAAAGTCTTCGCGCAGTTTGTCCCGCAGTCCGCGCGGATTTTGCCCCACCGACCGGACGATCCCCCAGGGATACGCGAGGAGAAGGGCAGCCTTGTGGTCGTCCGTCGAGTGGCGGCTGACAACCGCCAACTTGGCACCCTCTACCTTCAAGCCACCATGGATGGCATCTACGCACGCATGCGTGATTACGCGATCGGTGCGCTGGGCATCCTGGTGCTGACCATTGCGCTGACCTGGCAGTTTGCCTCGCTGCTGCGTCGCACGCTGACCCGACCCATTTTGGAACTCGCCAATACGGCCGAGGCCATCGCCGCCGATCAGGACTACACCCGTCGAGCGCGAGGCTACGGTTTGGATGAGCTGGGCCGACTGACCGCCGTTTTCAACGCGATGGTGGCGAAGACGTACGACGCGATCTTTGCGTTGAGGGAGAGCGAGTGGCGACATCGCGAGCTAGTGCGAGCACTGCCAACGGCCGCCTACATGTGCGACGATCGTGGGCGGATCACCGTATTCAATGAAGCCGCCGTGGCGTTGTGGGGCCGCAAGCCCGAGGTGGGCGACGAGTATTGGCGTGCGGCGCCTTCCATTTTCCGAACCGATGGCACCCCGCTGCCACGCGATGCGTGCCCAATGTCCATCGCTCTGCGCGAAGGTCGCGCGGTACGCGGTGAGGAGATCATTCTTGAACGACCCGACGGCACCCGCCGCAACATCATGCCTCATCCCGAGCCGATCCGTGACACGGGCGGACGACTCACGGGCATCGTGAATATGCTGGTCGACATCACGGAATCCAAACGCGCCCAAGCTGCGTCCCGTCGGCTGGCGGCAATCGTCGAGTCCTCAGATGATGCGATCGTCGGCAAAGATCTGAACGGCGTCATCAGGTCGTGGAACAAAGGGGCGGAGTCACTCTTCGGCTATTCAGCGGAGGAGGCGTTGGGGCAGTCTGTCGCCATGCTGATGCCTCCCGCACACATGGACGAGGAGTTGGGCATTCTTGAACGCGTCAAGCGGGGCGAATCGATCAAGTTCGACGAAACGGTCCGCCGCCGCCGCGACGGCACGCTGGTCGATGTCTCGGTCACCATCTCCCCCATCAAGGACGAAAATGGACGAATTGTCGGTGCTTCGAAAATTGCGCACGACATCTCCGAGCGAAAGCGCATCCAGCAGCAAAGCGATTTCATCGGTCAGCTCAGCCACCAACTCGGCGGACTGTCCAGTCCCCATGAAGTCATGCAGCTGGCCTCCCGCGCGATCGGGCTCCAGCTTGAGGTCGATCGCTGCTATTTCTCACTGCTCGACGAAAATGCCAGCCAGATCCTGGTCGTGGATGAATGGAGGCGGGAAGGTTTCTGTGCCGTGGGCGGGATGCACCGGACCAATGATTTTGGTACACCGGATCTCTGGAGGGCCCTCGCCAGCGGTCCGTTGGCGGTTGACGACAAGGCAACCCACCCGCTGACCCAGAATCGCGGCGACGGTTACGCACCACTGCGGATCGCGGCTCACGCGACCGTGCCTTTTCGGCGTGAGGGAACATGGGTGGCCTTGCTGACCGTGACCATGGAGTTTCCGCGGCGCTGGAGAAGCGACGAACTCGCGCTGCTTGAGAATGCTCTCGGGCGGATCTGGCCCATGGTCGAACGTGCCCGCACCCAGCAGGCCTTGCAGGAAAGCGAGCGCCGCCTGAGCGACCTGATGCGCTCGCTCCCCATGCCTTGCTATACGATAGCCGTAGATGGGAGTCTCACGTTCTACAACCACGCCGCCGAGCAGCTTTGGGGGCGGACTCCGGAACTCGGATCAACCCGTTGGTGTGGTTCCCTGGAGATGACCACGGTGGATGGCGCCCCCGTGGCTCTGGAGGAATCTCCCGTAGCACTCGCGCTGCGGCAGAAACGCTCCGTGCGAGGCATCGAAGCCATGGTCCTGCGGCCCGATGGTTCGCGCCGCTGGGTGGTCCCGAATCCGGATCCGATTTTTGACGTCAGCGGCAACTGCACCGGAGTGATCAACGTCGTCATGGACGTGACCGAGGAGCGCAATGCCCAGGCGAAGATCCGAAAAGTCGCCGAGCACTTGAGTCTCGCGATTGCATCGGCCGATCTTGGCGATTGGAGCTGGGAGGCCGACTCCGGCCGCATCTCCTTTTCGCTTCGCATGGCGGAGATTTACGGGATTCCCGCTTCCTCTGCACTGACGCGTTCTTGCGTGTACGCATTGATGCATGTCGACGACCGTGAACGGTCGTTGAGTGCTCTGAACAGGGCAGTGGAGACCCGGTCCGACTACGGCATAGAATACCGGGTGAATCGACCCGACGGCAGTCAACGGTGGGTGGCGGAAAAGGGTCGGCCCTCCTACGATAGTCAGGGCCGCCTTCATGGCATGGTGGGCGTGGTTCAGGACATTACGGAGCGGAAGCGGCAGGTTCAGGAGTTAGAAGAGCTCTCTCGGAAAATCGAAACGCAGGCCCGGCTCTTCGACGCCACGCTTTCGAACATCGCCGATCTGGCCTATTCGTTCGATCTGAAAGGCCGGTGGATATATGCGAACCGACCTCTGTTGAATCTGTGGAATCGCTCGCTCGACCAGGTTGCAGGCAAGGACTGTTACGAATTGGGTTACCCCCCTCAGCTTGCCGAGCGGATTCAAACTCAGGTGCAGGAAGTAATCGCCACGAAGGGGTCGGTGCGCGGTGAAACACCCTATGCCGATGCCACGGGGAGAATCGACGATCACGAATACATCTTCAGCCCTGTGATTGATTCGGACGGCAGGGTCACCGCAGTGGTGGGCACCACGCGACTCGTCACCGAACGAAAGAAAGTCGAAAATGAACTCAAGCGCGCCCGAGACGAAGCCATGGCTGCCTCGCGTGCGAAGGACGATTTTCTCGCAGCACTTTCGCACGAACTGCGCACCCCGCTCAATCCGGTTCTCCTGCTTGCCAGCGCGGCGGCAAAAAATCCGCAACTGCCGGCGGAGACTCGCGCTGATTTCGACTTTGTCCGCCGGAATGTGGAACTTGAGGCGCGCCTGATTGACGACCTGCTTGACCTCACGCGTATCACTCGGGGAAAGCTCCAGTTGGAGCAGCGTCCCAACGACCTGCATGTTATCCTGACTGATGCGATCAACAATGTTCGTCAGGAGATAGCGGAGAAAGACCTCCAGTTGAATTGTGAATTTGCACCGGTCGAATGCCTGGTCTGGGGTGACTCAGTCCGACTGCAGCAGATCTTGTGGAATTTGCTGAAGAACGCCGTCAAGTTCACTCCCGTGCGCGGTCGCATTGGCGTGACCACCCGCGTGGAGGGCGAGAAACTCCTGATCACGATCACCGACACGGGAATCGGCATGGTGCCCGAGGAAATCGATCGCGTGTTCAAGGCCTTCGCGCAAGGCGAACACGCTTTGCCCGGCTCCAACCTGCACCGCTTTGGCGGACTGGGACTCGGTCTCGCGATCTCGAAGATGCTGGTCGAGTTGCATGATGGTCGGATCGAGGCGCAAAGCGCCGGTCGCAACCAAGGGGCGACCTTCATCGTTGAGTTGCCGCGGTTTAGGAACTCGCCTGGCGCGGAAACCGGTCCAGCGCGGGACACTCCCGTGTGCCCTCCCGATTCCCTCGCTCCCGGGTCGGACGCGGGCGCGCGCCCACTGAACCGGTTTCGCGGCCAACCGGGGAGAGTCTTGCTGGTGGAAGATCACGCACCCACCCGCCTGACGCTGATGAACCTGCTCAAGCTTCGAGCTTACGAGGTCGTTGCGGCCAAATTGGCGAGTGACGCCTTAGCTTTGGTGCGCGACGGCGAGTTCGCCCTGATCATATCGGACGTTGGTTTGCCGGACCGAAACGGGTACGAGCTGATGGCTGAGCTGCGTGCGATCAAGCCCGGGCTGATCGGAATTGCGCTGAGCGGTTACGGCATGGAAGAGGATCTGGCCCGTTCGCGCGCTGCGGGATTTCGGGCTCATCTGGTCAAACCCATCACTATCGAAATGCTGGAGGACGCCATCGCGCGTGTCCTTTCTCCACCGGTGGACGAGCCATCAGACAGGTGCACATGAGCATGAAGATCCTGGTTGTCGACGATCATCCCAATCTGGCGAGGATCACTGCGTTGGCGCTTCGCACCCTTGGTTGTGCCACTGTAACGGCGCATACCACGACTGTCGCCCGCTGCCTGCTGGCCGAGCAGAAGTTCGATGGCGTGTTTCTCGATGTGAATCTGGGCGCGGAGTCGGGGATGGAATTTCTGTCGGAACTTCGGACCACTGACGCGGCGCCCCCGGTCATCGTATTCACTGCGCAGGACCGCGAGGAGGTGGCTTTGGAGGCGCACCGACGAGGTGCTCTTGGTTGCCTGATCAAACCCTATGTCTTGGACGACGTTCGAGCGCTCTTGGAGCTGCTTGCCGCACACCGAGGCGCCTCCAGCCCTTGAATTTCTCCCCATCGCACATGAAGAACCGGAGTGTCTATTTGGTTCGAATCCCGGCCGCCGCTCGCGACGCCGTACTTGCCGCCGTGTATGAGGCCGTTCCGGGCGTGGAACCGGTGGAGGTGTCTTCGCTGCCGGAGCAGGTGTTTGCGCCTGGCAGTGAGACTTCGGGACTTCTCGTCCACGGCCCTGGATTGGTGGGTGGTTCGACTCACGAGACGCGGTGTAGCCCGTCGCGTTGGGCCCAGGTCCGTCTCGGTGCCGCCACGACGGCATGGCCTGACGCCATTCCTTCCGATGAGTGGGCGCCCCGCACCTTGTCGCGCATTTTCCGCTGCGCCCTGGAGCTCCTGCTGCTGCGAAGGGAGATTGAACTGCTGCGTGGCGATCTGTGCACCGTTGCGCGTCGATTCAAGCACGATCTCTACACGCCGGTCGGCTGTATCAAGACCAGTGCCAGCGTGCTGCGCCTGCTTCCGCCGGGTGACAAGGGGGCGCGTCAGGAGGTGCTACAGAGCATCGACGACTCCGTTGACGAGATCTCCCATTTGATCGAACCGGTGAGCCTTGCGCTGTATGCCACGGCGGTTCCCCTCGAACTGATTGAGCTCAAAATGGGTGAGGTGGTGTCAGGCGTGCTGGAATCATGCGAGGCGGAGATTCGCCAAGCGGGCGCGTCCGTGGCTGTCCCTCAACTATGGCCGTCGGTTGCCGGCGTGACCAAATTGCTGGATGCGGTCTGGCGCGCGTTGCTTGCCAATGCTCTCAAGCACGGCGGACCGGCCGCGCGAGTGCAGTTGAATTGGACAACAGAGCTCGCCGAGTATCGGTTCTGGGTGGCCGACTCCGGTGCCGGAGTGCCGCCCGCAATCCGTCCGATGTTGTTTCAACCCTTTGAGCACCTTCATAGCCGGCACTCACCCGGATTGGGTTTGTCGGTGGTGCAGCGGCTCGTGTCGTTGCTCGGCGGACGCTGTGGCTACGAACCTCGTACCGAGGGTGGTTCCTGCTTCTATTTTACGCTGCCGCGATCCAGGTGTTGCCCGCAGGACGGAAAATGACCTGGAGCTCAGCGGTCCCGGCGACCTGTGAGATCCCTTCATGGTGGGCCGGTGGATTCGCGAGGCGCGGGGTCTCGGCAGGGTGAGACCCAACATTCCCGTGGCAAGGCTGGCGAATTCTCAACTCACGCTAAGCGTCGATCGCATTCTCGAGTCTCGACCAGCGGATCGCATTGCGCAGCAATTCGGCACCGGTTTTCAACTTGAGCTTGATCTTCAGGTGCTCGCGGTAGGAATCGATCGTCTTTGGGCTGAGCTTCAGTCGTTGCCCTATTTCCCGGGTAGAGAATCCGTTGCCGATCAACTGAAAGACTTCAATTTCCCGGTCGCTCAGACTTTCCAGGGGAAAGACCACTTCTTCCTTTTTTCGGTTTAAAACGATTCCCGCCAGCAGTTTTTCCCGCATGCACTCGCTCAGGTAGATGCCGCCGCCCAGAATCGAACGGATCGCGGGAACAATGCGTTCTGCCGCCTCCTTCTTCATGATGTAACCTTTCGCACCAGCTCTCAGTACCCGCTCGGCGTAGACACGCTCGTCGTGCATGGACATGGCGAGAATTCCGATGGTCGGGGAGATAGCCAGGAGATTCTTGATGAGCTCGATGCCATTGCTGCTCTTCAGTGCTATGTCGGTGACCACGATGGACGGGCGCAGCGACGACACCAAACTGATGGCGGCAGGACCATCGTCAGCTTCCCCGCAGACTTGCAGGTCGTGCTCACTGTTGATCAGCGCACGAAGTCCGGCTCGGGTAATCGGGTGATCCTCGACGAGAAGAGCCTTGTGTAGGTTCTTTCCCGTCTCGACCGGAGGGATACCAACGGTGCCTTTGCTCGAATGAAGGTTGGATCGCAGCATGGAGGAGAGAGGATCGAAGTGGATGCGGAGCCGTGCAGACAGGCGCACCCCGGTTGCGAGCGCCTTTTACCGACGGCTGCACGTGCAGCGGGCTAACAGGTATCCGATCGCGACTCCCAGGCTCGTGGCGATGCCGATGGAGGTGTAGGGATTTGTGCGTACGAGCTCGTCGGCGTGGGATGCTTGCCGGCGAGCAAAGGCGACCGCCTCTGCCAACGTGTGTTTGCTCTCGGCAACGGCGCTGCGGAGGCGGTCGCGCAAGTCGCTGATTTCGTCGCTGGCGTGCGCTCCGACGTTGCTGAGGGCAGATTCAGCTTCGCGGATCAGCGCTTTGAGTTCAGCCACGGTGTGACCTGCTTGGTCGTGAAGGGAGGAGGTGGAATCAGACATGGATGGCAGATTTGAGGATTACGGTTGAGGCGGACGGAATTGGTTGAGCGTTCTACGCTGCGAGCGGCATCCCCTTGAGCTCCGGATTGTCGCACGTGCGTATCATCTTTACCGCCGAATGAAGAGATAGTTGCGTTCCGAGCAAACAGGGGGGCGCATCATGCGGGACTTGATTCCAGCGAAGCCGACCCAGGCAAGGACCAGTAATATCCGACCAGTGCATACGAAGCGAAGACTTTGAGAGGAGAGGCGTGAATGGAGGGATCGCGATCGCTACCAGCATGGTTGCGACAGCTCCGAGTTAAGCAGACCCAGTGCCATCGCCTGTA
>JAXMHM010000079.1:0-9503 GCA_046346755.1 Opitutaceae bacterium | reverse complement strand
TTTGGGACAAGGTTTTGCTAAGGCAGTGGGAAACCGCTAAGTCACGATTTGCGCCGTTATACCGTCACAACTCCTCGTGGGACAAGGGCCCTTCGCGGCCTCCTCGAGGCCACCTCCAACGGAAGAGCCCGCGCGGTTTTGTCGGAGGAGGCTCCTCGACCGCCGCAGGGAGTGGATTCGCGCAGAAAAAAGGGTGAATGAAGGCAAGCCTGGGTAATTGACGAACGTGAACATGAGGGATTGCCCTCACCCATTTGGGTCGCTCCACTTCACAGATCGTCAGTTGCAACCTCGAACCCCTCCTCCCATGAGCAAACTCCTCGGCATTGTCCTGATCGCAGTTGGTGGCTACCTGTTTTACGTCGGCTGGCAACGGAAGGAATCGCTCGCGGGCGGCGCCGCCGAGCTGGGCGCCAAGGTCGCCAACAAGGTCGATGGTGGAGCACGCCTCCCCGAACACCTCTTCTACCTGGTCGGCGGCGGCGTCCTGGCGTTGGTCGGGGTGGGTCTCGCACTCAAGCGTACCTCCAGCTGAGTCCACCGCGGGGTCTCCTGACCTCCGCACACCCCGACCGATTGTAGGTCCCAACCGCCCGGTCGCTCGGGCCGGATGGGAGGGTTGTGCTCTCTTTCCTCCGCGAGGGAGCCGGGGAGGCCATGCGCGTGGGACGGTTCGACCCGGCGTATCCGCTTTTTTGAAGCGATTTTACCGATCGCGGAGCAAGCTCATAGTCATACGCTTAGAACAGCCTTTCCACACCCGGCCGGTTCCGGGGGAGAATCCCGGAGTTGACACGCCCCCGGCCGGCCCGCTAACCACGCTCCCGATTTCATGAACCTCAGCGGAACGACGCTTCTTGCCCGCTCGCTCGCCCACGCCTCCTCCGTGGTCGCCATTTCCGTCGTATCCGTTACCATCGCACCGCGAGGGGCCTGACGTCGTTACCACGATTTTCGCCCCCTCCGGTGCCAACCGGAGGGGGTTTTTTGTTTCCCCCCAGCCGGTCCGGTCCCGAGGGGGCGGTTCCACCACCACCGCTCCCATGATCACCACCCAACTCGACCGTCCCGCGGCTTTGACCGCGGCCCTGCCAACGCCCCGCCCAAATCCGGGCGGCCCTCACCGCGAGGCTTCGTTGCCTTTCCTTGAAGCTGCGCTGTTTTTCTCGGGGGCCCACGACCTGCTCGTGCTCAACCAGCATCCCGATCTGACCACAGGCCACTTCGACTCCGAGGAGCTCGGTGCCACCTTCATCGACCTCCCATGAGCTCCGAGTCCGATTCCTCCGCCCCCACCGGCGCCTTCCGCTTTGCGGCCCGGACCCGGCACCTGCAACCTAGCGCTATTCGCGAAATCCTGAAGGTCGCCGAGGCCCCGGATGTCATTTCGTTCGCCGGGGGATTGCCCGCCCCCGACCTCTTTCCCGTCGCCGCCATTGCCTCCGCCACCGCCTCCGTCCTGGCGCAGTCGGGACCGGCGGCCCTGCAGTATGGAGTGAGCGAGGGACATCTCCCGCTGCGCGCCTGGATTGCCGAACACCTCGCGCAAACCCTAGGGCTCGTCTGCCGGACCGACAACCTGCTCGTTGTTCAGGGTTCGCAGCAGGGACTCGACCTGGTCGCCAAGGTCCTGATCGATCCGGGTGACCTCATTCTGACTGAGAACCCCGCCTACCTCGGAGCCCTCCAAGCCTTCCGCGCCTACGAGGCCAAGGTCGTGGGCTTGCGAAGCGATGCCGACGGCCTTCTGCCCGAAGCCCTCGCGGACTGGCTGCACGCCGCACCCGTCCGTCCCAAGTTCCTCTACCTCACCCCCAATTTCCAAAACCCCACGGGCACCTGTCTGGCCGAGGCGCGTCGGCGGGAGGTGGTTGCGATCGCCGCCCGCCATGGTGTGCCCATCCTCGAGGACGATCCGTATGGACGTCTCCGTTATTCAGGCTCCCCGGCCCCGGCGCTGGCGACCCTGCCAGGCGCCGGTCCGTGTCTCTACCTCGGCACCTTCAGCAAGGTCCTGGCCCCCGGCCTGCGCGTCGCCTGGATCGTCACACCCGACCGGACGCTGCACGACAAGCTGGTCACGGCCAAGCAGGCGGCCGACCTGCACACCTCGACTTTCACCCAGCGGGTCGTGACCGAAACCGTGCGCGTGCCAGGATTCCTCGACGCCCACGTCGCCCGGCTCATCGCCGCGTATCGGCTCCGTCGTGACGCCATGCTCGCCGCCCTCGAGCGGCACTTTCCCGCCGGCTGCACCTGGACCCGTCCGGATGGCGGGCTCTTTCTCTGGGTGACCGTTCCGCCGGCGCTCGACACCCACGCCTTTCTGCCCACGGCGCTGGCCGGCAAGGTTGCCTACGTGCCCGGCGCTCCCTTTTGGGTCGACCTGCCCGTCCGCAACACCCTCCGGCTCAATTTCAGCAACGCCTCGGCGGAGCGCATCGAGGAGGGCATTGGCCGGCTCGGTTCGGCCCTGCGCGCCGCGCTCCGGTGAGCGCGGGTGCGGCATCGTCCGACGGATCGGTCGGATCAGACCCGTCGGACGGATCAGGCATAACTCCCACCGGCGCTGATCCCGAGGTCCTTCCGTCGCTGGGCGCGCTCGCGTCCGGCGGCCGCGGCGTAGCCGCTCTTGCGGTGGGCCATCAGCGGATCGGCCGGGAGTGACTTCTGTTTGCGCCACGCCTTGAGGGCCGGGCTGACATCGGTGAAAAACGCCTTCTTCAGCTCGAGCTCCGCGGAGACGACATCCTGCGCCTGCTGCGCGCGCAGCAGCGCGGCGTGATCCACCAACGCGGCCTTGGCGAAGAGTTCCTGCGCCATCATGACCGTCTGCAGCGTCGCCTCGATCTTGGGCTTCTCGTTGTGCGACTGGTCGATCATGTAGGCGATCTTCGGCGCTTCGCCCCGCTCGGCGGTGAAACTGTGGATCTCATGGAAGATCCGGAAGACCTGGTAGGGATCGATCGATCCGAGCGTCAGGTCGTCGTCGGCATAACGGCGGTCGTTGAAGTGAAACCCGCCGAGCATGCCCTCATCGAGGAGGAAGGCGACAATCTGCTCAATGTTCTGGCCGGAGTAGTGATGCCCCGTATCCACCAGGACCTTCGCCCGGGGACCCGCCTTTTTCGACAGCACGTAGGCCATGCCCCAGTCGGCGATGTCGGTGGCATAGAACGCCGGCTCAAAGGGCTTGTACTCGACCAGCATGGTCTGGCCCGGAGCGAGGCGCTTGTGCAGCGCCTTGAGGGCTTCCTCGAAGCGTTGTTTGCGCGCACGGATGCTCTCCTGTCCCGGATAATTGGTGCCGTCGGCGAACCAGAGCGACAGGTATTCGCTGCCCACCGCCTTGCCGATCGCGACCGAGTCATAACAATGCTGCAGGGCCCGGGCGCGCACGGCCGCGTCGGCGTTGCTGAACGAACCCCACTTGTACTCCTGGTCCTGGAACAGGTTGGGGTTGATCGAGCCGATCCGGGTGCCCTTTTCCTCGGCCAGTTTGGCCACGGCCTTCGGATCCTGGCCCGGCTTGAAATCCCAAAGCACGTGCACCGCCACGGTCGGACAGCACCCGGTCAAGGCATGCACATGCCCGGCGTCGGACAGCTTGTCCGAGAGATCAATGGCGGCTGCATCCTGCAGAAACTTGCCAAAGCGCGTGCCGGTGTCGGCAAAGCCCCAGGAGGGCACCTCGATGGCGAAACCATCAAGGACGGGAAGGAGCCGGGAGATCAGGGAGGAGGCGGCGGAGGCCATGGGGAAGAAGAGTGAAGGGCGAGGAGTGAAGAGTGAAAGGGGAAACGCTGAGTGCTGAACGCTGAACGCTCAACGCTGAACGCTTAACGCTTAACTCTTAACTCTGAAGTTCGGACGGGTGCTACCAAGACATACTATCCATTTGGTGCTCGCCCAGGACGAGTTCTGACCTGCCTCCAAAATCCGAAATTCCGATCGTTCAGCGTTCAAAGTTAAGCGTTCGGCGTTCGGTGTTCCCCTCACGTTTCCCCCACCCCTTCAGGCGGAGGCGCAAACCGCAGGGCCAGCCAGCCGTAGGCGGCCAGGGCCGCGCACACTCCGATGAACCAGTCACCGTAGCGGACATAGACGCTCATCTGCCCGATCCACCGAAAATCCCGGGTCACCTCAACCGCGCGCACACCCCGGAAATAGACCCCTTTCTCCGGATCGGTCATGAGAGCCCGCACCGCACCAAACTCGTCAATCCACCCGCTCCATCCGCCATTGCCGACCCGGAGCACCGGCCGCCGGGTTTCGATCGCACGCAGCACGCTGTGAGCCGCATGCTGATACGCAGCCCCCCCCTCGCCGAACCAGGCATTGTTGGTCAACACGACCAGCAGGTCCGCGCCGTCAAGCACACTGGCGCGCGCCAAGGAAGGAAAAATGTCCTCGTAGCAGATCAGAGGCCCCACCGAAACGGGCGCGTCCTTGAGGGCAAAGAGCAAAGGCGAGGGACCGCTGCCGGGCTGAAAATCGCCTCCGATCGGCACAAACTTCTCCAGCCAGCCGAGGATCGGCCGGAAGGGCACATACTCGCCAAAGGGCACGAGGTGGCGCTTGGCGTAGGACTCGGACTGCACGCCCCGGATCGGATCCACCAGAAACGCCCCGTTGCTCCACGCCTCTTCTTTCCCTCCGGAACGGTCCACGGCCACCGACCCGAGCAACAGCGGAGCCTTGGCCCGCCCCACCAGGGCCTCGGTCCAGCGTCGGATTTCACCGTCATCCCGCACCGCCCAGGGGGTCGAGGCCTCGGGCCAGAGGATCAGGTCCGGTCGCATCGCCCCGGCCTGAAGCGTGTACTTTTCCAGGATGCCGAGGATCTCCGGTCCGTGCGAAGGATCCCACTTCACCGCCTGCGGGATGTAGGGTTGCACGAAGGCCACCTTGCCCAGCCCCACCGCAAACCGTCCGCGGCTGAAGGTCTCCTGCACGTACACACTGAGGCAGACGACGAGCAGGAACATGCAGGCAAAGAACTCCTGACTCCGTCGCTGAAGTCCCCGTTTGCCTTCACACAGCAGGCGATGCCCGTAAGCCGCGAAGCCGAGGTTCATCGCGATGAGCACGAACGACACGCCGCCGGCGCCCGTGTACGACGCAATCTGAAGCACGCTCAGACGCTGCCACTGGCTGGCCGAGAGCGGCAGCCAGGGAAAACCCGAGAGCAACCAGGTGCGCAGCCACTCATTCAGGACCCAGAGCGCGGCCAGGCCGAAAATGGCGGAAATGCGGACCAGCGTGGGCCGGCCGAGCAGTCGCGGCATGACCCAGTGGGCCGCGAGGAACCAGACGCCGACCCAGACCCCGGTGAACGGCCCGAGAAGGAGGAGTCCCGCCCAGGTGACATGGTGCAGCCAGGACAGGATGATCGTCCACGCCAGGGCATGGGCGCCGAGCACCACCCACGCATAGAGCCTGAAGGCCGGCCTCCGGTAAGCCCAGAACAGCGCCGGGGCGGCGAAGGCATAACCCGCCTCCGGGATCGCGTGGGGCGGGAAGCTGACCACGCTGAGCACCACCGTGGCGATGAAGACCCCCAGCGCTCCGAGGGGGCTGGCGTGACGCCGCCACCACGACGGCGTTGCGTCGTAGGGGTTCTCGGCCAGAATTTCGGCGTTGTTCATGCCAGAGAGGTCGGGCGGAGCGCTTCATCCGGCCGGGCCACGCGCCCCGGCCCGGGGCAACGGCTCATTGACCGTGGCAGTTCTTGAACTTCTTGCCGCTGCCGCAGGGACACGGATCGTTGCGGCCCACCTTGGGCAGTTCGCGGCGCACCGTGACCTTGGGAAGCTGAATTTCCTTCTCGGCCGGCGCCTCCGCCGGCGCCGGCGGCACACCACTGCTGGTGATTGTGGTGGAAATCTGGGGACGCGGAGCCGGCCCGCCCACCGCCGGCGCCGCCGGGGCCGTGGATGGTCCGACCGCCTTCGCACTGCGGCTGAGGATCGCCAGCATGTTCTCGAAGGCGCTCAGGTTGGAGGCGCTGCGGAACAGGCCGGTGCAGATCTGCAGCCGGACATTCTGCATCAGCTCCTCGAAATACTTGTAGGCCTCGCCCTTGTATTCGACCAGCGGATCCTTCTGGCCGTAGCTGCGCAGGCCGATGGACCGGCGAAGCTCCTCCATCTCGGTCAGGTGTTCCTGCCAGTGATGATCGATGGCGTTGATCACGATGTAGCGCTCGATCGAACCGAGGGCCTCGGGCACCTCCACCGACTCCTTGACGGCGTAAGCGGCGCGAACCTTGTCGACCACCACCTTGGCCAGGGCATCGAGGTCGCTGCCGACCAGCTCCTCGATCTTCAGGCCGATGGGGAACGTCGCATTGGCCCAGCCCAGGAAGCCCTCCAGCGCGGTCTGCGTCGCCCCGGACTTCTCGCCGACTCCCGCATTCTCAAGGCGGGTGGCGACCTCCTCCTCCACCTGCTCGAAGATGATGTCCTTCGGACGATCCGCGTGGATCGTGCCGTTGCGGATGCCGTAGATCACCTCACGCTGCTGGTTGAGCACGTCATCGTACTGCAGCAGGCGTTTGCGCTGCGCGTAATTCTGCTGCTCGACCTTCTTCTGGGCGCTCTCGATTGAGCGGTTGAGCCACGGATGCTCCAGTTCCTCGCCTTCCTTCATCGAGCCTTCCATCAGGCGCGAGGCGAGGTTGCCCTGGAGGAAGAGCCGCATGAGGTCGTCCTCGAGGGAAAGGAAGAACTTGGTCAGACCCGGGTCGCCCTGACGCGAGCAGCGTCCGCGCAACTGGCGGTCGATGCGGCGGGACTCGTGCCGTTCGGTTCCGATCACGTAAAGGCCCCCGAGGTCGCGCACGCCCTCGCCCAGCTTGATGTCGGTGCCGCGGCCGGCCATGTTGGTGGCGATGGTGACGGCGCCCCGCTGACCGGCGCGGGAGACGATTTCCGCCTCCTGCTGGTGGTACTTGGCATTGAGCACGGCGTGCACCACACCCGCGCGCTTCAGCATGCGGGAGAGCACCTCGGACGACTCAACCGAGACCGTGCCGACGAGCACGGGCTGCCCGCGCTTGTTCGCGGCCTCGATCTCGCGCACAGCCGCCGCGTACTTGTCGCGCCGCGTCTTGAAAATGGAGTCGTTCTTGTCGACGCGGATGCACGGCTTGTTGGTCGGAATCACCTGCACCGCGAGGCGGTAGATGTCGTTGAACTCGGTCGCCTCCGTCTCGGCCGTACCGGTCATGCCGGACAGCTTTTCGTAGAGCCGGAAATAGTTCTGGATGGTGATGGTCGCGTAGGTGCGGGTCTCGCGCTCGATCGTGACATTCTCCTTCGCCTCGACCGCCTGGTGCAGGCCGTCCGACCAGCGGCGGCCGGGCATGACGCGGCCCGTGTTTTCGTCGACGATCAGCACCTTGCCGTCCTGAACGACGTACTCAACATCGCGCTCGTAAAGGGAGTAGGCCCGGAGCAGCTGCGAAATGGTGTGGATTTCCTCCGAGGTGTCGCCGTAGCGCTGCTGCGAGGCGAGTTTCCGCTCCTCGCGCTGTTCGGGGGTGATCGACGTGTCGCGGTCAATTTCGCTGAACTCGGTCGCAAGGTCCGGTAGCACGAATGCATCCGGATTGTCGGGACGTAGCCGTTTCCGTCCCAGTTCGCTCAAGTCAGCCTGATGCTGGCGTTCGTCGATGGAGTAATAGAGCTCCTCCTTCAGCCGGTAGAGCTCTTCCTTCTGCAGGTCGGAGTTCAGCTCCGTCTCAACCTTGTCGAGCAGTTTGCGCCATTCCGGATTTTCCTGGAGACGCAGCAGCTTCTTATTTTTCGGATGTCCCACCTTCACCTGCAGCATCTTGCGGGCGGCCGCCTGCTTGTCGTCATTGGAGACGTTGGGCCGGTTGAGGATCTCCTCGGCATCGGCCACAAACCGATTAACCAACCGCAACTGCTCTGCGACCAGGCGCTCCACCGGAGGCTTGATGCGGGTGAAGGGCTGCTCGCGTTCGATCGGCGCGGGCCCCGAGATGATCAGCGGCGTGCGCGCCTCGTCGACGAGGATGGAGTCGATTTCGTCGACAATGCAGTACCAGTGGTCGCGCTGCACCTGATCCTCCTTGCGCGTGGCCATGCCGTTGTCGCGCAGGTAGTCGAAGCCGAATTCCGAGGCCGTGCCGTAGGTAATGTCGCGGCCGTACATGTCGCGGCGCTCGTCCGACGGCATTTGCTGCTGGATACAACCGACGGTGAGGCCGAGGAAGGAGTAGAGATGCCCCATCCACTCGGAGTCGCGTCGGGCCAGGTAGTCGTTGACCGTCACGAGCTGGGCGTTGCGCGAATTCAGCGCGTTGAGGTAGAGCGGCAGCGTGGCGACGAGGGTTTTTCCTTCGCCGGTGGCCATTTCCGAGATCTTGCCCTGGTGCAGCGCAATGCCGCCGATGAGCTGGACATCGAAGTGCACCATGTCCCAGGTGAGCTCGTGTTCGCAGACAATGATCTTGCGGCCCACCATGCGGCGGGCGGCATTCTTTACGGTGGCGAACGCCTCCGGCAGAATCTGGTCGAGCGTTTCACCGGCCTTGACGCGGGCGCGAAACTCCCCGGTTTTCGCTTTCAGCTGGTCGTCGGTCAGCGCCTGATACGACCGCTCGTGCTCGTTGATGCGCGTGACGATGGGCCGGGCCAATTCCAGAAACTTCCGATAATGCCGGCCGGAAAAACGTTTGAGGAGAAACGATAACATGAAGAGGCGGGAACCTAGGCAGGCCAAGAGCGTTGGCAAATGACAAATGCCAAACGTGGCCGGCGATGGCTCCGCTGGAGGCGGGGTCGCTGACCCCGCTGTGATTGGCCTCGCGGTTAAAAAGCGGGAACCGGAGGCGGGACCGGTCGGTCCCGTCACGGCCTCAGCGAGGCCGCCTACAACAGTCAGGGGCTCACACCTGCGTCCGGAAATAGGCGATCGTACGCTTCAAGCCCTCTTCGAGCGGGATGCGCGGCTCCCAATCTAAAACCTTGCGGGCCAGTGTGATATCGGGACGACGCTGTTTGGGGTCATCCGAAGGCAGAGGCCGATGCACAATCTTGGACTTACCTCCGATCAGCTTGAGCGTGAGTTCGGCCAGGGCGAGCATGGTAAACTCGCCTGGATTTCCAATATTCACCGGACCAACGGTTTCCGTTTGAGCCATCAACCGGACAAAACCCTCGATGAGGTCGTCGACAAAACAGAACGAGCGGGTCTGCGAGCCGTCGCCGTAGAGCGTGATGTCCTCGCCCTTGAGCGCCTGCACGATGAAATTCGACACCACCCGGCCGTCGTTCGGGTGCATGCGAGGGCCATAGGTGTTGAAGATCCGGACCACCCGGATATCGACCTTGTTCTCGCGATGGTAGTCGAAAAAGAGCGTTTCCGCACATCGTTTACCTTCGTCATAGCAGGAGCGGCGTCCGATCGGGTTGACGTGCCCCCAGTAGGATTCGGGCTGGGGATGGACATGCGGATCCCCGTACACCTCGCTC
>JAXMHM010000078.1:0-10085 GCA_046346755.1 Opitutaceae bacterium | reverse complement strand
AGCTGAGGAGCATCAATACCACAGTCGCTAAAGTCGGCCTAATCCACTCGTGCAGCCAACGGCGCCGCACGGCGTCGCTGACGAAAAGGCGTTGAGACAATACATTTATGCAAAACATAGTGCTGCACACCGTGAAGAAGTCACTTTTTGCCACGTTGGCCTCGATCATTGCGCTTTGGATCACGGGCGGTTGCGCGGTTCTCTGCGCGTCCTCGACCTCGAGTAGCAAGGCTGGCCAGACGGGATTCGATCTGGCGAAGATGCAAAAGGTGATTGAGGCCAACAATGCGCGCTTCACCGACGCCCATGTCCAAGGTGACCAGGCTACCATCGACGCCATGTTCACCAAGGACGCGAAGTGCCTTCCCCCTGGTGCCGACCCGGTGATAGGTCGCGATGCCATCGCGCAGCTGACACGGCAATACCTGGAAGGGGGTGTCTCGGAATTCCGCGAATCGACGACGGACTTCTATGGCAACGAGGAACTGCTGATTGACCAAGGCACCTACGTCATGGTCTACGGCAAGGACAAGACGCGGGAGACGGGGAAGTACCTAAATGTCTGGAAGAAGGAGGAAGGCGTATGGAAAATCTACTCCAACATCTGGAATACCAATGCCCCGGCTGCCCCTGCACCGTGAGCAGCGGGCAACTCCATTCCCGACCGCCCACCCAAGCATACCGACAACCCCGATGACACGCAGTGGACGTCCCCAGCAGGGCGCCTGAGTTTCATCGTTGGGCAAAGAGATCCATGCTAAGTTCACTGAAGCGTCTGTTCGGCGGTAAGCCCGCGTACCAAATCGTGCAGTCGGCGACGGGAACCGCGGCGGGCGACAAGCCCGCAGTGCTTTTGTCAGTGGCGCTGCATACGCGTTCTGGCCAGGAAGCGATGGTGACGGCATTGGTCGAGCAGTTCAAGATTCAGAGCATGCTGAGCCCGCGGGAGACGGATCTTCTCTTCATCACAGTTGCTGGTCCGTGCGACGCACCGCGCTTTATCGACCGATGGCGTGCATTGATAACGAGCGACCCGATCGCGGCAGTCTTCATGCAGCGCATGTCGAAAGCCGACCTTGGTTGCACAGATACGCGTTGCTTTCACTCGCTATTGTCTTCCCCCGATGAAAGGAACGCCGAATCGGGTCTCCATGACCGACTGCGCGGTTAACTCAATCGGCCACGGGTCCCACACCATCCGGCGTGCTGCTCGACACCGGGCGGTGCCGTCAGGCGGCAACGCGGTCGTTGCCGTATTGCAGCGCGAAGCACGCCTTCCGGTTTCGTTCTGCCGTCTCCTTCGCTGACTCCGCCTCCGGGCGCTCGGGCTCCGCACTCCATTCTCCATGCCCAAACCAAATCATTCCCTGGCATTCGATTTCGCCAAAGACTTCGATCGTGAAGATGAAGAGAAGAAGCTCGTCGCTCAAAGGGAGCGGAAGAAAGCCAATGCCGACGCGCGTAAATCGGCTGAAAAGTTTTCAAAGGTCTTGCGAGCCATCGCCAAGAAGGCCGGCTACAATGACCGAAACGGCCGATGACGCCGCTCGAGCACTTCGAAGCCAAGGAACGGGTACTCAAGCCTATCGTGGAGCTTGCGATGGCGACGGTACGTCAGGAGGTTTCCTCACGCCAGCCGATCATCCGCGAGTCGTTCTTCTACGGGGCGATGGGCGTCGATCCGAAGCACCTCGTGATTTGGTACATTTTTAACTCGGAAGGCGAGATAGCCATCGCCCGGCGCACGGGATTGCTGGGCGATCTTGACGCCCAGAGCCGCCTCGCCCTCCGCACGGAGGGCTATCCAGAGCAGGCAATCGGACTGATCCAGGTTTCTTTCGCATCGGATGAGGCGATACGGCGAGCCGGAGGATTTCGCGCGTTCTTCGCTTGAGGCGACAGGATGGCTCCACGTCGCGCCCGGTCGGACCAACGGCGCGCACCGATCCGCCGCGACGCCTCATAACGGAGCCCAAACGTATGACCCCACAAGCCCTGTTCGATGCCTACACACACGAACAAAGACGGTTTGCCCCTCCCGGCTACCGACTCGATCCCCTCGAGGGACTGACCCGTCTGACGCCCCTCGCCGACGATTTGGATGGGGTGGTCCTGTTCTCCGAGCTCTCGACCGCCACCGCGGACGACGCGATCGCGGAACAGATCGCCTTTTTTCGCAACCTCGGACGATCCTTCGAGTGGAAGGTTCACGCCTTCGACTCTCCGACCGATCTTGCCCAGCGGCTGGAGCGACGCGGCTTTGTCGCCGGAGATCGCGAAGCATTCATGATCTACCGCGTCGGCACCTTGCCGACCGTGGTCCCGGCATGCGGCTTCAGAATCGAACGCGTGACGTCCGAATCGGGGATTAAAGACATGGTCGCGGTGCAGGAATCCGTTTGGGGGCGGTCGTTTCCCTGGCTCAAACCCGCACTGGCAGGATCGCTGGCGCAGTCAGCTCTGTATTGCGCTTATGTGGACAATCAGCCGGTTGGGACCGGCTGGATCGACTTCCCCGAGCAGGCGTCGTTCGCCGCGCTCCACGGCGGGGCGGTCCTCGCCCCCCATCGCGGCCGCGGCCTCTACTCGGCTCTCTACCAAGCGAGGATGCTGGAGGCGAAAGCACGGGGATTCCCCTTTGTCGCGGTCGACGCGGCCCCCATGAGTCGCCCGTTGCTTCTGCGCAAAGGATTCGAGTTCGTTTGTGAAACAACGCCCTACTCCCGACCGGGCTGACGATGCAGCCCCCCTCGGCAGGTCGCCGAACGTGGGCTGATGCGATGGGAAAGTGATGACCACGATGAAGTGCCACGCATGCGGCGCTGCAAAAAACACCGCCGCTAAAGAGCCATATCCTTTTCCAGGTGATGGAGTTATTGACGACGAGCCCATCGTTCCGTTCCTCGCCATCGAGTGTCGCGGTCTCGACTGGAGAATCGCCATCGTCTGCCATCGTTGCCTGCACGCGTTACAGCCCGATCTTTGGATCTCCGAGACCCAATGGGCGTCAATCACGCCGATCACGCCGTTCTCGGGATTGCCGTTCCCGAGTGAAGATCAGGCGACCCGATTTGAAGTTGACCGCTATGACAGCTATGGCAGCGGTTGACCCGAGCGCAGTGGGCCGCTCTGGCTATGTCATGACCGCAACCTTCTCCCTGCTCGACCCTTCCTTGGGGTTCTGGACACAGGCGATCAAGGGTGAAGCCCGCTAGCCAGCCGTGAGCCAACTCTTTCGATTTCCCCAATCCGCCAAGCGTTCAGCCGAGATCGAAACGTGGATGCGGTGGCAGAAGGGCGAAGCGGGCGAAATGGTCCGGCATTGGTTCAACGTCCTGCGAGCCTGCGGGGAAGATGTACGAGAAGTGCTCCACGATGGCCACCCCACCGCTTGCGTCGAGGACGCCGCGTTTGCCTATGTTGACACCTTTACCTCCCACGTGAATGTCGGCTTCTACCGCGGCGCCGATCTTTCCGACCCGACCGGTATGCTGGAAGGCGGCGGCAAGAGCATGCGTCACGTGAAGATCCGGAGGGGTCAGGAGTTCAACGCCGCCGCCCTCTCCCACCTCATCCACGCCGCCTATGGTGATATGAAGCGGCGGGTGCAGGCTGAGATGGGCTCTCAATCCGGGAAGCAACGGCTCCACTGACGCGGAGCGTCCCGACCTGAGCCGCCATCCCCTGATGGACAACACCCCCGGCTTTACCGTGCGACACCTCCGTCCCGGCGACGCGAGCCGGTTGCGCGCAATGCTGGTTCTCTTCGGAGATGCATTCGAAGACCCGGAGACGTACACGGGCTCGATGCCCGCTCCTGCCTACCACGAGGACCTGCTGGCGTCGGATACCTTCGTCGCGATCGCCGCGCTCAAGGGTGAGCTCGTTGTCGGTGCAATCGCCGCCTATATTCTCCCGAAGTTCGAACAGGCACGGAGCGAAATCTACCTCTATGATCTGGCCGTCTCCATCGACCATCGTCGCCAAGGAATCGCCACTGCCATGATTCGTGAACTGCAGGCACTCGCCGCCCGCCGGGGCGCGTACGTGATCTTCGTGCAGGCCGATCCGATTGATGCACCGGCGGTGGCACTCTACACCAAGCTCGGTCTGCGCGAGGAGGTGCTGCATTTTGATCTCCCTCCGCTCTCCCGGAAATCGCCGTGATGCGCGCTGGGCTTTGAATGCGGAGTCGACTGGCTTGAAGTCGAGTTTTTGGCGCTCCACTCCAGAGGATGACACGGCCCCCTCCACTTCGCTGTATCCCCGTTTCCACCTGACGATCCCATGGTCCGACCCCAACCCGCCTCTGTCCGAATCGAGCGTTCCTTCAACGCGCCCCCGACTGCGGTCTGGCGGGCGTGGACCGACCCCAAAATGGTCAGCCGGTGGTTCGGGTCCGATCCAGCGGGCAAGGTGCTGTCGGCACGTCTGGAGGTGCGCATTCAGGGGCAGTTTGAAGTCACCTTTGCGGATTCGAACGGGTTCGAGCACACGTGCAGTGGAACCTACCTTGAGTTGCTGCCCGCGGCGAAACTCAGCTTCACTTGGCACTGGCGCAGCGAACCCGGCATTGAGACGTCCGTCCAGGTGTGGCTGGAACCGAAGGGCGCCGGCACCCACATGCGGTTTGAGCATTCCGGTCTGAACGCAACCTCCACGCATGACTACGCCGCCGGATGGCAGCGAACGTTCGAGAAACTGGCGCGCGTGCTCGAGGCGACGCCCTGACGAGCCCAAAATCGGAGGGCTGCCTCGTGCAGGCGCGGATCGAGCGGCCACTTTGATTCAGAAACGGAATTGCGGCTAAATCCGCAGCCACTTTTCTGGTCGCGGATCCATTGTTTCCGCTGATTTCCGATTTCGCACTTCACTCTTCGCACTTCACTCTTCACCGCTCCGCGGTGCAAGCCGCAGCCACTTTTCTGAGCACGGATCTGCGGTTGCTGACCTCTCTCCGTCCGTCGATTCACTGATTTCACGCCTCGCCCATTTCGCTCCACGCTTCGCCATCATGAGTGCAGACATCGCCGCAGTGGTCACGCTCCTCGCGGCCGTCAATACCGTGGCCGTGATCGTTTTGGTACCGCTCTCCTTTGCCGGCAGCGTGGTGGCGCTGAAAGGATTGGAGAAACTGGATCTGTGGCTGCGCCGGAGGGGTGAGAAACGAACCGTCCGCTTGCAGAACCCGAGAGCCTAAACTGCCGCCCGGTGAAAGTAGCCAGTTAGGCGAACCACGAAACCCACGTGCCAACGATTCCAGCCAAACCATGAACGTCGTGCTCGTTCACGGATTCCTCGATCGGGCTGGCATTATGTCCGGGCTAGCGCGACATCTGACGGCCTCCGGACACACGTGCACCGCGCCGTCACTGAGCCCCTGCGACGCGAGGGCGGGACTCGTGCCTCTCGCGCATCAACTCGATCTGTCCATCCAGGAGAGCCTGCCGAAGGACGCTCGCTTCGCCCTCGTGGGCTTCAGCATGGGTGCGCTGCTCTGCCGCTACTATGTGCAGGAACTGGGAGGAAATCGGCGCGTGGAAGCGTTCATGTCCATCGCTGCGCCGCACGCCGGCACCCTCACCGCCTACCTTTACCCTGGCCAGGGCTGCCGCGAGATGCGCCCCGGCAGTCGCTTTCTACGCAACCTGGAACTGACCGCAGACCGGTTGGCGGACATTCCCACCACGTGCTACTGGTCGCCGGTCGACCCGATCATCCTGCCGACCGGGAGCGCGCGACTGAAGGGTGCATCGCAGGTCAGCGTCTTTTCTCCTCTTCATCCTGTGATCACGTTCGACCGTCGTATTTACCGGGATGTGGAGCGCCGACTGAGGGCACGACCGACCACCCGGATCCAATACGCCCCGCCCTGATCCAAACGAATGAAACCCGGCACCAAACGCTCCAACAGAACGGTTCACTTTCAGATGAGTTCTATACAGGCTCTCAACTTGGCCTATTTCCCTCTGAATTCGTGTTCCTTGGTGTCAATTCGTGGTGAGATCGAATCGTCGCGGCCCGGGCCGGTTCCTCATCCCGCTTGAACCGATGGGGAATGCGGGGTAGTCTGTAGGTATGAAACTCACTGCATTAACCCTTGTAGTGACCGTCGGTGGCGTGATTCTCCCCGTCTTCGCCGCCTCTCCGATCGAACCCCGGTTGCCGTCCGCAGGGGGCATCCACCGACTCACCCTCCTGACTCCCGCGCCCAAGGTCGACGATCGCCTGGCGGAGTCGAGAGAGAGGGCCCTCGTTCTCCTGCGCGCCAAAGCGAGGCTCGTGCTGCAGCTCAGCCGGGAGGTTGGCGCCGACGAGTCCTCCCTGAGGAGACGCGCCGAACTGCAACGCAAGATCTCCGATCTGGAGCACGCCATCCAGGAACTGTCGCCGCGCCCGCCGCCCGAACCCTGATCCCCGGCACCGACGAAGTCGCCCGTCTTGCCTGAACCCACGCATCCCTCCACCCCGCATTCATGCCCCTCCCACCCCGCATGCTCGCCGGTGCGTGCCTCTGCCGGACCGTGCGCTACCTCGTTGAGGACGCCTTTCGCTACGCGGCAAACTGCCATTGCTCGGACTGCCGTCGGGCGACCGGATCGGCCTTCAAGCCCTTCGCCGGGATTGAGCGCGAAAAGCTCCGCCTCCTCCAGGGCGAGGACAGCGTATTGATCTACGGCAACCCGGCATCCAACCACGACGTGCACTGCCGGCGCTGCGGCTCGCTCCTGTATTCGGTGGTCCGTGACCAGGCTTACGCCCACGTCGCAATGGGAACGCTGGAAGATCCTCCCTCGATCCGCCCTGCGGCTCACATTTTCGTGGGAGACAAGGCTTCCTGGCACACCATCACCGACGACCTTCCGCAGCATGAGGGCCATGAGCCTTAGCCATGATGAAGCCATCCGCAGCCTGTATCTTCACGCTTTGATACGCTTACTGCTCCCCCTCCTCCTTGCGCTGGCCGTCGTCGGCTGCACCGCGCCACCCGCTCCGCGAGGGCCGTTGGTGCTGGACGATTGGCATCAGGTGGGTGCCCGTGACTTTGAACGGGACCATCCCGGTCTGGGCTATTCCCGGCGCTACGAGGCCCGCCAGGGCTGGATCGACGTCTATGGCTACAACCTGCGCCACGACTGGCAGGAAGGACTCGCCGACCCGAAGTTCCGACCCACCTACGGAACGGTGGTCGAGGAAATCCATCAAGCCCTGAAGAAGGCCGGATACGCCAAAATCCGCCGGGGCCGCGATGAGGTGCGCACCTATGAGCAGACGGAGATGATGCGGGTCAGGTTTACGTTTGTGGCAAAGGGTGAGCCCATCGAGTCCTACCTCTACTTCTCGGCGTTGAACGGAAACCTCATGAAGGTTCGGGCCACCCTCCGCTCGCCGGTGCGTGACGAGGCGAGGGAGAAACTGGAGGCGTTTCTGCCCCAGCTGGTGCGTTTCTTCCGCGAAACGGAGAAGCCGTATCGAAACCGGCCGCACCCTTCACCGGGTGATCTCCATCGGCCGGAGACATCGGGCAGCGAACGCGATCCCTCCCCCAATTCCACCCCCGCGCCCCCGCGCAGCGGAGGAGTGGCTCCGGGGGACGAATCCTAAAGAGGCCACCCCCGTGAAACACCTGGCCGCATTCGTCAAACCCGAGGAAGCGCACCTGCTTCGGGCTCACCTCGAGGGACATGGGATCGCGGCGTATGTGCGCGACGACCACACGGTGACCGCGGATTGGGCCATTTCGAATGCCATCGGCGGCGTGAAAGTGGAAGTGGAGGATGAAGACCTGGCCGAAGCGCAGGCCTTGCTCGCCGCCTTCGCGGTGCCCCGTCCCGTGCCGTCGGGTCCCAAACCCCACGGATTCGACCGCTACCTGAAGCTCTTCGCCGTCGTCTGGATCCTGCTCTACGGCGTGTTTATCGCATTCGGCCGCGCTTCGGGTGCGGGGGTGTACGTGACCATGCTGGCGCCCAGCCTCTTCCTCGCCGCTGCGGTGGCCGGCATTTTCGCCGTGCTCGATCGATGAATGACGGCCCGTCAGTGCACCTTACCCGCGGCCTCAACGAGGCCACCTCCACCGGAAACGGGATCTTGCTTCAGCTCATCGCAGCGCGAGCCAGGGTCGGCGTCTGTTGGAGGTGGGGTCGACGACCCCGCGGGGATTGGCGCCGCTTGAAGGAATCGGGCCATGGAGGGCCCGGGGCGGCCTCGCCGAGGCCACCTCCAACGGAACCGCTGCGAATCGAAACGCCCGGCCCTTAAGTTGGCGCGCATGCGCGACCGCGCCCCCCCTCCACCGTCACAGAATCGTGGCGACCACCCTGGCTCGGCTTTCCTGCGCGGTTCATCTCCCTCGGCTAATTTGCAGGCTCAGCCGCAAGGACCAACCCCACTTCCCTTCAACCCCACGCCCATGACCCACTATCGCTTTGCTTCGATCCTCCTGCTGCTTCTCGCTCCTCCGTGCCGCTCCGCGCCCGAGCTCATCGGTATTCTGAGAGTTTCCGGATCCATCTACGTTGCACTGTCCAACACGGATAAACCCACCGTGCAGTGGAGCAAAATCGGGGCTCCCATCGCTGGTTACGACGCGGCAACCTTCGACTCCGAGCGGGAGGTGCTGGCCCTGATGAAGGACGGAAAACGAATCGAGCTCCGGATGAAGGCTGGAACGGTAAAGTCCGTCATCCCGAGCGCTGCCAGCACCGTCTCTGATCCGGTTGCCCCCGGGCAGGCGAAGATGACGAGTCAATTGCAGCTTCGGATCGACCGCACCGCCGCAGCCGTGGCTGACATGGAAGAGCGGGTAAAGACGGACCCGAAGCTCGCCCTGCCCTTGGCCGAGATGCGTCGACAGCTCAGGCTTCAGTCCGCCAACGCTGAATTTTTTCAGAAGGCGCTGGAGGAGCAGAAGAAGAACGATGCGCAGGCCCAGCCTCCTGCCCCCTAGTCAATCACTCCCGCCATGGCCGGTTACTCAGCCACCCCCCTCTGGAAGAAACTCGGCTACAAGCCCGGACTGAGCGTTTGGATCGAACACGCCCCCACCGGATATCGGCAGCTGCTGGAGCTACCGGCCGATCTGGAAATAGTCTGGGAACCACGCTGTCGGGCTGGCCAGCCGTTTGCCCACGTGTTTGTCGATCAGGCGGCGACGCTGAAGTCCCGGCTAAAGAGCCTGCGCTCGGCGCTCGCGGCGGACGGCGTGCTGTGGATCTCCTGGCCGAAAAAGAGCTCGGGCGTGGCCACCGACATCACCGAGGACACCATTCGCAGCCTGGCGCTTCCGCTCGGATTTGTCGACGTGAAGGTCTGCGCGGTCGACACCACCTGGTCTGGATTGAAATTGATGATACGAAAGAGCGAACGATGACCACGCCTTCCGCGGCTTTTCGTGACCTGCTGGCCCTGGCCTCACCGGTCACGCGGCCACTTTGCCTGCGTTTGCACGCGGTGATCCGGACCCTGCATCCCGATGCCAACGAACTCGTCTGGCTCAAACTCCACATCGCCAGTTTTGGCCTCGGCCCCAAGAAAATGACCGAGCACTACGCCTACCTCAGTCTCCAATCCGGCTATGTGAACCTCGGCTTTTATCGCGGCGTGGCGCTCCCCGACCCTGCAGGGCTGCTGGAGGGAACCGGCAAGCAGCTTCGCCACGTCAAAATCCGGGAGCTCGACTCGACACGGCTCCAGGCGGTGGAGTCCCTGCTCCGTCACGCCCTGAGCGAGCGTCAGCAGGCGCTCGGGACGGCGGGCACGAAGTCCAAATCCGGCCGGAAAGGCTGAAGCCCGACCTGATCTCGATCGGCCGGCGCATGCGAGCCGCAGGCCGAGTCGTGAGGCTCAGCTGCGGGCGATGGCGAGCAAGTCGCGGAGATCGACCCGCTTCTCGTACAACGCCTTGCCGACAATCACCCCATCGAGATTGGCCTGACGCCGGGCCAAGGCGGCCAGCGCAATCACATCCTCGCGACGGCTCACTCCCCCGCTGGCGATCACCCGGCAACGCACCGTGGTCAGCATCGCCTCCTGCGCGACCAGATTGGGTCCGGTGAGCATGCCGTCGGTGCCAATGTCGGTGT
>JAXMHM010000077.1:0-11367 GCA_046346755.1 Opitutaceae bacterium | reverse complement strand
CCAGCCCGGCCCAGCGGACCGTCTGGGGTTCGCCCCGGTAGCCCTCCTCCGCGAAACGGGCGCAGGTGCTGAGAATGAGGTAGGATCCAGTGACCACCGCGAGATCGGCGCCTTCGTACCACAACCGCGCGATCAGTCCGAAGAGAGCGATATTGGTTACGATGGAATAGAGGGGCGTTGGGTAGAGGCTGACTCCGCCAAGCCCGGCGAGCTTGCAGACCCGGGACAGCGGTTGCGTGTAGCGGATGCCAAGATCGCCGGGAAACACCGGTTGTCCGTGGCAGCAGCCCTGCACGAGGCAGCGCAGGCGGCCCACGCCTTGGATCACGGGGGACATGAGCGCAAAGGCCCCGCACACCTGCCATCCTGCAGCAAAGAACACCTGGGCGAAGACGACACCGACCACGCCTCCGTATAAACCACCAAAGTAGCCAAACGGACGTGAGAGCTGGGACGAGGCCTCGATCGCCTGGCCCCAAAGTCCGGCGCCGATCAGGCTGCACCAGGCGACCGTGACGATGGCGGGCGTGGCCTCGCCTCCCAGCGCGAGGCCGACTCCCCACAGCCCGAGCGCAGCGGCGGCTCCGACGTACAGCCCGTGATTGATGATGCGGACCGGACCCAAGCGCCAGTCGCGCCAGGAATTCGCGACCCGTTCGGTGAGTCGCAAGGCGGCGCTGACCAGACGTTCGCGGTGCGCCGCGGCGGCGTAGACGCCGATGCCGGCCAGCACGTCGAGCAATGAGTGAACACCGGTGGTGATGCAGCTGGCGGAAATGAGCGTGGCGAGACCCAGGCTGATCCGTCGACCGATTCGCGCCGACCAGGCATCGGCGGCGACAAAGGCCCAGAAGACGTGAAACGACGGCCAGGCGCAGGCGAACGTGTCGAGCGAACGGTCAAAGAGCAGCCACGACGCGCCCCAGGCGTCCGGATCGATCGGACGGGGCAGGGCGACGAAGGGACAGGCAAGAAAGAAGCCGATGATCACCCAGGTGCCGACCCGGGCGGAGCGTTCGAACTGATGCAGGGCGTCGTCCGTCGCCGCGACGACCGGTGCCAGCAGCGTCCACAGGTAGGCACCGAGGTACAACACCGCCGTCGCCTCCCAGACCGGCCATGTGCGCTCAAACGGCAGCATCGTATCCAAGTATCGGTGACTCGGACCCAGCAGCGTGCAGGCCGGGTACGCGACCAGCCAGGGACCGAAGGCGCGCAGCCCGGCGATGCAGCGTCGCGCGAACGAAGGCGCGGTGTCCCCGGATGCGTCCCGGGCTCCATCCCTGCCGAATCGTCGCGCGAGGTCGAGGCGCTCGTAGCCCAGGGCCAGCGAGAGCATGGCCAGAGCGACGACCGGGCTGACCACCCAGATTCCGGCCCGGCTGCCTCCGGCAACGGACACCCCCGCGACGAGCAGCGCAAATCCAGTGTAGATCGGGTGTCCGAGCCAGCGGTAGACGCCCGTGGTGACCCGTCGCGGCGGCGGGTAGGCGTTCATGGGCAGTCCGCCCCCCGTGAACCACAGGTCCCAGAATCCGCGGAGCAGGCAGCCTGCGCCGACCAATGCGATCAGCCCGCCCGGCCACGGAGCGTGCAGCAGAGGCAACGCAGACAACTTCGGCTCCAGAAGTCGCGCCCAGCTCCAGAGGAGTCCGGGGACGCCCACACAGAAGACCAAGGCGTAGAGCAGCCTGCCCATGGGGATTCAGGCGAAACGCACGTATTCGTGAATCACCCAGCCACGGTCTTCGGCCCCGTCGCGATCGAACACGGTCGCCGGGGTGCAGGCCTTCCACTCCTCCACGCGCTGAAGGCGTGCGGGCATCCAGCGGGCGACGGCAGGCCAGCGCGCGAACACCGTGCGGCCGAGCTGGCCGGCGCGCAGCGTCCGCGCGCGCTCGGAGTGGAGAAGGAGCCGATGGCCGGGCCAGAAAAGGCCCAGATCGCTCCGGTGGGCCTGTTCCACACGCACTCCCTGATGCCAGAGCCAGTGCCGCGGCCGGGCGTGTTCCCACTCGATCCAGATGACCGAGTGACGTGCGGAAGCATAACGTCCCCAGTGCAGACCCGAGATGGGCAGTCGCCAGGGAGCGACATTGATTCGCAGGCGTTCGACATAGCCCCAACCCTCCAGCCGCCGGTCCGCAGTTTTCACCTCAACCCGTCCATGCGTGGCGACCGGATGCCAGCGTACGCTGCCGTTGCCGGCCGCCGACCAGAGCACCTGGTCCCCTGGCGTGGGCTGGGGGTTCTGCCATGTAGCGGCAAAGGCCAGGGCTGGGCAGGACCAGGCAACCGATTCGGCGGTGACGGTGGGCCAGGTGCCGCGCAACGTGCGCCGGTGCGTCACGGCAACCGTCGGATCGGGGGTCCAGCTCAGGGTCGAGGCGAGGGTGGCCGTGGGGCCTATGCCGGCGAGTCGGGCGGCATATCCAATCCACCCGGTGCCGTCCTCGGTGACCGCGTCGAAGTAGAACTTGTCGAGCTGCACGCGGGAGAGGCTAGACGAGGGGGCGTCCAAGGGAAATCCTTTTGCCGTGGGCGTCGGGGCAGACGGCGGGGAGTCAGGGTTCCGTCGCAAAGGGCTTTCCCTCGTTCCTGCTTCGGGCTAGGGCAGGGGTTGTCACCCGGATCGAACTCGTCCACACCACACTCGCCGTCCCATGGGAACCTCGCTGACCCCCTCGCCTTCCACGTTTCTCCTGTTGTTTCGCAACACCGGGCAGGAGAACTACCAGCACCTGACGCCGCAGGAGCGGGATGCCGCCACGGCGCGATGGAATGCGTGGTTTTTTCCGCTCCTCGAATCCGGCAAAGCGGTGGAGGGGCAGCCGCTTGAGGCCCAGACCCGGCTGGTGTCCGGACCTGGCCGAGCCGGGGTGGTCGATGGACCTTTCGCCGAAACGCGGGAGGCAATCGGAGGGTACGTGAAGCTGCGGGTGAACTCCCTTGAGGAGGCGACCGCCATTGCCCAGGCGCATCCCGGGCTGGATTTTGGGATGAAGATCGAGGTGCGCGAGCTGACGCCAAGTTGTCACCTCGGAGTGATCACCCTGTCCGGCGCAGCCTGAACGAGGCGGGAGCCGTTCCGGTTTCCGCTACGAGGCAAGCGGGACGGGAGTGCGGCGTGGTTCGCAAAAAACGCACAGACGTCATCCGCGGCCGGGACTAGGCTGTCGCGTGGCGCATGCCCGTGTGGGCGGTGCGTGTGCCAGGTGGTGGTTCATACTCCTTGTACCCGGTCATGAAACGTCGTTTCTCCTCCTCGGTTGGTGTCCTGTGTTTCTTGGTGGTCGGTTGGTTCCTGGGCGGCCTGTTTCCGGCGGCCGCGGCCGCGCCTGTGTCGGATTTGAATTCCCCGGAGGCGCGCGAAGCGCGGCTCGCCTGGTTCAAGGAGGCGAAGTATGGGTTGTTCATCCATTGGGGACTCTACTCGATCCCCGCCGGAATCTGGAAGGGCGAACGTTCGCCAGGAATCGGAGAGTGGATCATGCACCGTATGAAGATTCCGGTGACGGAGTACGAGGGCCTGGCCGCGGGGTTCAATCCGTGGCGCTTCGACGCCGACTCCTGGGTGAAGCTGGCGGAGGACGCCGGCATGAAGTACATTGTCATCACGGCCAAGCACCACGACGGCTTCGCCATGTACCGGTCATTGACCAGTGCCTACAACATTTACGATGCGACCCCGTTTCACCGCGATCCGATCCGTGAACTCGCGGCGGCCTGCGCGCGGCGCGGGATCCGGTTGGGGTTCTACTACTCCCAGTCGCAGGACTGGCATGAGCCCGGAGGCGGCGGCAACAACTGGGACTTCCCGGAAAATCCGGTGAAGGACACGAGTGGCGCCTACGACACCTACCTGCGCTCCAAGGCGGAACCCCAGGTTCGCGAACTGCTGCAGAACTACGGTCCCGTCTGCCTCATCTGGTTTGACACCCCGCAGATGATGACCGGCGACCGCGGTGCCCGCTTCACCCGGTTGGTGCGCGAACTTCAGCCCGCGTGTCTCATCGATGGACGCCTGGGCGTCGGCGGCGACTATGAATCGACCGGCGACAATGCGATTCCGAACACCCACCGTGAAGGGGCCTGGGAGACTCCGGCGACGATCAATCGTACCTGGGGTTTCCGCTCCGACGACCAGGACTGGAAGTCGCCGGGCGACATCCTGTTCAAACTCGTCGACATCGTCAGCAAGGGGGGCAACTACCTGCTCAATGTCGGTCCGACCGCGGAAGGGGTCATTCCCCAGCCCAGCCAGGACAATCTCCGTGCCGTGGGCGCCTGGTTGAAGGTGAACGGCGAGGCGATTTATGGCGCGGGCCGCTCCCCCTTTGGCGAGGAGTTTGGCGACATGGCGGCCAGCCTCAAGGGACCTGACGGCAAGCCCCTGTTCCTGTCCCGCAACGACTGGCGCTGCACGACCAAGCCCGGCCGGTTGTACTTCACCCTGTTCCGGATCGGGCGGGAGGGATTTGTCCTGCCGGCCTTCAAGAATGCGATCAAGCGTGCGACGCAGATCGATGAGATGGGGCGACGGGTGATTCTCAAGGTTCAGACGGCGGCGGACGGCACGCGCACCGTGGCCGTGCCGCGCATGGCGGTGCTGGATACCCTCGGATCCGTGCTGGTGGTGGAAATCGAAGGCGATTCGGTGATGCGGTGAGCGCCGGCGTCGGACGGCCCCGGCCTCTGGGTCGAGGCCGGTCCGGGTGATGGACCCGAGTCAGGTGTCGATTGACGGCGACGCGGTTTTGCCGCTCGCTGGCGCGCTACCCCATGAAGCCTGAACTCATTTTGTGCCGGTGGAGCGAATCGATCCATGCATAGCCCACGGATCGACGCAGATCCCGCGGTCGCGGGACGCACTCGGAATACCGGCGGTTTTCACCCGCAAGGTGACTGCCCAGGTTGGCACAACCCGTTTGTATCCGTGTTGATCGGTGTCGATCCGTGGCTCAATCGCGGTTTTTGGAATGACAGCACCAGCCGGTTCGCCGGCGCCTTGGAGCCACCCGTGGGGAACCGATGAGTCCTCTGTCGAGTCCCGAGTCCGGCTTTTGGGGTGTGGCCGGAGGGTATGCGTTGGTGTGGAGGCGGACGTTTCGGTTTTGGGGGTACAAAGTGGTGGGAATCACGGTGGGGATGACGGGCTTTTTCTGGCTCTATTTTCAGGTCCTTCAGCATCCGGGATATCCGGTGAGTGAGATGCCGCTCCTCGCGGTGGATGGGTGGGTGCCGTTTGCGCCGTTCTGGCTGGGTCCCTACGTGTCGCTGTGGATTTACGTGCTGCTGCCTCCGATCCTGTTGACGGAGTTGCGTGACCTGCGCAGCTATGCCGCGGCCTCGGCGGTGTTGAGCGGGACGGGGTTGACGCTTTTCTATTTCTGGCCGACCCGGCTGCCGCCCCTCGACATCCCGTGGGAGGATCACCCCTCGATTCGGTTTCTCAAGGCCGTGGATGCCTCCGGCAATGCATGCCCCTCGCTGCACGTTGCGTTTGCGGTGTTCACCGCCATCTGGCTGGAGCGATTGGGACGGCGGCTGCGCAGCGGGACTGGTGTGCGCGTGGTGCTCTGGTGTTGGTGCGCGGCGATTGTCGTGTCGACTTTGGGAACCAAGCAGCACGTGGCGCTCGACGCCCTCGCCGGCATCGCGCTCGCCGGTGCGGTGGCCTGGGTTCAGCTACGCTGGATGACGACCCCGCTCCCGGACCCTGTCACCCCGGTGACGACAGGCTCGCCCTGACTTTGGGCTTCGGGAGCTGTTTGCTTCCGGGTTCGGGCCCGGCTTTACGGAAGCGAAAGCGTCGCGATCTCTGCGAGGGCCTGGGCAATATTCTCTTTGGTGGACGCCTCGGTGGCGATGCGGATCCGGGTGACTGCGGCGAAGGCGTCGCCCACGCCTTTCTTGGCGCGCGTTTGAATCGACTTTTCCCAGATCGGTTTGTCGGTGCCCTTGGCGGTTAGACTCCAAACAATTTCGACACCGACGGTCATGTTGAACCCCACCATGGGCTGCTCAATGTTGACGAGGGTGGCGTTCACCACGTAGTCGGCGTCGCCCAATTTTACGACGCCGGCGAAGAGGTTGTTTTTGCGGATGCTGGCCTCGATCGCAGCGGCCAGATCCTTGTCGGCGATCTGTGACGTCCAGAGCGGATTGGTGGGCCGGCCACCGTTGGTTTGCACGGCGGCGGTCTTGGGATGGGTGCGCGATAGCGCCAGTTTGTCGGTTTCCATGCCCACCGATTGGACGGGGGAGGAGCAACCGGAACCGAAAGCCGCGAGGGCGAGACCGAGGAGTAGGGAAGCCGTTTTCATGGCTGTTCTGAAAGAAGCGGTTTACTTGGTACCCATGGCCGGACTCGGGGTCTTGGCCTTGGGGTCGCTGTAGATCTGATCGAGGACCTCTTTCACCATTTCGGGAGGTGATTTCCGGACCAGCGAGGTGCGAAGCGATGAGCCGATTGCCATCGGCACGTCATTCTGCGGTTTGCGGATTTGGATGTCCAAGCGGATCATGTACATGGTCAGGTCCCACATCCACTTGTCCTGGTACGTCACCACCGCGTCCACCCCGGCTGGTGTGTTGATCACTTCACCCGTCGAGGCATCGAATCCGCGTCGGGAGAATTCGTCGGCGATGAGTTGGTTGATGCCCCGGGTATCGGCGGGAAGACGAACCACGTAGAACTTTTTCAAGGCCCCCAGGTTAGTCCCGGGAGTGATGGCGGCGTTTTGATTCGACGCGCATCCGCTGCCGAGCGTGAGGACCGCGAGGGTGAGGAGGGTGAGGATAAACTTCATGCGGAAATACGGAAGGAGTCAGGCTGAACCGAAGGTCGTTTAGGCGAGGGCTAACCTCACTTTGCAGAGGCAAGTTGTTGAGTGATGTCCTCGTGCAAATAATCCAACCATCGGGTGGGCGTGGTGGGTCTACCCTTCTTGTCCCGTGCTTCGCACCGGATTTCCACCTCCTTGTCGGTGGTGTAGACGAACAAGTGGGCATCGATTCCCCGGTGATTTAGAGAGGCGCGGACCAGCCCGGTCCGTACTTCCTCGATCACCCACTTCCGCCCGCTGATGCAATAGGTCAGGGCACGCTGTACCCGCTCGGGAGGGATGCCTTCGGGGAGCGGAATGGAGCGGTGGTGATCGCCGCGTCGCGTGTCCGCCGTGGGCTCGGCGAGGGCGCCCTGAACTCCCGTTGAGACCATCAGGAACCCGAGCAGCGCCAGGGACCAAGTCCGAAGGTAAGAGACGGAGTAGAGCAGATCGTGGAAGGAAGGGCAGGCCATGAAACGAGGGATGAAATGAAAGAGGAAATCGACAAACGCCTTCAAGTAATAAGAGCAATCGTATTGTATAAACGACTGATTCGCGGGCGGATCGAACGTGACACGACCTCGGGCCGGCGGGTTTCATCGCCCCTTCGGTATTTTGTTCGCCCCGCCTTTTGTTTCCGTCGGTAGTGAAACCGTGGCGATGCGCCGGAGCCTTTTGCTTGGGTCGATCCTTGGAATCGTGGCAGGGATCGTCCTTTGGCGTGGCGGGACGAGCCTCGTCTGGATCGGCGCGGTGCTGGTGGCCACGGGACTCCCGCTGGTCTGGGCATTGCTCGTTCCTGGGGCGCAAGGGCTTGGGCCGGTGGTGACCCGCTTTGGGACGGAGCGACGCGAGGTGTGGGTGACGATTGACGATGGGCCCGATCTCGAGGATACGCCGCGGGTGCTGGAGGTGCTGGCGCGCCACGGGGTCCCGGCGACGTTTTTTGTCGTGGGGGAGCGGGCGGCCCGGCACGTGCCGCTGGTTCAGGAGATCGTCCGCCGGGGGCATGAAGTGGCGCATCATACGCACACCCACCCGGAGGCGACCTTTTGGTTGGCCAGTTCCGGGCGGGTGGAGCGCGAGTTGGATGCCACCCTGGCGGTGCTCAGGTCGGTCGGAGTGGTGCCGCGTTGGTTTCGGGCTCCGGTGGGCATCAAGAATCTCTTCCTATGGACCGCGACCGCCTCGCGCGGGATGCGAGTGGTGGGCTGGACCGTCCGCAGCTGGGATTCGGTGGCACGCGACCCGGAGGCCGTGGCCACGTCGGTTCTCCGGCGGGTGCGACCTGGGTCCATCCTCCTCTTTCATGAAGGCCCGCGGTTGCGCCCGGCGGTCCGGGTCGCGGCGCTTGATCGGACGCTCACGGCTTTGATTGCCGCCGGCTACACCTGCGTCCTCCCCGACCCAGCCAGCCTGCGATAGGCATGTGCAGACGTGGGTCCGTTGGAGGTGGGGTCGCCGACCCCGCGCGGATGGGCGTCGCGTGAAGTAGACGGACAACGGAGGCGGGACCGGTCGGTCCCGTCGCGGCCTCATCGAGGCCACCTCCAACGGAGGTGGTACCGCAGGTTCTGCGCTACGGTTTTGGCGAACTCAGGTAGGCTTTGACCTGGCGTTCCAGGATGTCGAGAGGGAGGGCACCGTTGCGGAGCACTACGTCGTGGAACTGGCGTTCGTCGAACGCGGCGCCGAGTTGCTTTTCGGCGAGTGAGCGCAGCTCGAGGATCTTGAGCATGCCCACTTTGTAGGCACAGGCTTGGGCGGGCATGACGATGTAGCGTTCGATTTCCGTCACGACGTCCTTTTCCGGCATGCCGGTCTTTTCCCGCATGTAGCGGATCGCCTGTTCCCGGGTCCAGCGCTTCTGATGGATGCCGGTGTCGACGACCAGGCGAACGGCGCGGAACAGCTCGGCGCGGAGACGTCCCAGGTCGCCGAAGGGGTCGCCCTCGTACCAACCCGATTTCTTGGCCAGCCATTCGGTGTAGAGCGCCCACCCTTCAATGTAGGCGGTGAAGGGCAGCAGTTTCCGAAACTGCGGCAGCCCCTTCAATTCCTGGGCAATGGAGATCTGCCAGTGATGCCCCGGGACTCCCTCGTGGTAGGCGAGGGTCGGCATTTCCCACTTTGCGATCGTGGTCATGTCGCGCAGGTTGGCGTAGAACACCCCGGGACGGGTGCCGTCGACCGATCCCCGTTGATAGTAGGCGCCGGGTGCGGTGGCTTCCTTGAACACCGGAATGCGTTGGACCTGCAGTTTGGCGGCGGGAACCGAGTGAAAAAGCAGGCGCGAACGCTCTGTGGCCTGGTCGATCAGGCGGACATACTCGGCGAGTGCCGCGGCCCGGCCCTGGTCGTCGTTGGTGAAGTGATACCGAGGATCCTGACTGAGCGTTTCCATGGACTCCTGGGTTGACCGGCCCTGGAAGCCATGGGCATCGAGCAGGGTGCGGATCTCCTGTTCGATGCGGGCCACCTCGCTCACCCCCAGCGCGTGGACGGTTTCGGGTGACAGCGTGGTCGTGGTCTGCGCCTGCAGCAGGTAGGTGTAGTAGCCGGCGCCGTCGGGCAGTTTCCAGACGCCGTCGTCGGTGGTGGTTTTGGGCAGGAGACCCTGGAAGTAGTCGATGAGTTTCTGATAGGCGGGGTAGACCTGGGCGGTGATTGCGGCCTCGACGCGTTGCTGCAGTTGCGCGCGCTGGTCGGCGGTCAATTCGGCGATTGAGGCGGCGCGGCTGCGAAACGACGTGGCGAGGATGTTGTCGGCCGCCGGCTGGGCCACGAACGCGTTCATCTCGGTCAGCACTTTTTCGACGACGAAGCGCGGCGGAGTGATCCCCTTCTGCTCGCGCAGCCGCAGCCCCTGCATCAGCTGGTCGAATTTGACCGGCAGGGCGCCGAGACGCTGCAGGTAGTACTCGCAGTCACGTTTGGCCAGCAACCGGTGCGTGTTGGCCATGAACGAGGGAAACTCGTTCTGGGCGCCGAAGAGCTGGTTGACGGGGTAATTGTGAAAACGATACTTCTCGCCCTCGACCGCGCGGAGCAGGTAGCCCTCGAGCACCTCGGTGGACAGGCGTTGGGAGGCCGACTGGCGGGAGAGGGAATAGGCGCGGAGATCGGCGAGATTCTGGCGGGCGCGTTCGAACGATCGCAGGCCGTGTTCCGGGGAGGCGTCGCTCAGTTTCCCATTGTGACGGGTGATGCCGAAACGCTCCACCATGCCGAGGGAGGAGAGCAGCTCCGGTTCCTCAAACAGCACCTCGGCGAAGATCTTTTCGTAGAAAAGGTTCAGGCTCCAGGGACGGAACCAGATGAGATTAACGAGAAAGATCGCCACCACCACGCAGACGATTCCGGCAATTCCGAGGGTCCACTTGACGATACGTCGCAGCATGTCCCACCCTGTCCGCCGCGGCTAACCGGGCCAACCTATTTCGCCGTCCGTCCTGCCGTGGGAACAGGTTCAGGAATCACGGACGAACTTCCAATCCGAGACCGAACAGCGGGTGATGGGCCATGATCCAGAGCCCGATGAGGATGAGGATGAAGGGGCCCGCTTTCCCGCAGATGCGGCTAATCCGGGGTCCCAGGGTCGGGTGACGCGTGGCGGACCAGGCGAGGCCGCACCAGACGAGGGTGAGCAGGGCGAAAGTCAGGCCGGTGATGACCTTTTCCAGGTCGGTCTGGATGGCGAAGGCCGGGATGTACACACCCAGGTTGTCACCCCCATTGGCCAGGGTGACCCCGGCGACGGCCCACCACTTGGTGACCAGCGGCGGAGCTTCTCTTTCCTTGGTGCGCAACAGCCACCGAAGGCCGATGAAGAGGGGCACCACCCCGATCCACGGCAACCAACCGTGCGGTACGGCGAGGGACAGGGTGGCGGCCGTGTAGCTGATGGCGACGAGCGAGCCGATGCCGGCCAGCTGCCCGAGTGTCACGGCAGTCGGGGTGCAGCCGGGCCGCGAGTAGAAGAGGCTGAGCAGCACCAGATCATCGGCGTTGGTGGCCGCGAACAGGATCGTGGCCAGCAGGACGGTGTGCAAGGACTCGTACATCGGCGCCGCAGCGTGGCGGACCCGCGCCGGCCGGGCCAGCCCCAACGCAGGAGGGCGGCAATCCGTCGACGCTGATTGCGCGTTGCGTGCACCCGGAGCATTCGGACGTGGTGGGGCAGGGTTCGTCCCCGCTGCGTCGATCCCGCGACTGCGGGAACGCGTCAACCTAGGGGTGGGAAGCAGGAAATACCTGCGGTTGAGGTGGAGGTGGTCCCGCAGTCGCGGGAAGGCCGCGACAGGACGGACCAGCCTCGCCTCCGTGGTCTGACTTCTTCACGCGACGCCAATCCCCGAGGGGTCGGCGACCCCACCTCCACCAGACGCCGAACTCCGATTGCGATTAAATTGACGCGCGGGTGCGACGGCGAGACCTGGCTACTTTGCCTTGGGGGGATCCGGGACGTAGTAGGAACCCAGCGCGGCGACGATCGCCACCCGGGCGGCGGCGGGATCGATGACTCCGTTGTGACGCC
>JAXMHM010000076.1:0-11696 GCA_046346755.1 Opitutaceae bacterium | reverse complement strand
CGAAGGGCGTCGCGACCACGATGAAGGGGAGGAGGATCGTCTGCGGGACGGCCGTTCCGTTTTCCAGGGCGGGTTCAAAACGCCAGCGCCGCGCCGCCGCGCGCAGCGGCGCAATCAGGGGAGGGGGAGCGTCCTCAATCTTCAGCACCCGCCCATTTTCCCCCACGGTGACGAGCGCCGGGACCACGCGATCCGGGACGGATTTGGCTTCGGTGGCGGAGGCGGGAGCTGGAAGCACCGCCGCTGCCACTTCACTGAGCCGCGGCCCCCGGCGCGCGGAGTCGGACCCCGCCGGATCCGGATTGAGGATCACTTCCCATTGCACCCGAGCGTTCACCGGCTTGCCGGCTCGACGGGCCGGATCGAACTTCAGCCGCCCGGTGGCCTGGGTGACCGCCCGCTCGAGATCCTTGTGGGTCGCCCGCACGGTCCAGGCCAGCGCCTTGCCCTTCGCGTCGATCACCGTTTCGACAATGGCATAACCCGGGGCCGGTGTGCCCTTGAGCGTTTCGGGAACCGGGACAACCAGGGCGCCGGTGACTTTAGGCAACGTGTCCGGAGGACTCTGGAGATCGACCCAGGTCGGTCCCCGGACCGTCACCTCCTGGGCCAGGCCCGTCGCTGCCACCGCCGCGCCTGCCAGCCAGGCCAGTGCCCGGCGGTAAGGAGACAGCCCCCCGCCGCCTCGACGCAAGTTTTCGGACAATGAAGCACCCACTCGGGCGAGATAGAGGAATGGTTCTGAAATCATGTGGCGTTGGCGGGTGCGACGATCCAACGACTCATGTAACCGGGATCAATTCCGTTTCTGCCGTGGCGCAGGAGGTTCACCCGCCTCCGTGCGCAACCTGGGCCGTGGGGCCGTCCCGGTCCTGATCCGCGAGGACCGATCGGAAGGCGTCTGGAATTGCCATCGACAAAGTGATCGCGGCTCCAAGCATGGCGCATCCCATGGGACAGCTAGATCACCTCTTTGCACGGAACCGGGCATGGTCGGAGAGCATTCGAGCCCAGGACCCCGAGTTCTTCCTTAAACTCTCCCGTCAGCAGCTGCCGGAGTACCTCTGGATCGGCTGTTCGGACAGCCGCGTTCCGGCCAATGAAATCGTCAACCTGCTCCCCGGTGAGATGTTCGTCCACCGCAACATCGCCAACGTGGTGGTCCATACCGATCTCAACTGCCTGTCGGTCATGCAGTTCGCCATCGACGTGTTGAAGGTCAAACACATCATCGTCTGTGGACACTACGGCTGCAGCGGTGTCCGGGCGACGGTCCGTTGTGATCGGATTGGTTTGGCGGACAATTGGTTGCGTCACGTCCAGGATGTCTCCGAAAAACACAAGGCCTGCGTCCACGCGGTCAGTGGGGTGCAGCTGCGGACGAACCGACTCTGCGAGCTCAACGTCATCGAGCAGGTGGTGAACGTCTGCCAGACCACGATTGTGCGGGATGCCTGGGACCGTGGGCAGCCCCTGACCGTGCACAGCTGGATCTACGGACTGAAAGACGGCTTGGTTCGGAATCTGGGCATGAGTGTGTCCAACACCACCGAACTCGATCCGCATTACCGCAGTGCACTGGCGGCCATCCAGTCGGGCGAACCGTTCACGGCCGCGGTGTAGCGACCGAGCCCGGGTTTGGCGGGGGGTTGACCTGCCGGAGCATCTCCGGAAACGGGTCGGATCCTGGGAGGCCGGCGCCGGCCCGGTCGCCCTGTAGGACAGCCTCCACTACAGTGCTGCTCTGCGCTTGCGTCCCCGGGGCGATGGCATGCACCGTTGCGCTGTCGCATGAACTCCCCACGCCCGACGTTCACCGAGTCCCTGTTGTTTGGGTTGCTGCTGGCCGTGCTGATCCCCCTGGAGTGGCACTGCGCCCGTCTCGCCTTCGAGACGATGGGTGAAGTGGCGAGTGGCCTCTACTACCTCGCTTTGGGCCTGAACCTGGTGCCGATCCTCCTCTCGCGTAGAAGCGTGAAATGGGCTGGGGTGGGCGCCTTTGGATTGGGACTCCTGGTCGTTCCGTATCAACTCCAGCTCGGTCAACGCCAGGCGCGAATTCAGGAGGAAGTGACCCGGATTGCGTCCTACGCGCACCTCGTGCGGGAGAAAACCGGATCCTACCCGTCCGACCTGACCCGGTACTCCTTTCACGACCTTAGCGTGCGCCCCTACCTCCAGGCCTACCGCCTGCGCCCGAAGGAGGGCGATTTTATGGTCACCTTCTTTGTCAGCACCCCCAACACGTCGCACTGGTATTCTCCCGTCGGCGGCTGGGGCTATTATCCCGACTAGGTCGAGCCGTCCCGTTGCCGAGCTCACCCGCCCAGCCGCCTCAAGGACCATCGGGAGTGGCCAATCGCCAACGGACGCAGGCGCCCGCGGCGAATCTCAATCGTTCGGCGGAAGAATCATTGCCGTTGGCTGGAAGGTGGTTATCCACGGATATATCTTCTGATCGGGATGTTGTGAAAAACATGTTGTTTGGTTTCGTCGACCGGGTTCGTTCCGCATCCTGGATACCGTGACCTCACGCAAGAGTCGGTTCAGCGCATGTCGCTGACTTCAAGCGCGACCCAAGAAATCCATGAAATCCTTCAATACGCTCTCCAAACTTGTGCTCTTCGCACTTTGCTTAGGTGCAGGCCTGATCGTCTCCGCGCAATCTCCGCTTCCGGTCGGTGCGGAGAAGATCCCGCCGGTGAGATTTGAAGCAAAAGTCCTGAAAGTATTCACGGCCACGGATGGCGAAGCGATCTTCCGCGCCTATTTGGTCAAGTGGAAGGAGCAGGAGGTGATCGCCAGCGATCCGCTCGCAAAGTCCGACCACAAGGAAGGTGATACCATCTCGGTGCTCGCGATGAACCACCCCTTTCCTCAAGGCCAGGCAGCCCACCGCTTGCTCGGGTTCACGGTCGTGCCAAAGAGACCTTGAGCCAACCGACCGTGCGGCCCATCCAGGTCCCATCGGCTACACCGCCGAATCCTGACCAGAACCGCCGATTGGACGAACGGGGGGGGGGAGAGGGTTGAAATGACTGGGTGCGCGCCCGCGCGAAGAAAATGGGACCGGGTTACCCGGACCCTGCCAATAGGCGGGAGCGATTAGGGAAAGCCCGTGAGGAAAGAAGAGCTAGCCCGGAAGGGGGAGTACGCAACACTCACGGGTTTGCGCGGAGTGCGTCAGCAGGAATTTTTGCGACAGGTTCATTCCGGCCGACGTTGTCGGCAACGATACGGTCGCGTTCCTTTTTGGACGGATAGGCGGGGTTGCCTTCGGCCGCGGGAGGGGGTGTGCTGCGCAGCTGGCGCTCGGCCTCGAACCAATGTCTGAGGTCATTGCCATGAGTGCATCCTTCCTGCTCCCACAGTTCGTAGGCGCGGCGTGCGACGAGGTCGGTTGTGGTGGCGTCGCGGATGGCTGTGTCAGTCTGATTTTGCATGAGCTAAAGCTACAGCCTACGGACCTCTGGCGACATCGGATTCAACCCGTGCCTGTGCACGGGGAAAGTTCCGGGGTGGGGGGCGGTTGCGTACCCCCGATGTAGGGAACAGAACCTTGCCATTTTCAACCTACGCCTGGAGCCATCAGTCAGCCCACAGGCTCTGAGTTACTGATCCCGTCCGCTGGTCGGAGCATTCGTATCCAAAAGGGGAATCATCTGATGCGACAAGACCGAATTGAACTGCAAAAGGCGCCGCGTCTCAGGTTACGTCCCTGCTGCAACGCTTCCGCAGGGGCCAAATTGCGAAAATCAACCCAAAGGACATCGCCGCAAGTGTTCCCGTATGCCCGGTTTCGGGGGCCGAAATCCGACCGACGAACGAATAGACGCCAGCTTGGACTGTCGGCGAGAATGTGAACGACAAGCGCACTGCCGCGCCTTGGTATCCGTTCCCGGCCACACCGCCATAGCCCACAATTGACATGCCACCGTTTTCTGCTGTTCCCCGCTGCTGCCGGATCGCGAAACGGAAACCATCGAGAAACAGAAAGTCTATGGCGGTGCGCAGATCCAAGTGGGCGACCCAAGGATCGATGAAGTCCAGGCTCTGACCATTCAGGTAGCTGAAGTCGTAGGTGGCGCTCGTAATCTGTGAGTCAATCCAGTCGGTAATGATGGCGCTGTCTCCGAGTGGACCGGCAATGACGGCGGTGCCCTGAAAGCTGAGGGTGCCGTTGACTTTCGAAGCGTGGAGCGAAAGCGGGAGAAGGAGGAGGGCGATTCCACAAATTGTTTTCACCATAACAACAACGCTTACAACTTCAGTGCGACACAAGCGGATTGACAGCAAGTAGCAGTAATGGTGCGGCTTGTTGGTCAATAGATGCCAGATTTAGGCCCCAATTTTGGTACAGAAGATTAAGCAGTTCAGGACTTTATGTGACGCTGGGTGGATGCCAAAATTGCAAGCCGACCGGTTAGTCCATCGGTGGATTGGGCGCTCCCGGCCGAGCCCCGCCTTGTTGTACAGCTGACTTCACGGCGCGACTTCTTTGTCGTCGGACGTTTCGGGGCACCCGTCCACAGTCCAAAGACGGCCTTCGCGGCGCTAGAGATTGGGCTGAGTTCGAGTTCCTCACGAAACCCTCGGTGCCGGATCAGAGCACGGGGGACGCTGCGCCGATGGGAGCGCACGCGTTTCCCCACTGCCCATGAGGTGATTCTTGAATCACCGCGACTTCCTTCTCATCAGTTATGCCCCGAGTGGACGCGACTACGAGAAACTTACCTTCCGGGAGCTTCACTCTCCGTCGCGCCTGAGTTCGATCTCTTGCCAAAAATGGCCCGCTTCATCCACCTCACCGACGAGCGACTGCTTGGCCGCTTGAAGAAGTCCGGCATCCGAACAACGCTCTGGGGGCGTGACAAACTACGATGCGTTTACGCGGTGCCGGTTCTGCCGGACTTCCAGGTGTCGCACCAATGGTTGCGGGAGCTTAAGAATCGCGGGGTTCGCACGATCGGCGCGGTGCAGTTCAAGATTCCCGACGACGAGGAAGTCCTCGTGGGACGTTTCAACGAGGAACCGATCGCCGTGACCGCGGCGCAGGCTGCCAAGGTGTTTATGGATCATCCGACCGGCCTCGGACTGCAGGTCTTGATCCGTCGCAGAATCGACGCGAAGGAGATATCCCGAACTTACGTTCCAACTCAGATCGTCGGTTGGCGCTACTTTCCCGAAGCTCACGGTAAGCCGCCATCCTGTGGGTGCGAGTTCTGCCAGCGAGGTCTGATCAAGAATCGAAAGATTCGAGAGAAGTATGAAGCCGCCCGGCCTTAAATCGGAAGCGTGAACTCGCGTTCCTTGCCGATGACCGATGGGTTCGAGAGAGCATGAGTCCGGACGCGATCCGATACTACCTTCATTGGCTGAGTTGCAGAGGGTCTCCCTGGCGGTTCTACAGCGCTTTCATGGGAATCTCGGTTCTCGCGCTCATTCTCCTGGGACACTTGGGAACGGAGAAAACGTCCGATGTGGGGTCTGCGAGGCAGGTCGCCTATGGAGTCTTAGCATTTCTGATCAGTGCCTTGCTGGCCGCGACCGCCTATTTCGGCACCCGATTGGGGAGTTGGATCCTGCTGACGCGGCTGGAGAGCGAAGGCGATGAGCACTTTCGGCGGGTGTGGCACGCGTTGATGACGCGGCATCGTGGCCTGCGGCCGGACGTGGTCGACTCGGAGCGATTCCGGCGGCTTTTGCTCAGGGTGTCAGAGCAGATCGTGCGACACGAGGAGCTGACACCCCAGCAGCAGCAGTGGATGGATCAGTTGAGGAGGCTCGCTATCGAACCACCCAAGCGGCCGGGCCGAACTCTTACCTCCAAAATCGCCACAAGGCACGGAGAGCGGATCATGGTGTGGGCTCCGATTCTGGTGATCGTGTGGAGTTTGATTCTGGGCTTGCTGCTTTTGTTAGAAGCGTGAAAACGCTGCTCTTTCTGCCCCATCGCTGGCAGCAGGTTCTGCACCTCACTCTCAAGGAGGGTGAACTCTCCGCGCTTCCAACGAAGTCGATCTTGCAGCAGCTTGCGCGCTCAGTTTCGCAATGAGAGGCGTTGGTTCTGCTGCGGGCGTTCGACAGCAGGGGGAAGGACTTCGTAGGGGATTGCGGGGAGGGTCACCGCGGGCGAACGCGTGCGGTTGGGGCCTTTCGAACGGTCCGCGGGGGAACGCTCGCCGGAAACGCGGACGATGAGGTTGCCTTGGGTTCCCGGTTTGATCTTCGCGGGGTCGGCAGTGAAGACGAGTTCCAGGTCATCACCGCGCGCGTTGGTTTCGGTCAGCGTGATGCCGGCGGGGCCGTCGCTGAGCTCGGCGTGGAGACTGTGGTACGAGCGCACGTTGGGGACGGCGACGCGCAGGCGCGACGGTGTGCCACCCGTCAGGCGGAGGGGTGGTCGGTCGAGCAGGCGCAGGGGAGATCGGAAGGCGCGGGAATTGCCCACCACGGTGACCTGGAGCTCGCGCGCGGTGACAAGGTGGTGATAGGCGAACGCCTGCATGCGGTCGTCGCAGGGTACGGCCTCGCGCACTTCGACGCGCCCGTTCAGCGTGGCCCGGCCGTGGAGGGTGACGCGTTGGGGCGCAACACCGGCATCCGCCAGGGTAGTGACGGTGAGTCGAACCGAGTCCTGTCCGGACGGAATTCTGCCTCCATTCAAGAGAAAGACCCCCACTCGGCCCTGAATGCCCAGCTCAATCGGCCCGTCGAATCCGTCATGCCGCAGTGCGTACACGGTGATCGGCTGGTGAGTGCCCACCCGCAGATTGATGGCCGACGGCGTGACGCGTAGTTCAAAGTCGGGCCGTGCCGGTCGCAGGTGCAGTCGGTAGGCGTAGGTGCTTCCTCCCTGGTGCTGGGAGTCGCTCAACCGCACGGTGTGGAGACCCGACTGGGTCGGAACATAGTAGATCCGTGAATCCGCCTGATGGGCGAGCAGCCCGGCGGCTTTGTCGTCGGTGTCGTCATTCGTGGCCACGACCTTGCCGTCGGGATCGAGGAGCTCGAGGCGCGAATCGAGCGGCGACTGCAGTCGCCTCGCCACCACCTCGATCACCACGGGCTGTTGTGCCTCGGCGTGAAAGCGGAACGCATCGACGTCACCCGGACGGTCAATCCGACCGTTGAGGATGAGCGGGAGCGCGGTCAGCGTCACGGGCGTCTGGATATCATTGGGCTCCGCCTCGGTTTGCTCCGGATCGCGGTCGAAGGCGAAGGCCACCGCATTGGACGGCAGCCCGTTCGTCTGACAGGAAAACTCCATCCGGCCGGGCACCCGCACTCGCCCATCGATGACAGCGTGGGTCGTTCGCAGATTCCAGCCTTCCAAACTGACGTCCTGGGATTGCCCCGCCGTGCCACCGAGCGGGAAAAGGCCCGTGATCAACGGGAGTTCCCCGAGGGCGATTCGATAAATGAAGTCCTGACGTCCCCGATACAGGGCATCGTTGATCTCCAACACATAGGTGCCGTCCCGTGGCACCGCGATCGAAAGGGTGGGGTCTGGGTTGAAGTGGGAGTCGTCATTGTAGGCGACCTCCCGGCCCGATTCGTCCGTCAGCCGCAGCACGGCTTGGAACCAGCCGGGCACGGCGTCGGCCAGGTAGGGAATGAGCGAACGCGCCTGGACGGAGGCAATGACGCGCTGGCCGGCCAGGGCGTGGAAGCGGATACGGTCCACCTCTCCAGGCAGGATCTGTCCGTTGACCCACGCCGGCAGTGTGACGTCGCGCGGGGCCGACGGGCGGGCCTTCGGTTCGAGTGCGGCCGGGCCGCGTTCTCCAGGCGGGGCGGTGTTGGGGTGGGCCGGAACCTCGGAAAACTCGGGCAGCGTTCCGACCCAGAAGCTGAGCGGGTTGGACAGGCCATCCGGGGAACGCAGCCGAAGCTCGCGCGGGCCGGGCGGCGCGTCGGGAGCGAGGGTCAGTTCGACCGTGACGGCCTCTGCAATTGCGGGAGCCAACTGGCGGTTCACCCGGTAGCCAATGAGCCCACGGATTTCCGCTGCCCGTGCGGTGTCGGCGTCGGTCCAGGTGGGTGCAGTTGCCCCGGGGGCCGGGGACTTGGTCATTGCCGCCCGTTTGGCCTGCAGCTTTTCGCCTTCTTCCTTCAGATCCTGAAACTGCTTTTGAGTCAGGGGCTGGAGGTGGGAGACCACCCGGCTGGTGAGGCCGGGGCCGTAGCACGTGACGTCGTCCACTCGGGCGAGGCCCTGTCCACCAACGGTGACCAGGACGGTGGTTCCTTGTTTGGCTCCGGATGGATAAGCGTAGCCAATTTGAGGGGATGCATCGCGCATCGCCTGGCCCTGGGAACGGGCGGTGCGGGGCAGCGTCAGCGCTGCTAGGGCGGCGAGAAGGGAGCGCGAGAGGAAAGAGGACGTGGTCATCCCATGATCTCCCGGAGCAGTCCCTGGCTCGTTTTTCCGTTGAGGGGTGGCGGGTAGGCGCGCACGTCGAGTCCCTCCGGATGCGGCAGGCGGGCGTTTTCGTCGATTCCCAGCAGCGAGTAGACGCTGCCGATCAAGTCGGCCGGCTGTACAGGCCGTTCAGCTACGTCCTCGCCGTGTGCGTCGGATGCACCCACGACCTGTCCGCCCTTGAAGCCGCCGCCCGCCAGGAGGGCGGAAAAGACCCGGCCATGGTGGCCGCGTCCTCCGTTCCACGGTGCCTCCCAGAGCACCCGCGGGGTACGGCCGAATTCACCCCCGCACCAGACGATCGTGCTGTCGAGCAGGCCGCGGTCGGAGAGGTCCTGGAGCAGGGTCGAAAGGCCCCGGTCCATTTCGGGCAGCTTGGTCCGCATGGTCTCAAAGTGCCGCTTGTGGGTGTCCCATCCCTTGTAATTGATGGTCACGAACGGCACGCCCCGCTCGACCAGGCGCCGCGCCATCAGGCAGGACTGGCCAAAGGTGGTGCGGCCATAGCGGTCTCGCAACGCGGCGGGCTCCTGGGTGGCATCGAAGACCTTGCCGGCATCACCCAGAATCAGATCATAGGCCTGGGACTCGGCCCGGGCGGAGGCGGTCAGCACGGGATCGGTCGGCAGGGCGTGGGCGAGGGTGTTGAGACGATGCAGCAGTTCGCGACGATCCCGCTGGCGAGCCTCCGTGAGGCCGGCGGCGACGACGCCCTCGACGCCAAAGGGATCGCGCGCCGGATCGCCACCCGTGGCGAACGGCTTGTAACGGGCTCCGAGGAATCCGGCCTCGGAGAACCGACCCTGGAGCTCGGTGAGCACCAGGTAGGGAGGAACCAATCCTTGGTAACCCGCATCGTAACCTTTGAACAGTGACACCACGGCTCCCATGGACGGAAAGACCGAGCGGTCTGCACTGGAGCGTCCGGTTTGCACCATGTAGGCCGCGGTCTCGTGACCGTTGTTGCCGTGGGTCAGACTGCGGATGAGGGAGTAGCGGTGGGCCTGCTTCGCCAGGAGGGGAAACAACTCGCCGATACGCATACCCGAAACATTCGTCTCGATCGCTCCGGAGAGAGGGCCGGTGAACTCGGAGCCGATGCCCGGCTTGGGATCAAAGGTGTCGAGATGGCAGGCGCCGCCCCAGAGCCAGATCTGGATCACGGACCGGGCCCGTGGCGCAGGTGCGGGTCCGGCCGACGCAGCGGTGGGGACCGAGGCGGCCGCGAGGGCACGCAGACTCAGGTTGTTGGCCAGGAGCGCCCCGGTGGTGCAGAGCAGACCGCGGCGGAGCAGATCGCGCCGGGTCAGTCCGGGCGAAGGGGAAACCGGCGTTTGCGGTGTACAGGCCTGCCAGCGGCCGTCGGGGGAGAGGGGAGAGTGCATGGCGGGAGGGGTGCCGGTCTCAATGGCGGTGGAGAAATTCGTCCGAGTTGATCAGGGCCCAGATCAGATCGAGCGCCGCGGCCCGACCGCCGGTGGGACCGGGCTTGACGGTGGCCCGCACGGTCTGGCGTTCCTCGTCGGTGGGAGGCCGGGACAAGACCGCCAGATAGATGCCGTCGATCACCCCTCGGGGCGGACCGCGCAGCAGTTCGGCGATGCGGGGACCCTGCTCGATCTTGCGGCGGACATGGGTTGAATTCAGGAGATGGAGACGCTGTCCCGCGGAGATCCGGTTGTTGCGTTCCGACTCCAGCCCCGAATCGCGCGGCGGACGACCGAAGAGCTCGAGGAATGAACTGGTGATGCTGCCGTCGGGGAGCGAGACCGCCCGCACGTCGGCCGGCACGAAGGTGTAGGGCTCGGGAATGGCACTGGTGTAGGTTTCGGAGGTGCCGGTGAGGTCGTTCAAGGCGTCGATCAGGACCTCCGCCTCCAGGCGACGCAGCGGGTAGAAGGCGAACAGGGCAGCCGCCCGTGGATCCGTCGACTGCGGAACACAGGAGAGCTGATACGTCTGGGTGTTGAGGATGAGGCGGAACAGGTGCTTCAAGCTGTAGTTGGACGCGACCAGCTCCCGGGTCAGTTCCTCCAGCAACTCCGGATGGCTCGGAGGATTGTCGGCGCGGAAGTCATCCGGCTCCTGCACAATCCCGCGGCCCATGACCCACGCCCAGATGCGATTGGCGAGCACGCGAGCAAACCAAGGATTGTCCGGAGCGAGCATCCAGTCGGCAAAGACCTGGCGTGGATCCTTGTCCCCGGACAGGTGCGCCGGCGTCCCATCGGGAAATCGAGCCGGTCCGACGCCCGCGGGAGGTGACAGCGCGGGATCCCAGAAGACGATTTCCTCCTTCCATTCTCCGGTCGACTTGTAACCCACCTGGGAGAAGAAGCCCGCCATGCCCGACCATTGTTCCTGGCTCCAGGCTTCGGGGCGGGTTCCGAGAAACGTGAGCGCAACCGCTTTGGCGAGTGACACGGGATCGCGAGACGGGAGTGCTCGGTAAAAGTTGACCGGACCGTCGTGGGCATTGCTGCCCGCGCTCACCAGCAGGGTTCGCGCGAACTTATCGAGCGGCAGGTCCTGCTGCAGGGCGTTGAAGATCCATCGGTGATAGGCCTGAGCAGCATTCGGCCACAGGTTGATGGGATACTCGGCCTTTATCCGCAACAGATCGGACCATTTGAGACTCCAGTATTCGGCGAATTCGGGTCGGGAGAGCAGGAGGTTGATGTGCCGGGCGCGTTTGCTGGCGTCAGGGTCCGCAAGGTACCGCCGCGTTTCCTCCGCTGTGGGCAGGCGACCGATGAGATCCAGGTGGATCCGCCGGAGGAACGTTGCTTCGGATACGGGACGGGCCGGCTCGATGTGCAGCGCGGCGAGGCGGGTGAAGACGCACTGGTCGATGACTCCGCGCTCGACCCGGGGCGCGAGGGATTCGAAAGGACTCGGCGCCATTGGAGATGAAGCCCGCGCGGTTGCGGAAAGCACCGCCGTGGCAAGAGCAAGACGCCACGTCGCGCCCAGGGAACAGCGGCCGGGGCGGGGTGCAGCACGACCAAGGCAGTCAGCTGGCATATGAGGAGAATGACGACGTCACGGCGCAGAGGCTACGTACCTGCCGGGATAGGCTCTGTTCAGTAGGCAAAGTACACGGACTCATTCCGGGAAGTGATACCCGGCACGGTGACTACGGAGACCGTAACTCGTCCGACGCGCCTCCGTCATTGGACTTATGCGAGACTTCATGCTTCCCGCGACCGATGCCGGAACGCGAATGGCGATTGCTCCGAGGGTCTACGTGGCCCTGCCCGACGAACAGCCA
>JAXMHM010000075.1:0-14822 GCA_046346755.1 Opitutaceae bacterium | reverse complement strand
GACTGATGGGGTTTGCGATTCGTCGGTCAGAGTACGACGGCGCCGCCAAAGTCGAGTCGTATACCATGCGGAGCATCAAGCGGTTTCGCAACAAGGACAAGGGGCTGCCGCCCGGGACTCCGGTGCCGACGGATGAGCACCCCTTGCAGACCTTTCAATGGGGTGACTACACTGCGAAGCCGGGACGCCAGTATGAGTACCAGATTGTTCCCGTGTACGGGACGCCGAAGCTCTTGCGACCCGATGCCGCCACTGCGGTTGCACTTACCGTAACAACCGAACTCGAAGCCGGCTCGGCAGCCGCAGCGGTCGCAAATGGGATCCGTCACGACATCTATACCAATCGAGGCGTGATCGGTTCCCAAGCGTACGCGCGCGAATTCGACAACCTCGACCCCGATCCCAACGATCCGGAATCACCCGCGATGAAATGGCTGTCACGGGGACTTTTCGAAGGGCTGATGCGCTTCATCTCCCTGGCCAAGGACCACCGGTACCAACTCCGAGCTGCGCTCTACGAATTCCACTATCAGCCGGTTGCCAATGCCTTCGCCAAACAGGTCGAGGCGGGCGCCGACGTGAAGATCGTCTACGACGATGAAAGTAGCTACAAAGTCGAAAACCGCACGACGATCGCCAACGCCGGGCTGGATGCGATGAAAGCGGTGATCCCCCGCACCGTCACGGAAGGGATTCGACACAACAAGTTCATCGTGCTGGTGGAGAAAGGTCGGGCGATCGCTGTGTGGACCGGATCGACGAATATCTCCCCGGGGGGGATCTTTGGACACTCCAATGTCGGGCACATCGTTTGGGACACCGATGTCGCCACCCAGTACCTCGCGTACTGGGACCGTCTCGCCGCGAACACCACTCCGAGGAAACTACGCGCGCCGAACAAGGCCGCCTCACCGCTGCCGACCGGCAAGACACCCAAGAACAGCGTTGTTCCCGTCTTCAGCGCTCGCGATGGCGACGAAAGCACCGAAACACTGAAGTGGTACGCCGAACGCATGAGCGAAGCGAAACGCATCGTCTGCTTCACCGTCGCCTTCAACCTCGACAAGGTCTTTCAGTCCGTCATCGCGCAGGACAATGACGTGCTGCGCTACATCGTGAAAGACGACGACCTCGGCCAGGGCGAGATCATCGGACAGGACCGCGATGTGCTCTTCGCCGCGGGAGGATACCTCGGCGAAAACTGGCTGGCGAACTTCCGTGCCGAACGTGACAATCCGCTCAACAGCAACGACTATATCCACACCAAGTTCCTCCTCATCGACCCTCTGGGCGACGACCCCCTCGTGGTCACGGGTTCGGCCAATTTCAGCAACCCGTCCCAACGCGTCAACGACGAGAACATGCTGGTGATCCGCGGCGACACCCGGGTGGCGGACATCTACTTCGGCGAGTTCATGCGTATCTTCGACCACCACTACGCCCGCTACCTCGTCAAAAAACTGCGCAACCTTGACCAGAGCGACCCCAACGCCGGCTACCTGAAAGAAAAGCCCGAAGACTGGCTCACCTCCCACTTCGCCAAAGGCGGTTACAAGGAAAAGCGGCGCAAGTATTTTGTCGGTTAACGGATCCAACACCAAACGCCGTGGGCAGTAACCACGCCCACAAAAGAACCCGATCCCTATAGGGCTGGCGCTCGCTGCCACGAAGTGTTTGTCCGTCGCGAACGCGCACGTCGACGAGCGACTTCCGTAGCATCGTTACGGTTCAGACCACCCGCTAATCCGGCTGGTTGCTTTTCACTTGTCATTGAGTTGCCTATAAGTTTCCATTTGTCATGAAACTCAAACTGCAACTCGTCGAGGATGGTACGCCGACCGTCTCCATGAGCGTCCACGATCAGCAGGGAAAAGAAATCGCATCCCAACAGATCGCCGTCGGACCAACTCAGCAAGACGCCGTGGCCGCTGAAATCCACCGGGCGTTCGCAGACATCAAAACTCACGGCAGCAGCGCCGCTGATCTCTTTGCCGTTCTCAGCGGGCACTTTGGAGCTCTTGCGACGGCGGAACCACGTTTCACAGGGGCCGCCTATGCCGCGCCGATTTCCGACCAAAAGCCGGGCCTAGTGGAAGGGACCCTCACGCTGGAGTTAGGTGCTACCTACGACCCACTTGAAGTTCGTAGCGACAACGGAAACCTCGACGCCGACAAACTCGCCCAACTCTACGACTTCACGACCGCGGAAATGGCCGCCTATGTGGGAGTCACACGCCAGGCACTCGCCAAGAAGACCGATTCAGAACGCTACCAGGAAAAGCTCGCCACCCTCGAGACCATCGCCGGCGTCATGCCCCACCTCGGAAACGAGCCCAAAGCATTCCGCATTTGGCTAAAAAAACCTCAGCGCGGGATCGGCAATACAACGCCACGTGAGCTCATCCTGGCAGGAAAATCCGACGCCGTCGAAAAGGCCGTCACCCGAATGCTCAGCGGAGAACCCTCCTGATGCGGCCGTTGGAAGAAATTCCGCAGCTGCTTACGAAGGCACCCAGCCTTGCCCTCTCCCGAATCCTTTACCGATGTCTCGATCTTGGATTTGTCATCCGACGCATCGCTACGAAGTCCGGCTTCAGCTTTCTGTATTCGTCCACCCATGCCTCTCGCTACACGCTTCAAGCGGGTCCAAGGCGCATCTATCTTTCTCTGGATAAACAAACGGCCGAGGCCGAGTTCCGTTTTGGCGTCGAAAAACTCCTAGGCCCCGCTGCGTCTTCCAGTCCAGTGAGTACGGCCAGTCTCGTGGTAGTCTGCCATGTCAACACGATGCTGGACCTAACTAACCCGGACGTACACACGCTCCTTGCGACCACTCCGGACGAACTCATCCGCGAATGGGAGGAGCCGGACAGGCATCCGAGCTCAATCACCCAACAACTCGGAACGACCGTCCACGATCACGCCCGATTCAGTGGAATCATCTTTCCCTCTGCACGCCATCCGACAGGGAAAAATGTCCTCATCTTCCCCGACCGCCTCGACCACGGACGAGACAAAGTGATCCTCCACCTCTTGGACCAAGGACAAACCGTCCACGAAGAACAGCTCCGCTGAGGCGTCACTGGCTTCTCGGCGCACCAAACGCGTCGCGGAAAACAGGCCCCGATCTCGGACGGAGACCTGCTTGAAGTACGCCTCGCAGAGGGGCTCACCAGTAGCCATACCGATTTCTTGAGGGAGCTCTGCTATCAAAACCCAAACTGCCCGACGCGCCAAAGTGTCTGCGTCCGGCCCGGAGCGAGAAACGGCACGCAATTTGGGCAAGATATCGCGTAATCGCCGCATCATTTTGCCGGAGGACATGATCGGCGGCGTTTCATTCCAGCCAGCGTCCGACGCCCCGCACGCCCACGACCACTGTCCTCCAACCGGCCATGCTGCGCACTCACCTCTCATTCGTCGTATTCCTTAGTCTCGCTGCGGCTGCGCGTGCGCAGGTCCTCTTCTCGGACACGTTCAGCGGAGCTTCAATCAACACGTCGAACTGGACCACCTCGACGCCGTTTTCGGACTCCAGTATCACCGTCGGATCCGGGATCGCCTCCCTCGCCAACGGTGCCGGCCTCCTGAGCAAGTCCACCTTCAGTGAGCCCTTCGAAGTGGAATTCTCGTTCGCCTTCACGGGGACCTCGCACGACAGCTTTCGCATTGTCACCCGGGCCGACGCCTTCAACCCCGTCGGCTACGGCGTGGTCAACGGCGTCGCCGCCTCGTTCCGTATCCAAGAAGACACCGGAAACCTCGCCGGCAACATTGCGCTGGAAAACAACGGCGCCGTGCTCGCCACCTCCACCGTCCCCCTCGCGCTCAACACATGGTACACCGCGCGACTCAGGGACGACGGCCTCGGCCTGGCGCTCTATTGGGCAACCGACACCACCCCGCTTCTCACCGCCGCCGTCGCCTCCACCTATGGCAACCACATCGCCACCTTCAACCGCGAAGGCGCCGGCAACAACAGCCAGATCAGCGCCGGCAGCATCGCCTCCATCGACTACCTCACCATCACCGCAATCCCCGAGCCCGGCACCTCCGCACTCCTCGTCGGGGCACTGTCGGGCTTGGGAGCGATGATCGTAAGGCAAAAACTCCGGAGAGGGACCAACAAAGAAATCGGGGCTTAACTAGCCCGGATGTTTCACGAAGCGGATTTTGCCGGGTCATTTTTGCTTCGCTGGCTCCACTTCGTCGATTTGGCGCAGGTGTAGGGGGCTGGGAGCGGGGATTCTATACGCAATGAGACACTGCCCCCAATCCCCCGTTGTATAGGGCGCCGGGAGCAGCGCCGGTTTTATCATGTTGGGACGAAGGCGGCGACGGCTTGACTAAAGAGAGCTTTCAGCGGGTGGTGAGAGCTCAAGTGAAGGCGTACTACGGTGGCCTTTTTGACAACTACAGCTCCGATTTTGATCAGCGTGGTGCGCAAGGTCGCACAGGTCGCCTGGGCCAGGTCGGTTCCGTGCAAGGCGAGCCTGCGAAGCGCTTCCATGAGGCTGTAGGCAATCGCGGACAGACACAGCCGCCACTGGTTGGCCCACCAACGGTGGGCGCTGACGCGATCAGCAAAGAGCATCATCTGTTCCTTCACCCGGTTCTCCATCTCGCCTCGCTGGCAGTAGCGCCGGTCGTAGAGCTTTTGCGCGTCCCCGACGATATTGGTCAAAATGAACCGCGGGTTGCTGCCTTTCTCCGAGTGTTCGGCCTTGGCGATGACCCAGCGGACACGCTGCCACTTGCCAGCGGCGTAATCGAACGCGCAGAAGAGGCGCTGTTTCTGCTTGGTTTGTTCGTAGCGCTGCTGCGCTCCCTTCATCAGCTCGGCCGCCTCGGCCAGCAGCCGTTCGTTGCGGGCAATGCCCACCACATACTTCACCTCGTGACGATCGCACCAGCTCAGCAGCAGATCCCGGCAAAATCCACTGTCAGCACGAAACACGATCTTGGTCCGTGGCCAGGCTTGGCGCAGCCGTACGACCAGAAGTTTGAGGATCGCAGCCGCGTGCCTCGCCGCGTCTATATTGCTGCGACGCAGGTAGGCAACCAGCAGCTGGTCACCACAAAAAACATACAACGGCAGGAAACAGTGGCAATCGTAGTAGCCATGGAAAAACCGCCCTTCCTGTTTGCCATGCACCGGCGTGTCAGTCGCATCAAAATCCAAGACCAACACCGGCGGCGCCTTCCGATGCGAGGCAATGAACTGCTCCACCAACGCAACATTGACCGCCCAAGCCGCTTCCCTGGTCTGGCCGTTCTCGAATCGGCATAACGTCGCCGCGCTCGCCAGATCTTCGTCTGCACCGGCCGCCACCTGATGCACCGGGTCATGTCGAAGCAACTGGGCGTCATTCAAATCCTCCCAGCCTGCGATCAGCGCCATTACCCGCTGGCGCAGCATCGTCTCACATCCGTGGCGCACCTTGCCCAGCTGCCGACCGTCCTCCAAACGCCGGGAAACATCGCGGATTTCCAACACGTCGCGGCGGCAGAGATCCCCATAGAGACTCCATGCGCGCCAACGACGGCTTTCCTTCGCTTTGCGATATAGGGTTCGTTGTAGCGCTTGGACTTTGATCGGCGTTTTTATCCCCAATAAAGGGGCCATCGCCTCGTCCCTTGCTACGCTGTCCCCTGCGTTCAAGTTCGGTCCCTTCACTCCGGTCTCGTTACGACCTTCGTTGCTACTATGGACCGATCCGACTGCTCTGCGAGCCGCACTGGCCTTCTCCGCTGGCGCGGAGTTGGACCAGGCGTTGGGTGCGAACCCACCCGCGGAGCTCTCTCCACTTATCTCCCACAACCTTCCGAACATCCCGTGCTCGCCGACCCCGCCGCGCGGTTGATTGGACCCATCGTCATTTTGGCCTCTCCGCTTATTCATCGGGTTTGCCAGCGTCCAACCCTGTCAGCCTTCACCCGACCTGAATGGGTTCGGCTGCGCGGTTGCTTGAGTCTATCGGGGCTCATTGGATGAGCTTCACTTCCGTTACGGGCTGTCCGTTTCATTGAACTAGTTGCTCTCCACCTCCCCTCACGGGAACGCAGTTTCTAGTTGTTGCCGGCTGAATGACGTAATTGGCCGGATGAGACTTTCACTCATGGTTGTTGGTTTTCATGGACGCACTCAGGTCTTGACTCTTGACAGCGGCGCAGACGCCTCATCTCCGGGCCATCTTCCTACACGCGTCCTCCCGGCGGTAGGTTTGTCAAAGGTAAAGACCTGATGTCTTCCGTTTGTCCCCTCACTCAAAATCGAACGCGCGGGCTGTTCCGTCGCCAGGTCAGCACGTCTTCGATGGGATACCCATGGTCGCGCAGCCAGCGATTGAGGCTCCGCTGCGAGTCTTGGGTCAGCGGGGCCCAATAAATCCCATGCGCGTAGTAAATGAAACCCACGCGCTCTCCTTTCCGGAAAAACGTTAGATGAAACAGACCAAGACAGCCGTGTGCACCCAGCCAATGGTCTCCCTCATAGTCGAGCAGCGCCAAAAACGCATCGGCGTCGGAGATTGCTCGCCCCACATGGAGCAGTCGGTCGCGAACCGGCTTCTGCTTGTACTCCAGTCCGTTGGGTGTCCATTTCGCGGGCACCTCGATCATGGCCATGGGTTCGGTCATTCGAATCTCGTCGAATCCTCGAACTTGCTCCTTCCATCCGTCCCACTGCTCTTTCGAGATCTTCCCCCCATCCTCCCGTTCCTCCTGCGCGTGCCCCAACCCAGAAGCAAGGAAGAAGAGGAGGGAAACAAGGTAGAGTCTCATGCCGAAGGTTCTACGGCTGGACCCTGAATTTCTTAGGCGGATGTTCGGATCCTGACGCGAACGGCATCTGTGGGGTTTGCGCGAGATGGGTCGAGGTCTTTTCCGGCAGTTTCTACTTCCCATTCCAGCTGACCGGGTGCGACACCTTCGCCAAGCCTCGTGATGGATGAGGTCCACGGTCATCCGGTTTCCGCTGAAGGCAATCGAACCGACGTAGTAATGGTCGGGTGAAGGCGAGGTTCAATCCAGAGACGTCAGGTCTTCCCGTTGCCCCGTTCGCCCCCAAACCGAAAACCAGAGAGGTGACCCCTCGCCGACGCGCGAGGCATGGGAATGGGCGAGCTGACGGCTCCGGCACGACGCGGGACAGTTGTCTGTTTATTTGCCACTCCTCGCGCCCTTGCTCTCCCAGACACGCATTTCAAACCTGCTCCCACGGATCATCCCTCGCCCGAACGCAGTCATCTGGTCATTTCTCTCGGCCCCCTGCTCTTCGCAGCCGTGACCCCATCCTCCACCGCCGTCACCCTCACCCGATGAAATTTCCCCTCCTGATCCTCACCCTGCTCTGTGTCGCCCCGGTCGCCCGCGCCTCCGAAGCAGGAAATCAGCACGTGCTCGACATCCCGTGGAGTCCCGCGGCCACGCGCAACTCGGAAGGGGGATTCATCACGCTGAAGACCGGGCAGGTCGTGTTCTACTACACCCAGTTCTCCGGCGGCTCGTCCGACTTCGATCGGAATGTGATCATGGAGGTGCACTCCGATGACCAGGGGATCACCTGGAGCAAACCGCGACTCGCGATCAAGCCCCCGGATGGCAGTTTGAGCCTGATGGTCCTCTGCCCTCTGCGGCTCGCCGACGGTCGGATCGCCCTCGCCTACGCGCTGAAGAAGAGCTTCCTCGATTGCCGGGCGTACGTCCGGTTCTCCCGCGACGAGGGTGCCTCGTGGTCGGAGCCGGTGCTCATCACCGAGGGACCTGGCTACCACACTATCAACAACGATCGGATGATCCAGACCCGGACCGGCCGCCTGATCCTGCCGGTCGGATTTCTCCGCAACCGCAGCAGTGTGAACGACTGGCCTTCGCTGGACCAGCGAGCCACCCTGCTGTGGTTTCTCTCCGACGACGGGGGCGCCACCTGGCGGGAGGCCCGAAGCGAATGGAAATCGCCGGTGGCGAGCGAAAGCGGCCTGCAGGAGCCGGGCGTGGTCGAATTGGAAGATGGTTCGCTCTACTCGTACGCACGATCGGATGCCGGGCACCAATTCCAGTTTCGCTCGACCGATGGCGGGGAGACCTGGACCCCGCCGACCGCCTCGCCCCTCAAGTCGCCCCTCTCGCCCGCCCTCATCAAGCGTATTCCCGGTTCCGCGACGCTCCTGGCGGTGTACAACGACCACTCGGGCCGATTCCCCCGGCCGGCGCCCGATCCCAGCAAACCTCATCGCGGTCGCACCCCGCTCGTCGCAGCAGTGTCCAGCGACGGCGCCCAGACGTGGCCCGTATCCAAGCTGCTCGAAGGCGATCTCAAGACCGAGTTCCACTACCCCGCCATCCACTTTGTCGGAGACGCGGTCCTCGTGGCCTACAGCTTCAATGCCACCGGCGGACCGCACATGGGCAGCCTGCGCATCCGCCGACTCACGCTCGACTGGCTGCAGCACTGATCCAGCGCGCGAGGGCGACCCTGCGGGGCCAACTCTTACCTTTTGATCGTGTCGGTTGCGTCACCGGCTAGCCCGGCCTTGGCATCGTCGTTGGTGGATGTGAATCGGGACGTCGCAAGTCCGGTTCTCCGGGCGCTCAATGTGAAGAACGGGGCGCGGCTGTTTTAGGGAAACCCACCTGCATTGAGTATCGACGGCTTCAGGCGGACCTGCCGGAATCAGGCATCCCATGAATCCTCGGAGTCTTCGAACCTTCATGCTGATGTCGGCGATCGCGACGTGCGGGGGCGCGGGCGGCAGTGGTCTGGCGGGGGAGGTGTTGCGGGTCGGGACCTGTCAGTTTCCGGTTTCGGCCGACGTGGCGGCCAATGGGGACTGGATCCGGCGGCAGATGGAGGAGGCCAAGGCGGGGGGCGCCGACGTGGTGCACTTCCCAGAAACGGCCTTGTCGGGCTACGGGGGCGTGGACCACCACTCGCTGGAGCACTTTCCGTGGGCCCAGCAGCGCGAGGAATTCGAGAAGATTCAACGTGCGGCCAAAGCGTTGGGGGTCTGGGTGATCCTCGGCGCCACGCACCCGCTGAGCGGCGATCTCAAGCCCCATAACTCGCTCTACGTGATCAATGCGAGCGGCGAGATCGTCGATCGCTACGACAAGCGGTTCTGCACCGAGGGCGACTTGAAGTACTACTCGCCGGGCGATCATTTCGTCACCTTCGAACTGAAGGGGGTGCGCTGCGGCCTGCTGATCTGCTACGATGTCCGGTTTCCCGAATTGTACCGCGAGTACGCCAAGCTCGGGGTGCGGCTGATGTTCCACTCCTTCTACAACGCCCGGCAGAAGGAGGGCTCGATCCACCCGAAAATCATGCCGCCCACGGCGCAGGCTTACGCCGCGGCCAACGCCATGTTCATCTCACTCAACAACGCCTCCGCCCCGCGGAGCTGGGAGAGCCGGTTTGTGACACCGGACGGCCTGGTCGAGCGGTCCCTGGTGCTCGACGAGCCCGGCGTCATGGTCAATGTCGTCGACCCCGCCAAACCCTACTACGACGCCTCGGGAAAATTTCGGCTCGATGCCATCAATGGAAAACTGAACAGCGGTGAAACCGTCCGCGACTCACGATCGACGGATCGCAAATCCATACCGTGACGCAGCGATGCAGGCTGGCGCCGAGCGTCGAAGCCGGAAGCTCGTCACAGCAACGCCGCAGCCTCCATCCGCGTCCATCCGTGTCCATCCGTGGTTGAATCGATCGTCGCCCGCTTCAGTGCCTGCAATATCAGGACCGCTTCGCATTTTCTCGGGAATAGGACCGCAGTGTCGGGTTTCTTATCTGGGTGATTCATCCCGTCCGACCCACACTCCACCCATGAAATCCCTGCTCCTCGCGTTCGCCTCCTCCCTCATCGTCGCCAGCCTCGGGGCGGCCGATTCTTCCGCACCGACCGTGCCACCAGGCCTCAAGGTTGGCGATGCTGCGGCGACTTTCACGCTGCCGGCCCCCGCGGGGAGCAATGTTTCGCTCGATTCCCTGATCGCCACCGGACCGGTGGCCGTGGTGTTCGTTCGATCTGCCGACTGGTGTCCGTTCTGCCGCAAGCAGCTGGAGGACCTGCAGAAGGAACTGCCCTCGCTGCGGGCCGCCGGTATCCAAGTCGTTGCGATCAGCTACGACTCACCCTCCGTCAACCTCGCCGCCACCGAAAAACTCGGCCTGACGTATCCACTTCTTTCCGATTCCGGGAGCAAGGTCATCGACGCCTACGGACTCCGCAACCAGGAGGCGAAGGGCCGCGCCCAGGGCGTCCCGCATCCCGCCATCCTCGTCATTGATCGGAAGGGCATGATCCGAAGCAAACTGATGCGCGAGAACTACCGGGACCGCCCAGCCGTCAGCGAGATTCTCGCCGCGGCTGAGGGTTTGAAGTAAAGTCCGGGAAACGACCGCCAGCGGCGTCGCTCGTCAATCGCCGCGGGCCTTAAGCTGGCTGGTCGCTCGGGCGATGATGTCGGGAGCCACCTGAATGCCCGCCTTGGCGAGAGAGGCGTCGAGGATCACTTCGCCCGGCAAGTAGCCGATCACGATGTCGACGACCTTGCCGGTCCGGTCGATGATGAACTGGGTGGGAATGCCCCGCACGCCAAAGAGCTTGTTCGACGCACGATCCGCTCCGCGCTCGGCCTTGTCGTGGGTCCAAAGGATGTCGGGATAGGTGGCTGCGTTGGTCTTGACCCAACTTTCAAACTTGGTCCGCACATCATTCGTGCAGGAACCCAAAACCACCACGCCCTGCTCCTTGTACTGCGCCGCAACCTGCTGCGTGTGCGGCATCGCCGCCATGCAGGGTCCGCACCAGGTGGCCCAGAAGTCGAGGATGACGACCTTGCCCTTGAAGTCGGAGAGCTTCACGTCCTTGCCGTCGAGGGTCTGGGTCGTGAAATCCGGCGCCATCGCCCCGATCTTGAGCGGCTCGCCGCGCGGCTCCGGCGGCTTGGCCTTGGTCTCCTCAGCCGTCCAGACTTTCGCCGGCATGTCGGCCGCGGCGAGGGTCATCCCGGCACGGAGCAGCAGGTTTCCCAGGCCCTCGGTGTAGTTGGGACCAAAACCCGGCATCCAGCCGACCATGCGGCCCGCCGCGTCCACTACAATCGTCGATGGCACCGGCGGCATGACTCCCGCCGACTTCACGGTGAACAAGTTGTCGTAGTGAGCCCGGCTGGCCTTGCGAAACTCACCGCGTTCCTCGTCGTTCATCTCCTCCATCGTCTTCGTCGGCATCGGGGGCTTGCCGGTAGGATCGAAAACCAGGGGAAACGAGACCTTGGCCGCGTTGGCAGCCTGCCACTCGTTCGTCTCCGGCAGCGTGGAGAAGCCGGCCAGGCCGATAAAGGCGATGGACGGGTATTTCTCCCCCCACGCCTTCCAGATCCTCAGCAGATCATCACCCGGGCCGTGGCCGCCCGACCAGACGCCCAGCACCGTCACCTTTCCGGCCGAGAGCGCGGAAAACTTCACCGGCGTGCCATCCAGCTTAAGCAAATCTCCGTCGGCCAGAACGTCACCCTTCTTCGCCCGTCCGAAATCCTCGATGAAGGGCGCCCGGGGAATCGCCGCCGCCGCCGCGCGTTCCTTCTCCTCGGCCGCCTCCTTGGCAATCTGCTCGCGTCCCTTGGCCACCACCGCGGGCTCCACCTTTACGCCGGCGTCCGCCAGCGCGGTCTCGGTGCGCGCGTCCTCCGCCCCGCCGTTGCCCACAATGACGCTGACAATCCGGCCGTCGCGTCCAATGACGAACTGCGTGGGAATGCCCACCACCGCGTAATGCTTGTTCGAGGCACGCTCGTCGAACGTGGCGCTTCCGCGCTCATTCGGATCAAACGCCCAGAGGATGTCGGGATACTTCGGCGCGTTGGCCGGTATCCATTTCTTGAACGCCGCAATCGTGTCGCTCGTCCCGGACGCCAGCACGACCACGTCCTGATCCTTGTACTGCTTCGCGATCTGCGAGGTATGCGGGAACGAGGCAATGCAGGGGCCGCACCAGGTGGCCCAGAAATCGAGAATCACCACCTTGCCCTTGAAATCCGAGAGCTTCACCTCGCGGTCGTCCACCGTGCGCATGGTGAAATCGGGCGCCACGGCGCCGGCCGCGAGCGTGGCGCGTCGGGTCGCCGGGACCATGCCTCCTCCGGGGGCCGCGGCCACCCGGGCCGCGGGTACAAGGCCGCCCGTCGTCGAAGCCGCGGCCGCCGGAGCTGCCGGGGCAACGGCCGCCATGACCGTGGTGGGCGCGGTCGCCTTCGGAGTCGCTGAAGTCGAACCGGCCGTCGGAGCCGAAGCGGTCGCGGAACTCGCCGCCGCTGCTGCCGCGCGGGGCGGGGTTTCCGGAGGCAGGTGCGCGGTAGGAACAGAGAGGCCGGCCTTCGCCAGCAGGCGGATCACCGCGGGATTCTCCCGGTCTCCGCCTCCCGCCGCACGACCGACCACGCGGCCTTCGCGGTCCACCACAAAGAGGGTCGGGAACATCGAGGCACCCCAGGCCTTGCTGAACACCGAGGTGACGAACTCCTTGCCGGCGCGATCATGCGCGGTGATGAACTTGTAGGTGGATCCGTTGCGCTGCACCCAGGCGTCGTAGTTCTCGCGCGTATCCGCCGCACAAATCGCCAGCACGACGAGCCCCTCGGCCGCATAGGTCTCCGCCAGTTTGCTCGTATGCGGCATCGAGGCGATGCACGGACCGCACCAGGTGGCCCAAATGTCGATCAATACGATCTTGCCGCGGTAGTCCGCGAGCTTCACCTCACGGTTGTCGGGTCCATAGACGGTGAAGTCGGGAGCCATCTCGCCGGGCTTTGGACCGGGAGCCATGCGCGGTTTGGCCGCAGGGGCCGCCGGAGCGGGGGCTTGATCGGCCGCCGATGCAGGCAACGCCAGGGCGAGGCCAAAGCAGCCAAGCAGGAGGAGGAACGTTTTTTTCATGAGGTGACAGCGTGACTCGGACAAGGATGGGTGGCAGCGAAGCCAGCGGATCCCGCGGGCACGGAACGAGGCGGGCAGCGCATGCGAAGGGATCATTCTGTCGCTCCGTAATCCGGCGGCAAGGGGGTTAAGCACCTGCGGACCAACGCCATTCGGTGGCACAAGGGTGCGCGCCCGCGGATCCCGCTCCCACGGTGACATCGGCGAACGCCGCCTCGGCAGGGTCGACGCCGCCACCGGCGGGGCACCCGCGTTCGCCCTCACCCGGACGGACTTTCAAGCGGGCGGGTGGTCGAGTTACTCACCTGAACGGGTCACCCGGGTGGAGTCGGTTTGACAGGCCGGCACCAGAGGCCTTCGGTGCGATTCAGGCCCGGTTCCGGCGGTCTCTTCGTCCCCTCCCGGCCCGCGTCACCTCCTTCCCACACTCCCACCTTAACCATGAGCACACTCGTCACCGAACTTCCTTCCAGCCTTCTCAAATCCTGGGTGTCCGAGGTCAACCGAGACCTCGGGTGGTCGGGCAGCGTCGACGACGATGGTTTCTGCGTCTTCGGTGCAAAGGACGGCCATGCGGTCGCGGTGCAGGCGGATGATCGCGTCGGCGTAATTCGATTTTCGAGCGAGATCGGCGGCCCGGTCGCCGACGAGGACAACCGTACCCTGACCGCATTGCTCACGGCCAATTTCCGCGGGCTCGCACTCGGGCTGGCCACCTTCTCGCTGCACCCCGAATCCCGCAAGGTTCACCTTGAGCTGGTCTGGAGTGATCCTGACCGGGGCGGTATCGACCGATTCGCTACCCTCGCGGACCGCTTCAACAAGTTTGCAGGCCAAGCCCGACAGCAACTCTCCGACGGCACGCTGTCCGAACTCTGGCGGCAAACCCCTGCGTCCGAGGCCGGTGCCTCGGACGCGTTCATCCGCGCCTGAGCGGCATCCTCACCCGTCATGTTTTCCGCCTTCAATCCCAGTCGCGGCATGGACGCCGTCGACACCGCCAAAAGCATCAAGGAAACCTCCGATGCCTTCAATCAGGGCTCAAAGTTCGACAAAGGCTTTGCCACGGCCAAGCTCAGCGCGACGTTTCTGAGTTTTCTTCCCGGGAATTTCGGCCTTCTTGGCAACGTCGCCAGCATGAATCTCAACGCAGCGGACTCCATGCGAAACCCTTCGGCCAAGGGCTTCGTCACGCTGGGCTTCGACGTCGCCAAGATTGCCACCACCTTCAACCCGCCAGCCAACCTGGCCGTGCGGGGTGTGGAGGTGGTGAAGGACTCATTTGAGTTCTGCATGCAACATCCCAAGGAGTTCTCCGCCCATCTCAAGCAATCCAAGTATAGCTCAGACCACGACGGCTTGAACTCCTGACCCCGCCCAATTCGGTCACCGTGATGCGGCGCGTCGGAGTCGCCGCCGGTTGACATAGGCGATCAACCCCGCCGCCACCACCAGGTTGATCGCGGCAAACTGGAAGATGCGGCTGATGTCCACCTGCGCATCGCGCAACATGCCTCCGGCATAGATGCCCAGTCCGCCGACGATGGCGCTGAAGAAGCTCATGATGCCCCAACTGGTGGCCCGGTAGCGCGGATCGACCAGGAGACAAAGCATGGGCATCAGGTTCGCATCAGCCACGTAACGCGCTGCTCCATACACCGCCAGCCCGCCCAGCGCAAACCCCAGCGTGGGTGCGTTGGTCAGGAGGAGAACCGCCGGCGCCGCCACGCACAGGCCGATAATCGGCACGACAAACCGCGCGCTCTCCCGGGTGCGGCTCCAGCAGTCCGCCCAGATGCCTCCAGCGATCAGGCCCAGCAACGCGGCCACGTTGAGGCAGACGGTGGTCGCCATGCCGGCCTCCCCTTGCGCCAGCCGG
>JAXMHM010000074.1:0-15764 GCA_046346755.1 Opitutaceae bacterium | reverse complement strand
CCCGCCTCCGTGGGGCGGTTTGTTCATGCGACGCCAATCCCCGCGGGGTCGGCGACCCCACCTCCAACGGAGGCCGCGTTGGGATGCGCGGCGGCGGGATCCGGGGTTCATTCGCGATTTCTCGGTTCATGGAAGGATGTGAAGAAAGAGTACCCGAAACGGTCGGGTGGGTGACAAGAAATCGCGTCGGCGGGCGGGAAAGGTGCGGTGATGAGTGGGAGTCACGCGGTTGTCACGCGGTGGCCACCGGATCGCCACAGCGCGCAGTTAGTTTGGGGCCATGGGTTTCCGTTTTGTCGTTTTGGGGCCAGGGCTGTTTGCGGCCGGGCTTGCCGTGTCCGGCGTGTCCGGTGCGGTCGATCCCGCGGCCGCGGCGTGGAGTGCCTTTCAGTCGCGGTCCGCGCAGACCCAGGTGAGCGCCCTTCGCCTGCCGGTGACGGTTCCGCCGCTTCCGGCCGGGGTGGAGGAGCTGTCGTTCAAGGACTTTTTCGAACCGGTGGTGGGCGACCGTGGACTGCACTACGCGGACCGGCTGCGGACGCTCGATGGCAAACGGGTCCGCATCATCGGTCACATGGTCCGTGAGCCGGTCCGTTCCAATGGGGTGTTTCTTCTCACGCCTTGGCCGGTCCGGATCGAAAACGACGGATACTGCATGAACGAGACGCTGCCTCCGGCCACACTGCATGTGATCATGCCGGGCATCGAAGCCACACGCCCGACCGGCTACGTGCCGGGTCCCTTGATCCTGACCGGCGTTCTGGAGGTCGGGGTCGTGCAGACCGCAGATGGGCGCAATTCCGCCGTGCGTCTCGTGCTCGATCCGCCGGCCACCCAGACCGCCAGCACGGCCGCGCCGGGACACTCTGCTTTTTCGTCCTCCTCCAACTGATCCTGTCACCATGTCGCGTGTCTCCTGTCTCCGTCCGCCCGCGTTTGCCGGGCTGGCTGCACTCGCCCTCGCCGGGCTTGGCTCCGTTGCCCAAGCCGCGCCCACGGTCTCGCGGCTCACGCCGCCGAGCGAGCTGTTCTCCTTTGGAGATCCCAATCCACCGATCATCGCCCGGTTTTTGCCGGGACAACGCTTTGACCTCCAGGCCACGATCCGGCCGGATGCCGGCAGCACGATCACCCAGGTGGAGTTCCTCATCGACGGGACCGTGGTGGCCGGTCGCGTTACCCTGACGGCCGCGACCGTCACCGGCCTGCCGGCGGGCACCCAGATCGCCACGCTTCGCGCCCATCAGGTGGCCGCCCCCGGGGTCCACATCCTCTCGGTGCGTGCCCTGCAGAGCGACGGCCAATACGGCTTCGGCCAGGGCAACTTCGAGATCGTCGGGTTGCACGCGACCGGCAATCTGACCAAAGCGAAGAACGTCATCTTCATGATCGGTGACGGCATGGGCATCGCCCATCGCACTGCGGCCCGCATCATGCTGAATGGCGTTTCCCAGGGGAAATCGCTGGCACCTCTCGCCATGGACCAGTTCCCTGTGACCGGACTGATCCAAACCCACTCGCTGAATTCGATCATCACGGATTCTTCACCCGGCGCTGCGATCTACTCGACCGGCAACAAGGGGAACAACAACCAGCAGGGCGTCTTTCCCGATGACACGACGGATGCCTTCGACAATCCCCGCGTGGAACTGATCGGCGAATACCTGGCGCGCACGCAGGGAAAGTCGCTCGGCATCGTCACCACCGCCGACATCTTCGACGCCACTCCGGGTGCCTTCGGCACGCACACCTCGAACCGGGGTGCCGGCACCGGGATTTGCGACCAGTACCTCGACGAGACCGCGGTGAAGGGCGGGCTCCGGGTGCTGCTCGGAGGTGGTCGGCGCTGGTTCCTCCCCAACACGACGGCGGGTTCCTCCCGCGCGGCGGGCTCGGATTACCAGCTGCCGGTCGAACTGGCGGAGGGCTGGGGCGTGGCGCGCGGAGCGTCCGACCCGGGGCGCGACCTCCTGGCCGATTTTCAGACGGCCGGATTCACCTATGCCGCGACCGCGACCCAGCTCAAGGCGGTGCCGGCGGCGACGGATCGCCTGATCGGCCTGTTCAATCTCTCCAACATGACGGTGGCCATGGACAAGATCGATGGTCGCCGCGGGCGCTCCACGATCGCGGCTGACTACGGGTTCCCCGACCAACCCATGCTCGACGAGATGACGGACGCGGCCCTCAAGGTGCTGCAGCGCAATCCCGCCGGTTTTGTGCTGATGGTGGAGGGTGCTTCCATCGACAAACAGGCGCACAACATGGACACGGAGCGCTGGATTTTGGATACGATTGAGTTCGACCGCGCGATCGAGCGGGTGCGCCAGTTTGTGCTGGCCAATCCCGACACGCTGGCGGTGGTCACGGCTGACCACGAATGCGCCGGTGTGAACATCATCGGCGCCAGCCGCGTCACCGATGCGGATCTGGCGACCCGGGCCGCGGCCAATGGAGGTGAGGCCCAGCTCCGGACCCCCGTGGTGGGGACCTATGATCTGGCGGGATTTCCCGTATATGACATCCTTGCCGATGGCTATCCCAGCCGGACCAATGTCGACCGTCGCCTGCTGATCGGCTACGGGGCCAATGCGGATCGCAACGAAGACTGGCGGACCAATGCTCAGCCGATTCAGGATAGTCAGCAGCCGTTCGCCGGGCAGGCGCCTCTGAACACCTATCCCGCCGATCCCACCAAGCGCGACGTGGCGGGCGGTTTCTTCATCGGCGGACAGGTCCCGGGCACGACCGCGGTCCACACGGCCTCGGACATTCCGTTGTCCGCCATCGGCGTCGGCGCCGGGCTTTTCAGCGGCTCGTACGACAACACCGACGTCTTCTTCCGTGCCATGCAGGCCGTGGTCGCAGGCGCGCCGTCCGCCCTCCAACCTCCCTCGGTGGGACAGCGCACCGCTTCGGACCGGCTGATCAATGTCTCCAATCGCGGCTTTGTGGGCACAGGTGCCTCCATCCTGGTGACTGGATTTGTCATCGATGGACAGCAGCCCCGCACCCTCCTCATCCGTGCCGCCGGTCCCTCGCTCGGTCGGTTCGGACTAGGGTCTGTGGCCCTGGCAGATCCGTTGCTGCGGCTGACCAATTCCGCCGGCGGCCTGATCGGTTCGAACGACAGCTGGGAGCAGAATTCCAATCTGAACGCTCTCAATAGCGTCACCCAGCTGACGGGCGCGTTTGCCCTCAATGCCGGTGGCAAGGATGCGGCGATCCTGGTGACACTTCCTCCGGGTGGATACACTGTGCAGGTGTCCGGCGTAGGTGACACCACGGGCGTCGCCCTCGTCGAGGTCTACGAAGCGCCCTGACGCTTCCCTTTTCCGCCGCCCCCTGCGTTTCTGATTGGCGCCACGCGGGTTGCAGCGTCAACCTCCCTGGCGTGATCAAACGGCTTGTGGCAGCGTCGGTTCCGGGGAAGTGGATGCTTGTCGTCGTTGCGCTCGCGGCGGGCCTGTCCGCGGAGCGCAACGCCGGGGCGGCCGAGTCCGCCGCGGCCGCGGTGCGGTTCGAGGTCGCTTTGCCGCCACAGGCGGAGGGCGAAACGTGGCGCGGGCGGGTTTTTCTCTTCGTCGCCAAGGAGAACCTCGCGGAGCCGCGGCTGCAGGGCAAAGCCAGTCTCTTTGGTCAGGATGTCCGTGAGGGGCGGAGCGGCCAGAGGATCGTGTTGGAGGCAGGGGTGCCCGGTTATCCGGAGGCGCGTCTGGGTGACCTGCCCCCGGGCGACTATTTTGTCCAGGCCCTCTTCAATCGGTACACGGCGTTTCCGCGGGCCGACGGTCACACGATCTGGGCGCACGAGGATCAGTGGGAGGGACAGCACTTCAACCAGTCCCCGGGCAACTGGATCAGTGCGGTCGTCCCGCTCCACCTTGAACCGGGAGCGGCGGTTTCGCTGCCGCTGAACCTCGACCACTGCCTGCCCCCGCTCGAAACCCCGTCCGACACGGAGTGGGTGCAGCGCATCCGACTGCAGAGCCCGATGCTCAGCCGGTTCTGGGGGCGGCCAGTCTATCTCGGAGCCACCGTGCTGTTGCCCAAGGGGTATCACACGCATCCCGACGCGCACTATCCCGTGGTGTACCTGCAGGGTCACTTTGAGCGCGGGGCGCCGCTTGGGTTTACGACGATGCCGCCGGCGGATGGCAAGAAAAGCTGGGCCCGCCAGCGCGAGGAAGCGGCGGCCCAGGGACGACCGCCCCCGGAGCTGCCGGCCGGCACAGTGCTGCGGGGGTCGCTGCCCAACACCGAGACGGGATATGAGTTCCAGCAGACGTGGACCTCGGAGAATTTTCCCCGCGTGATGGTGGTCACCTTTCAGCATCCCACGCCGTATTTCGATGACTCCTACGGTGTGAATTCCCCGAATTGCGGTCCGTATGGGGACGCACTCCTGCGGGAGCTGATGCCGGCGCTGGAGCAGCGGTTTCGCATGATCCGCGCGTCCTACGCCCGGGTGCTGACCGGCAGCTCGACGGGTGGCTGGGGGTCGCTGGCGCTGCAGCTGTACTATCCGGACACCTTTGGCGGAGCCTGGGCGTTTTCGCCGGATCCGGTGGATTTTCGGCTCTATTACGGCGGAGTGAACCTCTACGAAGACGAGAACGCGTTTGTGGAAAAGACCGGTCCCGGCCTGGTAGGCGGCGGTGCCCGCAATCGCAGCCGCAGCCAGCAGGCGGCGATCTTGGGCATGCAGGACGGGAGCTTTGAGTGGTGGAAACACACCTCGATGGATGCCTCCGGGTATCCGCTCCCGGTGTGGGACCTGGCCACGGGTCGGATCGATCGCGCGGTGGTCGAGAGCATGCGAGCGAATGGCTTTGATCTGCGCGAGTACCTCGCCCGCAACTGGGCGAGGCTTGGCCCCAAGCTGGAGGGCAAACTGCATGTCTGCGCGGCGGATACCGACGCGTTCTATTCCCACCTGGCGGTGCGGCTGCTGGAGGAGTTTTTGGTGACGTCGAAGGATCCGCACGTCGAGGGCACGTTCCAGTATGGTCCGCCGGGTTCGACCCATGGCTGGCGTCCAACGACGCACGCCGAGCTGATCCGGACGATGGCCAGTCACATCGAGCGGGCGGCGCCGGATACAGCAAAGCTGGACGAGTGGCATTACCGGTAGCGCCGACGCCGCGGGGGTTCAGCGAGTTGAAGACCGAGCGCACAAGGAGCACAGAGAGAAGAGGCCAAGGTGCTGGTTGGGTTGTTTTTCGCAGGGGAAGTGAAGTGAACGGATTGTTGAATACGGATGGACACCGGTCCCGCGGTTGTTGACCGATTTGTTCAGGCGACGCTGATCCCCGCGGGGTCGGCGACCCCACCTCCATCGGACGTCGACCCTGGATCGCGCTACGATGAGTTGAAACACGACGCCGTTTCAGGTGGAGGTGGTCTCGACGAGGCCGCGACGGGGCCGACTGGTCCCGCCTCTGTGGACCGATTTGTTCACGCGAGGCCAATCCCCGCGGGGTCGGCGACCCCACCTCCATCGGACGTCGACCCAAGATAGGCAGTCGCTGGTCTTGGGTTCCAGGAACGCACGAGCGACTCACATCGCGGACGCGGCGGCGCTGATCCGGTTTTTCCATGGTTCTCCTCTGTGCTCTCTGTGCACTCTGTGTTTAACCTGCTGAGCAGACGAACCTGCGCCTTGGGCTGCGCTCCTTGTGTGCTCGGGGGCTCATTCCGCGGCGGGGGTTTTGACTCAAACTCCTGCGTGAGATTCACTTGAGATGCGCCAATAGGCTTGCGGCGACCCGGTTGGCCGCCAAGCGTCGCGCCATGGTTGCGCTCCGCGGGGCTCTCGGCCTTCTCATCGCTTTTTCCCTGATGGCTCTCGGTGGTTGGATTTTTGTCAGCTATTCGCTGCCGAATCTCGACCTGGTTCAGCGGGCGCTCACCTGGCCCGAGGTGCCGTGTCGCATCACCCGATCCGGGGTCAAGACCGTGGGAAGCTCCAAGGATGTCACCCACCACGCGGACCTGGTTTACACCTACGTCCTGGGAAAACGGACCTACACCTCCGATGTCATCGACTTTCTCTATGCCCCCACGGGTTCGCAGTCCGAGGCGCAGCAGCTGGCGGATCAGTATCCAGTGAACTCGGACCGCGTCTGTTATGTGGACCCGGAGAATCCCTTCAGGTCCACCCTGCGCCGAGGGCATCGTGCTGAACATGCCGCGGCCTTCATGCCCCTCATCATTGTGCTGTTGGGTGTGGGGGTGTTCGGGGTGACCGTGTGGTGGCTGGTCAAGACGCACCGAGCCTCGGTGGCCCCGGGCGCGGCGCCGTAGGCGGGGTCGTCGGGGGAGGGTTCACGCGAAGGCGCGAAGGCGCAAAGGGCGGGGTGGTAGGGGCGGACGTTGGGGTGGGGCGTTCCCGCGGCTGAGCCTGGGCGTCGAATTGACAGCGGGTCGCGCGGAAATGCCTGCGTTCGGGTTGTAGGCGCCGTTCCCGCCGCTGCGCATGCGCCTCAACTCAAGCGCGATTCGAATTCGCCGTCTGGTGGAGGTGGGGTCGCCGACCCCGCGGGATTGGCGTCGCGTGAAGATAACGGACTACCGTGGCGGGGGCGCCCCCCCGGGGACCCTCGTTTCGCGGCTTCGCGTGAACCCTCTGCCGCCTCCCCTGAAACGATAGGTTGGCGCGACAGCCGGAGTCTGGGTGCGATTCCCGAAGGGCGGCTTCCTGGCGCAGGCCCACGACCTCCGAAATCTGAAAAAAGCATGTTCGGTTTAGGACTTGCCGGGTATTTCTCAGTGACATGTCCGAACCTGGCGAACTGCTGCGCAGCTATGGGTCCGAGCGCTCCGAACGGGCGTTCACCGAGTTTGTCCAGCGTCACCTGAATCTGGTCTACTTCACCGCTCTGCGCCGGACGGGCGATGACCGGGTAGCCGAGGAGGTCGCCCAGGAAGTCTTCACCGCCGTGGCCCGCCAGGCCACGACCCTCGCGTCCCATCCGAATGTGGTCGCCTGGCTCTACCGCACCACGCGCAATGTGGCCGAAAAGGCCCGCCGCTCCGAGCACCGGCGGCGGCATCGGGAACAGGAGGCCCACCTTATGCAGGACGATTCCACCGCTTCCTCCCCGGTTGATTGGGAGGCTGTTCGTCCCTTCATCGACCGGGCGCTGGATGAACTGAGCGAAGTCGATCGCGAGGCCGTCGTCCTGCGCTTCTTTGCCAATCAACCGTACGCCTCCATCGCCTCCGTGCTCGGCAGCACCGAGGACGCAGCCAGGATGCGCGTGGACCGTGCCCTCGAAAAGCTTCACGCCGCCCTGCGCAGGCACGGATTGAAATCCACCCAGGCCGCCCTGGGCCTCGCGCTCACCCACCAGGCCACGCTGGCGGCACCCGCCGCCCTCGCCGGAAAAATCTCCGGCGCGGTGCTGTCCCAGGTCGCCCTGACCACCGCCGGAACCACGGTCGCCACCACCACCCTCGCCGCCATGACCACCGCCAAAACCCTCACGCTGATCACCGCCGCCGCGGTCATCACCACCCTCTCCATCACGGCCTACGTGCACGAACGCGGGCGCTCCAAGAAAATCGAGACGGCCCTGGCCACTTTGAGCAAGGACCGCGACTACCTCGAAAGCAAAGTCGAGGAACTGACCGTGCTCATGACCGAAAGCCGGAAGCGGGAAATCGCCGCCGCCGCCGCGACTCCTCCGCCGAAGGTCGTGGTCGCCACACCCTCCCCAACGCCGGCGACCAAGGCGGAGGAACCGCCAGTGCCGGGCGTGACCCGGACCGCCCCCAAGGGCTGGTTCAAGAACGGCAGCAAGACCAACGCCTACACGGTGGGCGTGGACCAGAACCAATCGTTTCGCGGCATGCCCAGCGCCTACGCACAGGCCACGGACTCGACCGACCATGATTTCGGCGGCATGATGCAGACCATCTCCAGTCAGAACTACGCCGGTCAACGGGTACGGATGAGTGGCTGGATGAAAACTGAAGACGCGGCCAAAGGCGGCAACCTCTGGTTGCGGGTCGATGCCGAGGGTCGTTCCGGAGTCCAGTTTGACAACATGGCGGATCGCGCGCCCAAGGGCACCACGGACTGGAGGGAGTATTCCATCGTGCTCGACGTGCCCGTGGACGCCAAATCGCTCTCCTACGGTTTCTTCCTCGGCGGCAATGGCAAAGTCTGGGTCAGCGGCACCAAACTCGAAGCGGTTGGTCCCGAGGTTCCGTCCACCAACAAGGCCAAGGCCCCGGCCCTCAGCACCCAACCGGTCAACCTCGGCTTCGGCGGACCCTGAGAGGGATCCACGCCAATGCAATTCGATCCAGAAAGGTGGGCCACGATTTGACGCGAACGTGACCGGACCGGAGTGATGCGATCGGCGGGGGGCACGCGACGCCCATCCCCGCGGGGTCGGCGACCCATAAGCGCTAACTTGTTTTGCGATGGTGCTCAGCTTGGAGGAAGCGCAGACGAGGAGATTCAGAGAGCTGGGAGCATATTTTACCCCAAGAGGAGATGACATTGGACAAGGATATGGAGGGTGTGATTGCCATGGTCACTTGGTGAAGCATGAAGGAAAACTCACGCCACCGGCTGCTCTTTCGCCGCGAGTTCGAAGCCCCAGGGGGAAAAGTCGCGCGCGTGCGCGATAAGTTTGTCAGTGAGGAGGGCGATGAGCAGCTTGCCGTACAGCCAGGCGTGAGAGCTTTCTTCGTCGTGTTTGGGTAAATGGCCGAGCTGGGCGAGTTGCTTGAGAGCGCTTGAAAAGCAGTTCGATTTGCCAGCGGAACCGATAGTGAAGGACTTGAGTGGTGGAAAACTTGTCCGCAGGAAGAAGTTGTGATTACCATGACGTACTCGGCGTAGCGCAGGGTGGCAGGATCGGGTGTTCGTTGATTGATGCTGGCTTTACGATAGAGCACTTCTTGAGCGATCGCCGGGTTGAGGCGACGCTCTTGCGGACAGCGCACAGCCGCATCCGCAATGGTTGGGCATCGCCGGAAGGTACCCATACAGTCCACTCACGGCTTTCGCCTGCCTTCTTGAGCGCACCCAGCCGAGAGAGGAGCGGGAATGGAGACCGATCGCTGTTCTGCAGCTTGACGCTGCCAGTGTTCGAACGAACGAGTGTAAGAGCTCCACATGCTGCCGCAAAGTGAAGACCGGCCCCCGACAGAACCCCCTGTCGCCAATAACGTATTCACCAGCTTTTAGTGGGTAGCCTTTCAGAGACTCGCCTGTCCCGCTTCCTTCGGTGCCGCTAATCTGAAAGAAATCGCACTTTAACTGAGGCCACTGCAAACTATAGTGGATACGCCACTGGCTGCCTGTTTTTCCCGGCTCCTTCACCAGGGTCGAATCAACCATCCGCAGCGGCACGGGCCCCGGTGATTTGGTCCGGGCCCCGCGCTCCTCCCAAAGCACCTGGCACATTGCCTGCAGCCATCCTTTGCTCTTTCGGAGCCGTTTCAACAACGCCACATCCGAAAGCTGCGATAACCCCGCTTGAGCGGCCCTCGTTGCGGTTTCGCGCAAAGAAAACCCACACCCCAAGTGCATCAGCAATACCTGCAATAACTTCTCCGGGCTCTTGTCCTGTCTGAGGCCTTTGGTTGCGTGGTGCTCCGTGGCGAGCGCCTCCCATCCAACTGGAAAGAATCCCTTCAAAATCTCCCAATCGTCTTCTGCCGCATTGGCTATTTTCATGCCACATCACTATTCCGAGCATCACCTCGATGCAATAAAACAAGTTAGCGCTTATGGGTCGGCGACCCCACCTCCACCAGACGGCGACTTCGATTCGCGCTTAAGTCGGCGCGCATGCGCAGCTGCGGGGACGGCGCCGGTGGCGCGTGGCGAGCCCTTCCCAGTCCAAGGTGTGCTGAGGCATCGAGGGCAAACGAGCCGGCGCGGGAACACGGTGCGCGTCCCCGCGGCTCCGGAGCCGCGCCCCCCCGAAACGGGTCCGTGGCTTCCACCGCTGCACGCGCTCAACCGCGGGAACTCCGCTCCCAACCTCCGCCCCAACCCCCCTTCGCGGCTTAGCGCCTTCGCGTGAGACCCTGCCGTCGCGAGGGCTTCTTTCGGCTTTCCCTTCGATTCGTTTTCCCCACGAACCGTTTCGCGAGCGCGGGCCAGCACGCCTCCTCACCGGGTGCCTTCGCCAAGACCCACGCCTTGCCGCTCGATGCACACGCGCTCGGAAACTTTCGATGCTAACAGCTCATTCAGTCTCAATTTCGGCGGGTTGAGCTTTTCGAGAGGATGATGGCGAGGGCCCCAGTTGCCGCCGCGGTAACGAAATGACCGTCCGGCTGCTTGAACGAGAGGTAGATCTCAAATGCTGGCAGCACCGTTGGTTAAGGAAACGCACCGGCTAGTTAGCAAGTAGGTGTGGAGAGAGTCTTTGTACGGCGGGAGTCCAGATTTGAGCGCACTGCGGATCGACCACTGTCCCTGTTGCGCAGGAAAAGCGATACGCGCGGATTCCGGAAAACGTAGATTCGAACTCTATGAGGCTTCCCGCCAATCCGAGTGGCTTGATTGGAACCTCTCCGGTCAGTGGATGCTCAGCGTGCGGGTTGGTCTTGATTGCGAGTAGGTCCAGCGGGGAATAGACTGGAGGTCCCATGTTAACAAATCGCCTGCTCAGCATTACTGCGGCAACTCCCTTTAGTTGGCCCCGACGGGTTTGCGTTGCGATTGCTGAAAAAACTTCAGCTGCATCGCGCTCGTCGTCTAGTGACAAAGCGAGGATCCCGGATTTTTTTGTCCAGTCTAGCGCTCGAAGCTGACCGCTTGCCTTTTTTGCCCTGCTGAGGGCCCGCGGTAGTTCGGCCGAGGGCGCCGGAGCGAGAACTGTCACCGCGACGCAGTCGCGCATCCCTCTGGAAGAATACGGCTCTATAAATAAGTTGATTTCTGGCGATCGTATGGCGGTTGGCCTTCCATTCCATTTTTTGAGCGTTTCAGCGGCGAATTGAATAGCTGTTTTTTGCGTAATCTTTGCTTCAGTCTTTGAGACGATGGTGACATGAAAGCCACGTAGTTCTATTCTGTTGTCGCTATATATTGCATCATATATTGCTCGAGATTCTCGTTGGAAATTTTCCTCATTCAAAGAGGTGGTGAGTAACTTTGCTTCGACTGGAATATTGGCTCCGGCGACACAGACTACTATATCTGGAGCCTCTGATTCTTTCGAATCAACTAGCTCTTGAACCGTTCCTGGATTCGCGCGCTCGAACAGGGCGGCGGTGTGAATGAGGTGCCAGACTGACAGACAAGTCCGGTCATCGCTAAACTCTTCAAGCACCCGGTTGATTCCGGGCTTCTCGTCCAGTAGGCGGAGGTCTTCGGCTACTTCGTTCAGTTTGAGGAAGCCTTGGGCGCCGCCCGAGTCGCATTGCTTTAGTAACGGGTGTTCACTTCTTTTTTGTGTCCTCTGCATTAGTTTTAGTCCGAAGATCGAGTTTAGGTACTGGCAGTTTTCTCTGCTTCTTTGCATGCTGAATTGGCAAGGTAAGTCTTTGGGCATCCAGTTGGGCCAATAGTCTTGGTCGTTCACAGTGAGACTACTATTACACGGTTTGGTGCGTGGATCACGTGGATTCCTCGAAAACGTGTCGCACACTGTCGAGGCTATATAGATAGTTAGAGTTATAGTCGCTTGGCTTTGCGGAATCATCCTCATCCAATCTCAAAATCTGAGGTTCCTTAGGTGCGCGGACCTTGTCTGGAGATGATCGATTTGCGATCGCCTCCGTTTTTTCCTCCTTTGGTCAAATTCGTTTGCGAGTTTTCAGTGATCTGCCGCGTTGACAGGGGGCGCCGGGCCGGGCACCGACTGCGGGTGTGCCACCCCACACCGCTTCCGCCCCGTCGCGTGCGCGTCACACGATGCTGGGCTTCGTGATCGTCCTGGCGATCATCACCTACATCGATCGGGTCTGCATCTCCCAGGCGGCGCCGAGCATCCGGAAGGACCTCGGGTTTTCCGAGACACAGATGGGCTGGGTGTTTTCGGCGTTTGCGCTCTCGTATGCGCTGTTCGAGGTGCCGGGAGGGTGGATGGGGGACCGCTATGGACCGCGGAGCGTCCTCATGAAGGTGGTCGTGATGTGGTCGATCTTCACCGCCGCCACCGGTGCGGCCTGGAACTTCCTTTCCATGGTCGTCTGCCGGTTTCTCTTTGGCGTGGGTGAGGCCGGGTGCTTTCCGAATGTCACCAAGATCTTCACCATCTGGCTGCCCTCGAGCGAGCGGGTGCGGGCGCAGGGCATCCTCTGGTTGAGCGCGCGCTGGGGCGGGGCGTTCACCCCGATGCTGGTGGCGTGGGTGCTGGGCTACATGACTTGGCGCTCGGCGTTCGTGCTGTTCGGCGCGCTCGGGATTTTCTGGGCGATCGGCTTTTACCGGTGGTTTCGCGACCGCCCGGCGGACCACCCGGGGGTCAACGCGGCTGAGCTGGCGATGCTGGATGGCGCGGAGCGCAACGCCCCGAGTCACGCCCAGGTGCCCTGGGGCCGGCTCTGCTCGAATCCCACCGTGCTGCTGCTCTGGCTGCAGTATTTCTGCATGTCCTACGGGTGGTATTTCTACATCACCTGGCTGCCGACCTACCTCCGCGAAGCGCGCGGGGTTTCCCTTGAGAAAAGCGCGATCCTGGCCGGATTGCCGCTGTTTTTTGGCGGCGTGGGCTGCTTCGTCGGCGGGTGGGCGGCGAAACGCCTGGCTGAGCGCTCGGGCAATGTGCGGCGGGCGCGGCGCCTGGTGGCGTGCACGGGACTCGTCCTCGCCGGTTCGCTGCTGGTGGTGGCGACGCGGATCAGCGACCCGGTCCTTGCCATGGTGGCGATTGGGTTGGCGAGTTTTGCCAATGACCTCGCCATGGCTCCGGACTGGGCGGCGTGCATGGATGTCGGCGGCCGGCTGGCGGGTTCGCTCTCCGGGAGCATGAACATGATGGGCAACCTCGGCGGCGCGGTCGGGCCCGTGGTGGTGGGCTACATCCTCAGCAGCACCAAGGTCTCGGCCGAGGCGCCGCCGACGCTGCAGGGGTGGACCACGGCGTTTCTGGTCGCGGCGGCGATCTACGGAGTCGGCGCGCTGGCTTGGTTGTTCATTGATCCGGTGACCCCGCTGGAAGAGGATCATCCCGCTGTCGGTTCGTGAGGGGAACCGGACCGTCGCTCCCCCTCCGGCCGCACCCGTTTCCCGATTTCGCCTCTTCCCTTCTCCCATGCAGCTTCACCTCGATGATCAGAAAGTCGCCGTGATCGGCGCCGCCAACGGAATTGGCCGGGCCATCGCCGAGGCCTTTGTGGCGGAGCGGTGCCGGGTCTGGGCGTTTGATCGCGACCCCCACGCGCCCCCCTTGCCGTCGGGGCAGGGGAGTGTGACCGGGGATGTGACCCGGTACGAGGAGGTGCGTGGCTTTGCGGATACGGTGGGAGACGTCGATCACGTGGTCTTCTCGGTCGGGGTGGGGTCGGGGAAATTCGGATTTCCCTTCTGGAACCTGGAGCCGGGCGACTGGGCTCGCGTGCTGGAGATCAACCTGATCGGGGCGGTGAACGTCGCCCATGCCTTCGCGCCCAAACTCATCGCCCGCGGACGCGGTTCCCTGCTCTTTCTCGTCTCGGTCGCCGGCCAGATGGGATCGCAGACCGACCCGCCCTACAGCGCGGCCAAGGCGGGGCTGATCAACTTCACCCATTGTGCCGCGAAGGACCTCGCGCCCCATGGCATTCGGGTCAATGCGCTCTCCCCCGGCATGGTAAAAACCCACCTCAACCAGGCGGTCTGGGCGGCGGGACAGCAGCACCTGCCGCCGGCCGAGCGCAGGGACTACGAAACCTGGGCCGAGGAGAAGATCCGCAAGGTTTCCCCCCTCGGACGCTGGCAGACCCCGCCGGAATTCGCCGCCATGGCGGTCTTCCTCGCCTCCGACCACGCCCGCAACATCACCGGCCAGACCCTCAACATCGACGGCGGCCAGGTGATGCATGCCTGAGCCGGACCCATGCCGTGTGCAAACCACGAATGGACACGAACGAACACGAATTCGGAAGGGATTGGGACAGGAGCATCGTCCGATCTATGCCTACTCGGCAGCGACCTCATGCTGCCTGGTTTTCTGGGCTCGTTTCCATTCGTGTCAGTTCGTGTCCATTCGTGGTTCAATCCCGATTGGCCGGTAGAGAACGGTTCGCCGGCGCGGGTCAGCGATCCTCGTAGAGCAGGAACAACCCGGAGTGGTCCACGTCGCCCAGGCCCTTTTCGTGGACGAGCGTTTCCCACTGGGAGCGGCAGGTGTCGAGGGTCGGTGAGTGAAAGCCGACCGAGGCCGCCAGGTCGCAGATCAGGCGCACATCCTTGAGCTGGAGCTCGGCGCGGCCGCCGGCCTGGAAATCGCGGCGGGCCATGCGGTCGCCGTGGAGCTTGAGGATTCGGCTTTCCGCGAAACCGCCGAGCAGGGCTTCGCGCACCTGCGCGGCGTCGAGTCCGGCGAGTTCCGCGAGGCGGAGCGCCTGGGCGACGGCGTCGATCGTCTGGGCCACGATCAGCTGGTTGGCGAGTTTGGTCACCTGGCCCGCACCGCTCGGTCCCAGGTGGGTGACCCGCCGGCCGACCGTCTGGAGCACCGGCAGCGCGCGCTGGAAGGCCGTTTCGGTGCCGCCGGCCATGATGGTGAGGTCGCCAGCCTCCGCGCCGACTTGTCCCCCGGAAACCGGTGCATCGACCCAGGTGACCCGCGCGGCGAACCGTTTGGTTTCCGGGACGCCCGTGGTGCCGAAATCGATGATGAGAGCGCCGGGATCTAGGCCGGCGACGAGCCCGTTCGGTCCAAACACGACCTCCTCGACCACCTGGGTCGTGGTCAGATTCAGGCAGATTATGCCCGGACCCACCGCCCGCGCCAGGTCGGGCAGGGAGGCGGCCCGGCGCATGCCGAGGGCGACCGCCGCTTCGGCCGGGGCGGCGCTGCGGTTCCACACCACCACCTCCGCACCGGCGTGGTGGAGGTGACGCGCCATAGCGCGACCCATGTTGCCCAGTCCGACGAAACCCATCCGTTGACCCGAGAGTGGTGCGTTCATCTGAAGAGGAGGTCAGTTCAGTGGGGAGTGCGGCGCTTGGCCACTGGAAACGAGCCGTTTCGCAAGCGCGTGGAGGTGGGGTCGCCGACCCATCGGCGTTGACTGGAGGAAGAGTCATGCCAAAGCGGCTCTTGGTGTATGAGACCTGTAGGGCCGTCCCTTGCGGACGCGCCTCGGTGCCGGCAGGGGTTCACGCGAAGGCGCGAAGCCGCGAAACGAGGTCTGGGGGCTCCGACTTCGAGTTGGCAATGCTCAGCAAAGGCACGATCCAGCCAACAAGGCGCCTCCGTCCCCAGACCTCGTTTCTCGCTCCGCCAAGGGGACGAACTTCTGGGCTGAGGGTGGATCGTTGGCGGGTGCTCGCGCAGCCGCGCCTGCGCGTCAACTTAAGGAGCGGGCGTGGAGAATCGCAGCGGTTCTGGTGGAGGTGGCCTCGGCGAGGCCGCGACGGGACCGACCGGTCCCGCCTCCGTGGTCCGATTTCCTCACGCGACGCCAATCCCCGCGGGGTCGGCGACCCCACCTCCATCCAACGCTGCTCGTCGCACCCACGGCATGAATCCGTGTCCATCCGCGTCCATCCGTGGTTCAACCCGTCCGGCCCGAGTTCGCTGGACACCGCCGCGTGCGTGCCCTGAGTTCGGTGATCCTTCCATGCGGCGACTCGACCA
>JAXMHM010000073.1:0-15907 GCA_046346755.1 Opitutaceae bacterium | reverse complement strand
AAGATACACTCGTCAATCTGATCGCCAGCGACGTCAACTCGCTCAAGGCGCCAGAAATCAGTGTGATTGTCGGCTTTGAAGCGACCAACGTTGACTACATCGAGCTCAGCTCGGTCAAGGGTTATGCCTCGATTCAAGGTGATCGCGTGGAGACGCACATTGGGAATTTTGACGCGATCAACCTGACGCTGAACGTCAATTCCCTACTGCTCGACTCGGAGAGCCTGCCCAAGCAGATCACGCTTTGGAATTCGAAGTCCATCATTGCCCTGCCCAACGTGCCCTCCTCCTGGGACCTGAGCACGCTGTCGGGCATGGACGACAAGGCTCAGCTTCGGCTGGGTAGCAGTGACATCACTACCGGCGTGCCGGACGTGAACGAGACTCCCCAACAACCGGTCGTCTTCTCGGCCGATCTCCACGTCAGGGCCCTACTGGATCGACTGGAAGTACTCTACAACCAGACCGGTGGTTTTGACGCTGGCATGATCCGGCGTATTGTGGCCGAGCTCAACCAAACGCAGGAAACCGTGGGCAATACGGTGGCCCCTGAACTCATTTTGCGCCGCGATCTTCCGCTGGCAGTGTCGACCGACAGTACCGGCCCAATCAGCTTTCCCTCCATTGCCAACCCGCCGTTGGAAGTGGTGGTTGACCCAGGCCAGCTCCTGCAAAGCGGGACTATTTCCAACGAGAAGCTTGAGGCCTATGTCAGTGCGGACGGTGGCCAGATTGTTCTGGTTGAGAATCCGACCCTTTCCTCGACCCAGGACGATGCCTCGCCGGCGGTCGTGCACGTCACGATTAATCCCGAGGCGGAAGTGGCCACGCCACAGCCGACCGTTTGGGGAATCATCTCGCAGCTGGTTGAGCGTGGAATGGACATCAAGCAGTACTTGGTGAACCAGCTCACGCAGGAAATCGTTCCAGGTGAACGCGGCAGCGTGCTCCTGGTCGACCCCAAGCCGGTTCGCGGCACCCATCACCAGCGCACGCTGGGCTGATTCGCCGAAACGCACCCGCGCGTTTCGATCCAGCCAGGTCGGATTGAGGCTGCCATCGTCTGGCGGCGAACTCTGCTGTCTGGGGCCTACACCAAAAATCGGGGTTGCCGTCATCAGGCTCACTCAGTCATCAGAGCGCCATGGCGAACGCGCACGGTTCACCCTTTCCCTGGACGACGCTTTGGCAGCATCGCTCGCTGCTCGCGCAGTTTACCCGGAGGTACATCGACGCGCGTCACCGGGGGAGCATCCTTGGCTTCACCTGGGCGTTTCTCAACCCGCTGTTGATGCTCGCCCTCTACACCTTTATCTTCAGCCAAGTGTTCGAAGGTCAATTCCGCGGGGGAGAACATCAACCTCGTTATGCCCTGGTCATTTTCCTCGGATTGATGTTCTACCACCTCGTGGCCGATATCCTCGCCACCGGACCGGGACTGATCATCTCAAATCCGAATTTCGTGAAGAAAGTGGTCTTTCCACTGGAGATTCTGCCTGCGTCGGCGGTGGGGGCCTCGCTGTTTCACTTCGGTGTCAGTCTTGTGCTCTTCCTCATTGGCGCGGTGCTGCTGCAACATCCCTTCACGTGGGTTGCCCTTTGGCTGCCCATTATCGCACTCCCGATCGTAATCCTCGTTTTGGGACTCGGCTGGTTGCTTTCAGCGCTTGGCGTGTTCCTGCGCGACCTTCAACAGGTCATGGGCATGCTCAATCTCATCTTGCTGTACACCAGCTGCATTTTCTTTCCGCCAGAAAAGGTGGCGGAAAAAGTACCCGCCGTCTGGGCCCTGCTCCGATTCAATCCGTTGCTTCAATCGGTCGACATGGCGCGAAGTGCCGTTCTGTGGGGAAACCCACCGCCTTTGCTCACGCTCGCCTACACCTATGGCGCGGCGATCCTGCTCGCGTGGTTTGGCTACTGGACATTCCGCAAGACGCGCCCCGCCTTTGCTGATGTCGTCTAGCGGGGGGCCAGCGAGTTCCCGGCAGCAACCGCGCTGCAACCGAGGACAGGGAGTCGATTCGGTCTGGGTCCAAAACCGGGCACCGATGTCACTCTCGACTTATGGCTCAGGAAACGGTTTAAGGCCCTTTCGCTCGTTAGCACCCAGAATTCTAGAAACCCTCCATGCTCGCCCTGGAAGACTATCCTTACGCGCCCGACCTCTTTCATGCCTACCGGCATTGGCTTGCGCAGCCCGGCGTGGAGCGCGCCGCCGGAGGCTGGCGCTACCTGGGGCGCTTCTACCCCGACTACCTCTTTGTCGGCGGAGCGTCCTTCGCCATCGTTCGCGAAGCGAAAAAACACTGCCACGGGACGGGGCTCGATGTAGGGGCTGGACTCTGGCCGCTGGCCGGCGCCACTCCGGTGGATATTGAGCGCGGTCCGGCCCAGCACCGCAGCGTCGAGGACTTTCCGGCCGGGTCTGTCGACTTTGTCTTCAGCTCGCACTGCCTGGAACACATCGTGGACTGGCGATCGGCTCTCGATCTTTGGATTAGTCGGCTGCGCCGGCCCGGTGTGCTCTTTTTGTACCTACCCCATCCCGAGTGCGCCATCTGGCACCCAGGATCCGCGTTTGTGGGAGACGGACACAAGTGGCTACCGACACCTGAAATCGTCCGCCAGGCCCTGATCGACCGCGGAGGGACGGTGATTGCGGAGGACGAGGGTCCCGACGCGATGCAGAGCTTTCACCTCTGCGTCCGGTTCGGCTGAAAACACGCGCTCATCCATGCACTCCGACGGTTACTACTTTGGTTCCACCCTCGCCAAACGCGTCGACTATTTCGCCTTTCCGCGCACCGGAAGCCACTTTCTTTGGACCAGCTTCACCGGACTTTTCGACTTGGTGTTCTTCGCAAACCAGTTTGTCGACAATCCAGAAGCGCGCCAACGGAATGACGAACTGAATCCGCTGGCAACTTACGCGATGAAGCTGCGCGAGGACGGAGTCCCGATCCAGCCGGTCTACATCAACGCCGCCCCCAACGGTGTGCACGGTGGACCGGTGCTTGGCCCTGACCCTGCCATCATCCTGATCCGTAATCCCCACCCGACCATCTACAGTTGGTATCACACGGCCACTGAGCGATGGTCGGCACAAATCGATGACATTCCGGCGTGGATGCGTGACGCCTATGCCGGTTACGCCCGCTTCTACGACACCGCATTCGATCTGGCACGAACGCATCCCGATCGCGTTCATCTGATTCGCTTCGAGGATCTGAAGAACAGTCCAACTCCTCTGGCGCAGGTGGCGGCTTTTATCGGTGTCCGACCCAAACTCTCACCTGAATTTGTCTTCGAGTGGACGCGCTTCGATCGCATGACCCGGGAGGGCAAGCGCACCTTCTATCGGACAGGTGACAATGCAACCTGGCGTACCGACCCCGTCTGGAATGATCACCTTCGCCGCGTCAATCCGGGCGACTTTACCCGCTTTGGGTATTCCGAGCAACCGTGAACCCGCCCCCCAGCACACCCGTCGGACAAGCCGCTCCGCCCGCCCCGGAAGCCTGGTACCTTTCCGTCGATCGCTGCTGGTGCGGAGGCCACTCGAAGGGTCCCAGCCCGTGCAGCGAGGACTACTTTGTTTGCGAACGATGCGGCACCCATGTCGCTCGCCGACGCCTCCGAGCGGAACGAGTGGCAGACTTCTACAGCATGGAGGGATACTGGCACTCCCGACAAAAGGAGAAGGCTCATCCCACTTTGCACGAACGCCGAGCAATCCTCGAACGCGATGGTCGGGTCACTCGCTGGGTTGAAGCCATCGGCGCTCACGCATCCCACAACCAAGGTGCGGTCGTGGTGGAAGTGGGTTGTGCGGAAGGCACCCTGTTGGCGCGGCTTCAGTCCCAGGGCTGGATACCGTGCGGCGTCGAACCCGACCCCGCCACAGCGGCCTCGGTGACCCAGGCCACCGGGATCGAGGTGAGGGCAGGTGTGTTTCCTGGGACCGCGGTTCCAGCCTGCGACCTCTTCGTGGCCTGTGACGTGCTTGAACACGCACTGGATCCCCTGGGATTTCTCCAGGCGGCCTGGCAGGCTCTGCGGCCCGACGGCCTCGTCTTTCTCCAGTTGCCGCTCATGCTCCCCACCGAGGCCGATTTTGGAGGCATCACCCCCAAGGTCTTTGATCCGTGGGAGCATGCCTTTATCTTCACTCGCGATTCAGTGGCCACTCTGCTTGCGACCGCCGGATTCTCCGTGCTGGCCAACGATGGAGCCTGGATACGAGCCCATGAATTTGTGGTGGCCCGAAAGTCCACCACCCCGCCTCGTCCCCATCGTTTCATCGCCAACCTTCCCGAGATGTTCTCCGCCCGCTGGCGGACATTCATGGAGGAGCTCAATGCCTTTGCCGCGCCTTTGGGTCTGCGCGAATTTCGAAACTGGTCCAAGATCTGGGAATATCCGGCGCTCTGGTACGCCGGACTCGAAGCGGTGGACTGGAGTCGCGCCCGTCTGCTCGACATTGGCAGCGAGCTTTCCGCTCTTCCGTGGTGGCTGGCGGGCCGGGGTGCTCGAGTCACGCTGGTCGAAGCGAGTGAAAACTACTGCCAACACTGGATCTTTGTTCGCGACAAACTCGGGCTGCAGGACCGTGTTGACTGGCACATCGTACAGGATGCGTCGCTTCCTGTGCCGTCGAGCAGCATTGATGTCGTCACCAGCCTCTCCGTCATCGAACACCAAGCCGACAAAACCAAGGCTGTTTCCGAGGTCGCACGCGTCCTCAAACCCGGGGGCCGGTTTGCCCTTTCCTTCGACCTCGCTGAACCCGAGTTGGGGATGACCTACCCGGCTTGGAATGGACAAGCGCTGACGCGGCGAGAATTCGAGCAGTTGCTGGCAAGACACCCCCATCTGGAACTTCAACCTCCCCTTGAATGGAACGACGAGGACATTGCTCCGTTCCTCTCCTGGCACCGGCAAACGGCGCCTCACCACACGTATGTGACCGGTGCCGCAGTCCTGCGCCGAGTTCCGCACGGCTGGCCAGTCCTAAGCCGACGTTTACGTCATGCGTATACTCGTTTCCAAGCCCGACTCACTCGGTGATCAATTGATCATCGCGGGCTGGCTGCAGGCTCTGGCGGATGCGGTGCCGTCAGGATGCATCGTGTGGCATGTGCAAGCCGGGATGGAGATCGTTGCTTCGTTGCTGGAGGGCGTCAGTACGTTCGTGCCGTCGACCACCTACTCACCCGAGGACGAGGCCCGTCGCTTTGAACGCGATGTTTCCAAGGGGCTCGTGGTCGTTCCCTTTGATCTACCACCGTTTGGCGAGTGGTCGACTTCGACTGACGCGCGCCTCGCCTGGTGGACCGCTTTCGTCGGTGCCCAGTCCTGGCATGCGGCCGTGGCCGCAGTTGGGAATCGTACCTGGGTCGCGGAGCTGACAGTGGCCGCGTCGAACGCCCCCCTGAGGGTGGGAGCCGTCGCCAACCCGTCGCGACAGATACCCGTGAACGCGGCCGGCCACTTCATATCCCAGTGTTCTCCACTCTTCCACCAGGAGATTTCATACTCGCTGGCGGCCGGGGAATCGGAGTCGTTGGGGCGCCTATTTTCCGCATTGGGAATCCCGCTTCCACTGCACCCCCAGGCCCGACTCCGTTCGCTGCCAGCGGTGGAACGCCAGCAGCGAATCCTGTTCGCCCCCGGTGTAGGTGGGCCGGCCTATCGTGCCTGGCCGGTGTCGCATTTCCTCTCCCTGGCCGGAACCTTGCGCAGCGCCGGCCGGGTCGTGGAGTGGATCGAAGGTCCCCGTGATCGTGCCTTTCTGGACCCCATCCGTGCCGAACGGACTGAACGCATCCATGCGGTGGGATCCGGCGACCTGATCGAGCTCGCCCAGCTTCTTCGCTCAAGCGACGCCCTGATCTGCAACGACACCGCCTATGCACACCTGGCGGCCCTTCTCGGCGTGCCAACGGTTGCTCTCTTCGGCGGCGGGCAAGGCCAGCGTTTCCACCCCGTTCCGGGGCTCGTCAAGGTGGTCCAAGGAATTCCCGCCTGCGCCGGGTGCCAATGGCACTGCGTGCACACCACCTATCCCTGCGTATCTGAAATTCCGATCGCCACGGTCTTCGATGCCATCGTCTCGCTGCTGTCGGCCAATGATCGGAGTCCGGTCTTCGTGGCCCAGACATTTGCAGCAAACACCGACCCGGTGTCACTCATCGCCCGGCTCCAGCAGGAAATCCTGCACCTCGATGCCGACCGGTTTGCCCGGTTGCAGATCATCCAGTCACTGGTCGACCCGACGCGCGGCCTCGCTTCGGCTCCGGTGCATCCCACGCCCCGATCCGAATTCCTATCGGTGATCATCCCCGTTGGCAGGCCGGACCGAGCCTTGGGAACACTCTCCTCCCTCGCAGCTCAAGTCCCGGTTCCAGATCGCTGGGAAGTGATCGTGGTCGGTGCGGACTTGAAGTCCCTCTCAACGCCACCACCAGGCCTGCCTCTCCGATCGGTCGCATTGGCGGGGCGCTCCTCGCCTGCAGAAACCCGGATCGCCGGGGTCGCGGCCGCGCAAGGTCAGTGGTACCTCTTCGTTGACGATGATATAGAGCTTGCCCCTCATTTCCTCGAGCGAGCTCGAATTCTCATCGCCGGCCTGGAAGCAACGGCTTCAGGCGCTGGATATGGAGCCATCGGCGCGCGCCTCCCCGGACGGACAGGTCGTTTTTGGGAACGCGTCACCGATCTCTCCAACTTCTGGAGTCAGCAAAGTCGGGAGTCACGCACGTGCGACTGGCTCTACAGCGCGGCACTTCTGGTCAAAGCCAAGGCCTATCATGAGGCAGGCGGATTCGATCCCACCTTTCCGGTGGGAGAGGACGTCGACCTGACCCAACGCATTGCTGGCCGCGGCTACACCCTTCGTTACGAACCTTCGCTGGTCGCCCACCATCACCACCGGCGCGACTCGGCATTCACGATGTGGCGCTACTTCTGGCACAACGGCAACGGCGCCCGCTTTTTCTTCCGGTTCCTGGGCGGAGCCTGCGCCTTCAGCATCAAGACGGTGTGGCTCAAAACGTGGAGTGACTTGCGCATGAATCAGAAATTTCAGCGGCAGCAAGGCATGCCACTCGGCCTTCTCACTCCTTTGGTCTGGCTCAACTACCTCATTGTCGAGACCTCCCTTGAATGGCACTGGCAGTCACACCTCCACAAGGATCGAAACTACCTGAACCTGCCGGCGCGCGCCCGGAGTGACGCGACCTATGTATCCGCGATGAAGCACTGGGACGCCGGTCGGCGAATCCGGGGGGTCGCCGCCTACGTCGTCGCGATGATGCAGGACTTTGGGAATCCAGTTCGACGATGAGAATCGGGATCGGACTCAATCTCCTCGCCCCGGACAACGGGGGAGTCACCAACTACACGCTCACGCTTCTCCGCAACTGGGCAGCGCACGCACCGGAACATCCAATGGTGCTGTTCAGCTTCGCCCACAATGAGCCATTGCTGTCCACCCTCCCGCCGGAAGCGAGACGTCACGAAATCCGGCTTCAGACTCAGGAGGAGGCACTCCTCCATTTCGACAAAATTGACGTCTACTTTTGCCCTTTCGGAACACTCTGGCCGCGTCCCGTCCGCAAGCCGGCCGTGCTCACCTTTCACGACATGCAGGAGCGCTTCTATCCCGAGTTCTTTACGGACAAGGAAATGGAGGAGCGGTTTTTCCACTACGATTGGTCGCTGCGCATGGCCGACGCTGTGATCACGATTTCCGACTTCACCCGTGAGATGGTCTCCCGGCTGGTGGGCATTCGCCGGTCTGCCTGTCACGTGGTACACCACGTGCCGGATGAACTGCCCGAACCCGTTCGGCCGGCAGCGTGTGATTCTGAAACACGGCGACCGTTCCTGTTCTACCCAGCCAACCTTTGGCGCCACAAGAACCACGGTCGTGTGCTGCGCGCCCTGGCGCTTGCCGTCAGCCAAGGATTGGAGGTGGACCTGGTCTGCACCGGAAGCCTGCTGGGACGCGACTCCGACTGGGATCGGAGTGTGCGGGCGCTCGGGTTGGAGCACCGAGTTCACCATCTCGGCAAAGTCAGTCGCGCCGAAATCAGCTGGCTGTTTCGCAACGCACAATCCCTGTTTTTCCCGTCGCTCTTTGAGGGTTTCGGAATTCCCCTCCTGGAGGCGATGCAATCCGGGTGTCCCATCGCGTGCGGACGGAATACCAGCCAACCCGAGGTTGCGCGAGAATCCGCCCTCTATTTTGACGCGCACCGCGTCGAGTCCATCGCGGCGGCACTGCTGCGCATAAGCCGAGACGAGCCCTTGCGACAGCGTCTGATTGTTGCGGGTCGTGAACGCATCCAGGCGTTCGCGATTGAGAGGCAGATCAGGGGACACCTTGACGCCTTTGCGGCCGCATGCCGCCGCCACACCCGGGTCAGGCAGTGGTGGAATGAGAAGATTCGGCTACCGCACTCCCATCGCATGCGACGATTATTGACCGACCGAGAAAAACAAACCGCTGCCGCACTCCTCCGTGAGCGTACGCAGGTGCCGGTTCATTTTGAATCCCTTCCCTGATGAGCCGTCCCCGCTTCACACTCGTGATGCCGACCTACAATCATGGTCGCTGGATCGACACCGCCCTGCGCAGCATTTTTGACCAGCGTCATCCGTCGGTCGAAGTGGTGGTGCTGGATGCAGTGTCGACCGATGACACTCCGCAGATTCTGGCGGGCTATGGCGACCGCATTCGCTGGCATCGACGACCCGACAAAGGCCAGGCCGACGCCATCAACCAAGGGTTGGCCGGCGCAACCGGAGAAATCGTCGCCTGGCTCAACTCCGATGACAGCTATCTTCCCGGGGCGCTTGCTCGTGTCGACGCGGCGCTGTCCGAGGATCCCACGCTGGATTTTGTTTACGGCGATGCGTTGGAGATTGATCAGGACGGGAGAATTCTCACTCCGAATTTGTTCACCGAAGATTGCTCGCGCGAACGCTTCTACTTTTCCCACGACTACATCTGCCAGCCCACGCTTTTTCTTCGACGCGAAGCGTTGGCCAAGGTGGGTCCCTTGCGGGCGGACTTGCGCTGGTTTCTCGACTATCAGTGGATCACCCGCTTCTTCGCCGCAGGATTGAAAGGAAAACGCCTTCCCCACTTTCTCTCAGCGAACCGGGATCATCCTCAGACGAAAACCAATTCGGGTGGCCTCCGGCGTTGGTGGGAGATCATGTCGGTGCTGGCCACCACGCCCCCTCCGGGACCGTTCGTGCTCACCCGGCGGTGTGTTTGGATCTATTCTCTCGAGTTTGTCATCAAGACCATCAACGCGGCCCCCTGGGGCGCTGTGCCGGATTCGCCCCGCGACGCGCGCGAGGCCCGGGCTGAGGTGCTGGCCGTGCTCAATCGCTGGTTCATGCGTCTTGTCAGTCCCCGATCATTCCATGACATCGTTCAGCGCTACCACCGCGATGTCGCCTGTCACGGTCCCACGCTGGCTCATCTGTGGGCTGCGGCCAACCCGCCGCAGATCCCGGGCTGATCGCCCGCTGCCGCAGTCGAGCACCCAACCTCTCCTTCTCCTTCGCTCCCGATGACTCCGCTCGAACCCAACACCGTCATCAAGTATCCGGCGCTCGTCCATGAGATGCACGACGCCCTGCGCGACCGGCTCTTTCCCAATCTGCCGGAAATACCGGGGCGCAAGGAACTGTTGGCCCGGCTTCTGGGCACTGGAATCAGCGAGGCCATGTACCTGCTCGATCAGCTCCATGCCTCCCTTGGTCAGGAAGGTGATGTCTGTGAGCTGGGTGTTGCCCAAGGCGCAACCTCGGCCTTGTTGGCGAACGAACTGCGCGACACCACGAAACGACTCTGGCTCTACGATACCTTCACTGGGCTTCCTAAGCCCTCACCCAAGGACCAGCTCAAGGACGACATCTTCGGTCTTGGCAGCATCGAACGCTACGAAGGGCAGATGCAATGCGATGCCGAGGAGGTCCAGACCCGCTTGGCCGCAATTGGCATCGCTCCGGATCGCGTCGTCCTGCAACCCGGGCTGGTTGAAGCCACCCTCACAGCCGGGCTAGGTCCCGCCACCGTGTGCTTTGCCTACATCGACTTCGATTTCTATGCCCCGATCCGGCACACACTGGAGTACTTGCACACGCACCTTGCGCCAGGAGGTCGCATCGTGGTGGATGACTATGATTTTTTTTCCACGGGTGCAAAAACGGCCGTCGATGAGTTTCTCCAAGCCCATTCCGGCAGGTACCACATGACACTGCCACGTCCCTTTGCGGGCCATTTTTGCATGATTGAACGGGCCAAACGCGGCTTTTGGCGGCGATCTTAGCCGCCAGGTGCGGAAGAATTGCGAAAGGTCTCGCCAAGTTTCGAAATTGGGGTGCAACCTTTGCCCCCTTTGCCGGGTCACTCTCACCATGCGCCTTGTCAACGCCCTCATCACCGCTCTCCTGACGGCCGTCGCCGTGATCGCGGCCGTGACCGTGGCCCTCTTTGCCGCCGCCACGGGGCTCGCACTTTACTTGGTTCGAAGAGTCAGGAATGGACGACCGAGTTTCGCCATGCCGCGCTCCTCGCGAGTGCGGCGCCCGTCGTATGACGAGGGTGAGATCATCGACATTTCTGCCACTGAAGTCTCGGTGACTCCTCCCGCGGCCAAGTAGCTGCGGAAGTCCTCGTTCCTTTATGTCGATTCAATCGCAGGGCGCGTGCGCTTGCGGCCCTCGAGAACCGCCTTTTCCGCTGCAATCAGCGCGTCATACAACTCGTCCCGATCAGTCAGGGAGAACAAGAGCGGAACGACGTCGGATTTGAGAAGCACCGTGCACAGTCGTGCCAACGCATGCAGGTGGAGTCGCTCATCATGGCAACACACCAGGAAGAACAAGCGGGTTGGCAACCCATCGGGTGATCCAAAGTGAATTTCCTGAAGGGTCCGAGCAAAGGCGATAAACGACGATTCAAAGAGGTATTCCTGATGGTGTCGGCTATGCAGCAAGGCAAACCCTCCGGGAAGGGCCGTGGAGCAAAGTTCCTCCCGTTCCTCCAAGCTGGCCCGCAGGGCGGCCGGGTCCAGCACCGCTCCCGTCGTTTCGGCCAGGGCTACGATGTCCCTGAGCGCTGATTTCTTGGTCTTGGAAGGCAACTGCAGGTCGATCTGTCCCGGCTTGAGCAGACTGGGCAGGAGCGCCTCCGCCTCGAGGTACTCCTGGGAGGCCTGAGTTGAACGGCGGTGAATGTCATCCAAACTCTTTGGAGCCGCGCCGAGGATTCGGCGGGACGCCCACTCATCAAGGGCGCCACGAAGAAACGCGATTCGGCTTCCTCGTGTGACAAACGGGATGTCTGACGTACGCACCAGGTGTTCCAGCTCCACCCGGGTGAGGTGCAGGTAGGAGGCGGCTTCGGCCAGATCCAAGGTGCGATACGGCATGAGCGAGGCTGGTTGAGCTGAGCGCGAAACAGAACCCTTTTATTGACCCTCCGTCACCGTGAACGTGGGCGAAAGGTTTCAGGTCAACGGGTCTCGATGCAGGATGACCTGTCGGTTGGTACGTGGAAGGCACAGTCGCACCAAAGCTTGGTCCGGTCCGCCCCTCACTCGTTCCCTTCGGCAAACTGACGATACTGGTCCGCCACACCCGCGGCGGCCGTATCGCCTTCGTGGATGTAGAAACGATAGCGAAAGGTGGCCTTCTCCCCGGCCGGCAGGGTCCAATCTCCGGCCTGAGGCTGGTCCTTCAGCTTTTCAAAATCGTGTTTTCCGAAGGGATTGGCCGCAAACAGACCGTAGTCGCGGGCGTGCCACCATGTGGGAAAGCGGGGATTGCCCGGGTGATCAAAGATCGAAATGCCATAGACCTTGCCCTGCCGCGGTGCCAGGTAGTCCATCCAAGCGGAACGCAGGCCCCAGATTCCAGCACCTGATCCGCCTTCCTTGTTCACCATTTGTCCGACCCCCGGAACCTCCTTACCCTGAAACCGGTGCGGAAGGGTCATCCATTGCGCCAGCCGGACCGCCATCGTTCCCTCCTTGGTATCGCCAAACACGACGGGAGCACCTTCAGATGCGTGCAACGTGATCGCCAAGTCGAGCAGTCGGCCGCGCGGCACGGCCCGGATCACCACCTGCGTCTCATCGGTCAGCAGCGCCTTGCCCTGAGGAGAGAGCCATCGACTACGAGCTACAAACCGCACCGCGTCGGGAGCCAGCGTCACCGCTTCGACCATCCGATCATGGACGATCCGCCCGGTGATTCCCGGCTTCTCGAGCCAGAAATCGACTTGGTTCACCGAACCGTGGGCAAACCAGAGCGAACGGTGGTGAGGATGATCCTGCTCCTCACCCGGAACATTCGCCATGGGAAAGTCCCGCGTAAGCTGGGTTCCATCGGCGGAAAGGATGGGATGGAAAAAGGGTTTCGGAGCGTCCGGTCCAAACCGATACTCTGTGAACAATCGACCGTCGACTTCCACGCGCACTCGATCCGGCAACTGGGACAAGGTGACCTTTGACTGCGTCGCGGCCTGCACGTGGGAGGACACCAGCGCCGCCACCAGCCCGGGCGCACCCCAACGAAGGAACGATCGGTACCAACCACGCATCAAACGAAAACCTGGGGGCGAGCTGGGGAAGTGCATGACAAAAAACAAACCGCGCCTGGGTCGCTTGCCAAGTCAGGTCTTGCCCCACCCCCACAGTTTCCAGGCGCCCATCGGCACCGATCACTGCTGTCACTGCATACGTTGCGGCAGTGAACGGTACCGGCGGCTCAAGGTCTCAAAGATCGGTCCTGTCGGCGAATCGGTCGAAATTGTGCCCAATGTCAGGGCCGTGGTGGCCTTGAAATGGTTGATCACCACGCAGTACTCGCTGTTGACCATAACGCCGAGCAGCTCGCCGGTTTTACTCAGCACCAAGTCGCCCCGCGACGGCGAAAAGTCGCCAAAGAGACGGCGGACAAGCCGGTTGTCCATGCGGACATAATTGGCATAGGTGGGATCGAGTTTGAACGGCACCTCCCCATAGCCTGCTCCCCCGTTGGAGATCAGCACCGCCTCCGGGAACTTGAAGGGATCCAGGGCGGTTTGATACACCTTCGCTCCGAGCGCCTGGACCTGGGCTTCGGTGATAGGCAGGAAGACGATTCGCGGATCAATGTCACTGAACTCCAAACGAGTCGCGGCCGCCTTGTAGGAATCCTTCATGAAGGAGGCCGTCACCTGACCCCAATCCACCGCGTTCTCGCGCAGATTGAGCGTCGTGTCGTCCAGATGAAGCAGGGCGTAGGTCGCCTTGCCATCGCTCACCAGGATCGTTCGAGACTCCTTTGCCCGTGCGACCGGCGCCACGAACGTTTTGCGTTCGGCGGTGAAGGCCGTGCGGACGCGGTTGGCGAGAAATTCACTGAACAGGGTGTTGGCGTTCACCGGGCGATTCTCCCGGATCTCCTTGGTCAGTTCGGTCGATTTCTCCGCCAGCTGTCCGACACCCTGGGCAAGCTGCACCGTGGTTTCCTGGACTTTGAGGCGCTCCTGGCGCTCGGCATTGACCTGAACTTTAAGCGTATCGGCGGTTTCGCGCAGAAGCTGCTTTTCTTGTTCAGCGACCTTCACGGCCACTGTGAGTCCCTCAATCCGCTGCCGGGCTTCGGATTGCTGCTGTTCGAGTGTCGCCAGCTGCTGCTGCTGCTGCTCCGCCAAGCGACGTTTCTCGTCCAATTCGCGCTGGATCTGGGCCAGCCGCTCCTTGGTCACCGAAGCGTCCTGGGCGGCGGCGGCCGCCTTCCGCGCAAGCTCCTCGGATGCCTGCTTGGCGGAATCAAGGGTCGCGGTCAGCTGGCTCTTTTCCGACTGCAATGTGGCGAGGCTCTTTTCTCGCGATTCGAGCTCGCCCGACTTGGTTTGGAGCTGTTGCGCGAGTTGCTCCCGAGCGAGACGTTCGTCGGCGAGCGTCAGTTTCATCGTGTCGACCAAGTCCTGTCCCTGGGTCGCGCCGGGTCCGCTTGTCGCCGTGCTTGGCACCGGCGGCTTGGTCACAGGCGGCGGCTCGGCCTGCTCCCACCGGGTGAGCGCCAGGAGGTTGAGCAGGAGAAAGTCGCAGAGAATGAGAAGAAGGGTGCGATTCATGGCGGGGACGGGGCCCTCGACTCCCTCTCCGCGCCGTCAGGCGGGACGCGGGAGAAAAGGGATTTAGACCGACGCAGCGGCAATAGGGGGAGGCGCTGCGCTCACCTGACCGGCCAGGATCAGTTGGCGTTTAAACGGACGAACGTGGCGGATCTTGATCAGAGCCACGCAGACGATGCCAAACAAGTTCGAGGAATACGCGGCAAGGAGGTTCGGTTGGATCACCCCCAGGACTTGGAGCACCAAGGCGGTCGCGGTCCCGGCGATGCCGAGATAGAGTCCGCCGTCAAAGAGGTTCTCTTCGTTCTCCATCAGGCGGAGCTTGATCAAGGGCGACAGGTCCGACCGGGAGATTTCCGTAATCTTGCGGAGACAGAGAAAAAACCAGCCCAATTGCAGCAAGGCAAAGAGGCCGATCGAGAGCAGGGTTGAGGAGTCCATGGCGAGGGTCGGGGCAACAGAGGCGAGAGAAGCGGGATCGGTGATCGTGGCGAGAACGGGGATGGCGAGTTTGAAGGCGAATTCTGAAGGAGGGACCGATTTTAGGAGGAAGGGTTCGGTGAACAACACGATCAAACCGGCACAAAGGCCCGCCAGCATCGTCGTCGTGAGCCCGTGGCGAATGGGTCCTCCCTGTCCAAAGATCCCCCGGGCCAGGCCTTGGAGGACCGCAAACGCCCCAATAAAGAAGGCAAGCCATTTGGCCGTAAGGGCGAGGTGCGGATGCAGCAGTGCGATCTGGGCCACCTCCGCAATGGCATAGTCGCGCGACCGATTGACCGGTACCTGTTGTTCCAGCAGCACCCGAACCGCGCCCTGTCCGTCGCGCGCAGACAGCGCCAGGTCTTCCAATCCCGATTTCCCAAAACGAAGCAAATAGGCCGCCACCCGGTCGGCCGAACCGGAAAAGAGAGCCGCCGCATAGATCAAGGCAAAGTCATCGGAAGCCAGCCGCGCCAGGTGGGCGTACTCGCGCACCGTTTCGGTATCGTCGGTTCGGCGCAACAACTCGCAAAGCTGCACCCAGTCGAGCCGTTTCCCGAGTGACAGGAGATCGAGGTAGACGGACTCCAGCGGTCCCATGTCGTTTTTTGCCGTCGCGGTTTCAGCGAGGCCTCGGAGCTCGCGCTGCAGCGAAGGCGAGAGATGCTCCCCTTGGTAGAGCAGGGCGGACATCAGGATGACGGCGTCGAGCGGCTGTCCGCCGGCCTCGCGGGCCGGCACAAAACGGGCCGTCAGCGAAATATCACGGGTGTTCAAGAGCGCCTGCACACCCAAGGACCGGGAGTTCTGCAAGTACGTCCGCAGGGCCGCGCGGGCCTGGCCGGTGATGAAAAACGTCAGGATCGGTGTGCTCTCGGTCCGCCCTCCCCCCTTGTTGGACGCAAACAGAGGATCGAGAAAGGGATCCCATCCTCCCCACGGCACATAATCGGGCTGGCGAGCGGCGCTTTCCTTGAGGGCACGCCCCAACTCAGCCACATCGGCCCCCCCGGAACGGCGGGCCGCCGAGAGAAAAAGAGCGGCAGGTCCGAGTTTCTCCCGTTCCAACAACTGACGCCCAAAAGCCGCCAGCGAGGGTGTTCCCTCCCCCGCTGCCCGCAGAAGGGCGGGAGGAAGCGATCCCAGGTTGATCGGGAGGAACCATGCCACCGAGGCCAATAGCAAACCAGCCGCCACCCAAAGGATCGCTGCTACCCGGGAGGGAGAGGATTCGGAAGTGGGGGGCGTCATCCGGGAAAACTATTGGTTTGC
>JAXMHM010000072.1:0-21299 GCA_046346755.1 Opitutaceae bacterium | reverse complement strand
TACTCGCAGGGCAAACTGACCGCCGACGACTACGGTCGCGACCACCATCCCCGCTGTTTCACGGTCTGGATGGCCGGTGCCGGCGTGAAACCGGGACTGGTCTACGGCAGCACCGACGACTTCGGCTACAACGTGGTCGACAAGCCCGTCGATGTGCACGACCTCCAGGCCACCATCCTGCACCAGATGGGGATCAATCACGAAGCCCTGACCTACCGGCATCAGGGACGTTACTACCGGTTGACGGACGTCTCCGGCCACGTGGTGAAGGACATCCTCACCTAGGCACCGCCCCCGGCCTCAACCATGGTCATCGACGCCCACATCCATCTCTACGACCCCACCCGGCCGCAAGGCGTGCCCTACCCCAAACCGGAGAACCGGCGGATCTACCGCCCGATGCTGCCCGAGGATTTCAAGCAGGTGGCGGAGCCGGTCGGGGTGAGGGGTGCGGTATTCATCGAATGCAGTCCGTGGGTGGAGGACAACCAGTGGGTGCTGGACCTGGTGGCCCGCGAGCCCGCCATCTGTGCGGTCGTGGGCAACCTGGATCCGGAAGCGAAGGAGTTTCCCGCCCTGCTCGACCGCTTCACCGCCAACCCGCTCTTCCGTGGTATCCGCATCCGGCCCGGCCGGCCGATGAATTTCGACAGCCCGATCATCTTCGCGCACCTGGAAAAGCTGGCCGCGGCCCGGTGCACCCTCGATGTGCTGGTTCGGGGCGAAGAAATCGCCCGCCTCGCCCAACTCGCGGCCGCCCTGCCCGGCCTTCGGATCATGATCGACCACCTCGCCCACGTGCCGATCACCGGGGGCCCTCCCGATGCCGCCTGGCTCGGTCGCATGGAAGCCTTTGCCGGTCTGCCCAACGTGGTCTGCAAGGTCTCGCTTTTCACCGAGCTGGCAGTGCCCCAGCCCGCCTCGCTCGACGTGGAGACCTACGCCCCCACCTTCGAGGCGGTGTGGAAGATCTTCGGCGCTGACCGCCTCGCCTACGGCAGCAACTGGCCGCCTTGCCTCAATGCTGGTGACTACTGCGCCACCGTGACCCTGGCCCGGGATTTTTTCACCACCAAAGGCCCCGTCGCGCTCGCCAAGGTGATGGGCCGAAACGCCGCCGCCTTCTACGGCGGCCCCGGTTTCGCCCGCCTCACCGCCAAATCGCCCTAGCCCTCCACGGGGACCGAGAGGCCGAAGCTGAACCAAGGACGGCTTCTCCGTCGACGCCGCGGGGACGCACCTCGCTCCATAACGCCGGGTTGCTCCCCCCATGTGCGGAGGCGGGACGGAGACTCATCCACTCCCCTCAGCGTCCCCATCCATCAGAACCGCCCAGAGTCAGCCCTCGCTCGCATGGACAGCCCGATAGCGCCTGAACACAGGCAGCAGCTCCGCCGTCAGCGATCGATCTCTGGTCTTTTCGATCCTTCGCAGCGTCTCGACAAACTGTTTCCATTCGCGATCTCCGGCCCGTGAACCCGCGTTTTCCCGCTCCGCACCGTAGAGATCCGTCGCCACCGAGAGCATAAGGAAAAAATCGTCTCGGAGCAGCCCTTTCATCGACAGGCTCGGATCGACGGCGAATCCGAGCCAGCGTTCGACATAGTTCTCGAGCTGCTCACGCAACCAGCCCAACCGATCTGGCTGTGTATCCAGTCGATCACGAAGGGAACTTCGCAGAAATGCAGCGCGGTCACTCACCCTAGCAAAAGTTGGCTTTGACAGCGTCCTGAACTTCCTGGGGCGCGGGCAGCTGATTCCCGTAGAATGTCCTCGAGTTGACCGCCACCACCTGCCTCCCATTTTTTCGGATCGTGCCCACCCAAGCCCCTTCGGGGAGGCTCCCCAGATCCCGCTTCACGAATTCGGCGTGAGACAGGGAGATATCGAACGTCTGCGCAATGATCGCCCCCTTCTTCACGCTGGCGAGGAGCATCTCGCCATTCCTCAGACGCCGGACGCCAGGTGGGGTCGGATACAGCCACGCCATGAAAGGTTCGAACAGGGATCGCATGGTTCTTCGCGCCCAATCCTACCTCACGCCCTTCGACGCAAGGTAAACGCTTCCGTCGTTGGCCAGCACCACGTGAACGGGCTGAGTCAACGCGATCAGTTTGATCAAGGCGTCAAGGTCGTCCACGGAGACTTTTCCGGTCATCTGAAACTCGGCGAGGTCCGCGGAAACCGTCGCCTTCCGTTTGCTGGCCGCAGCTACCCGCGCCACCACCTCGCCCACCTTCGCCTTGCGGAAGCTCAACCGGCCACCTTCCACCTTAAACCGGGAGTCCGGGGTCGAGGCAGGTACGAGCACACGAGATGGGGTCATCTTTACGACAAAGGTGCTGCCCTGCTTCTTTAGCGTCACGGCGCTGTTAGAAGCGGTGAATGTCTCAATCGTGAAACCCAGGAAGGATTGTCCACGACCCAACCAGCCCGAAGCCGCCCCAGATTGAGGATCGAGGAACGACACGCGCGTCTCCCCGCCTACAGTCACCATACCCGTGAGCGTCAACGACGCCGGTAGCGCTTCTCCCGCTTGAAGGAAGCTCGAAGCGATCACCATCAGGAGCATCACACGGCACTTCATCGTCGTTGCCTCGGCAGGTTCATGAAAGGGTCCTCCACGAAATCGATGGGCGGAGAGTTTGGAGGACCTCTGAAAGCGAACGACGATTGCCGGCCAAGGCAATCCCCAACCCCGGATCGGAGCTGGGGCTTGTGCCAACCCACACGACCCGCTCCCCCACCATCCGCCATCGTCGGGTCTACCCCTTTCCCGGGTAGTCGCTCCACACGATCTCCGTAATCTCAGGATCCGACTCCAGAATCCGGCCCAGGGCGGAGGTGAGGCGGGTGAGCTGAGGGGTTGTATCAAGCGTTCGGAACCACCGCCGGATCGTCGTCGTGCTCGGATCGGTGAAGACCAGAAACTGATCATCATCGCCATTCTGGTGTCCGCAGCAAAGCGCCAGTCTGAACCCCTCGTTCTTGATCGGCAGGTAGCAACCCCAATCTTCAACCGCCATCTCCTCAGTCTCGATGCCCTGCTCCTGCAACTTCCGGGCAAGGTACTCGGTCAACCGCTTGCCCCAAAGCCCCGGATTGATCTCCTCCTCTTCGCCCTCGTAAGGAGGAAACTTCGCCGAACGAAATTCAACCTGGGTTTTCATGGGGAATGGGTGCACGGACACCCTGACACCAGCCCTGTCAGTGGCAACCGCACAACCGGCCACGAGCTCAGAACGCTGCATCAGGCCCACTCATTCAGACAACTAACAACCGGATCGAACTGCCAAAGACGCCGCATCGTTCCTACGGGTGAATTTACCGAAGCGTGGATTTCCGATTCCCAATTCACCCTTCCAATCGAACCATCGCGTCGTCGCGTCTTTGCGTTCCCCTCCCTGGAATGCGCTTCTCCGCTGGGCCCGGCTTACGGCACCTCGTACACCTCGAACAACACCAGCCCGCTGCCGCCATCGCCTCCGGCGACCACGACCGTGTAGCTTCCCGCCGGGAAAGGACGCAGCTCGACCGCATCCTTGCTGCCTACCGGCAGGGGAAAGGCGCCGGCCTTGACGAGCGATTCCGCCAGATCCGACTCATACGTCGGCCCCCCCAAGACTGCCGGGTAGCCATAACCATTGGTGTAGAGTTTGCCCTGGCTGTCATAGATGCGGATCACCGGCTGCGCCAGCGGCCGGTCGATCCCAAATGAACGCAGCGAGGGTCCCACCGCCCGCAAAACTACTTTCTTCGACTGCGGGCCGGTGACCACGAATCCGCCCACCAACACTTCCTGGCCCTGCCCCACCCAGGCCCGGGTCGAGGAATTGACAAACCGCGTCGAGGGTCCGACCGACAGGTGAACTCCCTGCGACGGCACCACCAGCGCCAGCGGATCATTGATCATCGACCGGTACACACCCGCGTCGCCCGGTGACACTGCCGTCAGCACCAAGGTGGCTTGGGTCGCCCCCGCGATCACCTTGTCATCTTTGAACCACACCAACGCGGGTCCGCTGTACGGGGACTGGATCCGGACTGTGTCGCCCGCCGGCACGGTCACAAACGAGTCCGTCAATCCCGTGGTCGCCGTCCGGAGCGCCAGCAGCAGCGTGGTCTCACCCGCGTCGAGCCGCAGGGCCAGTGCCAGGGCCAGGGGTATCCAGCGAATCCAAGTCACAAGAGTAGAAGTCTTCATGGCAGCGAAGTGTGAAACTGCAGCCTGATCGCAACACCGCCCCAATGCAACTCCAAGGACCCCGACCCCCGCCACTTCAACGCATCTCCTTGCCTCCCCGCATCCGCTCCAATCCGTGTCCATCCGAGTCCATCCGTGGTTCAAGGGTCTGGCTCCGATTCAGGGATCCAAAAACACCTGCACCGCATGCACCAACTCCAGGCCGGTCGCGACGCGGGCAAAACGCATCCCGCAGCCGAGTACGCTGACCTGCCGTGACATCAGGTTTTCACGGTGGCCCGGCGAAGCCAGCCACTGGTCAACCATCACCGTCGCCAACTCCCGATACGTGCGCCGGGCCAACGGCAACCCCGTCTCTCCGTCGATCAGCACCCGCTGATTGCCCAGGTGACGGATCACAAAGGACCGTTCGGGGGGAAAATCGAACAGCGAGGTCGACGCGACATTCTCCGCCACCCGCGCGGGCGTAACCCCGGATTGTTCCAGGCGCGCCGCCACCGTTTCTTCCCCGCGGAGGGGGTTGCCGTGTCCAACCTGGCCCAGATTGGCCATCATCGTCGCTTGACGCTCGGCCGCTTCCATTGCCGCCGGATCATACCGCAACCGGCGTCGCCCCGCCTCGACCCGACGGCGATTGGTCTCAAAAAAAACCGCGGCGGCCAGAAAATGGACATCCAGGTCCGCGCCTTCGACCACGCGGTCAAGCGCCGCCTGCGCGTACCACGCGCGCTCGCGCAAGGAATACGGACGGGGAGCCGACGACCGCGCCGCCCACGTCGGCGACATGACCCCCGCACCGCCCACCAGCAGGGCCAGACCTTGCATCAACCAGGTGACAGGGCGGTTCATCGCGCCGGCATGCAAGCCCGGCCTCAGCCGGGAGGCAAGACCGCGTGCACCCCACCTCGCTTTGGCCTTTCCCCTTCCGAGAGCCTGCGCTTCTCTTCACCGCTCTTCTCGATGCACTCCCTCTCCTGGCCCTCCCTGGCATGGCTTGAACAGCGCTCTCCCACGGGCAGGTTTCATTCGTTCAGTCGCAACCTCTCCCTCGCCCTCGGCGGTATTCAAAATGTTGGCACTTGGGGCGGCGGTCATCCCTTCGACGTGCAGGAAAGGCGGGTCCCTCCCGGCGCCACTGTTTGTCCCTACCACACCCACCTCGCCCAATGGGAGCTCTTCCTGGTCCGGTCCGGCGAGGGAGTCGTACGCGTCGGCTCCGAACGGGTGTCCGTGCGCCCCGGCGACGTCTGGATCCATCCTCCGGGTGAGGCCCACCAGCTGATCAACCCCGGGACGCATGATCTCCACGTGCTCATCGTGGCCGATCATCCGCAGCTCGACGCCTTTCACTACCCGGACTCCAACAAGTGGGGACTGCGGCCTCCGGGCGGCTTCTTTCACATCACCTCCGCCGACTACTTCGACGGCGAGGATCCCCGGGAAACGCCCGGGACCGTCTCCCCCTTGATCGTGCCTGCACCGGCCACTCCGTTCTCCAGCCGGTTCCGCTCGGTCGACTCCATCGCCTGGGAGGCCTGGTCTTCCCCCAAGGGCAAGTTCCGCGGCACCAGCAAAGAACTTTCCATGGCGCTCGGTGCCCTGCGCAACACGCCGACCGGACTCGGGGGACACCCCTTCGATCTCGAGTGGGGCAAACTCGCCCCAGGTGAATGCGGGTGTCCCTTCCACTCCCACTCGTCCCAGTGGGAATTCTACATTTTCCTCGAGGGCGCGGCCCGCGTCCGGACGACCGAGGGAACGACTGAGTTCAAGGCCGGCGACGTCGTGCTCCATCCCCCGTTCGAGGCTCACCAAGTCACCGCCAGCGGCGACGCCGACCTCATCTACCTCCTGGTCGCCGACAATCCGCCGGTCGATGTCTGGCACTACCCCGATTCCAACAAATGGGGCTTTCGATCCCCTCGTAAGTTCTTTCGCGCCACCGACGCCGACTACTGGGACGGCGAAGAATAGCACCGATTCTGCTTTGCCTCCGTCCAAAGCCAGAGGCTCCCCGGAAAATCGCTCGCCGAAACTCTTGTATACACACGTATTTTCTGCTTCATCCCTCGCATGCCTGTTTCGCGTGAGCCCCCGGGCCTGACGCTTTTCGGTCTCCTCCCCCACTCGCCCGGCGCCTGCGGGTCGGTCGCATCTCTATGAACCTCAGGTGCTTTCTCCTCTCGATCCTCATGTCCGTCGGTGCTCTTACCGGTGAGTCGGCCGAGTCCGCCGCCGATCTCACCCACCAGTCGATCGACGGTGTGCCGTTTGCGTTCATCGGCGCAGCGCCGACCCGCCCGGCCCCCACGCTCTTTCTCTTTGCCGCCGACCGCGGCACCACGCTGTCCGATCCCAATTTCTGCCGTGGCGCACGCCGCCTCATGCAGGAGGCGGGATTTTTCGTGGTGAGCATCGACATGCCGGTCCACGGTGACGACGTCCGTCCGGGCGAAAAGGCCGGTCTGCCCGGCTGGGCACAGCGCATCAGTCGCAACGAGGACGTGGTGGCCCCGTTTGTGCAACGGGTCGGCAAGGTGCTCGACCACCTGATCCGCACCGGCCTCACCGACCCCAAACGCGTCGCCCTCTTCGGCATCTCGCGGGGCGGCTTCATGTCGCTGCAGGTCATGGCGGCCGAGCCACGTATCAGTGCTGCCATGACGCTTTCGCCGGTCACTGACCTGGCGGACTTGAGTGAGTTCGCCAACCTCGGCCAGAACGCACTCGTGCAATCGACGGCCCTGCTCAACCGAGCCCCTGCCCTCGCCGGGCGGCCCATCTGGATCAGCATTGGCAATCGTGACCGTCGGGTGAATACGGATCGCTGCATCGCCTTCACCCGGGCGGTCATCGCCGCCACTCCGGCCGACCTGAAGCTCGCCCCGCTCCACCTCCACATCATGCCAACGGACAACCACCGCCAGACTGACCAGGCCCATGAACAGGCCGCGGCGTGGCTGCTCACCCAGCTGGCTCCCCGATAAGCGGGCCAGCCGAAATGTCGGTCATCCCCGCACCGTCGGGCTCTTCACGTCTACCTTCCTTCCACCGTCGTCCCACCACCGCTCCCGCATGAAAATCACCCGCGTTCGCACGCTGCTTTGCACCGCTCCCCAAAAGGACATCTTCATGAAGTCCCGCACCCGCCGCTCGGCTGCGTTCATCGTGATCGAGACGGACACCGGGCTGACTGGCCTCGGGGAAACCTACGCGGGCTACTTTGTCCCTGAGATGGTGCCGGAGATCGTGGCCTTCTACGCTCCCATCCTCGTCGGACAGTCGCCTCTCGATATCGACGTGCTCAGCCGCCGCATGTTCACCTCGGGCAAATTCTGGTCCCGGGTCGGCCTGGGCTCAATCGTCCTGAGTGGCATTGAATCCGCCCTCTGGGATCTCAAGGGCAAGGCCTTGGGCGTACCGGTGTACGAATTGCTCGGCGGTCGGTGTCACGACTCGCTGCCCTGCTATGCGACCGGTGGAACCTCCCCTCACGCCCGCGATGAACTCGAAGGCAAGGTCGAGAAATACCTCAGCCTGGGTTTCAACTCGGTCAAGCTTGGCGCCGGCAGTCACCGTCCGGGCCATCCTTTCCTCGCCTCGCGCACACCCCAGGAGGCGCTCGAGGTCGAACGGTCCAAGGTGGAATTCCTGCTCAAGCGATTCGGACAATCCTTCCAGCTCAACCTCGACGCCCACATGGACAACCTGGGCGAGGCCGACCACATCTGGAATCTCGCGACCGCCCAGTTTGTGCTCAAGGGGCTGGAGTCGTTTCCCATCGGCTTCTTCGAGGAGGCGCTGCCCTACACCGATATGCGGGCCTACGCCGCGCTGCGTCAATCGACCACCATCCCGGTCGCCGGTGGCGAGTGTCTGACCAGCCTGGAGGAGTGGCGCGACTGGCTGGAGTACCAGCCCTTCGCCCTCGCCCAGCTGGACGCGTCGTTCATGGGAGGCATCACCAACTTCATCAAGATCGCCCGGCTGTGCGAACTGCGCGGCGTATCCGTCGCCACCCACGCCTGGTCCGCCACCCCGGGCGTGGCGGCCAACCTGCACGCCGCCTTCGCCTGCCGCAACACGTCCATCCTCGAGTTTGCCGCCTACAATCCGAACCGTCGCGAGCTCAACACCCACATGGAAGCTCCCCTGCTGATGGACTTGTGGGTGGAACCGCCGGTCCTGGAAAACGGACGTCTGCGTCTCTCCTCCGCCCCGGGCCTCGGCGTGCACCTCCCGGAGGGATTTGCCGAACGCTACGCCTTCGCTCCCGGCAGCGGGGAATTCAACTCGGTCACCGGCAAACAGCTGGTCGGCTGAGCCGCAACCCTTCAGACGAAGAACCGTGAATCCCTCCGTCGCGCATGCGCGTCAACCAGAGGATCGGACGTGGGGAACTGCAGCGTCCCCGTTGGGGGTGGCCTCGGCGAGGCCGCGACGGGACAGTCAGGTCCCGCCTCCGGTGTCCGATTTCCTCACGCGACGCCAATCCCCGCGGGGTCGTCGACGCCACCTCCAGCGGACCTCTCCGCACTCTTCCCTCCATGCTCACACGACGCTCCCTCCTGCTCTCCCTCCTCATTATGTCGACCTCCACCTCCTTCTCCTCCCCGACGCCGCCGGTTGATCTCCGCGGTTGGAAACTGCTCGCCCCACTGCCCGATCCGGTGGGTTACGGCGGCATGGCAGCCGGCGTCATTGCCGGCCGCTTGATCGCCGCAGGAGGTTCCAATTTTCCCGAAAAGCCGTTCTGGCTGAAGGGCGAAAAGGCCTTCAACGATCGCATCTACTCCCTCGCCTCCCCCACCTCCGCCTGGGAGGTCCTCGACCTGAAGCTACCGGAAAAGGCCGGGGCCTTCGCCTGTGCCGCCCACGCGGATACGATCTACCTCGCCGGCGGCATCGGCGCCAAGGGCCCTCTGGCCACGGTCTACGCGCTGAGCGCGGCCGGCCCCGGACTTTCCCTGCGCAAGCTGCCCGACCTGCCGGTCGCGGTGGGCTACGCCGTCGCCGCCGTCGCCGGTCACCACCTCATTGTCGCCGGGGGACAGACCGTGCTGACCGAACCCGCGGCGGAAGCCTCCGCCTATGCGCTCGACCTTTCGCAAGCCGATCGCGGATGGCGCCGTCTCCCCGATCTGCCCGGTCCCGGGCTGTTTGTCGGCGCCGCCTCCTCCGACGGCTCGGGCTTCCTGCTTTTCGGCGGCATGGCTTTTAATGCGGAACGCAAACATGCCCCCTCGAACCGGGTCTATCGCTTGGATCCGGCCACGGACCGTTGGGAGCGTCTGGGCGACCTGCCGGTGGCCCGTGTCGCCGCGGTGAGTCCCTGCCCGGTGCTGCCCGACGGTCGCATCCTCCTGGTCGGCGGCTACGCTGAGGTCTTTCCGGGAGCTCCGCGCGAACATCCAGGGTTTGCCACCGAGAGTCTGATTTTTGATCCGGTCAAACGCACCTGGACTGCGGGTCCGATCATGCCCCGCGCTCCGGCCGGTGACCGCGATCACTCCACCGACGCCGGCCCCGGTCCGGTGGTGGCCGCGCCCGGGATCGTCTGGAAGGGTCTCGCCGTGATCATCAGTGGAGAAATCCGGCCGGCCACCCGCACTCCGGCGGTGCTCGCCTGGCCGATCCCATAGCCTCGTCCGTCAGGACTGCAACGTCCACAATCAGTGGACGTTGCATTTCCTTCGAATCTGGCCACGCTCTGCGGGATGACGCGTGGCACGATTGCCGTCGTTCTGGGAGGGATGCTGGCCCTGCTGCCCGCCATCCCGTCGCGCGCCCAGCCCAATCGCGCCCCGCTGCGAACTGGAGTGCTGATCGACAATTTCCCGTTCTCCTACCGCGATGCCCAGGGAAACATCCTGGGATTCGCCCACGAACTGACGCGCAGCGTGGGGAGGGTGATGGACCTGCCGATCGAACCGGTACTCGGCACGACCAAGGAAATCAACGGGCAGTTCGCCGCCGGAAATCTGGACCTGCTGCAGAGCTACGCCCAGTTTCCGGAGCGTGAGGACCATGCCGACTTTTCCGTCCCCTACCTCGCCTTGTCCGGCGCCATTCTTCAGCGTGATTCCAGTCCCGCGCTAAAATCGCTCTCGGACTTGAAGGGGAAAAAAGTCCTGGTCCACCCCGGCAGTCTCGGTGAAACCGTCCTGCTGCGGGCCGGACTCGAGGGATCCATTGTCCATGTCGAGTCGGTTGAACAGGCCCTTATCCGTCTCAATCGGGGTGAAGGCGACGCCACCCTAATCACGCGACTCAGCGGTCTCGCCCTCTCGCATCACCTCGGACTGCGCAACCTGCGCGTCTCCGATTTGCCCGTGGAGGGTTACAATGTGCGTTATTGTTTCGCCGTCCGCGACGGCGACCGTGCCCTGCTCGCCAAGTTGAACGAGGGGCTCGCCGTGCTGGTCCGGACCGGCGAATTCGATGAAATCTACCAGCGCTGGTTCGGTCATGTGTCGTCCACCCGCTACACCAAATTCGAGATCCTGCTCGCCGTTTCCTCCGGACTGGCCATCGCCCTGATCGTCGCCCTCTGGTCCATGGTCCGTCAGCGACGACTGCAGGAGCGTCTGGTGCGCCAGGCGGAGGCGCTGCAGCAAAGTCAAAAAATGGAGGCCATCGGCACGCTCGCCGGTGGCGTGGCTCACGACTTCAACAACCTGCTGACCGTGCTGGTCGGCAATGCCGAGATCGCGCGACTGACACTCCCGGAGAACCATCCCGCTCACGAGAACATCGACCAGATCCTGAAGGCTTCCCTTCGAGCCCAGCAGCTCGTGCGGCAGATCCTCGCTTTCTCGCGCCAGACCTCGCCCGAGCGCGAACGCCTGTCGGTGACAACAATCATCGATGAGACGATTTCGTTCCTCCGCGCCATCGCCAAGGGCAAGGTGGAGTTCCTTCATCCCCGGGCGGAACAGAGCCCCACCCTCGTCGCCGACCCGATCCAGCTGCACCAGGTGCTCATGAACATCGGGACCAACGCCGTCCAAGCCATGCGCGGCGTCCAGGGCCAGCTGTCGTTCACCGAAAGCGTGGTGACCTTCGAATCTGCGTCCGAACGGCCTGATCCGGGCATGAAACCCGGGCGCTACCTGCGCATCGGAATACAGGATACAGGTCCCGGCATGACCCCGGAGGTCAAGGCGCGCATCTTCGAGCCCTTCTTCACCACCAAGGCCCGGGGCGAGGGAACCGGCTTGGGGCTCTCGGTGGTGCACGGCATCATGCAGCAGCACGGCGGGGCGATCACCGTCTACAGCAAACCGGGACGGGGCACGCTGTTTCATCTCTACTTTCCGATCGACGATGAAAACCCGCTTCCCGCCTCACCGGACGAGGCGGTTCCCCTCGGCTCGGGTCAGTCCATTCTGCTCGTCGACGACGAAAGCGCGATCGCGCGGTCAACCGAGGCGCTCCTCGGCCGTCTGGGCTACCGGGTCGTCGCCTGCACGAGACCCGAGGATGCGCTCGCTGAGTTTGCCCGCCAGGGAGATCGCTTTGCCGCAGTCCTGACCGACCTCGCCATGCCGGGGCTCGGCGGCTTGCAGCTGGCCGCGCGCCTCCGGGAACTCCAGCCGAAGGTGCGTATCCTGGTCGCGAGCGGCTTTTTCTCTCCGGCCGAGGAGGAGGAGATGAAGATGCTGGGAATCGACGCCGTCGTCCACAAGCCCATGACCTACGCCACCCTCGGACGGACTGTTTTTGCCTGCCTCAACGCCGGCAAACCTTCATAGCCAAAAGCTGAGGACTGTGGACGAAGGGGGGCCTCGATTCGCAGTGGGCCCTTCCCTGCCCGCCTTGGCTCAGATGCGGTTTGTGGTCGGTGTGAACGTGCCCGATCGCTCGATGACCTGTCCTCGCTAATCGGCCCGTCGCCGGCGTCGCCAGTTCCCACGACCTTGGAGTCGCGACCAGCCATTGTACCCGGCTGCCGGTTACTTCCCTACTAAACCCGCCATGTGTGGGTACTCTCAGTCGAGCTCCCAACGCGATCATTACTGCGAAATTCTGGAGGTCTGATCTTGAGTTTAGGAGTTGGTGTGCGCTGTGCTACGAGCTATTCGGCCGTCTACAACACCCTCTTTGAAAAACACTAGCGAATTCCCGCTAAATTCTCACCTTTTTGAGTATCGAAAGATCGGAGTAAACAACCGCTTGGTCCGCCCACCACCCTCTGCGCCCTCTTGAGATGAAAGATTCCACCCGCACGCTCCTGCGAACACTCAACAGTACTTCAGCCATGTTCGCCTATTGGGACTCGGAGCAACGCTGCGTATTTTCCAATGATGCCTACGTGACTTGGTTCGGCCGTACACCCGAGGAGATGAAGGGGATGACAATGGAGGCACTTCTCGGTCCTCAACTCTACGCGAAAAATCTACCTCATATCTTAGGGGCGCTCGCGGGCAAAAAACAGGTCTTCGAGCGCCGGATTTCCGTACCGAACGGTGAGGTGTGGCACGCGATTGCAACCTACACTCCGGATATTGTCGAAGGCCAGGTGATGGGGTTCTCGGTTCACGTCGCGGATGTGACAGCTTTGCGACGTCGCGAGGCTGAGCTGGAGGCAGTGATCAAGGAGGCGACAACGATTCTCGAAAGAACGAAGCGTAGTTTTCAATCCAAGGATCTGGGTGCACTCCGCTTGCGGCTCGAGGAACTCAGTCGAGAACGTGACCGGAAGCACCATGATGTCTGAATTTTGCGTCAATGCCTGAGCGGAGATTTTGGGGTAAAGTCAGCTGAGCCGCCGCCGATAATCCTTCCACCATTGTCGGCGTTCTCCGAGCGGCCGCCTTTTCCGAGCAGGTATAGACCTGAAAGCAAAAGAAGCAATGCGCACGGCCATCCGTGCCCACCAAGAACCGTTCAGCCGTTGCTTCTTCTTGCTGCTATGCATTGTCGCGTCTCCCTCACAACCGTCACTCGCAGATCATCGCGAACCATCTCCCGTGTCGCTACCGTGGCTCTCGCCCTTGCCTTCTTCGGGGCTGGCCCGCTACGAGCCGAAACTTACAAAGTACCCGACCAAGCCCTCCAGGCGCTTCGAGCCGGGCAGGCTCGTTTCAGCTCAGGAACACCTACCCGTCCTCACCAAGACGCCGCCCGCCTAGCTGAAATCGCAGGTGGACAGTCCCCGTTTGCCACGGTGCTGTCTTGCGCGGACTCACGGGTCTCACCGGAGATCCTCTTTGATCAGGGCGTGGGCGACCTCTTTGTTGTCCGCGTGGCAGGCAACGTCGCCCAGACCGACGAGATCGGTACCATTGAATACGGCACGGGTCATCTGGGCACCCCTCTTCTCATCGTGCTTGGTCACAGCTCCTGCGGTGCGGTGAAGGCTGTGCTTGAAGACGCCGAGGTTCACGGCAGCATTCCCCAGCTCATCGCTCCGATCGTACCCGCCGTCGAACAGGCCCGCCAAGCCAATCCCGGGCGACCGATCGACTATCTTCTAGCGAAAGCCGTCGAGACGAATGTCTGGCTCACCATTGACGCAATCTTCGAGAAAAGCGCGATTGTCCGGGATCTCGTCAAGGCCGGCAAGCTGAAGGTCGTCGGTGCGGTCTATGACCTCGCCACTGGCACCGTTCAATTCCACGGCGAACACCGCGATCAAGCCCTCTTGCTCGCTCGCAGCGGAGATGCTGATCACAGCACAGATAATGCCCATGCGAGCCACGTCGAAGTCACTCCTTCCAGCGCAGATCAGGCCGCGAACCACCATGGCGCCAACACAACCACCGCAAACGCATCCACCCCCGCTGTCGAACATCCTGCAAGTCTCAGCACCTTGGCGATCGGCATGGGCGTCTCCGTGCTCGCGCTGTTTCTGTTCGGTGCCCACCGCTATTCTACCGCGGGAATGACCCGTTGGACGGTAAATTCCCGACTCACCGCCGGGTTCGCGGCGGTACTCGTCTTACTGACGGGCCTCGCAGCAATCAGCTATGTGAGCATGCATTCGACCTTCAACGATTTCGTAACTTACAGGAAAGATGCACGGCATGGCATTCTCGCCGGCCGGATCCAGGCGAACTTCCTCGAAATGCGCATCGCGGTGAAAGATTTCCAAGTTACTCAAAACACCGCAAACATCGGCACCTACAAGACCCGCCTCGCCCAGCTGGAGGAACTTCTCATGGGAGGACAGGAGGAACTTGCCGACGAACCCGAGCGCCACGCGATGCTGAGTCGCATTAGCCAGGAGGCGCACGATCATGCCGCCGGTTTTGCCGCCCTCGCGACGCTCTACCAAAAGAAGAACTCCACCAGCCAACTCGCCGAATCTGGCCGAAAGCTGGCCGCCATCGGCGAACGCGTGGATCACGAAGTCGAGCAATTCAAGCTCGCGATCATCGCAGAGCAAAATCGCGACGGCCCAGCGATCCAAGCACATATTCTGCACACCCAGTCCGTCATCACGTGGGTTGGGATCGCCGCAGTCGCCTTGGGTCTCGGGCTCGCCGTCATCATTGCCCGCAGCATCACCGCCCCGCTCCGCGTCCTGGCACAGTCGCTCGGCGAAGGAGCTGAACAGACTTCGGCGGCCGCCGGCCAGGTCTCCGCCTCCAGCCAGTCTCTTGCCGAAGGCGCCAGCGAACAGGCCGCGTCCCTCGAGGAAACCTCCGCGTCTCTCGAAGAACTATCCTCGATGACTGCACGCAACGCCGAGGGCGCAGCCACCGCCAAACAGTCTGCGGTTCGCACTCGTACGGCCGCTAATTCCGGTGTCACCCGCGTGCAGGCCCTACAAGGCGCGATGGAGGCAATCAAGTCATCGTCCAGCGACATCACGAACATTCTGAAAACCATTGATGAAATCGCTTTCCAGACGAACATCCTGGCGCTCAACGCCGCGGTCGAAGCCGCGCGCGCCGGCCAGCATGGCGCTGGCTTCGCGGTCGTTGCCGACGAAGTCCGCGCACTCGCCCAGCGCTCAGCCACTGCCGCCAAAGAGACCGCTCTGAAAATAGAACACTCGCTCTCCAAGAGCGAACAGGGCGCGATCCTCAGCAATGATGTCGCCACCAGTTTCTCGGAGATTCAAACCGGGATCGAAGATCTCGACCGTCTCGTGGGTGAGATTGCGTCTGCTTCCGAGGAACAGAAGTTGGGAATAGGCCAGGTCTCGACTGCGGTTTCGCAGATGGACCAAGTGACCCAGACCAACGCCGGAAGCGCAGAAGAAACAGCGGCAGCCGCCGAAGAGCTCAGTGCACAGGCAACTCTTCTCAAAGAGGCCGTGGCTCAACTCCAGGTACTTACCGGCACACGTTCCACGACGCAGGTCAGCGTGCCAACCTTCGCTGCTCACACCGAAAAGCCCACGCGTCCAGCGCCCTCCCGTCGTCCTTCCGCAGCAAAACCGACCCGCAAGGTCGCCACGACGGCCAGTTCGTCGGATCGTTTCTTCCAGTAGACGGGCGCCGTCAATCCCGTATCCGGTCCGTTGGCGATGGACCCTTGTGACAGCCTCATTGGAATGCGAACGTCACCCGTCTCAGCGCCCTCACGACGACGAGGCGGGTCGATTGCTGCACGCTACCCCGTGAGCGGGTCGACTTTTAGCACCGACTTGTCATCAGAATCACGGACCAGACGAACGAGACACAGTGTCAATCCGAACCCCTGACCAACGTGAATGTGCGTTCGATCACCTGTCCGCGAGCCATCCAGGTTGCAGAGAAACTGCCCTCGACGCCTTCCGTGCTGACCGAGTTGCAGCAAAAGCTCACGGACGCCAACAGCGGTATCGGAGAAGTAGCGGAACTATTGCGAAGGGATGCCGGACTGACAGCGCGTGTTGTTAGGATTGCCAACGGTATTATCTTTAATCGAGGGGACCCCGTGGGGTCGCTGGAGGGGGCTTTAGGTCGGATTGGCTACGCAGAAGTCCATCGGTTGGCAGGGGCTGCGATTCTGCGTCAACTCGCGTCGATGGAATTCGCATACTATCCTATCTCGGAATTCACATTCTGCCGCAATTCACTCCTCTGTGCCTTCTTGATGGAGGAGTTGGCCGGATCCGCGGAGCTTGATCCAAAGACCGCCTACACGACGGGCCTGCTTCGATCTGTGGGGAAACTATTATTGGATACAACGGCCCGAGTGGAGGGTCGTAGCGAGCAGATCCAACCGCTTGGCCAAGAAGGAGTGCTCGCTTGGGAACAGTAAGTGTTCGGCCTGACCCACCCCGAGGTGGCCACCGCGGTGCTGCGTGCCTGGCGATTCCCCGTCGACGTATTCATGCCAATTCGCGACCACTACTTGCATAGCCTATCTGTGGAACCACACGTGTCGTGTCGGGTGCTGAACTTGGTCGGCGCCATTGCAGAGCATCATGGCTGGGGACTTCCCGGAGAGCTTGTTTACTGGAGCCAGTCACATTTCGTTCAGTCGGAATTACGACTCAGCCCGGATGCGCGCTCAAGCATCGTGGAACGAGCAGCTCGACAGGCGCGTCACTACCTGAACGGGCTGAATCAACCGGAGCATTAGTTGCAACGAAATAGCTGCGCTGGCACGATTCAGGTGCCAGGCATTTATTCGCTTCGATACTCAATTTCGAGGAACCGTTAATCCTCCCATAGCAAAGTCAGCGGGGTAATGCTGCCGACGTCAAAAACCCCTAGAAACTGGGTGGTTGGACTCGAACGGGAAGTGAGCTCTACGCCGCTCGCGCAGGCCTGTTGGATGAAGCACCCCGTCACCGAGCCACTGTTCCGTCGACAATCGGTGAGTTGAGGGTCTGCAGAAACGCCACCAGGGCTTGCTGATCCGCCTCGCACAGCGCCAGTCCGCCGGCGGGATGCTTGGCCAGATTGGGATCGAGCTGCGGCGAGGGCTGCACGCCGTGATCATAGTGCGCCACCACCTCCTCGAGCCGGCTGAAGCGTCCGTCATGCATGTAGGGCGCCGTCGTCGCCAGGTTCCGCAGCGACGGAACCTTGAACGCGCCCGCATCCTGAGTCCGGTGGCTCACGGCTCCAAATCCAAGGTCGGCCGCCTCGCGATCGAGTCCATTGTTCTTCAGACCGAAGTCGCTGAAGAGCGCGCCTCCGTGACAATGAAAACAATCGGCCCCTCTCCGACCCCGGGCCGGATCGTATTCAGTCACAAACAACTCAAAGCCGCGGCGCTCCTCGACCGTCAGCGCCGCTCCACCCTTGAGCGCCTGATCGAATCGCGAGTCGGTCGCGACCCGGGTGAGCAGGTACTGCTCCAGCGCCCGACCGATGCGGTCCATCGTGATCTCTCCCGATCCGAACGCCTCGCGAACCATCGCACCCAGCGCCGCATCCTTGCCGAGGCGCTCAAGCACGGTCGCGGGCGTCGCATTCATCTCCCGGGGATGAACCATCGCGGCCAGCGCCTGCTCCCGGATCGTCGAGCGCGACCCGTCCCAGCCAAATCGCGAAGCCCAGGCGAGATTGAACAACGGCATGGCATTGCGCGATCCCGGCAATCCGTCCTCTCCGGGACTGAGCGCCACGTCGTCGGAGAAACTGAGCGCGGGTGAATGGCAGTCGACACAGGCCTGGGTGCCGCGACCCGACAATCGCGTATCCGAAAAGAGGTATCGCCCCAGTTCGACCCCTTCCCGGGTCAGGGGATTGTCTGCCGGCAGTGACGGCTGCGGCCATCCCGCCGGGACCTGAAAGGCGAGAGCCTGTCCTGCGCGCCGCCGCGAGGGTTCAGCCGACCCCGGCTCGTTCGCTCGGTTCTCCTGCCGGATTCGGGTGACCCGCTCGACCCGAAAGGATCGGGGTACGGTCTGGACCAGACGGTCCGCCAGTGCATCACCCGGGGCCGAGTGGGTGGAATCACCGCCCTCCTCGGGCTGGAGTCGCACGCGCTCAAGCGAACGTGCGAGCTCCCAGACCAGGTCAACCGCCGTGTCACCCGCAATGTCCAGGGGCGTCTCCACCGCAACCTGCATCAGTCGGCGGTCCGTCGCCAGATGGAGGCTCCAGCCACCCCAGGTCGAACCGGCGGTCTGGTATCGGCCTTCAAGGGCCACGAACACATAGCCGCCCTGCCAGCCCCAGTGCAGCCCATTGACGAGCGGATGAAGGGCGTGACCCGCCGGCCAGACTCCCGGGTCGGCCCGGTTGACCTCGGGCACCACCCCAAGGAGAAACTCCACCCCTTCGTAGCGACCTGCCGGCAGTCCGCTCACCGTCACGTCTGTGCGCCCGTTTCCCAGATCGATCAGACCAAACTGCCCGTCCGCCTGAACCCGCTCCCCGTCCGCGCGTACCAACGTAACGCGCGACACCAGCGCCGCCACCCGCGTCACAGTTAGGCGGTTGGCTTCGACGTCCATCACCGTCCCGCTCCCCACCTCCACCGCAGATCCCGCCGCCGCGAGGCGAAACCGCAGCCGCAGATCGTATCCAAACGCCGGTGTCAGCACGAGCCCGAGCAAGAAACCCAGGCAAGCCACCCTCGTCCTCCAGGCTGGCAACCGGGGGACGATTTTGCCGCCAGCCGGGGCCGGGGTTGGATTCAACGGAGGTGGCATGGTCGCTCAGGGTCGCAGGGCGGAGTAAAGTCCTGGTGTGCGTCAGCCGGGGAAAATGTTAAGCCGTCGTTAAGGGACTCGCCATGTCCGGCACGCCTCGTCTTGGTGGTGATCCAGCATGGCCGACCACCCTCCAGGCGACGGGCGCACCCGCCTTCTGATGATCGATGACGATCGCAAACTCTGCCGGCTCGTCACCACCTACCTCGATCCGCTGGGCTTCGAGGTCACCTGCGCACACACCGGCCCCGAGGGCGTGGAACGGGCCCTCGCTCCGGGTGAACCGTGGCACGCCGTGTTGCTCGACGTCATGCTGCCCGGACTCGATGGCTTCGAGGTGCTGAAACGCATCCGTGCGCACAGCACGGTTCCGGTGCTCATGCTCACGGCCCGGGGCGATGAAACCGATCGCATCGTCGGACTCGAGGTCGGAGCTGACGACTATCTGCCCAAGACCTTCTCCACCCGGGAACTGCTCGCGCGCCTGCGCGCCGTGATCCGGCGCAGTGCCTTTTCGGCCACCGGCACCGGCGCGCCCCCGCCTCCGGCGGAAATCGTGGTGGGTCCGCTGCACATCAACCTGGATGCCCGCTCCGCCGCGCTCGGCAGCACGCCGCTGGTGCTGACTCCGGTCGAGTTCGACCTGCTGGCCAGCCTCGCCAAGGCGCGCGGTCGAGTGAAGTCCCGGGAGGCGTTGCTCGACGAGTGTCGCGACCGCAACTACGACGTCTTCGACCGCTCGATCGACGTGCACATCTCCTCGTTGCGGAAAAAACTGGGCGACGACGCCAAGGAACCTCGCTTCATTCGCACCTTGCGTTCGGCGGGGTACATGATGCTCCCACCGTCGTAGTTCAGCCGTCGGTTTCGCGTTCAAGCTCATCGGTGTCACCCTCGGTGCCATGGCCGGGACCCGGGTCAGGGCAGAACATACAGCTCCACCAGCGCCGTGCCCGTGGTTCCCGTTGCACCACTCACGACCGCCGTGTACGCGCCGGGAGCCAGTTCGGCCACCAGCGCCGCGTCCTTGCTTCCCGTTGGCAGGGCAAAGGCCCCCGCAGAGGTGAAGGTTGCGGCCAGGGAGGTGCCCCCACCGGTGGCCGACCAGTCGTCATTCGACGCCACCACGGTCCCGCCGGAGTACAACGTGAGCTGCGGGTCACTCAGCGCGCCGGGCACGGCGAAAGTCGCAAGCGTCGGGCCGACCGCCCGCAGCAATACGCGCTGAATCCCGGTGCCTTCGATGACGAAACCGGCGATGGGCGATCCCGCCGTACCGCCGACCTGCACGCGGGTTGAGAGATTGACCAGCCTGACCGTGCCGCTCGATCCCACCTGGGCTGCCTGCGCCGTTCCCTGTCCTCCCACGCCGGTCAGGCCGCCAGTCCCATCGGTGTCAAAACTCGCCACGGCCGTCAGCGTGACGCGGTAATAGGCGGCGCGTGTGACCGTCGTGAAATTCGTGGTGCCCCCTCCACTGGGCAGGCTCTCCGCCAGGGTCGTGAACGTCGCCCCATCACCCGACGTGGCGATGGCATAGGTCCCTCCCTCGACCGAGGTCCAGGACAGAGTCACACCGGAAGCGGCCGACTCTGCCTTGACAACAATGGGCCGCGCCTGTCCACCCCGGACATACTCCCGCACCGTCTCCGCGATCGTGCCAACGGAGCCTCCGCTCGGCGTCCCATGATACCAGCGTCCCAGGTTGTAGGGAAAACGCGGCGTGCCATTCACCTCGATGGCGGTGAAGTAGGCATAGGTACCCTGGGGAAACTCCGGCGTGACGCAGAACCGGCCGTTGCTGACATCGAGATCAAAGTCGACCCCTTGCGTCCGGCCGAGGTCGCCGAGGTAGTCGTAGTCCTCCAGGTAACGTCCCAGAAGATACGTTGCATCCACGGCGGGACCGTGGAGCGCCGCGTCCAGGCTCGCGGACCGCCCCTGGGCTCGCGCGGCCCAGGCGGGCAACGTCGTGCGGCCGGTCTTCGCCAACGCCGTCGTGCCCGCGGTGCCATCGCGTTTGACATAGCCGGAGATCATTCGACGGACTCCGCTGGACGCGTCGGTGGCTGACGCATAACCATAGGGTCCATAGAGGGGATAGCCGTCGGCCGCCCAGGCGAGGATGGGCGAATGCCGGGTCGGCGCGTCCGTGCTCTCCACATAGGTTCCCGTCGCCGCCAGGTACTCAACGTGGTCGTCCAGGAGGTGACGCAGCGCCGGTGTATTGGCGTGGTAGTGATAGGTGGATCCGGCCTGATGCGCAAAGGCCGCGTCAAACGTCACGCCTTCGTTAACGTATGCATCGCGATTCCAGACCCCGTCGCCCCGCAGTCCATTCACCGGCTCGGCGTCGGACTTGTTCGCCGCGGAGTAGGAGAAGGTGTCGCGGTTGTCGAACAGCGCCACACCATCCACGAAGAGTCCAATCGGTCCCCCGCCCGTCAGTACCGGGGTGGTCGCGGCCACCGGGGACCGGGGGACGCGGTAAAGCACGCCGGTGTTTGCCGGATAGTTGGGAAAGAGCTGGGTCCGCGCGGCGTTGAG
>JAXMHM010000071.1:0-22590 GCA_046346755.1 Opitutaceae bacterium | reverse complement strand
TTCCAGCCCGCCCCGGGGCTGGCGCCGCTTTCGTGGTTGAATGGCCCGTTCGGTTGCGCCTAACACCTCCCATGCCTGCCTCGCACGATCGGGCCCGGAATCACCTGGAACGCCTCTCCGCGGGCCTGTCGCCCGAGGAACTGGCCCGTCGGCTCGCACCGAAACAGCACGCCTCGCCGCCGCGGGTGCCGCTGGCCACCCAATCGTCTCCGGACGTGGTGGAAAAACGCTGGGCGCTGATCCCGCACGCCGCCGAAGCCCGGGCAGAGATCGCCGACGCCGCATCCCTGGCCCGGCATGAGCTCTACGCCCGCAACATCGAAAACTTCATCGGCACGGTAAACCTGCCCGTCGGCCTGGCCGGGCCGCTGCGCGTCAACGGACTCTGCGCGCAGGGCGACTACTACGTGCCGCTGGCCACGACCGAAGCCGCTCTGGTCGCGAGTTATCACCGGGGGGCCAGCGTGGTGACGCTCGCCGGCGGCTGCGCCACACTGATCCTCAATGAGGGCGTGGCCCGGGCCCCGGCCTACGCGTTTCACACCCTGCTCGAGGCGGGCAATTTCGTGCAGTGGTGCCTGCAGCACATGGACGACCTGCGTGCGGCGGCCGAGGGCACGACGCGACACGGCCGGCTGCTGGATGTGCGTTTCGCCATCGAGGGAAATCACGTCTACCTGATGTTCGACTTCACCACGGGCGATGCCTCCGGGCAGAACATGGTGACGATCGCCACGCAGGCGGTGTGCGACCACATTGCGGCGGCGTGCCCGGTCAAGCCGCAGTACTTTTTTGTCGAGAGCAACATGTCGGGGGACAAGAAGGCCAGCGCCCAATCGCTCCAGGGCGTGCGCGGGCGCAAGGTCAGCGCGGAGGTGCGCATCTCCCGCAAAATGGTCACACGCCACCTCCACACCACCCCGGAGAAAATGGTCGACTACTGGCGGATGTCCGCCCTCGGCGGCGTGCTCAGCGGGACGATTGGCGTGCAGGGACACTACTCGAATGGCCTGACCGCACTCTTCATCGCCTGCGGGCAGGACGCCGCCTGCGTCTCCGAGGCAGCGGTCGGGGTGACGCGCTTCGAGGTCGGACCGGAGGGCGAGCTGTACGCGGCGGTGACGCTGCCCAACCTCATCATTGGCACGGTCGGCGGCGGCACCGGATTGCCGACGCAGCGCGCCTGCCTCGAGATCCTTGGCCTCGCCGGCCCGGGGCATGCCCGCGCCTTCTCCGAAGTCTGCGCCGCCCTCGCGCTCGCCGGGGAAATCTCGATCATCGCCGCCCTCGCCGCCGGCCAGTTCACGCAAGCCCACGCCCGCCTCGCCCGGGGACAGAAGAACGCGAAGACCGCCGCGGAAGCGCCTGCCGACAATGAACGGACCTGATACGCGGAGTACTCAGACCGATATGGATACGTTCCGCCCCGTAGAACCGCCTCGGGCCCGCGCGGCAGCGCAGAGGCCCAACAATCCGACGCAGGAAAGGCCCTCCGTTTCCGTTGGAGCTGGCCTCGCTGAGGCCGCGACGGGACCGACCGGTCCCGCCTCCGTGGTCCAATCTCTTCACGCGACGCCAGTCCCTGCGGGGTCGGCGACCCCACCTCCACCCTACACTGACCTTGGATTGGGACTTACTTTGATGCGTCTCCGCGTCTTCGCGCTTAGTCCGAATCCTCTCGCATGAAGCGGTGGTGGATCTATCAGCGCGAGCGGTTTCCCCTGGCGGCGCACGGGCCGCTCATCCTCGCGTTCAGCGCCTCGGCGGTGAGCTACTCGGCCTTGTTGCGCGGGTCGGCGACGGCGCCGGCGCTGCGCTCGTTCGCGGTGGCATTTGTGGTCTCGCTCGGCTCGTTTCTGCTGCTGCGCATAGCCGATGAGTTCAAGGACCAGGAGGAGGACGCGAAGTACCGCCCCTACCGCCCGGTGCCACGCGGCCTCGTGCGTTTGCGCGAACTCGCCTGGATCGGGGTCGGCGTAGCGGCCGGACAACTGCTGCTCGCGCTCCTCATCGGGACGACGCTGGTCAGTTTGCTCGCGGTCACCTGGGTCTACTTCGCGCTGATGAGCCGGGAGTTTTTCGTGCGCGAATGGCTGAAGGCCCGGCCGGTGGTCTACCTGTTCAGTCACATGGCCATCATGCCGCTGGTGGATTGGTTCGCGACCGGATGCGACTGGGTGCACGCGGGAGGGACGATGCCGCCCGGGTTGTTCTGGTTCCTTGCCGCGAGTTTCTGCAATGGCATCGTGATCGAGCTCGGGCGCAAGATCCGCTCACCCGGCGAGGAGGAGGCTGGCGTGGAAACCTACTCGGTGCTCTGGGGGCCGCGCATCGCGGTGCTGGCCTGGCTGGCGGCGATGGGAGCAACGCTCGTCTGCGCCGGGATCGCCGGGGCACGCATCGCCTTCGCCACGCCGCTGGTCGCGGTGCTCGGAACCTGCCTGATCGTCGCGGCCCTCTGCGGCCGCGCCTTCCTGCGCTCGCCCGCACCCCGGGCTTCCAAACGAATCGAGGCGCTGTCCGGAATCTGGACGCTCGCACTCTACCTGGTGCTCGGCGTCATTCCGCTCTGGATCAAACTTTAGACCTCCGTGCCCACGCACCTGATTCGTCACCATGACCGCATTCCTCCCGGCGCACGCCTGGGCGGCAAGGCCGGCGCGCTCGCCCGGCTGGGCGGCACGGGCCTGCCCATCCCGGAGTGGTTTGTCATCCTGCCGGAGGCGTTTCCTCCTTCCCGAGCCGGTGCGGAATTTCGACTCGAGGCCGGACTGGGCGACGCCCTCCTCGCCGCCGCCCGGGGCCTCGGCGACGAGGCGGCATTCTTCGCGGTGCGGTCCTCCGCGGTCGAGGAGGACGGGGCCGAGCATTCGTTCGCGGGACAACTGGACAGCTTTCTTTTCGTCCCTCCAGACCGCCTGCTGGAGAAGGTCGAGGCGGTCTGGCGCTCGGGCTTCAGTGAACGCATCCTCGCCTACCGGCGCGAACGGGGACTGCCCGAGTCGTCCCTCGCCACCGCCGTGCTCGTGCAGCGCATGATCGAGGCCGACTCGGCGGGCGTGGCCTTCAGCGCCGATCCGGTCGGCGGACACCGCGGGCACGCCATCGTCTCGGCGGTATTTGGACTGGGATCGTCGTTGGTCTCGGGTGAGTGCGATGCGGATACATTCACGGTCGGGCGCGACGGCCGGGTCCTGCACCGCGCCATCGCGCGCAAGACCACCGTCCACCTTGCAGCCCCGAACTCCCTCGAGGGAATCGCCGCCCAGCCGCTGCCCCCCACCAAGGGCTCGCTCCCGGCCCTGACCGACGAACACGCCCAAACCGTGGCTGCGCTCGCCCGGTCGACCGCACGGTTCTTCGGCCGCCCGCAGGACATCGAATGGGCGCTCAGCGGTGGCAAGATCTGGCTGCTGCAGTCGCGCCCCATCACCTCACTCGGCCCGCTCGCCGACCCCGACGGCGAGCTGACGCTCTGGGACAATGCCAACATCGCCGAGAGCTACAGCGGGGTCACCACGCCCCTGACCTTCTCCTTCGCCCGCAGCATCTACGAGGCCGTCTACCGCGAGTTTGCCCGCCTCATGGGGGTCTCGGAACGCACGGTGGAGGCGAATCGCGACCTCTTTCCGCGCATGCTCGGACTAATCCGAGGACAGGTCTTCTACAACCTCATCAGCTGGTACCGGCTGCTCGCCCTGTTGCCGGGATTCTCCGTGAACCGGGGCTTCATGGAGCAGATGATGGGCGTGAAGGAAGGCCTGCCGCCCGAGGTGCTGGCCAAACTCGTGCCCGCCGGTCGGTGGGCCAAGTTCCGGGATGCGTTGGCGCTGACTGGGGCGACCCTGGGGCTGGTGCGCAACCACCTGTCCCTCCCCCGCCAGATCTCCCGTTTCTACGTCCGGCTCAACGACGCGCTCCGCCCGCCCGCCGTCGCCCTCGAGGAGCAGCGTCCCGACGAACTGGCCGCGCATTACCGGGACCTCGAGCGACAGCTCCTGCTGAAGTGGGACGCCCCCCTGGTGAACGACTTCTTTGCGATGATCTTCTACGGGGTCGCCAAGAAACTGACCGCCCGCTGGTGCGACGACCGCGACGGCTCCCTGCAGAACGATCTGCTCTGCGGCGAGGGCGGCATGATCAGCGCCGAACCCGCCCAGCGCGTGCGCGAGCTTGTCGCACTTGTCACCTCCGATGAGCCCGCCACGACGCTACTCTGCGCGGGCACGCGCGCGGAGATTGAACGCTGGCTGCCGACCGCACCAGAGTTCGCCGTCCGCTACCAGGCCTACCTGGACAAGTTCGGGGATCGCTGCCTCGAGGAACTGAAGCTGGAGAGTCTCACGCTGCACGACGACCCCATGCCGCTGCTGCTGTCCATCGGTCAATACGCCCGTCGCTTCGGTTCCGCCGGCGCGGCGGACACCGGACTGGAAAAGCGTCTGCGCGCGGACGCCGAGAAACGGGTGGCAGTCACCCTGGAGAAAAAACACCTGCGGCGCTGGATCTTCACCTGGGTGCTGAACCACGCACGGGCGCGGGTCCGCGACCGGGAGAACCTGCGATTCGAACGCACACGCCTGTTTGGCCGCGTGCGACGCCTCTTCCTCGAGCTGGGCAAACGGTTCCATGCCGAGGGTCGGCTGGTGGATCCGCGCGACATCTTCTACCTGAGTGTCGAGGAAGCCCTCGGGTTCGTCGAGGGCACCGCCGTCTCGGCGAACCTGCGTGATCTTGCCGTGTTGCGACGGAAGGAGTTCGATGGATACCGGGCCGGTCCGCCGCCCTCGAACCGGTTCTCGACCCGCGGCGCGGTCCATCTCGGCAATGCCTTCCGCTCGGTCCAGCCGGCAGTCGTGCCGACCGGGGACTCCCTGCAAGGCACCGGCTGCTGTCCTGGGGTGGTCCGCGCCCGCGCCCGCGTGATCCTCGATCCCCGGACCGCGGCGATCGAGCCGGGCGAGATCCTTGTGGCCCCGCGCACCGATCCGGGGTGGATCATGCTCTTCCCGTCGGCCGCCGGGGTGCTGGTCGAGCACGGCAGCCTGTTGTCACACTCCGCCATTGTCGCCCGAGAAATGGGCATTCCTGCCATTGTCTCGATCGAAGGCATCACCCAATGGGCACGCACGGGCGACTGGCTGGAGATGGACGGCGCCACCGGCATCGTGCGCCGCGTCGAAGCCGCGCCTCGCGCCATCCCCGTGGCGGAGGAACGCCCACCGGGACCCGCCGCATGAGCGCCGCCACTGAAGCCGCCGCCACGGTCGACTTCACCCGCATCCGCTATGCGCAGGTGTGGGAGGATGCGGACATTCTGCTGGCCGCACTCGAGATCCAACCGACCGATACGGTGGTCTCGATCGCGTCGGCCGGGGACAACGCCCTCGCCCTGCTCGGGGCCGGGGCGGCGCGGGTCGTCGCCCTCGACCTCAACCCGGCCCAGCTCGCCTGCCTGGAACTGCGCGTCGCCGCCTACCGCACCCTGGAGCACCGCGACCTGCTCGTGCTCGTCGGATCGCGACCGGGCGGCGCCGCCGAGCGTCTCGACCTCTACCGGCGCTGCCGGCCGGCGCTGAGTCCGCGGGTCGCGGCCTTCTGGGATGCTCACGCCGAAACGGTCGCCCAGGGCATTGGCGGCGGCGGAAAGTTCGAAAACTACTTCCGCCTGTTCCGTTCGCGCCTGCTCCCGCTGGTCCACGGACGCCGGACGATTGCCCGCCTGCTCCAGGGCGGCCCACCGGAGGAACGGACCCGTTTCTACGCCGAGCACTGGAACACGTGGCGCTGGCGGCTGCTCTTCCGGTTTTTCTTTTCGCGGTTCATGATGGGACGCCTGGGCCGCGACCCCGCCTTTTTCAAATACGTGGAGGGCTCGGTCGCGAACCGGATCCTCGCGCGGGTCGAGCATGCCCTGACCGCGCTCAATCCAGCCGACAATCCCTACCTCCACTGGATCCTCACCGGCACGCATGGCGACGCCCTGCCCTGGGCGCTGCGGCCCGGGAACTTTGACCAGATCCGCCAGCGTCTCGACCGCCTCGAATGGCACGAGTCGACCCTCGAGGCTTTCCTCACCCGCGAACAGTCCGGCCGCTCCGGGGCGTGGATCGACAAACTCAATCTCAGCGACATCTTCGAGTACATGTCCGAGGCCAACACCGTCGCGCTGCTGACGCGTCTCGCCGAGGCCTGCCGTCCCGGTGCGCGCTTGGCCTACTGGAACATGCTTGCCCCACGTTCCCGGCCGGAGTCGCTGGCGGCGCACCTGCGCCCGCGCCCGGACCTGGCCGCGCCGCTGTTTGCGCAGGACAAGGCGTTTTTCTACAGCGCGTTCATCGTGGAGGAACGACGATGACTCCTTTTGCCGGCATCGCGTTCATCCTGACCGCACTCGGCGCGCTCATGGCGGCGGTGAAGGTCCTGCAGCTACGCGCGCTCGTGCAACCCGAGACGGCGCGCAAATGCGTCCACATCGGCATGGGCACGCTCTGCCTGAGTTTTCCCTGGATCTTTCATGAGGCGTGGCCGGTGTGGATCCTCGCCGGGCTCGCCCTGCTCATGCTCGGCGGCGTGCGCGTCGTGCCGGCCCTCAAGCGCGGGGTCGGAGGCGTGCTCCACGACGTCAATCGCGCCTCGCTCGGCGAGTTCTGCTTTCCGGTCGGGGTCGCCCTGGTCTTCACCCTCGCACAAACCGATCCGCTGCCCTTCGTGATCCCGGTCGCGCTGCTGACCTTCGCCGATGCGGCCGGGGCGATGATCGGCACGCGCTGGGGACGTCACAAATTCGCCACGCTCGAAGGCACCAAGAGCGTGGAGGGCTCGATCGCGGTGGGTGTCACGGGGATGCTGGCCACGATGGTGCCCCTAATGTTGGCCGGACACGGCTGGGCAGTATCGCTGATCATGGGCGCGGCTATTGGCCTGTTCGCGCTCAACCTTGAGGCGGTGTCCTGGCACGGGCTCGATAACATCTTTCTGCCGCTCGCGGCCTACGCGCAGGTGAGCGTGTACCTGGACACCCCGCTCACCCTGCTCGCCGCAAACCTGTCGGTGCTGTTTGTGCTCACCACTGCGGCCCTGCTCTGGCGGCATGGGCAGGTCGTCGACGAGAGCGCGCGGCTGGGCTGTGCCCTGGCCTTGTATTTCTTCTGGAGTGTCGGCGGGCCGGCGTGGTTGCTGTCGCCGCTCGTGCTCATCGCCAGCTACGTTCGCCTCATGCCCACCGTGCCCGGCGGTGTGCCGCGTCACAACCTCGTCGCGGTCCTCTGCGTCAGCTCGGCCAGTCTCATCTGGGGAGTGGCGGAAGCCTTTGCATCGCATCCCTCCTGGCTCGCGCTCTTCACGCTCGGCACCGCCACGCACCAGGCGATGATCGGCACGGTCCGCTTCTCGCAAGCCCGTCCGAGCGGGTCGCGGTTGACGTGGTGGGCCGCAGGCGTGACTCAGGCGGTGGTCGCGCAGGGACTCGCCTACGCGCTCCTGGTCTGGGGCGAGCCGGGTCTGCCAGCGAATCTCGCCGTCGGCGCCGCCTGCGTGGCCGCGGCCACGGCGGTGTTTGTCCTCGTCGAACCCCGGTTGCAGGCGCCCGACAACCTGACCCTCCGCTGGTGGCGCCAGGGCGCCGCCGCCGCGCTGGCCTCCGGGGGCGGCTGGCTGCTCTTTCACCTGTGACCGCACCCGCCGCCCTTTCCGCCGGGCCCGACCGGATCCTCGAGCATCGCCACGCCGGCCAGTCGGCGGAGGCGGGGTTGTGGTGGCGCGACGTGCCGACACTGCCAGGGGAAAAACTCGGCGTGATCGGGGCATTTTCAGCCAGCGGACCCGAAGCCGCCGCCGCCGTGCTCGAACAGGCCGCGAGCGAGCTTGCCGGTCAGGGCTGCACGCTCGCGGTCGGCCCGATGGACGGCAACACCTGGCGCCGGTACCGCTTGGTCACCGATCCCGGGACGGACCCGGCTTTTTTCCTCGAACCGACAAACCCCCCGGAGTGGCCGCAGTGGTGGCAGGCGGCTGGATACACGACCCTCGCGACGTACACCTCGACCGTCGCCGACGATCTGCAGCGACAGGATCCGCGCGTCGCGGCCGTGGCGGAGCGGCTCCGTGCCGGGGGCATGGTGATCCGTCCGCTGTCACTCGCGGCGTTCCGCGACGAACTGACCCGGATCTATGACGTATCGATCGAGTCCTTTCAGGAGAACTACCTCTACACGCCCCTGCCCGCCGAGGCGTTCCTCGGTCAATACCTCCCGCTCCAGTCGCGAGTCGTGCCCGAACTCGTGCTCCTGGCGGAAAAGGAGTCGCATCCGATGGGGTACGTCTTTGCCGTCCCCGACCTCGCCCAGGCCGCGCGCGGGGAACGGGTGGATACGTTCATCGTCAAAACCCTCGCCGTTCGACCCGGCCGCGCCTGCGCCGGTCTTGGCGCCTGGCTGCTCGCGGAGGTGCACCAGGCGGCGCGGGCCCTCGGCTACCGGCGGGCGATCCACGCGCTCATGCACGAGTCCAACCGCTCGCGCAACCTCAGCGCCCACTACGCACGCACGATCCGACGTTATGCGCTGTTTTCGAAATCCCTCCGCTGACCCGATGACAGTCCCCGCACCCAGGGAAGAAGGCGTTCAGATTGTGACTGTTGGAGGGCGCTGCTCCGTCGGCGCCGGTTGCGTGTCGCGGATACCAAAACGGTCGGGCGTGGTGGTTCGAGGGCCGTCCCCCGGCGTCGTCGGAGCGACGCCCTCCATCGGAGTTCCTTTTCCTTCGCCGAGCGAGGTCGGCGAACCTTCCAAGTCCCGCGGCCTCAGCGAGGCCACCTCCAAACGGTCACCCGCAGGGTTCTTCCCTGGAGGGCGCTGCTCCGTCGGCGCCGGTTGCGCGTCGCGTGATCCAACCCGCTCCGTTGGAGGTGGGGTCGCCGACCCCGCAGGCTTTGGCGTCGCGCTGTTTGTGCGCGAGCGAAGGCGGGACCGGCTGGTCCCGTCGCGGCCTCGACGAGGCCACCTCCAACGGGCCACGTCCACCCGGACACCATGACCATCGGCGACCTGCTTGACGATCAGGCCCGCCTCCGGCCGGACGCCCACGCGCTGATCGACGCGCGCGCGGGGCGGACGCTGACGTTTGCCCAGCTTCACCGGGAGGTCGCCGCCGCGTCGGCGGCGTGGCAGGCCGAGGGCCTTCGGCGCGGCGATGCCGTACTTGTGTTCGTGCCGATGTCGGCCGATCTCTACGTCGCCCTGCTCGGACTCTTCCGCTTCGGCGCGGTCGCGCTCTTCCTCGATCCCTCCGCGGGACGGGAACACCTCGAGGCCTGTTGTGCACGCTGGGCGCCGAACGCGCTGCTCGCGGTTCCCCAGGCCCACCTTCTCCGACTGCGATCGCCCGCGCTGCGTCGCATACCGCTCAAGTTTACGAGCGGCGGTTGGTTTCCCCTGACCCGGCGCTGGCAACCGCGCGCCTCCGCTCCGATCGCCGCAGCAACCGCTTCGCCACCCGAGCACCCGCACTCCCGTCCACCCTCGGCCCAGCCCGCGGATCCGGCCCTCGTCACCTTCACGAGTGGCAGCACCGGCGTCCCCAAGGCGACGGTCCGGACCCACGCCTTTCTCCTCGCCCAGTACCGCACCCTCGCGCCCAGCCTGCACCTGCAGCCGGGCGACATCGATCTCGCCACCCTGCCCATCTTTGTCCTGGCCAATCTTGCGTCCGGAGTCACGACCGTGCTGCCCGACGCGGACCTGCGCCGGCCCGGCGACGTGGATGCCGCGAGCCTCTGGAAACAGATCGAGCGCCACCGTGTTAACCGCATCACCGCCTCTCCCGCCTTCTTCGAGCGCCTGATCGAACACGGCCAACAGACCCGGCGCCCTCTGTCTGCGCTGCGACACCTCCACACCGGAGGCGCACCGGTCTTTCCTCGGCTCTTGGAAGCCCTGCACCAGCTGGCCCCCGCCGCCCAGGTCGTCGCGGTCTATGGCTCCACCGAAGCCGAACCCATTGCCCACCTCGACCGCGAGGCGATTTCTCCCGACGACCTCGCCGCTATGGCCGCCGGCCGCGGCCTGCTCGCCGGTCCGTCCGTGCCCGGACTCCGCCTCGCCATCCTCCCCGACGAATTCGGGCGCCCTCGCCCTGCCGTATCTGGAATGGCCTTTCAGGCCGCTTGCCTGCCCGCCGGAGCCATCGGCGAAATTGTCGTGGCCGGCGACCATGTACTGAAAGGCTACCTCGGGGGCCACGGTGACGCGGAGACCAAGTTCAAGGTCGGCGACGAAACCTGGCACCGCACCGGTGACGCCGGCTCGCTCGACGCCAGGGGACGCCTCTGGCTCAACGGGCGCTGCAGCGCCCGCATCGACGACGCGCACGGACGCCTCTATCCCTTCGGCGTGGAATGCATCGCCATGACCTTTCCCGAGGTCCGCCGCGCCGCCTTGGTCACCCACCACGGCCGCCGCGTCCTTGTCATCGAAGCCACCGCCCCTACCCCCGAGCTCGAAGCCCGCCTCACCTCCGCCGTCGCCCCGGCCCATGTCCAGAAAATCCTCTTCCTTCCCCGCCTCCCCGTCGACCGCCGCCACAACGCCAAGATCGACTACCCGGCGCTGCAGAAGGAGTTGGCAGGTCGGAAGAGTTTATGACTCAGGAGAAAACGTCGGCGCGATTGACACAGGGGGCCTTGTAGGAAAATGTAAGCCATGCAGGTGACTCTTTCATCCAAGGGACAGCTCGTGTTGCCGGCGCCCGTGCGACGCAGGCTGAAGTTGAAACCAAGGGCTACACTGGAGTTGGAGGAACGAGAAGACGGCGTTTTTCTAAGGCCCGTAAAGTCGGCCTCTCCCTTCGAACCCTTAAACTACCCAGCGCCCGGTTCACTTCGGGTGAATAAGCGGATGCTCGCGCTGGACGAATTGGCTGGACCCGATGTGGGTCCCGATGAGGTATGAATGGCCTGCGGCAATGGGACGTGGTTCGAGTCCGGATTCGTCCAGAGGACAGGGACGAACACCCGGCGGTGGTCTTAACATGCGACGAATTCTGTCAGGACATGCGGCGCAACGCCGTAAATGTCCTCTACGGAAGTATCAAACGACCCGCCACCTCTCTGGAACCGTATGAAGTGACGCTCAACGGAGCAGATGGCCTTGAACGTCCTTCGATCTTCAATTGCGGCCATCTCTACACAATCGATAGACGAAAGATCACTTCGATCCTAGGCCGAGTAGCGCCCGAACGCCGACGGCAGATCGGCCGCAAGGTCGTATCGACGTTTCGGCTGCCGCTTTGAGCGGGCCTCACTAGGAGTCTGCGCGAGAGGTATTGAGCAGACTACGAGTCCGCGCAGGAGACCATCGCGACTCTTTGCCAAATCTCGACACGACCGGTGAGAATGTCGCACCCTCACTCACACCGCAACGCCACCATGGGGTCGACCCGGGAGGCGCGCCGCGCCGGGAACCAGCTCGCCAGGGAGCCGACCACGAGCAGCAGGAGCGCCACCCCCACAAAGACGAGGGGATCGGTCGGCGCCACCTCATAGAGCAGCGTGCTGAGATACCGACTCAGGTAAAACGCGCCACCGAGTCCGATCACGAGTCCCAGACCGGCCTTCACCAGGCCCTGCCGCAGCACCATCGCGACGAGCTGCCCACGCGTGGCGCCGATCGCGCCGCGAATCCCAATTTCCTTGGTCCGTTGGATCACATCGTAAGCCAGCATGCCGTAAATTCCCACCGCCGACAGGATCAGCGCGATGCCGGCAAAGGCACCGAGCAACCAGAGGATCCCGCGCCGGTTGGCGGCCGCGTCGTCGAGCTGCATCTGCAGGGTCTTCTCCTGATAGAGGGGCAGGGACGAATCCACCTGGCGCACCTGGGTGCGGATCAACGGCAAGATTTCCTCAAAGCTCCGCGTGGTTCGCAGTTCAACCGACAGTCCACCCCGCGACGTATCCATCGAAAGATAGACATAAGGTTCGCCGTGACGATGCTCCAAACCGTTCACGCGCGCCACCTCCACCACCCCCACGATCACCGGCGCCTTATCCGGATTCTGCGCATCCGGCCCGATGGCCAGCACCTGCCCCACGGGGCTCTTCCCGGGGAAGTGGCGCTCGGCGAACCTTCGATCCACGACGACCACCCATCTCGCTCCCGGCCGTTGATCGGCCTCGGTGAAGGAGCGCCCCTCCAGCAGACGGATGCCCATCGTCTGAAAGTACTCCGCTGAGACGCGAAATACCGCCGCCGTTGGATACGTGCTCTCCTTCCCGGGAGGCAGGCCGCGGATCGGCAGGGTGACCGGTTTGTCATCGGCGAAGCCGGGCAGACGGTCCGAATAGGCAACCGACTCCACCCCGGGGATCTCACGCATTTTTTCGAGAATCCGTTCCTGCAAACCCTGCAACATCGCCATGTCCGTGTACGATGCATCATAGGCAACCCGGACGTGGATGACCTTTCTGGCATCAAATCCCGGATCGATCGCCATCACCTTGGCAAAACTGCGCAGGAGCAGACCGGCACCGACGAGCAGCATGAACGCCAGTGCCACCTGCGCGACGATCAGTCCGCCACTCATCGCCCGGATGCCCCCTCCCCGGGACGCCCCGCGCGTGCCGCTTTGCATGGCATGCTGCAAACTGCCCTTTTGCCAGAGACGCAGGACGGGCAGCAGGCCGATCAGGAGTGCGACCCCCATGGAAATCAGGAGCGTCAGGCCGAGCACGTCCGCATCGAGCCGGACCGGCGGGATGCCGAAAATAATCTTGTCCGTGTAGGTGTTGATCACCCGCAGGCTCGCCCAAGCCAGGGCCAGTCCCACCGCCCCGCCCGCCACCGCCAGCACCGCCGCCTCGGTGAGCAACTGCCGGGCGAGCACGTAACGGCTGGCGCCCAAGGCGCGCCGCACGGCCAGCTCGGTCTGGCGGGTGTTGGCGCGCGCGAGCATCAGGCTGCCCACGTTGACACAGCCCAGCAGCAACACCAGCAGCGCCCCGCCCTGCAGCAGGAGCAGACCGTTCTTGATCGATTTTGTCTGCTCCGCCCGCAGCGGGCCCAGGCCCATCTGATGACCCCCGTTGTAGAGGAACTCGCGCATCGCCGGTTCCGCCACCAGGTCACGATTGCGCTGCTCCAGCGTCTGCAGCTGGGCCAGAGCCTCCCCGTGGGCGACCCCTGGTTTGATCCGCGCGTACATCGAACCCATCTGTACCAGCCGCATCTGCGGGTTCGCGTCCTCCGGCCGTCGTTCGAAGGGCTTCATCAGCACCGGGGCGACGCTCACCTGCTCAAAACTCCGGGGAGCCACTCCGACAATCGTGAACGGGCGCCCCGACAGCCGCACCTCTTTGCCCACGATGTCCGGATCCGACTGGAATTGTTTCTCCCAATACGACTGTGTCAGCACGACGACCGCATCCTGTCCGGGCACACAATCCGCCTCGGTGAAGAACCGCCCCTTCAGCGGCTGCAGGCCGAGCACGGAGAAGTACTCCGAGGTGACCCGCATGCCGACATACCGCGTCGTGCCGCCCGACTCGCCGATGTTGAACATCCACCCCGCCCAGAGCGCGACCCCGGAGAAGAGGTCCGCGTGTTCCCTGTAGTCCAGGTACTGCCCCACGCCCAGCTGCTGTTTCAGCTGACCCACCTTCGGTCGCGAATTGTAGACGTCCACGATCTGTCCCGCATCCGGAAACGGCAGCGGTTTCAAAATCAGCCCGTACAGCACCGAAAGGATCGCCAGGTTCGCCCCGATGCACAACGCCAGCGTGGCGACCACCGCCACGCTGAACGTCAGCGACCGCCGCAGCGAACGCAGGGAAAATCGCACATCATGCCAGAGACTCTCCAGCGCAACGCCGATTCCCCATGACGCTCCCGACGGTTCGCTGAAGGCGGCCACCCACCCGGGATGCCCGGACACCCGATCCCGCGCAACCCAAGAAATCAGGGCCTGCGCCCGCGCGGTTGAGGGCATTAGGCTGACGCGAAGTCGCAAAGGCCCCAAGGGTAGCATCCCCCGATCATCGGAGATTCGAGCTCCTGACATGCGTGTTCCCGCTCCGATGCAGGCCCCTTCGATCGGCTCCGCGGCTTCGCTTGAGCCAGATCGATCGCCCGACGATTCGGCGTGAGCTCTCGCCTTCGCGCGGTGCTCGAAACCTGCACTTGGCCTCCCTGCCCCGTGGCGTCAGGCTGAGCCGATATGCCCGACTGGTTTTATCGAACCGTGGCTCAGCGGGGCCTGTTTTGCCTGCCGGATGAGCAGGCGCGGGCTTTGGCCTTGGGGACAATCGGGTTTCTCGGGAAGCGGCGGTTGGGACGCGCCATCATTGACACGCTCGGACACATGCGGGCAGATGAGCGTCTGGCCACGGTCGTCGGGGGAACCCGATTTCCGTCACCGATCGGATTGGGCTGGCGAGTGGATCCGGAACAGCGAGCCACCGCCGGACTGGCCTGCTTTGGTGCGGGTTGCATCGAGATTCACGCCGGTCCTCGGTCGCGCGTGGTGCGATCGAGCGGCGAGACCCTGCGCGAAGAAGGCCCCGTCCGGTCGGGCGAGGATCGCGATCCGCCGGAGGTGGGGGTCCCGATTCTCGTGCGGTCTCTCAACCCGGACGGAACCGAGCGCGTCCGGTTCCCCTCAGGTGCCGAGCTGGCGGTGGTCGCCTGGGATGCGCCGGCGGGCGATCTTCCTCCCCATCTGGCAGGAGTCGTCCTGCAGGTCGGAACAAAGAGGGAAGAGGGCTGGGAGGTGCCGGTGGCGCGCCCGGCTCACCTTCTGGACCACCTGCGATCCTGGCGTCTCCGCCTCGGGACGGGAGCGGTGATCGGGGTCGCCGGGGCGGTTGCAGGTCCGCTCGACGCACAGGCGCTTCTTGAGGGCGGGGCCGATTTGGTATGGGTGGATGCAGGGCTGGTCTTTCGCGGACCGGGTCTGATCAAGCGCTGCAACGAAGCGCTGCTCGCGCTGCGTCCCGCGAATCCGGCTCAATCGCCACCGCCCATCACCGTACCCGCACCGCGCCAGGCCTGGTTCTGGGTGCTGGTCCTGGGTGCGGCGCTCGCCCTCGGCGGAGCGGCAACGCTGGTGCTGGCGTTCACGCGGGTGGTATTGCCCTACGACGAGCACTTCCTCGGTTTGACGTCGGAGGCCCTGCGCCTCGCTCTGCCCCGGTTGTTTGACTTCATGGCCCATGACCGGGGAACGCTGGCGGGAACCATGCTGGGACTGGGCGGACTCTATGGAATCGTCGGAGTCGAGGCGGTGCGCCGGGGCATGCATGGCGCCAGGTCGGCGGTGGTCGCCTCGGCGCTGGCGGGGTTCGCCAGTTTCTTTGCCTTTTTTGGATTTGGATACTTCGACGTCCTGCATGCCTTTGTCGCCGTCGTCCTCTTTCAGATCACCGTGCAAGTCATGACCGGGGTCGAAGGTTCGGCGCGGTCGGATCCGTCGCCACCCGACATCGAAGATCCGTACTGGCGTCGCGCGCAGTGGGGACAACTCATCTGGATCCTGCACGCAGTGGGGCTCCTGATCGCGGGCGGAGTCATTCTGGTCATTGGCATGACGCAGGTTTTCGTCGGAGAAGACCTCTCCTTCCTTTGTCTGAGCGCCGGGGAGGCGCAGCGACTCGACAGCCGCCTCGTGGGTGTGGTCGCGCATGACCGCGCCACCCTCGGAGGCATGCTCCTCGCCTCGGGCACGGTGTCGCTGCTCCTGATCCTCTGGTGCTTCCGCCGCGGCGCGGACTGGGTGGGTCGCGCGATGATGGTCCTGGGACTACCTGCCTATGCGGCCGCACTCGGGGTGCATTTTTGGGTCGGATACACCGATTGGCGGCACCTGGTCCCGGCCTGGGCGGGTTGCGCCCTTTGGGCGGCGGGAGCCATGCTCAGTCGCGGCTACCTGGCGGCTAGGGTGTGACTCCTTTGGCTCGAACCCGACCCCCCGCCCTGCCGGCTACCTCTCACCTGAATGCCCCCAGCACCCTCCTGCGAAGCCGCCAAGCCGCCAACGGGTAGGAAAGACCAGCTTTACGTCCGGCCCCCTCGGCAGTCGATTCTCAGCAACGACCATGGGCCGTACCCCTCGGACGTCCGCCCTTGGATCGTCGCCGCGGCGCCGGGTGAGCGTCAGGCTCTTGCCCAAGCCGGCGCGCAGGTGCAAGACGCTGGATTCAGTTGAATTCTAAGGACGTTTCCGCACCCTCGCCCAGAACCGTCCTGAGTGAACCCACCCCCGTCCCATGAGCGCGCGCACACGCATCAGCATCATCGTGATTCTCGTTCTGGGACTGGTGGTCGTGGTGTCGCACCAGGCGCTGTCCTCACGACATCCGACGCCTCCGCTGGACGGGGCCCGTCCCCCGGCATTGGCAGAGGGCACGGGAGGGACCGACACCGGGCCACGGCCGGAAGCGCCTTCCTCCGCGCGAGAGGCTGCCGCGCCCTCAGCCACCACCCCGCCGCCGACGCCCGAGGAGAGTTGGGCGCAGAAACTCGAACGAATGGACCGCAAGCAATTCGACCTCGCGGTAGCCAGGATGGCGCGCCGGGTCTTCATCACACGGAACCTCTCGTTCGTCGAGAAGACGCCTCTGCTTGCCGCCGACCGCGACCGGCTGATGCAGCTGCTGGGGGACCGGGATTCGCTCGACCAGGATTTCGCCGCCTCCGCACTCCGTGTGGGGTTGCAGTCGGGAAGCGAGGAGTATCAAAAGGCCAAGGACATCGAACTCCACAAACTCCAGGCCGGGATTGAGGAACTCATTGGGGCCTCAGGTCTGAAGGACTTCGAACAGTATCGCCGGAGTACGGCCAATCTGCCATCGCACCTGGTCGATCTGGTCGGCGGAGCGTACGAGCGGGGCGCGGCGCTGAATCCGTTCCAGCGGTCCCGCAGCGCGGAGGTGATCGACGAGCTCAAGCAATCCGGGCAGGCCGAGGACCTTCGAGCACCGGTCGATCCCGCCACCGGCCTCACCCCTTACGACCAGACACTGCTGAACCGGCTTGGTCCGATCCTGACTTCGGTACAACTGCAGACGCTCCGTGACATCCGGGTCGAGAGGAACCTGGGTCGCGCAGCCATGAAAACGTTGTTTCCGCCGCGCGCTCCTTCGACCTCTGAAGGAAAGCAATGACGGCTTCCTTCGGCTGAAACTCCCCGGCCAGCCGGCCCCTGGCTTGCCGGGTAGGAACTAGCCACAGTTGACCTGCACTGCCAGGGCGAAGACCCATCGGCGGAACCCGAAGAGGCAGCTGCAGCCTGAAGTCAGACCAAGGATAGGCCCGGTTGCTCCGGGAGGACCCAAGAGGGGGCGTGTGCTATTTCGCCATCACAACATCCCAAGCTGCCTCCGCCTGGATGAACATGACGGCGTCCTCGTTGCCCTCCACCCTGGCGATGTGGCCGGCGCGGTCGGCGAGCATGAAATAGGAACCGGGGCCCAGCCGATGCTCCTTGCCTCCAACGGAGAGGGTGATTGTTCCGGAAATCACCGTGACATGGTGATTCGCCGTGTGGTGGTGCATCGGCGTCACCAGACCGGCGGGGTACTTGAGAAAGAACCGGCACGGACCCTTGTCCATATCACCGGATACCGGGGCCGCGGCGACACCCGAGTTCCCCATCGCCTTCCATTTCAGATCGGCCTTTGCCAACACCACCGATTTGCCGGCTTCAACAGCGAGGACAGAGGCGGCCGAGAGGAGGGCCGCCGCGATGATTGCAACGAAGGCATGACTGCTTTTCATGGGAGTCTATGGTTCTTTTCGAATCTCCGTAAGTGCAAACTGAGTACGTTGCGGCCGCTTGGCGAATCCTGCAACGACGTGGGGGTATCCAATCGTTATTACCGTCGGTGCCGGTTTGTCGAGACAATCATGGAGGCAATCCGGACGCGGTCGGCCTCCCACCGGCCCGGCCCCCCGTGAAGCCAAGGGCAAAGCCCTGCGGCAGCGGCACAACTCGACACGGAGGCGTGTCCCGTTGGACCCGTCGCGGTCCCGCAGTCGCGCATACGCGTCAGCTTAAGGAGCGGGCGTGGAAAATCGCAGCGGTTCTGGTGGAGGTGGTCCCGCAGTCGCGGGATGGCCGCGACGGGACCGACTGGTCCCGCCTCCGTGGTCTGGTTTCTTCACGCGACGTCAATCCCCGCGGGGTCGGCGACCCCACCTCCACCAGACGGCGACTTCGGATCGCGCTTAAGTTGACGCGCTCCCGCGGCCGCGGGATCGGCGCCGGTTGCGCTCACAGCCGCAGGAACTGAAGCTTCGGCGTGGAGCTACTGCCACCCACCAGGGTCACTCCGAATGCGCCGCTGGAAAACAGTCCGTATTCATTGTTGATCATCACGAGGAGCAGGTGTCCTTCGTGGTCGACAGTCGCCGCGGCCGGGCCGGGATAGTAACTCGTGGCCACGGCGATGTGGGATGCCCGGCTGGTCTGCGTGCTGGCAAACGCTTTCCGGCCTTGGTTGTTGGTCACATTGACAGGTTCACTCCATCCCTTGCCGGTGCTGATCGATACAAAGGTGTTACCATCTCCTTTTTCACCGGTGTCGTTCATCTGAAACACCGCAATCATGCGACCGCCCGGACCCTGGAAGGCCTGAAAGCTGTCGACCGTGCCCTTCTCTGACGCGGTCTGACGAATCACGTCCGGCTCTTCGTCCGATCCGATGAGATAGTCTCGGATGCTGGGACGCTCTCCTTTCGGATACAGCATCACGAGGTGCGAACGTCCCTCGGCATCAACCAGCAGCCGTGGAAAGCTCGCCCACAAGTGATAGGAGAGATCCGGGAAATCGATAAACGGACCCGCTTTGCCGCGCTCGAACAGCTGAAATCGTGACTTGCCCTGCAGGGAGAAATCCCGGGTCCGTGTCACCCTCGCGGCAAAGTGCGCATCTCCCTGCGCATCGATGTACCCATTGAGGGTATCCAGGCCGTCGCAATGCGTGCCGTACCCACCCCCTTCACCCAGACCGCCGACTTCGGTGAGAAAGATCTCGCGCGGTGCGCTGGCCGTCCTCCCGTCCAAGGTCGCTTGAAACACCAACCCATTCCCCACGCCGGGCAAATGCTGCACATACGTCCCGCTGACCACGGTGAGCTCCGGATGCCATTTGCCCGGCGTCGTATTCCAAATCACCTGGACGCGTCCCTGGGGATCAACGACTGCAAAGTAGGCCAGCGATCCATCGTATTTCAGGTCCTTCGACGTCGGCGGATGCACCGGGAGAATTCTGCTCCATTTGCCGTTCTCCAGAACACGGTAGACGAGATCGCAGTGATAGGTATTGGAGGGATAGGGATTGGCCGGGGCGTTCACCGAGGTGCCCGCGCGCCAGATGGCGTAAACCCGATCCTTGCCGTCCGCCAGCACCACGCCGTACCCGGTCTGGATGTCAGGCATCTCCTCCGAGAGGTTCTTCGCGTCCGTCCACGTCGCACCTTTGTCACTACTGGAACGGTGGTAAACGGCCAGGGCATAGGTCGTCCGGTGCTTCTCCACGTAGGTCACGTGGATCTGCCCGTTGGGAGCGACGCAGATGGACGGGCTGTGGATTTCAAAGTCGTGCTGCGACAGTTTGACTCCATCGATGGGCTTCCCGTCCTTCCCCATCACCGCGTTCTTGATGACGAGCGGCGACTGACTCAGCGGGCGGTCAGGGGTCGAGTCGGCGGGCTTGACGGGCGCTTGCGCAAAGGTGCCCAGCGCCAATCCGAAGAGCGAAAAAGCCAACGCAGTGCAACGAAGGAGGAAAGGCATGGCGGGTTCGGTACAGGACATAAAGTGCGTAACGGCGAAACGGGGGGACTTCCCGATGCGAGCTTAAGTCGCTTGAGTCAAGCAGTATAGCCACGTCCGAGGCCATCAGACCATAGTGCCCAGGGTTGCCCGGCTTTTTCTCGGTTCATGACGCGAATCTCCGGCCACAAGTTCGTACTACGGTGACCAGCGGAGGGGGCCCGATCCGGGGGGCGGCGTTACTTCGAGAGGATCTTTCGCTGGCCTAGAATGATCCGGCCCTGTCCGCTGATGTAGCGGATTTCCGCCGGCCCCTTCTCCTGAGGCAGCGCGATCCGGCACGGGGAGCCGCCTTCCGCATTGGCGTACTTTCCCGTCTGGGCCGCGGGCGCGCCGGCCGGAACGATCGTGAGATAGTCACCGCGGTTGTTTGGGCCGGTCCACACGATCTCGATCGTGGAGCCCGCATCCGCGGCCTCGACGGCTTCAAGGGTGACTCGGGCCGGGAGCAACGTGATGTCGCGTCGGGCCAGCACGCGCGCGCCCTGGCCGGTCATATAGCGGATCTCGCCCGGCCCTGCGCCCATCGGAGCCTGGACGCGCAAGGGAGATCCCCGGCTGACGTCGTTGTTGTTGCCGTAGCGTCCGTCGGGCAGATTCTTGGGAACCACCGTGATGTAGTCGCCGCGGTTGCTGGGGCCACTCCAGACGATTGATACATCGCCGCCCTCCACGACCGCCGCAGGGGCCTCCAGGGAGAGCGTCGGCAGGGTCAAAACAAGCGGACGGCGCGCGAGCACTTTGTTGCCCTGTCCGGTCTGGTAGCGCAGCTCCGCGGGTCCGTCTTGCACCAACGCCTTTACCTCGAGGGGTGATCCACGCTCGGTGTAGGTGTAGTTGCCGGAGCGGCCGTCCTCGGTACCGGCCGCCACGACAGTGATATAGTCGCCCTTGTGGTTGGGTCCGGACCACTCGACCGGAATCTGCGAGCCGATCAGCGCGGATGCGGGGGCTTTGAGCGTCGCAGCGGCGGCGGTCACGTCCAGCGGCGCGCGGGCCAGGACCGTCTTGCTCCGGCCGGCCACGTAACGGATCTCATAACGGCCCGCCTCCACCGGCGCCGCCAGGGTGGCCGGATTGCCGCGGTCGGTCATGGTGTACGTGGTGTAGGCATGCGCCGGAGCGTCGGGCTTCACGAGGCTGAGGAAGTCATCCTTGTTGTTCGGACCGGTCCACTGGATCGAGACATCCGCGCCCGCGAGGATCGTCGGGATGAAGGTGAGCGTGGCGTCGCCCAGAATCTCGCGGGGGATTTCACCGACCTTGAGGTCGCGCGCTTCCGCCGAAGGACCGGTTGGGGGAGTCGCTGGCGCGGCCGGCTGCACCGGTGGAGGCGACGCCGGTTCAGGTCGAGGTTGCCGACAACGACTCCACAAAAGGAGGACGAGCGCCAGCAGGAGGAGCAGTAGGACAACGATGACCGTCGATCGGCGCGAGGGGGAGGAGGACATAAGGCGGGGATGGAGACGGAGACGCTCTGGCCACAAAGTGCGAACAATCCCAAAAAGTGGGTCAAACCTGAATGGCAGAGCAGAAAGGCATGCGGCCTCAGCGAGGCCACCTCCAACGGAGGGAGAAGCTTTCCGTTGGAGGTGGGGTCGCCGACCCCGCGGAATTCGGCGTCGCAACCACAAAGCGGACAACGGAGGCGGGACCGGTGGTCCCGTCGCGGCCTCAGCGAGGCCGCCTACAACGGGGTCCCCACTCGGGGACGTCGCGCTCCGGAAGCCACTTGCGGCTTGTCGCGCCCCGGCCACCCGCCATCAAAGAAGGTCGCCTCCATGAACACCTTCTGCGTTGACCGTTCCGCATCGAACGCAGGTCGTTCCGTCGTTTGCGCCGGAGGGGGACGCTTCACCCTCAGCCTTTCCCCTCACCGCCACCCCCTCTCAGCCAGGGCCGGAAGGAGCCGGAAATGAGCGAGGTACGATCCGCCTCCCGCGGCGCGGTCTTCCTGTCCTACGCCTCTCAGGATGCGGCCGCGGCCCGACGCCTGTGCGAGTCACTGCGGTCCGTGGGAATCGACGTGTGGTTCGACGTCGAGGGCGGGCTGGAGACAGGTGACGAGTGGGACTCCAAGATCCGGCGCCAGATCAAGGAGTGCGTATTGTTCCTGCCGCTCATTTCCGCCACCACGCAGTCCCGCGAAGAAGGCTATTTCCGGATCGAGTGGGAACTGGCGGCCCAGCGGGCGCTCGGTATCGCCAGCGGGGTGCCTTTCATCCTGCCCATCGTGATCGACGACACGCGGGAGCCGGAGGCTCTGGTGCCGGATCGGTTCCGCGCCGTCCAGTGGACACGCCTGCCCGGCGGCGAGGTCACCCCCGAGGCGCAGGCGCGTTTCCTCAAACTCTGGTCGCAACGCATGGGATTGCCCAAACCGCCGGCCCCCGAAAGAGCGCCCCGGCCAGCGACCCCGACATCGGCCCCGTCAAAAGCTCCTTCACGTCCGTTTCCGCGGGTCGCCCTTGCGCTGGCGCTGGGAACCGTCGCCCTCGCTGCGGTCGTGGTCACACTTTTCGTTGCACGCCGGCCGGCCAGTCATCCCGACGCGACTCCGTCCACGCCCCTCCCACCCGGCGCAACCACGCCCACAGCGGTGCGCGACTGGCCGCGTTCGCCGGAGCTGAAGCGAGCGGTGGCGCTGCTCGACGGCATTGAAACCATCCCCGAGGATTTCCGCTTGGCGGAGGAAATCGCCACCCGACTGGTGGAGAAGAATCCGGCCGACGCCGAGGCGGTCACGGTCCTGGCCCGCGTCCA
>JAXMHM010000070.1:0-24388 GCA_046346755.1 Opitutaceae bacterium | reverse complement strand
CTCGGGCACGAGGTGCTTCGCGTCAACCACGGGGGCGTCATTGTCCCGCTCAGCGAACTGCAAGACAAGTCAGGGAGGCCTTTTGTCCACCGCGCCGCCGGGCTCGCTCCCACCGAGGTCTACGTCTCCGCCTTCGACCTCAATATGGACAACGGGGTCATTGAGCTGCCGTTCAAGCCGACCTTGCGCTTCGCGGTGCCGGTCTTCGATGCCGGCAACCGGCCCCGGGGCATCACTGTCATCAACTACCTGGGAGGAAACCTGATCCAGCGCCTGCACGCGCTCACACCTCCTTACGCCCATCGGTTCCGCCTGCTCAACGCCCATGGTTATTGGATCAGTGCCGCCCGGCCTGAGGAGGAGTGGGGATTCCTGCTGCCGGAACGTAAAAATTCCAACCTCGCCCGGACTCATCCTGAACTCTGGACTCAGATTCAGGAAAAGGCCTCCGGTCAGGCCCGTCACGCCGGGGGACTCTTCACGTGGCACCGCATCACCGCCCGCGACCTGGTTCCCCTCGATGCCCCCCGGGTGGTTTCGGACGATGAGTTCCTGCTCGTGGCCTCGCAGATCATCGCTCCGGAGTGGGACGCACTCTTTGCCGGCCTGCGCTCCATATTTCTCGCGGGGAGCACCGGACTGCTCGGCCTCGCCGCCATCAGCTTCGGGGTCTACCGCGCCCGCAGCCGGGCCATCGACGCGCTCCGCGTCAGCGAACGCAACCTCGACACGACCCTGCTGTCGATCGGCGACGGCGTGCTGGCCACCGACGCGGAGGCGCGCATCACGCGCATGAACCGCGTCGCCGAACAGCTCACCGGCTGGACCTTGAGCGAGGCCCAGGGTCGTCCGATCACGGACGTATTTCGCATCCTCAACGAGAAAACGCGTCAACCCGCCGTCGTTCCGGTCGCATCCGTCATCGCCACCGGCCAAAACCAGGAACTGGCCAACCACACGGTGCTGGTGGCCCAGGATGGCACCGAACGGAGCATCGCCGACAGCGCCGCACCGATCCGGGACGCCTCCGGTCGCATTCTCGGCGCGGTCCTGGTGTTCCGCGACGTCTCGCTCGAACGCCAGGCCGAACTCAAGATCGAGGCTGCTCACCGCGAACTGGCCGATCTCCGGGTGGCCCTCGACCAGCACTCGCTCGTCACCATCACCGACCCCGCCGGACGAATCATCTTCGTCAACGACCGCTTCTGTGCCATTTCCGGATACACCCGCGAGGAACTGATCGGGCAGGAGCCTCGCATCGTCAACTCCGGCCTGCACTCCAAGGCGTTCATCGCCGACCTCTGGAACACGCTGCTCCAGGGCCGGGTATGGAACGGCACCCTGCGCAATCGCAAAAAATCAGGCGAGTACTTCTGGGTCGACGCCACCCTCCAGCCCTTCCTCGACGCCGACAGCAGGCCGCTCCAGTACGTCGCCATCTACTCCGACATCACTGAACTGAAGGCGACCGAGGAAAAACTGCGGATCACGTCCGGCCGCCTCGCCCTCGCCACCCAGGCCGCCCAGCTGGGGGTCTGGGACTACGACCTCTCGAGCCGGACCATGCACTGCGACGAAACCATGTGCCGGCTCTACGGATTGGAAACAGCCGAGTACACCGGGAATGTGGACGTGTTGATGGAGCGGCTGCACCGCGAGGACCGCGAACGGCTGCGCAACGAAATGGGACGCTCGCTTCAGCAAGGAGAGTCGTTCGATCTGGAATTTCGCATCGTCCGTCCCGACGGCTCACTGCGTCACATCAAGGCGGTCGGCAATACCCTCACGAACGAGGACGGACGGCCGGTGCGCATGGTGGGCATCAATTGGGACATCACCAATCGCAAGCGCTTCGAGCTGCTCCACCAGCAGTTTCGCGCCCTCTTTGAGTCGCTCCCGGGCCTCTACGTGGTGCTCACCCCGGACTTCACCATCGTGGCGGCGAGCGATGCCTACCTCGCGGCCACGAACGCGCTACGGGAACGGATCATGAATCGGAACCTCTTTGAGGTGTTCACCGACAATCCGGATGCTCCCACCCCCGCCGGATCCAGCCAGGTGAAGGCATCGTTGCAGCGGGTGCTGGAAACCGCCCACGCCGACACCATGGCGATCCTGCGGTACGACGTGAAGAATGCGAAAGGCAAGTTCGAGGAGCGCTACTGGAGTCCGGTGAACTCGCCGGTCGTGGGCGCGGATGGGGAGATCGACTACCTCATCCACCGCGTCGAGGACGTCACGGCCTATGTCCACCAACGCCGTCAGTCCGGATCGGCTCCCGTCGAAGGCGACGTCACCGTCCGCCTCGAGCAGATGGAGGCGGAGGTCTATCAGCGCTCCCAGGAGATCAAGACCATCAACCGCCAGCTCCAGTCCGCCAACGCCGAGCTGGAGGCCTTTTCGTATTCGGTCTCTCACGACCTGCGAGCCCCCCTGCGCCACATCCACGGCTATGTCGAAATGCTCACCCGCGAGTCCGGAGCTGTGCTGACAGAGAAGGGCCACCGATACCTCAAGACCATCGCCAAGGCCAGCCGCGACATGGGCCAGCTGATCGACGACCTGCTGTCCTTCTCACGCATGGGACGCGCGGAAATGCACGAGACGTCGATTCAACTGGACAGTCTCATCGCCGACACGCGCCGCTCCCTGGAGTCCGCCGCGGGGGATCGCGAGATCCACTGGAAAGTCGGCGACCTGCCACGCGTCCAGGGCGACCCGTCGATGCTGGCCCAGGTCTTTGCCAACTTGCTGGGCAACGCGGTCAAGTACACGCGCGGGCGGTCGCCCGCCGAAATCGAAGTCGGGGTCGCCGGCGAGGAGGACGGGCGGATCATCGTGTTCGTGCGCGACAACGGCGCCGGTTTTGACATGCGCTACGCCGGCAAGCTGTTCGGAGTCTTCCAGCGCCTGCACCGGGCCGACGAATTCGAGGGCACCGGCATCGGCCTGGCCAATGTCCGGCGCATCATGACCCGTCACGGAGGCCGCACCTGGGCGGAAGGCAAACCGAATGAAGGCGCCACCTTCTACCTGACCTTGCTGCCCGCCTCCCGCCCGTGAATTCTTTCCGCCCAAAAACCGCGAGTGAACCACGGATCGACACAGATCCCGCAGTCGCGCATGCGTGTCATCTGCAGGACCGGGCTTGGGAAATCGCAGTGGTTTTGGTGGAGGTGGCCTCGGTGAGGCCGCGACGGGACCGACCGGTCCCGCCTCCGTGGTCCGGTTTCCTTTCGCGACACCCATCCCCGCGGGGTCGGCGACCCCACCTCCACCAGACGGCGACTTCGAATTGCGGTTACGTTGACGCGCATGCGCAGTCGCGGGATCCGTGGCTTATGAACGGATCGATCCGCTTCAACTGCGGAAACTAGTTTCCTATGACGCTGCGCTTCCGACCCTACACCCTTGAACTGAACCACGCGTTCACCATCGCAACGAGTTCGCGCACCACCACGCCGGCCATGCTGGTCGAGGTCGAGCGCGAGGGTGTCATTGGCTACGGCGAGGCGGCGATGCCACCCTACCTCGGAGAATCCCAGGAGACGGCCGCCCGCTTTTTCGAGCGCGTGGACCTGTCGCGGTTTGCCGATCCCTACTGCCTCGAGGAGATCCTGCCGGCGATCGACGCCCTTGCCCCGGGCAACACCGCCGCCAAGGCCGCGATCGACATCGCCCTTCACGACTGGATCGGACGCCGCCTGGCCGCGCCCTGGCATCGTATCTGGGGATTGAATAAGCACCGCGCCCCCGTGACCTCCTTCACGATCGGCATCGACACCCCGGAGGTCGTGCGGGAAAAAACCCGGGCCGCGGCGCCGTACAAGATTCTCAAGGTCAAGCTCGGACGCGACAACGACGAGGAACTGATCGAGACCATCCGGAGCGTGACCGACACGCCGTTGACGGTCGACGCCAACCAGGGGTGGCGCGACCGCGAGGCCGCCCTGCGCAAGATCGAGTGGCTGGCCCGCCGCAATGTCCTGTTCATCGAGCAACCCATGCCCAAGGAGCAGTTGGCCGACACCGCCTGGCTCCGCGAGCGCAGTCCCCTGCCCCTCATCGCCGATGAAAACGTGCAACGGCTGGCCGACGTGGCGCGGCTCGCCGGCGTATTCGACGGCATCAACATCAAGCTCATGAAGTGCACCGGCCTGCGCGAGGCCCACGCCATGATCACCCTCGCCCGCGCCCTCGGGTTGAAGACCATGCTCGGCTGCATGACCGAAACCTCCTGCGCCATCTCCGCCGCCGCCCAGCTCTCCCCCCTCGTCGACTGGGCCGACCTCGACGGAGCCCTCCTCATCCGCAACGACCCCTTCGTTGGCGCCACCGTGGTCGACGGCCGGGTGACCCTGAATGACCTTCCCGGCATCGGCGTCAGCCTTCGTTCGTCCCGCGCGTTGGGGTAAGGGCGCACCTTTCCAGTGAACGATAGGGTCCAGGCCCCGCAGCCGCGTCGTTGACATTCTGATACGGCTTCATCGGCCAACTGTCGCCCGCTTTCTCCGGCAGAGGGAGTACGTTTCGCTCGGTTCGACCCGACAGTCAGATTTAGGGCATTGTCACGGCCTTTCTGGTTCCCCAGCCTCCCCCCTCTCGGCCACCCCTTTAACGTGCGGACCCCACCCTGCTCCCATCCGATCGGACACCGCCTGCGAAACCGAGAGACCGTGCCGGTGCGGTGGTTAACTTGGCTCGCAGCGGGTGCGCTTGCGGGGTGGGCCGTCCCTTCGATCCCGGCGCAGGCGCCACCCAAGGCGGTTCCGTTGACCCGCATCGCACCGCCCGCGCCGGAGAGGGAGATGACCCGCGCTGATGTTTCCTACCGTGTGACGCGGTGGACAGTGGAGGACGGGCTGACCGAAAATGCGGTGCACGCCGTCGCCCAGTCGGCCGACGGTCATCTCTGGTTTGGCACCACCGGAGGCCTGGTGCGCTACAACGGCACCACCTTGAAGCGGATCGACGACCGTCCCCAACCCAGCGTGCCTCCCATGACGCGGGAGGATCGGATCCAGGCGCTGCTTCCCGCACGGGACGGCACGTTGTGGATCGGTACCGGCGGCAACGGGCTGGCCTGGATGAAGAACGAGGTGTTCGGAGTCTTCGAGCGCCATGCGGATCTACCCGGCGACGTGGCGGCGCTCGCCGAAGACGCCGGCGGCAGACTGTGGATTGGCACCACCCGGGGCTTGTATTGCTGGGACGGCCGGACCCTTGAAGCGGTCCGCCACCCCGCAGCCACCGCGCCTCAGGCGGTTGCTTCCCTTCTGACGGAACCCGATGGTTCGATCATCGTCGGCTGGCGCGACCGACCGCCACTCCGGTGGGATGGATCTGAATTCCACCTTTTGATACCGGAGCGCCGGTTTCCCTTTGGAGCAGGAGTGCATTCTTTGGTCCGGGATGCCAACGGCGTGCTCTGGTGCGGCCTTCGGCCCAGTGGGGTGCTTGGACTCAAACCAGATGGAAGCGTGACCGCCGAGAGTGAACTCGCGGGTCTGCCCAGCCACGTGGTGATCAGGGCCTGGTTGCGGGATCGATCAGGAAAGCTGTTTGCGGGCACCTCGGACGGACTGTTTGAGTTTCGCGACGGGAGGTTCGATCGCATGACCTCGACCTCTTCCCCGATCGTGGAGAATGTGCGCGACCTGTTCCAGGACGCTGAAGGGTCCCTGATTGTCGGAAGCGAACAGGGAGCCCTGCTCATCTCCGGTGAGTCGGTCCGCCTGGTTCGGGGGGCGACCGGCATGAGTCCGGACGACACCCGCAGCGTGATGATGGACCGCGACGGCTGGCTGTGGATTGGTTCCGACTCCAGCGGCCTGAGCCGGATGAGGGATGGACGCCTTGAGCGGATGCGGCTCCGCTCGAGCAATCCCGCGGTGGAGCCCGGGGTGCTGGCGATGGAGCAACGGCGTGATGGTTCCCTCGTCACCGGCACCACGGACGGCGTCTACCTGATCGCAGAGGGCAAAGCCACCGCCGCTCCGGCAACCTGGGGAGTGGGCGAAACCGCTATCCGTGCCATCGTCGAAGACCCGCAGGGCAATCTCTGGCTGGGGGGTGAGACGCTGGGACTGGTGATCATTCAGGCGGATGGATCACGACGCGCGGACGCACCGGATGCACGCCTGCCCACGGGCGGCGTCCGTTGTCTCCTGGCCAGCAAAACCGGTGGAACGTGGGTCGGCACCGACACGGGATTGCTGCACGTGCGGCCGGAGGGAAACCAGCACTACGGCCGAGTCCCCGGCGGACTGCCCCACGAATCGGTGCAGGCCCTGCTGCAAACCGACGACGGTACCCTCTGGATCGGCACTGCCGGGGGACTGGCCCGTCTGCGACACGGGAGGATGCGACACTGGACCCACGCAGACGGCCTTCGCGATGAGCGGATTTTCTCCCTGATCGACGACCGCTCCGGTGGGATCTGGATCAACAGCCCCTCGGGAATCTATGGCGTGAGAATCGCAGATCTCGAGGGTGGACCAGAAGGCAGCGGTATGCCGGTGGGCTCGGCGATCCTGGGGGCGCGCTACGGCATCATCGGGGGAACCTACCGCGGCGGAGCGCAGCCCGCGACCGCCCGTGGAAAGAGTGGCGAACTCTATTTCACCTCCGCTTCCGGCCTGGTCGTACTCGACCCCCGCTCCTTCGCGCCCGCGGTGCAACCGCCAAAGGTCGTGCTCGATCGGGTGGAATTCAACAACTCACGGGTAAAACTTCGCAACGGCGAATTCCAGGCGGGGCCCGGCAGCGGCCTGCTCGCCATCAAGTTCTCCGCGCTCAGTTTTCGGGACAGTCAGCTGAACCAGTTTCGCTACCGACTGGAAGGGGTGGATGCCGACTGGGTGTCGGTGAACCGCCGGCGTGACACCCTCTACACCAATCTCGCCCCGGGACTCTACCGATTTCAGGTTCTGGCGAGCAACAGCGACGGCGTCTGGAATCTTGAAGGCGTGACGGCCAGGATCCGCATCCTTCCCCGCTTCTATCAGACGCTCTGGTTCCAGACGGGTGCCGGGGCGACCCTGGCGGCACTGCTCGCCCTCGGGTACTGGATTCGCTTTCGGCTGCTTCGCCTTCGGCAGCGCGAACTCGAGCGGCAGGTCGCCGAGCGCACCCGCGACCTGCAACACGAAGTGGACCAGCGACTGCGAACAGAAGAACAGCTGCGACACACCAGTGATCTGCTCGCCCGGGCGTTTCGGGCGAGTCCGGTTCCCCTGATGCTGTGTCGGGTGGATGACGGCACCGTGATCGAGGCCAACGCGGGACTCGCCGAACTGGCCGGATCGCCGTTGGAACAGGTGCTCGGAAAACCGGACTCCGGTCTGGGCCTGTGGCCGTCGCCAGGCGAACGGAACGCCGTCTTCTCGGAAATCCGCTCCGGACGGACGGTTCACAATCGGGAGTTGCGGGTCATGAGGGCCTCGGGCGAACGACGCCTGCTGATGTCCGCGGAGGATTTTGAGCTTTCCACCGGACACCACGCGCTCTTCGTGGTACTGGACATCACGGAACGCTCCGCGCTCGAGTTGCAGGTGCACCGCCTGCAGAAGGTGGAAGCGATCGGCACCCTGGCGGCCGGAGTGGCGCATGACTTCAACAATCTGCTAACGATCATCGGCGGCCATGTCTCATTGATCCTCGATGCGTCCCAACTGACCACCGAGGACCGGGATGCTCTCGATCAGGTCCGCATCGCTGTCACCCGGGCGGCGAAACTGACCCAGCAACTTCTGGCTTACAGTCGGCGACAGCAGCTCGATGTGAAGCCATTCCTGGTCAACCCTATGGTGTTGCGACTGGCCGGTTTGCTCGCACCCGTCCTGGGTGAAACGATCCAAGTCGTCCACCAGCTCGATCCGGCGCTGCCGGCCGCGGTTGGCGACGAGCATCAGATTGAGCAAGTCGTGATCAATATGGCGGTCAATGCGCGCGACGCCATGCCCCAGGGAGGCGAGCTGCGTCTGGCGACATCGGTGGTGGACCTGACCAATCGGAACCCGCCGCGCGACGCCGACGCACTGCCGGGCCGCTACGTGCGGCTGACCGTCGAGGACACGGGCTCGGGCATGGACGCGGAAACGCTGGCCCGGGTTTTCGAGCCATTCTTCACCACCAAGGGCGTTGGACGCGGGACCGGCCTCGGCCTCGCCACTGCTTTCGGCATCATCAAACAGCACCAGGGATGGATCGACGTGCGAAGCGAGCCCGGACACGGCACCACGTTTGAGGTCTTCCTCCCCGCCACGACCGTTTCGGTTACGCCTCCCCCATCCACGACGCCTCCCAGGCGCGCGGCCCCGGGAGGCGAATGCATCCTTGTGGCCGAAGACGAGGCGAGTGTCCGACAGTTTGTGCGGTCGATCCTGATACGCCAAGGTTACCAGGTGCTTGAAGCCAGCAGCGGTCCTGATGCCTTGAGAGTGGCACGGAGTCACGACGGACGGATCCATGTGCTCCTGACCGACTTTGTGATGCCGGAAGGCATGAATGGACGGGAGCTGTCCGACATCCTGCTCCAAGAGCGGCCCACGTTGAAGGTCATCGTCTGCACGGGTTACAGCACCGAGTTGGTCGGACTGGGAAGCACGCGAAATCTGACCGTCATCCGCAAACCCTTCGAAGCCGATGAACTGCTGGCAACCCTCCATCGCGTTCTGGCTGCGTGATGCGACATCCTGGTCCAGGGAAGCGATTCCGCCGCTCTAGTGCGCGGTAAGTCCATCTCGCTCAACCGAGGAAAAGGGTCTGCCCTCAATGGCGGCTAGACAAGGCTGAGGCGCACGCTCGAGTGCGAGATCTGTGGCCTGCCGTGGTTTGTGAACGGGTCGATACGCCTCAACTGCGGAAATAGGCTCCACGTCCAACAGGAGGTCACGAAGAGTCGCCTGACAATTTCGACCTTTCGCGCCTGCGCGGCTTCGCGTGACATCAGGATCGACCTAGTTTTTACTGTATTTCCCTGGATCAAAGAGTTTTCCGCAACCAAGCCCCGTCTCGCAGGTCGCTTCAGTTCACTACCGCAGCCCCAGCGAGGGTTTGCACTCAGCGCGGGCTGGTTTAGCGTCAAAGGGTGTCCTCAGCGTCTGCAACGCCGGCGTCCTCGCCGGCTGATCCCTGGAGGCCGGCGGAGCGTCGGGCGGTGGAGGATACGTTGCGTTCGCTTCTGGAGTGCGAACATCGGCGGCACGAGGCGAGCGACGCCCTGATCAGCGCGCTCAGCGGGCTGCATCGGGAGTCCACCCTGCACGCCCTCGCCTCGGCGCAACGGGCCGGTTGGACCGAGCAAGCCGCCGACGGCTGGCGGTTGACCCAGGCAGGCCGTACGCAGGCGGTACAGATCATGCGGGCGCATCGTCTGACGGAGACGTTCCTCGCCCGCAATTCCGGTCTGCCCGCGGAACAGTGGCACACCGCCGCCGCCTCAGCAGAACACAGCCTGACCCCGGACGAGGTCAACGCCTTGGCGGATCGTCTGGGCAACCCGCGCTTCGATCCGCACGGTGACCCGATTCCCACCCGGGAGGGGCTGTTTCCCGAAGCCAGCGACCAACCGTTGACCTCATGGCCCGCGGGCCTGCCGGGCGTGATCGCCCACATCGAGGATGAACCTCCGCGTCTCTTCGCTCGTCTCGCCAGCCAGGGGGTCTTCGCCGGCATGCGTTTTCGCGTGAATTCGGGTGCTCCCTCGGGCACGGGCCTGCCGCTTTCCCTCGAGGGCCTCGAGATGTGCCTGCCGCTCGAACTCGCCGGCTTGATCCGCGTGAGTGCGCTGCCGCCGGGCGACACCCCCACGCCCGCGGGGGCGCGGCGATTGAATGCACTCGGCGACAACCAGGACGCGCACGTGCTCGCCCTGCTTCCGGGCTGCATTGGCTCGGAGCGGTCACGCATGCTCGACCTGGGGTTCGTTCCCGGCAGCACCGTGACGCCGGAACTGGCGAGTCCCCTGCACGGTCCCGTGGCCTACCGGGTGCGCGGAACGTTGATCGCCCTCCGCGCCAATCAGGCGGCGCAGGTCCTCGTACAACCGGTCGACTGACCTTCTTCACGCATGGCCCACCCCTGCCCACCGTCCGCTTGCGATGCATGCGGCCTGCCGCGAGCAACCCCCGGGAGGTCCGGTCGCGACACGGTGACGTCACCCTGGGTGGTCGCCCTGGCCGGCAATCCCAACACCGGAAAGAGCACGGTCTTCAATCGCCTGACGGGGCTGCGTCAACACACGGGCAACTGGCCGGGCAAGACCATCGCCCGGGCCGAGGGATCGTTCGTCCTCCGTGGCCAGCGGTACACCCTGGTCGATCTGCCCGGAACGTACTCGCTGCGCTCGGCGAGTCCGGACGAGACCGTGGCCCGCGAGTTCCTCCTCTTCGGCCAGCCCGACGTCACCCTCATGGTGGCCGACGGCACCTGCCTCGAACGCAATCTCAACCTGGTGCTGCAGATCCTGCAGATCACCGATCGGGCCGTGCTCGGTATCAACCTGATGGATGAGGCGCGGGCCAATGGCATCGAAATCGACGCCCGAAGGCTGGCCGGCGAGCTCGGGGTTCCTGTCGTGCTCTGCGCCGCGCGGTCCGGGGAGGGAATGGACGCGCTCCTGGCCCAGGTCGAAGCCGTGGCCCAGCGCGCGGAGGCGGCCCTGCCCCGGCAGGTGAAGCTGGAGATTCCGGTGCTGGGTGACGCCGTGAAGGACCTGACCGCCCGGCTGCTGGCGCGTTTTCCCGGGCTGGCCAATCCTGGCTGGATTGCGCTGCGGCTGCTTGAAGGCGACCAGACCGTGGCCGCCCGCGTCGCCGACGGCACGCTGGGCGGCAGGGTCACCGATCATGCCGCGGAGGTTCGCCCATGAGCGCGTCCGACGACGATCTCCTTCAAGCCGCTCGCGCCTGGCAGTGGCGTCTGCCGCGCGACTTTCAGGACCGCATGACGGAGGCGTTCTACGCCGAGTCGGCAAAGATCGCCAGCCGGACCCTGACGCGCCCCGCGGACTCCTCCAGGCTGCGCTGGCAGCATCGCCTCGACCAGCTGCTCACGAGCCCCTGGACCGGTTTCCCCATCATGGCGCTGGCCTTCGCCGCCGTGCTCTGGTTGACCATCGCCGGAGCCAACATCCCCAGCGGCTGGATCTCGGACCTCCTGATTGGCGGGCTGTATCCATGGCTTCGTACGCACGCCATCGACCTGATGGGTCCCTGGATGGCGGGCCTGCTGGTGGACGGCATGTACCTGGCGAGCGCGTGGGTCGTGAGCGTGATGCTGCCGCCGATGATGATCTTTTTCCCGGTGTTCACGCTGCTGGAGGATCTCGGCTACCTGCCGCGCGTCGCCTTCAACCTGGACCGCGTGTTCCAAGGGGTCGGCGCCCACGGCAAACAGGCGCTGACCATGGCCATGGGCTACGGCTGCAACGCCGCCGGCGTGATCGCCGCGCGGGTCATCGACTCGCCGCGCGAGCGGTTGATTGCGATCGTGACCAACAACTTTGCCCTCTGCAATGGACGCTGGCCCGCGCAGATCCTCATGGCCACGATCTTCATCGGCGCCCTGGCACCGGCACACCTCGCCGGGCTGGTCGCAACCGGGGCCGTCTTCGGTATCGCGATGCTCGGGTTCGCGCTCGCCCTGTTCAGTTCCTGGCTGCTCAGCCGCACCCTCCTGCGCGGCGAAGCCTCAACCTTCAGCCTCGAACTGCCGCCCTATCGTCCCCCCAACCTCTGGCGGACGCTCTACACCTCACTGATCGACCGCACCGCCTTCGTCCTGTGGCGCGCCGTGGTGTTCGCCTTGCCGGCCGGCGCCGTGATCTGGCTGGTGGCGCGGGTCCACGTCGGCGGCGAAAGCCTCGCCTTCTGGGGCGTGCAGGGGCTGAACCCGCTTGGACTTTTCATGGGACTGAATGGCGTGGTCCTGCTCGCCTACCTCATCGCGATTCCCGCCAACGAAATCGTCATTCCCTCGGTCCTGATGCTGACGGTCCTGCTCACTGGCGGCACGGGGGAGGCAGGGGTACTGGTTCAGGCGAGCGACGAAACGGTGCGCGCCCTGCTCACCCACGCGGGCTGGACCCCCGTCACTGCCGTTTGCCTGATGCTGTTCAGCCTGTGCCACAATCCCTGCAGCACGACCTTGGTCACGATCTATCGGGAAACGGGCTCTCTGAAATGGACCCTCGTCTCGGCCCTCATGCCCACCGCGTTCGGGGTGGGAATCTGCGCTTTAGTGGCATGGATGGCGGGCGTCCTGTGATCCGGGAGGGCTGGCCTCCACGTTCCGGGCGAAAGACTTCTCATCCTCCGGATCCGTGTTGATCGGTCCCGCAGCCGCGCTTAGGCACGATCCAAGGTCGGCGTCTGTTGGAGGTGGGGTCGCCGACCCCGCGGGGATGGGCGTCGCGTGACGAAACCGCACCACGGAGGCGGGACCGGTCGGTCCCGTCGCGGCCTCACCGAGGCCACCTCCAACCGAACCGCTACGATTTCCCACGCCCGATCTCCTTAGGTTGACGCGCATGCACGGACGCGGGATCCGTGGTTTACAAACGGATCGAATCGCTTCTACTGCAAACCTTAGGTTCATGTCCTCCAACTTCACCCTTCGAGAAAAAATCGGCCAGATGCTGATCGTTGGCTTCCGCGGGGCCGAACCGGCCGAGTGCAGCCTGATCGAGCGCGACCTGCGCGACCACGCCGTGGGCGGCATCATCCTCTTCGACCAGGAAATGGTCGATGCCACCGCCCGGCGCCGCAACGTGGTCTCTCCCGATCAGGTCAAGCGCCTGGTCACCCACCTGCAGGCGTCCGCCCGCCGGCCGGGCACCTTGTTGGTCTCGATCGATCAGGAGGGAGGACGCGTCAACCGGCTGAAGGCCGACTACGGGTTTCCGCCCAGCGTGTCCCAGGATGAACTAGGCCAGCTCAACCAGCTCGAGGAAACCCGCCGTCAGGCCCGCTTGACCGCCCGGACCCTGGCCAGCGTCGGGATCAATTTCAATCTGGCTCCGGTGGTGGACCTCGACGCCAATCCGAACAACCCCATCATCAAGGGCAAGCGGCGCTGCTTCTCCAGCGATCCCGAGCTCACCGCCCGGCACGCGAGCGCGGTCGTTCAAGCCCATCATGAGGAAGGCGTGCTGACCTGCCTGAAGCACTTTCCGGGACACGGGAGCGCGGCCGGCGACACCCATCTCGGGCTGGTCGATGTCACCCAGACCTGGAGTGACCAGGAACTGATCCCTTTTCAGCGGCTCATCACCGCAGGGCTGTGCGACGCAATCATGAGCGCCCACGTTTTCAATGCCCGCCTCGACCCCGACCGGCCCGCCACCTTGTCGCGCGCCGTCATCACCGGCCTGCTTCGGCAGAAGCTGGGTTTCCAGGGGGTTGTGACCAGCGACGACATGGAGATGCGAGCCATCTCCAGTCACTACGGTCTGGAGGAATCGGTCCCCGCCGCCATCGAAGCCGGCATCGATGTGCTCTGCTTCGGCAACAACCAGAGCTACGACCCCGACATCGCTCCCAAGGCGATCGACATCCTCGTCCGCGCCGTCTCCTCGGGTCGGATTCCGGAATCCCGGATTGATGAGTCCGTCCAACGGATACAGTCCCTGAAAAATCGGAAGGGTGCCCGGCCATGAACTCGCTCCTCCCTGCCGGTCCTGCTTCCGCAGCGTCGGTGCCAGGTCCCGCCTGGATCCAGACCCGCCTTCCGGTCCTCGCCCTGCTTCTGCTCCTGGCGCCCTGGCTGCTCGGTGGATGCCACCTGGCGCGCCCGCGGACGTTTGTGCCGCGCAAGGGCGATGAGATTGTGGTGGCGGGGCGGATGTTTCACACCGGAACCCGGGTCGTCACCTGGATGGATCCGGGCGGCTATGACGCCTACCGCGTGGAGCGTCGCTTTGCCCCCATCGCCGAGAGCGGCTGGGAGAGCACCGCCGCCGCGGTCAAGGCCCTGCGCACGCCCAACCGCTACGGCCAGCGCAAGAATGGCCTGTCGGACGCGGAGATCGAGCGCGTGCGCGGCGGGGGCTGGGACCTGCCGACGCTGCAACGGGTGGTGGACCAGTTTGTTCTGCATTACGACGTCTGCGGCATCAGCAAGTCCTGCTTCAACGTCCTGCACGATCACCGCGGGTTGAGCATCCACTTCATGCTCGATATCGATGGCACGATCTACCAGACGCTCGATCTGAAGGAGCGCGCCTGGCACGCCACCACTTCCAACGATCGCTCCGTGGGTATCGAAATCGCCAATATGGGCGCCTATCCCCCGGCCGACACCAAGCCACTCCAGGACTGGTACCAGCCGGGTCCGGACGGTCAGCCGGTCATTACGGTGCCCGAGCGCCTCGGTGACCCGATGGTGCACACGCCCGGCTTCGTGGGCCGCCCGGCCCGCCCGGCTCCCGTCACGGGTGATATCCAGAACACCACCCTTGTGCAGTACGATCTGACACCGCAGCAGTACGCCGCCCTGATCAAACTGACCGCGGCACTCTGCAAGGTCTTCCCCCAGATCCGCTGCGACTACCCCCGCGACACCGCCGGGGAGCTAATCCCCCGCAAACTGCCCGACGAGGACCTCGCCCGGTTCAAGGGTGTGCTCGGTCATTATCACATTCAGACCAACAAGACCGACCCGGGCCCCGCCCTGCAGTGGCCCAAGGTCATCAACGGCGCCCGCCGCCTGCTCGGACTCACCGCGCTGCGGTGAAGAGTGAAGGGTGAAGAGTGAAGGGCGAAAGTTCAGAACCCGAGCACTTGATCCGGACGTTTCAACCTAATTTCCGAAGTTGAACCGAATCGATCCGTGGTTTAGTCACATTTCTTAGGTTCAGCGTTCAGCGTTCGCCCCCCGCCTCCGCGGTCTTCTTCCCGAACCCTGGATCGACCTTGATAAGGGCGGTGGCGACAAAGGAAGGCAGCGTGGCCACACAGACCCAGGAGAAGAACTTCACGTACCCGAGGTGATCCTGGAGCCAGCCCGCCGCCATGCCGGGCAGCATCATGCCGAGGGCCATGAACCCGGTGCAGAGCGCATAGTGCGCCGTCTTGTGCTCACCTTCGGCGATCATCATCATGTAGACCATGTAGGCGGTGAATCCGAAGCCGTATCCAAATTGCTCGATTACCAGCGCCCCCGCCACCAGCACCACGGATTCCGGCTGGAAGACCCCGAGGGCGACAAAGACGAGATTGGGCACGTGCATGACGAGGAGCATCGGCCAAAGCATCCGTTTGAGACCGAAGAGGGAAATCACGTAGCCGCCCAGCAGACCGCCGAGAATCAGGGCGATCACTCCGACCGTCCCATAGACCACCCCCACCTGCTCCGTGGTCAGGCCCAAGCCCCCGTCCGCGCGTGGATCGAGCAGGAACGGCGTCACCAGCTTGAGCAACTGCGCCTCCGCAAAACGGTAGAGGAGCAGGAACGCCAGGATCGAAGCGATCTGCGGCTTCTTGAAGAACGCCCCGAAAACTTCGCCAAACTCCTTGATCACTCCGTTTCCAGTCCGCACCGCATGATCGGCCGCCGGGCGGGGCAGGGCCCAGAGGTGATACAGCCCGAGCAGGACAAAAAACACCGCGAGCAGGAAGAAGACAAAAACCCAGGCCTGGACCACGCTGCCCAGGGTGGTCTGCAGGTGTCCCGCCAGGTAAACGAGCCCGCCCTGCCCGGCGATCATCGCCAGGCGGTAACACAGGCTTCGCACCCCCACGAACGCCGCCTGCTGGTGTCGCTGCATGGAAAGCAGATAAAACCCGTCCGCTGCGATGTCATGCGTCGCCGAGCTGAACGCCATCAGCCAGAACACCGCCAGGGTCATCTGGAAGAAATGCGACGTCGGCAGCGTCAGGGCCACCATCGCCAGCGCCGCTCCCACCCCGAGTTGGAGGCTGACGATCCAGAACCGCTTGGTCCGGAACATGTCGACCAGGGGTGACCAAAGCGGCTTGATCACCCACGGCAGGTAGAGCCAGCTGGTGTAGAGCGCGATCTCCGTGTTGGAGACCTTGAGGTTCTTGTACATCACCACCGACAGGGTCATGACGACCACGTACGGGATGCCCTGCCCGAAATAGAGCGTCGGAATCCAGCGCCACGGGTGGGTTTTCGGAGCCAGGGAAGTTTCCATCGGGGTCAAGGGTTGTCCAGGCAGGGGTGGACCACGAATGGACACGAATTCACACGAATCTCCAAACCTAGACCCGCCTTCCGCCTCCTCAGTCTTTCCAATTGTCCGAATTCGTGTCCGTTCGTGTCCATTCGTGGTCAAAAATTTCCGTGAGAGCGTGTTTCCATCCGTCGATACCGTTCACGGTACACCGGTTGGCCGCACAGGCCTGATCACCACGCCCACGCGTTCGCTTTCCTGACCGAGGCGGTCGATCGCGCTGACCACAACGGCGGAGACGGGACCGTGGACCGGATCGGGGGCGAGGGAAATCTCCCGCTTTCCGGCGGCTTGGACCGAGAACTGCCAGTGGTCTCCGTGCTTCCGCCAAATGGCGACGTGCACCGGAGCCGTCGGCGTCGCGGAGTCGACCTCGGCAAGGCGGATCCGCCAGCGGTCGGGACTTCCGGTCAGGCGGCGTTCGACCACCCGGGGCGCCGCCGGTCGGGCGGTGGCCAGCCAGGGGGTCGCCGGCACCAGCGCCGGCGTGGCATAGGTCTGTTGTTCCAACTTCGACGCCACGCCCCGGCGGTCCTGCATCAGGGCCACCGTGCTGAAATGGATGTGTCCTCCCGCCTGCGGGCGGGAGCGGAGCAACTCGACCTGGCGCACGATCTGTTCGGATGGCCAGCCGCGCGGTGTGTCGGCCACCATGCTGGTGTAGAGGCCCGGCCAAAGGTGACGTTGCCGGGTGTTCTGACGAATCCAATAATCGAGCAGGACAGCAAAACCCTGCGCCTTTTGCTCGATCGGCCAGTAAAGCTGGGGGCTCAGGTAGTCCATCCACCCCTGCTCCACCCAATGCTCCACGTCAGCATACAGCTGGTCGTATTGGCTAAAGCCCAGAATGCCGGGCGGGCGACGATCCGGACGGCCGATACCGAACGGGCTGACACCAAACCGAACCCATGGCTTCACCCGGTGTAGGGTGGTGTGGAGGGCGTGGACAAGTTCGTTGACGTTTTCACGTCTCCAATCCGCTCGCTTGAGGGTGCCTCCCGAGGCGAGGTACGGCTTCCACGAGGTGTCATCCGGAAACTCGATCGTTCCCGGCAGCGTCGCCGCGAGGTCAGGCACCGCATTGGCCGGCGTGGCCAGGGGGTAGGGATAAAAATAGTCGTCAATATGCACCCCATCGACGTCATACCGGCTGACCAGGTCGGCCACGACATCCAGGGTCCGCTGGCGGGCCACTGCATTGCCCGGGTCCATCCAGAGCAGTTCTCCGTAGCTCTTGACTGCGTCGGGATGGGTGTTCGCGAGGTGGGTTTTGGCCAGCGGGGACTTGGCTGTCTGGTGTCGCGCCCGGTAGGGATTGAGCCACACATGCAGCTCCAGACCGCGGCGGTGCGCTTCGGTGATCCACTCGCGCAGGGGATCGTAAAACCAGCCGGGTGACTTTCCCTGCCGTCCACTCAGGTACTCCGTCCAGGGTTCGAGCTTCGACGGGTAGATCGCGTCCGCCGCCGGCCGCACCTGGAGGATGAGGGCATTGAGCCCGAGGCGTTGCGACCGATCCAGGATCGCCCGCATCTCTTCACGCATCTGTCGCGCGGGCAAACCGGGTTTGCTCGGCCAGTCGATGTTCGCCACCGTGGCCACCCACGCCGCACGAAACTCACGGGGCGCGGCGGGAGCCTCCGCCACCACCGCGCGTTCGTCCGGGCTTGGCTCATGGCTGATTTGCGGTCCGACACAGCCGGCCCCGAGGACGCAGGCCAGCAGTCCCGACGCCAGCCATCGCATCCTCGCGGCACTCAATCCACGTCGATGGAGGAGAACTCCAAAACGGGAGATCCCCACCTCAGGTGGAGGGCTTCCCAGCCTCCGCGGGATTGATGCCGGGTGCGCGAGTTCGGGATAACGAATCAGAGTCGTGCCGGCGCCTTTATCCAAAGTACGACCCCGCGGCGCCGACGAAGCGTCGCCCTCCAGGCTCGCGGGACGATTGAGGCGACTGCCTAGGACGCGGTGCTGAGCGGTCGTTACCATGACGTGGGCCTCAGGCGCTTGAACCCAGCGCGCCGCGCACACTCCCCTGCGTGGACTCCAGTCGCTGACGGGCCTCGGTTACGCTGCAGCGGCCAAGAAGGGCGACGATCGCGACCTTCACGTGGTATCCACAGGCCTCCAACGTCTGGCGCGCGGTCGTCTCGTCCGCGCCCGTGGCCCGCATCGTCAGCGAGACCGCCCGACGGTAGAGCTTCGCGTTGGTCGGGGTCATGTCGACCATCAGATTTCCATACACCTTGTTCAGGCGCACCATGATCGCACTCGACAGGGTGTTGAGCGCGATCTTCTGCGCCGTGCCCGCCTTGAGGCGGGTGCTGCCGGATATGACCTCGCTGCCGGTGTCCAGGGTGATGCCGATCTCAGCCTCGGTCGCCACGGGCGCATTGGGATTGTTGGCGAGGCCGACGGTCAGCGCCCCCGCCGCTCGCGCCGCCTCCAGCGCGCCCAGCACATAAGGGGTGAAACCAGAGGCGGCGACCAGGATGACCACGTCCTTCGCCCCCACCAAAGCGGTTCTCACGTCGGCCGCGCCTTGCGCCCGGTCGTCCTCCGCCCCTTCCACCGCCTCAAAGAGCGCCGGAGGGCCGCCGGCCAACAGCGCCACCGCCCGCGCACGCGGCCAGGAAAACGTGGGCGTCAGTTCGACGCTGTCCAGCACCCCGAGGCGACCGGAGGTGCCCGCACCGACGTACAACAAGCGTCCGCCCGCCGCGATGCGCGGCACCGCCGCATCGACGGCCCGCGTCAGGTCCGCCGCGGCGGCGTGCACCACCTCGGCCGCCCGGATATGGTCCTCGGTGAAGATCCGCACCAGATCGCCGGTGGTGTAAAGGTCGAGATCCTTGTTCTTTCCGCTGGGTGTTTCGGTGTTGAGCATCGGGGAAAATAAAGTCCGGCGTTGCGGCGCGCGAGTCAGGTGGTCATTTCGTTGGCCTTGTCCCGAACCGGCACCGGCGGGACGCTTCCATGAGCGAACTCTACATTGGCGCACTGTCCGGCACGAGCATGGATGCGGTTGACGCCGCCCTGGTGCGCTTCGATCCCCAACCTACCCTGGTCGCAGGCGTGGGCCTGCCGATGCCCGCCGACCTGCGCGCCGAACTGGTCGCGCTCGCGGTGCCGGGTCCCGGGGAGATCGACCGGCTCGGCCAGGCCGATGTGAGGGTCGGGCGCCTGTTCGCGGCTGCCGTCCAAGCACTGCTGAAGCAGGCGGGAGTACCCGCTTCCTCGATACGGGCCATCGGCAGCCACGGACAGACGATCCGGCACCGGCCGGGCATTGCGACCCCCTTCACCCTGCAGATCGGTGACCCCCACGTCATCGCCGTGGACACGGGCCTTCCGGTCGTCGCCGACTTTCGTCGCAAGGACATGGCCCTCGGAGGTCAGGGCGCACCGCTGGTCCCGGCCTTCCATGAAGCGGTGTTCCGGTCCGAGCAGCGCGACCGCGTGGTGCTCAACATTGGCGGAATCGCGAACCTGACCGTGCTGCCGTCCCGCCCCGACGGAGTCGTCACCGGCTTCGACACCGGCCCGGGCAATACCCTGCTCGACCGCTGGTGCCAGCGGGTGCGGGGAGAGCCCATGGACCGCGACGGCCGCCTTGCCGCCGCGGGACAGGTTCAGCCTGCCCTGCTCGCGCGGCTCCTGTCCGACGGCTATTTTCAACAACCCCCACCCAAGAGCACGGGACCTGAACATTTCACCCTCGCCTGGCTGGACGCGCACCTGCGTGCTGTGGCGCCCGTGGCGGAGGCCGACGTTCAAGCCACCCTGGTGGCATTGACGGTCGAATCCATCGCCGGCGCCCTTCGCGCCCTGCCCGACATCCAGGGCCCGGACGTCTTTGTCTGCGGGGGCGGAGCCCGCAACCCGGTCCTGATGGAGTCCCTCCAGCGCGCCCTCCCCGGCTCCCGCGTCGATCGCACCGAGGCGCTGGGCGTTCCCGGTGAATGGGTGGAGGCCATGGCCTTCGCCTGGCTGGCCCGGCAGCACCTGGAGAAAAAGCCCGGCAACCTGCCCGCCGTGACCGGCGCCCGCCAGCTGGCCGTGCTCGGCGGACTGTTCCGGCCGGATTAGGACCGAAGCGGTGGACGGATGCAGCCGGATGAAAGCCGGCGATAAATCGAGCGGAGCCGTGCTGTCCCTCGGTTGGAGGTGGCCTCGTTGAGGCCGCGACGGGACCGACCCGGTCCCGCCTCCGTAGTCCGAGTCCTCGACGCGATGCCCTTTCCCGCGGGGTCGACGACCCCGCCTCCAACGGACGCCGACCTTGGATTCATCAGACACGGCGTGACTCGGCGCGGTCATCCGGCAGCTAAGCCCGGTGGCGAACGGACAGGGGAATCTCGCCGGACGCAATCCGATGCAGGACCAGCGCCACGACTTGGGCGCGCTGCGCAATGGTGGATACACGAACGTACTCGCGGTCGCTGTGCAACTGATCACCAATCGGGCCGATACCGTCGAGATTGGGTAGTCCGCCGGCGCTGATGAAATTGCCGTCCGACGCACCGCCTCCGTGGACCCACGTGAACGGGGGCAGGCCGACATCGCGTGCCGCCTGCTGCCAGGCGGGAAAGAGCGCCTGCTCCGCCGGCAGATTTTCCTTCGGAGGCCGGTTGAGCCAGATCTTCAGGTCGAGTTTGATCCCGTCCTTCCGATTGACCTCGTCCGCGAGGGCTTGAAGACGCGCAAAAAGGGGTTCGCGATCGGAGAGTTTCGTCACCCGCAGATCGAGCTCCGACTGGGCAAAGTGCGGCACCACATTCGTCGCCGAAGTGCCTCCTCGGATATTGCCGACATTGACCATTACGCCCGGCAACTCAGCAGGCAGCTTTGCGGCCGCCAGCAAAAACTCCGCCAGGGCAAGAATCGCACTGCGCCCATCGTTCGGAACCTTCGCCGCATGGGCCGCCCGGCCGTGACAGGTCGCCACCACGCCACCTGTGCCCTTGCGGGAATGGATGATGTCGCCATTGGTGCGCCCAGGTTCGAAGACGAAGCCGAAGTCATGCTCGCGGCCGGCCTGCTCAAAGAGCGCCCGCGTCCCATGCGAACCCGTTTCCTCGTCCGGAGTGAGCAGCACCTCCCAGCCGACCTCACGGCTGTGCGGCGTCTGCTCGAAGGCCTCCAGTGCGGCCAGGAGGGTTACGATCCCACCCTTCATGTCCACCGCGCCGGGAGCATTCAAGGTATCGGCATCCAGCCAGCGACACCCCTGAAACGGGTCGTCGGCCTCGAACACCGTGTCGTAGTGTCCGCACAGGAACACCTGATGGGGCGCCTCGGGGCGCATCCGGATGCGGATCGCCTTCACCCCGGGCGGATTGTACCCCTCCGCGTCCGCCGGCAGCACGGTGATTCCTGCCGAGGGGAAGACCCGGGCAAAGTCGGCCTGCAAGGTCTGGCGCATGTGCTCCAAGCCGGCGCCGTGGCCCGAGCCGGAGTTGATCGCGCACCAGCGTTCGAGCAGCGCCGCCCACTCCGGCGTGCGTGACGGCAAGGCTGCAACGGAAGGAGGGATCTGGGTGGTCATGGTGTAAATGGCGGTGACTAAAGCCCGGCTTTCCGGCCGCCCGGCAGAGTCACCCGAGGGGCCTGGTCGCCGTCGATCAGCCGCAGGTTCGCCAGGGGATTCTCCTCCAGGCGCAGAAACTTGAATCCCAGCAGGCGTTGCTTGCCCGCCTTGTCCTTCGCCGCAAGGTCCGCCGTCGAGCGGCTGATGAATTCGGATAGAGGCTCCTCCCGCACCGCCGGCTCGGCGGAATGGATCATGTGCAGCGTGCCATCCGGGCCGTGGGCCACCAGTCCGACGTGACCGATCCAGGCGTTGCCGCCAAAGGTGTCATTGACCGGCGCTCCCGGTTTGACCACGCCGCGCACCACATTGACGAAGTCGCCGTCCTTCAGGTGTCCCGCCGCGCGCGCCACCTCCGCGGTGTAGGGAACGTAAAGATCATGGTGATGCACCACCGGCACATCCCAGTTCAGCTTTGTCGCGCGTGAGGAACAGGAACCGGGGCCTGGTCGGACAGCACCCCTTCCAGGAAAGCGCCGCCTTGTCGCGGAGATCTCCGCATAGGCTGTCCACCAGCACCAGTAGACGGTTGACCAGGACGATCAGCTCGGTGTAGTGGTTGCCGTCACCACCCCGATCTCCCGTTGATGTAGCGGATACGCTGCAGCAGCCGCATGAACCCGGTCAGTCCGAGCTCAACGCCATGGCATAAACATGTTCGCTGAACACCAGGCAGTCGCTCTTGGTCAGGCAGTAGAGCGGCTGCGGATCTGGGTCTCGAACGGCATCTCTCCCAGCAGGTACAGGTCGTACGGCTGGCCGATGTCTGCGCGCCAGGTGCAGGATCCGCCGCCGCAGGTCCGGCTCGGTCTGCTGCAGGTGCGCGAGGTAGAGGCCCACCTCGGACTCGGTGAACTGGTACAGCGGCTTGGCGCGCAGAGCCACCAGAGGATCAACCACCGCGGGAGCGGAGCAGCCGCCTGGAGACGCACCCCGACGGCGGAGGCGAGCAGGAGGAGAAGAATGCGGAGAGTCACAGGGCGACAGGTGAAGAAAAAGGGGCGATCGCGGGACCGCCCCCGATTGAACTGCAAGACTGCGACTAAGAACAGCCGGTGACGCCCAGCAGGTCGACGTCGGCGCCACGAGCCGCTGGCTCGTGCGATTGTCGTACTGGAAGAACTGTTCGGGACCCGCCTCGGAGAGGTTGTCGAAGTTCAGGAACACCGTGGCCTCGGGACGCGATAGGTGAAGCCCACAGCGGGTGAGTCCCGCTGCCAGCGGGTGGCTCCAGCCGTGGTGCTGTAGACCCGCAGGTATTCACCCTTGAACGTCATGTCCGCAGAGAATCCAAATTTCTTGTAGACATAGTTGACGCGCGCATTGAAGAGCCAGGGCACAAAAACCTGCGACCTGATTGGTGGTGAGCACCGTGGTGCCGGCGAACCGGCCCTTGGTCCGCTGGTAGGTGTAGTTACCGGAAACCGTCAGGCCTTTGAAGGCACCGGGCGGGAAGCAGGAGAGGCGCTGGCTGTGGTCAAACTCCAGCCCCTCAGCTTCGGCATCACCCAGATTCGTTGGCTGGAAGATGGTGTATCCCGAGTAGAGTCCGTCATACCCGTTGTCCTGTCCCGACGGAACCGTGAATCCGGAGTTGGAGCTGGAGCCGATGTAGTCGGTGATCTTCTTCTGGAAGGCCCCGACGGTCAGCTTGCCCGTGCTCTTGAAGTAGTACTCCAGCTTGATATCGATGTTCTTGGCTTCCTGCGGCTTGATGGCCGGATTGCCGACGGTGACGGTCTGGTTGGCATCGCTGACGGTGGCGCCCGGCACCAGTTGCTGCAACGTGGCCCGGCCATAGCTGGTGGACCAGCTGGCTCGCGCCTTCCAATTGTCGGTGATATCGTAGGCGAAGTGGATGCTCGGGAACATCTTGCTGTAGTCACCACTGGTCGACTGCTTCTGGAAGTCCATCGCCGCCCGCTTGTAGTGATCCGGTTCAACGGCGATCGGCGTCGAGCGGGCGCGGAAGTAATTAAAGGTGTCAGTCGTAACCCACTCGCCGCGCACCCCACCCAGGAAGTTCAAACGATTGAGGACCTTGCCCTGGAACTGGATGTACGCCGAGTCGACGCCCTCTTCCATGATGCGGCGCCCAATGCCGTAGGGGGAGGTCGCGTTGAAATTCACGTCCTCGTACCAGAGAGCAGTATTGCTCAACGTGCCGGAGACTGCGGACGGTTTGTAGGCCGGCAGGCGCGCTCCTCCGTGTTGAAGTTCAAACTCACTGATCGGCATCAAATCCGCATTGAGGGTGCTGCCCACCACCCCATACCAGCGCCGGGTGTCGTTTGGCGCCGTGTTCACGCGACGGTTGACGGTGTCGGCACCGGCCTTCATCGCCAGCGGAATCGCCGTGGCAAACGTATAGGACGCGTTGACGTTGGCGGTCACCTCGTTGGTACGGGTATAGTTGTCACGCTTGACGAACGAGACCGAAGTCTGCGGGACCGGAATGGTCGTGGTGTTCGCGGCCGTCAGCACAATAGGTGAGTAACTACTTGCTGCATACACACTCGGGCCGGCGGTCTGGGTGAAGACCTGTCCGTCCAGATTTGAGTTGTTGAGAATAAAGCCAATCGGAGCGTTGACCCGGG
>JAXMHM010000007.1:0-223455 GCA_046346755.1 Opitutaceae bacterium | reverse complement strand
CTGCTCCCGGGAGGCTGCTTCGCCCCGAATGTTGTCCGCCGACCAGCCCCGCTCCAGGGCCGCGACATAGCTCGGCAGATACGCCACGGCGGGCCACAGGAGTTCAATGGGGTGGAGGAGGGACATGGTGTCGTTGTTCCAGAGGACTACGGCACTTCGTGTTCCGTGTTCAAGGCCCGGTTGAAAGATGAGGTGAAGCGCGGAGACGCGAAGGCACTAAGGTCGATCGCGAAGGTCCGGCGGGAGAGAACCACGGAACCCTCTTTGATCCCTGGCAACTTTCGTTGCCTGGTTTCATTCGTGTCGATTCGTGTCAATTCGTGGTTCAGGAAGCTGGGCCGGGGCTCCGTTCAACGGTTGAACAAACGGGGACTTCTTTTCTCGGTCAGGCGGTGTAATGGTGGCGCCCGTTGCTCCTACCCCTCCTTCGAGCGCGTTTTGGCGTGCGGCGGGGCCGTCATTTCCCCCAATCCCTCCACCCCCGCCGTTCCCCATGAATCATCGCCTGAGCTTGGCTCGCGCTGTTGCCAGCCTGTTGATCCTTTCGCTCGTTTCTCCCGTGGCGTTTGCCGAAGCCGACCTAAAAAAGACCGCCGAGAAGGTCGATATCCAGGGTCACACCGCCTACCTCTTCGCAGCGCCGAAACCGGCGAAGGGACACCCGTGGGTCTGGTTTGCGCCGACGCTGAAGGGGCTCTCGCTTTCCACCCGCAAGGCCTACTTCGAGGGCTTCCTGGGCGCCGGGGTCAGCATCGCGGGATATGACTTGGGCGAAGTGCGCGGGGCGCCGGTCAGCACGGAGCGATTCACGCAGTTCTACAACGAGTTGGTCAAACGCGGCTGGTCGCCCAAGCCGATCCTGATCGGCCAGAGCCGAGGGGGACTGATGATGCTGGCCTGGGCCATGCGGCATCCCGAGAAAACGCAGGCCTTCGTCGGGATCTACCCGGTCTGCAACCTGGCGACCTGGGCCATGAAGAACCTGCCCGTCACGCTCGCCGACTATGGCCTGACCGAGGCTGAGCTGCGCGCGCGGTTGCCCGAGTTCAACCCGCTGGACAATTTGAAGGGACTGCAGAACTACAAGGTGCCGATGTTCATTGTGCAGGGCGATGTCGACCGGGCCGTGCCGCATCTGGAAAACGCGCTCTTGCTGAAGGAACGTTACGAAGCGGGTGGGGGACCGATCACGGTCAAGCTCGTCGCCGGTGAAGGCCACCAGGCGACGCCGGCTTTCTTTGCCGACAAGGACCTGATCGATTTTGTGCTGAAGCAGGCCGGGGCGCCAGCACCGCGCAGCGGCGAAGAGTGAAGAGTGAAATCGGCGGAAGCAGAGAAATCCGCAGTCAACCCAAGTGGCTGCGGCTTTAGCCGCGATCTCAGGATTCCGAAAGCAGCAGGACGTAAACGGTCCGCCTTCCGATCCGTGCGAGCCAGTGAAAGGACTAATTGAAGCGCGAAGACGCGAAGACGCGACGGGCAATCGCAGAGGTCAGACCCGTGGAGGAAGGGGGAACCTCGTTGCCTGTTTTCATGGGTGTCGATTCGTGGTTCAACTGCAGGGTTCCGGCGGAGTGCGTACTCCGTTCTTCGGGCCGGCCTGCTCCCTACTTGCGTGCATCCTCCAGGCCTCGGCGGTACAGATTGTGCGCCGCTTTGAGGACCTCGATCGACTTGGTCTTGAAGGCAGCCGGCTCGGCCTCGAGCACGATCGCCTTCTTCCCGGAGACAGGACCGATATCGATGCCGAGTCCGGCCAGTCCCTTCACCAGTGAGGCGTTGTTGTCGGACTTGGCGGTGGTCCATTTACCAGTCGGGCCGTCGACCCAGATACCATCCTGAAACTTCGTGTACACCAGGCCACCTCCCGCCGTCGACCAATAGACTGTCGCGGCCGGGACGAGCAGCATGCCGTTCTGAGCTTCGACCGACGCTTTGCGGGAGAACTTTCCGCCGGCCGCATCCAGATACGCGAAATCGAGCGCGATGGAGGGCTGGATGACCACGGCTTGGAGTTCCTTTTCGAGTTCTCCCATGACCTTGACATTGTCCCCGCCTTTTCCGGCGCTCAGTCCGTCGAACTTGTTGAACCACAGCGCGTGTCCGGTGGCGGGCACTACGATGAGGTGCATGGCCTGCAGCTTCGTGACGTGTGCATTCGTGGCGGATGCGGGCACCTTGGTTAGTTTTGCATAGGCCTTGGCGCCCTTCACCTCATCGTCCGACAGCACCTGATGGCCCGTCGCCTTCATCTGCTCTACGAAATCCGCATAGGCGGCATCCGCGATCTCCTGCATGAGCGTGTAGTCCACATTGCCGAGGAAAGTTTCCATCGAGGATTTGGCAGTGCCGCTGCCGAGAAGATTCATCGCATGGGCCGTCGCCTTGTTGCGGACGACAAAGGAAACCTGATAGCCGGCGATGGCCAGGCGCACGGGCTTGTTGATCTTCTTGATCCCATAGAGATCGATGACCTTGCCCGGACTGACGGTGTAACAATCCGCTGCCGTAATTGCAAAAGCGGAGGAGGCGAAGCTCAGGGCAAGGACAAGCGAGCCGAGCAAAGCCCGGCGGAACGAAGGGAATGTGGGGGTCATGGAAGAAAGTCTGCGATCCGATCATGAACCTGGAGACGCGGCAACCCTGCAACGTCTGTCCCGCCCGGACCGACACCAGACCGTATCACACGCGAAGCCGCAAAACTGTGAAAGTGCGACCTTGAATACCCCCGTTGGAGGTGGGCTCGCCGAGCCCGCGACGATGCCCCGCATCGCCCTGTGTGGCCCGGTAGGTTACATTTTTCCGGATCCGTTCGCCCGGAGGGTTGCGCTCCGCGGGGCAAGCCGCAAGGGTTGCGCTTCAGCGCGAGGAGGAGACCGAACTTCGCGCGCTGCGCACCGTTCGTTCGTCAGGCTGAACCTCCACCCCCATGATGCACGCCTTGCTGTTCCTTGTTGCTTTGATGGCCACGCCGGCGCTCCGCGCCCAGTCGCCCAACCCGGCGCCAGCTCCTTTGCCGGCGGCGTCGACCCGGGAAATCCTCACGTGGCAGTCGCTCGCCCCACTGCCGGATCCGGAAGGGTTTGCCGGCAGTTACGCCGGCGTCAGCGGAGGCGCCCTGCTCGTCGCGGGCGGAGCAAACTTTCCCGGCCCGCGGCCGTGGGAAGGCGGTACCAAGGTCTGGTCTGCATCGATCTTCGCTCTGGAAAGTCCGACGGGCGCGTGGAAGTCGGCCGGACAACTGCCCCGGGCCGCGGGCTACGGGCTCTCCCTGACGCTGCCGGAAGGCGTGCTGCTGGTCGGCGGTGGCGACGCCACCACCCATTTCCGCGAGGTGTACCTCGCCCGCTGGGATGGCAAGACGGTGTCCTTGGAGCCGCGGCCCGCGCTGCCGGTGGGACTGGCCCAGCACACCGGCGCACTGGTCGGACGCACGGTCTATGTCGCGGGGGGACTCGAACGCCCCGATTCTCCGCAAGCGCGCAACATCGTCCTGACCTTGAACCTCGACGCCCCTGCCGAGGGCTGGCGCACGCTTGAGGGCGGTCCGGACGCCGGTCGCTTCCTCGCCACCGCCGGCGCCCTCGATGGCTCCTTCTACCTGTTCGGCGGCTGCCGACTGGTCCCGGGTCCCGACGGCCGCCCCCAGCGCGAACCCCTGCGGGATGCGTGGCGGCATACACCCGGCAAGGGATGGACCCGCCTCGCCGACCTGCCCACGCCCCTGATCGCCTCGCCGGGGCCCGCCCCCGTCATGGGGCCCACCCATTTGCTGCTCATCGGGGGTGACGACGGTTCGCGTCCCGGTCCGGCCACCGCGGAGCATCCCGGTTTTCCGCGAACGCTCTGGGCGTATCACACCCTCACCGACTCCTGGGCGCAGATGGGCTCGCTGCCGTTTTCGCTCGTGACCACGCCGGTCGTGACCTGGCAGGGCCGGTTTGTCGTGCCGGGCGGCGAGCGGCAGCCAGGCCTGCGTTCCCCCGCGGTCTGGTCGGCCGTGGCCGCGCCCCACGCGCCCAAACTGGGCGTCGCAAATTATGTCACCATCGCCCTCTACCTTGGCCTCATGGTGGCGATGGGGATCTGGTTCGCCCGCCGGCAGAAGGGCACCGAGGATTATTTCCGTGCCGGCCGGCGGGTGCCGTGGTGGGCGGTCTCATTGAGCATCTACGCCACCCTGCTCAGTTCGATCACGTTCATGGCCGTGCCCGCCAAGGCGTACGCCACCGACTGGACCTTCACCGTGGCAAACGTCGCCGCGCTGCTGCTCGTGCCGATCGTGATCCGTTACTACCTGCCGTTTTTTCGGAGGCTCGACGTGACCTCGGCCTATGAATACCTCGAGCACCGCTTCAACCTCCCGGTGCGGCTCTACGCCAGCGCGGCCTTTGTCCTCTTCCAGTGCGGACGCATGGCGATCGTCATTTTCCTGCCCTCGCTCGCCCTCTCCGCCGCGATGGGATTGAACGTCTACCTCTGCATCGTGCTGATCGGCGCTCTGTGCGTGGTCTACACCGCCTTCGGCGGCATGGAAGCGGTCATCTGGACCGATGTGGTGCAGGCGGTGGTCCTGCTCGGCGTCGCCATCCTCAGCCTCATCCTCATCGTTCTGCGAGTTGACGGCGGATTGACGGGACTGTGGAGCGAGGCGATCGCCTACGACAAACTACGGGTGTTCGACTGGCGCTGGGATGCCACCGCCGCCGTCGTCTGGGTCATCGTCATCGGCAACCTCTTCAGCAACCTCACACCCTACACGGCGGACCAGACCGTGGTGCAGCGCTACATGGTCACGCGCAATGAGCAGCAGGCGGCCCGCGCGATCTGGACCAACGCCTGGCTCGGCCTCGGCTCGACCTTTGTCTTCTTCGGCATCGGCACGGCGCTGTTTGTCTTTTACCGCCAGCACCCGCAGTACCTGGAGCCGGCGCTGGGCACCGATGCGGTCTTTCCCCTTTTCATGTCCCAGTTCCTGCCGCCGGGAGTCGCCGGGCTCGCCATCGCCGGTATCTTCGCCGCCGCGCAGTCGACGGTCTCGAGCAGCCTCAACAGTATGGTCGCGGCGCTGACGACCGATTTCTACCGTCGCTTCCGTCCCAACGCCCCGGACCGGTCCTGCCTTCGGCTCGCCCGCTGGCTGACGGTCGGGCTCGGCATCTTTGGCACCGCGGTGGCCTGGATCATGGCGGGGGCCGACATCCGCTCGCTCTGGGACACCTACCTCGGACTGCTGGGGCTGCTCGGCAGTGGGCTGGCGGGGCTCTTCGCGCTGGGCATCTTCACCACCCGCACGCATGGTGCCGGGGCCCTGGTCGGCGTCGGTGTCAGTGCGGTCGTGCTGTATTGGGTCCAGCGCCACACGTCGCTGCATTTCTTCCTCTATGCGGTGGTCGGCATCGGGGTCTGCTGCTCGGTCGGATGGCTGGCGAGCCTCGTGCTGCCGTCCCGCCCGAAGGACCTCGCCGGCCTCGCGTGGAGCACGCGGGTGCGCGAGCAGCCCGCCGCGACGGACCGCTAGCCCCAGTCCGGCCTGCGGTCGGTGATCACACTGCGAGGAACCCGTTTCGTGATCGGAGAGGAGGTGAAGCGCGAAGACGCGACGACGCGAAGATCGATCGCGAAGATCGAAGCGTGAGGAGTAAACTCATACCGAGATCGAAAACGTGGCTGCGGCTTCAGCCGCATCCGAAGCGCCAAGCCTGTACCCGAGAAAGTCGTTAAACCGGGACCATGCAGTTGAACCACGAATTGACACGAATCGACACGAATGGAAACAGGGACCGGGAGTTGCGAGGGATTGGTTCACTCTTTGGTGAGGGAAATGTGGGTGCACGACGGCTCCTCGCTCGCTCAGGATTCGTCCCGCGTCCGCGGGATTCGTGTCGTCCTTCAGCGTTAAGAATTCCGCGTTCAGCGTTCAACGTTCCCCCTTCCTCCCGCCTTTCCGCGCACGACGAAAGCTACGACTTGCTCCGCGCCTTGGTTCTCGTGATGGCCCTGACGTCTTCCCGGAGCGGGCGGGTCTGCTGGATCATCTCCGTTTCCCAATATGTGATTATCCGCTTGGGCACACCGGCCTGTTTCGCCGAGGTTCGCCAGCCACCGAGGGTCGCCGCCTCCACCTGGTCGTAGATTTCGCGGGCAACCTTGGCCGAGATGCCTCCGATTTCGGCGAGACGGACGAGGGAGTTAAACGTCGTGGGGATGGCCAGGCTGCCAAGCCAGGCGAGGCCGACCAGCGTGGTGAAGACGCTCGGCGTGAGATCAAAGGCCGGCGCGAGTGACCACACCCGGGACTGTTCGTCGTATCGGAAAACATGATTGCGGCCATGGTCGTCGCGATTGGTCGCGAGCAGGTTGAAGACCGCCCGCCGGTAACACTCCAGAGCCCCGGGCGCGCCCCCCAAACGGCGGCTCAGTCGCATGAAGTCCTCGTAGTCGATGGATCCGTCGGCCGGCTTGCGGTGCATCATGGCGCTCAAGGAATGCACGTGTCGGCGCCCGATCGTGCCGTCGCTTTGGCGAGAGCGGTCGAACCGCTCCACCGCGAAATGCCGACGCTCGCCGTCGTGCACCAGGCAGGCCCGGGGCAGATCGATGCCGGCTTGTCGCGCCATGAGCCAGAAGGCGAATTCGACCGCCCCCTCGGCCTCCTCGTTGTCACGAGCGAATTTCAAGATACAGGTCGAATAACCTGAAGGCGGAGGGCCTCCAATCAAGACCTCGTGTCGCTCGATCTGCTCTCCCGCGAAGCGGAGATGCGCCGAGACCTTCGGCTGCGCTCCGCCCAGGGAACTCCCGCCTTGGGCCAGGACCTCACTGACTCGCTCGCCGGTCAACGGCACCGGTGAGGCGCGCAACCTGTCGGCGGCGTGGGCAAGTTCGGCCAGAAGCGCCGGTGACGTGGTGGCGTCAGCTCCCGCCCCAAGCGCGGGTTCAAAGGTGATGGCACCGGGGCCGCGTTGTCCGATCAGCGCGAGTTTACCCAGGGGGGACCGGATGTCGGGCATTTCCTGATGCAGCATGCGGTGGCCCCAGGCGTCCGGCAGCGAGTCCACGATCAGACCGGGCAGGCCGCCCAGAAACGGCGTGTCTCCCGCCCGAAACAACCGCGGTCCCGACACAAAGGTCGCGAGCGGCAGGCTCAACGGCGAAAGATCATGTCCGCCCGCGAGGAAGGCGCGGTCGAGTTCGAGCGCATACACCGCGTCCTCGGGGCGAAAGGCGAGCCGGCCCAGGGATTGACCGAGGAACTTGAGGTGCAGGAGGGTGGGCTCGGACATGGGAGTGACTCACGAACGGCCTGACGTTCGCACGCGCTGACGAGAACGGCGCGTTTTGGCGGGCGCGAGAAAGGCGTCCATGCTCGTGGGAGCAGGCTCCGGACGCTTAAGCCCAGCCAGCAGTGAGTCCGCCAGTCCCAAGGTCACCAGAAGTTTCGCCAGCCCGAGAAAACCGATCTGCCCCGTGCGCTCAAAGCGTCGGAGCGTGGCAATGGATACTCCGCTCCGGATGGCGAGATCCTCCTGCCGCCATGCCAATGCCATCCGTTGAGCCCGCAGCGAATCGGCGACCTCCCGGAGCACATCGGCCTCGGTTTTAAGTGATAACATATGATCACTAAAGATTCATTATGTTATTTAAGCAATCATAAATGATAGGTTAAACTGTGCTCTTAAACCCCTTACTTCTCCCGCTGTTGACGCCTTCGCCTAGCCCGCGACGATGCGCCCAGCATCGCCCTTCAGCAAAGGCCGCACCAGCACCGCGGGGCGGTGAAAATTGAAGGTCGAAGAGTAAAGAGTGAAAACGAACCGCTTTCCTCCGTTCCGCACTTCAGCGTTAAAAATTCAGCGTTCAGCGTTCAACGTTCCTTCCTCCTCGGCCTCACCCACGATACCCGCTCGATCCCGACGGAAAACTAGCCTTGGCTGGTCCCTGATGCGAACGGCCATCCTGACCGCCCTTGCGGCAATTGTCCTCGTTGCCGGTGTCCTGGTCTTCGTTGCTCGGCCGGAACGGTGGCCACCCCCTGAAGTTCCTCCCCGCCAGGGTGAGGCTCTGGACCGCAACGAACTCATGGAAAGGAGGGTAGTGCATTCGACCGCTGCCTTGTCACACCTCATCCGGGAGCCGCAAAACACCTGGTCGAACCTCGCCTATCTGGCGGGTGGAGCTCTCCTCCTCGGTTCATCCGCGTCGAGTCGCAGTGCGCGTTCCCTCGGGCTCGCCCTCATCGGGGTGGGGGTGGGCAGTTTCCTTTACCACGCCTCCGCCTCACGCACCCTCCGTCACCTCGACGTCGGCGCGATGTATTGGGTCTTCCTGTCGGCCATCCTGTTTTCGCTTGGCTCCGTAGTTCCGCGTTTTCGAATCTGGACCGAAAAGCACGGGATGGCGTTGGGCGTCATCACCCTGGCGCTGGGGGCGTCGGAGCTGCTCTGCGAAACGTGACGATCGCTGGGGTAAAACCTCTTTCGCTCCCTGTCATGATCGGGGTGGCTGCCACCGTTCTTATCGCCGCTCTTCTTCTTGCGGCGATGCGCCGACGAAGCCGAAGTGCGGTCATCGGCAGTGCCACGGCCATGGTAGCTTTTGGCGCCGCGGTCGTTTTCCAGATCGGCGATCGACCCGGGGGTTACTTGTGTGACCCCGCGGCTCCGATCCAAGCGCATGCGCTCTGGCACTGCCTGTCGGCCCTGGCGTTCGTCGTCGCCGTCAGAACGATCGATTGTCCCCTGAATTCCAAACCTCCGCATCCGCTGACAACCCAACCCGACCCATGAAATCCCATCGTAAGGAGCTCTGGTTTGAAGTCCCGAGCCGGCGTGGCCTCCTCAACATCACCCCACAGGTAGAGCAGGAACTCCGCGCGAGCGGTATCCGCGACGGCCTCGTCCTCGTGAACGCGATGCACATCACGGCCTCCGTTTTTATCAACGACAACGAGTCCGGGCTCCATGCCGATTTCGAGAGGTGGCTCGAAAAGCTGGCCCCCGAAAAGCCGCACACCCAGTACGCCCACAACACCGGCGAGGACAATGCCGACGCCCATCTCAAGCGTACGATCATGGGCCGCGAGGTCGTGGTCGCAATCACGGCTGGCCGACTCGACTTCGGTCCCTGGGAGCAGATCTTCTACGGAGAGTTTGATGGGATGCGGAAGAAGCGGGTCCTGGTGAAGATCATCGGGGAGTAGGGCCTCCTGCCGGTGCCCATACGTTCGCGGTGCTTTCGGCGAGAAGATTCGTCACAAAGGGCTGAGGCATGCCTTGTCGAAGTGCCGCACCTGCACCGCGGGGCGGTGAAAATTGAAGGTCGAAGAGTAAAGAGTGAAAACGAACCTACTTTTCCGATACGCACTTCAGCGTTAAAAATTCAGCGTTCGGCGTTCAGCGTTCCTCCCTGCCTTTGTCCCAAAGGTTGGAGCGGGTACCGGGGGAAGTCGATTCACGCGGGACGCGATTGATCCGCCAACCAGGAGGCGTAGTCGGATTCGCTGATTTCACCCGCGGCAAGGGCGAGGGTGCGCAAGGCGGCGTCGACTTCGCTCGCGACGAGGATTCGTCCGTTCATTTCCAGGAAGGCGGCGCCGAGCATGAATCCGGTCCGTTTGTTGCCGTCGACAAAGGGGTGGTTCTTCACCACACCGGCCGTGTAGGCGGCGGCCAGGGAAGCGAGGGTGGGGTGTCCGTAGGCGAAGCTCTGGCGTGGTTTGGCCAGGGCCGACTCGAGCATGGTTTCGTCGCGCACGCCCACGAGGCCACCGTAATCGGCCAGCATCAGATCGTGCAGCGCCAGTGCCTCTTCGCGGGAAAACCAACGCGGCTCGGTCATTTCGCGAGTTCGCGCAGCGTGTTCCGATAGCGGCGGTTGAGTGACTCGAAGACGGCCATCGACTTCGAGAACTCGGGGTTGGTCGTGGACAGGCGCATGCCATCGGGAGCATCAGTCAGAGTGAGCACATCCCCTTCGCCGACCTTGAGGTGAGTCAACGCTTCCTTGGGCAAGACAATACCCAGCGAATTGCCAATCTTCCGAAGCTTCAGTTCGAGCGTCATCAGACTACTGTGGCCACGGATGTTATAACGTCAATCCTGCGGAAAGATCCGTCGCTGTAGGCGGGCTCGCCCAGCGCCCCGTTGCCTATCCGGAGATGAGGTGAAACGCGAAGACGCGACGACGCGAAGATCGATCGCGAAGGTCCGGAAGAAAAGGAGCGGGAGCTGTTTCTGGATCGATGACGGCCCCCAGGCCGTTTCTCACGCTAATCCGCCCAGGAAGCATCCCCGGTGGAGACGGGCCCTTGCACCGCGGGGCGGTGAAAATTGAAGGTCGAAGAGTAAAGAGTGAAAACGAACCTACTTTTCCGATCCGTCCTTCAGCGTTCTCCACCCCTTGGAGGGCGCTCCCGCGGTCGCGGGATCGGCGCCGTCTGCCTCCCTCCGTGGTTCCGATCCCTACTTCAGCGTTAAACGTTCCCCCGCGTTCAGCGTTAAACGTTCCCTCACCCTCTCCGCCTCGGCCCATAGCTGAACACGGCCCCCATTGCCTATCCGGAGATGAGGTGACGCGAAAAGTCAGGATGACGCCAAGGTCGGACGCGGGATTCATCGACGTATCGCCCACGGGTTCAGGGTGATACACCGCCCTATGACCTGCCCCCTAGGTCGGACCTCCTGAAGCCGGTGCTCAATCCGGCCTAAACTCCTGCCACCGAGTGTCGATCCTTCAGTTTCGACTGTGCAGACAAACTCAGTGATCCTCCCGATTCATGTTCCGAGCCACAAGTGGTTGGCGGTGCCTAGTTTGTGCACTCATTGCCCGCCCCGGAGATGAACCTCGGGCAAAGGGTGCGCGCGCGTGAAGGAGCTGAGGAGGCTATTCATCCCGAGCATACCGGCCGAGATTCGTGGCACCATCGGTTGTCGTTCCGCCTGATGGTGGGACTGCTGCTCCTCTTCGCCCTCTTCAGTCTTTCCGCCTACCTCGCCATGCGGGTGCAGGGGAGAAAAGTCATTGCCGAACAGACCGACAAGCTGGCCCGTGAAGTGGGCCGAAAACTTGTCCTGCAGCTCCAGGAACACATCGAGGCCAGCGAGACCTTGGCCCGCACGGAGGCTGCCATGGGCGAGACGCTGCCAAAGGACGTCGCCCTCTACCACGCGCTGATTCCCAAAATCATCGATCTGGAAAACAAGCGAGCGCTTGTCGCCGGAGGAGGAATATGGCCCGAACCGGGAATGTTTGCCGCCGGGGTGGACCGTCGGTCGTTTTTCTGGGGCCGCAGTCGCGACGGCATTTTGGAGTATTTTGACGACTACAACGCCGCCGACGGTCCCGGTTATCATCGCGAGGAATGGTATGAACCTGCCCGCCATCTGCAGCCTGGCCGGGTGTATTGGTCGAGGAGTTACATGGATCCCTACTCGTTCGAACCGATGGTGACCTGCACCGTGCCCATGCGCGAAAACGGTGTCTTCTCCGGGGTCGCGACCATCGACCTGAAATTGAACGGTATCAAAGCAATCATGAACGAGCTGGCCAGGACCACCGGCGGGTATGCGTTTGTGGTGGATAGAAACAACAACTTCATCTGTTTTCCCGATGAATCCCTCGCCAACCGCGTCCGCGTCGGAGCCGACGGCAAGAAAGTTCAGGAGCAGCGTGATGCATCCAGTGTGGCCGCAGAACGCAAGGAATTCGCCCCCGTCGCCACAGCGCTGGATCAAATCGACCGTGATGCCCAGCAACGGGCTCGGGGTACGTCCGACCACTCCATTGATGCTTTGGCCCAAACACTGCGTGCTCGCATCAACGACTTGAGCGAGATTGAGGCGCGAAGGATCGCCACCGGACTGCTGGCGCCGGCGCAACGGGGCGGGGAAGCCCGGTCGGTCGAGCTGGAGAATGATGTGATTCTGCGCGAACGATCACAAATGCTGATCTACGAAATGCCGTCGACCCACTGGCGCGTCGCTCTCGCCATGCCGGCGCGGCAGACGCAGGCGGTGATCAACGACATGATCGAACGGGTCGCGGCCTTTTTGCTGGTGGTTTCGTTGACCGTCTGCCTGGTCGTCTGGCTCTACTTCAAGCTGATTTTCCTCCGGCCGCTCAACAACCTGACGCGGCGCCTTCGGGAAATCGCGGCCCATCGGGACCTCCAGGCCCGTTTGCCGGTTCACGGCCGTGACGAACTGGCCCGCCTTGCCTATTGGTTTAATGCTCGGACTGACATGCTGAAACAGGCCTATACCGAGCTGAAGCACCAGAGCTCTGTCATCGATGAGGCCCGGATGACTGCCGTCCGCGCCGATCGCAGCAAAAACATTTTCCTCGCCTCGATGAGCCACGAGCTGCGCACGCCGCTCAACGCCATCATCGGCATGAGCGCATTCCTCCAGGGGACGAGGTTGGACGAAGAGCAGGCCGACTATGCGCGCACGATTCACAGTTCGTCCAATGCGCTGCTCGACCTTGTCAACGACATCATGGATTTTTCGAAGATCGAGGCCGGCCAGCTGGAACTGGAAAGGGCCGACTTCGATCTCCGTGTCATCCTTGACGAAGTGAGCGACATGCTCGCCTACACCGCCACGGAAAAGGGTCTGCGATTTGAGTGCCTGCTCGATCCCTCCAGTGAAAGCTGGCTCCAGGGCGACCCCGGGCGTATTCGTCAGATCATTGCCAATCTCGCCGCCAATGCCGTGAAATTCACCAGCGCCGGCAAGGTTGAGATTCGAGGCCGCGTCACGGACGATCACTCACCGCTCGGTCTCAAGCTCAGTTTTACGGTCAGCGATACCGGCGTGGGCATTCCAGAGGAGGCGCGGGCAAGGATGTTCAAACCGTACTCGCAGGCAGAGAGCTCGACCACCCGTCAATTTGGCGGAACCGGACTGGGACTGGCGATTTGCAAACAACTTTGCCTGCTGATGCACGGCGACATCGACTTTAAAGGAAACCAGGGTGGCGGCACCACCTTTGAGTTTCACATCCGCTTGGGCCGGGGTGACCCGTCCCTGTGTCCCTGTGCCACGCCCCTCGTGCCGACGGCCGGTGAGTGGCACTGTTTGATCGTCGAGCCTCGAGCCGACTATGGCAAATTTCTCAGAGAGCAGATCAGCCAATGGGGCATGTCCTCCACCCATGTGACCGCCCTCGAGGCGGTGCCGAATGAGCTCAACGCAGTGACGGCCAATTCAATCCTGATTATTCTGGGATTGGATGAGCGCTCCCATCCCGGCGCCCAAGCCCTGCTCCGCGAGGCCACGGCCGGCCGCCCGACCAAAATCATTCTCCACCTTCAAACCCATCACGCAGGGTCGAGCAGTGCGAAGGTGAGCGAAGGCGGTCACGACGCTTTTGTCCCGCAGCCGCTCCGGACCGTACAGCTTGCCCAAACCATAGCTACCCTGCTGGGCCCCTCCGCACCGGTCACCGAACCCAGCGGAGGGGACATTGTCGTTCAAAGCAGTGACGCCACCGCCCCCCTTATTCTCGTGGTCGAAGACAATCGGCTGAATCAAAAGGTGATTCTGAAGATGCTGCGGAATCTCGGCTATCGGTATGAGCTCGCAGTGAACGGCGTGGAAGCGGTGGAGTTTGCCACCCGGATCAACTGCAACTTGATTCTGATGGATTGGCACATGCCGGTCATGGATGGGCTGGACGCCACCCGGCAAATCCGCCGATTTGGCGATCAGTATGCGACGCTGCCCATCATTGCCCTCACCGCAAGCGCGCTCCATAACGAGCGCGAACAGTGCTTTTCCGCCGGCATGAATGACTATCTGAGCAAGCCCCTGACGGAAAAGAACCTCAAAGCGAAGTTGCAAAAATGGCTGGCGGACCGACCTGTGTTGGCCGGTTGAGCGCAGATTTCACGGCTCGCGACTATTCAATTGCGTGGCCTTGAATGAGCCAAGCGTGGATGAGTACCCTGTTTGCGCTCCTTAACCATCGCCCCATGACGTTCTCTCATTCAAATCTCCGCGGGTTTTTTTGCGCCCTCTTGGCCACCGTCGTCGTCAGCTCTGCACAGACGATATCGATCGAGGAATTCGAGCCCAAATCGACGCTTCGCGTGAGCGAGCATCTCTTGACCCGGTCCAAGTTTCCTTTTATCGATGTTCATAATCACCAGCGAGATGTGACGCCGGGAAAGCTGGATCAGCTCATCCGTGACATGGATGCGCTCAATATGGGAATTCTGATCAACTCCCCGGTTGGTGGAGGCAGCGGCAAATGGGTCGCCGATGCCCACGCGGCAATGAAGGCGCGGGACGCCCGGCGTTTCGCGGTCATGACGAACATCGACTACACCAATCTCGAGGATCCGGGCTATTCGGCGCGGGCTGCCGCTCAGGTCGAGGCCGACATCAAGGCGGGCGCGATCGGTCTCAAGGTTTGGAAGCACCTTGGAATGCTTCTGTTTGACAGCAAGGGGCGCGTGCCGGTCGACGACCCCCGCTTCGATGCCGTTTGGGAGGTGTGCGCGAAATACAAAATTCCCGTGCTGATTCATACGGCCGACCCGTGGGGACTGTTTCAACCGATGGACAAGAACAACGAGCGCTGGCTCGAACTCAAATTACGGGCCGGTCGAAACCAATCCAATCAGCACCAGTTTACGTGGGAGCAGCTGATCGGCGAGCAGCACAACCTCTTTGCCCGACACCCCAACACCACTTTTATCAATGCGCACCTCGGCTGGCTCGGCCACGATCTCGGCAAACTCGGGGAACTCCTCGACCGCCTCCCCAACGTCAACGTCGAGATCGGCGCCGTCACGAGCGAAATTGGACGCCAACCCCGGGCCTCCCACCGATTTTTCGTCAAGTACCAGGATCGGATCCTCTTCGGCAAAGATGCCTACAATGTCGCCGAGTACGGCGTGTACTTCCGACTGCTCGAGACCGATGACGACTACTTCGACCCCATTCGGAAATATCACGGGATCTGGAAGCTCTACGGCCTCGACCTCCCCGACGACGTCCTGAAAAAGGTGTACTACAAAAACGCCCTGCGTCTGTTCCCCGGCCTCTCCTCCGAAGGCTTCCCCGAGTAGCCCCAGGGGCTATTCGATCAACGAGCGTGCGTGGAGCCCGCCTGCGGGACAGCCTTGGCGTTCAGGGGATCGCGGAAGAAGATGAGGAACACGGCCATCACGCCAACCGCACCGATGGCGGGCGTGAGCCAGATGGCCTGCCAGTCGTGCGCAATCGTTCCCTGGGGGGTCACCAGCGCATGCGCCGCCAGGGTTTTTCCCGCCAGGTAGGTGCCCACAAACGCGCCCACGCCCCAGAGGATGAAGGCGATGAACCCCTGCGCGGCGCCTCGGTTTCGCTCGTTGGCTTCCTCGTCCACGTAAAGCTGACCGGCAATGAACAGGAAATCGTAGCACACCCCGTGCAGGAGAATCGCACCAAAAATGAACGCCGTCTGCAGGGTCGTCGTCGCATCGACACTTTGCGCCAGCAGGAAATACCGGGCCGCCCACGCCAGAATCCCGATGAAGATCGTCTTCTTGTAGCCAAGCCGCTTCAGCATCACGGCGAGCAGAAACAGAAAAACGACATCCGAAATCTGGGCCAGCGTGAGTTTGCCGGCCAGATTCGTCCATTGCAGTTCGGTGAGGTAAATTCCGATCATCACGAAGTAGGAATAGAGCGGAATACAAATGAGGAACATGCAGCCAATGAAGATCGCGAACGACGGCTTCTTCATCAACGCGAGGGCATCGAGCCCCAGTATCTCCGCGAGTCTGACGTTCTGTCCCACCTTGCGAGGCGGCGTGTGCGGCAGCAGCAGCGAGAAGAGCCCAAAGAGGATCGAGAGTGAACCGGCGAGATAGAACTGCACGGTGGACTGTTCTCCCTTGAGCAGGCTGAGCGTCACGCCCCCGGCGATCCAGCCGATGGCGGAAAACACTTTGACGCGGGGAAAGTCGACCTTGGCGTTGGCGAGGTGGTGCAACGAAAGCGAGTTGCCCAGCGCGAGCGTCGGCGCGTAGAGCGCACAGTACACGATCAGGACCGGATAGAACGAGGCGAAGGTGTGCACCCGGGCGAGGACGAACATCGCGAGTCCGCCGAGAATGCCCAGGACAGCGAGCAGCCGTTCCGAAGCAAAAAAGCGATCGGCGATCAGACCGACGAAGAACGGCGAGATCATCGAGCCAATGGCGAAGGCACCATACGCAGCGCCGATCTGCTCGCCGCCAAATTTGAGGTTCGTGGCCAGATAGGTTCCCAAACTCATGTACCAGGCTCCCCAGATGTAATACTGGAGGAACATGAAGACGGAGAGCTTGAGCTTGATGGACGACTGAGCGGACGGGAGCATAGGTGATAGGGAATTGAGCCGCGGTTGAAGCTGTGTTCGTAAGTCCTCCCCTGCGACGCCTGCAGCCATTCCGGCTGGCTTTCGTGACACGCCCCTGCGGCCGCAGTGATCGCCAGCCGGCAAGTGTTGACGTGATCCTCCATGGAGTCGTGGGGTGATTGCGTCAAAAGGAGGGTCGGTTGCACCGTCCGAAAGACTCCGCTCAGCCAGCGGGGTCCGATCCACCGGGTCAAACTTAACCTTCCGACTATTTGACCGTGCCACGGTCCCCTCACACCCGACGCTGCCTAGAACGTAGTGCCACGCCCAAAGATCAAAACGTCAGCTTGACCCCATCGATCGAGCCCGATCGTTCCCCCGCTGTAGGCGGGCTCGCCGAGCCCGCGACGATGCGCCCCGCATCGCTGCATTGCGGACCGCCCCTGCACCGCGGAGCGGAGAAAAATGAAGTTCAAAGAGCGGCACCGTTCTGAGCCTGTCAAAGGAACCAGCACCCAGCACCGCCTCCACTTCAGCGTTAAGAGTTAGGCGTTCAGCGTTGTCCGCGTTCAGCGTTAAACCTTCCCTCCTTCCTTCCGTAGGGGAACGGTGCACCCGCTTCACGGAATCCGGAATCGGCTTGGCTCGATGACAAGCAGCTTTGGCACCCGCTTGAACTCAACCGCGTTGAGAGTAACGACGGTGTGATCGTAGTGGAGTGCCGTTGCCGCAATCAGGAGGTCGTAGGGACCAATCATCTTTCCGGATTGCTCCAAGGCGGCCCACAGTTCGGCGTGTCGGCGGGCGACGGGAAGATCGAAGTCGATCGTTTCGATGCGAGTGAGGAGGTCCTCCACGAAATCAGACCGGACCCTTTTCCGGGAGGGAGGAGTCGCGCGAGCAACCCCATGCAGCAATTCCGTGGCGGTGATGGCCGCAATGAGGAAGGTTTCGTCTGGGTGAGCGGTGAAGAACGCTGGGAGATCCAGACGATGTCTTTCGCCGGCGATGAGGACGGAGGTGTCGAGGATCAGTCCCATTTCGAGCGAAGAGCAGGCAGCTTCTTCCGGGCTTGAGTGAGTTCACGTTCCAGTCGGTTTGCTTCCACCATGCCCAGATGGCGGAGGGTGGGCCAGGCCGCGGCGAGATCCCGACCGGTCACCGCTGCTCGAACGGGGGTTATTTTGACCATGGCCCGGCCTCCCTTGACCAAGAGCGCCGACTCACCCTGATAGTGCACGCGGCTCACCAAGTCGGAGAAGTTCCGGGCAGCGTCGGTCACGGTGATCGTTCTCATCACCGTCAATAGTGAATCGGATTATCTGATTTTGCACGTTAATTGTATATCTCGTTGAATTACAAAAGATACTTGGCAAAGAGGATTCCCTGGATGAGGTGAAGTGCGGCGATGCCCCGCATCGCCCTGTAGGGCTGGCCCTCGCTGCCACGCCAGCACCGCGTGCGCGATGAAGCGCGAAGGGCGAAGAGTGAAGTGCGAAAATCAACCTCAGCACCGACCGCACTTCAGCGTTAAGAACTCAGCGTTCAACGTTCTCCTCGCCCGCCCATCTCGCCGCAGAAGCGACCGTGCAAGCACTGGCATACTCAGACGCGACGAAGCTCCCGGGACTTTGAGGTCTGGTGGCTCCGATCAGTTTGGCCGCCTGAGCTCCCGCAGCGCTTCCAACCTTTCGCCCCAGGCAGATATCAAAAGGTTAGGTTTGACCCCGTCGGATCGACCCCCAGCCAGCGTATGTGGGCTTGGGTGAAGGAATGTGTGCGAGAAATTAAGACGACAGCGTGGGACCAGAATTCCTTGTTGGAATCGTGGTTCCTTAGTCGTTGTCTGAGGTCTTCCGTTTGCCCGATGTAGACGATCGGTTTGGATGATTCGTCGTCGCCACCGAACAGAAAGTACGTGCCGATGTGCTGGGATTCAGGGCGCTCGAAGAAACGCGTAAGTTCTGTCTTTGGGAGTGCGACCGCCAGAACCGTTCGAGTCGTGAGCTCTGCCACGCGGATTCCGGTTGCATTTCCATCCGGAAGATAGATCTGGATTGTTCGCCCGGGGCGCTGGGAGGTAGTTGTCATAACGGGAGTAGCCCGCGGAGCGCCCGTGGGTGAACGGGTTGCTCGCTTGAGGATCGATGGAGCAGAATTGGGCAGCGCCGCTAGATTGGGTAAGTGAGAGCCACTGAAGGGGAGATGGGGCACCTTACCATCGGTTTGTCCGGCTCTTGGCTGGGGGGATCTGCACGAAGTTACCAAGGCCGGATTTTGTCATTGAAGTATAGTTACGGACAACGAAAGCCGAGGCCTACGCTGATCATTCTCCGGTTGAAGCATTCGGTCCTCGCGCGCCTACCAGAAACGGAGCGCGGTCGGCGGAGACATCCGCGACGTTCTTGGTCTCATCGCCCTCGGGCAGACGACACCGCTCCGTGAGCTGGTGCACAATACGCTGAAGCCGTTCGGGTGAAAGGGGTGTGGCGTTACGCTTGGGGAAGGCGTGCTTCAATTCCTTCTCGTTGAGTACCCGGACGTGCGCGCCCGGCTTTCTCACAACATACCAGCCGACCAGGACCACGAGCGGTTCGACCGACGTGGGTTCACCGGTTGCGCGGGTAAGCCAGTCTGCCAGCGATTCCGCATTGCGAACGGCCTGGGGGATCGAGGAGGTGTCCACCTGAAACGGAAACCGGATCCGATCCTCTTCGACTTCCACGCGGGCCTTCTCTCTGGCGGGCAAATCGGTCCGTTTACGGCGGGTCTTGGTTTCGATCGCATACACTCCATCCGGACCGACAATCACGTGGTCGATATTGTAGTTCGAGAAGGGCACGTCGTGAAAGACTCGATACCCAAGGGCCAGCAGTTGGTTCAGCGTTTCGCCCACGTAGCGTTCTCCCTCGTACCCGAGGCGATAGGTCCAGCATTTGCGCTGAAGGCAGAGGAGCTTGCGAGCCTGAAGAAACACAAAGAGCGCAGAGCCCAGGGCCAGAATCCCACCCATCAAGGGTCGGTCGAGCCACTTGCCGCTGAACCCCATCGCGACACACAACGCTGGCATGAGCGTCAGCCAGGTGCCGTGTTCCATAAAGCGGTCATCGAGATCCTCAAGTTGCCGCCGAAGCGACTCACCTGCAGGCCGAAGCTGCAGTTCGGTGAACGGAGCACGGGCTTCAGCCCGATACGCCCGTCGCCGACGATTGAGGATGAAGATGACCGCGGCCACGGGGAGACTGAACACCACGACATAGACGATCAGCCTAAAGAGGTCGCTGATGACGATGTTCCCAAGCCTTTCCATGACAATCGGTAGCATCTGAGTGGCTATCGTCATAAATGCGTAGGCGAGAGAAGGGAACGGTTGGAGGCCCAGGAGCGCGAATGGGTCAGCGCGCCCCCAGCGGTCCTCATGGCCATCCTCAAATCGGATGCAAACGTCCTGACTTTAGCCTCGCCCCCACAGACTCAGATGACGGTAAATTGCGTGATTTCCACCTCCTATATCAGAATTCGTAGGGCATCGTGCTACGTTTTTGATACAGCAATGTTTAAGCATTAGTTGGATGGTACGAATAAGGAGAATCCCCTCTACTGACCGGTAGTCGTAGTCACCCGCTGTTTCGAAGTTCACCGAAGGAATCGCATCTTCATGACCCTCCAACCCAATCCCTTAGTTTCGGCAGCCTTCTTTGGCGTGCTGCGAAGGTTTGCCTTTGGCGCATGCAGTATAGCCAAACTCTCCTACCTGACCTACGTTTGCGCTACCGAGCTCGCGGCTGAGACTCGTACGGCTGAGGCGGTCGTTCATGGCCGATCCGTTCAGCTCTTGCCGTCTAACGCCCTGCGTGTGCCTGGGGTGGGGGACGTGACGTCCTACTTTACGACCTTCAACGGCGCGACTGGCTCGCTGCTGATTGATACCGCGCGCGGGGGACTTGTGAGCGGCGAACTGAGGCCGAGAGCCAGTGCGACGGGCGTATATGAAGGAGCCTATGCGCAGTCGACGCCCTTGGTCGTTGTGGACTACGGCTCGTACGCGGTGACCGTGCCAACCTCCGATGGTGACGGAAACGGCATTCCCGACCTGTTTCAATATGACCGTGCCGGTGATTTCCAGGCCACCGGTTCTGGGTTCAGCATCTCATCTGGGGTGACCTTCTCCATCTCATTGCGCTTTGTTCGCCCAATCGGCGCCGCTGATGGATCCTACACGGCGACCACTCAAAACTCAGCGGGGGAACAGAATACTGTCTCCGGCAAGTATTCACTACTGAGTTACGCAGGGACGGTGGCCTATAGCCGAGGTGCCACGAATACCATGGCCATCTCAATGGCGGGCTTGTTTTCGAGGCCTAGTGGCGCAACCTTGACCGGTTCGACGACCTTTACGACCCCAAGCGTCGATCAGCTCTCTTATGCGGCGTTCACTGCACAGGGCAGCGATGGAACAGCCTATCAAGTGCGGGCGGGTACACTGACACGCTTTGGCACGACTTACCGTGGCGCGATGTCGCTCGTAGACGGGCTTCCGCAGACCTACTGGGCCGACTACACGCAGTATGTACTCGTTGTTCAGGACACCAACGATATCGACAGGAACGGTGTACCAGATCTGACTGACAGCACCGCGTTGCCGCCCGTGATTACGAGCCAGCCAGTATCACGAAGCCTCACTGTTGGACAGAGCCTGACATTGAGTGTGTCAGCCTCGGGAGCCACGTCGTTTCAATGGTACAAGGACGGTGTTCCAGTCAATGGCGCGCAGCAGACTTCCTATGCCGTCGCTGGAGTGGGTTTTGGAGATGCTGGGAGTTATCATGTCGTGGTCACCAATCTCTCTGGTTCCGTCGCAAGCGCGGCTGCAGTGGTGGTTGTGTCCCCCGCTCCAGTTCCGCCGGTGCTTACCGTTCAACCGCTTTCATTGACCGCATTGCGCGGGAGCGCGGTTGTGCTCAGCGTGGAGGCCACTGGAACCCCGGCGCCGACCTACCAGTGGAGCCGCGGGGGGACTCCCCTGGTGGGTGCAACCTCCAACGCGCTTGTATTGACTTCGTTCTCGTCCTCGCAGGCTGGCACATACACCTGCACTGCGACCAACTCTGCTGGGTTCGTCACGAGCACTCCAGCGCTCCTCGCCATTTCTGACACGGCCCAGGGACGCCTGATCAACTTGTCCATTCGAACCCAGGCGGGCGCTGGCGCCGAGTCCCTGATCGTTGGTTATTCTACGGGAGGTGCGGGTACCGCGGGCACTACGCCGCTCTTGTTGCGAGCGGTAGGGCCTTCGCTCCTTCAATTTGGGGTGCCTGGAGTCCTCTTGGACCCGCGCTTGACCATCTTCAATGGAAGCGCCGCCATCTCCACCAACGACAATTGGAATGGCGATCCCGTCCTCGGCTCCACGTCGGCAAGTGTGGGAGCGTTCGCTCTCGCTTCGAACAACTCGAAAGACGCGGTCCTTTTCTCACCCTCCACGGCGATCGGCGGGTACACTGCCCAGGTGGTGGGCAGTGATGGCGGGTCCGGAGTGGCGCTGGCCGAAATCTACGATGCGACGCCGAATCCCAATGCCGCTGTCAACATCCCGCGACTCGTGAATGTGTCGGCCCGTGCTCGCGTCGGTACCGGCCCGGACCAGTTGATCACCGGTTTTGTCATCGGCGGTACGGTGGCAAAGACGGTGCTCATCCGGGCGATTGGGCCGACGCTTGCTTCGTTTGGCGTTGCCGGAGTCCTCGATGACCCCAGACTCTCCCTTTACGGGGGGACGCAGTTGATCAAGACAAACGACGATTGGGGAACGGAGCCGTCGATTGCCGCAGTGACCACGACAGTGGGAGGATTTCCGCTCCCTAATGGCAGTCGAGATTCAGCGATTTATTTGACCCTCCCGCCGGGCGGTTACACTGCCCAGGTTAGCGGCCCCGGTTCCAGTACAGGAGTAGGCTTGGTTGAAGTCTATGAGGTTCCAGTGGCGGCCTTGGCGTCCACCTTGGGAAGCGGATTGGTTGCGCATTATCCGCTTAACGGCACCACCGCGGATGCGAGTGGCAACGCGGTGACCGCCACAGCCACAACGGCTGTTACTTACAGCACGGATCGAAAAGGTCGAAGCCAGGCTGCGGCAAACCTGGAAAAAGTCGGGTACATCGACATCTCCAACCGCCGCCTCCTGCAGAATGCTACGCAAGCGGCGATCTCGGTGTGGGTGGAGAGCCGCGTTGGGGCGGGAGAGAGCGGGTTTGTGGTCGCGGCAGGTGACGCCCGTTCAGGACTCGATCCCATCGACATCAGCATCCGACCGACCGGCCGGCTCTCAGCGGAGTTTACCGACACGAGCCTTGGAGCGAGCAGCCCGGCCCGCAGCATTGGCGTTACAGAAGGAACCACCATCCCCACGGGACGATGGGTGCACCTCGTGGTCCAATTCAAATCAGAAGCTGGTTCGACCGTGTACGAGCTCTACCTCGACGGAGTGCTTGCCCGTACGTTGACCTATCCGCGCAGCCACCGCATCTTTTATGACCGTGATATGCCAGTCCAGATAGGCTCTCTCAATAGCGCGTCCAACGAGTCCTTCCGTGGCAAGATCGACGACGTCCGTTTTTATAGCCGTGTACTTACCCCAGACGAAGTGCGGGGTCTCTATGAGCTCAATACCGATTAAACCTCAAGACGACGCGAGGGAGTTCAACTTCTTGTGAGGATTCCTCCAGAGAGAATTCGCCAAGGTCACGACTGCATCCTAGGTACGTTAACGACGGCCACCGTCGGTCGAACGTTTCCATGGCCACAATCCGACGCGTCTTCTGTTAGCGCTAGAGTCACGCTCGCTCGCCTGTTTCTCCTCTTCTGATCCATGATGTGGCTAAACCAAAAGAGGTTTCTCATCTTGCTCGCCCTCCTTTTGGTGGGTGCCGGGTGGATGGTGCTTCGGGTCGCGCGAGTGCGCGGTCCAGCGAATCCTGCGGAGGGAGGGGCATCTTTACCTGTGGCACCTCCAACCCGTGATGCGGTTGGCAAGTTCAACACCTTGACCGAAGCCAAAGCGGGGAGGGTGACCGCAGGTGAAATCGCGAAATTGAGGGACTCTTTGCTGGACGGGACACCTGAGTCTCGCGCCGCCCTGGAGGTCGCTTTGGTTTCCGCCAATCCTTACGACCGGCTGGTGGCATTCCGCTTGTCGCTCGAACTCGATGGTTGGCAGACGCGTTTGAGAGACTACGCACTCAACGATCCCTTTGTTCTGCTGAGGGTCGAAGCGGCTGACTGGCTTTACCTTACGGAGCGTTTCGCTGATTGGGATACGTTTCATTCGCTGGCTGTGGGAAAGGCGGGAACCGACTTTGATGCCCTCAGGCCGGCGATTCGAACATTTCAGTGGCGCGAGCTGCCGTATGGTGCGGACATCGTGGGAGTGGGACGCGGCATCGATCGCTACTTGCGCGAAGGGGTGCGTCGATCCGATACCGTGGCTGAGGCCGTCGAAACGGAACTGCTCGCAGGTAACGAACAACAGGATTTCGCATCCTCGCTCCGCGTCTTGCACGAGGCGAACCGCCCTGACTATGAGGCCTTTCTTCGTCGCCTGGTAGAACGCCGTGGCGAAGACTCTCCGCTTCGATATGCCGCAATCTGGATGTTGGCTCAGGGTTTTCCACGTTCGGCGACGCGTGACTTCCTCGTCCAACATAGTGCGAACTACCCGGGCGATCCCTTGTCGGCACGGGTAGAACAGGCGCTAGCCAGCGTCACGGAGCAGCTGAACCGCGGCGGCGATCGGTTGGCTTGGGCCGAGGCGCAGCTCAACGTCGCGATGCAATCGGGGAATCGAAGTGAAATGGGGCCATCCCTCGTTTCCGTGGTAGACGAGGGATTGCGGAGTTCTGGAGTTGCGGACCGGCAATTGCTGCGAGACGCGAGCCGCGTGATGTTGACGCAGGCGTTGGACTATCCTGCGCGACGTCGCCTTGCGGATATCAAATTCTTGACTCGCACCTCCCGATGAAGCCCTCGCGAACTCTTGTCGCCTGCCGCACATCAATGCGTTGTTGGATCGCGGTCGTGTGGCTGATGGTGCTTCCAGTTGCTACGACCGCACAGGTGGATCACAGCCCGCGTTGGATTAGTGCCGCGAATCTTACCTATGGGTTGATTGATTTGGATCGATTTCCAGCGGGAAATTTTGGCAGCTGTCGATGGGGAAACTGGTTGGACAGGGATATCTTTGGATTGGTATCACTTTCGTTTAGTCGACTCACAGCTGGGCCATACAACAACTCTAACGCCGACCTATTTTTGACTCAGGCGGAAAATCTGAACAGAGTAGTGTATAGCGGTGCATTTCGATCAAATAGTGGTCTGCCATTCCCCTCGAATGCAGTTTGGACGCCACCCGCAGGTTCTGCCAAAGGTCTTGTAGAGCTTCCGACCGAGAGTGGTGTCGACTTGTATCGATACTTGCACTTCGAGAACCGAGTAGAAGATGCTAAAACCGGCAATGCACTTTCTACAACGGCCAGGAAACTCGTTGTTCTTATCCACGGCTACAACTCGAGGGGCCTCTTCGATCAGATCACAACCGCTGAAACAATCGAGTTTCAGAGGCTCTCGAATGCACTAAAGGCAGCTTTGGCGAGTTCAGATTGGGGGTTGGTGTTGTATCGCTGGGAAAGGGACTCGGACACCGGGCAGAGCCTTGTGCCGATAGATGAAGCAATCCGAGCGGCCGAAATTGGACACCAACACGGTCAGCATCTCGGGGAACTCTTGGCCAAGGGTTTTCCGGATATTGAAAAGGTTCAGTTGATCGCACATAGTGCGGGAGCTTGGGCGGGACGTTCGGCGGCAAGATATATTCTGAAAAACGTACCGTCGTGTGCCGTGCAGGTAACTCTACTTGATCCGTTTGTTCCAGGTGTGATCAGCGCTCCTCCTTCTACAGCTCTGGTGACAGCTGTCATGGCTCAATTCGACTCAGTAGAGGGCAGCAATCAACTAAAGACGTTGGAGAACTACTTTGCGGACGAAGTCGCATCGCTCAATGGTTTGACTTTTGGCACACAGGAAAAATTCGCCTGGAATCGTCCTTCGGACCGTAATGTACGAGTGGATGGAACCGTGGGATCCCCCGTCTACAGCGCTCACGATGGCCCGATTCAGTTTTATGCGGATACCGTTTCGGCGACCCTCCCAGGGCAGATACCTGCGGCTAGTCTCACGCCGTTCGACATTCGGCCTGGGAGCACGGCCAGACTCGGGTGGACTCGAAGTCTCTTCTACAATGAACCGCTGATCCAACAGAACCCGCAGAGTCAGGTCGCTGTCGTGGGTTCTCCCGTCACGTTGATCGCTGTGGCGGCAAGTCGAAATCGTAACGCGGCCGACAGCACCGTTTCCTACCAGTGGCGACGAAATGGGGTCGCAATTCCAGGCGCAAACGGCGCGACGTTCCAGATGGGCGCTGTGAGGGCCTCCGATGCCGGTGTCTATTCGGTGACAGTGTCGAATGCGTGGGGATCGACTATCAGTGCAGCTGCCACGATTGTCGTGAGCGGAACTGCGCCGACTATTACCTCCCAGCCGCAGGCTCAAACCGTCAACGCGGGACAACCCGTTACGTTCTCTGTGTCCGCGACGGGGTCACCGGCGCCATTGTTCCAATGGAGCAAGAACGGCATACCTGTCGTTGGGGCTACGGGGGCCTCTTTCACGATCAATGCGGCGCAACCAAGTGATGCGGGCAGTTACGCGGTGTTCGTGAGCAATGACATGGGCAGCGCGACCAGCGCCAGCGTCACTCTCGCCGTGAACTACTCAAGGCTCGTCAATCTTTCGATCCTCACTACCGTCCATCAAGCGGTGCCTCTCGTGACGGTGGGTGCGGTGATCGGTGGAGTCGGCACATCGGGAGTGAATCCTCTTTTGGTTCGTGCAGCCGGTCCCGCCCTCGCGCAGTTCGGCGTGCGTGATCCGTTGCCTGATCCCAAGCTCGATTTGATCTCCAATCAGAAGATCATCGCGTCGAACGACAATTGGGGCGTTGCCGAGATCGTGCTCACCTCTGCGTTCTCGCAGGTCGGAGCCTTCGGGTTTGGCTCCGCGCTGTCGAAAGATGCGGCCATTTTTAGCGCCGCTTTGCCGGCTGGGTCCTACACCATGCAAGTCACCGGGGTGGGTGGTGCGATCGGCAATGTAATTGCTGAACTCTACGACGCGACACCGGTTACCGTACTCACCGGATCGACGCCGCGGCTGATCAATGTCTCCGTGTTGAAACAGACCACAGCCGGAGAAACTCTCACCGCGGGATTTGTGATCAGCGGTACCCTCCCTAAAACCGTGTTGATCCGTGCTGTCGGTCCCACGCTTGGCATCCCTCCGTTTAGTATCCCCGGCGTGATGGAAGACCCAAGGCTCGACCTTTTCAGCGGGCAGACCCTCAGGAACGCCAATGACAACTGGGGCGGCGACTTCACGATAACAAGTGCCTTCGTGAAGGTCGGAGCATTCTCGCTGGCTTCCGCCAGTCGAGACGCCGTCTTACTCGTCACGCTCAATCCAGGCAGCTACACTGCCCAAGTGACTGGAGCCAACGCTTCGGCGGGGTTTGTACTTGTCGAAGTCTACGAGGTCCCATGACAATTTGGCGTACTTGAACCTCCATCTCCGTCGAGGAGAAACGGCTGACCGTTTCTGGATTGAGGGGAGACCGTCGATCCGATCTCCTGCGACGGTGCTTAGTTGCGAGTTGAGGTAGTGATCGGACACTCCACGCTTCACCTTTCCGGGCGTTGCCTTGCATTCCAATTTCGGCCGGGCAGTCAGCCTTCAGCCCGAGTCAATAACTTGAGTTCGCCGGTGCAGTATCGCGGAGCTGAGCAGTGTTAAAATGCAATGAAGGACGCTGTAACTCGACCTCTATAAAGCCAGCAGCCGCTCGTACCGCCAGCGGAGGCTGTCCGGGTCAGGAGCGAAGGCCTGGTCCAACGCGGGAAGAAGGGGCCTGGCATCGAGACTGGCGAGCTCTGCTTCGCCGGTGGACCTGCGGGAAATCACCAGGCGCGATACGCGCCAACAACGATCAGGCGAAGGAGCGATCAGGGACCGGTCCATCGCCCAGTGATGGTTTTTGCACAGCGCGATTCCGTTGGTAGGATGATCGTTCCGACTCAGTGCGAACGGGATCAGATGCGCAGCATCGACAAATGAAGTATCCGCGCCGGCAATCCTAATTCTCAAACCGCATGCAGCGCATTGGTGGTCGTACGCGTCGACAACGGTTCGCCGGAATCCGGCGCTGCGTCCGGCGTCGTCTTCAATGTCAGACTGTATTTCCATCGAGGTCTCTTGCAGTTCAAACGGTAGCTCGGAGTTTTGGAGAACTGCGGCCGCGCGAGGGAAGTATCGAGCGATCAGGGCGGCACGCAGTTGATCGCGATGCTGGCGCGAAGCGACAACGGCATCCACCCCGTCGATAAACTGTGCGAATAACGTTCCGCTATCCCGCACGCGAATTTCGCCATGGTACGGTTCTTCGCCCCGAGCTGTGACCTTGTAAGTTTGCCAGAAACCATCGCCAGACAAGTGTTCAAACGGCAGCTCGGGTGCTTCGCGATCGTCGTACTTCCTGACCAAGGCAAAATAGTGGGCGAACCTTTCGCGGAGGGCTTCGCTCCACGGTACACGGTCCGGGCGAGCCACGCCGGAGTCGATCAAATCGAACACCGCTAAGAGTAGGACCGGCTTGTGCGGTCGCTCGTGCCGCTCCCCAACCCGTCCGACCACGCCGACGTTGAGAGAGTAGAAGCGTTCAACGACCGTTTCCAGGGAGACGCTCATGGTTGATGAGACTTGGAAAACGGGACACCGCCGGGCTTGAACTGGCTACGGCTCATTTCGGCGATTCCGTGAAAATGCTCGGCGCGCTGACGTCGATCGGGTACATTCTAGGTGGAGAATCTGCGAGATACCGGGTGATGTGAGCCCCTCAGCCTCCTCTGCTATCAGAGCCGCTCAGCAAACCAGCCGCAACGCCAAAGGGCGTGCTTCTGGTGCCATTTGAGGGGAGAGGGCAGTGGGACCGAGACGGTTCGACACCCGCTGAAATGGCATACGCGTCGCGCAGCTAGGTCGCGGCCAAGACTGGAGCCGACGTTCTGCGATTGTACCATGGGGCTCAGAGTTTCAATTCATCAATCGACGGCCGAAGTGCAATCTCGAGCTGCACCATCCGCTCAACCATTGCCGACTGGATATCCGGCCATTTGACTTCAGGACTTCTGTAGCCACCCAAGTCGACGAGGTGTTTGATTCGGCAAGCGCGTTTTTCGTCGAGTCGTTCCCACGAGAGTTCGTGAGGAAATACGGCTTCGATTGATGCGCGCTTGGCGAAGATATTGTCGTAAATGTTCTTGTTCTCGGACTCATTGCCGCGATCGATGTACAACTCCACCATTCCGTACTCTTGTACGATCACATAGTTGAAGTTCAGACCTCGGACCCCTGAACTCGCACCGAGCCAGTGGTAGGGACCGGGTTTAATCTCTGCATGGCGGGTCCTCCGCTTTCTCGCCAAAGCGATAAGGCCTTCCCAGAACTTCTGACGAATATCAAATCGCTCGGCGCGTTTCTGCCTCCCCTTCTGCTCTTTTTCCCGCAACTGAACTTGATACTCGTTGGCTTCGGGAAGCGGAATGATTTGTTGGACGTCAACTAGCCGCGTGTTGCCATCGGCATAGGGACGAAGACGAATGCAGCTAATATTGATTTCACGGTCTCGGAGCCAGAGCACTGCGCTCGTGAGCTCTTTCCCGAAGTCCTCCGATATTAAGACAATCCGCACGTCGCCAGCGAAGTTCTCCTCGTCGGCTTCATCCCAGCCCAGAAACTCCAAAATTTTGCTCTGCGCGTCCCCGGCATTTTCGCCTATTTTCTCAAGGAAGTCGCTGTGGATCTGAGTCGCTTTCTCGAACGTCAGTGTTGAGACCATGCTGGCGTATCTGATTGCCTGAAGGTCCATATGCCCGCCGTCTGTGGTGCGCTTCAACTCGATCACGACGAGGTTCGCCTGTTTATCTATGCCCAGCAGGTCGATTCGGCGCCGGCTGTCTTCCCATTCGCCGAACTCTTCAGTCAGCACGTAGATGTCATCTGCGATTACGTCGATCTGCGTTCTGAGCAGTCGTTGCAGATCGCCTCGTTCGCGTAGCTTGAGATCCGTGAGTGAAGCCTCAGCGATAGGGCGGAACGCCGTGTTCGTTATTTCGAAAAGGGGCATGTGATCGGCAATGGGCCTGCTCCCGTATCGGCTCTCCGTTGCTGTTCTTTTGCGAAATTTCGCTAAAGGACCAATCGGCCGTAGCGATACCACCTGCGGTAGCGCGTCCCTAGGCAACATACGGCATCGAATGGGATTCCTCCACTTCCATGAATCTCAACATCGTGATCATCGGCCTGGGCGCATATATTTTAGCGTTCATGATCTGCAACCTGGCTGTCTTCACATTCAAAATTCGACGCAAAGGGGGAAGGCCGCCGGTAGAATTCAAGCTCCTCCGTGGACCGGGTGAGTCGCTTCGGCGCAGGATTACCAAGTTCGATGATGAGTTCGCATGGCGGATATACCTTGCCGCGACGCTTCCTATTTTGCTCGCAGGGATTGCATTGCAATGTGCCGCGGCAGGCAGCCCGCAGAGCTATTTTGAAGTCTGGGCTGTCCTGATAGCTCCCATCCTCGTTTTGGCGGGCAGCCTGGTTCTCGCCGGTATCTACTTGTACCGTTCATTCGTCCGAAATCGAAACGACTCTTTAGGGTACCTCGGTGAACGGCACGTGGCGGAATTGATGGAGCCCCTTCTTTGTGAAGGTTACCGGATCTTTCACGACGTGCCGGCGGTTGGAAAAAAATCTGAATTCAATTTGGACCATGTAATTGTGGGCTCGACTGGAGTGACCTTGGTGGAAACAAAAACCAAACGGAAATCGAAGAAATCAGCACACCGACGCTCCTACACCGTTTACGCCAACGCAGATCATCTCAAATGGCCTTGGGGAAGAGAGTATGAAGATCTCAAACAGACCTTGGACCAAGCAAACTGGCTGTCGACGTTCATTCAGGAGCGTACCGGACTGAAAACGTCGGTGGCGCCGGTTCTCGCCCTACCGGGTTGGATGGTTGAAGGCGAGGTCTCAAGCGGAGTGTCGGTTTTGAACCCGAAGCGGCTGCCCGCTGTCGTGCGACACCTGAGGGGCTCACATTTGACGGCGGGCGAAATTGATCTGATCCATCGCCAGCTCGATAGTTTGTGCCGGACCATCACGGATTGAGTCTCGGGGTTGAGCACGGGCTTAGGCATTACCTCTAGACCGAAAACAGTATGCCCGGACCTCCGAGGAGGATCAGAAAGGGGGGCTTATGTGGCTGCGATTTTGAAATAGGGCAGCCACCTTGGCGCCCGTGCAATCGCAGATTGGGATAGGGAGAGAGAACGGTAACTCAATCGGATGTGACGCGTTCAGACCCACCTGGCGAAAAGGTGAGGCTTGCACCCTGGATCAGCCCACATGCTTGCCGCTTGCTTTGAGGAGTAGGGACCGCAGCCTTTCGATGGTTTGGCCAATCAGCTTCCAGCTTACTACTCTGCCCGCTCAGACGTGTTCACGGCCGCCAGCATTGCTCAAGTGGTCGGTGAGCTGACATTGCGCTCTGAGTTTGCGGTCGAGGAGGCGCAGCGTGATGCCTGGGCAAGTCAGATTTTGACTCTGCAACGGTGCTTGGCCGACGTGGATGGAGCGGTGTTTTTGGAGTACGTCGTTCCGCGAATCGGCAGCCGCATTGACGCCGTCGTCATCCTGGGCCCCGCAATTCTCGTGATTGAATTCAAGGTGGGCGCCGATGCGTTTTCCCGGGCGGACGAGAATCAGGTCTGGGATTACGCTCTCGATCTGAAGAACTTCCACCTGGGAAGCCATGAAGCCCCGATCATTCCTCTACTCGTGGCGACAAATGCGCCGGACCAGCCGGTGGCACTGCCACGACCGCATCACGACCGAGTTTATCGCCCCATCCGAACCAACACCGCCGGTCTGTTCGCAGCGCTGGACCTGATCGCGCGAGAGATTGTCGGGCCGCCCCTTGATGCAGATCGATGGGGGCGATCTTCTTACCGGCCTACACCGACCATCATTGAGGCGGCTCAGGCACTCTATGCCAGTCACTCGGTTGAAGCGATCACCCGCAATGACGCAGGCGCGGAGAATCTGGCTCATACCTCCGGCCGAGTAGAGGAGATAGTCGATTGTGCGCGGCGTGAAGGCACGCGTGCCATCGTGTTTGTCACGGGAGTGCCCGGAGCGGGCAAGACTCTGGTTGGCCTGAACATCGCGACCAAACGTCGTGACATCGGCTCACCCACTCACGCGGTGTTTCTTTCGGGCAATGGTCCCCTCGTGAAAGTGCTGCGGGAGGCACTCACCCGAGATGAGCTCGCGCGGTTGCGAAAGCGGAATCAGCGGAAGACCAAAGGCGAAGTCGGACAACCCATCAAGGCCTTCATCCAAAACGTGCATCACTTTCGGGACGCCGGGTTGCGCGACGATCTTCCACCCAGTGACCACGTGGTCATCTTCGATGAAGCCCAACGGGCCTGGGATCGCGAAATGACCGTGGGGTTCATGCTCCGGAAGAAGGGCATTCAGGATTTTGCGAGTTCAGAGCCTGAATTTCTTATCTCGTATCTCGACCGGCACCGCGATTGGGCCGTCGTGGTTTGTCTCGTCGGCGGTGGACAGGAGATCAATCGAGGCGAGGCAGGCATTTCCGCCTGGCTCGACGCCGTGCGCGAAAAGTTCCCTCATTGGCAGGTTTACGTCCCATCGAACTTGCTCGGTCCTGAGTATGCCGCGGCGCCCGCGCTCAAGGCACTTCAGCAACGCGCCAACGTCAGCTATGAGCGAGGTCTTCATCTCGCGGTTTCGATGCGCTCCTTTCGCGCTGAACACGTGTCCGCATTTGTGCACGCCCTTCTGGAATATGAAGAGGAACGCGCCGCAGACCTACTCCGCGCACTGCAGGAGAAGTATCCCATCGTCGTCACCCGTGACCTCAATCGAGCAAAGCAGTGGGTGCGTGACCACGCGCGTGCCTCGGAGCGGGTCGGACTAGTGGCCTCGTCAGCAGCACACCGATTGAAGCCGCATGCGATCGATATTCGCGTCGCAATCGATCCGGTGCATTGGTTCCTCAATGGAGACGACGACCCTCGGTCCAGCATGTACCTGGAAGACGCCGCAACCGAGTTTCAGGTGCAGGGACTCGAGGTTGATTGGGCATGTGTGACGTGGGATGCTGATCTACGCGTTGTTGGGAGCCGGTGGGACTATCATGCTTTTGTTGGCGCCAAGTGGCAGCGTGTGAACAAACCGGAACGGCGGCGCTACTTGAAGAATGCCTACCGCGTGCTACTTACCCGAGCCCGGCAAGGCATGGCAATTTTTGTTCCTGAGGGGAATTGTGAGGATGCGACACGCGACCCACGCTACTACGATGATACGTTTCGCTATCTGCGCGGATTGGGGCTCGATGAAGTATGAAACTCCCGGAGCACAATAAGTCCCGCGACCGCCACCGAGGTGATCTATCGCTTCTTTGCACGAGTGATTGGCACCGACGCGCCTGCCGCCAAGACGGCGCAACCAAATCAGGTACCTTGAAGTCAGTGGTTTCGGGACCGGCGCGCCCGAGGACCTGGCGATTTCGGGACTCTTTGCGATGGGAAGCGATGATACGCTTACGATCAGATTGGCGGAAGGACTCACGCAGCGCTTCCAAGTTGTCTCCCTAGGCGGAAATCAAAAGGTTAGGTTTGACCCCGTTGGATCGCCTTCAGCAGCTCATATCCCGGCTCGTCTACCGTTCGAAGAGCTTTGTCAAACGGCAGATATGATGTAATGCTTGCTCATACGCGATGAAGCCTAGGATCGGCACAGCCTTTCTGCTCTTCCTCAGCAGCTATGCCCCGCTGCTGGTGCTGGTGGCTGTCCTCGATTTTGACTGGAGCAAGAAGCAGTTTGGCAGCCCCTACCTAGACCTGAGCCTGGTGATAATCGCCGTCTTATCAGGCCTCATGCCCTTCATCAGCCTCAAGGGCGTTCAGGGTGGGCAAATCTATCAGGTCAATGATCTTAAAAACCGGAGCGGGGACCTCGTGAATTACGCCCTACCGTATCTGGTCACCTTTATCGGCCTGAAAGTCAGCGAACCTACATCTATTATAGGGTTCGCTTTCTTCATGGTGCTATTCGGAGCGTTATCGATCAAGACGCAGGCGTTGTGGATCAATCCTTTACTTGCGCTGGGAGACTACCGCCTCTATGAGGCAGTTCTGCAAGCAGAGGGTAACGCACCGCAAACCGTCCAACTTCTGGCGCCAAAGCCACTAGCTGCCGGACAGCGCTGTCGTGCAGTTTTCCTTACTGACACCCAGGTCTATGTCACAGAATTCATCGACCCCAGCCCCAGCGTCGAAGACGATCGACCCGAAACGAATATTCACCCAGATCAAGAAGACTAAGCTGGAAGACGCGCCCTTGACGCTCTGGATCGTCTATAAGCGGCGCAACTTCGGTGAGGCGGCGAAGGGCAAAACCCCCGCCGACAACTTCCACTTTGGAGTGCGTCGGCTAGACACCGCGAAGGAACTCCAATCTCGGTTGGCGGGCGTTGTCCAGGAGACCGTGGAAAAGGCAAAGCGCTTGGAGCGGTATACGTTTGAAGGCGCGGTAGAGGCCGAAACGGCTCTCGTCGAGAAGCTCGATGACACTGCCTTCAAGAGCATCCTCGATTTGGTCAGCAAGGCTGGCCCTGAAGATCTCGTGAAAACGGAAAAACATCTGCACGCGGCATACGGCTATCTGATCCAAATCCAGCCCACCAACCAGCCTTCGCTTTTCGCTTTCCGACGCGTGCAAACCACGTGGAAAGTGAAGAAGCTCACTAACCTAATTAACGCCCTGTTTAAGGAGAAAACCCTCATCACGGCGAACGAGGAGAAGATTTTCCGGTTCGATCGGAAGATCGATTTCTTCGCCAACGATGGCGTGGTTTTCATCCTCGATAAGTCCGGGTTTGAGAACGCGCTCAACTTCCGTGTCGGCATGGAGCGGAAGCGCGATGAACTGATTCAGAATCTCGAAACAACTCAACTTTACCTCAACCTTGATCTCGTAAAGTCGCTCTCGACGACACACGTCCGGTGGCTGAAGAAGCTCGCAGGCGCGCACTCCCTCGGAAAGTGCCTCGACCCGAAATGGGTCCAGCAGCTCCTGGTGTGCTGCAAGGATCAAGTGTGGCCGGTCAAGGAGGTCGGCGGGAAGATCGAGATCACGCCCGAAAACTGCGAACTCATCGTCCGGTTGATGAACTACGATCTCCTCCAGTCTCCGGTCGATCACGCCTTGTTCAAGATCGACGGTGCGAAAGAGGCGCTCTGAACGATCGACACATGCTCCGCATCGTATCCGGTGGACAAGCCGGTGCGGACCGCGCCGCGCTCGACGTTGCTCTTGAGGTTGGACTCGATTGCGGCGGCTGGTGCCCCCAAGGACGCATCGCGGAAGACGGGACTATCCCGGACCGCTATCCGTTACACGAGACCGCGAGCGCGGAATATCCCCCGCGCGCCCGTGCCAATGTCGAGATGGCTGACGCCACGATCATCTTCGATGCGCCCACCAAGAAATCGCGTGCGGCGGTGGCTGCGGCGGAAGTATGACTGCAAGCACGGTCTGTCAGTTTCTTCACCGACGAGCGCCTGGCCGGGCAGTATCAACTCTGGCCGCTTCCTCACACCTGTGCGTGGAGCCAATAGTTTTACGGCGTATGTTCTCGGAAAGCCGGATGCGGCAAATCCGCACGTCCGGTTTGATGAGGATCGGGAGCTGTCCGACTCACCTTCGGTCTACTCCTGCCTACCCTACCGTCTTTGGATTGAACCCTGTCTGCCCTGTTCAGTTTAATCATAGTCGAAGGGGTCTATATGCGGAGTTGAAGGAGCACTCAGCATCTCGCCCAGGTACGCAAACTCCCCAGTTCGCGCGTGAAGGATGAGCTCTTTTTGCAGGCCCTCGCTCAACTTTGGAAATTCACGCTTCCACACTTGCCACGCTGGATCTGCAACTTTTTTGCCCAGTGTCATGTAACCCCAAATTCGATCAAGGCGTCCAGCAAAGAGCTCAATTACCAACGGTCCTGGTACTTCTGTTCCAAAATATCGCAGAACTTCAATCATCACTAGAAGGTAGCGCTCAGCGCCCACTCCTGGAGCGCCCTGACCGACGCGCTTCTGCAAAGCGTCAAAAATCTGTGTAAGGAAAGCTACGATTGATGATTGGCCACGCGAGATGGAGATATCGAAAAGTTCTTTGAACTGAGGCAAGTTCTTGAAATTCGCTAGTATACCGATCTCAGCAGTATCTATGAATTGCTCGAGTCTTCTCTTATCAAGCTCCTCCCTTTCTTTGAGCCGGTCTTTCTCGTCTGCAATTTCAAGGAGGAGATCTTTGATTTCGTTGAGTTCGAGGATCAACTGTCCGTCCTTTCCAACATATGGATCGACACGTGGGCGCCCAGCCACGTGCAGCCCTTGCACAAGATGCCCAGGTAATGGAATCCGGGTTGTTTTTGGCTGCTTGAAAGAGTTGGCCCATGCGATTGCGGCTCGAACATTTATATCTTCTGCCTTATAACCAAGCACTAGCGTCGTCGATTCGTATAGCAAAAGCGGTAGGCGCAAGCGTTGGTAGTCGAGCTTGGCCAGTAGCCCGACGTAGTCCTCCTCAGTTATACAGATTGTATCTGGCTTTAGCCTGTATCCGTGAAGGTGGTATATAGGAACCCTTGTAGTGCTTGGGAAAAGTGGTTCGGAAGCTAGAATGGTTTCCGACTGATCAAGTAGTGCTTCAAGGATCTGATCGTAGTTAGTGGTTATAACCCAGCTCGGCTGAATGCGTTGAAGTATCTCCGAGAAAACGGGGCGCAACGCTTTGGTTGGCAGGAGAGCACACAAATCTGCTATTTCCCTTTTGAAGTCACTGCGTGCGTCGGCGGACGATGCATGGCGCTCGACAAATTTCTCCATCAAAACTGAGGCGACTTGGGGCAGTGATTTCTTGGTGAAAATCGAATTTCCAAAATCTAATTCCAGTTCGAGGTTATCCGAGACCTTGATCAGCAACTTCTCGAACGAGAGGGCTTGATTATTCGTTGCTGCCATCGAGAACCCGGCACCTACGAAGAGACCGAGCCTGCCCCTGATGGTTGATTCTGCCAGATCACGTATAAGTATCGCTCGTTTCATAGAGCGGCGTCAATTCTTTGGTGCACAGCTATTGTGTATAGCAGCATGAAGAAATTCTGCAGGGGATTGGCCGTCGATGACGATGCGAGTAGTTCGACCCAGAGGGTCAGTTCGACCCAGAGGGTCAGTCCTTACTTTAAAGCCTACCGCACGAAAGCCCGAGGTGGAGGCTGACGGGGAAAGCAGGATGAGGGGCGCGATGGCTTGATTTGAATGATGCTTCCTTGATTGGGGTCGAATACACTGTTGCGGTTGTTCGTGTTTGAATGTTGATTACGGCCAATCGGCGGTGGCTACGACTGCCATGAACTCGCCGAGGACGCGGAAATCTGCGGCTTCGGAGGGGGTGAGGTGGATTTCCTGATAGCTGGGGTCGAGGGAGTCGGGGAGGAGGCGGATGGACTGGTGCTCCCAGGTGTCGGCGGTTTGGGTTTTTTGGCTGCGGTAGATTTTGACGGTGTAGCCGCCGTCGGTTTCGGGGTCCTGGATGTCGCGATGCTGGACGAGGACGACTTTTCCCTCTCGGCTGCCGACGGGGTTGGCGCGGAAGAGGCACCAGGCTCCATTGGGGATGCGGCGATTCATCGAATTGCCGGTGATTCGGACGATGAAGGTGCCGGGGCGGGCGACGAAGTGTTCGGGGAGTTCGACGAGCACGGGCGCTCCTGCGCTGTGGTCCGGGGAAAAGGATCCGGCGGCGGCGCGGAGGTCGGGGAAGCAGGGGACTCCGACTTTTCCTGCCTGGATCTCCTCCGGGGTGAGGATGCGGAAGGGGACGGGGGGAAGCGTGAAGGGCGAAGAGTGAAGCGGGAAGGGGGAAGTTCGGGTGGAGGCTTGCTTGAGGTAGGCGTTGGTCTCGGGGTCGACGGAGTACACGAAGCAGCCTTTCTGTCCGCGGGTCATGAGGGTGCGGTAGGTGTTCCGGATGATCTCGGAGGCTTTTCGTTCGGCCTGGAGGCGGTCGTGGAGGGCGAGTTTGTGGAAGCCCTTGATCGACTTGTCGGACTTGGCGCGCTTGTTCGGGAAGGCGATCCACCGGCCGTTGCGGATCACAAGATCGGGACCAAAAATCACGCCGATATAGTCGAGTTCAAGGCCTTGGCTGGTGTGGATACAGCCGACTTGCTCGACCGCGCCGGGCTGGAGGATCCAGAGGCTGCCGTCCTTGGCGAGGTTCCACTGGGCGGAGAAGTTTTCGTGGGGAAGGACGATGTCGTGCTCGCCGGGCGACGTCTTGCTTGGCCACTCCCAGCAGTAGCCGGCGACCATGCGGGCCTTGTTGCGGGCTTGGTTGTGTCGGCGGATGGTGTCCCTGAGTTCGTTGGCCGAGTCGCAGACGCTAAACTCGTAGGGGATGCCCTCCAGGGTGGGATTCGCGGTCGGCCGGATGTCGAGGAGCTGGTCCACCCAGGCGAGGTATCCATCCGAGCCGTTGCAGCGGAACTGGGACTCGAGCTTGAGCTCCGTCACCTCCGATCCGAGGGTGGCCGCCCATTCGCGGATGGACTCGACGTCTCCGATGTCCTGCCAGGTGACGCGTTGCGCTCCGTCGATGAAGAACACGCTGAGACGCGAGGCCTGGATCAGTTCCTTGATCTGGTTCTCCCCGAGATGGGCGAACATGCCGGACTTTCGATTGAGGCGGTGGGCCTCATCGATCACGAGGGCGTCGAAGGTGTCCGGTTCACAGACGTAAAAGCTGCCGGAGCCGACAAAGAGGCTGCTGATCCGGCTCTTGGTGAAACTGCCCTTGAGCTTGCTCTCGTAGACGGCCCGCGGGGCGGCGTTTTTCGTGACGTACTGGACGGTCTTCTCGCGCGCGGTGAGTTCAACGAGGAGGTTGATCGCAACGACCGACTTCCCGGTGCCCGGACCTCCCTCGACGATGAGGGTCTGCTTCTTGCCGCGGGCGGCAACCTGGGCGAGGTGCAGGGCCGTTTCGTACACGAGTTTCTGGTCATCGATCAGCACGAACTCCCGGTTGCCCTTGAGCAGCGAGAGCAGCGAGTCGGCGAGCGACTTCGAGGGCCGGATGCGCCCGGCGCTGATTTCGTAGGCGACTTTTCCCCGATCGCCGGCGCGGACGTGGTTGCGGATGAAGGCGCGCAGTTTCTCGGCGTCATCCTTGAGGAAACTGGGGGCGCGATCGGTGTGGGCTTTGTAGAAGGGACTGAGGATGGACGCGGACTGGTCGCAATTGTGCAGGTAGGCGCACGGATGGAGACGGACCGGGGCGACCTGGACGACTTCGTTGAAATCCTCAAGGAGAGCGGCGTAAGACCAGGCCTGATACGAGGGGTGACTCAGCTCCCGGTGGGCGCCGCCGATGAAGGTGCTGACAATGGCGTCCTTGGTGGTGACCGCGGCTTCGGACCATTGCTTGAGCTCGATGATGACCGCGGAGCGTTGGTGGCGGTCGTTGGTGCCCGTGATCATCACGTCGATCCGCTTGCCGCATCCGGGCAGGCCGTACTCGACGGCGACGCCGGCGTCGCTGGGGATGTCGTCATCGGATAGCACCCGGTCGATGAACCCGAGCGAGTTTTTCCATGATGCGAGTTCGGACGGGCCTACCCTGTGGCCATGCAACTTGCGGAACGATTCCTGGATTTTCTCCTCGATGCGGTTCGAGAGGACGTCGGCTCGAAACTTAGCTTTGTCCTCCAGGTAGACGATCATAGGGCGGGGAGAAAATGACTAATGCGCCCGCCCCTGGAGGGCGGGAAGTTCGAAAGGCGAAGAGTGAAGTTCGAAAGGGGAAGCCAGCCCACTGGGTGCTGGAATGACGAATGACGAATTCCGAATGACGAATTTGCCCGCCCCGCTGGGGCGGGAAGTTCAAAGGGCGAAGAGTGAAGTTCGAAAGCCGTCGTAGTACGCCGCCCCGGCGGGCGGAATGTTGAATGGGCCAGCTTGGGGGCTGGACGAAACTACCCCGGCGCGGGCTGGAAGTGCGAAGATTGAAGAGTGAAGTTCGAATGCGGATTCGGAGGGGCAGGGGGCTGTGACTGGTCTCAGGGGGCTCTGACTTCTGTGAGCTGATCTCGGATGTGGGAGCACGGATTGCGGTTGAGGGCCGCAGCCACTTTGGGGGATTGGCTGATTGCTGACCTCCGACTTGCGACTGAGATTGCGGCTAAAGCCGCAGCCACTTTGTTTGCGGGCGGGTGGCGATAGTGCCTGGGCTCCGGGAGCGACTGGTTGGCAAACGCTTAGGAGGGTCATGCGGCGTGGCCTCGTCTTTGCCCAGAGTGCAGTTTGAGGGCAATCACATTTCGATTGCGATGACCCGCCCGCCATGTCTTGTCCTAGCCCAGGTTGACAGGGGAAGGCCAAGAAATGGATGAAAAAAGAACGATGAGCTACAGTGAGGCGTTCAAGTTGAGCGTCGTCGGGGAGATTGAGTCAGGGAAGCACCGGTGCGCGCATGCGGCGGCGAAGGCGTACCGGATTCCCGATCCGACCGTGAGAGCCTGGTTGCGGCGGTACGGGCGCAGTGACTTGATACCGCGGAAGGTCCTAATCACCACCATGGAAGAACACGACGAAAAGAAGGCGTTGCGTCAGCGAGTGCGCGAGCTCGAGAAGGCCTTGGCCGACACCCACATGAAAGGGCTTGTTGAGCGAAGCGTACTTTGGGATCGCCTGCCAGCGACTCGGGCAGGACCCGGCGGAGTTCAAAAAAGCCGCCACGAAGCTATCGGCCACGCCAGCCGCGCCGGAGGGGAGTCCACGGTGACGATCAGCGGACTGTGTCGGATCAGCGGGCTATCGAGACGGGGATACTACGCGGGACGCAAGGAGCGCTGCTGCAAAGCTGTCGAGGGAGAGCGCGTGCTCGATGCGGTCCGATGCGAGCGGGCGATCCAACCTCGGATCGGCACGCGCAAGCTCCAGGTAGTCCTGCGTCGCGAGGGGCTGACGGTGGGGCGAGACCGGTTGTTCGAACTGCTCGGTGAGAACGATCTGCTTGTCCCGCGCAAGAAGAAGGCGGTGCGTACCACCTGGTACGATGAGAGTCTGCCAGTCTACCGCAATCAGCTCTACGAACTGGAGCCAACGCAGCCCAATCACCTCTGGGTGAGCGACATTACCTACGTCGCCACCGATGAAGGTTTCGTGTACCTCGCCCTGGTGTCCGACAAGATCTCCCGGCGGATCGTCGGGTGGAACCTCGGGGAGACCAATGAGGCCAGCGAGGCGATCAAGGCGTTGCAGATGGCGATCGGCAAACTCCGCCGGATCGATTTCCGATTCACCACTCGGATCGAGGTTCTCAGTACCGCTGTCACGAGTACGTCGCGGTGCTCAATGCACGATCACTGCCGATCAGCATGACCGAGGAGAGCCACTGTTACGAGAACGCCCAGGCCGAACGGGTGAACGGCATCCTCAAGGACGAGTTCAACCTCGACCGGATCTTCCGCACCAAGGCGCAAGCGCGGCGCGCCGTCGCCGAGGCAATCACCACCTACAACACCCGTCGTCCGCACTTGTCCCTGCACATGCGCACGCCCGATCAGGTCCACCTCCACGCCGCTTGACCCAACCCGAGCGGGGGGCGGAGAAGGGGCTCCGCCCCTTCCCCTGCACCCATCCCAAAAATCCCTTTTCCTCTCGGAACAGAACCACCAACCCAAACAAACACCTGTCAACTTCTGGTCAGGACTCGACAGGCGGGAATGACCAATGACGAATGACTAATGACGAATTGGCCCGCCCCGCTGGGGCGGGAAGTTCAAAGGGCGAAGCCAGCCCGGAGGGCTGGAAGTGCGAAGGGCGAAGAGGGAAGCCAGCCCCCTGGGGGCTGGAATGACGAATGACGAATTCCGAATGACGAATTGGCCCGCCCCGCTGGGGCGGGAAGTGCGAAGTTCGAAGAGTGAAGAGCGAAACCAGCCACCGGCGCAGACTGGAATGACGAATGACGAATGGCGGTCGGTGGGGAAAAAGTGGTTGCGGCTTTAGCCGCATGGGGTGACGGGACCAGCCCGGCGGGCTGGAAGAGGAAAGGTCGAAGAGTGAAGTTCGAAACTAGTGTCGGCTGACGTCTGATCGCTTTTTTGGGGCGGAGATTGCGGCTGAAGCCGCAGCCACTTTGGGGATCGCTGGTCGCTGCTCTACGACTGATGACCTCTGGACCGAGGGCGGTGGGGAGCGTTCGAAGGCGTAGATAGATCTCTTCACTAAGCTACCGTATTCATCGCTAAATCCATGCTTTACAGATACTAAAAGTTATGTTATCTGTAGTATTATCCCTTCACTATCATGCCTCGACCTGCTCTCGATTCTTTGCGGCTTTCGCTGTTGTTGCAGGCGGGTGGGGTGATGGGGGGCGGCGAGATCTTGGGGCGGCTGGGGGTAAGTTCGCCAACGTTGTCGCGGATGGTGAAGGGGCTGGGGGTTTCGGTGGAACGGATCGGGGCGGCTCGGCGGTCGCGCTACGCGTTGCGGCGGGAGGTTCGTTCGCTCGGCTGGGAGTGGCCGGTCTATCGGTTGAACGAGCGAGGGGTGCACCGGGTGTGGGGAATGTTGCGAGCTCTTCATGGTGGGTTCCGGTTTGTCCCCGCGGATACGTTTCCATCGTGGTGGGCGGGCGAGTATGCCGATGGAGTCTTTTCGGGGCTGCCGTTCTTTTTGCAGGAGGTGCGTCCTCAGGGTTTTCTGGGTCGGAGTCTGGTGCAGGGGCTGGCGGAACGGTACGGCGTCACTCCCGACCTGCGGCGGTGGAGCGATGACGATGCCCTGACCTACTTTTTGATGGAGGGCGACGATCTCCCGGGCGATATCGTGGTGGGAGATCGCGCCATGGAGCGCGCGGTTCGACGGTCGGAGCGGGTCGCGACGGATGCGATCCGGGTGGGGGATCGCGAACGGGTCTATCCGGAGCTCGCCACGGCGGTCCAACGTGGCGGGTGGATCGGATCCTCGGCCGGCGGGGAGCAGCCCAAGTTTCTGGCCACGGTGACGCGGGCGTCCGGTGAATTCCGTCCGGTGATCGTCAAGTTTTCTGCCGCGGAGGCTTCGCCGGTGTCGCAGCGCTGGGCGGACTTGCTGGGGTGTGAGCACCTCGCGCTCGAGACGCTCGGGGAGAGGGGCGTTCGTGTCGCTCGTACGGAGATTTTGGATGCTGCTGGGCGACGTTTCCTCGAGGTGGAACGATTTGACCGTTTGGGTGCGGTGGGTCGGCGGAGCGTACTCTCCCTTGGGGGCCTGGAGGATGCGTGGGTCACCGGCACCTCCTCCGACTGGGTCGGCGCGTCTGCGCATCTGTCGCGCGAAGGCTGGACGTCGGAAGCGGATGCGCGGACGCTGCGGTGGGTGTGGTGTTTCGGAGCGTTGATCGGGAACACGGACATGCACCGGGGGAACCTTGGCTTTTGGTTCGGTGACGCTCCACCGTTTGGCCTCGCACCGGTCTACGACATGCTGCCGATGCTGTACGCCCCCGGCTCCCAGGGCGATCTGTCGGAGCGGGAGTTTTCACCGGGTCTTCCGCTGGCGGCGGTCGCGGACGTTTGGTCCGAAGCCGCGGCGGCGGCCGTGTGTTTCTGGGAGCGAGTGGCCGCGGACGGGCGCATCTCTCATGGGCTGCGAAGACTCGCGGACGCGAACGGGAAGAAGGTGGCCCGCCCCGCTGGGGCGGGAAGTGCGAAGTTCGAAGAGTGAAGAGCGAAACCAGCCACCGGCGCAGACTGGAATGACGAATGACTAATGACGAATGACGAATTGGCCCGCCCCGCTGGGGCGGGAAGTTCGAAGGGCGAAGTGGGAAGTTCGAAAAGGGTGATGCGGAGGCGGGGTGTCGGGGGGTGGCAAGGGTGGTTGCGGCTTTAGCTGCATTCGGGTTTCGTGGTCCTTGGGCAGCGGGAAACGGAGGGGGAGGCGACTGTACCTGCGGGAAGGTTCGGCCTTTCCTGTCGATTCTCGGTGTGTTCTTGGTGCTCCTTGCGGCGATTGGGCTGAGCTCTGACTTCTGACCGCTGCTCCTCATCGGCGGATCTCATCTGTATCTTGCGTGGAGCGATCGTAGTGCCCAATGTCCGCTGCTCTCGGCTCGCGCGAAGGCGGGCTGAACGATTCGCCTCCGTCATTCTCGACCCCCGTCCTCCGATGTTCACGACCGTCCTGATCGTTGTCGCCGTCCTCGTGATCGGCGTGCTCCTCGTCGCCGCGATGCGTCCCGCGGACGTCCGCGTCAGCCGCACCGCCACGCTGGCGGCGCCGCCCAGCAGGGTGTTTCCGCACCTGAACGACCTGCGCAAATTCCAGGAATGGTCGCCGTGGGCGAAGCTGGATCCCAACTGCCAACTCACGTTCGCAGGCCCCGCTACCGGCGTCGGCTCGTCGTTTTCGTGGACGGGCAACGCCAAGGTCGGGGCGGGCAGGATGACCCTCACCGAGAGCCGCGCGAACGAACTCGTCGCCTACCACATGGACTTCTACAAGCCGTTCGCGGGCGAGGGGGAGGGGCGCATGGAGTTCAAGCCGAGCGGCAGCGGCACCCAGGCCACGTGGTCCATGGACACCAGGGCGAACTTCTTCATGAAGGTGATGTGCCTGTTCATGAGCATGGACAAAGCGATCGGCGGCCAGTTCGAGCAGGGCCTGGCGACGCTCGATGCCGTGTCGCGCGCGGACGCACGTGTCGCCCAAGTCTGATTCACTTTTTCACCCAAACTAGAACCAAGAAATCATCATATCATTATGAGTACCTACATTGACGGATTTGTTTTCACCGTGCCGAAGAAGAACCTCACGGTGTACAAGAAGATGGCGAAACTCGGGGCGAAGGTCTGGATGGACCACGGCGCGCTGTCCTACCGCGAGTGCGTGGGCGAGGACTTGAAGGTCAAGTTTGGCCTGCCGTTCACCAAGCTGACGAAGGCGAAGCCGTCCGAGATCGTCTGCTTCTCCTGGATCGAATACAAATCGCGGGCGCACCGGGACAAGGTGAACGCGAAGGTGATGAAGGATAAACGCATGGAAAACGCGTGCGACCCGAACAATCCACCGTTCGACATGACGAAAATGGCCTACGGTGGCTTCGAAGTGCTGGTGTCCGGAAAGAAGTGAGGGTTGGGGCGAAGCACACCGAGGGTTGCGGCAGGGGGGCACGCGGAGGCGCGGAGCCGCGAAGCCGCAACCCTTCAGACGAGAAACCACGAATGGACACGAATCCCGCGGACGCGGGACGAATCCGGACTGGGATACCGGGAGTCGAGCACCTGAATTCACCTCACCCAAGCGTGAACCCATCCCTCGCAACGCTCGGTCGCTGTTTTCATTCGTGTCGATTCGTGTCAATTCGTGGTTCACCTGCATAGGGTCACCCGTCCTGCAGGGGAACCCCGGGGTTCGCCTCGTCTCAATCCACCAGGTTCAGCTACGGCGCCTTACGTGAAGGCGCAGGAGCGGCGGCGGGGTCGTTAGGGGACTGCTTGCGCTGTATCCCAGAGAGGTCGCCGCTCCGCATCGCGCTGTCGAGCCACGAGAAGGCCTCCTCCTGCATGGCTGCGTTGAAGGTGTGTTTCGCATCCCACAGCTTGGTCACCAGCCGGTCATCGGCTCCCTGGGAGGACCAGACGTGCCGCAGTTTGTCGTAGGCAGCCACCACTCCCGCGAGCGGAAAGAGATGATCCTGGCGGCCGTTGAAGAACAAGACGGGTTTGGGGCAGGCGATGCTGGCGACGTCGGGAAAGTCCAGAGCGTCGAGTAGTCCGGGGTGAACCATGTTGTACGCTGAACTTCCGGTGGTCTGGTTATTCCGTGGCACCATCAAGTGATCGACGGTGTTCATCCAGCAAACGGCCACCGCGGCGGCGATGTGATCGGAGAGCGCGGCCAGTTGCCATGCCCTGAAACCACCCATCGACCAGCCCATGGCCGCGATGCGGTGCGGGTTGACCATCGATTGCTGCGCCAAGAACTCCGCAGCGCGCAAGTCCTCCCAAGCCATCAGTCCTGCCATCGACATTCCAAGATGCAGTAGATTCCCGGCCAGCTTCTGTTGTCCATCGAAACCACCCCCACCTCGGTCGGACCAGTTGAGCGCATCGGTCGCAAGACAAACATAACCGCGTCGCGCCAGTTCGTCCCCGAGGAAGTTGCCTCCGTAGTTCTGATTCACCCAGTCGCTCGCCGACGCACGCTTTTCGGGCGCAATGCCCCACGGGCGAATGACCTTCTCCTTCCCGATGTCGAACTTCGCGCCGTGATCGTGCAGGAGGAGTACGGCGGGGAAGGGGCCGGGTCCCTTGGGCAGGGTGAGGTAGGCGAGAACCCGGCTGTCTCCCGTCAGATTGAAGACGACCTTGCGGGCGAGGTGGGTGCCGCGGTCCTCCTCCTCGAGGATAACCGCTTCCCAGGGCGCGTCGGGGGGCTTGGCGAGCAGGCAAGCCATGACCTTGCTGCGTGCGCGCTCGCGCCAGACTGCGAAGTCAGGATGGGCCGCGGCCGACCACGACAGCGGACGGCGAGTCCGTTTGATGACTTGATTTGTGAATACAGGCAGATTGTCCGCGACTCCCTGGGTCTGGTAGTCGCCCTCAGCGCCCGCGGCCGGAGCGGCGGACGCGACGAGTCCGAGGGCAAACAGGCACCCCAGCCTGAACACGGCGATCGAGCGCTGGAGCGCCGCGCTTCGGCGGGTCTCGGTCGGTAGGGCCGGGGTGGCCTGGCGGCGGACTCCTGCCCTGCGGCGGATGGTTTCGTCAGGGTGCATGCGAAGGGGCGAATTGAACTCGATGGATCCGGTCTAGGGTAGCAACAACTGGATATAGCGAAGGGAGATCGTGTCGCCCTTTTCCTCGGCACCGAGAAAGTCGATGTGAGGGTCGGGGCTCGAACCGCCCCGGGGCGTGTTGGTGAAGAAGTAGCTGGGGGGTGGAGGGCGCTTGAGGGGTACAAGGACGGGCGGCGACGAGGCCCGCGCTTCCGGATCGAGTTCCTGAAGGAACAATCCCGTGCTCCCGGAGGGCGTCGGGGCGACCAGAATCGCGACCAGGCGCCCATCGGGTAACTCGTGGAGTCGCCCTGACGTGAAGTTCCTATCCCCGGGGGCCGCTCGCGGAAGGATCCTCCTCGCGAGCGGTTCGCTCGCGACCAACCGACCTTGATCGACGACCGCATGCATCAGCGACTCGACGTTGGGGCGGCCCGGAAAAAATCGGTCACCAAGAAATCCGTGATCGAATGTCCGCCGCACCCAGAGGAGGTGAACGCGACCGCGGGCATCGATCAGCAGATCGAGGTTGAACATCCAGCCGGCGGTGTCGTCGACCGTGTCGATTTCAACCGGCTCACGAAAGGCCTCGGACGAAAGATCGGACGTCCAGGAATAAAAAAGCCGTCGGAACACATAGTCCCAGCCCCGCCCGAGCACCGCGAGTTTCTCCGCTTTCCAGGCGGCCATCGGCTCGGTGATGTCACCAATGGCCAGAACGTGGCCGGTTCGATTCCGGATGGCGACGTTGGGGTAGCAGGCCCGGATCGGAAAGGAGGGTGGCTTGGTCGTTCGCCAGGTGCCCGCGCCATCCCGCCAGGCTGCATGGTAGGCATCGTTGTGATCGATGACCATCAGGAGCAATGAACGATTCACGGAGTCGACGCCGACGCTGCGATACGAGTGCTGCGTGAATCTCGACGACGTATCCAAGGGCGGACGCCACAGTTGGGTGTCGCGCTCGGGCTGGTTGGGATCGAAGACGGCGAGTGCCGGCTGGCAATGCCAGGCCATCTCTCCGCCGGACTGTGGTCCCCGCTCGAGGATTTTCGGGTGAATCGAAAGAGCGAGCGACCCCGGATCGGGCAGGAACAGGGGACAGGGCTCGCGCTCCGACGCGACCGGGCCTTTCCGGATCCTCGACCAGGGCTCCTGAGCGGTGAGCCGCCACAATTCCCAATGGGTGTTGCAATAGGGGAGGGCTTCGGGGTCGTGGACGGAAATCGAAGTCCAGACGCGTCCGTTTTCGCGGACCACCAGCGGGGCACCCACGCTCCACATCGGAGAAGAGCCATTCCGTGGCGAGGTGGTGGTCGTCACGATTTCATCCAACAGCACGCGGGTGTTTTGAAGTGCGGATGGCCCCGGGGGTGCGGCGAACGCCCATGCTCCGATCAGAAAGGCCGAGAGGCGGAGGAGTGATTTCATGCGCACGGGGAGCAGTGAGCCAGGGGATGGGGTGACGACAAATCCGTTATTTCATGAACTCAGTTAACTTGTTTCATGTTCGACTTGCTCCCCTTTCTTTGCCATGAAAATCGACTCGGGTTGCCTTGCCTCAATTGTATCCGAATCGACTATATCATGAAATAGCGTCGATGCCGGGCCCCGACGACGACCCGTTTGACGACATCGAATCGCGCGGACTCACCATGAAGAACCTCACTCGAAAAGATTTCCTCAAAAACTCCCTGCTGGCGGGCACGGCGGCGATGCTTTCGAGCGGTCGCACGGCCAGCGCCGCGATTGTGGCGGGCGGAAGTCCTAACGGCGATATCCGTGTCGGCGTCGTGGGCTTTAACGGCAAGGGCAGATCCCATATCAACCGTTTCCGGCAGATTCCGGGTGTGAAAGTGGTGGCGTTGTGCGATGTCGATCGGACGGTCTTGGCCAAGGAGGCGCAGGAATTTTCCCTTCGTGGTGAAAAGGTCGCCACCTACGTGGATTTTCGGAAGTTGCTCGAAGATGATTCGATCGATGCGGTCGTCATCGCGACGCCGAATCACTGGCACGCCCTCATGTCCATTTGGGCCTGTCAGGCCAGCAAGGACGTTTATTTGGAGAAACCCATCTCCCACAATGTCTGGGAAGGTCGCAAGGCGGTCGAAGCTGCGGCGAAGTACAAGCGGATCGTGCAGGCTGGCACCCAATCGCGATCGGATGAGGCTTTGCGGGAGGCGTTTGCCTACCTGCAAGCCGGCAATCTGGGAAAGATCCTTTGGGCGCGGGGCCTCTGTTACAAGCTGCGGGAGAACATTGGAAAGACCTCCGGGCCGCAGCCGGTTCCTCCGGACATCGATTATGATCTGTGGTCCGGTCCCGCTCCCCTGCTTCCGCCGCGGCGAAACTCGCCGAACCGCGGCTCCGTCCACTACGACTGGCACTGGTTCTGGAACTACGGCGGGGGAGACATTGCCAATCAGGGAATCCATGAGATGGATATGTGCCGGTGGGCTCTCGGTGAAGCGGGGTTGCCTCCTGAAGTGATGAGTTTTGGCGGTCGCTTTGCGTGTGACGACGATGCCGAGACTCCCAACACCCAAATCGCCGTTCTGGGCTACCAGGCTGCTCCGCTCATCTTTGAAGTTCGAGGCCTGCCCCGGAGTCCGAGGGAGAAGGCCATGGATGCCTACCGCGGTATCCGGGTGGGCCTGACGGTCCAGTGTGAGAACGGCTATTTTGCCGGCGGCGCTGGGGGCGGAGGCGTCTATGATGGCCGCGGAAAGAAGATCAAGCAGTACAGCGGTCCCGACGGCGACGCTCACCAGGCCAATTTCATCGCCGCCATGCGCAGCCGGAAGACGTCCGATCTCGCAGCGCCCGTGGAAGGCGGGCACGTGTCTTCGGCCCTTTGCCATATCGCGAACATCTCGTATCGCCTGGGGCGGGAGGACAAGAACGCGACAATCCAAGAGCCTCTGCGGGCGCACGAGCCCACGAAGGATTCGTATGCGCGAATGATCGAGCACCTCCAGGCGAACGGAGTGAACACCCAGGACGTGCCCACCGTCATCGGACCTTGTTTGCAGCTGGACCCAGGAAGCGAGTCGTTTGTCACCAGCGAGAAGTTCGATCTTGGATTTTGGGCGAACCGCCTGTTGCGGCGTGAGTACCGGAAGCCCTTTGTCGTCCCCGAGATTGTGTGATTGAACTCCTGGGCCGATCCGGTCGAGACAGGGCCGGCGGTCTTTGGAGCCACGCGGTTACGCGAGGACAAGCCCGTCAATCCCGGTCCGATGCTCGAACGGACGGACGGCCAGCTCTGCTTGAGTTAAGTTGAGGGCGCTGCGTACACTGCAACTCAACTTCCTTTTTTGCCTTAAATCTCACGATGTGTGAGGTTTAGATGGGGCGGCCAACGGGACTCGAACCCGCGACCCCAAGATCCACAATCTTGTGCTCTAACCAACTGAGCTATGACCGCCGTGCAGAGCGGGTCAAAATCCAGTGCGGAGGGGGGGCTGTCAATACCTTCTTCTGGACCGGCCCGCCCGGGGGGGGCGGAAAGTTCGAAGGGCGAAGAGTGATGCCAGCCCGGGGGGCTGGAATGACGAATGACGAATGGGCCCGCCCTGCGGGGCGGGAAGAGCGAGGTTCGAAGAGTGAAGTTCGAATGGGTTGCTGGCTGACCTCTGACGACTGATCTCCGATCTCTACTTTCGGAGGGAGAATGCGGACAGACTTTTCCGCCCTCCGACCGCTGACCCCTGATCTCCGACCTCTGATCTCTGATCTCAGACTTCTGATCCCCGACCGCCCGTCCTGAAGGGCGGGAAAGGGGCGGACTGTCCGGGTTTGGGGGCGTGCGATGGGGGGATTGCGGGAAACGGTGGTTGAGGTTGGTTGGTCGCCTTTACCCCCTTGTCCATGCGTGTGCTGCGGTTTCTTTTGATCGGTCTGGTCACCTGGCTCTTGGTGGGGCCGGGGGGGAACGGGTTGGGGGCGGCACGGGAGGTGGAACGGTTGGGGCGGGGACTGGTCGCGTTGCGGCCGACGTCAAGCGGAGCCGTCGTGGTGAGCTGGCGGTTGTTGGTCACGGATCCGGAGGGGGTGGGGTTTCAGGTCTACCGCACGGTGGGAGGGGGAGCGGCGGAGCGGTTGACGGGGGCGCCGGTGACGCTGGCGACGCATTTTGTCGACGCCACCGCACCGTCGGGCGGGGCGCTGACCTATTTCGTGCGGCCGGTGGTGGCGGGCGTCGAGGGGCCGGCGAGTCCGGCGTTTCGGCTGGCGGCCGGGGCACCCGCGACGCCCTACCTGGCGGTGCCGCTGCAGGTGCCGGGCGGGGGAACGACGCCAAGCGGGGAGACGTTCACTTACAGCGCCAATGATTGCAGCGCGGGGGACCTGGACGGCGACGGCGAGTACGAGCTGGTCGTGAAATGGGACCCTTCGAATTCCAAGGACAACTCGCAGTCGGGCTACACCGGTAATGTCCTGCTCGACGCGTATCGGCAGGATGGAACACGACTTTGGCGGATCGACCTGGGTCGCAATATCCGCGCGGGGGCGCACTATACGCAGTTCATGGTCTACGATCTCGACGGCGACGGTCGGGCCGAGATCGCCTGCAAAACCGCCGATGCCACGATTGACGGGGCCGGGGTGGTGATCGGCAACGCTTCCGCCGACTTTCGCAACAGCAGCGGATACATCCTCTCCGGTCCCGAATTCCTGACGGTGTTCGACGGGCTGACCGGACGGGCCCTGGCCACGACCGACTACCTGCCGGGGAGGGGAAATGTCGGCGACTGGGGCGACACCTACGGCAACCGGGTCGACCGGTTTCTCGCCTGCGTGGCCTATCTCGACGGGGAACGTCCCAGTCTTGTCATGTGCCGTGGATACTACACCCGCGCGGTGCTGGTCGCCTGGGACTGGCGCGGGGGACAGCTGACGCGGCGCTGGACCTTCGACAGCGACGACGGCACGCCGGGCAACGCGGCCTACCGGGGCGAGGGAAATCACAATCTCAGCGTGGTGGACGTGGATCATGACGGTCGCGACGAGATCGTCTACGGCTCGTGCACGATCGACGACACCGGACGCGGCCTCTATGCGACCGCGCTGCACCACGGCGACGCCCTGCACGTGTCCGACCTCGATCCGGAACGCCCGGGGTTTGAAGTCTGGGCGTGTCACGAGGACATCCCCAACAACGGCGGCGTCGGCCTCAGCCTGCGCGATGCCCGGACCGGGGCCGTGCTCTTCACGGTTCCCAACACGACCGACACCGGCCGCGCGCTCGCGATGGACATCGACCCGCGCTACCGGGGGGCGGAGTGCTGGGGCGCGGCGGGCGGATTGCAGTCCGTCGATGGGACGCGCATCGCCGGCTCGCGACCGTCGTCGATGAACTTCGGCGTCTGGTGGGATGGCGATCTGCTGCGCGAGATCCTCGACAGCAACCGGATCGACAAATGGAACTGGTTGACCTCGACCACCACCCGCTTGGTGACGGCCACCGACTGCTCCTCGAACAACGGCACCAAGGCGACCCCCGCGCTCTCGGCGGACCTCTTTGGCGATTGGCGTGAGGAGGTGGTGTGGCGGACGAACGACAGTCGCGAGCTGAGAATCTACACCACGCCGATTCCCACCCAGCGCCGCTTTGTCACCCTGATGCAGGACCCGCAGTACCGGCTCGCGGTCGCCTGGCAGAACACGGCCTACAACCAACCGCCGCATCCCGGGTTTTTCCTCGGCGAGGGCATGGGACGCCCGCCGACGCCGCTGGTCCGCGTGGTCGGTGCCGCCGCCAACGCCACCGCCCTGAGCAATCTCGCGGTGCGCACCCAGGCGGGAGTGGGTGAGGAGACGCTGATCGTGGGTTTTTCGGTGGCGGGTGCGGGAGAGCAGCCCCTGCTGATTCGCGGCGTGGGTCCGGCCTTGGCTGGGTTTGGCGTACCGGGAGTGATGACGGACCCGATGCTCACGCTGCACCGCGCCTCGGGGCCGCTCGCGAGCAATGACACCTGGTCGCTCGGCCCGGACGTGGCGCTGGTCACGGCGGCGTCCACCCAGGTGGGTGCGTTTCCGCTGCCCGTGGGTGGCCGGGATGCCGTTTTGCTGTCCCGCCTTTCCGCCGCCAGCTACACCGCGGTGGTGACCCCGGCGACCGGGGGTGCCGGAGTGGCGTTGGTCGAGGTGTACGTGCTGCCGACCGCGGGAGCGACCCGGTTGGGCAATGCGTCGGCGCGCGCGCGGTCCGGAACCGGGGCCGACACCTTGATTGCCGGGTTCTCGTTGGTCGGAACTGAAACCCGGCGCGTGCTGGTGCGCGCGATCGGGCCTGGATTGACGCCGTTTGGGGTGAACGGAGTCCTCGCCGATCCCAAACTCACCTTGTTCCAGGGCGACACGGTGATCGCGGCCAACGATAATTGGGCGATGGACTCGGGGGTCGGGCGTGCGTCCCCGTCGCTGCTCGGAGCCTTTGCGATCGACGACAAGAGCAAGGACGCCGGCCTGCTCGTCACCCTCGCGCCCGGCGGGTACACCGTCCATGTCACCGGCGCCGGGACAAACGGCGGGGTGGTCCTGGTGGAGCTCTACGATGCGGGCGGCTGAGCGCGGACCGACGCGGGGGGAGCGTTCGGCAGGCGGGCTGGCGCGGCGCCGGCGGGGCGAGGGGAGACAGGGAAGCTCCTTGCCCCGACGGACGGCACGCAGCAGGCTCACGTTCAGCCCATTGGCGAACTCTCTGGAATGGACACCCTCTACACCCTGTGCCGCTCGGCCGACAACCGCCATGCTCTACCGCTGTCGGACGAAGCCTGTGCGGAGGTGATGCTGCGCAAGCGCGCCTTTTTCACGGACGAGGCGACGCAGAATCCGCTGGTGGATGAAATCCTCAAGGGAGGACGGATTCGCGCTCACGAGATGGAGCGCTTCGACCGCCACGGATTTGGCGACGGGCCGGCGACGTTTTTCCGCGCCCACGAACTCCTGCGCTGGACCCGGTCGGCCAATGTGCCGCTCCTGATCGGCGAACGCGAATTCTCGCACACCGCGGTGGCGGAGATGTTTTCCCGGTGCGTACCCAACGCCAAGCTCCAGCACATCCCGTGGTTTTCGATGGCGCGGTATTCGACGTCGCTGGCTCTCGCCTGGGGCGGAACGGCCCTGGTGGCGCACCTGTTTGCCCGGGAAAACGGCGGGGAAACGGTCTTTGATCGCATGGTGTTGTCCCGTCTCGGACTGCTTGCGACGGCGGTCGCGGTCGTCACCTCCGCCCTCAAGGCCAATCGCGATCCGCGGCATGCGGCGCCCTGGAATTCGGCGATGTACCTCGACATCAATGCGCAGTTGTTGCGGCGCAACTCGACCGCCCTGGGACTGGCGCGGAAGGAGTTCGTCCCGAACCAGCGTCCCTTCAAGAAGCCCGCGTTCTACTACGCGCTGGCCCGCGACGTGGAGGCCACGGGGTATGAAGCGCAGCTGCGCGCCCGGGCGATTTCGCCTGCGACTGCTTCAACCTGACAGCTGGCCTTCCAGGAACGCACGAAGCCCTTTTTCCGGGCCGAAAAGGACGAAGACATCGTCGGCTCGAAACGGTTCGGAGAGTTCGACCACGCCCAAGGTCACCCGGCGTTCCTCGCCCGGATTGGGCGAAAGAAATCCGGCCAGGGCCGAGCGTTCGACCCGCTTGATGGTGATGAGCCTCACCCCGGCATCACGGAAGAAGGAAGACGTGCCGGACAGGTTTTTGCCCACGAGGTGGGCGGGTGTGCGCGCTTCGATGATGGCATGCCCGCTGCCCATGTCGAAACCGTTGACGACACCGCGCATGAGCAGTGAGTGCGCCAGTCCGCGGGCCGCGTACTCCTCCGGAACCACGAGCCGATCCACCTTCATCAGACGCAGAATCCGCTCGTGCATGGGGGAGAGCACGCGGCAGACGATCTGCCTCGGACCGAGCTCCTGGACTTTCACCGTGATGGCCATCGAATCCTCGAACTTGTCGCCGATCGCCACCACCACCACGTCCATTTCCGCGATGGGCAGGGACTCCAGCGGCGTGGGGTCGGCAAAGTCCATGACCACGGCCGCGCCCACGTCGTCCTTGATGCTGGCGATGTTCTCGTCCTTGCGATCGACGACCAGCACGTCCGCCCCAAGCTGGGCGAGGCAACGGGAGAGATTCCGGCCAAATACACCGAGACCGATGACACAGCATTTCATGAGGAGGAAGGGGAGGGTCGGGACAGAGGACTAGGTGAGGACCACGGTCGTTTGCGGGAGGCGGTAGCCGGGGGAACGACGTTTGGGCAGAATGGATACGAGGCAAACCAGAACACCGACCCGCCCGACCAGCATGGCGACGATCAGGACCACTTTTGCACTCGGGCCGAGCTGGGGTGTGATGCCTCGGGTCAATCCGACGGTGCTGACTGCGCTGACCGCCTCAAAGGCCAGGTTGGCCGGAGGCAGTTCCGGGTGGAGGGTGCACAGCAGCACGGTCACGACGGTGATGAAGGCGATGGAGAGCAGGAGGATGGCAAGGGCCCGATCCACCACTTGCGACTCCAGCCTCCGTCCGAAAGCCTCGATGTCGGCCCGTCCCATGAGGATGCGGCGGAGTGAGAGGAATGCGACCGCGAGGGTGGTTGTCTTGATGCCGCCCGCGGTGCTGGACGGGCTGCCGCCGACGAACATCAGGGCCATCATCACGGCGGCGGTGGCGGGAAGCAGTTTCTCGGTCGCGGTGACGTTGAACCCGGCCGTGCGAGTGGTGATCGAGTGGAAAATACTCGTGAAGAGCTTGGAATCCGTATGTTCGCCGTAACCGAAAACAAACTCGGTCAACCCGATGGCGAGCGTGCCGCCGAGGATGAGGACAACCGTGGTCGTGAGCACCACCCGGCTGTTGGTATTGAATCGGGGCAGGGGGGCTCGACTGGGCAGGAAGAGCCGCCAAACCCGCGTGTATGAGACCAGCCAGAGGTTCTTGATCACGGGAAACCCAAGTCCACCGAGCACGACCAATCCCAGGACGGTCGCGAGCATGCCGGTTCGGTCGACCACCCGGGCATCGGCCAGCCCTCCGCTCAGTGTGGAGAAACCCGCATTGCAGAACGCCGAGACGGAGTGGAAGAGGGAGAAGAAAACGAGTTCCCCCGGCGGCAGTCCCGAGCCCTGCATGCTCATGTGGATCAGGAGGGCGCCCGCAATTTCGATGAGCAAGGTGAACCCGACCACGACCCCCAGGACGGTGCCGACTTGAGTGAGGTTTTCTTCGCTCAACAAGTCCTGCAGCGCGATGCGGCTGCGCAATGAGACGCCTCCGGCGAGGAAGTAGGCGAAGAAGTAGGTCAGAGTCATCACACCGAGCCCACCGAGCTGAATCAATCCCAGCACGATCCATTGTCCGTGTCGGGAAAAGGTGGTGGGAAGGTCGACCGTCGACAGACCGGTGACGCAGGTGGCGCTGGTTGCGGTGAAGCAGGCGTCGATCCAGGACAGGGGCACCTGGGTGCCGGCCTTGGGTGTCTTCAGGAGGAGGGTGCCGATCGCAATCAGCGCGGCGAAACTGGTGAGGAAGACCATGCCCGGCGTGAACCGGCGCGTGGCGAAGAGCTGGCGCTCGCGCAGGATTCTCAAGCCAACGAGCGCAATGAGCGTGAGCTGGCTGCCGGCGAGGTAGAGCAGCGTGAGATTGGATCCTGGCAAACCTGACGCCTGCTTGCCGAGCCACGACAGGACCGATTTTCCGGCGAGGAGTTCAACGGCGACCAAGGCGGCCAACGCCACCTCCAAGTAGCGTGCCCGCAGGTAAGTGCGTCGATCGACCTGCAGGAAGAAACGAATGGTTTCCTGCAAGACAAAGGCGCCCAAGGCGAGATTGCAGCCCAGGCGCAGGCGGAAATGGCCGGTTTCGTCGAGAGGCCAGCCAATGAGGACCACCAGCGCTGCCAGGGCGGCAAAGCCGCAGGCCAGACTCACGTAGTTGAGCGCCTGGATGAAACGCTGGCGTCGGTGTTCGTTTGCCACGGCCCGATGACTGGAGTCCGTCTCGTTCGTGCTCACGCGTGGCTGCGAGGGGGTTTGACGGATTCGCCGGGAAAGTGACGCGGGAAAATCAGGTGCGGTTCCGCGGGGAGTCCGCCCTCGTTGACCAGCTTGAGCACCAGACGGGAAAGTCGGCGCGCCATGGTGTGATCGTCGAACGGGTAGTGGGCGATGGACGGCAGGACGGTGCTGAAGAGCTGGTCCTGGTCGCGGGCGATGAGGGACACGGTGTCGGGCATGGTCAGGCCACGCTTCAGCAGGTAGAGGATGACCGTGAACACATGCCACGGCTTGACCACGAGCAGGCCGGTCGGCGGCGTGGCGGAGCGAAAGTGCAGGTCGAGACGGGAGGACAGGTGGAGTGCGGTGCCATCGTGCCGAATGACCACGGCGGTGATCGCCTCCTTTTGGGGATGCCGTTGGACGCCTTCGAGAAAGCCGGTCTCGCTGGCCAGGTCGCCCGCCATTTGCGTGTCCGGCAGGACCAGGGCGACGGAGCGGTGACCCTTACCGAGCAGCACGCCGACTGCGTGGCGACAGACCGACTGGTTGTCCACGTCGATCGAAGGCAGGCGCACGGAGGGATGGCAGGACCCGAGCACCAGGGCGGGAACCCCGTGTTCCATGAACCACTGCTGGACCTCCTTGCTGACCGACATGAGCACGCAGCCGTGCACCCGGTGTTCCCGAACGAACGCCTCGATCTTGCGCCGCTGGGTGGAGGGACGATTCGCCTGGCAGACCAGCATTTCCGTGGCAAAGCCGTGGTCGGCCAGCGTTGTACGCAACGCAGTGACCCCGTTGAACGAGGCGTGGGCGAGCTGGGACACCGGTTCCGCCGAGATCACCCCGATCACCCGGTTGCGCGGTGTGGACGCCTGCTTGCGGCGCGGCAGGATCCGGTTGCGGCAGCCCTGCCGGATTTCCAGCCAGCCCTCCTTGGCGAGCGCGTGCAGCGCGGTGCGCACCGTTGGACGACTGACCTTGAAAACATCGCAAAGCCGGCGTTCGCTGGGCACGTGCCCCTCCCACAGCCCCTGTTCAATCGCCTTGCGGATGGCTGCGGCGGTCTGGGCCGAGAGCGAAAGCCGGTGGGGCAGATCGAAGGGACTGCGGGAGCTGCTCATATCGTATTACCAGTGGATTTCGCTGTTTTGGCGAGGTTCCGTTTGTCTTTCTGAACGCTGTGAAACAATCCGCATCCGTGCAATCCTGGTCGGCTTCCCCGACACCGCTGACATCCGCCCTCGAGGTCGATGTCCCGTCCGTGGGACGAATGGTCGAGGCGGCCGTCGCTGACGGCCTGCAGGGACTCTTTCTCGCGGGCACGTGCGGCGAAGGCCCGTGGCTCCCGAATCGCGAGCGGATCCGCCTGGTGGAAGCGGCGAGCAAGGCGGCCGGTGGTCGCATCAAGATCGCGGCGCAGGTGTCGGACAATTCGGTGCCGCGCATTCGGGACAATATGAACGACATGGCCTCGGCCGGTGCCGACTATGTGGTGATTGCGCATCCGCCAACCCTGCTCAACGCCACACCGGAACGGGTGGCTGGACTCTTTCTCGAATCCGCATCGGTCAGTCCCCTGCCGGTGGGCATCTATGATCTCGGCGCACGACGCCCGCTGGCCATTGCCGAGGACCGGTTGGAGTCGGTGTTCCTTCACCCCAAGGTGGAATTCGTGAAGGACAGTTCGGGTGCGCCGTCGCGGCGGGCGGTGGCACTGGCGGCGCGGGCAAAGCGGCCGGGACTGAAGCTGTTCAACGGCGATGAATTCTGCGCGATCGAGTACCTCGAGGCAGGCTACGATGGTTTCATGTTTGGGGGCGCCGTGGTGGCAGCTCCCTACATGCGCCGGATCGGGGCTCACTTTTCGGCCGGCCGGATCGCGGAGGCCAAGGCGGAGGATACGCTGATGAAGGCGGTGTTGTACGGGATCTATGGAGGCGAGTCGATCGCCTGCTGGCTGACCGGTTTGAAGTACTGCCTGCAGTGCCTCGGGATGTTCTCCACGTCTGCCAGTTTTCTCGGTTACCCGCTCACGGCGGAGTGCAAAGCCTACATTGAAGCCTACGCTGCGGCGCGTCGCCAGCGGGCCTAACCCGCGCTGAACCGCGTTTTCGACCATGAACCCACTTCGTGTGATTGTGACCGGCGGCGCCACCAACATTGGACGGGCGATCACCGAGGTCTTTTTGGCCCAGGGTGCGCGCGTCGCCATCGGGTACCGCAAACCCGGGGCGGCCGATCCACTGCTCAAGCTGTACGGCGACCGGGTGGTTGCCCTGCCGCTCGAACTGGGCGACGTGGCCAAGTGCCAGGCGTTCATCCAACAGGCCGCGGAGGCGCTGGGCGGGGTGGACGTGCTGGTCAATAACGCCGCCATCACGGGTCCGGCTGCGATTTCATCGCTGGAAACGGTCCAGCCTGCGCATGTCGACGAAATCCTGCGGGTGAACATCACCGGCCTGATTTTTTGCTGTCAGGCGGCGTTGCCCCATCTCAAGGCCTCGGGCCGGGGAGTGATCATCCACATCTCCTCGATCAACGCCTTTCGACCCCAGCGCGGAGCCCTGGTCTATGCCGCGACCAAGGCGGCGATGACCTCGCTCACGCAGTCAATGGCGAAGGAGCTCGCGGTGGACCACATTCGCGTCGTGGCGGTGGCACCGGGCGACATCCAGACTCACACCTCCGACCAGGTGGATGCCGCGCTGACGTCGCGCGGGGTGGTTTCCGATGTCGTCAACCAGACTCCGCTCGGACGCGGCCGTCCGGCGGACGTGGCGGAGACAGTGGCGTTTCTGTGTTCCGACAAGGCTGCGTTTGTCACCGGCGTGACCTGGTTGGTCGACGGTGGTCTGCTCGCGTGACCCCGGCGTCAAATCGGCGCCAGGGTGGCGAGCGCATCGCCTTTCTTAACGGAGCGCTGACGGCGCAGCAGGACGACCCGGCCCGTGCTTTCCGCCTTCACCACCGTGACGCCGGTGCCGGTCAGAGGATGAACGACGCCGACGACCTGTCCGCGGCGAATCGAGGCGGCAAGTGTGATCGTGGGGACAAAGAGCCCGTCGTGAGGCGCGGGGTGGTGCACCTGCAGGTGGGCCTCATCGACATCGCGCGTCACCCGTTCCACCTGTTGGCGCAGCTTGAGCGGGCGGCGGGACGAAAGGTATCCAAGCTGGACCAGCACGTTTTGGAGTCCCTGGTCGAGGGCGGCGGCGTCACCGGCGTCCACCCCGCCCGCGCCCTGGCATTCCACGTAGATCGCGGCCACGCCCCGGGCGAAGGCGGCGCTGAGGGTGCGGCCCGGCAGGAACGGCCCGGACCAGCACCAGAACCGGTCGAAGGCGGCCGACATCGCGCGCTGGGTCTTCTCGAGTTTTCCACTCTGGGTGACGTAGCCCACCCAGGGCAGCAGCTGGTACGAGGCGCCCGCGCTGTGCAAGTCGACGTAGTGCTGGGTCTGCGACAGCACCTGCGTGTCGAACAGCCACGCCAGCCGTTCGCTGACCCGGCCGCGGGCGCGACCGGGAAACGAGCGGGCGAGATTGCCCCCATCCTCGGGGTGGCACCGCTGGCCGGCGAAGAATGCGGCCTCGTTGAGCACCGGGATGAAGACGACCGTGCCCTTCAGGTCCTTCGGGCGCCAGGTTTCCGTCCATTGACGCAGCACGGTGGGGCCTTCATACTCGTCGCCATGCGTGGCACCATTGACCACCAGCACCGGGCCGGGGCCGCCGCGCCAGACGAAGGCGGTGAAGCCGGCTCCCCGGGTGGAGAACCGCAGGGTGTGAAACCCCGCCGGCAGTTGGGAAAAATCTAGACCTTTGGGCAAAGAGGAAGCGGCCATGAAAAAAACGAAATCACGCAAATCCGGTTCCCAAGCAAGCGGGCGAAACTCGCCACGGCAACCCCGCGCGACTGGCAAAGCAACCAAACCAGTGCTGCGGGTGACGAAGGATCAGGGCCGGCGATGCCTGTCGCTGGAGAATCAACACTGCCAGATCGTGCTCTGTCCGGACCAGGGTGGCGCGATTGTCAGCTACGTGCACCGCCCCAGCGGCATCGATGTCCTGTGGCGCAATCCCTACGGCCAGCCCCCGCGCTCCCGGGTGCTCGACCAGCCGATGGGAGGCGGCAGCGACCTCTTCGATGTGATGGACGGCAGTTGGTACGTTTCCCTGCCCACGGGCTTTTTCCCCGGTGACTATTTTGGCGCTCCGATCGGCACGCATGGCGAGATCCGCAGCGTGCCCTGGACCGTTGAACGCACGGTCCGTGCGCGCACCCATGTGGAGGTGACGCTCCTGGGTTGGTCGGCGCGCACGCCGTTGGGCTATCGGCGCACCCTGCGCTTGGAGGCGGGCAGTCGCCGGCTGACCTGGACGGAAACGGTGATCAACCGGGCTGCGCAGGACTTGCCGGTGGCCTGGCTGCAGCACCCGGCGTTCAGCGGACCGCTCATTGACGGAGCGCAGCTGGTGACGTCGGCCCGGACGGTGCGTGTCTTCAAGGCGGACGACCCCAGCCAGCTTCAGCTTGTTTCGGGATATGTGGGACCCTGGCCGCATGTCCCGGAGCGCGAGACCGGAAAGCTCCGCGATTGCAGCCGGGTGCCGGCGGCGGACAGCGGACACGATCACTCCGTTCAGCTCACGGACTTTGAGACCGGCCGGGGCTGTTTCTGGAATGCGGCGCTCAAGCTCGGCTTTGCGATGGAGTGGGACGCGCAGCAATTTCCGTATGCTTGGTCGTGGGCCCGCGGGGGTGGACCGTGTTGTTATCCCCTTTGGGGGGTGGGCCAGCTCGTCACCCTCCAGCCGAGCACCTCTCCCGTCGGACGTTTTCCGGACCTCGTCCGCGCGGGCGCGGTCCTGACTGTACCGGCGGGAGGCGAAGTCAGCACGACCCTGCACACCGGCTTTGTTTCGCAACCCGAGGGCCCCTGGGCCTGAACCGCAGCTTCGAACCTACCGACGATCATGCACCTTTGGAAACACGCTGAAAAATGGGGAGCCCCTCCGTCCGACACCGCCGTGACGCTGGGCGAAGGCGGCACCCCCCTGGTCCGGTCCGTCCGGATCGGACCGGCTCTCGGACTGAAGAACCTCTGGTTCAAGTGTGAGGGCAGCAATCCCACCGGGTCGTACAAGGATCGTTTCGCCGCCTCGGCGATCAGCCATCTCCGGAACCGCGGATTTCGCGCCTGCCTGGGGACCTCGAGCGGCAACACCGGGGCGGCGCTCGCGGCGTACTGCGCCCGGGCGGGCATGCCCTGCTACCTCGCGATCGTGGAGGGGGCGCCGGAGGGCAAGCTGCGGCAGATGGCGGCCTACGGGGCGAAACTGTTTCGCATCCGCAACTTTGGCGTTTCACCCTCCGTCAGCGGCGAGGTCATGGCCGGGCTGGGCGGACTGGCTGCCGAGTTGAAGGCTGGATACGAGATCAGTGCCTTCACGTTTTCACCGCTCGGCATGGCGGGGGTGCAGACCCTCGCGTTTGAGATTGCGGATACGCTGGGCGGAGGTCCGCTGCAGGTGTTTTCCCCGGCCGGGGCGGGCGGCCTCACGCTGGCGGTGGCCCGGGGCTTTTCCGCCTGGGGATCGGCGGCGCACGTCCATTGCGTGCAGCCGGAGGGCAATGACACGATTGCGACGCCGTTGCGCGAGGGGTCGGACAAGGCCCGCGCGGTGCAGTCGAAAACCCAGATCAGCGGACTGCAGGTGGGCAGTGTGCTCGACGGCGATTCCGTGGTCGCCGCCTGCCGCGCCTCCGGCGGGCAGGGGTATGTGGTGGACGACGAGACCGTTTGGGCGTGGCAGGCGCGCATGGCCCGCGAGGAGGGGATTTTCTCCGAACCCGCCGGCGCCGTGGCGCTGGCCGGCGCCGCGCAGGCGCTCCGCCGGGGCGAGATAGCCGCAGATGACGCGGTGGTGTGTTTGGTGACAGGCAGTGGATTCAAGGATGAACGTTCACTGATTCGGATGACCGGCGCTGAAGGCACACCGCTCGTGGACAACTTTGCCGCGTTCTCAACAGCTGTCCGTCAGGGACTTGGGTAGTTGGTGACGGATTGGGACGCGCGCGCTTTGGCTGCGTTGGGATGATTCCGGCGCGGAGAATGCCGTTTACACGCTTTCGGAATCGCCGGACGCTGGGACTGCTTCACCCCTTCCTGTCCCATGCGTGTCTCCTTCCGCCCTGTGTCCTGGATCCTGAGTTTGAGCGTCCCGGCCCTGCGCCCGGTCCTCCTTGGCAGCGCCTTCGCGCTCGCTCCGGCGGTTCTGGCCGGGCCGTGGGAGCCCCTCTTTGATGGCAAGACGCTCACTGGCTGGAAGCAGCTGGGCGGCGCCGCGCCGTACGCGGTGGTGGACGGCGCGATTGTCGGAACCACGGTTTCCGGAACACCCAACAGTTTCCTCGCGACTGAGAAGTCCTTTGGTGATTTCATCTTTGAGTGCGAGATGCGGCAGGAGGGTGGCGGCACGAACAGCGGCGTGCAGTTCCGCAGCGAGAGCCGGCCCGACTACCAGAGCGGACGGGTCCACGGTTACCAGCTGGAGATCGATCCCACCCCCCGCGCCTGGAGCGGCGGAATCTACGATGAGGGCCGGCGCGGCTGGCTCTATCCCGGCACCCTCAATCCCTCCGCCCGCGACCTCTACCAGCTGGAGCGTTGGAATCACCTGCGGATCGAAGCGATCGGCACGTCGATCCGGACCTGGATCAATGGCGTGCCGGTGGCGCACGTGATCGATGACCTCACGCCGAAGGGGTTCATTGCGCTTCAGGTTCACAGTGTCGGCAACCAGCCGGGTCAGGCTGGACGGCGGATTCTCTGGCGCAACCTGCGTATCCAGACCTCGGAGCTGACGGCGTCGCCGGCGGACGCGCTGTACGTGCGCAATCTCATGCCCAACGCGATCAGCGCGGTGGAGAAGGCCCAGGGGTGGCGGTTGCTCTGGGATGGTTCGACCCGGACGGGCTGGCGCGGGGTGAACCAGACCACGTTCCCCTCCGGCGGGTGGACGATGGCGAATGGGGAGCTCTCCATCTCACCTCCCGCGAAGGAAGGGGAGAAGCGCGCGGGCGGCGACATTGTCACGGAAGAGACGTTTTCCGCCTTTGAACTGGCGTTCGACTTCAAGCTCACGCCCGGTGCGAACAGTGGGGTGAAGTATTTCGCGGTGGAGAAGAATCCAGGTGGAGCCCTCGGGCTGGAATTTCAGGTGCTCGATGACGAGAAGCATCCGGATGCCAAGATGGGCGCGGGCGGCAATCGCACCCTGGGGTCACTTTACGACCTGATTCCCCGTTCACCCCTGCCGGGCGGTCTCGCGATCGTGCCGCGGGTCGGCGAGTGGCAGCACGCCCGCATTGTGGTGTATCCCGACAACCGTGTCGAACACTGGTTGAACGGCGTTAAGGTGGTCGAGTACGTGCGCGGTTCCCCGCTTTTCCGGGCCCTCGTGGCGCGGAGCAAGTTTGAGAAGAACGCGGACTTCGGCCTCGCGCCGGAGGGACGCGTGCTCCTGCAGGACCACGGCGATCAGGTGTCTTTCCGCAGCATCAAGATTCGGACGCTGAAGTAAGGGCGACGAGGTCGGCGCCGGTGCCGGGTGCGCGTCGTGTTCACCGAGAGCGTGCGGACGTGGTTACGCGGGGAGCGTCCCCCGGCGCTGGCGGAGCAGCGCCCTCCAGGAGTGTGCCTGCGGCGGGTATGGTGGGGGAGGACCGACCTCGGGTCGGTGCCGGGATGGGATACCCCCGGCGGTGATCCGCCGGGTTCGCACAGCGGTGGCCGGAGGCCGCATCCATGGAGGGCGTTCCCGCAGTCGCGGGATCGGCGCGGGTTGCGCGTGGCGAACCCACCCGGCACCAGGGGCGCAACCGTTCTGTATACGCCGCGCCCTGGCGAGAGCGGCGAACGTGCCGGCGGTGTGCCGCGGGGAGTGTCCCCCTGCGCTGGCGGAGCAGCGCCCTCGGGAGTGTGCCTGCGGCAGGTATGGTGGGGGAGCACCGACCTCGGGTCGGTGCCGGAATGGGATGCCGTCGGAGGTATCAGACGGGTTAACACAGCGGTGGCCGGGGGCCGCATCCCTGGAGGGCGTTCCCGCAGTCGCGGGATCGGCGCCGGTTGCGCGTGGCGAACCCACCCGGCACCAGGGGCGCAAGCCGTTCTGTATCCGCCGCGCCGCGGCGGAGAACGGCGAACGTGCCGGCGGTGTTCCGGGGAGCGTCCCCCGGCGCTGTCAAGACGCTCCTCCAAGTGTGCCTGCGGCCAGGTATGGTGGGGGAGCACCGACACCGGGTCGGTGCCGGGATGGGATGCCGTCGGAGGTATCAGACGGGTTAACACAGCGGTGACCGGAGGCCGCATCCTTGGAGGGCGTTCCCGCGGCCGCGCTGCCCATCAGCATGGCCGCAAGCCGCTGTGCAGGTGAAACCGGTGTCCGGTGGAGGTGGGGTCGCCGACCCCGCGGGGATGGGCGTCGCCTGAAGAAATCGGTCAACGGAGGCGGGACCGGTCGGTCCCGTCGCGGCCTTCCCGCGACTGCGGGACCACCTCCACCGGAACGCACGCATTTCCGGCATCCGGTCCTAAAGTTGACGCGCTCCCGCAGTGGCGGGATCGGCGCCCTCCGCCGGAATCAATCCAGCGTGTCCTCAATCAAACTGAGGGCGATGCTTAGGCGAGCTCAGCGAGGAGGGCCCGGACTTCGGCTTCGGGGTCTTCGTGGTGTTGGTCGATCGCGAGTTTCAGGGCCTCTTCCAGCACGGGTTTGGCCTCGTCGCGACGACCTTGGGCGAGGAGGATTTTGCCGAGTGCGATCCGTGGGATCATCCAGTCGGACTTGGCCTGGGCGCAGGCGCGCAGGTGCGGCTCCGCCTCCGCTCCGCGGCCGGCGGAGACCAGGGCCTGGGCCAGGCTGAACCGGAAGAGATCGTTGGCCGGCTGCTGGGCCACGAGGGAGGTAAAATGGGCAATGCGATCCATGGTTCAAGGAGGGTGGACCACGAATGGACACGAATGAACACGAATGTCGAACCTCGGACAGGATCAAGTGGTTCTGCCACTCGGTGCCTCAAAGTCCGGAGTTCCCTTTCGATTTCGTGTCAATTCGTGTCCGTTCGTGGTCAATTATTCCTTCGGCCTCCGTATCCGTGTCCATCCGTGGTTCAAGACGGCTTGGCGGGTGGGAAGGGCCGGAACTTGGTTTCGCGGTCGGCGCGGGTCATGCGTTCGAAGCGCGGTTGCGGGATGGAGTCGAGGAAGAGCTTTCCGTAGGTCTTGGCGAGGACCCGGGAGTCGAGCACGGTGATCAACCCGCGATCCGAGGTGCTGCGGATGAGGCGGCCGATGCCCTGGCGGAACTTGATGAGGGCCTCGGGCAGCGTGATCTCGGCGAAGGGATTTCCCCCGGCTTCGCGCACGGCGTCACTGCGCGCTTCGAGCACAGGATGGGTGGGCGGGTCGAAGGGGAGCCGCGTCACGATCACCTGGGCGAGGGCATCGCCGGGAATATCGACTCCGGTCCAAAAGCTCTCGGTGCCAAAGAGCACCGCGTTGCCGAGGCGACGCATTTCCTTGGACAGCTCGGTCCGGGAGAGGGCTTCACCTTGCATGAGAAACGGACGCTGCGCGGCGAGGAAATCCGACTCAAGGGCCTGGGCCACCGCGCGCATGTCGGTGTACGAGGTGAAGAGCACGAGGGTGCCGCCCTCGACTTTGAGGGTGCAGAAGCGAACGTAGTCAATGAGCGCGTCGAGGGCCAGCCGGGCCTCCTGCGGCGAGGGCAGGGGAACATCGGACGCCACGTAGACGCGCATGTTGGCTTCGTAGTCGAAGGGTGACGCCACCGCCACCGCGGGTGCCGAGTCGGCGCCGACCCGGCGCGCGAACGCGGCCATCTCTCCGCCGATCGCGAGGGTGGCACTGGTGCAGATGACACTCGTGCCGCAGCCGAACAGGTGATCGCGCAACGCCGGGGCAATGTCGATCGGGGCGCTGCGCAGGGTGACGATCGTCTGGCGCTTCCCGCTCCGTTCGGCCCAGTACACGTGCCCGGACTGGGAGCGCTCCAGCCATTCGGTCAGACCGCCCTGAAGGGCCTTCAATCGCTGGCGTTGCTCGAGAAACTCGTCGCGTTGTCGTCCCTCCTCCATGCGGTCGGCCAGTTTGGCCACCGCGCGTTCCAAGGCGCCGAGCGGTCCCTCGAGGAGCGGTTCGACCGGATTGGCCTCGCGCAGGCGCGCCACCGAACGCTGCGTCAAGAGGAGCGCCGCGAGCGCTTCGAAGAACTGGCGCGACGCATCGAGTCCGTCCTCGACCAGGCGGGTGATTTCCGGGCCGGCCACTTTGGCGAGCATGCCGCGTCTGGTCCGCGGATTGAAGAGGTGCTTGAGCATCCGCTCGACCCCGTAGCTGCTCAGGTGCAGGCCAAAGTTGTCGCTCGCCACCTCTGGCACGGTGTGAGCCTCGTCGAGCACCACAAAGTCGTCGGGAAAGAGCACGCCCTTTCCGTCCCGTTTGGCTCCCTGGGCCTGCGCCCCGCCCGCGTTGATGAGGGCAAAGAGCAGGGCATGGTTGACGATGATGACATGGGCGGCCCGGAGGCGGGCCCGGGCGCGCTGGTAGAAACAGCGTTCGCCATCGCAGTGTTTCCGGGAGCAGGCGGAGGAGTCGGCGCTGACCATTTCCCAGACTTCGGGCCGGGGAGGCGGGCGCAGGTCGTGACGCAGCCCCGTCTCCGAGGTTTCGGCCCACTCGGCGATGCGTTGCAGCTCACCGTAGTCGGCGTCCGTGAACAGGCTGGCCCGGTCCGCCAGGGCGTGCGAGAGCCGCGTGGTGCAGAGGTAATTGGACTTTCCGACGAGCACGCAGCTCTTGAACGCGGCGTAGGGAGCGGTTTCGGGCGACGACGAGAACACGCGACGACAAAGCGGAAGGTCCTTGGTCTGCAGCTGTTCCTGGAGCGAGATCGTGTGGGTGGAGACGATCATCTGCCGCGACTGGTCCATGGCGTGGACAATGCCGGGCAGCAGGTAGGCGAGTGATTTTCCGACTCCGGTCCCCGCCTCGAACAGGAGTGGATCATCGGCGACCAGGGCCTTGGCCACCGACCGACCCATGTGGGACTGCTGCGGTCGATGCTCCAGTTGCAGGTAAGTGGACAGGAGACCGTCGGACGCAAAGATCCGTGCCGCCATCGCCGGCGCCTGGGAAGGCGGGGGCGGGGGAGGAAGCGTGGAGTCGGTGTCGTCGCGAAGTCCGATCATGGGCCAGCAGTAACCTAGGAGGGTGTACGGGGCACCTGACGCGGGGCGACTGCAATCTGCGGTCGCCTTTTCCGGTCCCCTCCCTAGGCTTTAGGCATGAGCACGATCTGGACGGAGACCCTCGCGGATTTCCTGCGTTCCCAGCCCGGCATTGGCGGGATGCGGATTGATACCTCGCGAGGCACCGTTTCCGTGGCAACGCTCGGCGACGTTGATTTGGCGGCGTTGGAAACCTCGCTTTCCGCAACGGTGAAGGCGGTGGAGGACCGGCTCTCCGAAAAGGCACGGGTGCCGGCGGGGTTTGCAGTGCGGCAGGAGGGCACCGTGACGGAAATCACCGGACCCACCTGTGAAACGGCGCCGCGCTTCTGGAAGTGGCAGGAAGTGGAGCTCCGCGAGCCGCTGGAGGCGGAGGAGCACGAGTCCGAGTGGCGGATGCTGGCGGGATTTGCCGCGACGTGCGCAGTGTTGGGCGGCGCCGGATTTTTTGCGGAACGCTGGCACCTCGGACCGAGCTGGTTGCCCCATCTCCTATCCCTCGGCGCCCTCGTGGCCGGCGGGTGGGATGCGGCGATCGACTCCTGGGAGAATCTGCGCAAAGGCAAGGTGGAGATTCACTTTCTCATGCTCGTGGTGGCGGCGGGCGCGGTGGCGATCGGTGCCTGGGACGAGGCGGTGCTGCTGCTCTTCCTGTTCTCGGCCTCGGGAGCAATGGAGGAGTTTGCGATGGACCGGACGCACCGGGAGGTTTCCGCCTTGCTCAAGTCCGCCCCGAAACGAGCCACCGTGGTGGATGCGACGGGTGGCGAGGTGGATACGCCGGTGGAGAGTCTGCAGCTGGGTGACCGCGTCCGGGTCAAACCGGGCGAGGCGTTTCCCACGGACGGCGGCATCGTTTCCGGCAAGAGCGCCAGCGACGAATCCGCGCTGACCGGCGAGTCGGTGCCGGTGGAGAAGGGCGTCGGCGACACGGTGTTCAGCGGCACCCTCAACCTCTGGGGCGCGGTCGACTTCACCGTCACCCGCCTGCCCTCGGAGAGCACCCTGCAGAAGATCATTCGGCTGATCAAAACGGCCCAGAAACTCAAGGCTCCGAGCGAGCGGTTCACGGATCGCTTCGGCACCGGGTACACCTACGCCGTCCTCGGAGCGAGCACGGCGATGTTTCTCGTCTGGTGGCTGATCCTTGATCTGCCGGCGTTTGCCAATGAGCCCGGCGTCCGGTCGGCGTTTTATCGCGCCATGACCTTGCTGGTCGTGGCGAGCCCCTGTGCGCTCGTACTGTCGATTCCCTCGGCAATCCTGGCGGCCATCGCCTGGGGGGCGCGGCATGGCGTGCTGTTTCGCGGCGGTGCGGCGATTGAAAAACTGGCCGACATCACGGCCGTCGCGATGGACAAGACCGGTACCCTGACCACCGGTGAACTGGCCGTGTTGACGGTGGAGAGCTTTCCGCCGGGCCGCGAGGCGGAGATCCTCGACCTGGCCTACTCCCTGGAAACCAATTCGCAGCATCCCTTGGCGCGCGCGATTGTGCGGCATGCGAAGGCGAACGGCGCCAAGGTCCTGCCGATCGAGGAGTTTTCTTCCATCACCGGCCAGGGCGTGCGGGGTCGCCTGGGTCAGTCCATGACCCTGCTTGGACGTCGCGAGCTGCTCGAGCATGGACCGCTTTCGGGCTGGGCCGGCAAACTGCCGCCAGCTCCCGCCGACTTGAGTGAAGTCTGGGTGGTGGGTCGGGATGTCGTGGGCCGGCTTCTGCTCAAGGACCAGATTCGCGCGGAATCGAGCGGGGTGCTGGCGGAGCTGAAGCGTCGGGGAATCCTCACGGTCATGCTGACCGGCGATCGCCGTCACACCGCGGAAACCGTGGCGAAGGAGCTCGGGCTCGATGAAGTGAAGGCAGGGCTTTCGCCGGAGGACAAGGTCGCGGCCATCCAGCAGCTGCGCACCTCGGGACGGAAAGTGGCGATGGTGGGCGACGGTGTGAACGATGCGCCGTCGCTGGCGGCGGCCGATGTGAGCGTGGCCATGGGCGCGCGCGGCAGCGATGCGGCGCTGGAGCAGGCCGAAGTGATCCTCATGCATGACCGCATCGAGAATTTCCTCGCGGCCTATCGCCTGAGCGTGCGGGCCAAACGGATCATCCGGCAGAACCTGACCATCTCCCTCGGCGTGGTCGGAGTCATGGTGCTGGCCACGGCCTTTGGCGCCGTGCCACTGGCGATCGGTGTCGCGGCCCACGAGGGGAGCACGCTGGTGGTCTGCATCAATTCACTGAGGCTCCTGTTTGGTCGGAATCAGAGCACGTGAACCCATCCCCGCCTTGTCGCGGACCTTTGCGGCGTCCGGATCCGTGTTAATCCCTGTCCATCCGTGGTTTAAGAATGATCGTCCACGCTGCCGCGCCTGGATTCAGTCGTTGACCCAGACCCAGTCGCCGACGCGGACCTGATCGTACAAGGTAATGACATCGAGGTTGCGCATCCGGACGCAACCGCCGCTGGCTGGGGTGCCGATCCGGTCTTCGTGTTTGGTGCCGTGGATGTAGACGTAACGCCGATAGGTGTCGACGTCGCCACCGGCGTTGTAGCCGGGTTCCAGCCCGCGAAGCCAAAGGATCCGGCTCGTGATAAGGTCGTCGCTGGGAAGTTCTCCCGGGCTGTACTCCGAGAAATGCCGTCCGGTGGGGACCCGGGCGCGAAAGACCATGCCGGCCGGCTGCTCCCCGCCGATCCGTTCGGCGATTTCGTGCAGACCGCGTGGCGTGCCCAAGGAGTCCTTCACATTGCTGGGCGGGCGCTTGGAGGTGGAGACCGGATAACTCGTCTCCAACTCCCCCTTGCGGAAGAGCTGAAGCGTTTGAGTTGCAATATTGACCACCAAGACCCGGTCTGCGGGCTTGATACCGAGCCTCGCAGCGGTTTTCGTGATCTGTTCCATAGGAGTCTCCATCGTGAATACTAATCGTTACGTTGTCGGTATCGTCGGCGCCACGGGCGCGGTCGGTCAAGAGCTTGTCCGGCTCTTGCACGAACGGAATTTTCCGATGAGCAAGCTGAGGCTTTTCGCCTCGGCGCGCTCAGCGGGCAAGGTTGTGGAGCACAGTGGCAAAAAATTTGTGGTGGAGGAGGCCAAGCTCGGAGCCTTCGAGGATGTCAATGTCGCGTTTTTTGCGGCCGGTGGATCGGTGACGCGCGCCTTGGCGGCCGACGCGGTCAAGTCGGGCTGCCTCGTGATCGACAAGAGTTCGGCACTCCGGATGGATCCGAAGGTGCCGCTCGTTATCCCTGAGATCAACCCCCAGGAGTTGCAGCGTAACTCCGGCATCATTGCCAATCCCAACTGTTCGACCGCGGTGATGCTGATGGGCCTGTGGCCCCTGCACCTGGCGTTCGGGGTCAAGCGGGTCTTCGTTTCCACCTTTCAGTCGGTGTCCGGCACTGGCGCCGAAGCGGTCCAGGAACTGGCCAATCAAATCAAGGCCCATGTGGCCGGCCAGCCGCTGCCGCGCAAGGTCTACCCTTACCAGATTGCATTTAACTGCATTCCCCAGGTCGATTCCTTTGGGTCCGACGGCTACACGGGCGAGGAGAGCAAGATGGCCCAGGAAAGCCGGAAAATCATGGGGCTGCCCAACCTGAAGGTTTCGGCGACCTGCGTGCGGGTGCCGGTGGTGCGGGCGCATTCCGTTTCCGTCAGCGCGGAGTTCGAGCGTCCAGTGAATGTCGCCGAGGCTCGCGCCGCCGTGGCGGCGTTCGCGGGTGCGCAGCTGGTCGACGACCCGGCGACTTCCCGTTATCCGACCCCCCTGGACTTTGCCGAAAAGGTGAAGTGTGGCGTCGGGCGGATCCGGGTCGACACGGCCTTCGACAACGGGCTCTCCTTCTGGGTCAGCGGTGACAACCTCTGGAAGGGCGCCGCCCTCAATGCGGTGCAGAACGCCGAATTGCTCGCTCAGAAGGGCGCGCTTTCCGCGAAACCGGCCGAAGTCCTCTCCCACGCCTGATCGGCCTTGGCTGCGCCGGCCTGCACCCCGGAATAAACCCTTGCCTCCGGGGTGCGGCGCCCGCTTATCTCCTCGTTCTGTCTGGACGGCTAGCTCAGTTGGTTAGAGCACCTCGCTTACACCGAGGGTGTCGGGGGTTCGAGTCCCTCGCCGTCCACCAGTCTTCATTTCAGACGCAGTGGAGAATGAAGACGGACCGCCCGTTCCGCCGTCGGAACCCCGGCGGTCGGAGTGTCCACCGCGTCACGGTCGGGATGGCCCGCCGCGCAGGCTCTGCGTTCCTGTTTCTCAACCACACCATGCGACACACGATCTCCGTACTCGTCGAAAATAAGTTCGGCGTGCTGGCCCGCGTCTCCGGAATGTTCTCCGGGCGCGGCTTCAACATCGATTCGCTCAACGTCGCCCCGACGCATGACGCATCGCTCTCGCGCATCACGGCAGTCATCAAGGGCGACGACGCGTCGCTCGACATGGTGACGAAGCAGCTGCGCAAGTTGATCAATGTGGTCGACGTGGTCGATTTCACCGAGGGCCAGGCGGTGGTGCGGGAGCTCCTCCTGATCAAGATCAAGGCCGACGGCCGGACCCGTTCGGAAATCATGCAAATTTGCGATATTTTCCGCGCCAAGGTCGTCAATGTCGCGCACGACGCCCTCATCATCGAAGTCACCGGTGACGAAGGCAAAACCAGCGCCTTCCTCAAGCTCGTGGAGGCCTTCGGCGTCCTTGAGCTGGCTCGTACCGGACAGTTGGCGCTGCGCCGCTGAGTCCCGAACCTCTTTTCCCAACCCCCAACGCTTTTTCATCATGCCCGCAAAAGTCTACACCGACAACGACGCCGATCTCGGCGTATTCCAAAACAAGACCTTGGCCGTACTTGGTTACGGTTCCCAAGGTCACGCCCACGCGCTGAACCTCAAGGACTCCGGCTGCAAGGTCATCATCGGCCTCTATCCGGGATCGAAGTCGCGGGCGGTCGCCGAACAACACGGCTTCGAAGTGGTCGACACCGCTGAAGCGGTGCGCCGTGCCGATGTCATCATGGTCGGTCTGCCTGACATGAAGCAGGCGGACGTCTACCAGAGCGACATCCTTCCGAATCTCTCCAAGGGCAAGACCCTGCTCTTCTCGCACGGTCTGAGCATTCACTTCGGGCTGATCAAGCTGCCGAAGGATGTGGATTGCATCATGGTCGCCCCGAAGGGTCCCGGCCACATGGTCCGCCGCCTCTATGCCGAGGGCAAGGGCATGCCGGCCTTGATCGCCGTGGCGCAGAACAAGTCCAAGCAGGCCAAGAAGACCGCGCTGGCTTGGGCCAAGGGCATCGGTTCGACACGCGCGGGCGTGCTCGAGACCTCCTTCAAGGAAGAGACCGAGACCGATCTGTTCGGCGAGCAGGCCGTGCTTTGCGGTGGCGCCAGCGCACTGGTGCAGGCGGGTTTCGAAACGCTGGTCGAGGCGGGATACCAGCCCGAGATGGCCTATTTCGAGTGTCTGCACGAGCTGAAGCTCATTTGTGACCTCATGTACGAGAGCGGCATCGCCGGCATGCGTTTCTCCATTTCGGAGACGGCCAAGTACGGTGACATCACCCGCGGTCCGCGCGTGGTGGGCAAGAAGACCAAGGCCGAGATGAAGAAGATCCTGAAGGAGATCCAGACCGGCAAGTTCACCAAGGAGTGGGTCAAGGAATACAAGGGCGGCCTGAAGAACTACAACCGCCTGCTCAAGGCCGGTGAAAAGCACCAGATCGAAAAGACCGGCGCCTACCTCCGCGGCATGATGCCCTGGATGTCGAAGAAGAACATCAAGGGCGTTCAGGCCTCGTACTAGTCCCTTCCGAAGGGCTGAACGCAGGCGATTCGGCGGCACCACCCCGGCCACCGGACCGTTCCGTTCAGCCCTTCGGACCCCCTTTCGTCGTGAAACCGCTCGTCATCGCCACGCGCAAGAGCCCGCTGGCGCTCGCGCAGTCGAATCAGGTGGCGGATCAGCTGCGCACCACGCTCGGTGTGCAATCGGAGCTGCTCAAGATGGTGACGACGGGAGACCGCCAGACGGAATGGTCGCTCGAAAAGAAGGGCGGCAAGGGTCTCTTCACCTCCGAGCTGGAGCACGCACTGGTCCAGGGTGAGGCGGACCTCGCGGTTCACAGCACCAAGGATCTGCCGGGCGACATGCCGGAGGGATTGGAGATTGCGGGCTATCTGCCACGCGAGGATCCCCGGGACGTCCTCGTCATCCGCACCGACGTGGACACGCCCAAGCTGGTCGCGACCGGCAGTCCGCGCCGACGCCTGCAGTTGTCCATGATGTTTCCGGACGCGACGTTCACGGAGATTCGTGGCAATGTGGATACGCGCCTCAGGAAGATCGCCGAAGTGCGCGTGGCCGATGCCACCGTGCTGGCCGCCGCCGGACTCCGTCGGCTGGGCATTCCTGGCTGGCCCGGACTTGAATTTCGGCCCTTTGCCCTGGGGGAAATGGTGCCGGCGGTGGGCCAGGCGGCCATTGCCATCCAATGCCGCAAAGGCGAGGGCGAGCGCTGGCGGGCGGCCTTCGATGCCTCGACCAGCCTGCGGGTGAGTCTCGAACGCGCCTTTCAGCGCGCCCTGGGCGGCGGCTGCCACACGGCGGTGGCGGTGCATGCTACCCCGGATTCGCTGTACTTTTTCCACGAAGAGGTTGGGCAGCGCACGCTCCCCCTCGGCCCGGATGACTTCGCGGCTCCCGACGCCACGGCGGGACGTTTGCTGCGTCACTTCGGTTTCAACGTGTAGCCTCATCGGGCGGCCCGTCCGCCCCTCCCTTCATGGCCATCGGCACTGTTTATCTGGTAGGCGCCGGCCCGGGAGATCCCGGGCTGGTGACGTTTCGCGCCAAGGAGCTGATCGCCGCGGCGGACGTGCTCGTGTACGACTACCTGGTCCATCCCGACCTGCTGGACTGGTGCCGGCCGAGCGCAAAGAAGATCTACGTCGGCAAGAAGGCCGGGTTTCACTCGCTGCCGCAGGACGAAATCGAGGCCGTCCTCGTCCAGCACGCCAAGGAGGGTTTGAAGGTCGTGCGCTTGAAAGGCGGCGACCCGTTTGTCTTTGGCCGCGGGGGCGAGGAAGTCCGGCGGCTTGCCGCCGACGGCATCCCGTTTGAAGTCGTTCCGGGGGTCACTGCCGCTCTGGCGGCCGGCGCCTACGCGGGCATTCCCCTGACGCTTCGCAATACCAGCGCTTCGCTCATCTTTCTCACCGGACACGAGGACCCCAAGAAACCGGAAGTCCAGACAGACTGGCGGCGCTACAGCCAGCTTCCGCACTCCACGCTCGCGATCTACATGGGCATGGGGCACCTGCGTCACATCCTGAGCGAGTTGGTGGCCGGAGGCATGGCGCCGACCATGCCGGCAGCGGTGGTGCAGTGGGCTTCGCTGGGACGGCAACGGAGCGTGGCGGCGACCGTGTCCACCCTCGCAGACCAGGTTGTGGCTGAACACCTCGGTTCGCCCGCGATTGTACTCGTCGGTGAAGTCGTCCGCGACCACGAGCAAATCGACTGGTTTGAGCACCTGCCGCTGTTTGGCCGCCGTATTGCCATCACCCGGACACGGACGCAGGGGAGCGAGTTGCGCACCCGGCTGGAGAGCCTGGGAGCCGAGGTGCTGGAGCTGCCCCTGATCGATATCGTCAAGGATGTCTCCAATCACGACCTGGCGGACATCTTTCCAGAGCTGGGCGGTTATGACTGGGTGGTGTTCAGCAGTGCCAATGGCGTCCGCTACTTTTTCGAGGAGTTCATGCGGGTCTTTGATGAAATTCGCAGCCTCGGGCTCATGCGCATCGCCTGTGTGGGTGATGCGACGGCGCGGGCGGTGCGGGAGTATCACCTCAAGGTGGAATGCCAACCGAAGAAGGCCACGGGCGAGGCCCTGGCGGACGAGTTGATTGCCACGGGAAGCCTCGATCACGCCAAGATCCTGGTCGTCACCGGCAACCTCAACCGGGATGTGATCGTGACCAAGCTGGAGGAAGCGATGGCAATTGTGGATACCTTGAAGGTCTATCGCACGGAAAAGACCGACCTTTCGACCGAGCCGGCCGCCGAGGAATTCCGCCAGCGCGGGGCGGATGCGGTGCTGTTTGCCAGCAGCAGTGCCGTGGATTCGTTTGTGGCGCAGGCGGGTGCCTTGGCGCTGGGACCGGACGCGCAACGCCCGCTCAGCGGAAGCATCGGACCCCAGACCTCGGCGTCGATGAAGGCGGCGGGAATGCCGGTGGATTTTGAGGCGAAAACGCCTGGCCTCGAGCCCCTGGTGCAGGCGCTGGTGTCGAAACTGGCGCGCGCCCGCAAGTGACGCTCGGGCATTGCCAGCGGACGCTCCTGCCGTCTGACTTCCCCCCTTGATGAAAGTCCCGTTTCTCGATCTCTCGCTGCAGCATCGCGCCATCCGTGAGCCGGTGCTGGCCGCCCTCGCCTCGGCCTACGATGGCAATCGCTTTTGTCTCGGTCGCGACGTGGAGGAGTTCGAGAAGGCCTTTGGACAGCTGCTCGGCTATTCCCGCGTGCTCGGCATGAACAGTGGCACCTCGCCGCTGCATGTGGCCTCGGTCCTGGCCGGCCTCAAGCCGGGCGACGAGGTGATCACAACGCCGTTCACCTTCGCCTCCAGCGCCTGGGGCATCAGCTACGTCGGAGCCACGCCCGTATTCGTGGACATCGAGGAAGGGACCTTCAATCTCGATCCGGCCCGGATCGAAGCGGCGATCACGCCGCGGACCCGGGCGCTGGTGGTGGTCCACCTCTTTGGGCAACCCGCCCGCATGGACGAGATCCTGGCCATCGCGGCCCGGCATCGCCTCTTTGTGGTGGAGGACTGTGCCCAGGCCGTCGGTGCCACGTACAAGGGAAAGCCGGTCGGTGCGCTGGGTGATTGTGGGACTTTCAGCTTCTATCCCACCAAGAACCTCGGAGCCTGCGGCGAGGGCGGTGCCTGGGTCAGCCGCCATGAAGACCTCTTCGCAAAGGCGCGCGCGCTCCGGGTGCATGGCTCGCTCAAGCGTTACCACCACGACTACGTTGGGTTCAATTTCCGGATGGATGGATTCCAGGGGGCGGTGCTTAACGTCAAGCTCCCGCTGCTCGCGGGTTGGACCGAGCGGCGCCGGGCGATTGCCGCACGCTACCTTAAGGAAATCCGCCTGGCGAATACACGTCTGCCCGATCAGCCGGAGTATGGCCAGAGCGTGTTCCATCAGTTCACGATCCGCCACCCGCGACGCGACGCGCTGCGCGAGCATCTGACGGCGAGTGAAATCGGCACCGACCTGATTTATCCCAAGTGCCTGCACGAGCAGACCTGCTACGCCAACCTGGGCTACCGCACGGGACGCCTGCCCATCGCCGAGCGGGCGGCGGCGACTTGTCTCAGCCTGCCGATCTTTCCGGAACTGACCGACACCCAGGTCGACGCGGTGATCGAAGCAGTCAATGCGTTCAAGGGCTGAAGGCCGCGTGCGCCCCCCCGTTCGAGGTCCGCGCTCGTTCGCAACGCCGGTTTCCTGACGAGCTCGTGGCGGTGCCCGCTATTCCCGCCGAGGGGCTGCGCGGTGACGGAAAAGCCAGCGGGCCATGGCCGGGAGCACCACGATGGCTCCGAGCATGTTGAACACGAACATGAAGGTCAGCAGCAGGCCCATGTCGGCCTGAAACTTCAGGTCGGAGAACATCCAGGTGCTCACGCCAATGGCCAGGGTGAGACCGGTGAAGACCACGGCGCTACCGGTCTCCTTGAAGGCCGCGAACATGGCGTCTTCGAAGTAGATGCCGTGGTCGAGGGACTTCTGCAGCACGGCGAAAATATAGATGCCGTAGTCGACGCCGATGCCCACGCCGAGGGCGACTACCGGAAGCGTGGACGTCTTGAGACCGATCTCAAGCCGGACCATCAGCGCGTAGGCGAGGTAGGACACAATCGCGAGCGGGATGACGACGCAGAGGGTCGCGCGAACCGAGCGAAAGGCAATCAGACAGAGGAGAATGATCGCGCCGAAGACCCAGAGCAGAATCGGCGTCTGGGCGGCGGCGACAACGTCATTGGTGGCCGCCATCACCCCGGCATTGCCTCCGGCGAGACGGAAGCGGGCCTTGGGTGACGGATGCGTGCGTGCGAAGGCCTCGACGGCCTCCGTGGTCGCCCGCAGGGTTTCGGCGCGATGGTCCCTGAGGAAGATCATCACCGGAAGCACGCTGCCGTCGCTGTTGAGCAACCCGGTTGATGTCTCGATCGGGGAGACGGCCTGGGCCAACGCCTGGGGGTTCCGGGGCAGGATGCGCCATTTCAACGAGCCCTCGTTCCACGCCGCATTCACGCCCTTGGCCAGGGTGCTCAGGCTGATGACGGACTGCACACCGCTGAGGTTGCGCATCGCGCCCTCGAACTGATCCATCAGCGTCACCACCTCATGGTCCACGCACCCGTTGGGCACTGTTTCGACAAACACCGTGAGCTGGTCGACCCCGATGCTGAAGTGCTCGATGATCGCACGCGTATCCAAATTGTACCGCGAGTCCTGGCGGAGCTCGGGCACGCCGACGTGCAGATCGCCGATTTTCACCTCCTGCGACCGCCACCAGCCCCAGGCACCGAGGGCCAGGGCCACCGCAATGATCACCAGCGAAGGGCGCGGCTTCATCTCACCCGAGAACCGGGCCCAGAACCGGTCGGTCTTGGCCCGGCGGTCGCGAACCCATGCCGCGTAGCTGGCGGGAAGCGGAATGTACGACAAGGTGATGGGAAGCAGGAAGAGATTCGTGATGATGATGACACCCACACCCAGGCTGGCGCTGATCGCGAGTTCCTGCACGGTGGCGATCTTGATCACCAGCATGGTGATGAACCCAATGGTGTCGGTGAGCAGTGCGACCCCGCCCGGGATCAGAAGCTGTCGAAACGCACTGCGGGCGGCACCGACGCCCCCCTTGCCCTCGAACACTTCTTCCCGGTAGGCGCGGACCATCTGCACCCCATGGCTCACGCCGATCGCGAAAATCAGGAACGGAACCAGGATCGACAGCGGGTCGATCCCAAAGTCCAGCAGTGAGAGGCTGCCCAGTTGCCAGATCACCGCGATCAGCGAGCAGCCGATGGGCGCGGCGGCCAGTTTCCAGCGTCCCGCGTAGTTCCAGACCAGGAGCGCCGTGACGGCAAAGGAGGCAACGAAGAACATCACTACCCCCCTGGCTCCGTCGGAGACATCACCCATGACCTTCGCGAACCCAATGATGTGCACGGAGAGCTGTTCGTTGGAGAAACGAGCCCGCACCCGCGACTCGAGGGCGTCGGCCACCTGCCGATAGTCGAGTTTCTTGCCGCTCGAAGGATCGATTTCCAGCATCTGGGCGCTGATGATGGCGCCGGAGAAATCATTGGCCACCAGCTGGCCGAGGCGACCGGATTTGATGATGGACTCACGCACGCGGGCGAACCCTTCCGGGGTCGGGGTGAAGTCGGCAGGAATGACCGTTCCGCCGCTCAATCCGTCTTCGACCACTTCGATGTAGCGGACGTTGGGGGTAAAAAGGGACTGCACCTGTGCGCGATCCACCCCCGGGCAGAAGAACACCTCGTCGGTCGCCGACTTCAGTGCCGCAAAGAACTCGGGCGTGAACATGTTTCCGTCCCGGGCCAGCAAGGCGACCAGCACCCGGTTCGCCCCGCCGAATTCAGCCTGGTACTTCGTGAAGGTCTGGATGTAGGGGTGTTCCTTGGGGAGTGACTTGTTGAAGCTGGCGTCGACCCGGATCGACATGGCCTTCCATGTCATGAACAGAGTGAGGAGGACAAACCCGACCAGAAAGAACCCGCGCCGGCGGAAAAGGAGGCGCTCCAGGGCGGAAAGGAGTGTATTCACGGTTTCACACCCTCCGGCAGCGAGAGTCGCGTCACCCCCGCCTCCCCAAGCGCCAACACCTGGCGGTGGCGGAGAGGAATCAGTTCCGCCACGGCGGTGACCAGTGGAAGTTCGAGCCGCTGCAGGCTTCTGCCCTGATCACGGCTCACAAAGACCCAACGGGCCGCCCCGGCGAAGAGCAGCTCGCCGGAATCCAGCCGGCATGACGTCGCGAACATAACCGGATGGGAGAGCGGCACGGATTCCCAGGGTGCGCCTGCGCGCGACCGCCGGAAGACATGGCCGCGCAATCCATGGACGATGAGCCCGCCCTCCGGCAGCGCGAGGACGCCGTAGAACGAGGCCTGCGATTCGATGTCCAATCGCGCCGACCACGTGATCCCGCGATCCGTCGAGACCAGCACCGTTCCAGCCTCGCCGACCACGACCACGATCCCTTTGGGGTCGACCAGAATGCGATTGAGGTGGGGCTCGTTCTCCGGAACCGCGGGGCGGGTCCAGGTCGCGCCTCCATCATGACTGGTCCGAAGCGTCCCGAAGGCGCCAACCGCGATGACGGTGCGTGCGTCGAGGACCGCGACGTCGAGGAAGGAGGTTTCCACCGGCTCGTCGGCGAGGGAGCGGACCCAGGAGGTGCCGCCGTCGTGCGTCGCGAGAACGACACCTCCATGGCCGACGACCCAGCCGGTGCGGGAGTCGGCGAAGGCGACGCCGGTCAGGGTCTCAGGCGTACTGCTGACTGCCGCTGTCCAGGTTTCACCCTCGTCCTTGCTGACCGAAATCGTGCCCCGTTCGCCCACGACCACAATCGACTCGGCGCCCGCGCGGGCACCGTCGAGCAGCAGCATGCGCGGAGCCGGCCCCGCCGCCGCCCGGGCGAGGGTGGTGACGGCCAAACTACAGACCAGGACCAGTCGCACCCAGGAGGGTAAACGGGCTGCGACGTGAGCTACGCGGACCATGCGGCGGCCTTAGCGCACTCCCTCGCGGCGCAGGCTGTCCGGCACGTAGTCCGAGGGCACCCGTTTGATGCTGTAGTCGTAGGTCTTGCCCTCGTTGTCCAGGCCGATGGCCAGGTAGCGGCCTGCCAGCAGATCGGTGTGCACCTCGAGGGTGCTCCAGAACAGCGGCACCTCATAGTAGACGATACAATGCGCCTCGGAGACGCGCCAGAGCTGTCCCCGGGAATCGTACTGGTCGACGGCCAGAATCTGCCAGGAATCCTCGTCGATGTAGAAGGTGCGTCGCGGGTAGAGATGTGATGCGCCGGGTTTGAGGGTGGCGTCGACCACCCAGACGCGATGGACCTCGTACCGGGCGAGGGTCTGATTGATGTGCAGCGGCTTGAGGATGTCGGAGTACTTCACCGAGCCGCTGTGCAACTTATAGCTGTTGTACGGCACGATCATCTCCCGCTTGCCGACCAACTGCCACTGGTACCGGTCCGGGGCCCCGTTGAACATGTCGAACTGGTCCGTCGTGCGCATTCCGTCCGCGGCGGTGCCCGGCGCGTCGTAGGCGATGTTGGGAGCGCGCCGGACGCGGCGCTGGCCAGCGTTGTAGACCCAGGCCCGCCGTGGCTCCTTCACCTGGTCCATCGTCTCATGGACCAGAAGGATGGAACCGGCCAGGCGGGCGGGGGCGGTGACGGCTTGCTTGAAGAAGAGCAGCACGTTGTCGAGATCGGCGGCGGTCACGTTCGGCCGGGTGTAGTTGAAAAGAAACTCATCCTCGAATTCGACGATGGAGTAGCTGCCATTACGCTGGGGTGCGGCCTGGCCGATGAGGCGGACGGCGGCCTCGCCCCGGTAGCGGAGCAGGTGATTCCAAATCACCTCGATGCCGGTGGTGGGAATCGGAAAGGGAATGCCCACAAGGGCGCCCTCGACATTGGCCCCCTCGTTGGCGACGCGGGCGGTGCCGGCGATCGCGGCCGTGGCTTCGTAGATGCGGGCCGGGTAGGCGGCGCTGCGATGCGTCGGATAAACGGAGATCGCGTAGTCCGGGTAGGCTTTCAAGAGGGCGACATGTCCGGCCGTCAGTTTGCCCTCATGGCCGGCCAGGGAGGCGGCGGTGACGGTGTAGAGCGGGGCATCGCCGGAGTAGGGGTCGGGATGGTGGTCGCCCGGTTTGTACCCCGCTGGCGGAGTGGTGATGCCACCGGTCCAGGCCGGGATGGACCCGTCGGCGTTGCCGGCCCGTTCCGCTCCGATGGGCGTGAGGTCCTTGCCCAGACGAGCGCGATCGGCCTCGCTCGGGGCGGCGGACAAGGGAAGGGCAACCAAGGCGACGACCGCCCAGCGGGCGGTGTGAATAAGGTTGGAGATCATGACGGAGCGTTGGATCAGAAGGAGAGTTTCACGGTGGTCGCGACGTAGTCGCGGTCAGCCAGAAGGTTTTGGGGGCCGGCTCCGAAAAAGTTCACGTAGCGCACCTCGGCAGACCAGCGGTTCTGCCAGACAAATTCGACGGCGAGGTTGAGGCTCTGCCGTCCCTCGATGAAGTTGCCGAGCGGATTCGGAGTGTTGCCCTTCACGTCGTGGACAAAGGCGACCGACGGCGACACGTTCACGCCGGCGAAGAGGTTGTTGTAGTCGAGCTTCGCCAGGGCCTGATAGCCCCAGGAGAAGGAGTCGGCAAACTGGTCCTCGGGAGTGCCTGGCAACGTGCTGCCGGTGCCGACCATCGCGGCCTGGCTGCCGCTGGTGAAGGTCCCGTTCACGTCGAAGCGGAGCTGGTTCTTGTCCGGCAGGTCCGGCACCCAGACGCCGCCCACCTCGCCGAGCAGGGTGAGCTGGCTCGCCCCCAGCATTGGGCCGAAGATCTTGGTGGCGGTCGACTGGGCGGTCCAGACATCGTTGCGCCGGAAACCGGGTACCTCCAGGCCGTATTGGCCGAGGTAGTTGCCCAGCTGATTGTTGGCGCCGAACTGGGGCGCCAGGGTCGAGAGTGCGGCGAAGAGGAGCTCGACATCATCGACCTGCAGCGGGACATCCTGCTTGTAGGAGACCTCGCCCTGCAGGGAAATGCCGGTTGACGCCAGGTCGGTGTTGAAACTGACTCCGAGCAGGGTCAGGTCTTCCGGATACTCGATGAAGTAGCGGCCGGTTCCTGCGGCCGTCAGCAGGGCGATCTGGCGCGCACCGGCGATGGCCTGTTGGGACTGGGCCGATTGAAGCGTGGCCAGCTGCGCGGCGGTCAGGGCCGCCGGGTTGGTCTGGGAGAGAACGATCAACTGGAACAGGCCCGCCGCCTGGGCGGCGGCGGTGGCGTCGGGAAGGCCCGCTCGAATGAAGACCTGGGTGAGCGGCCCCGTCAGGTTGGTATTGACCGGGACCGTGGGGGTGCGAGCGCTGATCACCGGGAGCCGGCTGTGATACCGTGCGAGATAGAGTCCAAACTCCGTGTCGTTGAGGTTGGGGGCGAGCAACCGGGCGGTCACGCCGTATTGACTGAAGTTGTTGCCCTCGCGGTCCAGGTCGCGCGGAATCGCCCCGAGCGGCGTGCGGTCGCTCAATGCGCCAAATCCCAGGTAGACGTTGGTTCCACCCCGGGTGGCGAAGTCGTTGGTGGAAAAGTAGCTGCCCGCAGGGTCAATCTCGACCCGTCGGAACTCGAGGAGCCAGTAGGGCTCAATCGTCAGATTGGGAGTGAGCCCGATGCTGGCCTTCAGCAGATTCACCGGCAGCAGGGCCTCGCGCAACTCGGCACCCGGCGTCCGTAACTTGGATACATCCACCGGATTGACGATGTTGATGCCGTTCGGAATGAAGGTGCTTTCGCCCAGGTTCAGCACCTGGCGGCCGAAACGAAGGTCGACCGGACGCCCGGCGAGTTCGCCCCGCCACAGGCCGTAGAAGTCAAGGTAGTCCAGACGGCTCCCGACCCGATCGAGGGCGGCGGAACTCAGCGCGACGCGGGCCCGGTCCTCCCGCTCGTTCACGAAATCGTAGAAATAGGTGACGCGGGCAAAGGCACCGAGGTGTTCGCCATATTGCAGTTCGAGGTCATGAGTGCCCTTGGCGACCCAGGAGGCCCAGCCCTGGCGATAGTTGAGATTCCCGTCGTCGGTGTTGACGGAGTTCTGCCGGCCGCCATTGGCAACTCCGTAGAAATCCGGATCCGGATTGTGGAGGCGGTAGATGCCTCCGATCGACAAAGTCGAGTCAAAGCTGCCCTTAAGGGCGCCTCGGCTAAAGGAGGCGGCTTGGGTCGAGCTGAGCCCGCCGAATACCAACAATCCAATCAAGGCACGACGAAGGGGCGTGAACGCCGCCGTTCGCCTGAGGAGCAGGAGTCGTTTCATTCAGGGTAAAAGAGAAGCCGGCACTCACCCGAGCTGAAGCCGTGCCGCGCATCCTCATGAGGGGTTAGGAGCGCGGCTGCGGCACCCTAGCGGGCGGACGAATTGGGGCAAGTCTGGAAAGAGCGTCGGCGAAATGAGCACTATCGCGTTTGCTTCGGGAGAAAACCGGGTAGGCTTCCGGTTTCACCATGCAGGCTGCGACGCATCTCCACATCAAGGGCGCCCGGGAGCACAATCTCAAGAACCTGGAGCTGCGAATTCCCCGCGGCAAACTGGTGGTGGTGACGGGACCTTCCGGTTCGGGCAAGTCCTCCCTCGCCTTTGATACGCTCTACGCCGAAGGGTATCGCAAGTACATGGAGTCTTTGTCGGCTCAGGCGCGGCAGATGCTGGACCAGCTCAAGCGTCCGGATGTCGATTTCATCCACGGTCTGTCCCCCGTCCTTGCCATTGAGCAGCGGACCGGAGGGTCCTCCCCGCGGTCGACGATTGCTACGACGACCGAAATTGCCGACTACGCCCAGTTGCTCTGGGCGTTGATCGGCGAGCAGCGTTGTCCCAAGGACGGAGGTCGCGTCGTGCAACGGTCGCTCGACGACAACGTGCAACGGCTGCTGACCGTCTGTGCCGGCGAACGCATCATGCTCCTGGCCCCGGCTCTTCGGGCGAAACCGTCGGTGTTGCGCGAGGAACTGCCGCGCTTGCGCCAGCGGGGATTTCAACGGGTGCGCATTGACGGCGTCGTCCGCAATCTCGACGAGCCGCAACTCGTCCCCACCGGTACTGCGGAGGTGACAGTTGATCTGGTGATCGACCGCCTCGTGGCCTCGGCCGACCAGCGCAGCCGTCTGGCAGACTCCCTGGAGCTGGCGTTTCGGGAGGGACGGGACCGGGTCGTCGTGCTGGCCCAGCGCGCCGCGTCGGACCCCTGGCGCGAGGTGCCGCTCAGCCAGTCCCTGGCCTGCGAGATCTGCGGAGATGTATTTGAGAAACTGACACCCCGTCACTTTTCCTTCAATCACGCGGACGGCGCCTGCGCGGACTGCGGCGGTCTCGGTCGCAAGCCCCGCTTCGTGCCCGAGCTGATCGTGCCCGATCCGGCCAAATCCATCCGGGGGGGCGCGCTCAAACCCTGGCGGATCGGCGGAAAGAACCTCATCATCAAGCACAATGCCCAGCTCAAGCAGCTGGCCGAGCAGCTGCCGTTCGATCCCGACAAACCGTGGAGCGACCTGCCGGAGGAAACCCGGACCCTGCTGCTGCGCGGCGCCGGGGAACGGATGTTTGCCTTCAAGTTGAAGCGGATGCGCGAGGCGCGGGCCATGCCGTTTGCCGGAGTGATTGCCGACTTGGAGCAGAGTTACCGCGAAACCGACAGCGACGGGTTCCGCGCCCGCCTCAGCACCTTCATGGTCAGCGGACCGTGTCCCACCTGTCGGGGCAAGCGCCTCAATCCCCGCAGCAACGCGGTGCAACTGAAACTCGGGGGCGGTCCGCTCACCTTCACCGAATTCCTCGCCCTCGATGTCGGCGCCGCGGCGCAGATGGCGACCGTCTGGGTGGAGCAGGCCGGGACGAGGGACGCGATTCGTGACGTGGTGATCGGCATCGAGCAGCGGCTTCACTTCCTCCTGGAAACAGGCCTCGGCTATCTCTCCCTCGATCGCGACTCCTCCACGCTCTCCGGCGGGGAAGCGCAGCGCGTCCGGCTCGCCACCCAGCTGGGCATGGGCCTGATTGGAGTGATCTATGTGCTCGACGAACCGAGCATTGGACTGCACCCGCACGACAACGAAAAACTCCTCGAAACCCTGCGGGCCCTGCGCGACCGGGGAAATACGGTGATCGTGGTCGAGCACGACGAGGATACCCTCCGGGCGGCCGACGAACTGATCGAGCTCGGGCCCGAGGCGGGATCCGAAGGCGGATATCTCCTCTTCCAAGGAACTCCCGAGGCGTGCATGAAGCTTCCATTCAAGCAGTCACGGACCGGCCCCTATCTCGCCCGCACTCTGGCGGTGGTGCGCGACGCGGCGCGCAAGGTCCCGGACGGTGCCTGGCTGACGGTGCGGGAGGCCCGTGAAAACAATCTGCGCGGAATCGATGTCCGCTTTCCCATCGGCCTGCTGACGTGCGTCACCGGAGTTTCAGGTTCGGGCAAGAGTACCCTGGTCAATGACGTGCTGGCGGCCGCGGCGGCCCGCAAACTCAACGGCGCCCGCACGCTGCCGGGCCGGCACCGGCACATTGAGAACCTCGATTCCTTCGAAAAACTGGTCCAGGTCGACCAGGAGCCCATCGGACGGAGTCCGCGCTCGAATCCGGCCACGTTTGTCGGATTGCTCGACCTGCTGCGCGACCTGTTTGCCCAGGTGCCGCTGGCCAAGGTGCGTGGATACAAGGCAAGCCGGTTCTCCTTCAATGTGCGCGGAGGACGTTGCGAGCGATGCCAGGGCGATGGCGTCATCAAGTTGGACATGCTCTTCATGGCCGACGCCTACGCCCCCTGTCCGAGCTGCGGCGGACGGCGCTTCAACCGCGAGACCCTTGAGGTCCTCTTTCACGGCAAGTCGATTGCCGACGTGCTGGACATGAGCGTGCGGGATGCAATTGGCCTCTTTCGGAACATCCCCCGGGTCATGGACAAGCTGGCCACGCTCGAAGCCGTGGGTCTTGGCTACCTGGCGCTCGGGCAGTCGGCGACGACGCTTTCGGGGGGCGAGGCGCAACGATTAAAACTGTCGCTGGAGTTGAGCAAACGCCAGCAGGGAGAGACGCTCTATATCCTCGATGAGCCGACCACCGGGCTGCACTGGGTCGACATCCAGCGACTGATGGACCTCCTGTTCAAGCTGCGCGACGCCGGAAACACCGTGATCATCATCGAGCACAACCTCGATGTCATCCACCTCGCTGATTGGATTGTGGACCTTGGTCCCGGGGGAGGGAAGGACGGCGGAGGACTGGTCTTTGCCGGGCCCCGCGCGGAAATTGACGCTGTCGACGCTTCCCTGACCGGCCGCGCCTTGCGTCGCTGGAAGCAGGCGGGACCCGTCCGGACCTGAGTACGAGTGCCGGTACTCAGGCAACAAACGGCAGTTGGACCGGGCGAATCTCCCCTTCGAGGGGAACCCCCGCGAGATAACGATCAAGCTCGTCGATCATCATTTGCCCCATGCGCTGACACTCCCGGCCCAGGCTGCCGGCAATGTGGGGTGTCACGACGACATTGGGCAGTCGCAGGACCAGCGAGTCGGGCAGGGGAGGTTCGGGATCCGTGACGTCGAGCACGGCGAAGAGGTCCGGCCGCTCTCGGAGGACGGCGAGCATTTCTGACTCCCGCACCACCGCGCCACGGGCGGTATTGATAAAAGAAGCACCCGGACGCATCGCGGAAAAATGCCGACCAGCGATCATGCCTGTTGTCTCTGGCAGCAGGGGGGTGTGACAGGACACAACATGAGCGCGACGGAAGAGGTCGTCGAGCGAACACAAGTCGATACCCAGGGCATGGGCTTCCGCCCGTTCCAGGTAGGGATCGAAACCGATGACCTCGACGTCCAGCGTGCGAAGCCGTTCGGCGACGAGGCGACCCGTGTGTCCGAGCGAGATCAATCCCACCGTGCTGCCGTAGGCGCCGGGCATCAGAGGAGTCTCTTTGCGAAAGTGCGTGCCCGCCCTCACCTCGAAGGTCCGCTGCCAGCCATGCTTAAGGCAGAAGATGATTTGAGCGAAGGTGAATTCCGCGACGGGGATCGCGTTCATGCGGGCGGCACTCGTGATCCGGATCCCCCGTTCCCAGAATGCCGGCGAAACCAGGCGCTTCACCGATCCGGCCGCGTGAAACACCGCCTGCAGGCGCGGAAAGCGATCAAGGATGGCGACGTCGAGCGTGGGGAAGCCCCAGCCGGTGAACAGCAATTCCACGGTCTCGAGCGGGAGTGCCGTGCTGTCGAGGGCGGGAGGAGCAAGGCGGGGGGCAACCAGCGTCACGCGATTGGCCAGCGCCACCATGGCCTTGGGGCCGAACACCTCCGAAGCGGAGTCGTTTTCCAGGATCGCGAGCGCGTTGAGCTTCATTGCGAGAGGGGTGCGGGGCGGAGCGGCGGGTCAGCGCGAGCGTCCGGAGCCGGCTTCGCGGGAGGAACTTCAAAGGTGACGGAGGGCGAAGGGGTGCGCTGGCACAGGGTTGGACGCAGGAGTGACCGGGAAGAGTGGTTGGCCGGGATTGTGATGCGTCACAACGCCCCCCCTGCTTTCAGTGGTAAGCGAATCGAGCCACGCCCCCATGTCCGGGGACACGCGGACCTGAATGGCGTGGCCTCGGCCGGCGGCGGCGCGGGGATTCATGCCCATGCTTACCAGTGAAATCACGCAGCGGACTTCGCAGGTGCATGGCGGTGGTATACGGCTGGGCCTCGATACGACGGACGTGTTCCCCAACGCGTTTCGCTCTTTGCCGGCTCCCCAAGCTCACCCTCAAGCCCTAGACCCCGTCTCTGCTGCCCGCCGTCGAGCGGACCCCCTTCATGAAATCAGACACCCAACACAGCGTACGCCTTCTGTGCACCCCTGCGCGTTGGCTGGGACTCTGCCTCCTGGTCGGACCGGCCCTCGTCGCCCAGCAGGCCCCACGTTCCGCTCCGGCACCGGCGACGCCCGCGAAGGCGGTCGCACCGCCCACGGCGAAAGAACTGGAAGCCGCGGCCAAGGCCGAGAAGGCCGCCGCCCGGGGTTCCGCGTCCGAGCTCGTCGAGTTGTCCCCTTTCGTGGTCAATACGGACAAGGATGACGGTTTCACCGCCGCCAATGCGGGGACCGCGACGCGTCTGGCGCTCGACATGCGGGATGTACCTGCGCCCTACACGGTGATGACCCGGGATTTCATCGATGCCATGGGCATCACCAACATCCAGGAGGCGACGACCTGGACGACCAATGGCGGCAGCATCGTCGACGGGAACGGCCAGGACGTATTCAACATCACGTTTCTCGCCAACATGCGGGGCGTCGCACTGAGCAGCGGACAGAATCGCAACAACTACCTCTCGGCCGGCACGCTCGACAGCTACAACCTGGAACGGTACGACTTCAGCCGCGGACCGAACGCCGGACTGTTCAGCATTGGCACGAACACGGCGCTGGGTGGAAATGTCGGTGGCCAGACCAAGCGAGCCCGGTACGACCGGGAGCTCTACACCGCGGCCCTGACTTTTGGGTCATGGGACTACAAGCGGGCCACGCTCGACTACAATCTTCCGCTGAGTGAACGGCTCGCGGTGCGCGCCAACGCGGTCTGGTACGATCGCGGAGGCTGGCGCATGAACGAGTTTGAGAAAACCAAGGGTATCACTGTGAGCGGTTCCTACCTGCTCACTCCGAAGACCGAACTCCGTCTCGAGGGGGTCTATGATGTCACTGCCCGGAACAATCCCCAGTTCAATCTCTTCGACAATGTTTCGGGGTGGGATGGGGTGACCGTGGTCAACGGACCGCTGCTCAACAATCAATTCTCCAGCACGGCCACGCCCGGGGCCACGTATGGATTGACCTTCAATGGTGAACCCCAAGGCGTGAACCGGCAGGCGGGTGGATACTACATCTGGGATCCATCCACGGGCACGCTCATGAACTACCAGAACACAGCGTTCACGCGGCGCGGCGACGAAACCAACCGGACGCCCCTGCTGGCCAACGGCGTGCTCTACAGCCGCAATGGCAACACCGCCGCGCTGCCGTTTGGCAACGGTGGATCGACACGCCGCCCGCCCATTATGCTGTCAACCGACAACGGCGGTGAACTGAACCTGCGGTATCAGCCGCTGCTGCCCAATGACCGTTTTGCACGCGCGATCAATGGATCGAATTTTGAGGTCCCGTCCAAGACCTTCACCAACTCCGTCGACGCTCCCATTCTCGAGCAGACGACGAAGGACGCCAACTTCACCCTGACCCATCAGATCGGTGAGAAGCTCTATTTTGAGGTGGGCGGTGACGTCAACGAAGTCCACGACCGGCGCACCAATCCCAACAACCTGCGCAACGTCCGGATCGACATCAACCGGCTCCTGCCCAACGGCGCGACCAATCCGCATTTCCTCGATCCCTACATGGACACGCCTCTCCTGTGGAACAACCGCATCACCACCAACTCCGCACTTCGCGCCAACCTGGCCTATCGCGACGATTTCGGAAAATGGGGCAACTACACCGCCGTGCTCAACCTGGGCGCGAATGTGCGAAACACCAAGAACCGCAACTACGTTTACAGCCTGGGTCTTCTCCCGGACCCACGGATGAACCAGGGGTCGGATGACCAGATCCGTCTTCGCTACTACTGGAATGTGGCGGATCGGCCCTACACCGACTCGGGCGTGCCGACGAGCGCCTACACGGTCGACTGGACCAATGGCAACGCTCCGGTGGGGGCGATGACCAATATCAAACCGCGCTGGGTGATCGGCGACTGGAACGATCAGGACGAAAAATTCAACTTCGCGGCCTTTGCCGTCAAAGGATCCTACTTCAACGGAAAACTGGTGGCGACCGCGGTGACGCGCTACGACGAGTTCAAGACGAAGCAGCGTGCGCGCATGGAATTTGGCGACCTGCCGACGAACTGGGATGGCACGACGCTCTACTACAAGCCGGATGCGCCAGACAACTGGCGCGACCTCGCCTTCATTCCCCGGGTCGTCACCACCGGTGTCGCCACCTCCACCGTGCCAATCCCGGCCGCGACCCGACCGCGCATCAATCCGCTGTCGACACCGGGAGCGACCACCCCGGTCACGGTGAACGGCGTGGTGGTGGGGTACACCAACGGCACCAACAACGGCGTGCAGATTCCGAATCCCTTTTTCGCCAACGACCGGTTTCGCAATGACTATTCGAACCCGGTGAACGAGAACAGCGGTGTGACCGGATCCTATGGGTTCGTCTACCATGCCCGGCCGTGGATCGACCTCGCGGCCAACTATGGAACGACCTATGTCCCGCCGCCGACGGGTGCGTTCACCTTGGACAATGACAACGTGGATCCCCAAACCGGTCGCGGGTACGAGTACTCGGTGCGCTTCAATGTCCTTCGCGACCGCCTGAGCGTCAAGGTGGGCTACTTTGACAATGTGGAGAAACACCGGCGTGTCGCCGGGCTGGTCACCAGCACGATCAACTCACTCTACAGTCGCAACCGGTTCGACGATGCCACCGCGGAAGGCCGCAATCAGCGCGGCATTCCGGATGTCTTTGGCACGGACTACGAGTCGGCCAAAAACACGGGTTACGAGGTTGAAGTGACCGGACGCCTCACGCGCAGCCTGCGGGTCTCGGCAAGCCTGGGCACCGGCGAAGTGAACGTGTTCGACCAGTACCCGTTGACCAAGACCTTTGTTCCCGCCAACGCGGACCCGTTCAAGCAGGTGCTCGAAGACGCGGGCGGCATGCTCACCGGCGGCGCGCAGGCCAACGGGGCGCCCGGGCTGGCCGTGGCCAACCCGGCGATCACTCCGGCCAACCTCTCGGAGCGTGACAACGCCGTCACGAACTACAATGCCATCTGGACACTCTTCCAGACCGCGACCAGCAATACCATCCTCCCCGGAGCGAAGCGCACCACCGTGAATGTGTACGCCGACTACACGTTTCAAACGGGAAAGCTGAAGGGGCTGCGCGTAGGACTGGGTGGTCAGTATCGGGGTGACAACTTCATCGGCTACCGTACGGCGGACACGATTCCCAATCCCGCCTACAATCCGGCCCTGCCGGTCAGCGCAACCAACCCGGCGGCGATCGATGATCCCAACCTGGGAACCGCCGACCGCGTGTTCGTAAAGCAGCCGTTCGTGGCCACCATGACCCTTGGCTACACGGTGAAACTCCGCTCGGGCTGGCGGCGGCTCGAGGGCAAGGAACTGGTGTTTCAGCTTCGCATCAAGAACCTGCTCAACAACCAGCAGGTGGTCTATCAGGACGAGGGAGTCATCGCTCGTCCGCCAAACGGTGACTATACCCAGCCCAATCGCGTGAGCGTGCCCGTCCGCATTGGTTCCTTCACCGAACCGACGAGTTACCTGCTGACGACCACGCTGAAGCTCTAGGCGGTTTCGCGGAGCGGCGGTTCCGATTGGGGGGGAGGGCGGTGCCTCACACGGAGTGCCGCCTTCATCGTGTCCGCGGAAAGCGCGCCCGGCGCTGATCCGTTTGGGCGCGAGGAGCACGTCGGCGCAACGCACCTGCATTCCCTCACCGTTGCCATCGAGCTGCGGCAGTTCGGTCGCGCCTTCTTGTTTACTATTGGTAATCAGTTGTTTGGCGTTTTGGAAACGGACAAAAGCCTAAGGATTTTTCTTAAGTGAGATTCGGGCGTCTCCGATATTGGGATGTCCTGAAATCCCGGGCAGTGCGGCGAGCGTCTTGACCTACTTCGCAGCCAGACTTTCGGCGCGCCTTGTGGGTTTCGGGCCTCCTTCCTCGCCTATGTCTAAACGCCGGACTCTCGCTTTCACGTCCAAGTTGCTCCTCTCGCTCTGCGCGGTGGGCACCGTTCCGCTCGTTGTGCTGACGGGCTTCGCGCTCGCGTCACTTGAGCGGACCAGCGAGGTGATCTCCGAGACGTACCATGAGCACAGTCGGGCGGTGCTCGACCTGATCGATCGCAACCTGTTCGAGCGCTATGGTGACGTGCAGGCATTCGCGGCCAATCCGGCCGTGCTGCGCCGGGAGCAATGGTACAAGACTGGTTCGGACCAGAGCTCCATTGTGGATGCGATGAATCGCTATGTCCGGCTCTATGGCATTTATCCAGTGACCATGCTGGTCGATCTAGAGGGCAAAGTCATTGCGGTGAACGACCGGGATGCCGCGGGCAAGCCGGTGGACACCGCCTGGTTGATGACCAAAAATTTCCGGGATGCGGCCTGGTTCAAGGAAACACTGGCCGGCAAGTTCCTCAAAGGGCCGGGAGCTGACGGAACCCATGTGGGCGATCCCCGTTTCGACGCGGACGTCGCCCGGGTCACCGGTCGGGACGGGCTCGCGATCGACTTCTCCGCCCCGGTGGTTGACGCCAGCGGTGCGACGATCGCGGTCTGGTCCAACCGGGCTGACTTTTCGATCCTCGAGGAGATTGTGCGGGCCCGCTACGAAACGCTCAAGAAGGCCGGCGTGCCCTCGGCCGAGCTCATCCTGCTGGACGCCAGTGGCCGCGTGCTCCTGCAACACGACCCCGTACTGAGAAAGACCGAAGCCGTGGTTCACGATCCAGCCACCCTCCTCAAGCGCAACCTGGTTCAAGAAGGCGTCCAGGTTGCGCAGCGCGCCATTCGCGGAGAAAGCGGCTTTGCCGAAGAGGAGAATCCAGGCAAAAACTACAACGAGATTGTCGGATTCTCCAAGTCAACCGGTGCCCTGGGTTACCCCGGACTTGGCTGGTCGATGCTGGTCCGCGTCAATCATGACGAGGCGCATGCGGTGGCCGAGTCGACGCGCAAGACCATGTTGATCGTGATTCTCGCGTCCATTGTCGCACTCGCCCTGACCGCGGGCCTGATCAGCCGGAGTCTGAGCCGGCCCATCCTCGCTTCACTTGAAACGATCCGCAAAGGCAGTGATGAGATTTCGGGCGCATCGCGTCAGGTGGCAACGTCGGGAACGAGCCTGGCGGAGAGCGCGACCACCCAGGCGGCCGCGCTCGAGGAAACCGCGTCGTCCATGGAGGAGATGGCCAGCATGACGAAGCGCAATGCCGAGGGTTCTCAGGAAGCGCTGGCGGCGGCGTCGAAGGCTCGGTCCCAGGCGGAATCGGGCGCGGTGCAAATGCGTTCCATGCAGAAAGCCATGATTGAAATTCAGTCCTCGGCGCGGGACATCGCCAAGATCCTGAAGACGATCGATGAAATTGCCTTTCAAACCAACATTCTGGCGCTCAACGCAGCCGTGGAGGCGGCCCGGGCGGGTGAAGCCGGAGCGGGATTTGCCGTGGTGGCGGACGAAGTGCGGGCGCTCGCGCAGCGTTCGGCGACGGCTGCGCGCGAAACCGCGTTGAAGATGGACGAGTCTACCAGCAAGAGCGACCTGGGTGCCAAGCTCTGCACGGAAGCGGCCGAGAGTTTCTCCGCCATTGAACAGGAGGTCCGACGCCTGGATACACTGGTGTCGGAGATCGCCGCCGCGTCCCGCGAACAAAGTGAGGGCGTCCTGCAGATCAACCGGGCAGTGGCGTCTGTCGATGTCACCACCCAGAAAATGGCCGCGACCGCGGAGGAAAATGCGGCCATCTCGGAGGAACTCACGGATCAAGCCAGGCAGTTGACGGCCAGCGTCGGAAGTCTCTTTGGAGTGATCGGAGGGCGGCGCCAGAATGACTCGCAAGGGCGAGGTGGCGAAGCCAGGGCCGGAGGACGCCGGGCTGCCGATCACGGTGCCTCACGCTCCACCCTTGCAGAGGCAACTCCGGGCGCGATGCTCGCGACCCACGGCACCGCCAAGCCCGAGGGCGTCGGGCGCTGATGTCTCACTCGCGGCGGCGCCCATCCCGCTCGCAAGGACCGATCTCCGCAATCGGGCACCCCGTGGGGATGGTCTCAGTTTGACGCAGCTTAATCGTTGGAAATTGGGTGGTTGCGTGAAACGAAGCCTGCCCGTTGGGGGTGTCACCGTGGGCAATTGCGCCCCGGTCATGGTCGCGGACTGAAGGCGGCCGACGGGAGAAACGGCGGTTCCCCTTGCCATGGGAGTCTGGTGGCTATGTCGTGCGGCGTCTCAGCAGCGATGAATCTGCCCAATCTGATCACCCTGTCCCGCATCCCGTGCATGTTCCTGATTGTAGGACTGATGTACTGTGAATTTCTGGGTGCGGCTTCGCTGGCGTTCTGGATTTTCATCCTTTGCGCGATCGGAGACTGGCTGGACGGCTACCTGGCGCGGAAGCAGGGTCTGGTGTCGACGTTTGGGAAGCTGATGGATGCGTTGACGGACAAGATCATGGTGGTCGGTCTGGTGGTGGCGTTCGTGGCGAAGAACGAGATCCCGGTCGCGCTGGCGCTGATCACCCTGTGTCGTGAGTTCCTGATCACGGGCATGCGCATGGTTGCGGCCTCCAAGGGCGTGATCGTCGCTGCGGATCGCGGTGGCAAAACCAAGACCCTGACCCAGCTGATTGCGCTTGGATTTCTGCTCGGCGCACCGATGGCTGCGCATGACTGGGCCTATTTCCTGCCGTACGACCTGAGCCTGTTCACCGAAGTGATCTACAAGATCGGCCTGTTCGGTTTTGTGCTGGGAACGTTTTTCGCGGTGTGGTCGGGCTATCGTTACGTCATGAAGTACCGGCATGTGGTGTTTTCCGAAGGTGACATCTGACCATGGCCGCGGCGGCGCATGAATCAGGCTGGCTGCGTGCCTGGCCCACCTGGCTGATTGTCGGTCTCGCTCGGGTCGGTCCGTTTGGCCGCTTCCGTCCCGGTCCTGGCACCTGGGGCACAGCGGTGGGTCTCGCGTACTTCTACTTCGTCTTTTCCTCCGCGTCGACCCTCGTCGTCACCGCGGGCAGTGCGGCGGCGGCGCTGTTCGCGGTCGCGATTTGCGGCGAGGCGGAAAAGCGCCTGGGGCGCACCGATCCGGGCGAAATCATCCTGGATGAGCTGGTGGCGGTGCCGTTGTGTTTCCTGGGATGGAGCGAATTCCTGCGCGTGGCACCGGTGTGGGTCGTGCTGCTCGCCGGCTTCGGGCTCTTCCGCCTCTTTGACATCGCCAAGCCGTTTGGCATCCGGTCCCTCCAACACCTGCCTGGCGGGTGGGGCGTGGTCGCCGATGACTTGGTGGCCGCGCTGTATGCCAACCTGGTCCTCCACGCCACCTATCACCTCTGGCGGGCGGTGGCTTGAGCCCACACCGCACGCGAACCCGGCCGCATTAGCGCTGCAGCAGGAAGCGAATCGCTGCGAAGTAGCCCTCAATGCCAAGCCCGGTGATCACGCCGATGGCCGTGGGCGCGGTGTACGAATGGTGGCGGAAGGTCTCGCGTTTGTAGATATTGGAGATGTGCACCTCCACCACCGGCAGGGCGGAACCCGCGAGCGCGTCGCGCAGCACCACGCTGGTGTGGGTGAGGCCACCCGGGTTGATGACGATGCCGTCCACCCGGGCATCGGCCAGCGCGCTGATGCGATCGACCAGCGCCCCCTCGTGATTCGACTGGAAAAACTCGAGCTGAGCCCGGCTGCCGAACTCGGCGCGGAGGGAGGCTTCCACGTCCGCCAGCGTGGTGCGGCCGTAGATTTCCGGCTCACGTTTGCCGAGCCGATCGAGGTTGGGACCGTTGAGAATGGCGATGGTTTTCATCGAGCAGGAACGAGAGCCAAGGGCGGAACCGGGGCCGAGTGCAAAGCGATTCTTTCGTGCACCGCTTGTAGACGACGGTTGTCAGTCGGAGCCGGGTGACGTTTCAGCGCTCACAGGGGATTGGCGGAGGGAATGAATTTCCAGGGGAGATTGAAGTGCCGCGCCACCTCGGCCGCGAGCGCCCGCACGCCGTGGACCTCGGTCGCGTAGTGACCGCACAAATAAAGGTTGAGCCGGTGCTCCTGCGCGACCGTGAACCACTCTTCGCGGAGTTCACCCGTGACCAGGGTGTCGATGCCCGACCGGATCAACTCCGGCACGGCGCTGTTGCCGCTGCCGCTGCAGAAGGCGACCGCCGTCGGTGCTTCAGAGCCAAACTCCAGTGCGACCACGCGGGTGTAGCGGTGTTCAAGGCTGGCCCGCAGGCTGGCGCGGGAGCCGGTGTGGGCCGCTGACCAACCGACCGACACGCCGTCGCGAACGACAAACGGTGTCGCTGGGTCGAGTCCAAGCTCGCGGGCGAGCAGGGCATTGTTGCCGAGCTCCGGGTGTCCATCGAGAGGGAGGTGGCTCGAGTAGAGGGCACACGAACCTTGCATGAGGATTGAGATTCGATCGTACAGCGGTCCGGTCAAAGGGCGGGGCATGTCCCAGTAGATTCCGTGGTGCACGATGAGAAAATCCACCCCGGCGGCGACTGCGTCACGAAACGGCACCACGCCCGAGTCCACCGCCGCTCCAATGCAGCGCACCGGGCCGGTCTTGGCCACCTGCAGGCCGTTGAAGGCGGCGGGAGCGTCCTTGTAGAGGCTGAGGCGGGTCCGTTCGTCGCAGTACGTGGCGATTTCGGCGAGGGAAGGCATACCGGTTCAGGCTGGGAGGCGGAGTGACAAAAGCCAAGACGTCTGCACCCGGCTTGCCTCGCCCGGGCGAGGTGGTTTCACTGCCCCCCATGAGTGAAGAAGTCCCGCTCCTCGATCTGGGCAGCCCGGTGGAGTTGATCGCCCAGGCCACGGCCAACTTTGCCAACCGGCCGAGTTGGGACGAGTACTTCATGGCCACCGCCATGCTGATATCGACCCGGTCTCCCTGCGAGCGGTTGCATGTCGGGTGTGTGCTGGTGAGCGGAGGAGAGCGGAAGAACCGTCTCGTCGCGGCTGGCTACAATGGGTTTCTGCCGTGCGCACCCCACGTGTCCCGGGTGCGGGAAGGGCATGAACAGGCGACCGTTCACGCGGAACAGAACGCGGTGGCGGATGCCGCCCGGCGGGGGAGTGGCGTCGAGGGCTGCATTGCGTACGTCACGCATTTTCCTTGCATCAACTGTGCGAAGATTCTCGCGGCTGCGGGCATTGCCGAGATCAAGTACCGTGAAGACTATCACAACGACCCCATCGTTGTGCCCCTGCTGGCGGAAGCGGGGGTCAAGGTGACCAAACTCTAGGCCGTGAGCATGCGTTCCCGGGGCAAAGACTCTTCGTCGGACAAGGAACTGACCGGTTCCCTCCTCCTCGCCCACCCCTCGCTCAAGGATCCGTCCTTTCGCAAGACCGTGGTGCTGTTGTCTTCCCACAATCAGGAGGGAGCGATGGGGGTGGTCCTGAACCGACCGCTCGGACGCACCCTGGGGAGTTTGAATGCTTCCTTTGCGCTGGGGCCTTTGGATGATGTGCCGGTCTACACCGGTGGCCCAGTCCAAGGCGAGCAGGTGATCCTCTGTGCCTGGCAGGTCCAAGCGGGGGCGGAGGGTTTTCGCCTCTACTTTGGCATCGATTTGGAGAAAGCGGTCGAGTTGCGCGGGCATGAAGGCATGGAGATCCGCGCCTTTCTCGGGTACTCGGGCTGGAGCGCCGGGCAGCTCGAAACGGAGCTTGGTCAGCACACCTGGGTGGTGGTCCCGGTGGGCTCCGATCTGCTGGAGTATGATGCAGATGAGAAACTCTGGCGGGGTCTGCTGGGCGGGCTGGATCCGGAATGGAAAATCCTCGTCGACGAGCCTGACGACCCCAGCGCCAATTGATTCTGGATGTGTTGGTTGGACAATCGAGTTGACAAGGCTCCCGGCAATCCGTGTTTTCGACCTTTTTATGAAAGTCGTTTCCTCTATCAAATCCGCGAAGAAGCGTCACCCGGCGTGCCAAGTGGTTCGTCGCCGTGGCAAGATCTACGTGATCAACAAGGTCGAGCCCCGTTACAAGGCCCGCCAAGGTTGAGCGTTCTCCTCCCTCTTTCCCGCGCCATGAAACCCGAAGGCCATCCCTCTCTCAATCACGTTTGCTTCCTCGACATCGGAACCGGCAAACGCTTCCTCACCAAGTCCACGCTGAAATCGGCTCGTAAAGAGAAGATCGACGGCGTCGAGTACCACATCATCGTGCGTGACGTGACGATGGACTCGCATCCGGCCTACACCGGCGAAAAGCGCCTGGTCGACACCGCGGGTCGCGTGGAGAAGTTCACCTCCAAGTTCAAGCGCACCACGGCTAAGAAGTAAGGCCCGGTGAGCTGACGCTCCTTTCAAGCCCTCCGCTTGCGGAGGGCTTTTTTTGTGCTCTCGGCCGTCCGGGTCGCGGCGACCGTGATGCGGCCTTGCCCGCAATGGGAGCGTCGCCTTTGCTTGCCCGCTCATGGCATCGACCCGGCTCCTCCTTTTCGATTGTGACAGTACGTTGTCGGCCCTCGAGGGCATCGACGAATTGGGACGATTGAAGGGTCCCGACGTCTTTCGCCGCGTCGAGGCCATGACAAATGACGCCATGGACGGGAGACTTGCGGTCGAAGCAGTCTTCGGCCGCCGGCTGGACATCATCCAGCCCCGGGCGGAAGACCTGCTTGCGGTCGGAGCCCGCTACCTGGAAACGATCGAACCCACGGCGTGCGCGGTCGTGAGTCAGGTCCGACGGGAAGGCTGGACCCCGATGATCGTCAGTGGAGGGTTTCGGGGTGCCATCCGGCCCTTGGCGGACCGGCTGGAGATCGAGCGCATTGAAGCGGTTGATCTGACGTTTGACCGGGATGGGTCCTACCTCGGTTTTGATCGTGACTTCCCGACGACCCGTTCGGGAGGCAAACCGGAGATCGTGTCCCGTCTGCGGCGGGAGTTGAACCCAGTTCGTGTGGTGATGGTGGGGGATGGTGTCAGCGATCTGGAGACAAAGCCGGTGGTGGACCTCTTTGTGGGATTTGGCCGCTACGTGCAGCGCGAGCGCGTGCGCCGTGAATCCGCGCATTTCATCACGTCGCTCGATCAGCTGCCTGCACTCCTGCAGGGTTTGAAATAGGCCGGCCGTTCCCGCGACCGGTGCCAATCGGACTTGGGCGCGGTGTTTCGGGAAAGATGCAGCCGCAGGATTGCCATCGAGGCAGGACCGGTTTCAGTCCGGGTTCGCCGACTGATTTTGTCCCATGATTTTCTCACCACGACTCCTGTCTCCGTTGCGTTTTGCCCTGTGGCTGCTCCTGGTTGGCAACGTCACGTCAGTCGTGTCCCTCGCGGCCACACCCCCGGCCGGCGGGTTTCCGCGTTCCCTGGAGAGTTACGGCGCCGGGGAGCAGGGGATGTCGCTGGGCGAAATCCTGCTGAGCCGTGTCCGCGCGGAACCGATCAATGCCGTGGCCACGCTGCTTTTCCTCGGGGCCATCCTGCATACGTTTGCCGCGCCGAAACTGATGCATCTGGCGCATCACTACAAGGAGCAGCATGAAGCCCGACTGCGGACCCGTCGGGCGAAGGAGCCTGCGCGGCCCGGGGAGACGGACTCGGTCAGTTTTCGCGCCGAGGCCCTGCACTTTCTCGGAGAAATCGAGGCGATCTTCGGCATCTGGGTCATTCCCTTGATGATCGCGCTGGTGGCCACCCAGGGCTGGGCGGTCACCCAGCACTACCTGAGCCACCAGGTGAACTACACCGAGCCGTTGTTCGTCGTGGTCATCATGGCCATCGCGGCCAGCCGTCCGATCCTGCGTCTCGCCGAGACTCTGATGGGTCGCGTGGCGGCGCTGGGCCGGGGCACACCCGGCGCCTGGTGGCTGACGATCCTGACGATAGGGCCCGTTCTTGGGTCGTTCATCACCGAGCCGGCGGCCATGACCATCTCCGCGCTGCTCCTGCTGGAGAATTTTTACCGCTTCAATCCGTCGTTGAAACTCCGTTACGCCACGCTGGGACTGCTGTTTGTCAACATCTCGGTCGGAGGCACCTTGACCCACTTTGCGGCGCCTCCGGTGCTGATGGTGGCGGGCCGCTGGGGCTGGGGACTGGAGCACATGCTGACGAACTTCGGCTGGAAGGCCGTGGTGGGGATCACCGTGGCCAACGCCGTCTATTACCTCCTGTTCCGCCGGGAACTGGCGGCGCTCGCACCCTCCGAGGCCGCACCCAGCGAGGAAGACGTCGCCGAGGCGCACTGGGCGGTGCGACAGGATCGGATACCGCCGTGGATCACAGCGGTGCACGTGCTCGCGCTCGCCTGGACGGTGTTCACAGCCCACTACTCCGCGTTGTTCATCGGCGGATTTCTCATCTTCCTCGCCTTCGTCCAGGCGACAGCGCACCACCAAAACCCCATTTCGCTGCGCGGACCCATCCTGGTGGGCTTCTTCCTCGCGGGTCTGGTCGTGCACGGGGGACTGCAACAGTGGTGGATCGCACCCGTGCTCGGCAGCCTTTCCCCGGTGCCGCTCATGCTGGGTGCCACTGTCCTGACAGCCTTCAACGACAACGCCGCCATCACGTACCTCGCTTCACTCGTGCCGGGGTTCACGGACGAGATGAAGTATGCGGTCATGGCGGGTGCAGTGACTGGAGGGGGCTTGACGGTGATTGCGAACGCTCCCAATCCGGCCGGGCAGTCCATCCTCGGCTCGTGCTTCCAAGGAGGGGTGAATGCGATGCACCTGCTGTTCGCCGCCCTGTTGCCGACGCTGATCATGGGCCTCGCGTTCATGCTGCTTTGAACCGCGCTCATGCCATTGCCTGTTGATTTGGTCCATCGCGAGTTGGGAGGGGCGGGCCAGCCGCCGCTGATCCTCCTGCATGGTTTGCTGGGGTCATCCCGCAACTGGCAGACCACGGGTCGCGACCTCGCCGCGCGATTTCACGTGTTCGCACTCGACCTGCGCAACCACGGATCGTCGCCGCATGCTCCCGGTATGGAGTGGGACGCGCTGGAGTCCGATGTGCTGGCCTGGATGGACCGGCTGGAAATCAAGGAAGCGAGCTTGCTGGGCCACAGCCTCGGAGGAAAGGTCGCCATGCGCCTGGCCTGCCGGAACCCATCCCGCGTGTCGCGGTTGATCGTGGTCGATATTGCTCCCAAGGCCTACCTTTCACGCGCCCATCGCGCCGAGTTCGCCGCGATGACGGAGCTCGACCTGGGCACCTTGGAAAGCCGGGCGATGGCGGAACTGAGGTTTGAAGCGCGCGTGCCGGATTGGTCGATGCGAAAGTTCCTCACCACCAACCTCGAGCGAACGGAGGAGGGTGGCTGGCGCTGGACCATTCCGCTGCCGCTGCTGACCGAGGCCCTCCCGGTGTTGGAGACCAACTCGCTGGCGGACGGTGATCGTTTCAACGGACCGGTAGCGTTTGTGGTCGGCGGTCGGTCACACTATGTGCTGGAGTCCGACCACGCCGCGATCCGCACCCACTTTCCCCGCGCGCAGATCGTGGTGATGAGCGAGGCAGGGCACAACCCGCACATGGAAACGCGCGAGGCGTTTGTCCGCACCGTGTTGGATACGCTTTGACGTTTCGCGCTAGCGTCGCGACCACAGGCGCAGGCTGGAGAGCAGGAAGTGCTCGAGCACCGCGGACTCGTTCAAATTCACGCGCAGGAGTCCCACCGCGTGCTCCAGGCGGTCGATGGAGGCGATCAAGGCGCGCCGGGAGCCCTCATCACCCGCCTGGAGGAGCGGCCAGGCGTAGGACCGGGTGGCGGCGGCGATTTCCGCGAAGAGGCGGGTGCGAAGGCCGTTGGCGATTCCCGTTTCGATCGCCACCTGCTCGTCCTCCTCAAGCTCGGGCGGCAGGGTGGCTTTCTGGCGTTTCCACTCTTCGCCCGTGGCAAAGTCGAGCACCGTGCCGAAACGTGCGACCAGCCCGTAGAGCCCAAACACCGAGTCGGCCGCTGCTTTCTTGTCCGGGACGCCGGTGGCGAGTTTGCCCATCCAGGTTCGGTAGTCCGCCAGCCAGGCCGTCCAGCCATCGGCCGCCACCGGTGCCGCGGCGAAGGGGAAACGGAAGTGCAGCACCCGACTCCGGATCGTGGGGAGCAGCGCGTAAGGACGCGTGCTCAGGAGCAGCAGGGTCGTGTTGGACGGCGGCTCCTCCAGCGTCTTGAGGAAGATGTTGGACGCCGCCAGGTTCATGCGGTCGGCCTCGTGGAGCAGTGCGACCTTGCGTGGTGCCACGGTGGCCGACACCTGGACTTTCCCGATCAGCGTGCGGGTGGCTTCGGCGGAAATCTGCCGCATCTTCCCAGCGGGCCGGAGACTGAAGCAGTCCGGATGCTGTTCCGGGCGAAAATACGCGGTGGAGCCCTCCACATTGAGCAGGCGGTCGGCGATCCCGAAGGCGACCCGTTCCAGGGAAGCGTGGTCGCTCCCGGTCAGAAGCAGGCTGTGCGACAATCGGCGACGCTCGATCGCCTGATCGATCACCACGATGGCCGGAGTGCCCGCAAGCGCCTCGGGCCAGGGCGCGGGATGGAGGGACGCCATGGGTTCAGGAAGGCTGCGCGGGGGAAGACGCCGGCCGGGACCGCTCCGTCATCCAATCCGTTCCTTCACCGCCGCCCAAATCTTCTTGTCGATCACGTCCTCGGTTTGCGTGCCGTCGATCACGACAAAGCGTTCGGGGAGGCCCTTGGCGAGAACGAGGTAACCCTCGCGCACCTTGGTGTAGAAATCGATGTTTTCGCGCTCCATCCGATCCGGAAGATCGGAAGCCCGTTGCCGGATGCGGGTTAAGCTGACCTCGGTGGGTACATCGATCACGACCGTGATGTCAGGCATGACATTGCCGACGGCGAAGTGATTGATCTGGTTGACCGGATCCATCGAGAGGTTCCGGGCCACCCCTTGGTAGACCGTGGAAGAATCGAGGTAGCGATCGCTCAACACGGTGGCTCCCCGCAGCAGAGCGGGCGCGATCACTTCCCGCACCAGTTGGGCCCGGGCGGCGGCAAAGAGCAGCAGCTCGGTCTCGGCACACATTTCCTCGCCCCGTGAGTTGTGGACGATGATGTTGCGAATCTGCTCGCCGATCTCGGTGCCACCCGGTTCACGCACGGTCACCACATCCCGCGGAATCTTCTGCAGGCGCGCCGCGAGGCGGGCGATCTGGGTGGATTTTCCGCTGCCTTCGGAGCCCTCGAAGGAAATGAGTTTGCCGGAGCGTGACTGTTTCAAAGGCATGGATGAGAGGATGAAGGAGTTATCGCCAGTTGGCGAGGAAGGTTTCAAGTTGCGGCAGGGTGGGGCTCTCGCCGGTCCGCACATAGTGACCGCTGGTACAGACTCCGGTGGCAAGACAGGATTCGGGATCCAGACCGAGCAGCTGTCCCGTCGAAAAACCGGCGTTAAAGTGGTCTCCTGCCCCGGTGGTGATGAGCGGTTTTTCCGTGTAAGGACCCGGGATCCACGCACTGCCCACGGGGGTGGCGCAGGCGGCCGAGGCCCGGGGATGGACCACCACCGTGTCGATCCGCAGGTGCCGCCGCACGGCGGTGGCGGTCGCCTGCAACGAGGCGCCATCTTCGCCTCCGCACGGTATCCCGAGCGCCTCGCACACCTGCTGGGCCTCCTTGTAGTTCAGGCCCAAGGTGACGCGCCCGAACGCTTCGAACCTTGCCAGCGTGGCTAGCGCTTGGCGGAGATCGTCGGCGGAGCGCTTTTCTGGATCAGCCAGATCAAAGAAGAACCGGGCCTTGAGTTGGGGAATCCCGGGCAGAATCCGATCGACCAACTCTTTGAAGATGGAAGTCATGTTCGGGATCATGGTCCAGTTGACGAGAGCCACCAGGTCAGCCGCGGCCAACTCCTTGACTAGCCCCTCTTCGCCGAGACGAGTCCGGATGCACTCGAACGTGATGTCGTCCAACGAACGCATCTGGCCGAGCATGAGTTTACCGTCGGTAAACTCCACCGCGGTGGTGTGGGCCGGTGAGGTGAGTGAGATCACCCGGGCCCGCTTCGCCAGGTCGGCGAACACCGGATGGACCGAGGGAAGTCCGAGCGCACCGATGTAGGTGAGCTGGCTGCCGTGGGCGAGCAGCGCATTGGCCATGATCGGGCCGTTGCCGCCCAGTTTGTCGAGACGGGGATAGAGCTCGATATTGGTGCTCTTACCCGCCGCGTTGGCGATCCGCCCACCGAACTCCGTCAACGTTGAAATCGGCGTAAAGGCCTCGCCTTGTCCCGATCGCAACCCCACCGGGGTCACGATGGTATCGACGAACCCATCAAGACCCACCAAGGCCTGCTTGGAGGGCAGGAGGGAGGCTCGGGCGCGCAGCGCAGTGAGGGCGGAGGTTTTGAAGTCCATGGAGTCAATCGTCGGAGGGAGGCGACCGGCGGAAGGCGATGAGGCAAATTCCGCGGCTCGGGTGCGGCAAACAGATTCGCACGCGGCCGGGTTTGCCATTGATCGATGCACCGGGTCCGTCCAACACTCGCCGTCTTCCGCGCTGCGCGTTTTCAATGACACCCATTTTCGCTTCGGTAAACCTCGTCGATGTTTTCATTCGCTGTGACCTGGTCGGGCAAATCCTGACGGTCGGGCTGGGAATCTTCAGTATGATCGCCTGGGCGGTCATGCTGGGGAAACGAAACGAGCTGAGGCAGATGCGCGCGCTCAACCTCGCCTTTGAGCAGCGCCTGCGCGACGAGCGGACGTTGCTGGACCTGCCCGAGTCCTATCGCAACAAACGCTCGATTCCGTACGCCGACTTGTTTGCCGATGCGGTCGAATCCTACTGGCGGGCGGCGTCGATCTTGAAGGAAAAGGGTGCCGATTCGAGCCGGGCGCGGCTGGAGCACGCCGAGAATGCGCTGCAACGGGCGATCGCCCGCCAGACGCTCCGGTATGAGGCGTCGATGATCTTCCTCGCCACCATCGTTTCGGGCGCTCCCTTCCTCGGCCTGCTCGGCACGGTGTGGGGTGTGATGATTGCGTTTGACTCCATCGCCGGCACCGGGGTTCAGACCGCCAGCATCCAGAACCTCGCGCCAGGCGTCTCCGCGGCCCTGCTCACCACGATTGCGGGGCTGGTGGTCGCTATTCCTTCGGTTTTCGGCTATAATTTTCTTCTGTCCACCACGCGGAGACTCATCACGGAGCTGGAGAATTTTGCCAGTTCCCTGGCCGATCGCATCGAGCTGGAGTCGAAGTAACCGGGATCGATCATGGCACGCACGTTCCGCCGTCACCGCACTGCCCACCCGCTGGCGGATCTCAATGTCACCAACCTGGTGGACCTTGCATTTGTGCTGCTGCTGATCTTCATGATCGCCACACCGCTGATCAACCAGGAGCAGACCATCCCGGTCAATCTGCCGGTGGAGTCGAAGCGCGACCAGACGCGGCCGGACAAGAATAACCGCTTTGTCGCCATTTCCATCGATCGGCAGGGACGGTTTTATTTCGATTCGAGTCCCGTCACGTTTGCCGAACTTTCCAGCCGCCTGGCGACCTTTTCTTCCGAGCCCGTAGACCGTCAACCCGTCATCCGTATCCGTGCGGATCTGTCGCTGCAATGGCAGCAGGTCGTGCGGGTGATGGATGAATTGACCCGGTACAAGCTGAGCAAACTGCAGTTTGACACGCAGGCCGGCGGCAACCCGGTGCCATGACCGCGCAATCTCCCAGCGCCTACCTCTCATCCATCGGCCTGCATGCCTTGGTGGTGCTGCTGGTGGCGCTGGCGATGGGGTTGTCGAGGCGCGCGCCGTCCGACAGCCTGCAGGTGTTTGAGCTGGTCGCAGGGGAGGGCAACAATTATGGCGCACTGGTCGCGCCCAAGCTGGGTGACCCTCAAGCCGCACCCAGCGCCGAGCAGATGGTGTCGCTGCCCGTTCCGGTGCCTCCGGTCCGCACCCCCGATCCCGAACCGGCCATAGCCCCGGCGGCCGAGGTGCCGCCGCCCCCGGTTCAAGCGACCCCTCCAGAGCCGGTCCGGGCCAGCCCGGCCGCCACCAAGGCCCCTGCCGTCACGCCACCCCCAAATTTTGTTCGCGACATCAAGCGGCTCTCGGAAAAGCGCGCCGCGAACATTGAGAAGAAGTTCAAAGCGGAGCAGAAAGCCGCGGCGGAGCGCGCGCGCAAAGAAGCCGAACTGGAGGCGAAGCGCATGACCAAGGCGGATTTTGATCGACTCAATGCCAAAGGGAAAACGCCGCCCTCCAGCACCAAAGGAGGGATTGTCAAAGTCCCTTCCGTTTCACAGGGGATCCGGGGTGGCGTGGCCGGCGGTTCGGCAGCAAATCGTGAAGGCGGCGCGGGCGGCACGGCGCTCGAGCGCGCGGAACAAGACCTCACGGAAGCCTATATCTCGTTGATCATTCAGCGCATTCGTCAGAGCCTGGAGAAGGCTGCATTCAGCGCGGAACTCTCCGTCCGCCTGCAGATCAGCGTATCTTCGGGAGGAACTCTGTCCGGGGTGAAAACCCTCGGGACCAGTGGAAATGCAGAATTTGATCAGGCCGTCCTCGAAGCCGTGCGGTCGATTGGAGACCTGGGCCCACCACCCAATCGCAAAGGAGAGACGTTTATTTTCAAGGTCGTGGCCCAGGATCTGAGCCCCTGAAAAAACCGCTTGCCTTCCCGCCCGGAACCCCGATTTTCCCCTCCTCACGTGGGTCACGGGCTCGTAGCTCAGTTGGCAGAGCGCCTCAATGGCATTGAGGAGGTCGTCAGTTCGATTCTGATCGGGTCCACCACGTTTCCGATATCTTTCGAAGTGTACTTCGCCACGCAACGCTTTGAAATTCGGTAGGTTGCGAGTCATGCAATCGCGATGCCCAACCGCGTACCGTCAGAAACGATCTTGGCGCGTTGGACAATCGATCGCGCCACCTGGGACCGCTACCTAACGGACACCCACCAGCGGAAGCAGCCGAACGCTGGCCGTGCGCGCAATGCAATGAATTTGGCCAAAATCCCGTTCGAAGACGGAATGGAGGCGATCGTGCGCGAAGGCCGAGTTTCCTTGGGCAAGCACTCGGTTTACACCGGACCCTTCCCCGTGGTCCGGATCGACCACGATTGCCTGGAGTTTGGCGACGAGGACTTCTACTGCGTCTGGGCGCTCCCCATCTCCCCCGGCGGAAGAAGCGAGGCGGAACGTATCCACGCTGCATTCAATCGCAGACTGGAAGAGATCCGTAAATCGAGCCAAGCCCAACAAGCCCTGCAATCCGCGCCGACCCGGTCGAACCGCCTGCGGTGGTGGGTGGAGCGGCGGTTCATCCTTGTTCTTCTGGCGTTTTTTTTCGTGGTACTGCCGCTTTGCGCTTGGTTCGCGACCTTGTTCCTGGGAGATCGATAGCCTACATTCAACGGATAGAGCAGCTGGTCACGTCTCGAAAAATGGCCGTGGTCTTGGCGGCCAAAATCATTCCTTGCGTGTATCAGCGGAGGGACAATGGGAACTGGCAAAGGCGGCACGTCATCGAAGCGATCCATGGGTAAGGGGCTGCGCAAAGCAGGACTCAACTTGGCTCAGCGTGACGGGTCAGCGCGGAGCGAATCGCGGGACAGGGCAGAGACTGGCGCCTCGCCTCCGCCTGCAACGAGTCGAGGATTGGATCTCTGGGCTCCCCGCGAATCGCGCGACGAGCTGAGCGAATACTCACGGAGAGATATCCGAGAACTGTGGCGCCTATTCGGATAATTGATGAAACGGACACGTCGATGAAATGAGCACAAGCCCTCCCCCATTTGCGACTTCATCCGCGTGTGCAAATCACCCAAACCGGTCCCTGCGCCGAACGGATCCTCGGACTCTCAGGGTCGGGCTTGCCCTGGGAACAAAGATTCGCTGCAAGCCGATTCCCGAAATCACTAATGGCTTGAGGGAGAATTCGCTTTGGTGTCGTATGATCTACAATGGATTCACCCCGGTCCGAAGACGCCGCCCCGCCTGCCGCCGCGTTGCGCGCGTGGTTTGCCGAGGAAGTCCACCCACATGATGCGTCGCTGAAAACGTATCTCCGAGGTCAGTTCCCGTCGGTGCGCGATGTCGAGGATGTCGTCCAGGAATCCTACCTACGCATTTGGCGGGCGCGTGCCGCCCATCCCGTGCGGTCGGCGCGCGCCTTTCTGTTCCAGGTTGCCCGGCACCTCGCACTCGACACAGTGCGTCGAGACCGCGTTACGCCTTTCGTCGCCGTAAAGGACTTTGAGGGTCTGACCGTCTTGGCGTCAGGACCGGACGCCGCCGAACAGGCGTCAGTACTTGAGAGATTCCACCTGCTTGCCGATGCCATTGAGTCGCTGCCCCGTCGCTGCCGTGAAGTTGTGATCCTCCGCAAGCTCCAATCTGTCCCACAACGCGACGTCGCCGCGCGTCTCGGCATTTCCGAGAAAACCGTAGAGGTCCAGCTCGCGCGCGGCATTGCCCGGTGCGAAGACTACCTCCGCAAGCGCGGCGTGAGAGGGTGGTATGGCGAATAAACCTTCAACCTCTGGTGCCGGCGAGAAACCCTCCGCGCTTGATTGGGCGGAGCGTACCGGTTTAGGCGAAGCGCTCGTCGCTGAACTGGCGGCACGTGCTTTGCGGCGGCGGCGGCGCTGGGGCATGGCCTCGTTGGTCGTGGCACTTGTCGTTTTGACCGGTGTGTTTTGGCGTATGCCCCTGACCGTGCGTTTTGGCTCTGATGCGCCGGGCCGGACCATCGTGCTTGCTCCTCAGCGGCAGGAGCTCTCGGACGGCACCATCGTGGAGCTGCGCGATGGCACGATTCTGAGCCACGACTTTAGCGGTGAATTGCGGCGGGTGACGCTGGCGAGCGGTGAAGCGCATTTTCAGGTCGCTAAGAATCCTGCGCGACCGTTTGTCGTAACCGCCGCCGGGGTCAACGTGCGTGCGGTCGGCACCGCATTCACCGTGCAGGTCAGTGCTTCCGCGGTGGAGGTATTGGTGACCGAAGGCCGCGTGGCAGTCGCGGAAAAGCCGGTTCCGCAAGTTGTCGCAGCCGACTCTCCCACGAGTCCGGGCACATTTGTTGACGCAGGGCACTTGGCAGTTGTCTCCGGCACCGGTGTTTCCGGCCGCTCCAGCAGCGGCGGCACGATCGTCACGCCCCTCGCCGCAGCCGCGATTGAGGATCGATTGGGCTGGCGCGTGGCCCGCATCGAGTTTTCAGCAACTCCACTCGCGGAAGCGATCACGATGCTCAATCGGAACAGTGCCGTGCAATTGACCCTTGCCGATCCCTCTCTTGCAAACCTCCGCATCAGCGGAATTGTTCGCGCGGACAACACCGAAGCACTTGTACGCCTATTGGTGGTCAATTACGAGGTGGTCGCCGAGCCGTTCGAGGGACGTGGTGTGGTTTTGAAACGGCGTTGACCCTGGGGTCCCGCCAGCGAGCGGCACCGGCGAGGAAAAAGGTAGGGATTTGTGACCCTGGCTCGTCTCCGTAGAGTGCTCGCCGGTGCTGAGCGCAGGCGCAGCAGCCCCTCCCCATGTTTACTTGCCTTGCCCATTCGTTCTCCTGCCCGCGTCGCGCCCTGCGTGTCGCCTTTGCTGTCGGGCTAATCGTACTGCTTGTGCCGTTCTCTGCCCAGGCGACTCCAACCGACCGCGTTGAATTCGATCTTCCTGCAGCGGAGGCATCGACGTCGCTGAAACGTCTCGCACAGCAGACGGGCGTTGAGATCCTGTTTTCCCACGAGATGACCGCCAACGTCCGCACGCGCGCGGTGCAGGGTTCATTCACGGTGCTGGAGGCGGCGCAACGCATGTTAGCCGGCACTGGACTGACGGCTGAGCAGGAAACCCGCTCGGGTGCGCTGACGATTACCCGGGCCATGCCTGCGAAAGAAAAAAAAGCCGTGAGCCGGTCCCAGTCCGCCCCCGGGGCGAATGAGGCGCCGGCGTCTGAAGCAGGGCGGGGCAACGGGATGTTGCTCGGCCGGGTCACCGACAAGTCCACCGGAGCAAATCTCGCGGGCGCGCAGGTGTCCGTCGTGGGCAGCGACTACACCGCCATCGTGGAACCCAACGGCAACTTTCGTTTTCAGTCGCTCCCATCCGGTGCTGGCACCGTCAGCGTCTCGTCGGTCGGTTACGCCGTCCTGACGGCACCCTTCGCAATTCAGGCGGGCGAGCAGACACGACTCGATCTTGCTCTATCTGGGGAGGTGATCAGCCTCACCGCGTTTGTGGTTGAGGGCGTGCGCGAGGGACAGGCTCGGGCAATCAATCAGCAACGCGCCGCGATTAATCTCAAGAACATCGTTGCCGCCGACGCCATCGGCAATTTCCCCGACGTGAACGCGGCCGAGGCGCTCAAGCGGATGCCCGGCGTTTCGACCGTCCGACAGCGCGGGGAGGACCGCGACATCACGATCCGTGGAGCCGCGCCCAACCTCAACGCCATCACCATCGACGGCGTGAGCGTGCTTTCCAACCAGGTCGACGGTCGGACAGTTTCCATGGACGTTTACCCTGCCGAGCAACTTGCCGGCGTCGAGATCACCAAGTCCGCCACGCCCGACCTCGACGGCGATTCGGTGGGCGGCGTGATCAACCTTCGCACGAAAAGTGCGTTCGACACTCCGCGCCGTGTCGTCGCTGCCAACGCTTACTGGCAATACAACGATCTCGCCGACCAATCCAGTTACCGTGCCGGCGTGAATTTTTCCGATGTCATTGGCAGCAATCGCGACTGGGGCCTGCAATTTTCGGTGAGCCGTGCGCAGCGCAAGGCACTCGAGGAAACCGCTGAACCGGCCGGTTGGGCCGTGCGCTCGGGCACCGCTGTGAATGGCGCCTACGCGGGTTACGCGCCGAACAACATCGCGTTCAGCTACGTCGACATCAAGCGCGAGCGCACGGGCGGCAGTCTTGCCATCGAACGGAAGCTTGGCGATACCGGCCTGCTCTACCTTCGCGCGACGTACAACGAATTTGTCGAACGGAATGCCCGGCCCCGTCTCGCCGTGCAGAACGCCGGCACCATCTCTGTCTCCGCTCCGGTCACGGTCGCAGACGAGCGGGTCGTTGGTTTCACCTCGACTGCGATCCGGGGCCAGCGGGTGGTCAACCCGCGGGAGTTCACCGACACCGGGACCAGCCTCTCGGTCGGAGGACACACCTTGCTTGATGTCTGGAAACTCGACCTCGTGGGCTCGCTCTCTCGCGGCACGAACCATCAGGACGCCGTCACTGGCCAGTGGCAGACCACTGCGAACACCACCGCCACATTCGACTTGAGCGACAGCGAGCGGCCGGTGTTCACGCGTACCGCGGGCCCCGACCTGAACGACGCCTCCGCTTACGCATTCAACCAGTTGCAGATTCAGGACCGGAAATTAACGAATCACGAATACTCTCTCAAAGGCGACGCCACCCGTGAACTCACGCTCGGTGGTCGGCCGCTGAAGGTGAGCACGGGCTTCAAGCTCCGCTGGAGTCCGAAAAAATGGGACCAGGAGAATTCCCAATACAACTCCCTCTCGAGCGGAACTCTCGCGCTCAACGATCCGCGTCTCGGTGGCACCTATGAAGTCTCGCCAGCGTTTCTAGACGGGCTCATGACGTTCGGTCCGACTTCCGCCCCTTTTTCGTTTTACGATTTTGCGAAGTCCAATCTCGCGCTCTTTGTCCCCAACGCCGCGAATACCTTGCAGAACACGCTTGCCGCCGACTACTATGTGGCCGAAGGCATCTATGCCGGATATGCGATGGCTGAGTGGACGACCGGTCCCTTTACCGCACTCGCCGGCCTACGCTACGAACGCACGACGTCCGAAGCGAAAGCGTACCGCCAGAACACCGCCTTTGCCGCCAACAATCCCGCCCGATACCAGTGGGTGCGAAACGAAACTGAGTACGATAATGCACTTCCCGGCGTACATCTCCGCTACGCACCCACGAAGAAAGTCGTGCTGCGGGCATCGTGGAATAAGACCCTTTCGAGGCCGCAAACCAACCGCATTGCACCGTCCCTGAGCGTCACCACGCCGACGGCGCCGAGCGCCTCTGATCCCGTCGTCGTTTCCGGAGGCAACCCGTCACTGAAAGCCACCACGTCGGACAATGTCGATGTTTCCGCCGAATACTATCTCAAGGCCATTGGTCTGGTCTCGGCTGGATACTTTCACAAAAATCTCGATGGCCCGATCTACCGGCGAACGTTCGACGGTTCCTACGAGGGGCAGCCGGCCCGCTTCACTGTGTTTGACAATGCCGGCAAAGCCCGGGTTTCCGGCTGGGAGTTCGCCTATACGCAGCAGCTCGCGTTTCTGCCTGGCCCCCTGGATGGACTCGGAGTCTATGCCAACTACACCCTCGTGGACTCGTCTGTCACGCTCACTGAGCCCGGGCGGGTGGGAGAGAAACTGCCGCTTTTCAACCAGTCCGACCAACTCGGCAACCTCGCGCTCACCTACCAAAAATACGGCCTCTTCGTGCGCTTCTCGCACAATTGGCGAGGCGACTTCCTCCAGGCCCTCGGAAACGCCGCCGGCCTCGATCAGTTTGCCCGCGGCTTCGAAAGCTACGATCTGCTTGCCAGCTACAAAATCGGCAAAAAATGGACCATCAAATTCGAGGCGACGAATCTTCGCGCGGCGCCCGAAGAGCAGTACGTCGGCACTTCGCGCCGCAATATCTACTACGGTGACACCGGCCGCAGCTACGCGGTGGGCCTCACCTGGAACTACTAGCCGCGCCGTTTTCGCGATGAATCGCGGCACCTCCCTGCCTCGCACCCGTCTTAGCTCTTGCGTCGTCTGTGGGGTGTCGGTCGCGGACGGGTGCGGGGTGCGCGTACTTGGTTATCCGCCACTCCACGTGCCGCCCGAACTTACCTCTGAATCTTCGTCCGATCCCGAAGGACGCCATCCCTTGCGGGGGTTCGAAATCGACTGGCTCGGCGAGCTGCGGGTCGCAGAAAGAACCCGTCTCGGCATCGGCGAAGCGTGGATCCTCGCTCTGTTTGCACAGCGCGGGACCGACCCTGGTATGCCTGTTCCGAAATACACCGGCGCTTTGGTCGGTCTCAGTGCGGTCCACCGGATAGCGAAGAGCCCCGGAGCGCAGGGCCGGCCGCACGATCCTTCCAAGCCCACCGCGGCCTGCGCAGTCCTGCACGCCGCAGCCCTCACCCGGGGGGGAGCTTCCATTGAACCGACCTTAACCGTCAGACGTGGACGCCAGCCGGACGGCCAGTGGCTCGCCGACGGTCGGTTGTGCGTGGCAAACGCGCCCGGTTGGGATATCTCGATGGAACTACTTTCCGAACAATCCGGTGCGCGCTTCGTCCCCATTCCCGCATGAATCCCCTCCGTTCCTTCCTGTTTGCTGCCGGCCTCGCCTTCACCGGCTCTGGCTTCGCGGCCGATTCGGCCAAGCCGAATATCCTTTTCATCCTCGCAGAGGACATCGGCAAAAATCTTTCCTGCTACGGCGAGCCGCTCGTGAGCACACCGAATCTTGATCGGCTCGCCGCGCGCGGTGTCCGCTACAACAACGCGTTCACCACTGCCCCCGTCTGCTCCGCCAGCCGCTCTGCGATCATGACTGGAATGTATCAGACCAGCATCGGTGCGCACAACCACCGGACCTGGCAGTGGAACAAACAGCCGCTTCCCGCCGGGGTACGCACCATCACTGACTACTTCCGCGAGGCCGGCTATTTCACGGTCAATGTTGCGCCCGGCGCTGGAAAAGCCAAGAAGGCCAGCACCTCCGGGGTGCCCGGAATTACCGGTTCCTCCGGCACGGGCAAGACCGACTTCAATTTCCTCACCGATGGCCCGCCGTTCGATGGATTCGATTGGAACCAGCGCAAACCCGGGCAGCCCTTCTTTGCCCAGCTCACGATCAATGAAAGTCACAAGGGCCCAGGCTGGACCTTCGCCCGTTCAAACAATTCGCCCGTCGGCCATGTCGAGGCGGCAAAAATCAAGCTCCCGCCCTATTACCCCGATCACCCAATCGCCCGCGAGGAGTACGCCAACTACCTCGATGCCATCCAACTCATGGATCACTACGTCGGAGAAGTGCTCGCCCGTCTTGAGAGGGACGGGCTCGCGGGAAATACCATCGTCGTTTTCATCGGCGACAACGGGCAGTGCCTCTTCCGGTCGAAGCAGTTTCTCTACGACGGCGGCATCAGCATTCCGCTCCTGATCGCATGGCCCGACCGGCGCCGCGCCGGCACGACCGATGATCAGATGGTGTCGTCGATCGACATTTCAGCAGCGCTGCTAGGCTTCGCTGGCGTGAAGCCCACCGCCGTCATGCAAGGCCGCGATTTCCTCGCCCCCGGCCTCACACCGCGCAGCTACATCTTTGCCGCCCGCGATCGCATGGACGAGTCCACCGACCGCATGCGTGCCGTCCGCACGCCGGAGTGGAAGTACATCCGCAACTATTTTCCGGCCATCCCCTACATGCAGCGCAATGCGTACAAGGAGAAACAGTATCCGACTTGGAATCTGGTAAAGCAGCTCGCCAAGGAAGGAAAGCTGACCCCAGAGGCCGCGCTTTTCGCCGCTGACCGCAAGCCCATCGAGGAACTATTTGATCTCAAGGCCGATCCGCACGAGGTGAAAAATCTCGCGGGCGATCCGGCCTACGTTGCGAAGCTCCGCGAACTCCGCGCACTCGTCGATCATTGGGTCGTGGAGAGTGCCGACAAGGGCGGTGCGATGGAAGATCCGCTCGACATCTACAAGGGCTATAACGGCCGCCTGCCCGAACAAACCGAGCCCGCCACGAACCCGTCGAAATGAACCTCTTCCGACTCGCCGCCACCCTTAGTGCGCTTGCCACCCTAGCTGCCGCGCAGCCCGACGCGCGTCCCAACATCATCTTCATTCTCGCCGACGATCTTGGCTATGGCGAGGTGGGATTCAACGGCCAGACGCGCTACGCCACGCCGAACATCGATCGCATCGCGCGCGAGGGTCTCGTCTTCACCGATCACTACTCAGGCTCCACTATTTGCGCGCCGTCCCGCAATTCACTCATGACCGGTCACCACACCGGACACGCGACGATTCGCAATAATTTCGTGGGCGGCGGAAATGACGGCGGCCGCGTCGCCCTAAAGCCAACAGATATTACAGTCGCCGAGCGCCTTCGCGCTGCAGGCTACACCACCGCCATGATCGGTAAGTGGGGTCTGGGCGAACCCGACACCACCGCCGCCCCGTGGCGCAAGGGCTGGGACTTCTTCTACGGCTTCGTCAATCAGGCGCATGCCCATAACCAGTATCCCGAGTTTCTCTATCGCGACTCGGTCGCCGAACCGCTTGATCAGAATTTCAGCCACAAGGAGCGAGTCTACGCCAACGACCTGTTCACCACCGAGGCAGAAGCGTTTCTCGCGCGCGTGGGCGCCGCTCCGGCGATGGGTTCCCCCAGAAAGCCCTTCTTCCTCTACTTCAGCGCCACCACCCCGCACGCGGACCTCAAGTGTCCGGCGGATTCCATCACCGAAGTGAAGCAAGCCTATGCCTGGGCGCGAGAGCCAGGCGCCGACGAGTCCTCCGTCGTCTTCGCGGCCATGATGCACCGGCTGGACCGCGATGTCGGCCGGCTCCTTGCGAAGCTCAAGGCCCTTGGCCTCGAGGAGAACACCCTTGTGATCTTCACTTCGGACAACGGGGCTCACGAAGAGGACGGAAAGGACAATGCCTTCTTCCGCACCGCCCGCCCCTTCCGAGGCATCAAGCGCGACCTGTATGAAGGCGGCATCCGCGTGCCGTTCGCAGCGCGCTGGGCAGGTCGCATTGCCGCAGGCACACGTACCTCGCATCTTTCCGCCTTTTGGGATTTCTCGGCCACCGCCCTCGAACTCGCTGGTCTTCCGCGTCCCGCCGATCTGCCCACCGAGAGCATCAGTTACGCCCCGACTCTACTTGGTCGCACGATCGATCAGATAACGCATAGCCACCTCTACTGGGAAATCTCCATCAAGGGCCAGGCGCGCCAGGCCGTGCGCGAAGGGAAATGGAAGCTCATCCGCAATGGCCTTACGACTGCGCCCGAACTCTACGACCTCGCCGAAGATCCTGCCGAGTCGAGTAACCTCGCGGCACGGGAACCAAAGGTGACTGCCCGCCTCATCCCGCTGCTGACCGCGTCTCGGATCGATACCCCTGATTTTCCGCTCACCCCGGGCGGCACCGACAAGATCAAAGGCAAAACAAAAAAATGAATCGTCGCACCTTTCTCCAGAACTCCGTCGCCGCCGCCGCGGCCCTCCCAGCGATCGCTGCCCCCGCCGAGACCTCCGTTCCGCTTGCTGTCAACCGCACGCAGACCGCAGTCGGCGCCTACTATCTCAACGCGCACATGTATACCTACGTGCCGCGCCACATTCGCGCCGACATGGAGTGGATGGCCAATATCGGCACGCAGTATGTCTGCGTCGGCGTTCTTGAGCAGGATCTCTTCGCCGCGTACGAGAACCACGCCTTCATTGCGAAAGAAGCTGCGCGTGTCGGGATGAAAATGATTGCCGTGCCCTCGCGCTGGGGCGGGCTCACCGCCGGTGCACCCAAGGTTCCGAGTCTTTTCTCGATGCTCAACCCGCAGACGCTTCTCGTGAACAAGCAGGGCAAGACCGCCATCATGCCCAAGGTCTCCGGCGGCATCAGCAGCATTCATCACCCCGACACGTTCAAGTTCTTCACCGAGACACTCGCTGAACTTTACAAACAGCACCCCAACTTCGCGGGATTCATCATCGACGAGCCGAAGTGCTTTATCGTGGACAAATCGAAACACGCCATTGCCGCCCTCGGTGAGAACGCGCCGCTTACGGCGCACTTCAATGCCGCCCGCGATTTCTGGTCACGCGTATGCGCGTTCGCCAAGCAACACTGGCCCGACAAGCTCACGTTCCTCTTCCAGCAGGCACACAATCCGCCCGAGGAGCTGGCTGCCGGTGCCGGCGTGCGGCATCTCGACTATTACGGCGCCGACGGCCGCCCGTGGGACGCCGCCGCCGATGCGAAGATGGAAGGATCGGGTGAAGGGCAGGAGAGTGGAAAAGGCAAAATTCTCCTCAGCGGCAAGGGCGAGTCTTTCATCCAGGCCGCTCGCGCGGTGCCGGGCCGGAAGAGTTTTTTCCTGATGGAGAATCACAATCTCCACGCATCCATGATTGAGCCGATGGACCGTCACTACCCGGCGGTGCTTGCGCTCAAGCCCGACTTTGCCGCCTACTATTATTACCCACGCAATGTACAGGATCCCGATCGCGCGATGGCTGTCATCGAGAAGCACGTGAAGAAGTTCACCCAGGGATGACCTCATGCTTCGCCGCCGCTTTGTTGCCCAGTCCGCCGTTGGAGCAGTCTCCGCGCTCGCGTTTCCCAGCGTCCTTCTTGGCACCGCAACCGCCGAGTCGAAGCGAAAGCCCAACCTCCTGGTATTCCTCCCCGATCAGCAGCGAGCCGATACCATCGCGCCTTATGGAAATGGCCGCTGCCATGCACCTCATCTCAACCGCCTGGCCGCGCAATCCACCGTCTTCGACCGCTGCTACGTCACGCACCCCGTGTGCACCCCGTCGCGGTCCTCGCTGCTCACCGGCACCTGGCCGCACACCAACGGCTGTACTCATAACAACATGGCGCTCGCGCCGCGGTGGAAGACGTTTCCCGAAATGCTCGGCGACACCGACTATCGCACCGCCTACATGGGCAAGTGGCATCTCGGCGACGAAGTTTTTGCTCAGCGCGGGTTCGAGGAGTGGGCATCGATTGAAGATATGTATCAGGCGTATTTCGGCGCGGGTCGCGATCCCACGACCATCAGTGACTACTCAAAATTTCTGCTCTCGCGCGGTGTGAACAGTGACAGTCCCGACGGCTCGGTCAGCCGTAAATTCGCAAGCACGCTCCCCATCGAGCTCTCGAAGCCGCGCTTCCTCGAGGAGCGTGCCTGCGAATTCCTCGAGCGTCATCGACGCGATCCATTTGTGCTCTTTGTGAGCTTTCTCGAACCGCACTCGCCTTACCAGGGTCCCCTCAATCGGGAACACCGAGACGACGAAATCGAATTTGAGCCGACCGCACGTACGACCTTTGGTGCCGACATTCCGCTCCGTTACCGTCTCAAGCAGGAGTACCTTGAACGCGAGTTTGGGACCGGCCCTGACGACTACCGCGAGACCAAGCGCAACTATTACGGGCTTGTCACCCAAATTGACCGCAGTATCGGCGGGATCCTCGGTAAACTCGAATCGCTCGGTCTCGCGGACGACACGGTGGTTGTTCACACGAGCGATCACGGCGACATGATGGGCCACCACCGCCTTTTCGAGAAAGAGGTGATGTTCGATGCCGCGTCGCGCGTCCCGTATCTTGTCAGGCTGCCCGGGCAGAAGAGATCGCAGCGTGTCGCTCAACCTGTAAGCCACATCGACTTCGTCCCGACGATGCTCGATCTCCTCGGAGCGAAGCCGCACGCGCAGTGTATCGGTCGAAGCCGCGCTCCGCTCCTGCGGGGCGAAAGGATGCCCGCCGAAACCGTGTTTCTCGAATGGTCGCCGAACAGCGGCAAAGAAAAGGTGAAGAAAGGCACGACGCTCGCCACCGCCGACGCGATCGCCCGTGCCTCGCAGGAGTCGACGCGCACTGCCGTCTCGCCGGACGGCTGGAAACTCAACCTTCGCAACACCGATCAGCCGGAACTCTACAATCTCCTCGCGGACCCGCTGGAGACGCAGAATCTCTTTGACGCAGCCGCGTGTGCGGACGTGAGAAAGAGAATCACTGCCGACATTGCCGCATGGCAGAAGCATACGGACGATTCCGTAAAGCTGACCACATAAAGATGTCCGCGCAGGCCAACCATCGCTCAGGGAGTGCCGCGTTTCAGTGGAGAAAGAAACGCGTCCCGCAGCCGATCGATGGTGTACCCTCCATGGGGGCTGAAGCGAAGTGAGCGGAGGCCGAGTAAGCTGGCGGGATGCAACTCGAGGAATTTTGGGAATCGAGTTCGGCACGGAAATGCCAAGCGGCGGGACATTGAGTGATTGGTGAATCGAGCCATTCGAACTTATCCGAGTCTACCCCAAACACGATCTGAACCCAGGCGGGCATCATGTCCATCTGCCTGGATACGAATCGGATCAACGAATGTGTCGATCCGAGTTCGATCCACGCGCGGTCCTTGTGAAAATTGAACAAGGATGCTTTAGGGGTTCCCGGCCCCTCCACGCGTAAGCCCTCACCCAAAGGACGTCTAGGGCTTATCTAGGCATCATTCCGGTTTTCCCCTTTGCCACGGATTTCTGCAGCGATTTCGTAGGATCGCTTTCGGGCTTCTTGATCATAGATGGCAGAGGTGAGCATCAATTCGTCCACCTGGGTTCGTTCCAAGAAATTCGCAATGCCCGTTTGAACCGTTGCCGGGGACCCGACTACGGCTTCACGGAAGGCGGCGTTGACGCCGGCAAGTTCAGCGGGCGATGCCAGAGCGGAAATGTCATCGACCGGTGGGGCGAGCAGACCTGGTTCACCCCGGCGCAATTTCAGGAAGCTTTGCTGCCACGACGAAAAAAGCCGCCGGGCCTCGTGGTCGGTATCGGCGGCAAAGAGGCCAATCGCGGCCATCGCATAGGGCTTCGGCAGGTTTGCTGACGGCTGAAACTCTCGGCGGTAGATCGCCAGAGCGTCCTCCAGGTGATCCGGGGCAAAATGGGACGCAAAGGCGTACGGCAAACCAAGCGCGGCGGCCAACTGCGCACCAAACAGACTCGATCCCAGTATCCACAACGGTACTCGCGCCCCCGCTCCCGGCACCGCCACGACCGACTGCCCCGGACTGGACGGCTGAAAATATACCTGCAATTCCATGACGTCCTGGGGAAAGGTATCTACCGCGTTCTTTCGCCCCTGTCGCAGGGCTCGCGCCGTGAATTGATCGGTCCCCGGAGCACGTCCAAGTCCAAGATCGATTCGCCCGGGAAACAACGCCTCCAACGTGCCAAACTGCTCGGCGATCACCAGCGGCGCGTGATTCGGCAGCATGATCCCGCCGGATCCCACCCGGATTTTCGACGTTCCGGCCGCCACGTGCGCGATGACGACCGAAGCTGCCGCGCTCGCGATTCCCGGCATGCTGTGGTGCTCGGCCAACCAGAAGCGCCGATAATCCAGTTTTTCCACATGACGCGCCAATTCCAGCGTCGCGCGCAACGCATCAGACACCGTGCCGCCCTGGGGAACGGGACAAAGATCGAGAACAGAAAACGGGATCATGGTTTAGTAAGATCACTTTCCTAAAATTTGCGCCTGAGGCGCAGGTAACGCGCACACCGAGCGGGCATCTCAGGCCGTCGAGAGGTTTCACCTGATTGACTGTATGTCATTTCTCAGGAGTCGTTTCGAGACGGATTCTGCTCCGCCGTACGCTGACTCGTTGTCAGAATGATGTACCTCCCGAGTGTCGCCGGCGTCCGGTGAATCGAAAACACCTGGAGGGTGGGAAGCTCAAGATTTGCTGTTTTCATCAGGCGAGATGTCTTGGGAATCGTGGTGGAGGATTCCATAAGGTCGTGTGCGACGCGCAATCCCTGATCCCGTCGTATCTTAGAGGAGTCAGACTTTACCAGAGTCACGAACATCTTCGCGCTGGCTCCTTTACCGAGACCGACCGTATCCAAAAATGCGCGCATGCGCCGGCTGTGGACCTGGATCTCCCAGTTGATGAACCCGACCATTCTTGACCGAGCCCTCAAATGTCGGTGGATCGAGCGGGCAGGAAGCATGACCGCAACGGTACGCTCACGCCTTTGCTGTTCCGTCTTTCGTTGGGAGTAACTGAACGGTGTATACAATCAACAGATACTATAGACTTTTCAAATTCAACCTGTCATCCCGTCGCAGGTGGTAAAGGAGCGAAAAATGCCTTCCAGGCAGACAGTGTCCCAACACACTTAGCATCCCGGGCTGAGAATTGGGCGAAACTCCACTGCCACCCGCTTCCCGTTCACCCGCGCGACGACAGCATCAAAGAATTGCGTCGGGATCGGGATAGCGAGCGCGTCCATGCTCGCCGTCCCCGGCGGCGGCAGGGCGAAGTCCGGCGCTCTGGCCCGGAAATCACACCCCGTTGTGATTGATTTCGCGGGGTCCGGGCTATCGTCCAGGGAACCTTCAGTATCTCGTTCCGTGTTGAATCGGCTGCCAACCCCTTGAATTGATCGCCGCTCCGGCCGTATTTCATTTGAAATGAAGTCCTCCTCCGCACTCCCGCCCGCGCTGTCTCATCGAATGATGGTGAGCCGTGGCCCGTTTGCGTCATTGGGGGACACCTCGCGCAGGTAACCGTCCCCCAACGCGAACGACTTTGGCCCAGGTGCACACGCGCCTGGGCCTTTTTGTTTTTGTCTCCTTTTACGCTCCATGAACAAACGATCCTACATCACAACTGCCATTCCGTATGTGAATGCGGCTCCCCACCTCGGCTTCGCCCTCGAACTCGTCCAGGCGGATGCGATCGCCCGGCGCCACCGTGCCGCGGGAAGAAAGGTCCGCCTCCAGACGGGGACCGATGAGAACGCCCTCAAGAACGTGGAGGCGGCCCGAGCCGCGGGAGTCGAGACGAACTCGTGGGTGGACGCGAGAGCCGCGCAGTTTCACCAGCTCGCGGATGAACTCGACGTCGGCTACGACCGTTTTCTGCGCACGACCGAAATCGCGCATCTGCGTGGCGTGCACCAATTCTGGCAGGCGTTGCGCCCGGAAGATATCATACGAAAGAGTTACACCGGCCTGTATTGCTCCGGATGTGAGGATTTCCTCTTCCCTAAAGACCTCCTTGACGGGAAATGTCCCGATCACCGGATCGCTCCGGTCGAAGTCGCGGAATCGAATTACTTCTTCCGCCTCTCGTCGTATCAGGAAGCTTTGGAGGACTGGATCTCCAGCGGAGCCGTTGTGATTCGTCCTGAGTCGCGTCGGAACGAGATCCTGGCGTTTGTCCGCGCAGGCCTCCAAGATATCAGTATATCACGTCCATCGACTCGCTCGGGCGGTTGGGGCATCCCCGTTCCGGGAGACCACTCTCAGGTGGTGTACGTCTGGATTGATGCATTGATCAACTATTTGTCCGGGCTGGGCTACGGCACCGATGAAACCTGGCGGGAATGGTGGAATGAGGACACCCGCAAAATCCACGTCATCGGCAAGAACGTATGGAAGTTTCATGCGGTCTACTGGCCCGCGCTCCTGCTCTCCGCCGGATTGCCGCTGCCCGACGAACTCTCGATTCATGGATTCGTCACCGTGGACGGCCGAAAGATCAGCAAATCGCTCGGCAATGCGATTGGTGCCGACGACCTGATCCGCAGCTATGGAACTGATGCAGTACGCTATTTTCTCCTAGGGGCCGTGCCTCAGTTTGGGGACAGCGACTTCACCGCGGAGCGTTTCGCGGCGACGTACCAAGCGGATCTGGCCAATGGCCTGGGTAATCTGGTGAGCCGCCTCCTCACCCTCGCGGTGCGCTGCGGACTCGAATCGCTTCCGGTTGTATCGGAAGCGACCCTTGGCAGTACGATTTCCGAGCTAGAGCACCCTCATGACGAGGCGCTCGCGCGGATCTGGTCTGCCATCGACACGCTCAACGGCGAACTCGAAGCAGTGAAACCGTGGCAGGCTATCCGCAAAGGCGACGCGTTGAAGGTGCGCGGACGGATCGCAGCGTGGCTGGTTTCACTGGCTGGAATCACCCGGGAGATCGAACCCTTCCTACCCGCAACCTCACAAGCAGTCCGTGCGTGCCTGACCGCGCTTCCGATCCGGCCCGTGGCGCCCCTATTCCCGCGAATTGTTCTCCCGTTGTCCTCGCATTGACTCTTTGGTATGACTGAGCCCCCAACGAAGCACATCAAGTCTGGTTAGCGTCTCAGGAAGTTCATGCCTTTATCGTGGCTGGCTTGCTGCCATCAGGCCATTTGTTGAGCCTCCTGGATCCCCAAATGAACGCATCACTACTTGGTGTAAGGAATCACAATTCTGACTATTGCGGAACCACCGATGGTGGGCGATATGATTTTACCAATGCCTGTACTTTGTGCGGCTCGGGCGCTTTGCGTATCGATCCAATTTGTCTTCGCTCGGAGCAACTGGGCGACCGTGTATGCTCCACTTTACTGTATGAAATCGTGATTCCCCCAAGACTTGTTCCAGCGGTGCGAGCCGGCTCCGAGGTGCGTAAGGGACGTGCTCGACGTCACCACACGAGAGCCTACCGGTAGTTGTGAGCTGATTCCTGATTTATACCTGCCTCCTTGGAGCCCATCCACCTTAGAAGTAGTCTACTCCAAAGGAATGCCCCCCTGTAAACGGTGCGGCCGCGACGGACACTACAGGACACCTGAGATAAAGTCTGTGCTCGTCTATGACATACCTCTTCCCGACTTCAAGGTCGCGGGTACCTACGAGCGTTTCGGCAGATCCGGCCTTCGGCCCGACATCAAAAGAAGCAAGTTCTCGCCTCCGCTCCTGATTGTCGACGATTCGGTGCGGGAGGTGTTGATGAACGAAGAGGGTGTATCGTTTCAGCCCGTGCGATTTTCGATCTGATCTATTGGTTTATTACATCTTCGGCAGGGGTCACACGGAGGGGGTGGAAGCGACGTAAGTCGAGTCCGGTTGAGATGGCAGGCCGCAATTACAGCTCCTTGGGAAACGAAAAGCGGCACCGAAGTGCCGAGGAGCGGGCGCATGTAGTGCCAGTGTATCGAGCGGCCGGGCTACGTTCACATCGACCACTCGCCCGACTTGAACTCAGGCAGCGAGGGGCCATCGCGATTCCTACCCGCCCGCTATTCCACAAACCTGAGGGCGGCCCGGATATGAGCTCCGTGCATCAGCCATGTGCGCACGGATACCGCACCAACATTGCCGGTAACCCGCCGCCGCCGAGTACCGCGCATCCAAGCGCGGGAATCACGAGGGGAGCTCTTCAGTGGCGGTTGCCCTGCGCTATCAGCCCCTACTTTTTTCGCTGAGGGGGCTTACTTTCCGACGTGACCTGCGAGGCGTACGCTAGATGGGGTCTGAAAGGAAGTCGGTGGTCGACGGTCTCGTGCTGGCCGGTCTGCGGGTCGACCAACCAAAGTTCGGTGGTTCGGTTTGGATCCTGATTTCGTCCCAAGGTAGGCGCGGCCATCAGGGCAATCCGGTCGGAATCGGCAACCCGGGAAAAACTGTAGAGGTAGTATTGCATCGGCGGGGTCAGCCGCTGGCGCGTGGGATTGGCCACTTCAACCCGTTCCAGCTGCGGTTGCGCTGAGTCGTTGTCGATGCTGGCCAGGATCAGGGCCCGACCATCGCGTGTCCATTGCAGGCCCGTGACAGTCCAACCGCGCATGCGACTGTACAGCTCGCGTGTTTGCAGGGTTGCCAGGTCGAGGATCTTGAGGGCGTTGGCCGGCTGTGAAACCTGTGAAACATCGGGCCCGCGAAAATACGCGATGGAATTCCCGTCGGGTGATAGAGCGGGGTACGTGACGCCCTCGGAGTTGGGGAGCAACTCCCGAGGCGAACCGCCTTCGACCGGAATCACCTGCAGCGTCCCTCCCAGCAGACCTGGACTGTAGTTGAAATAAATCTTCCGCTGGTCGGCGGACCAGCAGGGATCGCTCAAAAAACCGTCCATGCGACAAAGTTGCCTGGCATTCGACCCGTCGGCAGCGGCGATCCAGACGCTCGCGGGTTCAACGCGAAGGAAGACCATTTTGGTGCCGTCGGGAGACCACCGGGCTGAATGGCCCTGGACCGGCAATTTCCGGTGGGCAGAGGTGCTTCGATCAAACGAGACAAGGGTGTTGTTCTTCACCAGGCTCCCATCGGAGATCAGTACCGCTTGCGGTGACACCGATCCGCCTCCCGGCAAAGCGCCTCCAGGCAGCCCGTAAAGGAGCGCAACCGCGATTGCGGAAAATATTACCCCACTCCAGAAGCTACCTCGCCGAACCTGGTCGGGGTTGGCGGGGGTGGCGGGGGAGGCGGTCGTCTTCGCCTTCGGCGAAGGCTCGGGATTGCGCAGTCGCAAGGCCCAAAATGTCGTTTGTCCCAGCAATGAAAAAACTCCCACGACTCCCAGCGCTCCCTGCGACGCCAACACCACGGCCCCCAGGCCCGGAACCCGTGAGAGCGCCGGGCCCGCAGTGAGCGCTGTCGCGGCGAGTCCCCAGATCAGAAGCGGCCACGGATTGCGTCGTCCGGTGCCCTGTCCATTGGCGACGGTGTAGGTCGAGGTGATGTCGAAGTACATCCCACCCACGAACGAAAGCAGCAGGGCCAGCCAGCCAAGCCAGCGCGAACCGGCCCCTCCCACGAGGACACTCAGGACTTGCGGAAACAGCGTGTACGCGGAACCCAGGGCGAGCGCGGTCGGTAGAAAAACGGTTGAGATCCAGCCCGCACGGCGATGGGACGCGGTCTGGACCACCAGCCACACGAAGAAAAAGCCGGCGGCGGAGAAACCTACTGCTTCCATGCTCGTACCTCCACATCGATGATCGGATTCGGCCTTTTGCCTGGGTCCGAGCCGGTCGGTTCGGCTTGCCAGTAGTTGGCGAGGAAATTCATCGGATAGCCGTCGGTGCTCGGTTCATACCTGGCCACGCGCGCACCCGCCGGCGGTTTCAACCAGTGCACCGCGCTCGCCACCCCGTCCGAAAGTTCGGCGTAGCCTTCGGGCGTGGTCATGTTCAGATGCTCGGCCCATAGGGCAATCCGCAACTGGTGCGCGAGGCGGTGGCTGCACGTTTTGTCCGTGGACGGATCATAGATGCCCGACATGATTTCACTGTCGTTGGTGTAGCTGCGCTGATTGCAGTTGGCCGAACCGACGATCAAGAACTTGTCATCGATGATCCACATCTTGTTGTGCACGTAGGTATGCCAGTCTTTGGGCCGATGGATAGTGCCGTCCGGATTGCGCGTTTCTGTCTGCTCCAGCGTGAAGACCCGGACCTTTTCGGGAAACGATTTGAGTAAGGGCGCGAGAAAGTCCCGCCGCAAAGGACCCTGCCAATTCTCGCAGGCGGTGTGTTCGTCCCGGGGAATCAGGATGGTCAGGTGTTCGATGGTAGGCTTCGTCGCCAGGGTCTGATAAAGCAGTGAGGAGGCGTCTCGGCTCATGATGTACTGGTCCTCGACGTAGATGAAACGCTCGGCCTGGGAGATGGCGTGACGTATCAAGTTCCAGGCGGTGCGCTCGCCATTCCTGGCGAACTCGTAAGGAGCCGATTGAAATTCCGGAACGAGCATGCCGAGGATTGTGGGCTTTCCGAACGTGCGCCCCACTTGCACGAGATGGCGGGCGCCGGGTCGTTCCGGAGGATTCGGTACTTCCACGGCTCGCAGCGGTTCCTTGCGGGTATTGACGAGCCCGTGGAGTTTCGCATGGGACCATCGCTGGATGAAGATCTGCAGGATGTCGAAAGCGGCCGGCCCATCGATGCGACAATGCACATCGTGAAACGGCGCGCCCATCGTGTCGCCATTCTCGTTCGGGCTGCCGGGCAGGATGGAGTACAGTCGGTCGGGATTGATATCCAAACCGCCGCAAAACGCGGTAACCTCCGCGCCATGCTTGACGACAATCACTTTTTGATGATGCGTGCCGGTGGACGAAGCCGTCTTGTTTTCCTGCACCACCGAGGCATGGGGGAACGACTCGATTCGACGAAGTGCGAAGTATTGGTCGCCAAACAGCGATTGGTAGCCGTGCGGCAGCTTGCTCAGGGGCCAGATGTGGAGGTCGGGCATCGTGTGCTGCCAAAAGATTCCCCGAACCTGCACCTGTCGCCCCTCCGTCCAGCGTAATATTCTCGGCAGGCTCTCACCCACTTTCCGCGCCAGGGCCACGGCCTGCCGCTGGGCTTCCAGGTGCGCCTTGGATTTGGCCCGGTCCGCGGTTTCAATGACCTCTTTCGTCAGGGCCTCAAGCGTCGCTGCGGTGAGAACGGGAACTTTCTGACCGTCGATTTCAGTTTCCAGCTTCTTTGCCCAGAGGAGCGACGGAAGGGCCACCGGCTCGAGGATTCCGGGATCATGGCTCGGCGGTGCTGTCTCCGTCCCGTCCCACTGCCGATTCATTTCGCGGAGATTGATTTTCATGGCCTCCGTCGCGTCCGCCAGGGTCTGCACGACCTCCACCGCGGCCTGCGCCGCCGCGAGCACGTCCTGGCCGCCGGGATCGGCAGCGTAGTGCTCGAGCTCCTTCGCCATCGCCTGGGCTTCGGCCGTACGTTCCTTGGCCTCGCTGAAGTGACGTCGCGCACGTTCGTCGTCCATCGCTACCTTCAGCTGCGCCGCGATCTCTTCGGCCTTGGCGGCGGCGGCCCGGGCCACGTCCGCCGCGTCATCCAAAATCGTCTTTCGCCGTTCGGCACTGCCTCGCCATTCCCCTTCAAATGATCTCTCCACCTTCTTGGCGGCTTCCAGCACCTCGGCCACGTAAAAATACCCGGCCGCCAGGGCCGCATCTTCCGCAACCGTGGCGGCTCCCAGCGAATCGCCTTCCGTTGCGCTCTTCTTCACAGCGTCCAGTCCCTCGTAGGCCTGCTTCACGTACTGGTCGGCCTCGCTGTCCGAGGTAAATTTGACGATTCCAATGACGAGGGCATGGAGCTCTTTGGCCACCGCCTGCGCGGCGTAGCCCTTGGCTTTGCGTGCATCCTCCACGGCGGCTTCGCGCCAGCCCGGTGTCCAGGCCCGGCCGTCCGTTTGTCGTCCCGTCAGTGCGGCTGCTTCGCTGCGCGAGAGGGTCTCATGGGCATCCCGCGCAGAGCGGAGGTGACCTGAGATCTTGCAGTACCCGGTGGACTGCCCGGCTTTCGTCACAGCCGCGATGAGTCGGCTCATGGCCACCTGGGCGGCTTTGGCTTGCTCCTCGACCGCATGTTCGGCCGCCCTCTCGGCCTGGTCTGCTGTTCTCCGAGCCGTCTCCAGCTCCTCGCTCACCGTTTCGAATGACCCCGCCGCCTCCCGGAAAACGTGTTCGATCGTGGAAGTGGGATCACCGGGAATCAGCTCAAACCACGGATACAGACACCAGCCCAAGAGATAGATGTAGTCATCCGGACCCTTCGCCTCGCGCATCACTTTCACCATCTCGCGATACGTCTCGTTGGCGTCGATCAGGTAGCGCACGTCGTTACCGTGTCGCACCGGATTCATCGCGGGTTCACCCCCGGTTGTGAACCACTTCAAACCCTGGTCGCCGGTGGTGGGGGGATCGCCGGGCAGGAAAAGCGTGTTGGGATAATCCAATGACACCAAAGCCTCCCGCTTGACGAGAAAGTCCATCGGCGCGGGGCGCGACGGATCTTCCCAGTCCGGAGCTTGTTTCCGTTCGTACGCGACGGGATCTCCATCCGGTTTTACGAACGGCACCACCCGCTGTCGTGCTCCTCCGGTTCGGCCGTAACGGCCGGATTCGTCGTGCGCCTCTTCGAGCGCCTGCTGCGTTTCCTTGTCGAGGCGCCCAGTCGGTTCGAGGTACCACCGGGTTTGAAAGCGAGCCAACGCCCGCCCCAGACATGCATCGGTCGCGTCGATTTTCGCGCTGACGGCCCGACCGGCGAACAAGCCGAGGTTGTTCAACCGCGCCTGAACTCCACTCACTGTATCCGCTCGTTCGAGGTGTCCAAGTTGCAGCGCGAGTTCGGCTCCCGTTGGCCGCTGATCCCTCGAAAGAACTATCATTTTGACCTCATCGATCTCCGCGCCCGATTCGGAGGGAGCGACCAAGATTTCCACCTCGCCCTGCGCACCAGTCTTGGCGTCCACTGCTTGACCCGTATCAAAGGCCAATCGAACGGGTCGACGGTCGTAGGGCTGTCCCGTCTCGTCCCGTAGCCGGAGCCGCAGCGCCAGCAACACATACCTGAACAAATGATCACGCCAGACGCGGTCCGATGGCGTGCGACCGCCGCGCCCCGCCTGGGTGACGCCGCCCGCCGCGAGCCCCCACGGAGCCAGGCGATCCGACACGGCCAGGAGGTGCCCGTCGCGATCACGCAGCTCAACCCGCACGCCCACAAAAAGTGCGGTGTCCGTCCACTCCGTGGTGTCCTTGCTGCCAAGGATCGCCATCCCGCGCTCCCGTTCCTCCACGAAGATCCGCTCCGATGGGGACAATCCTTTTTGCAGCGCATGCCAGCGGTGCCGGAGGGTCGTGGAACGGCTGCGGTCCGCGATCTCCACCGCGCGCCACCCACCAGCGCGGCGCTGAAGGTCGTCATTGCTCCCGAAATGCCCAAGCGGGAACGAGACCACCTCACCGGGTTTCGCCGCGTTGGCGCCGTCCCTGGGCGGAGTCAACGGCTGGCCCTGATAGAGGTAGTAGTCACGCTGGGAGGACAGGTGCCCGACCACCAGTGATGACTTTAAGCCCCGTTCTCCCTTGGCGAGACTGCGGTCCACCGGAATCGTCACGGACCCGGCTTCTCGCACCGGGGTGCCGTCCTTGTCGACCAAGGCAAATTCCCACCGCATCGAAAGGTCTTGGAGAGCATCGGGCAGCTGAAGGTCGCAGGACGCGTCGAAACTGAACGGGCGATGTTCGTAGATGCGAAAGTCCACGCCACCCGTTTCGAGCACCACCGATCCCAGCTGGCCAAACCAGGCGTCCCGGGCCTCGACCTTGCCGCCAAATCCATCCTCCACGGTTACTCGGACCACCACCGGTCCATCGTGGATGGGATCTTCGCCGACTCTGGATTCGTACTTCCAGAATTGGATCAAAGGTTGCTCGCCCTTCGAGGGCTTTTGATCCCCCGCGATCACATAGCCCTGCGTCGTCACCCGCAGGCGGGGAGCCGGGATCGACCGTCCCGTCGAAGGGTCATCGATCACGTCCCGAATCTTCTTTTCCCGCAGTCCTCCCATTGCCGGTGCCAACGTCGAAGGATCCACGTCGACATCGAAAGGATGCCGCGGCGGGATCGTACAGCCATGCGGCGCCGGTCGCGATGGCTTACCCTGGCTCAGGTCTCGGAGGTCACACGTCATCCGGGCGCCGCCACCATGGACCGCGGACTTCCCGAAGGGATCGTCGACTCCTTTGCCATGGGAGTCCACCACTCTGATTTTCCCCTCCAACGCCGTTCCCGCAATCGCCAGGAAATCCTTTCCCTCAAGCTTCGACTCAATGTCGCAGCCGAGCAGCGTCACCTCGCATTGTCCCCGAAACAGCGGAAACGGCTGGGAGGCTCCACCCGCGATCGCCTGCTGGAAATACTCGCCTCCCCTCCACTCAAAACGGGCGTCCAGCTCGATGGATTCCCCGTAACCGGGTTCCTGCAGGAGAAAGGGTGGGGTCCAGCACGGCTTGCCCGCCTTGGTCTTGACCACGCTCCACTCAGGCGCATCGAAGAATTTCGGCTTCAGGGCCTCCCCGGACTTGGCGGAAAGCGACACGAACCGAAAGGTCTCCTTCGGCGCCGGCTCGTAGAAAAGCCGGAAGCCCTCGGTGTTGAGCTCGGCCGACTCGCGTCCGGTGGCCTGAACCACGCCGGGTCTGGCCTCGAGGATGAACTCCGGATTTGCCCCAATCACGGTGATACTGCCCGTCTGCGCCGTTAACCCTGAATGGGTCTTGCCGGTCGAGCCGCCCGCCTTGGACACTTTTACTTTCGCGGTGGCGGTAAATTCTAGGGTTACGTCACCCCACTCCCACGGCAGCTTTACTTTCCAATGCTCGGGAAACGCAGTTCCGCTAGTGACGGCCGGGAACGTGCCCGGATCCTGGTCGGTCTCCACGAACTGATACGAGGATGCATCGGTGTTCCCTCGCACCAGCTGGCCGTTCAGGTCTGGAGTGGACCGTCCCGATCCGCCGATTTTTGCGGTCCAGCGGGTGGGCCCCACAAACTCCGCCACGCACCCCGCCGGCGGGATCGCGTTTAACTGCAGCTTTAGGAATGACTTTCCGTCGGCCCGGACTTCCTCCCGGCCGACCACGACCACCAGTTTACATCCCACGGACGGTTCCTCCTCCTGTTTCGGGAGGGGTGGAGGTTCGGGCCTTTTCTTCGGCTCGGGTTTCTTCTTGTCCTCGTCTTTCCTGTCGCGCGGGCCCCGAGGACGCGTCACCACCCAGTTGATGAGTGCGATAGGCCCCAAAAGGGCGACCAGAATTTTCACGCGATCAACGACATCCTGGGGTGGATTGACCGATTGCTCCGTCGCCTGGAAAGGCGGGCGGGCCGCCGGAGCATTGGCCCTCGCGCCTCCAGGGATCGCGAGGAGCATCAGCCGTCCTAGCCCCCGATACGTGGGCAACCCCTGCTCGCGCACGCCCAAAAGATTAATGCCCTGGCCGCCTTCGACTCTGATCAGTTCCTCGCCGGATTGCGCCCGGTCCGCATCGATCGTGTAGACGTACCTGATTTCAGCCCGTGTGCGAGTCGATCCCGGCGCGCCACGCGGGACTACAAACGAGGTCACTTGGTTTGGATCAGGTTTGAACGGCGAATCGGGTGCGACCGTGAGTTCCCCCGACAAAAAGCCGCCGATCGTAAATCGGGGATCACCCCCTTCGCCCGGAATCGGCCGTCCGCCGGGCGCGGGCGCAGGAGTGGTCCCAACATCGATCAAGACGGTGACGCGAACCTGGGTTTTCTCGCCTTTACGCAACTGCACCTGGGTCGGCTCAAACCGGACCGTAATGCCACCCGAGCCCTGCGCCCAAACCAGAGGGGCCAACCACGTCACGAGGAGCCCAACCAGGAGCGTTCTCATTGCGATGCGTTGGCCGACAGGACCTTCGTGCCGCACGCCGTGCAGAATTTCTTGCCGGGAGCGATTGGCTGACCACAGCTGGGATTAGGACATGGTGTCGGTGCCGGCGATGGAGGCGGGGAGGCCAGGACTGCGCCGCATTCGGGGCAGAAGCGGGAGCGGGGAGGCGCTTTGGCGTGACACCGGGGACAAGCTTGTGGGGAATCCTTCCTCTCTGGATCCGCGGCCCCGGGCTTGGGCGGAGCCGCGGTCTTGAGGGCAAAGAGCTCCTGCGTGTACGCGATCAGCCCGGACGTCATCAGCGGGGCCATGCGCAGCGTCGTTTCAGTCGCAGTTTGGAACTTTTCCCACTTGAACCAGAACCCTCCCCGTGGGCCATGGAAGAGGGTGGATCGAGCGACCGTGGTCGCCAATTCCAGCGAGAGATGACTCACGCGTTCGGCCTGCGCCAGCACTTCGGCTACGGCTTCGCCCTCCGGAGTAAAGACGTAACCTCGCTGGACAGGACGAACAAGACCGAGCCCGTGCAGCACGGTCAGCCCTGCGTCCAGATGAACCGACACCTTTTCCAATTCAGCCTCGTACACGCTCTGGCTGGCGGCGACCGCCCAACGGTTGTCGGCGTAAACCATGCCGTCGACGACAAACTTCTCAAGGTAACCCGCATTGAGGACGGGTTTAATCGGCGCCGATCGGGACAATTGCGTCCTCAGATTGAGGGAATGCCATCCATCGACGCTGGCGAGCAGAGTCGTGTACGCGGCCAGAGTGAGCGTAACGTCTCCCGCGGTCTTGGGCCTTTCAGGAGATTCGGTGAACTGCAGCGCTCCGGCCAGTTCGAGGGCTGCTTCCTCGACCGTGCCCAACACGCGAATCCGAAACCCTTCCGGCGGGTGCGGTGCGAGCGACACAATCGCTCTTGGAGCGGACTTGCCTTCGGCCAAGGAGATGGTCTGCAACCTTTCCTTCCCGATGACGCCGAGTTGTCCCTTTAACACCCGCTCGGGGTCGGCCAGCGCTTGCAGCGCAGCTTCGAAGTGAGGGGTCAATTTGCGTCCGGTTTTGTCCAACAAGGGCGAGCCTGCCAGGTCCAACGGCGGTTGAACTGAGGCGGGAAGAGCCGGCAGCGGGGAACCTGACTCAATGCGGATGCCGGACAACGCTGCGGCGGCTCCCAGCTGGGTTGTGCTAACAAGAAATTCCGGATGCGAAGTAGCCGAAGTGGGCATGGGAAATGAGTTAGCGTTCGACCCGTTCCACGTCGTCCTGGCGTACATAGCCATTCCCCAATTTTCCGACCCTGCGGGCCTCAAAGTAGTCCCCGAATTCCAACGTCACCTCGAACGTCGTGCCGCGGGGGATGGTCCCTGCCGCGCGACTCCCTTCCTTCGGCTCCTTGAGAAGCGGAATGTCCTGACTGGCTTTGACCCAGGTGGACGTAAGCGGAGTGTACGTCGGCGATGAAGTGGAGGAGGTCGATGTTCGATTGACCTGCTTGCGGAACGCATCCAAGTCCGGAGCGTTCAGGCCTTCCGGCAGGGTCCGTAGCGTAGAACCACTGATGTCTGCTTCGGATACACCGCTCTCGCGATCGGGCGCCGCTGGCGCGGAACCGACGGTGAGGGTGGAACGTTGATTGGGCAGGGGAGGGGAGTCCGTTGTGGTCTCCGCTGACGCCCCGGCCGGCTCGTCCGCCGGAGCGGGCTGCCGCGCCGCCGCCGGGGGAGTGAAAGTCGCTCCCGCAGACGGCGCGCCTGTTGAACTGCGCAAGAACCACGCGGAAACGGCGCCGCCCATAACGAACGCTGCCGCGATGCCTCCCACGAGCACCAGGGGCAGCCGCCGCCGTGGCTGCGCCTCCTGCCAACCTGTCGGTGCCGCTTGAGGGATCAATGGCTCCGGCCGAATCGGTTCCGCGTCCGGTGGCGCGGGAATCGGACGCGCTGCGGCGGGTTGTGGCGTGGTCGGCGACGGTGCGGACTGAACGGGCTGTCCGCATTCGCCGCAGTACTGTTCGCCAGGACGCAATTCAGCCCTGCAAAATGCGCAATACATGGCTGGGTAGGTTCGCTGCTGGTTACCAACGAGAAGGGTGCGAACGAATAACAGCCCGACCGCGGCACGGCCGGCAATCCGAATCAGCTTAGGCGTTACTTATTCACTTAACTTCATCGTAATCCAAAACTATGACACGACGAAAGACGTCAGGCGGAGAGCAGTTAGCCTAGAAGACTCCCATTCCTGTATCCACCTCAACCCGAAAGCTGGACACCCCGGATTGTTGGCTCAAACCCAGGAGAGCGTTTTCCATGTCGAATCGCCGCAATCATACCCCAGGCGGCATGGTGGCTAGCCAACCGGCAGCCGGGTAAAATGGAAGGTCGGAATCCTAATCCCCAGGGAATCGAGAGCTTTATCGAAGTTCCGAGGAGCGACCAAAGGTGCTGTTGGCATATCGAGCGATCGGGCTTTTTCCCACCCACCACAAATCGCATCTGAACCCAAGGGGGTAGGGAAGCGGCCATGACGACACCTGCTCCGCCCCTCCGCCCCAAGTCCTGGAAGGGACTTCTGTGCTATGACCAACTTGACCTTCCGATCGTTGCGCAGAGTCCCGAGCGGGGAAAAGACCGGCCAACGACAGAATCCAAAAGCACAAGCCTGCCGAAATGCTCGAAATCCCTCTCCTACGACGCTAACTGTGCAGTGTGGTGTGCAGCCGCTGGAGAGCACCTGCACAACATCACCCCACTCTCGTGTTCCTCCTCTTGCGAACACAGATCCCCGTCTGTCCCCACGAATTCAAAAGGCCTTTCGGGGTGAGGTGCGGCCGGTACTCTTCAATTTTTCGATCACACACTCTCTGTTGCAGCATTCTTCCCAGGTCAGCGGTCCGTTGAAAACTCCTCCTCCCACTCACGAAAGAACGTCAGGGCGCGATCAAAATAGGCATCGTTGAGCCACCCCATCCCCCAGTCGCGCGAATTTCCGGTGTGCAGCCCCAGGAGCCACAGATGTCGAATCGCGACAAACCAGGCCGTGGACTGCATATCCATTTCGCTCAAGGGTCGATGCTCGGTATACCCGCGAACAAAAGCGGGCCATCGCTCCTTTTCCTTTCCTCGGATCCGCGCGCCCCAACGAAACACGGCTACATCGTAAGCCCTCCAACCAACACCGCAGCAATCGAAGTCGTAAATCGTCAGAGCCTTGTTCGGATCCACGTGTACATTCCCGCCGTGCAGGTCGCCGGGGCAGAAGCCCACCTCAAGCCCATCCGAAGGCAGCTCTTGAAGTCGTGTTCGCAATTCCCCTGCGAGTCCCACGACATACGTCCAATCCTCAGGGCGATGGCTCAGGAATGGCTCGCATGCGCGCAGCGGAGCGTCCACCAAGTGCTCAAGATTGAGAGGAAAACGTCGGTGGGAACTTTGGAAAGCGTCCGTTGCAGTGTGGATCTGTGCTGCGACCTTTCCGTACAAGTAAGACTCCGCCGCCCCGTCTCCCTCGTAGGTCGGTTCTTTCCCTGGCGCATACGTAAAGAGGACAATGTAGCGCAGGCCCTCGGGTGCCATGACGATGCTGACGTTTCGACCATCCTTTCGCGGAACGGGTGTCGAAACCGCTACGCCTTCACGTCGCAGATGGAGAAGCACCTCCAGCTCAAACAGGATATCAGAATCAGATCGCCACCCCTGACGATAGATTCGCAACACGAACTTTCCAGCATCAGTGACGACGACGTACGTGTCATTGAGCCCTCGATTGAGCAGTTTGCACGCGGTAGGTGTCCCGATGTCGTAGTTGTGCATGACTTCCGTCACCAGCGCACTGGCGGAAAGGACCGAGTGACAAACGGGAAAGAAATCGGGCATGGAGAGCGTTGAATTTCAGTCGAGCCTGGGACCCGGATTTGGTTGAAGATCGTGACTTGGTTCGTTCACGGCTTAACCACATGTTTGGGAAGATCTTCCCGGGTAATTATCCAAGGATGAGTGTAGAACTTTTTGGGATTCGGGTTGTTCGCCGGACTCCAGTTCTTGTACCATGCCAGAAAGTGAGTGGTACGAGGGAAGTGTTGGATCACCCCGTCGATGAACTTGCGATAGTCATACGTTCCTGGAGCGGACTTGGCATCATGAGGTCCAAACTCCGTAAATCCGAAGGGCTTTTCGATCTGGGCCAGTTCATCGTAGCCATCAAATCCGACCCCATTGGCCGTGGGCTGAACGTAGTCAGTATACACATCGAGACCGATCAGATCCACCCAGTGGTTGCCAGGGTAGTATTTGCTCGTGTCCGTCCCGTTGTTTGGGCCGTAGACCCAGAGCAAGTTGTGTAGTTGGTGTTCCGACGTAAGCTTGCGGTGGAGGATCCTCCAAGCTGCCTTGAACTTGGCCGGCTCGTGTTTGCCCCACCAAAACCAATCCCCGTTCATTTCGTGAAACGGGCGAAACAGCACCACAATGCCGGCATTTTGAAGCACTTTAAGTCCGGTAGCGACCTGTGCGATTTGCTCATACCAAAGGTCTTGAACGCCTACTCCACCAACTCGCATTCTGTAGTCGAAGAGCCCGTCAAAGTCGTTGGAGGCTTCTTTGGGTAGGTCGATGTAGACGAATTCGTTTTTTGGATCTTCGTGAGGATACTTGGGGTTTTTCTCCTTTCTCTTGGGCCGATCCTTGACCGAAAGCTCAGCAATCGGCCTCGCTGGATTGTAAACGTGCACGCTGACACTCACCAATCCGCCCGCCTTGGCATACTCCAAGGCAACCGCGTTCGCCGCAGCTGTATCAAGCTCCCGCGTGGCCATAAAGTTCCCGTAGTCGACACAAATAAAGGCGGGATACTTCTGGGTTAGCCCGTGAGTCTTCTCGATGAGATAGTCGGAGACTCGATCAGCCTCTTCCTTAGCTTTCCCTGGTGGATCTTCATGCGCGTAACCGCAGAATTGACCAGTGAGGAGACGTTTCTTGTCCTTAAACTCGAGTTCGTCGATGAACACCAGGAGGTCCTTGGCACGTTGGCAGGCCAACCGGTCGGACGTTTCAATCTTTGTTCGACGGACGACGAGTATGACTTCGTTGTGCTCGGCAGGCCCGAGAGCGACGATTGCTTCGTTTTCAGCCAAGTATCTACTTTTATCCCCCTCTTCAAAAACGGGCGGATTCATTGAAGGGGGGATGAACCTCGCGGAGTAGCCACCCGGATCTAGGTTGTGGAACGTTACTTTCCCCGTGGACCTGTCGGTTCGCCCAGTCTTCGGAGTGGGACCATCAATTGAGACCTGCACACCTCCAAAAGCCTTGTGATTCTCGGCGTGGATCACCTTTACCGTCAAATGAGCCGGCGCCCGCTTGCAAGGAGCGACAACAGAACCCGGGGGTTCGTTCTTGTAGCCCTGAATTTTGGCTTTAAAGGCAGCGTCGAACATTCGGGGTAGCTCCACACCCCGAAATGCATCGGGCGTCTGGAGCCGCGGGCAGGACCAAAGAATCAGCCCTGACAAGGGGTGTGCTCGGTTTGGGAATCACGGGGAGGACGACTGCTCGGTGTCCGGTGTGATCTACGGGTTGTTTGAAGAAAAGTTACTGCCCGTGCGGCTTTTCTTCAGCGAAGGTGCGCCAACCATTCGCGGGGGGGCCAGGTAGCCGAAGAGCCACCGGCAGCCGGGAGAGAAGGCCGGCCGCAACCCCAGAGACTCAGGAGTTGAGGGCCCCCACCGAAGTGCCGTGGAGCGGGCACCACCTGTCGGCGTATCGAGCTTTAGGACATATTCGCATCCCCAACAAACCGCATCTGAATCCAGGTGGGCAGGGGAGGAACGCCCGTGATTTGAAGCTCCGTCCGTTCATCTGGAAATCTGAGGTCGGCCCGGACATGCCGTCGGTGCCGGGATTCCGAGGAAATTGATTTCCGGATCAATCAAATAAATTATAATCAACAATATATAAAACAAGATACCCCCGCACGGTTCGCCATTTGTCGACCCCAGCACTGCCAGGAATTGGCTTCGGTCTGCCAACCACAAGCCGACCCAGCAAACCCGGATCCGAAAAGCCTCAGCAGAAACGTCACGAACCGCGGATTGCCCCGTCCCACCGGAGTCTTCACGCTCAATTCATGCGCGTCGCCTTGAGTGAACCGTCTCCGATCGTCTCGTTTCAAGGGACCGACTACGTGATCCGGGTCGCGCGGGTGAGGAGCTTGCCGGCAGACGATGAACCCGACCTCTTCAGCATCGTCGCCTTCGCTCGCACCGGTGCCCACCACATTCCCCTGTCTCCCAGCTTCACCACCCTTGAAGGAGCCCAAACCGCACTCCGTAGTGGATTTCAACTACGTCATCGCGATCCCGTGGTCGAAGCCATCGTAGCCGAACTGCAGGCCCAAGGGGTCGTACAACCCTGCGTTTGAGCGGGTATCCCGCCGATCAAAATACTCAAAACCTCGCCTCGAGCTTTCTCTCACTTCGCTTTGCGCGCGTCGAATTCCCGGCGGGACCTTTCAATCTCCGCCAAGTGGTCCCCGGCCCACTGCCACACCTCGCAGAACGCCTCGCCCAGGCTCCGGCCCGTTTCCGTCAACTCGTAGTCCACGTGTGGCGGGATGACCGGGTGCACCGTGCGCACCACCAGTCCGTCGCGTTCCATCTGCCGCAGCGTCTGGGTGAGCATCTTCTGGCTGATGCCTCCCACCGCTTCCGCAATCCGCGAAAAACGCATCACTCCGCCCGATTCAAGCGCCTCCAGCACGAGCAGTGTCCACTTGTCTGCCACGCGGCCCAGCAAATCGGTCACCAGCGCCTCGACCCTCGGGTCCACCTCCAGGTCGGAGCACTTGCCCGAGCAATACTCCTTTGCCTGCGTGATCTGCTTCTTTGTCAGGGCGGCGGTCAAGGGTTACACTCTCCTTTAGGTAAGTACCGTTCGATATTGTGCCTACTTCCGATAAGTAAGCACATCTGTTAGTCTTCCGGCCGCAACCCGAATCCCTCCCATGAAGACATCAGGCAATACCATCCTCATTACCGGCGGCGGTTCCGGCATCGGCCGTGCCCTCGCCGAGGCCTTCCTCGCCCGCGATAACCGCGTCATCATCGCCGGACGCCGCCCCGCCGTGCTCGATGAGGCGGTCCGCGCCAATCCCGGCATGACGGGCCTCCCCCTCAACATCGAGGACCCCGCCGCCATCCGCTCGTTCGCGGCACAGCTCATCTCGCAGTTCCCGTCCCTCAATGTCATTGTCCACAACGCAGGAATCATGCGCAGGGAAAACCTGCACCATGCGCCCACGGCCCTGATAGACGCCGAGAGTCAGGTCGCCACCAATCTCCTTGGTCCGATCCGTCTGACCGCCGCCCTCCTGCCACACCTGCTCCAGCAACCCGACGCGGCCATCCTGACCGTGACTTCCGGCCTCGCGTTCGTCCCGCTGGCACAGTTCCCGACCTATTGCGCCACGAAGGCCGCGCTCCATTCCTACACCGAGTCTCTCCGCATCCAACTCCACGAGACCAAGGTCGAGGTCATCGAACTGGCGCCGCCCTACGTGCAGACCGAACTCACCGGCACCCACCAAGCCTCCGACCCGCATGCCATGCCGCTCAAGGAGTACATTTCAGAGTCCATGCACCTACTCACCTCTTCGCCCACGCCGAAAGAGATCCTCGTCGACCGGGTCAAGCCCCTGCGTTTCGCCGCCCAAGGCGACTACGCCGGTTTTGTGCAGACTCTTAACGAGGCCTTCGCCAAGAACTGAGGAGCACTCGACGGTAGGCTTCACGCCGGGGACAAGTTATCGATGCATCCCGCAATCAGGCGAGATGGCAGGCGCAAATGTCAGAGTATCGAGAACCGAAAGCGCACCGAAGTGCAGAGAAGCGGCCGCAGCGCTGGTGGAGTATCGAGGGATCGATCAGGGCTCCTTCCCACCGACCACAAACCGCATCTGAACCCAAGCGGGCAGGAGAGGGCCTGAGGTGGTCTAGCGATCCGTCCTGACCAGTTTTCGGGGGGCCACCTCACGACGCCTATAAGCATAATGGTAAGGGGGTTGTGTCTGGAGATTGAAACCCCTAGTCAGACATGCGAATCTGCTTTCATGACTCAGGAAACTTCAGGGTCTAGGACGTTTGCGGCGAATGGTGCCAACTATGTGATTAAGGTCGCGTTTCTTCCAAACGGCCACTTGGGACCCCATGCTTGGTACGTGGTTGCTTTCTCGACTATTCTGTTCGGAGAGGATGTGCCGTTGGCCGGTCCCTTTTTGACCAAACGGGAAGCCGTCGGTGTTTTCTGGGCCGACTACAGCGGAGCAGACGACACCTTTCTTTCCCTGCAGGTGCTGGGAGCCCGAAACGAACTCCAATTTGGGGCCTGACGTTCCGCTCACGCTATGACATCTGTCGGTGGAGCTGCAGACCCATGGTTGAGGCTGGTGCTCGTCTGGCTGCTGTGGCTTTGGCCGGCGTAGACTTGATTTTCGGATTTCCTCCGGAGCACGGCTTTCGCACCGCCCAGTTTGCGGTCCCTTTTGAACGGATTTCTGAATCTCCCGAACAGCACCGGCGCCCGCTCGTTGCCCGCTATTCCCAGTGGGCCGCGTCTCATCGGGTTCCCTATCCGCGAGAGCAGGAACTCCTGTTCGGCATCGTTGCGCTCAGCCACGGTCTTCCCGTCATGCTTGTTCGAGCGCGGCCTGACGACGCGGGGAGGATCCGCTCTCGTTCTCCCTGTATCGTGCGCGACAGATCACGGATTGTGCCCGATCACCTGGCGGAGACTCTGCGACTGTCCGGAGCCGTAAACCGCGGTTCAGAATTGTCGAACAACCCCGAGCGAAGTCACGCTCCGCCCGAAGGAGCGATCCTTGGCCACATCCAGTCCGTCCCAAGCCCGATTCCGGAGCAATTCCAACGAAAGGAGCGTACGTGGAGTTGCCCTCCAGGTAAATTCGGCTGTCGCGTGGCTCTGCCAATCATTGCGGACCGCAAGTACATAATCAGTCTGTTGGGCTCGGTACCCAAGTCGCATACCAAAGGTTGGCTTCAGATTCCACGTCAGGGCCAAGTCCGCAATCGTATCCACGTAGGCCGACTTGCCAACACTCGAAAGAAACGTCCAACGGTTGAGTTTGCCCGCAACGGCCATTCCGCGGCCGATCGGAAACGAACCTTGGGCCTCACACCAGAGTGAAGTTGTCTCGGGGGAGGTGAGCATCCGCCGATCATAGTTCCCGGTGAAGCGACGAAAATCCGGACCGCCCACGATCGAGAAATTCCGGCCATTCTTGGACTTCGACTCCCATCCCAGAACCAGGCGGTAGTAGTCATTTGAGGCCTCGTAAGAAGCTCCTGGTAGGGGGCTTACGGCCTGCCGTTGGTGGCCCAGGCGCGCACCCATGAACCATGGATCCTGCGGACTTCTGCCCCCATCGACGCCGAGAACGATATCTCGGCGGTCGGTGAACACCCAATTGCCCGCCACTGCGTTCGTGTGATAGTCAATATCCAGGACATTTAGGGTGGTTCGAACGTAGAGGGTGGGCGCGGACGCGATGAGAAGCACTTTTCCTCGATTTTGCCATTGGCGCCGCCGATCCCGCATCAGCGCAACAGCGTTGCCGCTCGCGCTGCTCGATTGAGCGAACGTCTGTTCGTTTCCGTCGACGAAAACAGACGACGCCTCGACGGAACCAGTCCACCACGTTCCCTGGAATCGGTCGGAGAGAGCGATTCGATGGGTGGAATAGTCTTCTGCACGAGCGTTGTGATAGCTGAATGTCTCACCGGTGTAGCCGACTCGAAGCCCCTTGATCGTCGTCGAGATGATTCCCGTGGCTGAAAAAACAGTCGAATCTGGGTTGCCGATCAAAGCGGCAGTGGGGCCATCGGTTGCAAGCGGATTGGAGTCGTATCCGAACTTCGTGGCCAACGATCCCTCGATCCGGGCTGGTTCCGCACGACAAATCGCCATGGCGACAGCTGGAAGCACCCACCACGGGCCCATGCGACGAATGGATTGTATCCAGCGATGGTTCTCCTGCATGGTCCGTCATCGAACCGGAAGCCGCGGGCTCAACCGGTTATTTGGCCAAGGCCAAAAAACGCGCTATATATAACAAAAAGTGCGCGCGCCATGTGTCATTACGGCACTCACCGGCCTGCGCAGCTCGCAGTCATTCGGCTTTATCAAGTTTATTGTAGAATTCATTAAACTTCCGGTGGTGCAGCCCGATGAATGCGCCGTACATTCGCAAGTGCCTATGAATCATGGTAATTAATAAGTAGGTAATAACAACGCCTTCAGCCCGGATGAGCGACTGGGCGCCTCTCCCCAGACATAGTTCTTACATTCCCTATAAATAGAGATAGGCATGGCCACTCAAACCACACGCAGCTATATTGGGAATCTATATGGGCGCCTAACCCCGCAGTTTTGGCGCGCTCAGGCGGAGAGGCCTGGACTGGCACGAAGAGTTCTTGGCTGCACCCTGATCATCGGTGTGCTGCCGCTGATCGTCGCCGCCTGGGTCATCCCGAACACCATGCGTAACGCCTTTGGCGAAGTGTCCCGGGATTATCTCAGTCAGGTCGCACAGAATCTGGCTGCCAACGTCGAATCCGAGATGCGCCGGCATGTCGACGCCGTGGAAGCGGTGAGCAAGTTCGAGTCGCTTCGGGAAGTCATTCGACAGCGGAACCAATCCTCCCTGCCCCCCGGGTCGCTAGAAGCGGCCAACGAACAGCTTGCGGCGTTGGTCGAAAGCAGGAAAGGCGAACATCAAGGGCTTTTTCTATGCGACCGAGACGGGATCGTGTTCGCGGGATCGCTCCGCTCAGGTGATCGCAGCGCCTACGCCTACATCGATATTCGGAGCCGCGCCTACTATGATGCGGCGAGACAGTCAGGCAAAACGGTGATCAGCGATCCCCTACGATCCCGCGTGGACAATGTTCCCATTGTCGTGATTGCCGTCCCGATTCTCGACAAAGGCAGCCAGTTTGAAGGCCTGGTTGGTCTTTCGGTCGAAATCCAACACATTGCCGCTTTTATCGGATCCCATTCGTCTCGCCAAATCGGTGATCCTTTCGCGATCGACCGAACGGGTGTGATTTTTGCCCACAAGGTTCCTGCCCGGGTGTTTGCTGCTCCCCTGGGCCAGATTGCCGGCGCCGAAATCCTCGCAAGCCGTATGCTCCGCGGTGAAACAGGGGAGCAAACGTATCGGCTTCCCGATGGTACCGACAAACTCGCCGCGTTTGCGCCGGTGCCGATAGCGGGATGGAGCATCGCCGCCACCATGCGTTCGAACGAGTTTGCGGCCGCGACGAAGGGCATACAGTCGGTGATTGTTGTCATGGGTGTCTCCATCACCCTCGTCGGACTTCTCGCCGCCGGAGCACTTTCGATCGGGTACGAGCAGATCCGTATGTCACTGTTTGAGGCCCGCCGGAGCGACGAGCGTTTTAAGCTATTCGCCGCGGCGGCCGGAGATGTACTCTGGGATCTCGACCTGAATGCGAGGCGGCTGTGGGTCAGCTCGGACTCGGATAGTTTCCTCCATCCCTTCACCGACGAAGACTCGGGTTTGGGTGCCCTCAGCGAGCGGATTCCTGTAGCCGAGCGCAGCAAATTCGAAGGAGGAATTCGACGGTGCCGGGAAACGGGAGGTTGGACCGGGGAGCACCATATCACGCGGAAGGATGGTTCGACCGGGTACGTCATCCACCGGGTTCTAATTCTGAAGAACGTGCAGGGTGAACCGGAGCGCATGATCGGACGGCTCACCGACATTTCGGATCGTCGAGCCTCGGAAGAGAAACTGGCCCAGCAGGCGGAGCTCCTGGACAAAACCCGAGACGGCATCATGGTGCTCGATCTGGACCAAACGATTCAGTATTGGAATAATGGAGCCACCGTTCTCTACGGCTACTCGAATGGCGAAGCACTTGGAGCGAAGCTGGGCGAACTTCTGGCGGTCGACATCAAGATTCCAGCTGCGACGGTCCTGGAAAAGGACGAATGGTTCGGAATCCTGACGAAGAAGAACAAGTCGGGCGAGGCGCGGACGATTGACTGCCGGTGGACGTTGATACGCGACGACGAGGGCAGGCCGCAGGCGATTCTTACTCTCGACACCGATATCACTGAACGGAGACAGCTGGAGGCGAAGTTTCTCCGAGCCCAACGACTCGAAAGCGTCGGCACACTGGCCGGGGGAATCGCGCACGACTTCAACAACCTGCTCTCACCGATCATGATGGGCGTCGATCTCCTGAAGCGAACTACTCAAGGCGCCGAAGGAAAGCGGGTGATTGGACTCATCGAGGAGAGTGCGGCTCGGGCCGCAAGTTTGGTGAAACAGATCCTGTCCTTTGCGAGGGGAGAAGCTGGGTCTCGGGTTTCGGTGCACCTGTCCTATGTCGTGAGGGAGGTCGAGTCCATTGCCCACCGTACATTCCCCCGCAACATCACGGTGCGACTGAACGTCGAGAAGGACCTCTGGCTGGTCCATGCCGATCCCACTCAGATGAACCAGGTGCTTATGAACCTGTGCGTCAACGCGCGAGATGCAATGCCTTCTGGGGGGCGCCTCACCGTTTCGGCACGAAACGTGGCGGTGGATGAGCATATGGTCTCGACCAACCGCGGCGCCACGCCTGGACCCCATGTACTCCTGGAAGTCTCGGACACGGGTACCGGGATTTCTGAAGCCAACCTGGAACGCATTTTCGAGCCGTTCTTCACCACCAAGGAACTGGGAAAAGGCACCGGGCTCGGTCTGTCCACGGTCATCGGCATTGCCAGAGATCACGGTGGTTTCGTGAATGTCTACAGCGAGGAGGGGCGAGGGAGTGTCTTCAAGGTCTACATCCCTGCGTCAGGGTTGGCCAGAAACCAGTCCGCTCCTGTGTCCGACAACCTGAAGCCTGATTTTGGCCATGGTGAACTTGTCCTCTTGGTGGACGACGATCCCTCCACACTCAACGTCACCAAGCAGGTGCTGGAGTCTTCAGGTTATCGGGTGATCACTGCTACCGATGGCGCGAACGCCTTTTCCATTTATCACGCTCATCGCGCCCGAATTTCAGTCGTCGTGACTGATATGATGATGCCCATCATGGATGGCGCCGCGCTGATTGAGGCGATCCGTCGCGTTGATCCGAACATGTGCTTTGTCGGCGCCAGCGGGCTGGGCGACAACCACAATCAGATCAAGGCAGGGGAACTCGCCATGAAACACTTCCTCTGCAAACCCTACACGAGTTTCGCGCTTCTCGCCGTCATCAAGGCTTCGCTTGATGATCGCTCAACGCCCTTCGGTTCAGCGATCAAGCCCGTCGCCGGTTCCGTGTGACGGAACTTTCGATAGGCATGAAGCAGCGACGATCTGCAGGACAATTTCCAGACAGGATGACAATGAATACAAAACCCTCCTCCCTCACCATCAAAACCCGCCTTCGTTTGCTCGCAGCCATGAGCATGGCCTTGGCTGCCACGATCGCTGGCTTCTCGTATTTCGCGCTGACAAGGGCCGAAGAGGTGGCAGGTGCCCAACTGAAGGACCGACTGCTCGAAGGAGAAAAGTCTCGTCTGGAACTGACCACACGCAACTTCGCGGAGTCCCTTTCCACAGCCATTGCAGGAGTCGCCGATCCTGCCGCCCAAGTGGCCGTGATCCGCAAGGCGATTGCCGATCTGCGATTCGAGGAGGACAAGTCGGGCTACTTCTTTGTTTACGAGGGCACCACGGTCCGGATACTTGGACCCAGCCCCGCCCTGGAAGGGAAGGATCTGTCGGACAAGGTGGATACCCATGGGGTCCCTTTCATTCGGGAACTCGCCAGCGCCGCCGCGAAGGGTGGGGGATTCGTGCACTACGTGTTTCCAAAGCCAGGTTCAGGAGACCAACCGAAGATTTCCTTCGCGACTCCGATCAAAGGCGCGGCTTTTTGGATTGGCACGGGGGTCTACATCGATCGCCTCGCGCAACTGCAATCGCAGGGTGAGAAGTCCATGCACGCGGCCTTGCGTCCGATCGTCGGCACCGCCTCAGTTGTTGGACTGGCTGCATTCATCGCCCTTTCGGTCGCCTCCTGGATCGCTGAACGCCGCATCTCGACGCCCCTGCGCAGGGTGATGACCTCGCTCGGGGCAAGTGCGGCCGAGACGACGACCGCGTCCGCTCAGGTGTCCAACGCGAGCAATGCGCTTGCCGCCGGATCCAGCGAGCAGGCCGCATCCCTTGAAGAGACTTCCTCTTCATTGGAGGAAATGAGAAGCATGACTACGCGCAGTTCGGAAAGCGCCATCACCGCGAAAACCAGCGCAGGTCAGGCGCGGGATGCTGCGGAAAGCGGTGCTGAACAAATGAAGCGCATGACGGTGGCCATGGATCAAATCCAAGAATCGAGTCAGGAGATTGCCAAGATCATCAAGACCATCGACGAAATCGCCTTCCAAACCAACATCCTTGCCCTGAACGCTGCGGTAGAGGCGGCCCGCGCCGGCGAAGCGGGTGCCGGATTTGCGGTGGTGGCCGACGAAGTTCGCAGCCTGGCCCAGCGCAGTGCCAAGGCCTCACGTGAAACTGCCGACAAGATTGAAAGTGCACTTGTCCGCAGCAAGCAGGGAGCGGAAATTTCAAAGTCGGTCGGCGTCAGCCTTTCGACGATCCTGCAGCACAGTCGCGATGTTGATCGGCTTGTAGGTGAGATCGCCCATTCCGCTCAAGAGCAAAAACAGGGGATTGGCGAGATCGCAAATGCCGTCGCCCAGATGGATACGGTGGTCCAGCGGAATGCCGCCGGCGCCGAAGAAACCGCAAGCGCCGCCGAGGAACTCAATGCGCAGGCATTCGAACTCCAGGAGGTGGTCCGGGATCTGGGCTCCATGGTCGACAGAGCCAAGTCAGACGTCCCAACAGCTCGTCCCGAGAAGGCAATGGTCGCCCCGCCGGCCAAAAAATCGACCCTCATGAAGGTTCGCCCCGCAAAGGCACCCGAAGGCGACTTCTTCGCCCCGGTCGACGACAAAGTTACCTGCAAGACCGGTTAGGGGTCCTCGTCAAGTGCCAGGCACTTCGAGCCGAAACGCCCCGCCATTGCGATGCGTGCTCACGAGCATTAGGCTGCTATCTCCATCCTCCAGTCCCATCTTGAGGTGTACCCCGTGGCTGGGACAATGGATCGGGAAAGTCAGGTCTCGATATAGATTTAAGGTCCAAGTAACGACGGGATCACGGGCTCGGTACAAGACAACGACCAGTCTCAGCTCCGTTTCTCAAACCGTTCGCCAAGTGGCATCTCCTGAGCCACCGCCTGCCACCAGGTCTTTGGGAAGGATTCTCTCGTCCGATCCGGCGGCTCCACGCTTGGCATCGCGACCCTTCCCGGGCAGGGCCTAAACGTGACGCTCTCCGAGGGCTCGTCAGGTCATTCTCCTTCACCTTCAATCGCTTTGCCCGGTCCGCTGTTCAACGGACTGGGTCCACCTCGTCTTGTTCGACGACGAACACCAAGCCGCTGTTGATCGACACTCGTCCATTTTCTTAGTTGATCGACTCTCATCGCTGAGAAGGGCTTTTCACCTAAGCAGTTTCTCACGTTTGAGCAGGGGCTATGATCGGAATTCTCCAAGTGGGAGAATGGGTGAATACCTCATATGACGTTTGGAGACAGGGTAAGTAGCAGGGGATTACTACCCAGCCCAATCAAAGAGGTCGCTGTACGCGAAACGGCTCAAGGTCGTTGCAGTAGGGTCGTTAACGACGTTCGCAGAATTTCTGCTGAATGTTTTCGAAATGAAGAACCTGACCGTTTCCGCTAAAACCTATCTTGCCGTACTCCTTTCGTACGTGGTCATCGCCGGCGTAGGCTGGCAGTTATACGAAAAGATCGCTCTATTCATTCAATCCGAGAAATGGGTTTCGCATACGAACGTGGTGACTTCCAACCTCGGTTCGATCCTCCTCTCCTTGGTCAACATGGAGACGGGATTGCGCGGATACGCCGTTGGCGGAGACCGCAAGTACCTCGAGCCGTACGAGTCGGGAAAAACGGCCTTCGAGGAGACGCTGGAGAAGACCAAGGGTCTCGTCAGTGACAATCCTGTGCAGGTGGAGCGCCTGACAAAGCTTGGGAAGCTCCACGCCGAATGGGTTGGAACAGATATCGCTCAAACGATCGCCGACCGAGCGAGGGTCGATGGGGGGTCGTTGACTGCCGCCGATTTTCAGGCCGGTTTCAATCTCGGTAAAGGCAAAGCCTTGATGGATGCCATGCGCATGCAGGTTAAGGAACTGGTCGACGCGGAGCAGTCGCTGCTCGCTCTTCGTGCCAGCGAATTCCAAAAGGCTGTTTCCGCCGCAAAAGGTTGGGTCGTCTTCGGTCTTTCCGGCGCGGTAGTGATCGGAGCACTCCTGGTCAGCTGGGTCGTGGCGGGCATCAATCGTGTGTTGAACCAGATGACCGGCAATCTCGGTTCGTCCGCCAGCAGCCTCAGCGCCGCTTCCGCCCAGATCACATCGTCAAGTCACACCCTTGCGGAGGGCTCAAGCAAGCAGGCCGCTTCGCTCGAGGAGACCTCCGCTTCCCTCGAAGAACTCTCCAGCATGACCAAGCGCAACGCCGAGAGTGCACAGCAGGCCAAGGAGGCCGCCAGTCTGACGCGAGCTTCCGCAGACACAGGGTCCCAACTGGTCAAGGCGATGCAGGTCTCGATGCACTCGATCACCACCGCCAGTGCCGACATCGCCAAGATCCTGAAGACGATTGATGAGATCTCGTTCCAAACCAACATTCTTGCTCTCAACGCCGCCGTCGAAGCGGCTCGCGCCGGTGCCGCCGGCGCTGGATTTGCAGTCGTGGCCGACGAAGTACGCGCGCTTGCCCAACGTTGCGCCGCCGCTGCCAAGGAAACCGCGGCCAAGATCGATGAATCCGTGAAGAAGAGCCAGGAAGGAGCGCAAGTCAGCGATCAAATGGCGAAGAGTTTCGAACTCATTCAGAAGCAGGTCCTGCACCTTGATGGCCTCGTCGCCGAGATCGCCTCTGCTTCCTCCGAGCAAAGCGAAGGGATTGCCCAAGTCACGATCGCGGTTTCTCAGATGGATCAGGTCACTCAAGCCAATGCTGCCGGTGCCGAGGAGTCTGCTGCCGCTTCACAAGATCTCAACGCTCAGGCGGAAGTTCTCACCAACGCGGTGGCCAGCCTCCAGCTGCTTGTCGGTAACAAGGGCAGTCACTCAAGAAGCGGTGCCGACATTGGGACACCGCGGGTCGTTACGACTCCATTCGCCAATCCTGCAAAACGAATGGTGCGCGTCGCGACGGCCAGCGGTTAGCGCACCGCACCACGCGACTTGTCAACGCACCTGGGAACTAGGGCGTGACTTCACCCCACGGCGCACCTCCAGGGGATCGGATGTAGTCATGATAAAGACTACGTTTCAAATCAATGACCAATAGCCACAGTCGAGTCTGAAAGCACGACCGAGTTCCTGGGCATCGGCTTAACCGCTCTTTTGCAGAAACGTTCAGTCACGAAGCGTCAATAAAATGGCGCCGGGAGAAGTACGGCGCCAGGGATGTCTTCAAGTGGTACGGAGCGTCAGGACTTGATGAATTCGAGTAAATCGCGATTGAGTTTATCTGCTTCGGTGTGGCCCAGTGCATGGGAGCCGCCCGGGTAGACCTTGAGGGTTGATTGCTTGACGAGTTTTGCCGCGACCCTCGCGGTGGTATCGATGGGCACCAGCTGGTCATCATCCCCGTGAATGATCAGAGTGGGGACATCGATTTTCTTCAAATCCTCCGTAAAATCGGTTTCTGAGAACACCTTGATGCACTCGTAGGCATTCACGTGACCGCTCATCATGCCTTGCATCCACCACGCTTGAATCAGGCCTTGGGAAGCCTTGATGCCTGGACGGTTGAAGCCAAAGAATGGGCCGCTTGCGATATCCAGAAAGAACTGTGAGCGGTCCGCGAGATAGGACTTACGGAAGCCATCGAATAAATCCTTGGGCAAACCTTTGGGGTTGGTCGCAGTCTTTACCATGATCGGCGTGATTGCGCCCACGAGTACTGCCTTCTTCACGCGCTTAGAGCCGTGTCGGCCGATGTACCGCGCGACTTCGCCGCCGCCCGTCGAGTGACCGATCATGGTGACGTCGCGCAGATCAAGCTTCTCGAAGAGTTCGGCCAGATCGTCGGCGTAGGTGTCCATGTCGTTTCCGTTCCAGGGTTGGCTCGACCTTCCATGGCCTCGGCGATCATGGGCGACACAACGATAGCCGTGGGAGGCGAGGAAGAACATCTGGGACTCCCATGCGTCCGCGTTGAGCGGCCAGCCATGGCTGAAGGTGACGACGGGGCCCAAGCCCCAGTCTTTGTAATAGAGGGTCGTGCCATCTTTGGTGGTGATTGTATTCATATGTTTTTTTGTTGTTTCTGTATTGGATGCTGAGGACGAAGGCGGGCGGGCGTTTGCTGGTGTGGTGGCGAGGCGGGCGAAAGGTAGGCTGACCATCAACGCGGTGGTGGATCGCACAAAGGTGCGACGAGACACGCCGGCGGTTTTGTCATTGAGAATTGGATCGTCTGGATTGCTCATGGCGGAGAAAGTAGGGTGTGGAGAGAGGATGGAGGTGCGCCGCGAGCTCGCCCGTACAGCTCAACGAGCGAGGGGAAGCCCCGCGGACGCGCTGGGTTGCAGGCAGCTTGCCGGTCTGGAACGCTGTCGCGGTTTGTGCGCCGGTTGTCAGACGGTCGGGATGGTGCCGCCATCAATGACGTAGTCGGCTCCATGGATCGAAGCAGCCCGTGGAGACGCGAGAAATGCAACGAGTTCGGCCACTTCCCAGGGGTGCGCGGGGCGTCCGATCGGAATTCCGCCCAATCCCTTGAGAATGCTTTCGCGGGCGGTTTGCTCGTCGGTGGCGCCATGTTCAGCGAGTCTCTTGACCATGGCCTGCGCCGCCGACGTATAAATCCAACCTGGCGATACGGAGGTCACTCGAATGCCTTTGGGTCCAACCTCCTTGGAGAGCGCTTTGCTGTAGGTGGTAAGTGCCGCTTTCGCCGCGGCATAGGCAGTCGTAGACTCGGGTAGGGGAAGTTGCCTCTGGATGGAGGAAACGTGGATCACCACTCCGGATCCTCGTTTCACCATGGCTGTCACGAGCGCCCGATCGATCCTGACCGCGGCCAGCAAGTTCAGATTCAACTCAGTGAGCCAGTATTCATCCGTAAGCGCAGCAAATCCTCCGCTGGGTGAGGCCGAGCCCCCCAGGTTGTGGACCACGATATCGGGGACACCGAACGTCTCCTGGAGAGCTTCGATCGCCGCAGCCGATCCTGCCGGTGTTGAAAGGTCAGCGGCGATCATGAATGCCGGCAGGTCCGAGTCAGCGGGCACCCGTCGCGCCGCCGTGGCAACGCGCGCACCTCCGGCCGCGAGCCGGCGGACCATGGCCTCACCTGCGCCCTTTGTACCGCCGGTAACAAAAACGCTTCGGCCCGCGAATTCGGTATTGAGAGGCGAGAGATCAATGGGGTGTGAGTTCATTGGATGGTGAGACGTGCGATCTTCCCGTCCTGCAGGCGGAATTCATAGTCGAGATCAAGGGGACTGCCGGGGAAGTTTCCGGCTACGCGGCCGGTCATCTGCACCTCAGCCCCTCGAGCCTGAACGTGAGTCGCAGTCACCTGCGGCCGGGCGCTCTTGCTAGACTCGTCGATCCACCGCTCGATCGCAGTGTGGCCGACATGGTCTCTTCGCTCGTCGCGAACGACCGCGTCCGGAGTGAAATAGCCGGTCGCGCCGGCGGCATCGAACCGGTTGGCGCACGCGATGTACTGCGCGATCGGTTCGGGGAGGAGGATTGGTTTATTGATTTTCATCGGTTCGAGTAATCGGAGAATACCACCTGGCCGACGAACTGCCCAATGCCGTGTTTTTGGGCTGGCTCATACTCCTGGTATGAGCGACGGATTCAGGGTGAAACTCCGTCACCTCCGCTACTTTGTCGTCGTGGCAGCGCATGAATCCTTCAACCGCGCCGCTCAGGTGCTCCCTCTCACCCAGCCCGCTCTGGGTCGCCAGGTGAAGGATCTGGACGAGGAATTGGGTACACCGCTGCTCGTTCGCAGAAAAGCGCGGCCCGGCTTACGGAGGCTGGCGAACGATTCTTAGGCTAGCGGGGCGCAGGACGTGAACAGACAATAAAGCCAACCATGACCGAATCCCACCGATTGGATCTCGCCCAACTCTCCCGCGAAGAACTCTTCTCGAAAGTCTGGACCTCCCCGATACTCAAAGTCGCGGAAGCGTTCGGGATCTCGGATGTCGCTCTCAAGAAGCGCTGCCGGAAGTTGAACATCCCCACGCCAAACCGCGGCTACTGGGCCCGCATCGAAGCGGGCCAGCACGTCAAAAGACCGAAGCTGCCGAAAGAAAGTACCCCCGCCCACCTGCGTCCCGACTCAGTCGGCAAACAAGCTTGGCCCGAAGGGCGCCGAGGATGGTGTCAACGCGCCAGGGACTTCGAATCAGCCCTGATCAAAAAAGGAGTGGGCTACCGCGGCCTCATTCAACTCAAAGACCCGCTTTTCCCGGAAGCGCACATTCTGCCGGACCGAATCTTCGACGCTGCCCGGATCTTCCACGCGCTCCTCGTCATCGCCGAACCCGCCGGGTACCTCTTCAAACCCTATCGCGGCACCTACGAATCGGGGTGCTTCCTCAACAGTCGCGACCCAATCCGGATCGTGATCCAGGACGCCGACCATCACCGCATCAGCCAGTACTAGGTGAATCGCCAGGTTGAGCCCACGGGAAAACTCATGCTCGTCCTCAGTGACCACGGCAATCTCAAGAACGAGACGAAGTCGTGGCTGGAATCTGATCACCCCGACCTTAAGACGTTCACCGAAACCGCCGCCTCCGCCCTCCTCACGTACCGGGAGAAACTCACCCGGCAGTGCGCCGTGGAAAAAGAGGAACAGCGCATTGCTCACGAGCAATGGCTGCGGAAAAGAGCGTTGGAAGAGGCCGAGAAGCACGAAGCGGCCATGGACAGCCTTGAGCGCCAGCGCATCCACGACCTGCTGCTCGCTGCCGAATGGGAGCGGCTACACGAGAACACCACGGCCTTCGTCCAAATGCTCTAAACAACCTGGCTTGAGCTCGGACCGCTCTCACCCGACCAGCGCGCGTGGCTCGACTGGGCTCGTGCTGCGTCCGATGGAGTCTCCATGCGGTCTGAAAATTACCCGCAAATCGACCAGGACGGTCCCTTCGACCGCGGCGCCATCCCCCTCGGTGGTCCCTATCCGAAGACGAGGGATTTTCCACGACCGCCGACGATGTCGAAAATGACTTCCGAAACGACCCACGGGAACACGACGCATTCCATGGGCTCGGAGCCGTATCCGTACTGGTTCCGCAACCGGTGAATCGTACCGGAACCGTCGGAAGGTCGTTGCCTCCGCCCACGCATCAAAGTCACAGAGCGCCCCGGGTTTTCTTGTGTTCGAGCTGAACGGGCGTTGCCAGAGTTGGCCTTTCACAGATGCTGGTTCAACCCACCATGGCCTCTCTCACCCCCCAGGAAAAAAAGCGCCTCAGCTACGCCCACGATCGACGCAATGCCTACGGCGAGAACTCCCAGAGTTCGCGCAAGGCGATACCTCAGCGGAAAAAACTTGGCCGGAGGGCGCTGCGACGAGACATGCAACAAGCCGTGTCTTCAACGCTTCACGGCGCAGGAGCAGACGAAGGCGCGACCTCAGTCAGGCTCGGAACCCGACTTTTCGCTCATGGCGCGACCGTACGATTTCGAATCACTCGCCAAGACAGCGTGGGGAGACCCGGTCAGCCGGTTCGGTCTCAGATTGAACCAGAAAGACCTCGATCTTGGGGGAGTGCCGCTGGGTCAGAGTGGACCCCAGGCCTATCAACCCCTTCTCGGACTCACCCAGGAGCGTCATCGGGCCTACAACTGGTTGATCGGGTACCGTTCGTCGGATTTCTACGAGGTGACCACCGACACCTGACCCGATGACGACCGAGCCAGCGAATCTCTTGGTTCTCCGTTTCTCCGACGCCGGGGACATCCCGAACAACCCCAGATTGCCCGCGTTGGTCGTGAAGAAAGCGATCCAGGCCGGCAAACCGGAGGAACACGCCCGATTCTTTGAGGAAACGTGGCCTAAACACGGCTGGATACCCGCCTGGCGCTGGGGCGTCTACGACTTCCCCCACTACCACAGCACCGCCCACGAGATCCTCGGCGTTTTCGCAGGTCAGGCGACACTCCGCATCGGAGGGAAAACCGGAGCAACCCTCAGTGTCGAGGCGGGCGACATGATCATCTTGCCGGCCGGCACCGGCCATCAGAACCTGGGCAGCAGCCCGGATTTTCAGGTGGTCGGCGGTTACCCCAAAAACCAGAAAGCAGACCTCATGAAAGGAAAGTCAGGAGAACGCCCGCAGGCGGACCAAAGAATCGCTCAGGTGCCGCCGCCGATTGGGGATCCCCTCGGCGGTAGCCATGGTCCCGTGTGTGACCATTGGTTAAGGCCCAAAGTGGTGTGAGTGGAAGGATCGCGGAACATGGCTGAATACCTCCGCCGTTTGGGTTCACTGGGCCCTCTCGAAGTCAAACGAGCGCTCCGTGCTTGGGATCCCATGGGCGTGTACGGTTCCGACAGCGGCGCCCCAGACAACGAGTACGAAGGCTATTCCGCGACCGTGGTCGCGCTACTGGACCGTGGATCGAAACCGGACCTCATGGCCTACCCGGAAAAGGCCTGCGTTGAGCACATAGAGGTTCCGTTCGACGCCCGAAGAACCGAAGCCATGGTCGATGAACTGATGAAATTCTGGCGCGAGTGGAAAGAGCGGGTTCAACTCTTGAGAGCAGAACACATCCTGACCTGAATCGTGAGCTGAAGAAAGATGACCACCCCTCGGCTCAAGTATGAAGAACCCGCACGATGGTCCCGCGAGACTGTCAGCAGGTGCTTCGCGAGAACGATCCCGACGCACTATTGCTCGCTGTCGTGGCAGATTGGATGCACAATGAAGATCAGAAGTACGCCCAGGATCTCTGAGTGAGACTGTCACGCCATCCCCCTTTCAACGTGCGCGGCAACGCCATTTTGGGCTTCGGCCGCATCGCACGCATCCACGGCTACCTCGATCAGGAGGTGATTCGTCCGATCCTCGAAGCTGCCTTGCGCGATCCGAATCCCTACGTGCAAGGCCACGCGGTGGACACTCGATCCGATACCGAGACCTTCTTACGATGAACCTTCTGAGGCCGAACAAAACGCAGTACCGAACACTGCCAAGCGGCGTCGGTCAGCTCTGACGCCCGGGCAAAACTAGTATGTCGTGGGGTGAACCTAAAGCACGCTGGCATGGTGACAAGAAGCCGAAAGTCGAGCCGCGTCAGTTTTCGATTTGTGGGCAGGAATATAAGCGTACTCCGTATGGCGCCGGAGAATTTGATTTGCCGCACGCGAAGTGCGATGATTGTGGTGTTGCACGCGGAGTAGTCCACCGAATTGGATGCGATTTGGAACCGTGCCCCCGCTGTGGCGGCCAGGCCATTACCTGCGATTGCTTTTACGACGACGACTAAAACAGAATGAAAGCCCAACAACCAAGGGTGTAGCGAACGGGCGCAAACGCCCGCCGCGTCAAATCGACGAAGCCGAGCCTACGAAGTAAACGACCCGGCAAAATCCGCTTCATGAAACATTCGGGCTATCTTCAACCTGAGTACTGCGAATCCGGAGATTTCGATCTGACTGCACTCGCTGTGAGGATGTCTGCAGCCCGGAAGTCTTGGATTCTCCGAAAGCGCCCAAGGCACAGCAGCACAACGTCGGAATTATTCCGCAGAAAAGGGCCCTCCGAGAATCGTGGTTAACTTGAATTATCGATGCGTCGGAACCTCCAGACTGCGCAGACGAATTTTCGCGAGTTGGTATTCCGCACATGCGAAGCCCTGCGTGGCGAGGCAGCGTTCGAGATCGGCTTTCTCCGCTGCGAAATCGCCCTTCGCGCGTGCAGACTGCGAGAGGTAGAAGCAGGCCTCGGCGGTCTGCACCGTCGCGATCGTTGGATCGGAATTCATGGCTTCGCCAAGCAACTGGTCGCGAGTCGAGTCACCTTTGAAATATCGGATAACTGCCGCGGGCCACGATGAGATTTGTCCATCGTTCAAGGTTAACTGATGCGTGCCGGTATTGAGAGATATCCGCACTTCATTTGGAGCCGAGTACTCCGTTTGCCCGGAGAGGCGGGAACGCTCGGGATGACGATCCAGGAGCGAGGACAGGTGCTGGAAGATTTCCGCGTAGCCGTGATTTGGCACGAGCGCCATCGCGGCCGTGTAGTAGAGGTCGGGCTTCGCCCCAAAATCGGCCGAGGCGAAACGGATCAGTCCGCGGAGCAGAAAAACGTCCGCGTCGGGCGCGAGGCGCAAAGACTGCTCGGCGTGCTGATCTGCTCCCGTCAGGTCTCCGAGCTCAAACTTCAAAAAAGCGAGCTCGCGATGTATGATTTCATGCGGGTAGCCTGGTTCCTTGAGCGCGCTCTCGAAATCGGCGATGGCAGCGGGCGTTTGTCGCAAATTCCGATGGGCCGCGGCGCGGATCAGTCGCAACGCGACACGTTCGAGGCCGTCCGCGGTGACGAGATGGCGGGTACATTCTGCCACGGCCAGGGCCGGGCTTTCCGTCGCCATGATCTCCGGGACGGGCGCGGCGGCCAGGGAGACGCGATCGTCGTCGCGGTACCGGCCCAGCCCGAGTGTTCGTGCCACTTCGGTGGCGCGACGGTTGACCCAATGATCCGGGTGTTGCCAAGCGGCCGAGATCGTGGCGGCTGAAATGGTGGCTCGGGACTGGCGGGCGAGGCATTCCGCCGCAGCGTAGCCGAGAAGTCGCGAGGGATATTTGAAATACGCCGCCCGCACGGGCTGTGAAAAATCCGTCGCGATTTTTGCAATGGCGGCCGCGACAAGGTCCAAACCATTCGTAGCGTCCAATTTTTGCTCCATTACCGTCGTCGCCTCGGTTGGCCCGCGTAAAGAAAGCATGAGAGCCGCGCTGACCGGCAGCGACGGTTCCTGCAAGACATCGCCGCGCCCGCGACACGGCTGCGACCAGCCGTGCGCGTGACGTCCATCCGCGAGTTCCCGCAGGAATTGTCGGGCCGCTGCGGTTTTGCTTTCGGCGAGATAGATCAACATGAGCGGCTGATCACGCCCGTCGCCCGAACGTAGTTGAGCTTCGGCCATCCGAGGGAGCCATTCGTCGTTGAACGACGAGCCAAATTTCCGATCCAACCGAAAGCGAAAATAGACCCGAGCCGCGCCACTCAGGGCGGTGGCGTCACCGGCGGATTGCCGGAGCGCGTCGGCCCAGTCACGTTCCCGCAGACTCGCGAGCGCGGTTTGAACGACTGCAGTCTTGGCATCGTCGTCCAGCCACGCCGAAGCGCCGGAACCGAGAGCGCGAAAACCTGCCTTGGCGAGATCGACCGCTGAGGGGTGCGCGGACAGCAGGGGAGATTCTATGCGCCGCGGTTCGATTCCCGACACCACCAGGCTCTGTCTCGGCAGCAGGTCTCGAACGCCGGTCGGAAACGCCTCAAAAAACGCCTCCGTTGCGCGTGTGATGCGCCGATTTTCAGCGGCGATCTCTGCCGTGGGCGTGAACGGGTTGCGGATGCCCTGCTGAAGGTGCCACCGTCCAAATCCGCCGGCACTCTCCAAAAGCATTTCGTCCCTCCATGGGCCGTTGATCCAGCGGATTGACCGCCCGTGAAAAATGCGGAGTTCGACGAGGAGCTCTTCCCCGCGAAAAAAGCGCGCCGTGTGAGTGCCTTCGCAGCCACACCGGAACCCCGTGAGGTTCGGATCTGTTTTGACGCACTCAAAGAAGGAGGAGGCGGCGGCCATGGGAATCGGCCGGGGCGGTTGTTCGATTCCCATCGCGATTTCGCTCAACGTCATCCGGTCCGCGTCCCGCGCGGCTTCCATGAGTGCCGCCTGCAGGTCAAGCGGTGGGACGGGATGGATCCGCGGGCTCTGGCAAGCGACCGCCAGAAAAAGCGGGATCATCAGACATGCGGGGAGAGAGCGAATGAGGCGACGGGCTTCGGTGCGACGGACGATAGCGGCCATGCACGTTTATGATGACGGGGAGAGATCTGCTCCAATAGAATCGGTCAATGAATGAGGCGGCCGGGGACGATTCGCTCCCATCAGTGGCCGCATCCAGGAGCGATCAACCCGGCAGGCGGCATCGACGGTTATTTCCGATCACGATATTGCCGGGTACGAGTGGCGGGGGCGACTAGATCGGCATTCTTTCAGGGGTCGGTCAAAACCAGCCACGTAGGGTCGATTCAGAACCAGCCACTTTGAGCGAGAGATTTACGTCCGGTGCACCTTCGGGTTGCACGGGCAGTACGAACCGGCTCGAACTGAGCCTCCAACTAGCAATTCAAGCACTGCACGAGCGTGGCTGGTCGCAGCGACGGATCGCGCGTCAGCTGTCTGTCAATCGGGAGGCGGTTGCGGGATACGTTCATTCCTTAAAACTGGCCATTTCGACCACCGGGTCGACATCGGTAGTCGGTCCAAATCTATCCAAGTCGCCCTCCGGCTCCGGGGCCAAGCTTGGATCCAAATCCAGCCATTCCGGCCCTCGGGTTGAAGGCAAGTCCACACATAGTGACCATTGGCTCATGCTCATGGTCACTATGCGCATCTCCGATAGCGGCCAGCAACCCAAGTCACATGGGACGCTTAACGGACGCTTGCAGGCCAGCGAAGGGACCAGTGGATTTTTAGTTTGTCTTGAGTGAATCGGACGTGGCCATGCGCGCCCTACAAACACTGGCAACACGTCGGGTCAGATCTGCAGCGATGAAGCTCACCAGCAGTCCGGTCAGCGTCAGCAATGCGACGAGTGCATAGAGGTTGGGCGGCAGCGAACGGAACAGCATCGCGAGTCCAACGAGCACCGGGGCGTGCAGGACGTAGACGGCAAATGATCGGTCATCCAGCCAGCGCAGCCGCGCATTCTCGAGGTTCAGTTTCCGCGAGGCAAAGGCGAGTGCACCCAGCGAGAGTCCAACGCCCGCCAGCTGCTCCCAAAGGGCAAATCCAAACGCCTGCCAGTGCCAGCCGCCGAAGAAGTACTCCACTTTTCCGGCAGTCATCCCGCCGAACATGAGCGCCAGCAGCGCCACCGGACCGGCTCCGAGGGTCACCCAGCCTGCCATGCGTGCTCGCGGCGACGCGACCAAGGGCAGGAGCCAGCCGTGACGGGCGGCGTGCACGCCGGCGGCAAAGTACGTCACATATTGAACAAAATAGCCGAGCTGCATATTCAGGACATTCGTTCCGATCGGCTGCGCCAGGCGCACGGCGAACGTGCCAGCGCCCAGCGCGCAGGCGAAGATCCAGAGAGTCGCGCTCGGTGGAGGGTTGGCGCCGGTCGGTCTCGACGCGTCATGATTGGGTGCCGAGACCTTGACTGGCGAGTGGTGCCCGACCGACCTGAAAACGGCCAGAAGGGTGCTGAAAAATAGAAGCGCGACCGCGAACCATAGTGGGCCGGATGAACGGAGAAATCGCCCTGTAACGAGATACTCCGTGTAGAACACGCCCGGCGGACCAAAATCGTGGTTCCACGGATTCAGGACCAGCAGGATGAAAGGATGGATCAACAGCATGTAGGCGAGCGCAGGCAGTCCGAGGCGGATCAATCGTTCTCGCACGAACTGTGCTGGTCCCTTCCGCGCCAACGACCCATGGGCCAGGTAACCTGAGACAAAGAACAACAGCCCCATGAAGAACGCCTGCAGATGTGCCTCCCAGACGATGAACGGCACCTTTTCGAGCAACGTCGGCTCTTGCGCGCTTTTGAAATACCAATCCCCCACGTGGCTGTAGGTCACGCAGGCGTGCAGATTGACGACCAGAATGATGACAAGCGTGCGCAGATGATCGAGCCAAGGCAGGCGAGCGACTGGAGATGACGTCATTCGCCTCAGCGTGAAGACGAGGCGGTTGGCCGCGACCTTTTTTCCCCGTGCGCAACCGAGGGGTTGCGCACCCCCGGGAGGCCCGTAACGTGGCGAATGCGCTTTCTTGTTAAAGCCCGCTTGAAGGAGAATCAGGGAGAAGCCCTGCGGCTCGCGGTGGAGGACCAAACGCTGGGCCGCGGCTCAATCGCTGGCGACGAATACCTCCACAACATGTGGCAGGCGCGGGTCGACGCAGACGGCATCGTCAAATGGGTGGAAACCTGCTTCTGCGCCACGCCGCTCGATGAGGAGCGGCCGTACTGACCTGGATCTTTGCATCCCCGGAATCCACGGCGAGCCGCTCCTAGGTAAGCGTCCGGTCCGCGACCCAGTAGCCGGCCGGACGACAAACCACTATAGTCGCGGCCATAAAACAGTCACGACGGCGTGTATGAATACGGGCAAGAAGCGAGATCGGAAAGTGCGGATGATTGTGTTGGTCACGTTTACACGGGCCACCAACCGCATCAGAGCCCAAGCGGGCAGGGGAGGGACCAGGACGACATAGGCTCCGCGCCTCCGCCAGTTCGTCGAGTCTTGGCGTGAACCGACTCAGTGCAGGACGAAGCGGCAAAACCCGAGGAATTGAGACGGCCCGACCCAAGAGCGAATCCCCAATTGTTCGCCAATTGGTGACCTTATCTCATGCGCCATCGCCTGCCGCCATGTCTATGGGAAGTATCCTCCTCCCGGCCGTTCCGGCCGCTACTCGCCTGGCATCACAAGCCTTCCCTGGCAGTCTCTGGCCGTGACGATCGCCTAGGTCACACCAGGTCGCTCTCCCTCATTCTATATTGCTTGACCCGCTCTGCTGTCCAACACACGGGGACCGCCTCACGTCGTTCTTGACCGCGGTCGTGAGGATCTTGTTTGAAGGCGAAGGCAGCGCAGTGTCCCGGCAAGTATCACAGGACGGTTTTGCCTCAAAACATATCCAGTAGTTGGTACTAAATTATAGGTAAGATTCGCGGAAAGAAGAAACTGAGGAGTACTTCCTCATCAAAAGGGAACGACGAGCCCCCCAAAGGCGGAGGGGGATCGGATCTAGAGCGGCGTGCCCTTGCGTCGTTCAACATTCCAACTCGCCGCCCTGGTTCCACACGGGTGCATTGGGTGCCAAGTAATTCTCCCGTCGCCGACATGTAACCCGATCGTCGCTGGACACGCGCTTCGTGGTCGCAGGGAGCGCGGCTTTAAGTGCCAATGTTTGGGCTGATAGGCGTAGCGAGCCTTTTCCGGGAACTGGTATCGTGTATCGGCATGCGAAGCCGTTCCCAGTCCCGTCATGAACCAAGCGAGTGCTTAGGCCGTGGCGGTGTGATGGAACGATCGCAGGGCGAAGCGCGCCGCTAGTGCCATCGGTCCATCTCACATCAAACCGTCATCGTCCATGAAAGTAACACTCAAGGATCACTCGCCTCGCCGCGCGTCCCCGCACGGCGTTGGCTCTGCTCGCCCATTCTTCGCCCGATCAATGGCCTCGATCGCAGTGGCCTCTATGGGTCTATGCATCGTGCTCGCCGCCCCGCTCGCACGGGCCCAGGCCAAGCAAGTCAAGGATGACAGGGAGTCTCCGAAGTCGGACGTGATTGAGCTCGAACGCGTCTCCGTGACGGGTTCGCACATCCAAATGTCCACGACGGAGGCCGATCGTGGTCCGCTGCCGATCGAATTGATATCTGCGGCCAAGTTTCAGATGACATCCGGGGAGAAAATCTCCGATTTCGTCCGATCATCGCCGGTCATCAGCGGACCCAACCTTACCTTTGCCAACTCCGAGCGAAACAACGCTGCCGCTCAAACGGGGTCTGCTAATAGTCACTCGTTCCAGGAGTCCTTCAATCTCCGGGGATTTGGCGGTGGGTACACGCTCACGCTTGTCAACGGGCGCCGCCTTGGAGGCGAGGGCATCATTCCCGACGTCTCCATCATTCCGTCCGAAGCGGTGGCTAGCGTGGAAATCCTCAAGAGTGGTGCTTCGGCCGTCTACGGAACCGATGCCGTCGCAGGTGTGATCAACGTCAAACTCAAGGACCGATATGAGGGCGTCGAAATCCTAGGTTCCTACGGCAATACCACCGACAAGGATGCCGGTGTGCAGCGCTACGCAGTCCTCTTTGGCGCAGGCAAAGACAAGTTTCGCATCATCGGCAGCGTCAACTGGCACGACCACGGAGGCATAATGAAGTGGGACCGCGAACTCACCTCCACACGCGACTATCGACCCTTCGGAGGCAGCGACCTGCGTAGTTCGAACCTCGCCCTTCCTGGTCGGGTCTATTTGGGAACGGCCATCACCGGCACAGGCTTGGTGTTGGATGGCTCTCGATTCCAGGTAGGGCAGACAGGGGCGACCGCCGCCGACTACGTTGTGCCCACACTCGCATCGCAGAAAGTATCGACCAACGAGCCTGCCACGCTCCCGCCCTTTACGAGCGTCGGGGGACACTGGGTGGCGGAATACGACATCCTGGACCGGCGTATGACTGCGTTCGTGCATGGGTTCTTTGAAAAACGCGACATCCGCTTTCAATATCTTACCACGGGAGTGGCTCAGATCACGGCACAGGCCAATCAGCCGTTCAACCCCTTCGGGCAGGTGGCGACCATTCGCTACACCTTTGGCCCGAATGAAGTGCGTGACCTCGTCCCCCGCCTCGCAGTCGAGAAACGTGCCACCCACAATACGATGGGAGTAAAAGGGGATCTCGGTCGCTGGAACTACGAGGTGGCCTACTCGCGCTACCGGCAGTCGACGGTGGAGAACGACCAATACAATGCCGACTTCGCCAAGGTGCAGGCTGCGGTCAACGCGGGTACCTTCAACCCCTTTGGTTTCTGGACGAACTCCTTTGAACTCTCGAAGACGCTATTGATGGACCAACGTACGCGCACGATGAACCAGACGCTCGACGCCTTGAGCGCCAATCTGAGCGGAAGTCTTCTCGAGCTTCCGACTGGCGACCTACACTTTGCGCTGGGTGCGGAACGCCGTGAGGCCCTGTGGAACGAGAACTTCGACGAAGGTTGGAGGACCCGTCGCTCGGTCTGGTACGTCGAGAGCGCAACGCTCGGCCTGACCGAACGATCACGCACCGTGAAGGGGTATTTCGGGGAGGTGCAGGCACCCCTTTGGCGCGCAAAACAGAACGGTGCAGTCCTTTCTCTCGTGGAAAGTTCGTTTGCCATTCGTCACGAGACCCTGGGTCAAGACAAGTCGATCACGGTTCCTCAGGGTACGTTGCGACTTTCGCTTTTTGACGACGCACTGGTCCTCCGCAGTTCGTATGGAGAATCGTTTCGTGCGCCCAGTTTGGCGAATCTCACGGCGCCTGTGACCACCACGGTTCAAACCGTGAACACGTTTCTGGATCCGGTGCGTGGCGGCAGTTTCCCGTTCACGCTGACCCAGGGTGGCAATCCCGGGCTCAAACCGGAGAAGGGTGAAAACCTCAACGTCGGCGGGGTTTACACTCCGCCCAGGATTTCCCAGCTCACGCTGAAGGCGGATTTCTGGAAAATCAAAGTCAGCGACATCATCGTGATCCCCAGCATTCAGGATTTGTACAATGGCATCTCTCCGGTTGGTACCCTAACTCGGGATGCTTCGCAGTATCCGACCTTTGACATCCGTGTGACCAACGGAGGGGTGATTGACGCGCAAGGGATCGACGTCGGTGCTTCGTACCACTGGGACCTTCAAAATGCAGGCCGGATCACCTTCGACGGAAGCGCGACCTACACCACGACGTTCGAGCGCATCTTCGGGCCGACGGTCACCGAATTCCTCGGCAACTGGACGGCGGGTTATGGAGCAATGCCAAAACTACGCGCTCTCGCGGGAGTGAGCTGGAGACGGGGACCTTGGGAAGCGGGAACCTTCGTGCACTACAAGAGCGGCATGAACGAGCTCATCGGAAGCACGGTTCGTAGCATCGAAGCGTATGCCACCGGCGACGTTCAGCTGGCCTACAACTTTGGCGCCAGCGCGCGGGGCGTCCTCCAGAACACACGTATCTATTTGGGCATCGAGAACTGGTGGGATGAGCCTCTCGCATTCGTCAACACCAGCGCTGACGGCTGGGATCGTGAGTCCGACTATCGTGGACGCTATGTGTATGTCGGTTTCCGGAAGAAGCTTTGATGGACTGCACAATCACGAGGATCCGAGTCCTCGTGACTGACTCAGCGTGAACTCCTCACGGCACACCGTACCGCCTCACAGCCCCCCGGCATCGCAGAATGCCGGGCGGCTCCTGGCGTTTATGTGGGGAGCCTACTTCCTCAACTATTGTGACAGGCAGGCGGTGTTCGCCATGTTCCCCGTTCTCAGGACAGAACTGGGTCTGAGCGACACTCAGCTCGGGCTGACCGGATCGGTATTTCTCTGGGTCTACGCGATCGGCTGTCCTTTGGCTGGTCAGCTTGCCGATCGTTTTTCCAAACGAACCTTGGTGGTGCTCAGTCTCGCGATCTGGAGCCTGGTCACGGTTGCCACGGGATTCGCGACGTCGGCATTTGGACTGCTGGCGCTGCGGGCTGCAATGGGCATTTCGGAGTCCCTGTACATGCCGGCCGCGATCTCGCTGACTGCGAATGCGCATGTGCCTGAGAAGCGGTCGCGTGCGATCGCGATGCTCAGTACCGCGCAGATCATCGGCACAGTCGCCGGTGCCTGGTTCGGTGGTTGGATGGCCCAGCAGGGACACTGGCGCGAGGCCTTCTACGCCTTGGGTGGGGTGGGTCTCCTCTATGCAGTTCCCTATTTTCTGTTCCTGCGTGGGGTGAATGAAAATGCGCAGGTTGAAACACGCAAGGCGGGTGGATCACTCGCGGCGGGTGTTCTCCTACGCGTGCCGACGTACCTCCTCCTGTGCTTTGTATTTCCGGTGTTCGTGTTTGGCCTGTGGCTGATTTATAGCTGGCTCCCCAATTTCCTGCACGAGAAGTTCGCCCTCAATCTGGCTGATGCGGCCTTTACAGCGACCGCCTACCTGCAGGGCGCCACGTTATTGGGAATGCTTTGCGGAGGGTTTCTGGCGGATCGGCTCTACTTGAGGCTACGCAGTTCCCGCCTCTGGCTGCTGGCGCTCAGTCTTCTGCTTTGCGCACCCTGCCTACACGCCCTTGGAGGATCGAAGACGCTGATGCTGACCTGTTGGAGCGCGGCGGGCTTCGGACTCTCCAGTGGCTTCTTCATGGGTAACATCTTCCCGGCGGCGTTTGAAGTGGTTCCGGCCGATACGCGGGCGTCCGCGGTGGGTGTGTTGAATTTGTGCGGAGGACTGCTCTCCGGATTCGCGCCCCTCTTTGGCGGGCTCTGGAAACGTACGATCGGCATGGAACACCTGCTCACGTACACAGCTGGGATCTATCTGGCCGGAGCCGCGGCGCTGGTCTTGGGCATTCGCACCCTCTTTCCCCGTGATTTCGCGAAGGTGCACTAGCACTTCCCCTCCATGACCAAAATACTCATCGCCGAATGCAAGCAGGAGGTCTCCACGTTCAATCCGGATCCATGTGGCTACGAAGACTTCGCCGTGCGCAAAGGGGCCGAAATCTTCGACTATCATCAGACGGTGCGCTACGAGGTGGGTGGAGCGATGGAGGTGTTGGCTTCGGTTCCGGACGTGCAGCTCGTTCCCACTTACAGTGCCATTGGTATCACATCGGGAGGCATACTCTCGAAGTTAGGTTGGCTCCGGCTGGCCGATGAGTTCCTGAGCGCCGTGCGTTCCGCGCCGCCGGTGGACGCCATTTACTTCTCAATGCACGGCGCGTTGGCGAGCGAAGTCGAATTCGACCCGGAAGGATACCTCCTCGCGGAAACCAGAAAGATCCTGGGAGAAGAAATCCCCATAGTCGTGTCCCTGGACCTCCACGGAATTCTGACGGAGAAAATGCTGGAGCACAGCGACGCGGTTGTGGCGTTTCATACTTACCCGCATGTGGACTTCTTCGAAACGGGCCAACGGGCCGCACAGGTACTTCTGCGAATCCTCCGTACCGGAGTTCGACCGGTCACTGCGAAGGTCGACATTCCGGCGATTGTGCGTGGAGATGAGCTGATCACGGCCACGGGTCTCTATGGGCAGAGCATTCGCCTGGCCCAGATGGCCGAAAGGCGAGCGGACGGACTTTCGGCCGCGGTGTTTATTGGGAATCCTTTCACCGACGTGCCCGAACTCCAGAGTTGCGCGGTCGTGGTGCTGGATGGGAACGCTTCAGGCGCTCAGGCAGAGGCTCTGAAGATAGCGGAAAATTTCTGGGCCAACCATGAACGGATGCAGGTTCCGCTGACCAGCGTCGAAGAAATGACGAGGATTGCACTCCAATATGAAAAGGGAACGCTCGTGCTGGTGGATGCGGCGGATGCGACGAGTTCCGGTGCGTCCGGCGACAGCAACGTGATCGTTCGGGCACTGGTGGAAGCGGGATACCAAGGAATACTGCTCGCACCGATCGTTGACGAGCCAGCTGTGAATCAGGCCTTCGCCGCCGGCGTCGGAGCAACGCTTTCACTGACGGTCGGCGGCACGCTGGACCCGCAGCGTTTCGAGGCGTTGCCTCTGAAAGTCACCGTACGGATGCTCTCTGATGGTCGGGTGCGGAGCGAATCGTTCGGTGGCGAATGGCAGGCAGGGCGGACCGCGGTACTCGAGGCGGGCAATCTTACGCTGGTCGCCACCAGTCGGGCCGTCAGTCTCTACGATCGGTCGCTCTTTTATGCCCACGGGCAGGATCCCCGGAACTTCTCGGCCGTGGTGGTGAAGTCGCCCCATTGTCAGCATCACATGTATGCGGCGTGGTGTGCCCGGCTCGTGAATGTCGATGCAGCAGGCTCGACGAGTGCGAATCTTCGCAGCCTGGGTCATTTTCGCTGCCGCCGCCCCATCTTTCCACTCGATGCCGAGGTGTGCTTTGCTCCCGTCGCGAAACTTTTTCAACGCGCCCGCTTTCGGCGCTGATTCTACCCTATGAAGATCAAAGAAATTCGATGCGCCGGCCTGCGGGGCGCAACCCCCGAAGGTGGCTGGAGCAATGAGCTCAGGCCCGAGGATTGCGTCCACACCCTGGTGGCGGTTCATACGGACGAAGGGATCGTCGGTGTGGGGAGTGTCTTCACCAACGATGCGCTGGTCCGGGCCGCGCTCGCGGTACTCGAACCCCTTTATATCGGCGAAAATGCACTTGAGCCGGAACGAGTGAGCGAAAAGCTGCACCAGAACAGCTTCTGGCTGGGACGAGGCGGAACCCTGACCCATGCGATCAGTGGGATCGACATTGCGTTGTGGGATCTGTTAGGGAAGGCCACGGGTCAGCCGGTGAGTCGACTCTTGGGAGGACGCTTTCGTGAACGGGTACAGCCCTATGCCTCGCTCCTTATGGATGAACCGGGGCGACTGAGCCAGCGACTCCTCGCGGTAAAGGCCGAAGGATTCCGGGCGTTCAAAATCGGTTGGGGCCCGTTCGGACGATGTAATGGAAAGCTGGACCGTGAGATCGTCGAGGCCGCTCGGAACGCAGTCGGACCGGATTGCCTGCTGATGGTGGATGCAGGAGGCAGCGACGCCCATTGGAATAACGGCTACAAGTGGGCACTGAACACCGCGCACATGCTGGCCGACTACCAGGTGAACTGGTTTGAGGAGGCGCTTTCGCCGGATGCCCTGGAGGACTATGTAAAGCTTCGGGAGCATTCGCCGGTTCCGATTTCAGGGGGCGAGGTGCTGACGCGCCGTCAGTCTTTCCAGCCTTGGATCGAACGTCGGGCCTTCGACATTGTTCAACCCGACGTCACAAAAGTCGGTGGACTCAGTGAAGAGCGACGCATCGCATGGGCTGCGCAGGACCATGGCATTCGGTTCATCCCGCACGGTTGGAATACCGCAGTCGGTCTCGCAGCCGATCTCCATTTAGCCGCCGCCCTTCCCGGTACAGACCTCGTCGAATACCTGACCGGGTCCCCTTTCATCGATGAGATCACTGTCGGCGGATGGAGGCTGGACGCCCAAGGCATGCTCGCGATTCCGACCGGTCCAGGCCTGGGAATTCAGCTCGATCCCGAAAAACTCAAGAAATTCACCCGGGGTGAACCGCTGTTCTAGTGCCAGTCAGGTCAACACACTACAATCACCTCCCTGCAATGTATATGCCAATACTCCCTCGCCGAGTAGTCGCCTGTGTCCTCGCTACCTTCGCCGTCCTTTGGTCTGCAGAAACGAGCGGCCAACCGGCGCTGGTCTTGCCCCGGGTGGTGGGGCACCGCGGTTTGGAACATCATGCCCCTGAGAATACGGTGACCAATTTCAAGGCCAGCCTGCAGCTTCATGTTGGCATCGAGGTAGACGTGCGGCGCACCAAAGACGGAGTATGGGTGTGCCTGCACGATGACTCGGTGGAACGAACAACGAATGGCCGCGGCTCGGTCAAGAGCTACTCGCTCACCGCTTTGCGAGAACTTGATGCCGGCAGCCATGTTGCGCCCTATTACGCGGGAGAGCGGGTGGCGAAGTTCGAGGAACTCCTCGCCCTGCTCAAGGAGAACAAGGATCCGAACATCATGATTGCGGTGGATCTCAAGGTGACGGATGCCACGGCTGAAAAGGAGTTGGTTGAACTTGGTCGACGATATGACGTTCTCGATCAACTTGTCTTCATCGGATTGACTATCGTCACGCCCGACGTGCGCGCCAAGCTTCGTGCCGCCCATCCCGATACGCAGATTTCGGTGCTCGCACAAACTTCGGCCGATGTGGATGCCGCTTTGGCCGATCCGCATGCGAATTGGGCCTATCTCCGCTTTGTACCTGATGCCGAAACAGTGAAGAAGCTACATGCGGCCGGACGAAAGGTCTTTGTGGTGGGAGACACCGTCGTCGGTCTCGAAAAGGAGAATTGGCGTCGCGCGAAGGCGGCCGGCGTCGACGGCATCATGACGGAGTATCCACTGGAGTGCCGCAAACTTCTTCATTTCCGCACCCCGTGAATGGTCGGATTGCTAAACCGCCCCTCACTCTCCACCATGACTCGTTTTGCTGCTTCGCTCCGCTCTTCGGCCAGGATGTTCGCCGTCACCTCCCTCTGGGGGTGTGCCGTGGCTCTTTCCGCAGCAGCTGACAGGACCATCACGTTTCCCGACATCGCGGGATATCGCACCCTCAAGACCGACTTTCACCAGCATACGGTGTTTTCCGATGGCAAGGTTTGGCCGCATGTCAGAGTAGAGGAGAGCGTGCGCGACGGCCTCGATGCGCTCGCCATCACGGATCATCTTGAATGGCAGCCCCACTCCCGGGACTTGCCGAACCCGGACCGCAATCGGGCGTTCGAAATTGCCAAGCTTGCCGCCAGTTTCCCTCCCGGGCTGTCGGAAGGTGACTATTGGCTGATTGAACAGTATATGCGGGGCCGCGAAGATTTGGTGAAAGCACAGGACACGCTGGTGGCTCGTCCCAAGGGAGCGGAGCAGGAAGCCAAGGCCCAGAGCATCCTCGTGGTGCCGGGTGTAGAGATCACCCGAAACATGCCGCTGGGGCATGTCGGTGCGCTTTTCATTGCCGATGCGAACCGACTCCTCGATGCGGATCCGCTGGTCGTCCTGCGCGAGGCGGCGAAACAAGGTGCTTTTCTGGTATGGAATCATCCGTGGTCCTTGAATCGAGGCAAAGGGGTCGATGGCGTGGCGCGCAACACGGAGCTCCACAGCCGCCTCTTTGACGAGAAGCTCGTTCAGGGAATCGAAGTGGTGAACACGGACACCTACTCGGAGGAGGCCCTGCAGATTGCGCTCGATCGCAACCTCACGATCGTTGGAACGTCTGATATTCACGGGCTGATCGATTGGACCTACCCAGCGCCGGAGAAGCATCGCCCGGTCACACTTGTCTTCGCAAAAGAGAAGACGTTGCCCTCGCTGCGCGAAGCGCTGGTGGAACGTCGGACGGTCGTCTGGTTTAACAATACACTGATCGGACGCGCCGACTGGATCGATCCACTGCTCAAGGCCTGTCTGACCGTTCGTCCCGTCGGCTACAAACCCGACCGCCGCAAGTACTCGATCCAGGAGCGTCCAGATACCTCGTTGCTGGACGTCGAAATCGTCAACTCCAGCGATGCCATGTTCATCTTGAGAAGCACGGGACCCTTCAAGGTTTCCACGGAAGGCGAGGTCTTCACGGTGGGCCCTCATTCATCGCTTAAGCTGACGGTATTGACGGTAAAGCGTATCCCAGAGACGGAACTCAGCTTTGAGGTCCTGAACACGACGGTGGCCCCGCGACAACACGCGACGGCTACCTGGATCTTGAAGACAAACTGAGCGGTTATATATGAATCTCGTGCGTTACGCCGTGCTCGGAACGCTCTTGTGTTTGACCGTCGGTTTGCGGTCGTCGCCGACTCAGCCAAACGTGGTTTTCATCGTGGTCGACGACCTTCGTCCGATGCTGGGCTGTTACGGCGCGCCGGCCCTAACGCCCAACATAGACCGTCTGGCATCTCGCGGACTCGTCTTTGATCGTGCCTACAGTCAGCAGGCCTTGTGCAATCCTTCCCGTGCGAGCTTCCTGACCGGATTGAGACCCGACGCGACCAGAGTCTACGATTTGACGACCCATTTTCGCCAGCGTGTACCTGAGGTCGTCACGCTCCCTCAGCATTTCCGAGAAAAGGGATACCACACCCGGGCCCTGGGAAAGATTTTCCATCCGGCTTTTCCTGGATTGGGGATTGGCAGTGATCTCGGAGATCCAATTTCCTGGAGTGTACCCGCATGGCTGGGTGGGCCACGGTACTACTACTCTGCCGTCGGTGTGCGCCTGGCGCGTGAGGCATACGGCCAGGCGATGCAAGCGACAGGGCCGGGAGTACCGAATTGGGTAAAGGAAGCCAAGACGCGCAGGGCTCTGCGGTCGACAGGCGAAGGAGCGGGCGATGGCCTGGACGACTGGACCGAGGTGAATGTGCGCGTGCTGGCAACGGAGGCTCCGGAGGTCCCCGACGAGACCCTCTATGATGGCCAGGTGGCACAACGCGCGGTGGCAGCCATCCGACACTTCGCTGAGCCTTCATTTGGAGGTCGGCCCTTCTTTCTCGCGGTGGGTTTCCTACGACCACACCTGCCTTTTGTTGCTCCCCGGAAGTATTGGGAGCTCTACGATCCGGCGAAGATCGAGATCGCGAAGAATTCCCTCGCTCCGCTGGGCGTGCCGGCAATGGCGATGGCGACACCCATGAATGAACTGTTGGATACCTATCCCCAGGACGTTCGCGTCGGTGGACCGCAGACCAGTCCGGCCATGGACTCGCCACCTTATCGCCTGCCTCGCGACGGCAAGTTGACCCGAGATCAGCAACTACAACTTCACCGCGGCTATCTCGCCTGTGTCAGCTACGTAGATGCACAGGTGGGTCGGGTGATGAGTGAACTTGAGCGCCTCCATCTCCTGGAGAACACAATTGTCGTGTTCGTTGGTGACCATGGCTTCAGCCTGGGAGAACATGGGTTGTGGGGGAAGCTGACCAATTTCGAGGAGGCGACTCGAGCCCCCCTGATCATCTGTGCTCCGCACAGGCAGAGCCCCGGGCGAACCCAAGCGTTGGTCGAACTGCTGGACATCTATCCAACGATTTGCGACCTGGCAGGTCTTCCGCTGCCGTCGCATGTGCAGGGTGTGAGTCTGACACCCCTTTGGGAAAACCCGAAGCGCGAGTGGAAGCATGCCGCATTCAGCCAGTATCCGAGGGGCTCGCATATGGGCTACAGCATGCGCACGGATCGGTATCGATTCACTCATTGGCAAAACACTCAGCATCCTGGGTTGCGAGAGAAGTTTGAATTGTACGACCACACCAACGACCCGGGAGAGAATACTAACCTCGCGGCACAACCGGAACACTCCGCGCTCGTTGAGGACCTCTCCAAGAGGCTGCGGTCTCATCTGGCGGACCACTCGGTTGCTCGCCCCTCGAATGGCTTTTGACGCGGGCTGGCAAGGTAGCGTTGTTTACTGTCGCTCCTTCCGGGCTAGGGGAGGCAGGTACACGGCCCCCCTGACGGAGGGTGTAACTGTTTGGACCTTCGATCGGGCCGAACGATCGCGGCGGAAGAGGTCGCGGATGGTCGAATGGGTGTGTACGTTCCGGATCTGTCCGATTCGGCCGCCCGCGCTGGGCGTGCCGACGACCTACAAGCGCTAGATCCGCTCGGCTTGGAAGTGCCCGTCAACAACACCGGACCTGGTGACTTGAGCACGGTCCTTCAGTCACCGATTGACGAGCTTACGGCCCTACGGGTTAAGTGGTCGTATACCCTAGGAATTGTGCCGTCGTTTTTCGCCGAGGATGCTCGCTTGGAGAAGTGGCAGTGGTGTGAATGCGTTTCCGCGGGGTCGGGGGGTGGGGCTGAGGGTTCGCGTGTGATTTGCTCGACGAAGTTCGCTTTGCTCGGCCTGACGAAATCCCTGGCCGGGACCACGCCGCTGATCGAGTCCGCCTCAACTGGCTATGGCGATGACGTGCCGATGATGAGTGTCTGGTCGGTGCCGCAGCCGTTCATGGGTTTGCCGTCAATCTGTATCGCGTAACTTGGGTATCCGAATTGAGGCGTTGGTGTAAATTCTTCCCTCTGACACAGCGACAGTGTTGTGTGAGACCACGGTTCTTGTTTCTCTTTCCCCATGTCGCGACTCCGTGAAAACATCGTTTTCGATCCGGGAAGCTTCTATCGACTGGAGCGTTGGGATGGGGGTGATCGGTGCGTCAAGATCATCAACACCCCATCGGAAGTAAGTCGGATCCCAGCGTTCGGCGCACGGTGGCACTATCACCGAGCGATCGAACTCACCTCGATTCTGCGAGGCACCAGCACGTGTTTTGTCTCGGACCGGCTCCAGCGGTTTTCGGCGGGAGAAGTCTTTGTCCTTGGTGAGAACATTCCGCACTACTGGCACCATCCAAGCGGATCCGAAGGACTTTCGATTCTTTGGGAGTTTCCCACGGGTCACGGCATTTGGGAAGTGAACGAAGTGAAGTCGCTTCGTCTCTTGGCCGAGCGTGCCCTGCGCGGGTTTGGTGTGGGTGGTCGTTCGGGCCGCCAAGCATGCCGCCGAATTGAGGAACTGCCGGAAATGAATGGACTGCAAAGGCTGGGTGGTCTGTTTCAGCTTTGGCACAATCTGCTTCATGCCGATCCGAACGACGTACGGCTGATCGCTGAGAAACCTTTCGATCTCACCGGGATCAACGAGCAAGAGGAAGCGATCCGTCGGGCCCTAAGCTATATCCACGCAAACTATCGAGAGCCGATCAACTTGGCGGACCTTTTGCGAGTCACGAGCATGAGTCGGACCTCGTTCACGCGACAGTTCATGCTGGACACAAAGACATGCTTTACGACCTACCTCAATCGAGTGCGGCTCAAAGCGGTGTGTGCGGATTTGCGGGGAAGTACAGCTGCAATCGGCAACATCGCGCTCAACCACGGATTCACGCAACTTTCGTTTTTCAACAGGCTTTTCCGTCGCGAAATGGGTGTTTGTCCCAAAGCCTATCGCGAACGTGAGCGCGCGACACGGGTTGCTTGATCGACGGATTGAGCAGAGCAGATTTCTCGGGTGCGTGAGGTGGACCTAATCTGTTGGACAGCAAATCGGGGTGGAGTCAGGTCAGGAGAAGGTTCAATGCCCAAGTAACCACCGGAGCACGGGTCACGGTTTAAGAAGACGGCCAGTATCAGGATGGTTGCCCATACCGGTCGCCAATTGGCGACCTCATCCGTGCGTGCGATCGCCTAAACCCTCACCACGCGAATTGACTCTCCGGGGGCATCGCGGCCCGAGTTTTCGTCGAAGCAGTGATTTCGCCGCCAGCAGCTTTCCTTTGTCCCTCAGAGCTCATGCATTCATCGTGAGACGTTCTCTGGTTTCACTGCGAACCATCGCGCCTCCGATTTTGTTTCGACTGCGTCGTTGGCTTTCAGTTCCGGCATGAAGTCGATCCCCGTAACACTCTCAATCACCCGCACCGGCACCACAAACCTCCCCAAATCCTTCACCCCAAGGTCCGCCCGATGCGGAATCAAAAACCCCACGGCCACCTGCTTCCCGTTCATGCGCGCGAGCACCACCTTGAAGAAGTGCGTCGGTATCGGCACCGCCACTCCATCCTTACCCGCCGTAAACAGCACCGCATTCCCCGGCACCGGCAGCCCCGCATCCGGCGCATACACCGGCCCCGAAATCACCCCGACCGTCGTCCCCAGCCTCCTCGCCGCCTCCATACACTCATCCTCCAACTTGGCCCAAATCGGAGCATTGTGCCGCTGCATCTGCGGCACCACATTGGCCAGGCTGAACTAGTCCTTCTGGGCCTGCAGACCTTCCTCTAGATCGCCCAGGGATTTCATCTCCACGTTGCTCGCCAAATGTCCCCTCGTGATCTTCTGGTAGGGCTTTTCCCCAATCGGCAGTTCGAGCGAGTTTGCGTGAACGTTGCTCGCGTCGCTCACGAACGACAACTTTCGCGACTTGGCGTAGAGGATGATTGAATGTGCGCGGCCTCTATTTGCGTGGGGACCCTAAGGCATTGCATTCAGCAGTTCTGGTTCTCCCACAATGAACTAAGCTCTCTGAATTTTTCCGTTTCTCGTGTCGTATATCCCAACGATTTTCACCGTCCCTATTCCTTACGCGAACGTCCGGGTCACGATCTCACTATCGATGACGGTAGCACCGATAACCGTGCGGTGCAGAAGGGTCGCATGAAGGTTTTTGTCGCCGAATCGGTGAGTCCAACCCTCGCGTAGTTGAGTCATACCTGCAGCCAGCGGTTTCAGGGGATGTCCGAACTGCTCCGCATCCGCCGCGTACGTCTCCGAAATCGCCTCCAGGTCCCTAGCGTTGAAGGCTTCAAGCTGCCGTTGCACGATCGCCTCAGGATCGGCTTCAGCCGCCTGGAGCCCGCCTGCGATTCGCCGGACCATATGGTATTCCGCGTGAAATGTTCCACCGACGCACAGCGCCTCCGCTTCCGTTCCATAGATGGAGAATCCGAACGCCTCGTACAGCTTCACCGCCGCTAGGTTTGACGCGACAACCGAAAGCTGCACCGCCCGCAATCCCGGCACGACGTCCACCCGTTTCATCATTTCGGAAAAGAGCAGGCGTCCCACTCCCTTTCCCCGATGGACGGGTAGCACGTAGAAGCCCCACACAAATTCCTTGTGGCGTTCCTTTTCACCTGCGTTGCGCACGAAGCCGATGACTCCGACGAGGGAGTTCCCGTCAAACGACCCGAGGACCCACTTGTCGTCGTTTGCCGACACCCGGTCCGTGAAGCACTCTATCGGCCGAGCGGCCTCCTGCGCGTAGCTTGAACCGAACGCGGTCGGACTTTCCTCCAACCCGCCCAGCCGAATTTGACGGAGGGCTTCCGCATCGTCGCGGGACAGGGGTCGAATCGAGGTCATCTTAGAAGAGAGAACGGACGTTCACCTCCCGAGATCAAGACCAACTCGTGGAGTTGCCCGCCTTCGGCGTTCTCATTTCAGAGCGAACCCTTATGGTCGAAGTAGCAAAGTCCGAGGAATGTGACAGCCCGATCCAACAGTGAAATCTCACGGTTCGCCACGTGACGAACAGTCCGAGAGTACGTTCGCCCGAAACCGACACGACTCCGAGCGAACGTCCGGGTTCATCATGGTCGAAGTGCTCATCGCAGCAGTGCTTCCGACGCCAGCCGATCCTCCCGAATTTCCGAGGTGAAGGCGCCGGTAACAAGGTCGAGGCCGAGCACCTCCTTACCCTGCGCCCTCAGGGTGCGGATGAGGGCTTCTCCAAGGTGCCCGGAACTGCCGGTGACCACTGCTTTCATTAGGCTAGGAGAAGTCCGAAGCGAGCAGTCGCGCCAAGCATTCTGTGCATTTGTGCTGACGAGAGCATTTGAACGAGGATATCATAAACGGGTCGTTTTGGAATGAACCGACCGGCGAACCAAGTCCGGGGAGTGTCGCCGGTCGATTCAGAATGTACCACGCTGGGGCTCGGTGATGGAGTGAGGTCAAAGGGTTGAGGATAGGTGGAAAAGTTGCCAAATCTGGCGGAGCGCGCCCGGGCTGGATAAACGCAGCTGCGCGCTGCGGCGCACCCAGCGCACTGCGGGATGGGCTTCGATTCCTTGAGGTGTGGGTGCGGGTAGGGAGACTATGGCCTGTCCATTTCGTTCCCCGAGGCGTTGATTGCGGCCGGGCCGGCGCGAGCGATTGAGATGCTCTACACGCGGATCGTCTCCTGCGAGCGCCACAGTGAGGATCCGCTCGCTTGCCTGAATGAGCTGCTGTCTAGGCTGCCACGCTTGCCTGAAGCCCTGGTTCCGGAGAGCCAGCAGGGACCCTCACGTCCGGGAGCAATTCGAGCTTTTCAAGCGTGTCGACACTTGCTATGAATTTGTACTTGAGACTGCATTCGCCAGAAAAAAAGCCACTAACCCTCGCCGATCGGGTGGTCCCGCCAAGGGGGGCGCTCGTTTCGTGGCGTGAGGGCGACGACGTGGGGGCACTGGACAAACCGAGTGATTCCATCGAGGCAAAGGGGAACGGTTCGCCGCAGGCTCGTACTAGACAGGAACTACAACGGCAGGTTGCCATATCGGCGCAGATGACTCATTCCCAACTGGAACCCACTATCACGCAGTGAAAGTAAAACGAACGACCGAAGTATCTGAAGAGGTCTCCGACCGGCTGATTGAGTCGATTGTGACCTGGAAGCTCAAACCGGGCCACCCGCTCCGGGAGGCCCGGCTGGCCAAGGAGTGGGGCGTGAGTCGCACTCCGGTGCGCGAGGCGGTGCGCCAGGCGGCGGCACTTGGACTGGTAGAGCTCCGTCCCAATCGGGCACCGTTGGTTCGACTCCTGAGCCTGAAGGATGCAATGGACCTTTACTCGCTTCGCGAAGTGCTCGAGGTTCTGGCCCTCGAGCTGGCATTCGAGGCCATCCCGGAGGAGAAGGTCGAGGCACTGTGCGCACGCATTGAGAACCTGGAGCCTGGGCTTGAGAAAGTTGCTTCGCGGCGTGCCGCACATAATGTTGATGCGGATCTGCACCAACTTTGGATTGCCCATTGCGGCAACCGGTGGCTGCAGCAGACCATCGACCAGCTTTGGACGTTTATTGAGATCCTGCAACAGATCGTCGCCAAGGACGAAACGGCCCTGAGGAACTCCATCGACGAGCATCAAGCAGTCCTTGCGGCGCTCAGGCTAAAGGATCTCACCGCGACCCGTAAGGCGCTCCTCCACCACCTCCGCTCATCCGCCAAGTACCTTCGGCAGAGATTGGCGACCCTCCAGGCCGGGGATAACGGCGACAACGGCGCATGATCCTGCAGGGAGTTGGGCCGGTCAACTGTCACAGGGATGCGGGAGCGGACACGCAGCCGGTAAAGGGGGGCTGGTAATAATTGAGCCATCGCCGGTGGGATGGAGCTGGCCCGCAAATTGCAGATGAGTGCCCTGGTGCCCCCTGGCGTGATGCGCGTTTCCTCGTAACACAGTCACGATTGTCAACCGAGCCTCGGTGCAATTCCTACGGTCAAACGACGGACGGCACCTTCGTAGCGTAACTGTGATGGGTCGACCGTGCAACCCCTCCAGAAAGATCATTGGAAGCATGGGGGCGGATTCAGGCCGAGGCGGTCGACGAAGGATTCATCGACGGCGCAATCGAGCTGGCCGACTGACCGTGGGGATCTCGAAGGGCGCTGACGCACGAAGTTGTCGCTATGCAGAACAGAGTTCATAAGCCCGAATTGACGAGGTGACGGCAAAGGGCCGGCCACGCAGTCCACCTCGCACGCGCGAAAGTTTCTCGTGAGGACGGACTCAACGGTCTCCGCGTCGGCCAGTCGGCCAAAACGCTCGATCTTGATGGTGATAATGTGCCAGGACTGAGTGATCGGGCGGCTGTGCAGCCGATTTCATTTGCCCGCGGTCCAGCCACATTCAATGAGGAATGTCGTACCGGTTACCATGTGTGACTCGGGCGCGGCCAGGTAGAGGGCGGCTGAAGCAACTTCGTCCGGTCGGATCATCCGGCCAAACAGCTGGGTGGAGGCCATGTCGCGGTAGGCCGCGTCGGGATCGGCATACTCCTGCAGTCGAGCCTTCACGAAAGGCGTCTCGACGCGACCGGGACAAATGCAGTTGCTCCGGATTCCGGCGGCCCCGTGGTCAAGGGCCAGACACTTGGTGAAGCCGACGACGGCGAACTTGGTGGTGCAGTAGGCAAGCCGGTCGCGGATGCCCACGACCCCACCGATCGAGGCCAGATTGATGATGTTGCCAGACCGGCGTTGCACCATAGCGGGAAGGAAGGCCTTGGTTACATTGAACATACCGCGCACGTTAACGTTGTAGAGCCGATCAAGATCGGCGACGGTGGCCTCGAGTAGGGTGCCGACACTGCCTATGCCGGCATTGTTTACGAGTACGTCCAAACCGCCGTGCCGATCGGCGATGATCCGCTCGGCCCGTGCGCAGTGCACTTCCACAGTCACGTCTAGTACGAGCGCCTCGGCCCAACCTCCTGCGGCGCGGATGGCCTCCGCTTGGGATTCCGCAGATCGCGGGTCGACGTCTGCGACGTAAACGCGCGCGCCAACCCTCGCGAATAAGGTGGCAATTGCGGAGCCGATTCCTGAGCCGGCACCGGTGATCAGGACGATTTGGTCAGTCAGGGCGAACATGGAAGGCAGTGGATGATGGAGCAAGCGGATGCGGATCGTGTCCCAGCGGATGCTCGCGACCATGATGGCTCACGGGACTTTCCACGCAGCACCGGGCTCGACTGAGCCGGAATAGAGATTTTCAGCACCCACTGGATCAGCGGGCACCCGCTGTCTCGGCTGGTTGTCTGGCTGGTGTGTGAAGGTAGAATTGTCGCTCGATGGACTCCAGTGTCCGCCCCTTGGTTTCGGGCAGGTAGAGAATGATGAAGATCAAACAAACCAGGCAGGCGAATGCGAACACGTTGAAGACGCTGCCCTGCAGGGCGGAAAGCATGTACGGGAAGAATTGGGCAACCAGAAAATTTCCGCCCCAGAGGAAGACCACGGACAGCCCCATGGCGCGGCCGCGCACCCGATTGGGGAAGATTTCGGACACCACGACCCAATAGATGCCACCCATGCCGACCGAGAACCAAGAGACGAAGCTCAAGGTATAGACTAGCAACATAACGCCGCTCTTTTCCGCTTGGGGAAAGGCGAGGCCCATAAGAAAGAGAGAGACGCCCATACCAGCGGAGGCGGCTATCATGAGCGGACGCCGGCCGACTTTATCGACCAGCAGGACGGCAACCGCTGTAAAGAAAATCATAACAACGCCGATGATAATGGAGTGTCCGTAGGCGTCGCCGGTGCCGATGCCCGCGTTGAGGAAGATTCTCGGCGCGTAGTACATCACGATGTTGATGCCGGTAATGGCCTGGAATAGTGCCAGCACCATGGTCATGAAGGTGATTCGCCGGCCGCCGGGCTGGAAGAGTTCGAGCATCCTGCCTTCCTCCTCCTTGAGGCTCGAGAGGATCGACTCGTATTCAGAATCCACCTCGTTTTCTGGCAGGATACGACCGAGGATTCGGCGGGCATCGACGTGGCGGTCGCGTTTTGCGAGCCAACGCGGGCTTTCCGGCACCCAAACGGTCAGCACCAGGAAGAGCGCGCAGGGAACCAGCATCAAACCCAGCATCCAACGCCAACCTGTCGTAGTCATCCATTCCGTGCTACCCCAGTCTACGATCATGCGATTGGCGAGGTAGGAGAGCACCATGCCCGAGACAATGGCGATCTGATTCATGGTCACGAGGCTCCCCCGGATCCGTGCCGGCGCGACCTCGGCAATGTACATGGGCGTCACCATCGAAGCCACGCCGACGCCAATGCCACCGACAAAGCGGGCGATCGCCAGAATCTCAGGAGTTGGTGCAAACGCGCAGCCGAGGGCACAGACGCCAAACAGCAGACCAGAGAACACCAACCCGGGTTTCCGACCAAAGCGATCGGCCAGCCAGCCTGCGACCAAAGTGCCGACAACGCAACCGACCAACGCGCTGGATACGATCCAGCCGAGGGCGAGGTCGCTAAGCGCGTATCTGGATTGGATGGCCTCGGTGGCGCCGGAGATCACGGCGGTGTCGTATCCAAAGAGTAGTCCGCCGAACGCGGCGATGGCGCTGATGAAGATGACGTACAGCAAATGGGACATAAACGGTGATGGCTGGAGGCGGATCAACTGTTGGGAGATTCGAAAGCGGGACCGTGCACCCGCAGTTTCTGGCTCCACTCGGCAAATTGCGCGGCCAGTCCAGGTTCGATCGGGATGCCGGATAGCCTGCGTTTATTCTCGTTCGCGTAATGATCGTCTCCCGGGACCAGCACCGGCTCTTCGGGGTTAAGGCGGGCCTGGGTGCGCGCGGAGGCGGCCATATCACGCACGACGGCGGGGAAGGCGGCACCGCCAGCAAAGCGTTTGGGGTCGATGGCACCCACGAATGAGCCCAAGAGCCGGCGCTGAGACAAATCGCCGTACATCGGCGGAATATTCGGACCCCAAGGCGCCCCGTTCAACGGTCCACAGAGCAATTCGATCATGAAGGCCAAGGCGTAGCCCTTGTGGCCCGCCATGGGCCTGAGGCAGGCGACGGCGTCCGGGTCGACGGTAGGCCGACCCTCGGTGTCGTAGGCCAGCGAGTCGTCGATCGGAACACCTTCGCGTCGGGCGTTCATGATCTTGTTCCATGCGGCTGCGCTGGTGGCCATGTCGAGGCAGACCGGTGGCCCATCTGCGCAGGGGGCGCTGATGCAGATGGGGTTGGTGCCAAGGAATTTCTCGTATCCATTGTGCGGAGCGACAAAGGCGTCGGAGTGCGTGAAGACCAAGCCGATCAGACCTGCATCGGCGACGATCCGGCCGAAGATGCCAATGGCCCCGCAGTGGGAGGAGTTGCGAACGCCGATGAAGCCCGCGCCGTTGGCCTGGGCCATGGTGATCGCCTCCTGGGTGGCGCGCTCGCAGACCACGAGGCCAAGACCGTGGTCACCGTCGAGGTTGCCGGTGCACGAGCCGGTCGATGTGAAGACCATCTGCGGATTGGGATTGAGGGAGCCCGCGGCAAGGCGCGATAGATAATGAGGCAGGCGGGCTATACCATGGGAGTCGATACCCCAAAGGCTGGTCTGGACCAGGCTGCGCGCCACGAAGGCGGCATGAGGGGTAGGCAGACCTAAAGCCTGCAGGCATTGGGAGCCCCACTTTTCAAGCGAGTCCGCCGACGCGGTGCTGACTGCGGAAAGGGGTTCAGGGTTCATAGAGGTCGGAGTTACTGGGAGCGGAGCAGGGCGCGGCACCAGCCGCCGTCGACGCCGACCAGCTTGACTGGAGCCGCGAGGAGTTCGTAGCCACCCGGTGGGATCTCACGCAGGCAAATGTTCTCGAGGATCAACGTCTCGTGGCCGAGTAGCTCCAGGTGGGCGGGAAAGGTGGGTTCGGTTGGGGGATCGATCGTCAGGTAGTCCAGCCCGAGAAGCAGAAGTTTGTGGTCTGTGCACCAGCGCGCCGCCGAGTCCGCAATGTAGATGAAGTCGGGGTTCCAGGGTTGCGTCCAGTAGTCCTCTTCACTGTTTCGGGTGCGGAGCAACAGGCGCCGCGTGGAGTGCGGGATACTTGCGTGTTCCAAGGCGTCCGCATCAACGCAGCGCGTGAGGTGGCGCAAATCCACGACCTCGCAGGGTCCGACCCAATGATCGAGTGGCATCTCGTGAAGTTGCCGACCCCCGGGAATGAAGTGCCACGGGGCGTCGACGTGGGTACCATGATGCAAGCCGCCCCGGTAGAAGCCGACGTTGGCAGGGTTACCCTTTTCGTGGGTCCAGCCCGGCCAGAGGAACTCGGGGGCGGGATCGCCCGGGAACACCGTGATGGCCGGGGAGGTAGGGATGCTGATGTCCAGATAGATCGACATGGTGTCGCGTCGTTGGCTTGGCAGCGGCCTGGTCATCGCTCCCAGTACTTCGCGCCGGGCAGCGAGCCGTCCATGACGTAACCGCCATCAATGGTGAGGTGCTGGCCGGTCATGTAGCGGGATTCGTCGCTGGCAAGGAACACCGCTCCGTGGGCGATCCAGTCGGCCTCGGCGATTTCGCGCAGCGGCACGCGTTCGAACAGGGCCCGCTTGACGGCGTCGGTGTACATGGGAGTGGTAAGCTCGGTGAAGGTGGCACCGGGCCGGATGTAGTTCGCGGTGATGCCATGGGGCGCTGACTCGGTGGCAACGGTGCGAATGAAGGCCTCGATGCCCCCCTTTGCCGCGGTGTAGTGGCCGCAGTTGGGCTCGCTCAAAACCGCATGGATGCTGGAGATGGCGATGATGCGGCCGCGGCTTCCGCATTTGATCATCTCGCGCAGCCCACGTTGCGTGCAGAGAAAAACACTCTTCAGGTTGGTGCGGATGATCAGGTCCCACTGTTCCTCCGGCATGTCCACGACCGCAGACTGACGGATGATCCCTGTGTTGTTGACTAGTACATCGAGGCCTCCCAGGAAGGCGACGGCTTTGTCGAATGCGTCGTGGACCTCGACCGCCTGGCCCACGTCGCAATGGCATACGCAGGCCCGTCCGCCCGCGGCGTTGATCCGGGCGGACACGGCTTCGGCGGCGGAATCGTTGATATCGAGGATTGCGACTTGGGCGCCCTCTGCGTCGAAACGCTGTGCGATGGCCTTGCCGATGCCGCTGGCACCGCCGGTGATGATGGTTCTTTTGTTCGCGAGTCTCATGGAGTGGAAAGAAAGCAAGCCAGCTGGGGGGGCCGGCGATCGGGGGCGAGGAGGCGATCGGATACAGAATCCGAATAAGTGTCCACACTTATCTACATATCGACGGATGTTTCCCTGGGAACTCCGGGCTCTCGCTTAGCTTCCGACCAGCAGACTTACATCGACCGCACCCACTGAGATTTCCAGGGATCCTGCTATCTTAGCCGTACTGTCACCCTTTCCAGCGCGCCGGTGAAGGGGAATGGCGGTTTGATGTTCGGGCTGATGGGCGAACCGAAAGCCCGGCCGACGCCGAATGAACCCCAGAATGCGGCGATTTCGTCCAGGACGGCGCGTGATTCGGCTACAACCTTTCCGTTCACCAGAAGTTGAACCGCGCCCTCACTGTGCTTGTTCCATGACCAGTCGCCCTTCCCAGTGGCATTCGCCTCGTAGTTGTAGCCCAATTCCAGGGGGCCGGTGGGTAGGACCGTGGGAGAAACCAGCGTCGTGCTGCCGAGGTCGGGCACCTGGCTTTCGAAGACGAGGCGGTTGTCCTTTACATAGAGAGCGAAGCCACCCCAGCGGGAGCCCCACGAAAGGATGACGCCGGAGGCGTGCTGGTCGGAGAGGAAAACCGCGGCCGTGGTTGTATGCGACCGAGTGAAGTTGGGTGCGGCGATACCGAGGAGGCGGGGCAGGCCGGCATGAAACACTGCCGTTTCGGGCTTGATGTCGGGACCGTAGCCTATGCCGGTGCGTTTTTGCGGCCCACGCTCGCCCAGCGGATGGACATGGTTGCAGCGGGCCTCGGATTCGAACAGCAGCTTGAGTTCGGTAAGTTTCTCGGGGTGCTTGGCCGCGAGATCGTGGGCCTGGCTGAAGTCACGAGCGACGTGATACAGTTCCCAGTGGATCGGCCGGTCTCCACCTGCGTTGCGTGCCGCTGCGACCCAGCCATTGTGGTAGATTGACCGATTCCCAAACATTTCAAAATATTGGGTGCGGGGCGGGGCGGTGGTATCCGCTCGGTCGAAGGTGGAGGCGAAGCTCACCCCGTCGAGTGGTATGGTCTTGTGGCCATCAATTCGATCAGGGAAGGCAATTCCGGCGCACTCATAGACAGTGGCCGCCACGTCATTCACGTGGGCAAAACGCGACCGCAGGCCGCCGCGGTTCTTGATCCGCGCCGGCCAAGACACCACCAAGGGGTTGCGCACCGCACCGAAATGTGAGGCGAGACCTTTCATTCCCTGGAAAGGGGCTCCCACCGCCCAGGCCCAGCCCGTTTCTATTCCGTTAATGTGCAGAGGTCCGCCCATTTCATTCATTTGGTGCAATTTGGCACCGGCCTGCTCTCCGACGCCGGCGCCTGCGCTGCCTCCATTGTCGCCGAAAATGTAGAATATCAGGGTGTTTTCGCCGCCCTGCCGACCCCGCACCGAGTCCAGGAAACGTCCGATCTCGTGGTCGGTGTGCTCGACGAAGCCTGCATACACCTCCATTTCGTGCGCGAAGAAGCGTTTTTTCTCCGGACTCAGCGTCTCCCAAGCGGGAATGCCCGATGGTCTGGGAGTCAAGTCGGTGTCGGGAGGGATGATCCCGAGCCGCTTCTGTCGGGCAAAGACCTGATTGCGGTATTCATCCCAGCCGCCGTCAAACTGCCCGTGATATCTATCGATGTATCCCTTGGGCGCGTGATGGGGAAAGTGGACGGCGCCGGGAGCAAAATAGAGGAAGTAGGGTTTTCCCGGTGCGGTGGAGGCAACTGTATCGATCCATTGGATGGCGGCATCGACCAGGTCGGTGGTCATGTGATAGGCTGCGTCGGGCCGCGCCTGGGGTTCAATTGGGGTGGTGCCGAGGTACATCGAATGCGGCTCCCACTGGGACGCCGCGCCCGGCTGCATAAAGCCGTAGAAGTGGTCGAAACCGAGCCCCGTCGGCCAGCGGTCAAAGGGACCGACGGGAGAAATTTCCTCCCAAGGGGTGTTATGCCATTTGCCGAAAGCGGCCGTACTGTAACCGCCACGGTGAAGAACCTTGGCGACGGATGGGACGTTGTCTCTCCAACGATTGTCGTAGCCCGGGGACGTGCCCGCAGTATCCGCCAGCGTGCCGAAGCCGGCGCGGTGGTGGTTCAATCCGCTGAGCAGCGAAGCCCGCGTGGCGGTGCAGATGCCAACGGTGTGGAAATTGTTGTAGCGAAGTCCTTGCGCAGCGAGTCGGTCGAAGGCAGGCGTTTGGACCGTGCCGCCAAAGGCACTTGCATCGGAAAAGCCGCTGTCGTCGATCAGGATCACGACGACATTGGGAGCCTTGGTCGTGGCAGTGCCCGGCTCCGCCGGCGCACCGTTGATCGAAGCCGCCCACGCGAAAAAGAGTCCGGTTAGGAGTATGGCCACGCATCGACCCGGCTGCACTTTTGAGCGGCGCGAATACGCGATCGATGTATTCGGTGGGGTGCCGCCCGAATCCCTGCAGTAGCCAGGCGCGCAGGCCAAGTGAAGAGCGATAGAGGAGCGGCAAGTCAAGGGACCGTCGCAGGGCCCCATGGGGAGGTGCGGTAGTCTCCGAAGGTGACGGAAAATATCGGCTCCCGCGTCGATCGCCCCCTGGAGGAGTGCTGAGAAATGCGGTGACAAGTGGGCGAAGTGGCGCATGCCTGCGGCCGGTTAGTTGATTTCGATCAGTGAATGTCCGTACGCGGGGATGGAGACATCCATTTCGAATTCGTCGCCGGCGGTGGTGGCGGCCGCCCCGGCCACGCGGTAGTCCAGCCGGGCCTCCAGCCCGAAGCGAACGGGATTGAAGCGGATTCGACGGACCACCGGCTGGTCCGTGAGGTTAAAGCAGTTCACCACTGCGGCGGACTGGGTCGGGTGACGGTGAACATGGGTCAGCTCATCAATACCATAGAACGTGCCGGCCGCGAAGAAAGGTTTCAGTCGCAGGTAAGTGGCCATCGACTGCTGGTGCATCGCCCGGACCTCCGGATCCGTCGCGGTGCCACCGATGCCGAGATGCCGAACGGTGGAGGCATTCCACCAGAACATCAGTCCCTGCTTGGTGTCGGTGCGCAGGTCGATGTGCAGGTAGAGCGGAATCGAATACGCCAGATTGTAGTAGTAGAGCGCAATGCTGTGACCGCCGACGAGGTCCTGCATGGGATTCCACATCAATTCAAAACCCCAGACGCTGTCGTAACCGCCGTTGCCATAGCCGTAGTAGAGAGGCACGTGGCGCAGTCGCGACCCGCCTGTGACCTGGTCGTGCATTTCGAACATCAGGTGCGGGTAGTCGGCGTGCACGCGGCGCACGATACGATTGAGCGCGGCAACGTGCTCCTCGCGGCCGGCCCGGGAGCCGTGCGCATGCGCGAGATCGTAGCACTCGTTGGTGTACATCGTGCCGTCGAGCATGATGAATGTCGCGCCGCCCCGAGCAAGTTCGAGGAATCGGCGGACCGACTCGTCCTCATATTGCCGCGATGCACCGCAGAGTGAACCCTCCACGCGTTTGCCTTCGGCATCCAGACGTAGCATTTCCGGCGAGAATGACGAGGGGTTGGTCCAGCCGCTCATGGGCGAGTGCAAAGACAGGCTCAGGCCGTAGTCCCTCTTTAGCCACGCGCTGAACACAGACATCGGTCCAAGCCGGCCTTCATCCCAGATCTTCGAACCGAAATTCGTGTCCCAGCCAGGATCGAGGTAGAGGGCCTCGCAACCCAATGCGCGCGCCTTTTCGGCTTCAAGCTTGAGATCGTCCACTCCGTAGTACTTCGCCCGGTTCTCGGGCAGGTCCTGCTTGGCAAGTCCGAGCCACCAGAGTTTATTGTCGTAGAGCACATTCCAGTGGACTGGGGGATTGAAGCGCGGAGGGAGCCCCATGCCGCGGCTTTCCCGCTCGGCGCGAAAGGTGTAGAATGCCTCGGTCTGTCCGCCTTCAAATGCGGTCAGGCGCGTGATCCCGAACCGATGGGTGGCGCCCGGCGCAAGCCAGGCGCCGTGTTCGGGGTCCGAGCCACGAATGCCATATCCGCCCCAGCACAAGCCGAGTTCGCCAGGGGCCAGGGGTACCCGGTCGAGAATCGACCATTCCATCCCGTCTTGGCTGTATTTCGAAATCACGAAGCCTGCCTGACCAGTCTCCAGGCTCCATCCTTCGGAAGCATATTGCGGGTAAATGGTCTCCATGTTTCCCTCGGCATGGGCGCTCATCAGCCAAATGCTTCCGTACTTCACATAGCGCTCCTTGGCATACAGCTTGGAAGCACGAGGCGAAGTCAGAATGTCGTTGAGCGAGTATTCTGCGCGCTGTCCATTGCCGCCCATCGGCTCGCGGACGAATGGGATGGCGGAAAACCGATGGTTGGCCAACGGGCCGACGGGCTGCGCCCCCTTCATCGTTACTGGAAGCACGAACCCAGCGCGGCCATGTGGCAGGGGCAGGGTGTATGGATTGGAATTGGTGAGCGTGATTTCCTCCTCCAGCCAGCGCTGGGCCGGCGGAAGCCGGAGTTCCTGGACGAAGTCCAGACCTCCTCGGAGGCTACCGGAAATGCGGATTCGGTCCGACGTAGCTTGCACGTTGGGGGAGCCGATGACATCCGATGGGTAGAGATAGGGTCCGGAAGCAAGCGGCGTCTTTGAGGGAAGATGAAGCAGCGAGATCTCCACGGCACCTTCCCGGGGCTGCACCACCAGTTTGAATTCCTGGTTTCGTAGTGTCGCGGCGTCTGAAATGGCGGCGGTGAATGCGATGGCGAGGATCGCGCCGGCTGTCGCGGCCCGCTTCGCACCAGGTGCTGTTCGCGCGAGAATCGGCGAGTCCGGATTCGAGGAAGGGTTGTGGAAGGGTGGCAATCTCATGGTTGGGCCATCAAGGTGGGAGAGTGAAACGTGGCGATCGTATCGAAGGGACCCGCGTGCTCGACCGTCGACGGCCGGACGGGCCTTGGAGAAAGCACGCGGATGCGTATGGGAACGCGTATTCAGAGCCGCTTCAGGACTCCATACGGCAGAGCCACGGAGACCATATAGATGGCATTCTGCCGTTCGGTGGTGGTTCGTCCGAATACTTCCCAGGGCGCTCCGTGACCCGGTCCCTGGCGAAAGTCCTCGCGTCGCAGGTGTGCGATCATCCCGGCGAAAAGGTCGAGCGCCAAGGCGCGGTCCTCATCCCAAAGCGCCTCGATGAGCCAGCCGGTGGCGGTATGCCAGTAGCCGCCATTCTGGTAGGTGTTTATCCGCCAGGCACACCGCTCCCACGCGGTCGCATCACTGAAATCCCGGTCGGTGGGCACCTGACGAACTCCGCCTTGGAATGCGATGGTGCCACGGCGCGCCGCGTCGGCGATGGTTTGACGGGCCGCGGTGGCGTGGACTGAATCGAGGACGCCGAGATGAAGCGCAAAAAGGGTGCCCCACACATCGGGCTGCCGGCTGATGCCAGTGGAGGCTCGAAGCCATCCATCGATGTTCGCGGGATCCCCAAACGTCGGAGCCAGGTGAGCGCCAATGTGGCGCTGGATATTCCGGTATGTCTCCCCTTTCGAGGGATGCCCCAGGGCGGACGCCAGTTCCGCCAATTCGCCGGCAGCGCGGTAGCGCAGCAGGGACGCGAAGAGCAACTTCCCGGTGTGCACGACGCCATCGCAAAATCCGAAGCCCACGGCGCGATCAGCCTCGGTGGTTTCCGCCAGTCCTGTGGAAGGATCGGAGCGGGGACTGGCAAATGCGTTCTCCAAGCGTTCGAACAGGCTGACACCGGCAACTTCCGAACGAAGGACGGTCGCATCGCGGGTGGCTTGGTAGTAGGCGTAGGCGATGTGCACGAATTCGTAGTGATCGTCGATTGGCGGTAGGCGGCCGAACTTGCCGCTGCCTTGATCGTCGCCGGAGGCATAGGTGCCGGGATAGAACGTGGGGCGTCCGTCGTAGTTGATATGATCCGGAATCGACCACGGCGGCAGATACAGGCCGTTCGCGAGCATTCGCTCGGTCGGGCCGGACTGCGTGCGGGCCGCGAGAACCAAATGGTCGCGGATCTCGTCGGACCCGATCAGGCCGGATTCTAGCGCCATGGAAAAATCGCGGATCCAGTAGGCGGGATAAGTATCCTTACCCGGGGTGATCAGGGCGACGCCCGTGGTGTTAGCCAATTTCGATCTGCCCGCTGCTCCCGTGCCAGGAGAAACCCGCGATGCGTCGATGACGTCCCGCGCCAGGTCGCGTAGAAACGCCATGTCGGCTGGAGGCAAGGACTGCGCTCCGAGGGGAGCAGAAAGTAAACTGCAAGCGATAGTCAGACAGAAGCGAACGGAAACCATGGTTGGGGTGGCGACCGCGCGACCGGGCCGAGTGGGGAGGGGAAATGAGTGACCGCCCCGAAACGGTGGAGACGGGAGGCCAGTGAAGGGGAGGCAGATGTTCAGTGGAGGCGGAGCACGACCGAAGGCGCGCGAGGCGAGGCCCGAAGCAAAAGGATGCGCCGCGCGGACACAGCGCCTTATGGAGGTGGGTAGTTGCGTGCAATCGGGATGTCGGCCGAGGGGCGGCGGCGCAGAGGGAGGGCGACCGAGGCACCAAAACAGGGGCCATGTTTGGAGGCAAGTAAAGTGTAGACACTAATGGCCACTATTTTTCTCCGCGTCGAATGTGTGGCACATTCGCAAATGGGCCAGATACGAGACTTTCAGTGTGGCGCTCCGAGTGATAGGGGTGTCGGCATTGTCAGATTTTGGCCTCATCCCGTTGGGCGCGCCCGAGAACAATGCGTAATGGGGCCGCCCCTCCGCCCGCAAGTTGTCGCGTACATCCTGCACGATGGAAAACTCATCGGAGGGTGTCTACATGTGGCCACAAAGCCGCACGCAAACGATGGTTCCGCCATGTCCTGTCAGGTTTCACCGGCGGGTCAGTCGCACCTGATAGCCGCCCTCCTTGGACCCGTCGGGCAGTACTAAATCCGCCCGCAGTTGGGTCTGTCCTGTCGGGATCTGTATGCAGGAGAAGAGCGCGGATCGAGATGACGCACTGACCGGCTGTTCATAGGTTTGTCCCCCGATGGCCAGAATGAGACGCCAGTCGCCGCGCGGCGCGTGTGCTGCGGGCATGTCCACTTGCACGTCGAAAAGTCCTTCCTCGGCGAGTTCGAGTTTCCAAAACCCGACGGATCCCCTCACCCACCGGTGCGCAACCCGCTCCTGCCAGGTCAGCACCACGGGATTTTCCCGGGCGGCGTCAATCATGATGGGGGGCGGGGGAGGTTCGGCCAACACGGTCGCCATCACGTCGTCATACCAGCGGTCATAGGTGGACCTCAGTCTTTCGACCAGGTCGGGCATCTGGCGCGCGAGATCGGTTTGCTCGCCCGGATCATTGGACAGATCATAGAGCTGGAGCGCCAAGGGCGCCTGCATGGTCTCACTGGTGAAACCCGAGGGGTGAACCAGTTTCCATTTTCCCTCGCGAAGCATGAAATTGTGATAGCGTTGGGGCCGGTTCAGTTGGTTCACGCGGTGAGTCTGGATCACAAGCGGACGATCTGGCAGGGGCGTTTCCGGATGGAGAAGTTGGGTCAGGACGCTGCGGCCGTCGATTTTCCGGTTGGAGGGGAGGGGAGCCCCGCAGGCTTCGAGCAAGGTTGGCATCAGGTCGATGTGGGCGGCCGGCATGTGCTCAACGGTCCGCCCTCCGGGCAGTCGCGCGGGCCAGTGAGCCCACATCGGGGTGCGGATGCCTCCTTCGAGCACCTCGGTTTTTTGACCGCGGAAAGGTCCGACAAAACGGGCACCGGCAGGTCCGTTGTCCGTCAGAAAGACAACCAGAGTATTCTCGTAGAGTCCGCTTTCCTTGAGCGCGGCGAAAAGCAGTCCGATATTCTCGTCGATGTTGGTGATCATGGCGGCGATGCGGCTCAGGACATCGACTGCCTTCGGTAGATCCGCTACCGGGCCACGGACTAGGCTCGCCAGATTCTTGCCAAGATAGTGCTGGCGCAACTCGTCGGGCACGTCGTGATATGGGGCATGCGGTGCGTTGGTGGGGATGTAGGCAAAAAAAGGCCGTCCTTCCGTATGCTTCTGCCGCATCCAGCGGATGGCCTCTGTAAAGTAGACGTTGGTGCAATAGCCCTTGGTCCTTACCTCGCGTCCATTGTGAATCAGGATAGGATCGGAGTATCGTTGGTTGCTCTCGATGGGATCGGAGGGAAATCCCAATCCGCTGCCGCGTGTTACAAGTGATTCTTCGAAGCCCTGATCCATCGCGCGCATGGGATAATTGTCGCCCAGGTGCCACTTGCCAAAGATGCCTGTCGCGTAGCCCTCCTCCCGGAGGATCTCGGCCACCGTGGTTTCCTCGGTGGCCATCATGGAGCGACCCAACCAGGTATCCAGCACACCGGTGCGGAAGTTGTACCGCCCTGTCATCAGACTCGCCCGGGTGGGGGAACAGACCGGGCTGACATAGAAGTCACCCCACCTCACGCTACGCCCTGCCATCGCATCGAGGTGGGGCGTCTCGATCACGGTGTTTCCCATCACGCCGAAATCGCCGTAACCCTGGTCGTCGGTCACAATGAGGATCACGTTGGGACGGGTTACTTGCGGCTCGGCGAGGAGCGTGCTCAGTGCACCGGTGGCGAGACATGTGAGTAAGCGCAGGGCGTTCTTTGAGTTTGGCATGGGCGATGGGATGATGGAGTGGCCTGTGGGGTGAACTAGGGAACGTCTAGTGGAGAATGTTACGAAAGGAACGTACGCTGCGAGGCGTTGAGAATTGGGAGCGAGTGGCGAGTTTTCTCAATTTAAGTGTGGACACTTTTGTTTTTGCTCTCATTGCTCGCAAAAAGCAAAACGAAAACGCGCCCCATCCCCGCAAGCTGAGAGATCTCGACCGCGTCCCCTGCTTTGGCTTTTCCGGTTCGGCCGGTTGCCTCCACTTCCCCCTCGTTCACGTCGAGCAAATTCAACCCCAATCCCCAATGAATGCAGTAGAGAACTTAATCCCAAGTACGAACGGCGCCTCCCCTTGGTCGCGCACCCTTGTCCGGCTAGTTGTACCGCTCGCCGCCAGCCTCGCTGTTCACGAGCTGTCTGCGCAGTCCAACGTATCGACGGAGGTCGGTGGCACCACGGCGGAGGAAAAGGGTGTCGTAGTACTAACGCCGTTTCAAGTGAGCGGTTCGAGCGATGTAGGCTATGGTGCCACTGCCAGCGGAGCGAGCGGGCGGCTGAACGAGAAATACATCGACATTCCACAGATGATCTCGGTTGTCACAAGCGAGTTCATGAAGGACCTGAATCTCTTCGATACAGGGTCGGCGGTTTCATTCATCCCGAACGTTCAGTCGGAACGCTCATCTGACTTTCAGGTTTTCAAGATCCGCGGTCTGTCCTCGACCGCCCTTTATACAGATGGGTTCAAGTCCAATGATCGGATGAACGTTGACATGGCCTTCGCGGACCGCCTCGAGGTCGTCAAGGGACCGAGCAGTGTTTCGTTTGGCCGCGGGAATCCCGCGGGCTTCATCAATCTTGTGACCAAGAAGCCCACGTTCGACGAAAGTACCGCGACGCGCTTGACTGCCGGATTCGGCGGAGTGGGTGAAAATCTCCGGTTTATGGTCGACCGGAATGGTACCTTTGGAAAAAAGCGTCAGCTCGGCTACCGGGTTGTGGCGCAGGTGGCTGAGAACAGCGGAACGCGAGATAACACCGAGGTCAAACGCAACGGTGTACTTCTGGCGCTGAGCCAGCGGATCCGGAACCGGGGCGAGGTGTCCCTGACGTCCTACTATTTTCAGAACTACAACAGTGGTTCGGTCGGAAACCTGAGCTTCAACGATGCGACGATCCAGCGGGCGTTCCGACCCACTTCGGCACAGGTTCCTCTGCTGCCCATGGACTACGTTTTTAGTTACAAGAACCAGGGATACCGGTCTGACATGTACGGCACGAACATGGTTTTCACGTACAAACTCAACGACTCCCTGAGCGTAAGGCAGGCCGCCACCTATACGCACACCGTCTACCATGGCACCCAAACAACCGGCAACATCGGGTCCGTGCAACAGGGGGCGGATGGGAAGTACACGGTCAACCTGCCCAACACCAAGAACTACTTTGATTACGCCGGTTGGTCGTACCAGGCCGACATCATCTTCAAGCGGAAGTTGGATTTCCTGAGCAGCAGCTATACGGTGATGTTGGGCGGTGACTATACGCAGAGCACTTACCTTTCCGGCGAAGGACAGAATGCGTCCAATTTTGTCACCAGGCAGCCGTATCTCGATTTCAACCCCGATTCCGTCCCGACCGACTTCTACTTTGCGCGCGGTGCCGGCACGTATGGAACGCTCACTGATGGCACCGATTACAGCCCTTATTTGCATGCGGCGGCTTCAGGGTGGGAGGGCAAGGTCAGGGCATCCTACTCGGCCCGCTACCTGTGGGTTGATCAGACCAGTACGAACTTGGTGACGGGCGGCGTCACTGTCACAAAGAGTCGTTCTCCGCTCCTGCCGGCGGCGACCCTGCTGTTCAAACCGCTGCCGTCGCTGACCGTGTTTGGAATGGCGTCAAAGTACCAGGTGCTCCCGACCGTCCGCGGTGCTTGGGGCCTCGACAATGCCACGGGTTTGGATCCCAGCGATCCGCGCTTTGGGGAGACGGTGGTTGTACAGGCGAAGACCGAGATGAAAGAACTCGGGTTCAAGGCGGAACTCCTGAAGGGCAAGCTGTTCGTGAGCGCCGCGGTCTTCAAGGTCGCCAACGGAGGGGTTCTCCGGTTCCGTCTGTTGCAGGACTCCCGCTATCCGGGACGCACCCTGACCAATATATTCGTGACGACCGACGACGTCAAAGGGTGGGAAGTTGAGATGTTCGGACAACCCACGAAGCGACTGACCATGATGGCAGGCGCCGGCTTCATCGACAGCGCCTCCGCGGTTGTCTCGGGTGCTGACACCGTCATGCTGAAGTACCCGGGCAATCCCAACACGGTTTATGGAAACTTGAAGTATTCATTCGGCCCGAAACCCTCCCAAGGCCTGATCGTGACAGCCGGCGTGAAGACGTACCTGTCCGGCTGGAGTGCGAACTTTAACTCGGTGGTCGCTTTGGGAGACCTTCCGTATCCGGATTCTCTCACGGTCGTGAACTTTGGGGCTTCGTACGGATTTCCCAAGGCCAGCACTCGCTTGGGCCTGAGCGTCAACAATGCGTTCCACAAGGACTCGAAGGTCAAGGGGTCATTCTTGGCTGTCGAGCAGGGCCGGATCATCTACCTCAGCCTCGACAATCGATTCTGACCCGATGGAACTGCCCAGTCGATCCCCATCTGATGAAGGCGAATACTCCAAAAACCCGGCGCTGGTGGCACATTGCTCAATTTGTGATCGCCGCCGTGGCTTGTCAGCTAACCGACGTCTATTGCAGCGCGTCGCCCCAGCCGCCGCTGCCCGCAAGTTTCCGGGGGTACGTCTCTCCCAAGAACATCGCTTGGATCAAGCGGGCCACGCAGGTCCAGCTCTACGGCAGCCGCATCCCCGGCAAAGACGGCGTCTGGCTGCATACTCCGGATGGCGCCGGTTTCTACAACGCGCTGTGGACCCGCGACTATCAGTACATGGTTGAGTTCGCCGGCGACCTGATGGATCCACAGGAAATAAAGGCGTCAATCCTGTATATCCTGCGCGGCCAGCGCGCGGATGGATGCATCCCGGACCGGGTCACGGCGGACGGCGTACCGGTCTATGGTCCTGGGCCGCAGAACGATCCGAACGCCGACCACGCCTTGGACAACAATCCGTTTTTCGCCAAACTCGTGTGCAGCTATCTCGACCTCACCGGTGACCTGGATTTTTTCCGCCAGATCGAGCCGGGCGTTCGCAAGGCGATGGATCACACGAGCCGCGCGGCGAACGGCCTGGTTTATAATCCACCCGAGGATCCGGTGGGCCAGTATGGCTTCACCGATGCCACCCGGAAGACCGGCCATTTGCTATTCTGCTCGCTGCTCTACTACGATGCGTGCCGACGGATGGAGCAGTGGTGCCGCAAGGTCAAATGCGGTGACCCTGACGGATACCGGCAGCGTGCCGAACAAATCAAACAGAGCGTAGATCTGCTTTGGAACGAGGATGCAGGAATGTATTGGGCGGCCAGCGATGACTGCCGTCAGGTCGACATCTGGGGCAGTGCCTTGGCTGTCTACGTCGGCATCACTTCGGCGGAAAAGGCGGATCGGATCGCAGAATACCTGGTGAAGAACTACGACGGGATTGTCCTGCGTGGCCAGGTGCGTCACCTGCCGGCCGGAGAGTTTTGGCAGCGATTCACTCCGCGGCTTGGACCGAAGGGCTGGCCACCGGGCACCTACCAAAACGGCGCGTTCTGGGGGACCCCCACTGCCTGGGTGGCTCCCGTGATCGCACGTAAGAACCATGAGCTCGCGGTGAGGATGATCACCGATGCCATCGTCGACTACCGTACCAACGGCATCATGGAGTGCATCAACGAAGGCTATCACAAACTGCCCAACTACGTCACCAGCGCCACGAACGTGTACGGCTTGGTGCGCTGAGCGGGCCTTCGCGCCCGTGCCTGTCCGTCAACCAGCCTACCTCTCCGGCCACGCCGAAGCAGGCACCAAGGGAGAGTAGGATTCCTGGCGAAAACCAGATTTTCCCCCACGGCACTGGTACTGCCGTGAATCCACCGCTTCGCCGCATCCGGCTGCCTCCCATGACATCGCACCATTCCCTGATCTTTTTGTTGTTCTCCTGGCTGCTGTTTCTTGCATACCCAGCAGGGGCGCAGGAGCGAATCCTGTCCCTCAGCGGCGACACCTGGCAGATCAAGGATGAACCGGTGAACGCTAGTGCTTTCTGCACCGACTGGCTACCCGTCCGGGTGCCCGGGAATGTTCAGGCCGACTTGGAATCGGCCCGAATGCTGAGGCCGCTGTGGTACGGTGCAGGGGATGCGCGCTTGTACGAGGTGGCCAAGCGTGACTGGCACTACCGCAGGGACTTCATGGTCCCCACCGATTTCGTCGGAAAGCGGGTCCGCCTGGTCTTCGACGGAGTCGACAACGAATGTGAGGTCTGGCTCAACGGGCACCGGCTCGGGAGCAATCGTAGCATGTTCACGCGCTTCGAATTTGAGGTCGCCGACAAGCTTAGGGTGGGGGATGCGAACCGGCTGGAGGTGCGGTTGAAGGGCATCCCCGAGGACCTGATCCCCTATATCGAGAAGAGCGATGGGCAGTCCCTCGGCGTCGATGCGAAATGGAGGTTTACCAACGGCATGCAGGCGACCGTGGACAGCCTAAGGGAAATGAAAAGCGGTACCAACTTCGGCTATGACTGGGGGGTGAATATCTGGACCCTGGGTATCTGGAAGGATGTGTGGCTCAATGCGAGCGGCCCGGCGGTTGTGAGGTATCTCAAAATCGAGACGCCGCTTTCAGAGGGGTACTCGAAGGCAAAGGTGATGATCACTGGAGCGATCGACAGTCAAGCGGCAGGGTCGGCCAGCCTGCGGCTGCGGATCAGAGGCCACGGACCGGATCGCACGATCGTGCAGGCGCTGACACTGACCTCCGGCGCCAATGCGGTGCGAGCGGAGATCCCCCTGGATGATGCTGCGCTCTGGTGGCCGAACGGACACGGCGCACAGAACCTGTACACGCTCGAAGCCACCCTTTCGGACGGTGCCGGCCGGATTTCGCACACTTGGAGCTCGCGTTTCGGCGTGCGGGAAATCCGCTGGGAACCGACCGCCGATGCCCCCGCGGGATTTGCGGAAAAGTACCTTCCTGTGGTCAACGGACGCCCGATCCGAATGCTCGGCTCCAACCTGATTCCGCCAGACCTGCTGTTTGCCCGCATCCCCGAACGGGCGCCGCACCTTCTGCGACTGGCCCGGGACGCCGGCTTCAACACTCTGCGCCTCTGGGGCGGCGGAGTGCTCTACGACCGCGCGGTCTTCGACTTGGCAGACGAACTCGGCCTGATGCTGATGCTCGAAATCTACATGGCGAACATCGATCCGGGACCAAATCCCGAACTGTTGAAAAATCTTGGGCAAACCCTGCCCAACATCATCCGCCAGGTCTGGAATCATCCTTCGATCGTCGAGTACACCGGCGGCAATGAGATGTCCTACGGCCGCTCCGGTGATTACACCGTGATCCGTCACATCCGGAAGATGTTTGACGACGTCGATCCCAGCCGGCTGTTCCGCGATACCGACCCGGCGGACGGCAGCACCCACGGTTCGTGGAACTATCCGCTCAAGCCGTCCGATCCGGTCGATCCGATCCAGGTCTACACAGCCTGGAACGCCCTGGAGCCACGAGTCACCGCAGCCGAACCCTTCGCGCACATCGCCCGCCCCAACTTCTCCCGCGGCATCTTCTACATCAAGGGGAAGGTGCCAGATGACTGGAGGTTCAGCATGCGCTATGGCGAGTATGGATACCAGACGCCAGCCCACCTGGAGGTCTGGCAGCGCGACATACCCCGCGCGTCGCAGTGGCCTCTTTCAAAGGAGGATCCCGTGCTGATTCGCAAAAACGTCTTTCACGCCATCGCCGTTTTCGATGATGAGACCTGGCTCGAAAAGCCGGTCATCGAGCATCTCTTCGGCCCGGCGCCCGACCTCGCTTACCTGCTGAAGGCCGGCCAGTACGTGGGAGCCGAGGGACTTCGGTATGCGACCGATGCGATTCGGCGCCGCGGACCCGCCACGGGCGCGATGCTCACCTGGGATTTCAACGAACCGTGGACGAACGGCGCCGGCAGTTACCTCGTTGACCATGACGGTCGTCCGCTCATGAATTACGCCTTTCTCAAGCAGGCGGTCACCCCGCTGGCGCTCTCGCTCCGCCACGATTCCGCACTGTATGATCTCCAGGACGGTATCCGCACGACACTCTACCTCTGCAGCGACGCTGCTGTCCGCACCGAGGGCCTGAAATGGTCGTGGTGCGTGCGCGACCGCCGGGGGGCAGTCGTTGCGTCGGGCGAGGGCTCTGCTACGATTGATCCGCTCGAAGTCAAAAAGCTCGCGGACGTGGCCGTGGCCCTTCCGGAGCGAACCGCCTTTGGCCCCTTTCTCGTGGAATTGCACTTGAAGGACGGCCAAGGCCGCCACCTGCAGGAACGGGTGCATGCCTTTGGCCTGCGTGGTGTCCGAGCTCCACTGCGCGGGATGTTGGACGGGGCCCTGCTTGATCCGGACGATGTGCCGGCGCAGTTGCAGCCGCTGCTGGCGGCTTCCTCCAAAACCGGGACGCCGCGGCTGGAAACCGTTCGGCCATTCCGGCGCACCCGCTTGGAGGTGACCGCCGAAGGAGCGCGCATCGAAGCTGGGCAGGAGATACTCAAGCTTGCGGTAACTAACACCGGCCCCATGACGGCGCTCTTCGTCGAGCCCCAGCCGATTCTCGCGTATCGCACCGATTTGAACATCGACAACCTTTTCGTCAGCCTTCCCCCGGGTGAAACCCGAGGTATCACGATCCGGGCTCCGGCGCATCCTCGCGGCGGCCTGTCGCTGAACCAGACCGGCTGGCGCATCACCAGTTGGAATGCCGATCCCGTGGTCCTCGAGCCCGCAACGGAGATTGTCATGGCGGTGGGTCGTGCGGACCGGATGAATCGGGAATTCGCCGACCAGCCTGCCCAGGCCGCGGATGGCCAGCCGCGCGTGGTGCGCGTTCAGGGACGCCGCCCGGATCCCGGTTTGATCCCCTTTCTCATGACCCAAGGGCAGGTCGTTGAATTCGTGTTTGCCGCAACGAGGGAAGGGGAAGGCCGGAACGCGGTGCTGCGGATTCACTCTGCGGATCAATCCCGCATCGGGGCGCGGTTGCACGTTGAACTGAACGGAAAATCACTCGAGGCCATGGTGCCCGAAGGTTATGCATGGCAGCAGAGCGATCGGGGCCACCTCGGCGCCGCGTGCTGCACCGAGATTATACTCCCTTCGGGCGGGCTCAAGTCGGGTGAGAATCTGCTTCGCGTCCAAGTTCTCGGCGGCGGATGGTTCACGTGGGATTCAGCCGATCTATGCGTCACCACCCTGTAACCGGCGCTGCATCCGCGAGAACACCATCCTGGTTGCCTGTGAAAGTCCTCTGCTTTGTCCTCGCCCTGACTTGGCTGCTGACCGCGGGCGGCGCAGCTCCAGGGCTGCATCTCGATGTCCGGTTTGACACCGGGGTGGTGTTCTCCGAGCCCTCCGGCCAGGCCTTGGAACTGAACATCGCGCAACCTCAAAACGCTGGCACTACCCCGCGCCCGGCTATCCTCTGTATCCACGGCGGCGGCTTTCGAGCGGGGAAACGCGAACGCTATGACGAGCTTTGCATTGAACTCGCCGGCCGGGGCTACGTCGCTGCCACGGTCAGCTATCGGTTGGCTCCACGCTTCGCTTTCCCCGCAGCGGTGATCGACTGCAAGGCAGCGATCCGCTGGCTCCGCGCGAACGCCAACCGATACAACATCAATTCCGACCGCATCGGCGTCATGGGCGAGTCCGCCGGCGGGCATTTGGCTCAGTTCCTCGGCGTGACCGCCGACGTGAGGGAATTTGATGTCGGGTGCCATCTCGACCAGGGGAGCTGGGTCGCATGCGTGGTAAGTCACTTCGGTCCGAGCGACCTGAGCCGCTCCTATGGCAGGAGCGTGGACGCGGGAGTGGTTCTGCCGATGTTCTTCGGCGGGCGTCTGGAAACCCACTTTCGCGCCCACATCCGCGGCAGCCCACTCTATTGGGTCACACCCAACGCGGCGCCGACGCTCGTCATCCAGGGAACAAGAGACGATCGCGTGGGCTACGAGCAGGCAGTATGGCTCGTCGACCGCCTCCACGCAGCGCAGGTCGAGGTCGAACTCATGACGATCCCCGGGGCCGGCCACGGTTTCAGCGGGGACGACGCGAAGCGTGTTCAGGCCGCGACATTCGCGTTCTTCGACCGTCACCTCAAATAACATGAAATCGGTGGACCAACCGCTCATGTCGTTCGCTTCCGACCTCAAAGACCGGGAGGCGTTTTCCCACAGAAGAACTCGCGGCGTCCATTCTGCCTTCCTCATGGTTGCACTCGTTGGCCTGCTCACCCCGGCGCCGGGCAAGCCGGCCAACGTGGTCGTAATTATGCCGGACGACGTGAGTTTCGACGACTTTGGTTTCAGCAGTGTACGACCGGGAACACCCCGCACGCCGGAACTGGATCGTTTCGCCAGCGTGAGCGTGCGGCTCACCGACTTTCACGTCTCGCCGACGTGCTCCCCAACTCGGGCGGCACTCATGACCGGCCGCTACAGCAATGCCACGGGCGTGTGGCACACCATTCTTGGTCGGTACTTGCTGCGGGAGGGCGAGGTCACCATGGCGGAAGTGTTCAAGGCAAACGGCTATCGCACGGCTCTGTTCGGCAAGTGGCATCTTGGTGTCAGCTTCCCTTTCCGTCCGCAGGATCGGGGCTTCGACCGGGTAGTTGGCCTCCTGGGTGGCGGCATCGATCAGCAGACAGAGCACTGGGGCAATCGGAACACCGTGCCCTGTGTCCTTTACGATGACGGTCACGCGGTCGCATTGACCGAAGACAATGGCGGACTGCCGGGCGTCGAACCGCTGCCCGGGTTTCCTGGGGCCTTTGCGACGAACTTCCTCACCACGCAGGCGATCGCCTATATGCAGGGCTGTCACCGCGACGGCATGCCATTTTTCGCCTACCTTCCCTACAATGTCGCGCACGATCCTCAGGACCTTCCCCTGCAGGCTCGCCGCGGGACGGACGGGCGAACCGCGACAATCGAGAACCTGGACCACAACGTCGGACGCATCCTCGAATTTCTCGACCGTGAAGGTCTGGCGAATGACACGTTGGTGGTGTTCCTCACCGACAACGGGATGGCGAACGGATTGTACCGTGGCGGCAAGGCGTCTCACTATGAGGGCGGTCACCGTGTTCCCTGCCTGATCCGCTGGAAAGGGGGCGGGATTGGCGGAGCGCCGGCCGATGCCCGCGAGGTGGGAACGCTGCTCGCCCACGTCGATTTGTTGCCGACCCTGATGGAGGTTCTCAGCCTGCACGATGTGCCTGCGCGTCCTTCGGAGCTGCAATTGCACGGTCGCAGCTTCGCTGCCTTGCTGGACGTTGAGCGCGGCAACGACGATCCTTCCTTCGCGACGCGCAGCCTGGTTGTGGACAATCAACGTTCCGACCAGTTACTGAAGTACAAGCAAGCCGCTGTCATGCGGGGCGGCGTGGACGCAGCGCCGCCGCGGTGGCGTCTGGTTCGTGATTCCGCGGAGACGTCCTGGCGGCTGTATGACGTCCTTACGGATCCACGGCAGTCGACGGACCTCGCGGATCAACCCAGCTGCGCTGGCACGGTCCGCGAGCTCGCGTCGGCCTACGAGGCATGGTGGACTCAAATCAGCGCCGGGGCGTCCCTTTACAGTCGCCCGCGGCTTGGCTCTGTCCAGCAACCAGTCGTGTGCCTGTACGCTCACGATTGGCATACGGACGGCAGTGTTCCCTGGAACCAGACCCTGATTGCAGCTGGATTGGAAGCAAACGGGGTTCACGCGGTGAGTTTCGATCAAGCCGGTGAGTATGTCTTCGATCTGCGCCGGTGGCCCGCGGAGATCAGTTCCGAAACGACGCTGGTCTCGCCGCTCCAGCGGGAGATCAGGATCTACGAATCCAACGCCTTGACGCGGGGTCGGGCCCTGTCGATCCGGACCGCGCGGATCCGGATCTGGCGTGAAGGTGAGATTCTGGCGGATGAATCCAGCCTCGTGGATCCGGATGCAGATGGTGCGATCTTCAAACTTCGCGTCCCTGCCGGACCGGTCATGCTGCAGACATGGTTCTATGATCAGACCGGTCGCGTCCTGTGCGGTGCCTTCTATGTTTATGTTGAGGCGGCGGGCGCTGCCTTGCTTCGGGCACAGTCGTCGGTGCGTCCTAACTGAATTCGAGAAATGCAGTGAGTCTTTTCCGTGTTGTTTCAGGAATGCATTTTTCGGAACGACTCCGGCTTTCCTTCATTCAAGCTGCTAAAGGCAAAGCCGGTCGGTTTGAGCGAAGGCCATGGTCCGACACAAACGGAAAAGAGGCCAGGCATTGTTATCAAGTGATTTTCAAACATGTCCGACTCTTCAACACACTCGGCTGTTGCGGCTGACAAACAAAACGCTCAGGGGAATTCGGGCAGGCTGGACGTTCACGCCGAGCCCGCGCCCACCTCAATAAGTGGTCTGATCCGACAACTTGGGCCAGGGCTGATCATCAGTTCGATCATTGTCGGGTCCGGAGAACTCATAGTAACGCCAAAGCTCGGGGCCGAGGTCGGCTTTACCATGCTCTGGTTCATCATCGTGGGCTGCCTGGTGAAGGTGTTCATTCAGATTGAGCTTGGCCGCTATGCAATTACCCGAGGTAAGACGATGCTGGAGGCACTCAATACCCTGCCGGGACCCCGAGCGGTGGTGTCATGGGTGATTTGGCTGTGGCTTGCGATGTACCTGTGCGTTGTGCTGCAACTCGCGGGAATGGTGGGCGGTGTGGCCACGGCTCTGCACCTGGGAGGAGTGAATATTCCGATTGAGGCGTTGGCCGTTTTGATTGGTGGCAGTTGTGCAATGCTGCTGGTGCTGGGACGCTACCGATTGGTCGAGTCGGCTTCGATTGCGATGGTGGCGGGTTTTTCGGTGACCACGCTGGTTGCTGTACTGGCGCTACAGTCAACCGAATATGCAGTGACTTGGGCCCAGTTGGCCCGAGGACTGGCCTTCCAACTACCGCCTGACATTGCTACTGCCTTCGGTGCATTCGGTATTATCGGCGTGGGTGCTTCCGAGCTGCTCTATTATCCCTATTGGTGTCTGGGGAAAGGGATACGCCAGAAAGCTGGGACCCGACGACGGCACGGCCGCGTGGCAGACCCGCGCGGTGGGCTGGCTCCGGGTCATGCGAATCGATGCCTGGGTGTCGTTCGTCATTTATACGACATGTACCGTGGCTTTCTATCTGCTGGGGGCTGCGATCCTTCACGCGAAGGAGCTGCGGGTCGAAAATTCAAGGATGATCGAGACGCTCTCGTACATGTACCGTGACGCCTTTGGCGAATGGAGCATGTGGGTGTTTATCGCCGGAGCGATCATCGTTCTGTTCTCGAGCATATTTGGGGCCACAGCTTCAAACGCACGCCTGTTCGCGGACGCCCTCGCGCTCTTTGGGCTCCTCCGCTTTCGCGATGCGGAGCATCGCATCCGATGGGTTAAAGTCGGCAGTGCGATGCTGCCGGCCGCCTTCACGGGAGTTTTCCTTCTGTATGGCAGCCCGGTGCACTTGGTCTTCTGGGGAGCTGTCGCTCAGGCGTTGATGTTGCCCTTCATTGCGGTTGCGACGCTGTACTTTCATTACCGCAATCCGCATTCCCGAATTCGGGCCCGGACGCTTACCCTGATTTGTGTGTATGTCGCCACCGGTTCAATGATGGTGTTGGGCCTCTATCAAGTCGTGCAGCAATTGTCGCGTTGGCTGCTTTAGGCCTCCGTCAACGACGCACAGTTTCGTTGGGGGCGACCTCTCTATGGCTTACCAATTGAGTCCTGCACTGGACTGCGTTTGTGCTGATTTGCCAAGCAAGTCACACGGAACGATGGGTGCGAGCAGAGATAGTTGGGATTGGCGTGTATTTCATTCCGGCGCGGAATAGGATTGAGTTCCACGCACGCTCTCAAGTTCGGCAATGAGAGCTCGCGCGAGCTCCGGATATTCTTCCTTTAGATCGGTTGTCTCCGAAGGATCATGGGTGAGATCGAACAACTCGCCCACCAAGGCGGGTGGGTTGGTTCCGCGACGAAGGCCGAGCGGCTCAATCCATTTCCAATTGTCCTTGATGATTGCAAACTGACTCCCCCCGCTATGCAGAATCACCGAGGCGCGTCTGGTTTCGGGGTTGGTTTTTCCCACGAGGGCTGGAAGGAAGCTGACACTATCCCCCCTTTTCCGTTGGCGATCGAGAGCTGGCAGGTTCAGCACTTCAGCGATTGTTGCTACCATGTCCACAAGACTCACGCTGGGGTGCGCTTCCTGATTCGCGGGAATTACCCCCGGCCATCGGGCGATCAGCGGTACGCGAAATCCGCCTTCGTGAATACTTCCTTTGCCTCCCCGCAGGTCGCCGTTGGGCCTAAATCCCTTCGCTTGCGTATCCAGGACGGCCTCCAGCAGTGACGTGTACGGCGGCGTGGCCTTGCGAATTCCCGTTCGCCAGTTCTCCCCCGAGTTTGCGACGTTCACCCCTCCGTTGTCGCTCGTGAAGATAACCAGCGTGTTGTGGCCGTGTCCCGATGCATCTAGCGCCTCCAGAATTCGGCCAACTGACAGGTCCAAATCATGAATCCAATCGCCATAGAGGCCTGCTCCACTGGTGCCCTGGGACTCCTTGGAGGGGGTCACGGGCTCGTGCACGGCAGCTGCTGCGAAATAGAGAAAGAATGGTTTCCCCGGGGTTTGCCGTTTGATCCACGTTACAGCCTGGTTGGTCAAAACGGTCTGCGCAGTCCAGTCGTCGCGTTGAGGCGCGTCAAAACCCATGAACTGGGGACCGTAGTAGCTGGGCCTCGGTTGTTCGATCCGCTGCGCCGACCGCTGGCCCCAGACTGCTTCATTTTCGACATAGATTCCCCATGGCTCACCATGATTCTGAGGAATTCCAAAATAGTAGGCGAAGCCACAATCCCGTGGTCCGGGCGAGAGGGGAGAGCGCAGATCCTCAGCTTCACGCGCCTTTGTTCCAAAACCAAGGTGCCACTTTCCAACGATGGCAGTACTGTAGCCGGAATCCCTGAGCATGGATGCCAGGGTGGCTTGTTCAGCCTCAATGATCAGTGGGCCCAGAGGGGCGACTAGGATGCTTTGGGGGAAGGAGCGCCAGCAGTACCGACCAGTCAGAACAGCATAGCGGGTCGGTGTGCAAACCGAACTTGGCGTGTAAGCGCTTGTGAATCGAATTCCCTCTCTCGCAAGCCGGTCAATGTGGGGTGTCCGTACCAGCCTAGGTGGAGCTCCATAGCATCCAACGCTGCCCCAGCCGAGATCATCGGCCAAAATGAAAACAATATTCGGCCGTGGCGGTGTGTCTGCGAGTGCATTGCAGACAATCACCACGAGCACGAAGGCGTGCAAGGGGAGGAATCCGATGTTGATTCGCACCAATGTAAGTGGAAACTGAATATAGTGTTTCGAGATCATTCAGATGGTCAAACAAGCCGTTGTGAGAATCGAGCCGGTCAATTAAAGTGGGATGCCACCGGGGAACGACTGTTGGTCCTCATGTCTGGGTTTGCGGCGGGGCCTAAGTAAGTTCGCGTGAGAACGGACCTACGCTGGATAAAGTAGCATGAATCCATGAACCTGCGACGAATCATCGTCAAGAAAAAGTGTAGACACAAATTATGCGCGGAGAAAACGGAAGGAACAGCTGACAAGTGTTCCGCGCCCGCGAGTGCTGCGTGCCACCTGACGATGAAACGTGTTGAGCAGGTTTTCGTTGCGAACCCTCCGCGGTTGCATGATCACAGATTACCTCTGCGTAAACACCCCAGCGGCTCACCACGGCTCGTGCCGCTTTTGCCTGGTCAACTCGGTGAAAACCGAGCGGTCTTGGCGCACTCACTCCATCCACCAACCGCATCTGAACCGAGGGGCAGGGGATGGCGACCACGGCGCGAACTCTACCCCTGCGCCTGCAAACCCGAGTGAGAACCAGCCCGTCACATTGCAGACTGCAAGATTGTTTGCCAATTGGTGACCTATTTTCCGCGCGGATTCACCTAAACCCGCCCCCACGGCGGACTAATCTTCGGCTGCATTGCGGCTCGAGTGCATATCGAAGCAAGGCTTCCTCCGCCAGCCGCTTCCCATGTCCCTCTTGGATTGGTTGTTGAGTTTCCACCGCGGCCCAGGCGTCCACTCGTTGGTCTGCACACCACGCACGTCCCATTTCGGCTCAATCCGACTCAAGGATAGCAGGGGCTCCTGTTCTGTTTTCGTTGGCTCAGCCAGGCGCCGATGCGGCCCGCTCAAACCACGTTTTTTCCGCTCTCATTTCAAGCTCTTCATTTGCTCCCAGAACCGGCATGAAGTCGATCCCCGTAACCCTTTCAATCACCCGCACAGGCACCACAAACCTCCCCAGATCCTTCACCCCCAGGTCAGCCCGATGCGGTATCAAAAACCCCACCGCCACCCGCTTCCCATTCACCCTCGCCAGTACAACCTTGAAAAAAATGCGTCGGGATCGGCACCGCCACCCCATCCTTACCCGCCGTAAACAGCACCTCATTCCCCGGCACCGGCAGCCCCGCCTCCGGCGCATACACCGGCCCCGAAATCACCCCCACCGTCGTCCCCAGTCTCCTCGCCGCCTCCATACACTCATCCTCCAGCTTCGCCCAAATCGGCGCATTGTGCCGCTGCATCTGCGGAACCACGTTGGCCAAACTAAACGAGTCCTTCTGAGCCTGCAGGCCTTCCTCCGGGTCCCCCAGGGATTTCATCTCCACGTTGCTCGCCAAATGTCCCCGCGTGATCTTCTGGTAGGACTTTTCTCCCACCGGTAGCTCAAGCGGATTGGCGTTCACATAGCTAGCGTCCGTCACGAACGGCAGCTTCCTCGACTTGGCGTACAGCACGATCTTGGAATCCGGCGTGAACTTGTCGTCCTTTCGGCCCCAGGCTCCCTTCGTGCGTCCCCGCGCCTTATCAGCCGAGTCTGATCGGACTACGTGCGCCACCCACAGAGGCACGCGCTTTTCTGCGTCGTAGAATCTTTGTCGGGGCTTCGCCCTGCTCTCGGTGTCTTGTAGAACTCCAAAGTTCAGCTCCATGTCTGACCGTATCCCAGCTGGAGAAAAGGCGAAGACGATGAGCCGGAAAATGAGACCGGGCGTTCCTTGGAGGGATTAGCTGAACTGGAAAACCAACCAGACCTTGCTCACAGAGTCTGACAAGCCGCGCACCGCCACACCGGTCGTTTGGAATCCTTCCCATACTTTGAGCACTTCGATGCCTTCCCCTTGACATTCGATGGATAAGACGCTTCCCATCGACAATCGAGGTAAACGAACCATGACCAAAACTGACATTCTGCAAGGCACGCTCGACATGCTGATCCTACGCATCCTCGCCAACGGCTCTATGCACGGGTGGGGCATCGCCGAGCGCATCGCGACCATCTCAAAATCGGCGCTCAGCGTGGGTGAAGGTTCCCTGTATCCCTCGCTCTACCGCATGGAGCAAAAAGGCTGGATCAGCGCCGAGTGGTCGGTGTCCGACAATAACCGTAAAGCCAAATTTTACGCGCTCACCCGCGCGGGGCGAAAACAGCTCGCCGCAAAGCAACAGGCGTGGGACGACCTCACCGGAGCCATTGCCGACATCATGAACTCCACTTGACTTAGCCTGCGGAGCGGCGACCTCACGGCCATCCCTACGTTGCCCTCAGCCCTCCGCATCACCTCCGACGCCTGACAGGGAACCACCCCACTGAATCAAGACCACGGTCCCAAATACCTTCACTGCGCGCGACGCAACCCGCCACATGTCCTTTCTTCGAAAAGTCCTGAACCTCTTGCGCCGTCGCCACCTCGAGGAAGACATGGCGGAGGAAATGCGGCTGCACCGCGAACACCTCCTCGAGAAGGCCATGGCCGCTGGCCTCGACCGCCCCGCCGCCGAGCGTCAGGCCTCCTTGCAGTTTGGTCCTGCCGCTGCCGCGACTGAAGCCGCCCGCGAAACGCGATCGTTCGTTTGGCTCGAGAATCTGTGTCAGGATATAGGTTACTCGATCAGGTGCATCCGCAAGTCACCCGGTTTCGCCAGTATCATCGTACTCACCCTCACCGTCGGCATCGGTTGCAATACGGCCTGCTTCAGTCTGATCAACAGCCTGCTGTTGCGCCCACTCGCCTATCCCAATTCTGATCGCATCGTCTATCTCTCTGAGTCAAGCCCGGGCGAAATTGGCTACACCAGTAACGGCGCGGCCCTCGCGCGATGGTTGAAAGACGGCGACTTGTTCGAACACCTCGGTGGCTATCATGTGCGCCAGTCAACACTCACGGGTCGCGGCCACCCCCGACCTGTCAGACTCACGGAATCGACGGCCGGACTATTTGAGGTGTTTGGCACGCGGGTCGCCCAGGGGCGGGGCTTCCATGCTTCTGAATACGAGTCAGGCCGGGGTCAGGTCGCAGTCATCAGCCACGAGTTCTGGCAACAGCAACTCGGAGGGGACCTGAACATTCTGGGCGAGGTGCTCGTTTTCGACGGTAAAGGCCACGAAATCATCGGCGTTCTCGCACCCCAGGCGTTTCCCTATGATAATGCGGTGTTCATTCCCTCGGACGTACTCGTCAGCGAGAGCAAACGCGCCCCCGGCAGCGACTACGCGATGGTGACCTACGCTCTGCTCGCGCCTGTCGTTGACCGCGTCAGCGCACAGGCTCGGCTCCAAGCCATGCGTGGTGCGCATCCGGATTCGTATCTGCCGGAACAACGGGAATGGCGCGATACGGTCCAAGGTTGGCGCGACGTCAGCTACGGCACTTACAAGCCGGCTTTCCTTCTCACGGCTTTGGTCGTCGCCGCAATCCTGCTGATCGCCTGTGCCAACATCACTAATCTTGTTTTGGCACGCAACGGTGCGCGGTCGGGAGAAATTGCCCTGCGCCTTGCCTTGGGTGCGTCGACCAGCCGCATTGTGCGGCAGCTCCTCACGGAGACCATGCTTTTGGCTACCATCGGAGGTGTGTTGGGCGCGGTCGCCGGAGTTGCACTGTTCCGCGGGTTTGTCCGGTGGGTGAATTTGGACACACTGCGTTTTATCGAAACCAGCCTTGATCACAGGGTGATGCTCTTTGCCACCGGTGCCACGGTGGTGTGCGGCTTGGTGTGTGGTCTCCTCCCGGCGCTGCGTTGTGCGCGGCCCGGACTCACCACGCATCTAAAAGAAGGCGGCCAAAGTGTCGCCACAGGAAAACGACGCCGCCTGCAATCCAGTTTGATCATCGCCGAATGCGCCTGCACGTTAGCCCTGCTCGTGATCGCGGGGCTCCTTCTGCGGAGCCTGCAGAACGTGACCGCGTCCGACCCCGGATTCACTCGCGAGGGGGTTCTCTATTTTACCCTTTCGGCACCCAGTGAACGCACACCGGATGCCGAGGCCAGCGCGCGGTTCACCGATCAAGTGATTTCCAACTTGCAGCGTATCCCTGGCGTCATTGCAGCGGGCGCAACATCGGCTGTCCCCATGAGCAAAGTTGAGTACAGGACAGAGGCGGTGCGCAGGATCGATCAGGGCACGGACGCAGCGGGCCTGACCGTCGGTATTGACAGTGTTTCGCCCGGCTATCTCGACACCCTGCAAATTCCTTTGCTCCGCGGTCGCCTCCTCACCGCGATGGACAACCATGCGCAAGCCCCCAAGGTCGTCCTCGTCAATACTCGTCTGGCCGATCTCTTGTTTGAGGGTGGTGCACCGGCTGCTTTGGGAAGTTCGATTGTTTGGCGAGGGGAGCAATGGGAGATTGTTGGAATCGTCAGCAGCACCGCTCGCTACTACCTCGGTCATAAACCCATTCCCCAACTGTTCGTGACGCAGGCACAGCTATCGATTCCCGTGAGCTATGTCCTTCGCGCAAATGTAGACCCAATGAGCCTGATCAACTCTGTGCGTGCAGCGGTCGAGGAAGTCCATGCCGGGCTCGCCCTCAGCAACACGCACCGACTCTCCGATCGCGCCGACGGCTCGATGGGCCTGCGCCGAACTTTTCTTGTCATGTTCGGATTATTTGCGTGCGTCGGCTTGGCGCTGGCCGCGATGGGCGTATTCGGCCTGATGACCTATACCGTGTCGCAACGGATGCGAGAAATGGGCATCCGGATCGCGCTAGGCGCAACCACCCGTAATCTGCTGTGGCTGATTCTTAGCGACAGCCTCCGTCTGATAGGCCTCGGCCTGCTGGCCGGAATCGTGCTGGCGGCGGGTGGTTCGCGCCTGCTGCAGTCCCAACTTTACGACGTCAACCGCCTTGACCCCGCGAGCTACCTGCTGGCCGTTGCCGCCCTCTTGACCATCGGAGTGATCGCCGGCCTCCTCCCTGCCTGGCGCGCCGCTCGCGCCAATCCCATCGCGGTGCTGCGCGTCGAATGAACCTGACCCGGACCCTTCGAAAAGGGATCATGCCTATGTCGTACTCGCGACTCCTATTCCTCTTTGCGTCGTTTGCTGTGATCGCCATGCCTGCAGCTGAAGTGGAGGGAACCTTTGATGACAAGGGCGTTGCTGTCTCGAGCAGCCACGTTAGGTCATCCGCGCCAGCTTCTGCCTCGCTCCACGCCTTGTTCAACCTCCACTTTCCCAGCGGCACCGCACCGACTTCCACCTACTCCGGCACCCGGCAGGTGCGCCTCTCGAACAACCGCGACCGCCTCCAAGTTACGATGCGGGACCTCGAAAACAGGGTAATCGGCACCCAAAGCTGGAGAACCGCCACCTATGTTGCACCCGAAGGCAACGGAGTGGCGGTGCGGATTCAGTCTCCTCAAGTTGTCGAGGATAGCTTCCTCCTTTTACTCGAAACGCATTCCGACGGCGCGCTGCTGCAGGTCCGAGTGATTCACTTGAAGGCCACCACCATCGGTCCGGACCCGATCGAAGTCGGTATCTTCTACTTTCCGCGTTCACCGTAAAAGACATCGATCGATGCTGAGAACGGTGCAAGATCAACACGTAATGCGCTGCAAGTGACGATCCGCCTATTGCCTAGGCCGGCAACGATCATCAGAGAGAGCGAAGCGCTAACGTTCCACGGCCGCCGGAATTTAATGCCAGTCCCCCTAACTTGCCTGCAGGGTTAGACGGCTGGTCGAACTGAGCTCTCTGTATCTTTCCGTTCTTCGTGTCGTAAATCCCGACGATCTTCACCGTCCCCAATCCTTCCGCGAACGTCCGGGTCACGATCTCACTGTCGATAACGGTTCCACCGATGACGGCACGGTGCAGCAGGGTCGCGTGAAGGTGTTTGTCGCCTAATCGTTGAGTCCAACCCTCGCGTAGTTAGGTCATACCTGCAGCCAGCGGTTTCAGGGGATGTCCGAACTGCTGCGCATCCGCGGCGTACGTCTCCGCAATCGCGTCCACTTCTCGAGCGTTGAAGGCCTCGAGCTCCCGCTATACGATCGCACCAGGATCGGCTTCAGCCACCTGGATCCCGCCTGCGCTCGGCCGGACCATATGGTACTCCGAGTGAAATGCACCATCGACGTACAGTGCCTCCGCTTCGGTTCCATAGATGGAAAACCCAAACGCCTCGTACAGCTTCACCGCCGCTAGGTTCGAAGCGACAACCGAAAGCTGCACTGCCCGCAGTCCCGGCACGGCGTCCACCCGTTTCATCATTTCGGAAAAAAGCAGGCGTCCCAATCCCTTTCCCCGATGGACGGGTAGCACGTAGTAGCCCCACACAAATCCCTTGTGGCGTTCCTTTTCCCCTGTGTTGCGCACGAAGCCAATGACTCCGACGAGGGAGTTCCCGTCAAACGACCCGAGGACCCACTTGTCGTCGTTTGCCGACACCCGGTCCGCGAAGAACTCTATCGGCCGAGCGGCCTCCTGCGCGTAGCTTGAACCGAACGCGGTCGGACTTTCCTCCAACCCGCCCAGCCGAATTTGACGGAAGGCTTCCGCATCGTCGCGGGACAGGGGTCGAATCGAGGTCATCTTAGTGGAGAGAACGGACTTTCACCTCCCGATGTAAAGATCAGCTCGCAGAATTGCCCGCCTTCGCATGGTACCTTGTCGGGCGACTTCAAAAGCATCCAGTTGCGGGCCGAAAGCGGCCCGAGCTCGTTGGAATTGCAGATCCCGCCCCCGACGTCTCCTTTTCAGAGCGAACACTTACGGTCGAAGCGACATAAACCCGAGAGGGGAGTGGTCCTACCCAAGTCAGAGTCCCAAACCGTTCGACAATTGGCGACCTCATCCGTCCCTGCATTCTCCCAAACCCTCACCACGCCAAACCACTCTTCGGAGCCATCACCGTCCGAGCTTTCCTCGCAGCAGTACTTCGCCGCTTGCCGCTTTCCATGGTCCCTCAGCGCGCGTGCATTCATCGCGAAACGTTCGCCGGATTCGCTGCGAACCATCGCGGTGCCGATTTCGTTTCGAGTTCATCGTTGGCTTTCAGTTCCGGCATGAAGTCGATCCCCTTTAGGTAAAATCAAGAGATTATATTGATCTTTAGACAATGCACGGAAGAGGGAGGCTGGGGCGAGTTCGAGAATGGGCCATAGCTCGTCGGAGGACTCGCCCCAGCCGGGAAGGCAGTGGGAGGCGACGAGGAGGATGTGGTTTGGGTTACATGGGCACAGCAGGGTTGTATGCTTGCCGGGAACCCGGTCCCCCGCGACGATCCCCACGAGTTGGTCCAGCCGGGGAGGCTGGCCCGGACGATACTTAAATGGCGGTGAGACCGGGAGACCCACCGAACGGGGCAGAAAACATCCAGATGTTCATCAGCCTTGCGGCCGTGAGTAACTGTTGGTGGCCCTCGAACGGCGGGTTCCCGGAAAGCAAAATTGGAAGGCGGAGAGAAGGGTGTAAGGCGAAGGTTTAGGCTGCCGATTGGAAGACGCGTTGTGGGTCGAAAGCGGTGGCGGAATGCTCCAGGCCGAAAAGCAGTTTGAGGAACTTGCGGGCGACCGCGGTCATGGCTTTGCCGCCACACATGCCGGCGCCGCGCCGCGCTTCCGATCCGGCCCGTGGCGCCCCTATTCCCGCGAATTGTCCTCCCGTTGTCCTCGCTTTCCTTCTCTGGAGCGAAAGAGGCCCCTCTGAACGACATCAAGTCTGGCTAGCGTTCCAGGAAGTTTACGCCGGTTGTTTTGGATGGCTTGCTGCCATCACGTCATAGGTTTAGCAAATTCCTGCTGCGATTTCGAAGGATCGTTTCCGGGCTTCTTGATCATAGATTGCGGAGGTGAGCATCAATTCGTCCACCTGGGTGCGTTCCAGGAAATCGACAATGCCCGTTTGAACGGTTGCCGGAGACCCAACGATGGCTTCACGGAAGGCGGCGTTGACGCCGGCAAGTTCAGCGGGCGATGCCAGAGCGGAAATGTCATCGACCGGTGGGGCGAGCAGACCTGGTTCACCCCGGCGCAATTTCAGGAAGCTTTGCTGCCACGACGAAAAAAGCCGCCGGGCCTCGTGGTCGGTATCGGCGGCAAAGAGGCCAATCGCGGCCATCGCATAGGGCTTCGGCAGGTTTGCCGACGGCTGAAACTCGCGCCGGTAGATCGCCAGGGCTTCCTCCAGGTGATCCGGGGCAAAATGGGACGCAAAGGCGTACGGCAAACCAAGCGCGGCGGCCAACTGCGCACCAAACAGACTCGATCCCAGTATCCACAACGGTACTCGCGCCCCCGCTCCCGGCACCGCCACGACCGACTGGCCCGGACTGGACGGCTGAAAATACGCCTGCAATTCCATGACGTCCTGGGGAAAGGTATCTACCGCGTTCTTTCGCCCCTGTCGCAGGGCTCGCGCCGTGAATTGATCGGTCCCCGGAGCACGTCCAAGTCCAAGATCGATTCGCCCGGGAAACAACGCCTCCAAGGTGCCAAACTGCTCGGCGATCACCAGCGGCGCGTGATTCGGCAGCATGATCCCGCCGGATCCCACCCGGATTTTCGACGTTCCGGCCGCCACGTGCGCGATGACGACCGAAGTCGCCGCGCTGGCGATTCCCGGCATGTTGTGGTGCTCGGCCAACCAGAAGCGCCGATAATCCAGTTTTTCCACATGACGCGCCAATTCCAGCGTCGCGCGCAACGCATCAGACACCGTGCCGCCCTGGGGAACGGGACAAAGATCGAGAACCGAAAACGGAACCATGGTTCAATAAGATCAATTTCCCGAAAATTGCGACCGACGCGCACCGCCATCGGTGAGGTGGATCCCGTCCGCGGGACAGCGGATCGGGTAAAGTAAGGTAATCGCAACGTCCTGGCCACCCGATGGATTTCACAACGACCAAGTGAAGTTGGGTCTGGACTTATGAATTGGGGATTTTGAAAGGCAGATCTACTCGGTCGTGGGGTGAGTAAGGAAAGCAGCCCTCCTCATTTCACTGGCCGGTCGCAGCGAGTAGGACCACTCCGCCTGAACCGGTCGATGCCCGCTTCCACTTCAATTGGCCGTGTGGGTGGAGGGTTGGGCCTTCGGCGGCGTCGAACCGGCGCAGGAGGGACCATTTCGTTTGTGTCGGCAGGTCTAGCGTCATGGTCTCCGCATCGCCACTGCAGCGGTGCCAGACGACGAGGATTCTTTCGCACGAGGGGTCGGTGATCGACACGATCTGCCAGCCGTTTGGGTGTTGCAGGGCTTCACCCCCGACGCGCCTGGTTCGGAAAGTACCGTCACGAATGATCGGTGCGACGTCGCGATAGAATGTGACCGCCTCGCGCACCTTTTCTCGGGATTCCGGTGTGAGCGCAGCCACGTCACCTGAGAGACACATGCGGCCGAGAAAGGTCGCGGCGAGCGAGTAACAGAGCCTTTGGGGTGTATCGGTGGGTCGGAGCACCGCCCAGATCTGCTTTTGTGCGGACCAAACGAGTCGGTTGAGGTTGGCCGCGATCAGGGGAATGTCGGGTGTTTCGTGTGCATCGGAAAGGGAACTCATCGCCGTGAGCGCGAGCAGGGAGGGCTCCAATCGGTGTCCGCCGGACGAGCAGTTCTCGATCACAAGCTCGGGCAACTCGACGCGGAGGCGTCTGAAGAAGCGTTGCACGCCGTCGAGGTGTTGTCGCAGATTCTCGCCCGGTGATTCCGGACCGTCGACCCCGGGCCCGATCGAATCATTGCAGTCGACCTTGAGGTAACCGAAGCCGTCGTCGCGCAATCGCGCGATGACGCGCTCGGCGAGGAAATCGTGCACCCAAGGATCGCGGAAATCCCAGAAACGGCGGTTGCCGACTTGGAGCGGCACGCCTTCGCGGTGCAACTGGTGCGTGGTCTCGTGCCAGGCCGCCGAACCAGGGTTGATCGCTTCGAACTCGTACCAGAGTCCCGGCACCAAACCGCGGGAGCGAATGGCGTCACTGGTCGCTCGCAGTCCCTCCGGGAACGCGCGCCGGTTCACGTTCCAATCGCCGTTTTGCTGAAAGCGATCGCCGGGGCGCTCGGCCCAGCCGTCGTCGATCACGAGATAGGTCACGCCCAACCCCGCCAGCTGATCGGCGAGCTGAACCATGCGGTCATGGGTTGGATGGCCCCACGACGCACACCATTCGTTGAACACGACCGGCAGCCCCTGTTCGCCTGCGGGACGCGCCTTCGCGCGCGTCTTGTGGGCCGCGAGCAGCCGATCAGACGCATCGTCGACCGATCCGACGACCGAGGTGAGGGTTCCCGGCGGTGCTGCGAAGCGCTCACCGGGCAGGAGGGTTTTCTTCCACTCACCGTTAAGTCGATCGGCCCCTCCGCCAGCGAGGGCCAGTTGATCGGCGCGACGGTAGACTTCCAGGTGCCAGCTTCCGGGACAGGCCAGTTGCGCGGCCCAGGTCACGCCGGCGGCGCGGTCCTCGAGCCCGACGAAGGGGAACCAGCCGTTCACCGGCAGCGATCCGGATTGACCGAAACGCTCGGACCGCACGCCGTGTCCCGTCCATGAACGCTCGAGGTTCAGTTCCTCCACGCTGCGATCCTCGTGCCGGCCTTCGGCGCTCCACGCACTCCGAAACCGGTGCACCCGCAGACGGCCCGGGGCATCGTCGGCGGAGAAAGGTGTGAGTCCCCCGAGCGAAAACGCACTGAGAAACTCCAGCGTGAGGGGAGCGTCGGTCGGGTTCTCGGCGCTCGTTTGGATCTCGATCGTGCCGGTTGCTCCGTCAGCGACGAGTTCGTGCATGCATACGAGACCGCTGCTCGCGACGAGCGTGGTGCGAAGGAGGACTCTCCCATCCGGCAGTGTCTCGCGGGTATGGGCGCGCACGGATAGCGATTGCGTGGTGGCCGAGTTGCGCAACGTGCGCCCCTGCGCGTATCCACCCGGGTATGCTTCGCCTCGGACATGAACGTGCACCAAGGGGTCCACTTCCCATGCCTGGAATTGGTTCCACGCCGCCGGCAGATCGCGCACGGCTGGAGCATCGAGCCACTCGCGTGGAGTGATCACACGGCCGGCCATGGTCGCCGGAAAGATCGCCAGTCCCCACGCCTGCAGGTGGTCGGCGGGCGCAAGGTAGCGTAGGCACAGGTCACCAATGACATATTCGGCCTGAAGGGTGGGCGGCATGAGGGTGGAGCAGTTAAAAAAGAAGCCGGCGAAAGTCGCGAGACTTTCGCCGGCCAAAGCTGACGGATCGGCCAGTGCCGCTCAGAACCGCGTGCCGGCGGAGAAGGTGAACGTACGCGGCGGCGACCAGGTGCGACCGCCTGCCGAATAGAGTTTATCCGCGAGATTCTCGACGTTCAGCTGAAGGTCGATGGTGCGCTCGGCGACCACCACCCGGTGACCAAGGGCCGCGTCGAACACGGTCCAGCCGGGAAGCACCGTGCCCCAGGACGAGTTGCTCGCCAGCGGCATCAGGGAGGTTTGATAGCGGATACCGAAACCCACCCAACTGCTCTTCAACCGACCCTCGGTGATGGAGTATTTCTGCCAGATGCGCAGCGTGTCGTCGGGCGTGTTGTCGAGGGGACGGCCGTTGAGGATCGCATAGTCAATCATCGATTGGGCGGTTGCCGCCGTGCCGGCGAGGGGCCGCGAGAGCGTGAGCTTGTTGGTCCAGAGGTGGCTGGCCTCCACGGTCGCGGTGTAGTTGCGATTCGGCATCCAGGTGAGACCAATCTCCACACCCGAGGAGCGATTGCCGTCAATCGTGCGATTCCACTGGACCCTGGGTGTCTGCGCGAGGTTCTGGGTGGCCGGATTCGGGTCGACCGCCGTGCCGACATTGCGCGTATCGTTGGCGGTGCGCTCGTTGTCGATGATGACGGTATTGCGGCGTGAAAGGTCAAACACGCCGACGCGGCCGATCAATCTGCGGTTGAAGAGTTCCACCTTGAGGCCCGCCTCGCGGCCCGTGCCTTCTAGGTCCGGCACCGGATTCGCGGCACGCTCCTCGCTGGTGACCAGCGAGGTGAAGCCCGAGGCGGCGTTGATCAGCGAGCCGGCGGCCACCGCTTCGGCGCCGATGTTCTGGCTGGCGTAGAAATTGAGTCCAGGGAACGGTTCGAAGACCACGCCGAGGGTGTTGGACTGGGTGGACGTTTTGGCAGTGTTGAGAAACTTGGTGAGGTGGGCCCGGTTGCGATCCAGGTTCCAGGATCCTTGCTGGATGATGCTGTTGCGGTAACCAGCGAAGGCCGTGATGCGATCCCGCCAGAAGCTGCCGCTATAGGCGGCATAGCCGGCTTCGGGAAAGACGCGGGAGTAACTTTGGGCCGTGACGCCGGTAGCCAGCGTTTCATCGTTCCAGGTGAGCGCCGAGGCATAGTTGGGCACGCTGTGAACGCGTGGATCGAAATAGTTGAGGATGTTTGCGCCCGTGAGGCTCGCCGGAGATCCGACGACATTGGGTGACGCCGTCACCGCGGCGAGTTTTGTGAAATCGAACGTCGGGTTGACGGACCACGCCTGGTTGTAGGCGGCCTCGTATCCGGCGAGGAGCTTGTGGTTGACCTTGAGAAACTCCTTGGTGAGCACGGCTTCGAACTTGCCGTTCAACGGCTTTTCCTGACGCTTGGTCGCCGTGGTGGTGGCCGAGAGCAGCGGTGTGCTGCCGTCGGGATAGCGGCGGAGTGCGTTGCTGAAAAAGGTCGTGTAGCTGCGTTGATCCGCCCAGCGGCCGAGCAGGCGGAGCTCGAGCCAGTCGTTCACCCGAAGGTTGGTTTCACTCTCGATGAGATCGTACTTCGAGGAAAACGAATCGTTTTCGCCAAAATGATTGGCGTCGTGACCTTCCCTCCAATCTCCGGCAGTGAAGGACTCACCTTCGCCGAGCGCGCGCCAGCGCCCGTCGAGCGTGAACTTGTCCAAACGCCAGTTGGCAAAGGTCCGGGCGATGCGGGTGCGATACTCGGCGACGGTGTAGGGGACGCCGGCAAGTGCGCCCGTGCGGGACTTGCCGAGATCGAGCAGCGCCTGCGAGGGAGTATCGTAGTCGTTCTGGTAGGCCTGTGTCGACTGCATCGAATTGCTGATCATGTTGCCGCGGACATCGCGGTGCGCGTACTCGAGACGGGTGGTCAGCTTCCGGAACGGCCGCCACGTCACCTGCGGATTGAGGAAGAGCGAGGTCGAGTTACTGAAATCGCGCCAGGTGTTGTCGTCGCTGTACTGGGCAATGACGCGGTAGGCCAACTTGTCCTTGATGATTGGGCCGGTGACATCGGCCCGGAACTGATAACTCTCGTTCGAGTCCACCTTCACACTCAGGTGGGCGCTGGAGCGGAAGGAGGGCTTTGCGGTGACCAAGTTCATCACGCCGCCGAGCGTCGAGCCACCGATGAAGACCGACATCGGGCCGCGCGCGACCTCAACCCGGTCCACGCTCTCCGTGCCAAAACCAAATTTCATCGGCAGGCCATTGCGCTGGCTGACGTTGATCGGCTGGCCGCGGATGCGCGTGCGCAGTGGCTCGCCACCGGTCACCGCACCCACCGTGGGATCAATTCCCGCTGAGTTCCGAGTGCCGTTCTCCATGCCGCCCTGGTCGGTGGTAAACGCAGCCTGGTAGTTCGCGACGCCGTTGAAGCCAACGCCCCCGGTGTCCTGAAGGAACTGCGCCGTCACGACGTTGATCGCGAGAGGGATCTTGGCGAGATCGGCCGCGAAGCCGGTGGTCGAGACCGACTTGTCGGCGACGTACTCGGAGTCTTTCGCACTCACGACGTTAAACACGGAGAGAGAAACGATATCATCGTCTTTCTCGGTCGCCGGGACCTTCGCAGCAGGCGCAACCGCCTGGGCGTGAACGTACGGTGCCAAGGACAGCAGCGCTGCGATGGCGTAGAACGGGAGTAAACCAGCAAGGGACTTTCTCATGGGCGTGAGGGGGGCTTTGGGTGTCAGGGCAGTCTGCGAGAGATCGCCGACTGGGGTAGGGCAGATCTACAATGTCAGCGCGAAGGAACCAATCGGGATAACTAAGGGATTGCCGGACATTGACTCGCCGTTTGCGCGCCGACGAAACCTAAGATACTGAAATCGTTCAGTTGGCGGGAGGCTTGCCGCCTGCGGGGGAGTCGCTGAAGGTGGACAAACCATGCCTCCGGTTTTTTCTCTGCGGTCGTGTTGTCGAGCCGGTGCATGCCGCATCGCAGTCATGCTCCTCATGTTGTGTGCCCGGGGCAACCTCGTCGCGGAGCCTGCCAGTGAAGCGACCCGGCGTCCCGTTACCATCATGGCGGTGGGCGATTCGATCACGGAAGGGGGTGACTCTTTTTCGAGTTACCGGCTCCCGCTGGCGGGTAAACTGCGCGCCGCGGGTTATGGGGTGACGTTCGTGGGGTCCCGCGCCGGTCGCGAACACCCGCCGCTCGCGCACGAAGGCTATGGCGGCAAGAACACCGAAGAACTCGCGCGGATCGTACCGGAGCACTTTCGGGCAAGTCCGGCCGACATCGTCCTGTTGCACAGCGGCCACAATCACACCGTCGAAGAGAACCCGGTGCCGGGCATTCTCGCCGCCACCGAACGACTGATCTCAGCCTTCCGCGAAACGAATCCACGGGTCACCATCCTATTGGCGCAAGTGATTCCGTCCGGCAAGCTTCCGAAATACGCCTACCTGCCTGCGCTGAACACCGCCCTGGCGACGCTCGCCGCCAGTCTCGATAGACCCGGACAACGCGTCAGGCTGGTGGAGGTCGCGAGCGGCTTTGACTGGCAGACCGATACCATTGCCGACCACGTTCACCCCAACGCGCAGGGCGCCGAGAAGATGGCAACCGCATGGTTTGACGCGTTGAAGGACCTGCTTCCACCACCTGCCGCGCGACCAGTCGGCGACGTTCACTGAACGATTTCAGTGGGTGGCGCGTCGCTTTTTGGCAAGGGCATGTGAAGAGTTTCGCCATGTCACCCCGCCCGCGGCCCTCGCGCCGTCCCGCGCGTATCCGCTTCTTCCGATGACCCGCCACGAACTCCACACCGACTTTGTCGTCGTGGGCGGAGGGCTGGCCGGCGTTTGCGCCGCGCTGGCCGCCGCCCGCAACGGTCGCCGCGTCGTATTGATCCAGGATCGCTCGGTCCTCGGTGGCAATGCCTCCAGCGAAATTCGCATGCACGTGGTGGGAGCCGATTTTCACGGAAGGCGTCCGGGCGCCCGTGAGTCCGGTCTCATTGAAGAGCTCCGCCTCGAGGATGCCGCGCGCAACCCCCATCGTTCCTATTCGCAATGGGATCTGTTGCTCTACGAGAAGGTCACCGCTGAACCGGGCATCACCCTGCTCCTTGACACCGACTGCGCCGGTTGCCGGGTTGTCGAACGTTCCGATGGTCAGCGTCGCATCGTTTCTGTCGAGGCGGTGCGCCAATCGACCGAGGACCACTTTACCCTCTATGCCGATCTGTTTGCCGATTGCTCCGGCGACGGGCGGCTTGGGGTCGAAGCCGGTGCTGACTTCACCGTTGGACGGGAGGCGAAGTCTGCGCATGGCGAGTCGCTTGCCCTTGAGGTGGCCGACCGGCAGACGCTCGGAAGCTCGATCATGTTCACGGCGCGGCGTCACGACACGCCGCAACGGTTTATCCCGCCGACGTGGACGCGGAAATTCCAGAAACACGAATTCAAGTTCCGCCCAATTGATGGTTTTGAATACGGCTATTGGTGGGCCGAATGGGGCGGGCAACTCGATACGGTCAAGGACAACCCCGCCATCCGTCACGAACTGCTCCGCATCGTGCTCGGACTTTGGGACTACGTCAAAAATTCCAGCGATCACCCCGACTCTGCGAACTGGGTGCTCGATTGGGTCAGTGCCTTGCCCGGGAAACGAGAGTCCCGTCGCTTCCTCGGCACGCACGTGCTCACCCAAGAGGATCTCCAGCGTGGCCGACTGTTTCCGGACGCCGTCGCCTATGGCGGTTGGCCGCTCGATTTGCATCCACCGAGTGGAATTGATGCAATCGATGAGCCCCCGTGCCGGCACATTCACCTGCCGCACCTCTATGGAATTCCCTTGCGTTCCCTCGCCTCGCGCAACGTCACCAACCTCTTCTTCGCCGGCCGTAACATCAGCGCCACGCACGTGGCATTCGCAAGCACACGCGTGATGGCGACCTGTGCCGTCATGGGCCAGGCGATCGGAACCGCGGCCGCGCTCGCGTTTCCCCTCGGGGATCGAAGCATCTCCGCCCACTTCGATTCACCGAAAGTCGTCGAACTTCAGCAACGGCTTCTGCGGGACGACGCGTTTCTCCCGGGTTTGCGCAACGTCGATGCGGCGGATCTGGCGCGGGCGGCCACCGTCACCGCCTCCTGCGAAACTCCGCGCGGCGGTGCCGTCCAGATCACGGACGGCGCCACCCGCGAATACTTCTCAGCACTCGGTCCATGGGCCGATGGGGCCACGCATCGATGGGAATCCACCACGCTTCCCGCGTGGATCGAATTGTCATGGAGTGCGCCCCAAGCACTCCGGGAGATTCATCTCACGTTCGACTCTGGATTCGAACGCGAGTTGACCTTGAGCGCGAGCGACTCCACCACGCGGAAACTCATTCGGGGTCCTCAGCCCGAACTGGTGCGTGACTACGAGATTCAGCTCGATGACACGCCTATCGTCACTGTCGCGGACAATCTCCATCGTAAACGTGTCCATCGCCTGCCTGGAACGGTGGACGCCCGTCGTTTGCGACTCGTTGTCAAGTCGACCCACGGTGTCGCGCACGCCCGCGTGTTTGAAATCCGTGCGTACGGGTCGTGACCCTTGCCGATGGACTCGCTTCGACTGAACGCCCGCGCACGGATTGCCCAGATCCGTTCGTCCCTCGGCTTGGCCTCTGCCCGGTGAGCACCTTCGCCCGCGCTGGAGCATTGCGTCGACCCGGACTGTCGATAGAAACCGGTCCCACAATGACTTCTCCCCGGCGTTGTACGATAAAGGATGTTGCCGCCCGCGCGGGCGTGGCCGTCTCAACCGTCTCGTATGCGCTGCGCAATCATCCGAGCATTCCGCCGGCGACCTGCCGCCGCATCCAGGCCGTGGGAGAGAAACTTGGCTACCGGCCCGATCCGCAAATCTCCGCCCTCATGGCCCACATTGGTCGCGGCCGGGCCGTGCCCTCGACCGGGCGAATTGCCCTCGTGTGGATGCAGGGCGGGCGGGCGCTCACGAGGTCCGAGGATTTTTTTGTGCAGATGCGCGAGGGGGCGTTCGTGCGCGCACAGTTGCGCGGCTACCACCTCGAGGAATTTTGGCCCGACGAGGATCACCTGAGTGGCGCGCGGTTGAGCGGCATTCTCCGGGCGCGCGGCATTCAGAACGTGATCTTCTCGCCGAGCATTGAGGGAGTCGCGGCCGACTACGCGTTGGACTGGGAGCATTTCGCCTGCGTCGTGCTCGGCCATGCGCGCTGGCCAGTCGACCTGCACCGCGTCGCGCACGACCACTACCATGCCGTTTGCGAGTGCCTTCAGCGCATGACGACCGCAGGCGTCAAACGCCCCGCCATCGTGCTCACCGAGGAGATCAACCAGCGCACGGACAGCGCGGTGAAGGCCGCGTTCATGACCCATCATCCCTCGGAGGCGCGCGCGCGCAGTCTGATCTACGCGCTCGATCAAAAGGGACCTCGGGGATTTGCCGGCTGGCTCCGCACGCACGATCCCGACGGTGTGCTGCTCCTGCGCCGCGAAATGTGGGGCGAGATCGTCAACCCGCGCCTGAAGGTCCTGCATACGGACGGACGCGTCTGGTGCGCCAACTGGCAGGCGGCCGATCCGCTTGCGCTGCCCGGACTCCAGCAACGTTATGACCTCGCCGCTCGCGCTGCGGTCGATCTCGTCACGGGCCTTGAGCAAAGCCGCACCCGCGGCCTCCCCGATCATCCCCAATACATTCAAATCCGCGGGGATTGGCACGAGCACGTGACCATCAGCCCGCCGCCGGTGGGTTAGACCCTATTTCCTGCCTCGCGATTCAAGCCGGCGCCGCCGTCGCAGTCATT
>JAXMHM010000069.1:0-24841 GCA_046346755.1 Opitutaceae bacterium | reverse complement strand
AGCGCGTTTCCACTGGCGACGGGAATCGTTCCCGACACGTCAAAAAGCCACCCAAAGAAACCGTGTGACCGCCGGACGTCTTCGGATCCTACAAAACGAATCCGCCGTGGACAGGAGAGCTGGATCAGGGCCGGGTCGATGTAGGACAGGTGGTTGGCCACCAACAACGCCCCACCGCTGGCGGGAAGGTTCTCGGAGCCACGGCTGCGGATCCGGTAGAGGACCGCGACCACGAGCCGAAGCATCCACTCGAGCATCCACGGCAAGTGCGTTCGGCGGAAAAGAAACGGGGTGTCCATGGGAAGGGGCCGACACCAATGCGATCCGCAGGCCGATAAGTTTCAATCCTTTCCGCAGCCAGGTTCCGCTTTGTCTAAACTCAGAAGACAGACTCGTAGCGAGGTTCAGGAAGCGTTGGAGCACGAGGAATTCGTCAAAGCCGGTCGGACGCGCCCACGATGCCGTACGTAGTTCTGCGCTGGCGGATAGGCACTTCCACGCAGGGACGCGAATTTCATTGCGGCCCCTGTGGATGGGACAACGGTGCGAGGGTCGCAGGCCAGGCCGGGGTCGGTCCCAATCCATCGATCCGTAGGGTCAGGTCCGCGTGCAGTTTTGCCATGAAAGCTCTACGGTTTGTTTTCGCTCTTCTCGCGCTCGGCGTCGGGACGTCTCAATTCGCCGGCACGATATCGTACAACGCCGCCGTAGATGGATTGGTGGCTCCGGTGGGGACGAGTTTTACGACCTTTGGTGGCGCGCTCTTTGTTGAGCAATTCGGCGATCCAGCGATCACGTTTCTGGGAGTCGACCACGAAATCAGCCTGGAGCAAAGTCTGACCATTTCGTTCCTGACGCCTCAGGTGTTTGAGTTTCTGACATTGGGTATGCTGTTCGACGGACCCGAGTATGGAGACCTCAACGAACAGGCGGGCGCTTTCGTCAACGGTTCGGGGGTTCCCTTCGTTCTGACCGCAACCGGCGCAACCACGGCGCAATGGAGCCTGTTGGCTTCAACCATCGTGAATGAATCTCCCGCCACCGAAAGTGGTGCCGGTGTCTGGCGGATTGTAAATCCCTTCGGCAATCTGCCGATCACGTCACTGACCTTGACGCCCCTGTCATCGAATCCGACGGGCAACGAGTCAGATTTCGGTCTGGTGGCGTTTCAAAGCCGGCAAGTGCCGGAATCTGCGTCCAGCGCCTTGCTTTTGACCTTGGGTCTGGGAGGCCTGGCGGCGATTGCAGTCAGGCGTGGCGTGTCGGTGCGCGGGCGTAAGTGACCCGTAAAAGGGAGGCGGCCCAGCCGGGCTGGGTCCCCCTCGTTCCCGGTCCGGGTCAGCGGACGACCCGGGCGCTGCCGCCCTTCATCAGTTTTTCGACCTCTTTCTGGGTCGCCATTGAGGTGTCGCCCGGCGTGGTGGAGGCAAATGCCCCGTGCGCCGCGCCGTAGTCCACCGCCAGCTGCGCATCGTTCTTGGACAGGAATCCAAACTGAAGGCCGCTGGCAAAGCTGTCCCCACCGCCGACGCGGTCGAGGATCTCCAGCTCGGGGTACTTGCGGCTTTCGTAGAACGAGCCGGCGTGCCAGAGGATCGCGCTCCAGTCGTTCTTGGTCGCGGTGATGACCCGGCGCAGCGTGGTGGCGGCAACCTTGAAATTTGGATACGCCTTGACCGCGGTCTCGATCATCGCCTTGAACGCGTCGGTTTCGATGTGGCTCAGGTTGTGGTCGGCGCCCTTGACCTCGAATCCGAGCGAAGCGGTGAAGTCTTCCTCATTGCCGATCATGACGTCGACGTACTTCGCAATCTCACGATTGACCTCCTGCGCCTTCTTCAGGCCGCCGATGGTTTTCCAGAGCGAGGGCCGATAGTTGAGGTCGTAGGAGACGATGGTACCGTGGCGATTGGCGGCCTTTACGGCTTCGACCGTGAGCGCAGCGGTGCTTTCCGATAGGGCGGCAAAGATTCCACCGGTGTGGAACCAGCGGACACCCAGCTTTCCAAAAATGTGATCCCAATCGAAGTCACCCGGCTTCAGCTGGCTGGCGGCAGTGTTGCCGCGATCAGGAACGCCGACGGCGCCGCGGATGCCAAAGCCCCGTTCCGTGAAATTCAGCCCATTTCGCACCGTACGGCCGATGCCGTCGTCTTCACGCCACCGGATGAAGTCGGTCGCAACACCCCCCTGCATGATGAAGTCTTCGATGAGGTGCCCGACCTCGTTGTCGACGAACGCAGTGCACACTGCAGTCTTCAGACCGAAGCATTTGCGCAGACCGCGCGACGTATTGTATTCACCGCCGCCTTCCCAGGCGGTGAAGTGGCGGGCCGTCCGCACGCGGGTTTCACCCGGGTCGAGGCGGAGCATGACTTCGCCCAGAGAGATCTGGTCGAAGTGACAGGAGGAGGCGGGTTTGATCGTAAGGCTCATGGCAGGAAAGGTGATTCTCGGGACGAGGGAGACGGATTGGGGAGGGAGGGCTTAAGTGGTCGTCTTGAACTCGGCGACGGACCAGCCGGGTTGGCCGCACTCGCGCGCCAGTTCGTCGAAGGCCTGAATTTCCGCGGCGCTGAAGAGCAGGCCGCCGGCCGCCGCGGTCTTGCGGGCAAACTCCGCCTCGACCTGCCCGGGAAGCATGCAACGTTCGTTGCCGTGGCCGAGCACATCGGCGATGACGGCCTTCACGTTTTCCGCCTGGGAGCGACCTTTGGCGAAGGCACCTGCGCCCATGGCTTCAGGGTGGATGACCTGGAAGAAGAAGGTGCACGTATGTTTGTCGCCGTCCTCCGTCCAGCGGTTGCGCAGCGTGGGCAGCGACCCGCCGATGTACGCTCCGACAATCTCGTTGATCAGTGACAGGCCGTACCCCTTGTGCGCGCCGAAGGGCAGGAGCGAGACCGCGGCGTTGGGGTCGGTGGTGGGGTTGCCGTCCTTGTCGACGGCCGCCATGGGGGGAAGGGGTTTGCCTTCCCGCTTGAGCTGCTGGACGCGACCCATGGCCACGACCGAGGTGGCCCAGTCGATCACAATGGGATAGCCGATGGCGTCGGTCGTCGGAAAGCCCCATGAGTGCGGGTTGGTGCCCAGCGTGGGATGCTTTCCACCGAAGGGGACCACTTCGGCCAGGGCGGCGGTGCAATTGGTGTAGGCGATGTAGCCGCGTTTGGCGGCGTCCATCACGTAGCCGCCACCCCACAGGTAGTGAAACGCATTGTCCACGGACACCGTGCCTACGCCGTACTGGTCCGCCAGACGCATGGCCTCGGCCATCGCGCGGTAGCCGGTGGATTGGCCGAGTTTGCGGTTGGCATTCCAAATCCGAGCGGAGGGGAAACGACAGGGCCGCTCCTCAATCACGGCCTTGGGCACACAGCCCTTGGACCCTGACCCGAAAAGGTGGTCGAGGTGCAGCGCCTTGAGCGCATTGTGCGTGCGAATTCCGTGGCGGGAGGCTTCGGCGCAAAACCGGGCTCCCTCGTCTGCTTCGTCGGCGGCATAGCCGCGATGGCGATAAGCGGCGGCAACCAGCGCGTTGTGGCGCGATTCAGGAACAATGTGGAAGGTTTCCATGGGTGGGTGGAGCGTGCGAGGTGAACTCAGCCGAGGAGATTGGCTTGGGCGATGGGGCGTTTGCCAGCGAGGAAGAGCGTGAGATTTTCGACGGCACAGGAGGCTTGTCGCTGCACGCTTTCGTGGGTGCGCGAGCCAATGTGGGGGGTGAGGATGACATTCGGCAATCCGAGCAGCGGGTGATTGGCCGGCGGCGGTTCCTGATCGAGCACGTCGGCGGCATAGGCGAGCAGGTGCTTGGACTTGAGCGCGGCCACCAGGGCCTCCAGTTCGATGATCTCGCCCCGCGCGCAATTGACGATCACCGCCCCGGGACGGAGCAGCCGGATATTGCGGGCGTTGATCAGGTGCTTGGTCTGCGGGGTGAGTTTGGTGTGAAGCGAAACGATGTCGGCGCGGCGCAAGACTTCGTCGAAGGACTCCACGCGTTCAATGTCGAGCCAGCGCGCGAAGTCCTCGTCCCAGTAGTTGCCATAGCCGACCAGCTTCAGGCCGAAGGCACGTGCCCGGATGGCGACTTCCTTGCCGATGCGGCCGAAGCCAACGATGGCGAGGGTCTTGCCGCAAATTTCATTGCCGGTGATTCGGGTCCAGCGGCCCGCCGCCACGTGATTGGCCTCGACCACCAGGTTACGTACCGCGGCCAACATCAGGGCAAACGTGTGTTCAGCCACGGTGGTGTGATTTACTCCCGGAGTGAACAGGACCGGTACCTTCAGGTCGGTGGCGGCCGCGACATCGATTTTGTCGAGACCAATGCCGTACTTGGAAATGACCCTGAGCCGCGGAAGCGATTTTTGAATCACCGCCCGGGTCAAGGCATCATCCCCGCACAAGTAGGCGTCAAACTGACCGGCGAGCTCGAGCATCCGGCTCTCCGGTAGCGGGCCGCGTTCGCGGACGATTTCGAAACCCGCTTTGGCCAGCATGTCGTGATGAATGCCCGGGGTATCTTGGAAGGAGGTGGTCGTCAGGAGGACGCGCGTCATGGGAAGGAGGAGCAGACGAGTGAGGCCGGGAACTGAAAAGCTTGGAGATGCCTAACGTTCACCACGGGTGTGGGTGAACATAAACAGAACCAGCGTAGGGGTTTAATGGGTGTTCCGCCCTGGAGCTGGAAAAGGGGGCAGACGGCGAACAGATCGGGGCGGGGGAGGGGACCGTGAGGGAGTTTGCCGAAAAAATCGAGCTTCGGAACCACGGGAAAGCCGGGTTATGGCATTGCGGGCGCAGCCGAGGCGGGCAAAGGGTGATGGGGATGTCCACGTTTTTGAACGCCACCCGAGCCCTCAAGCGCACGCTCGGTGCGAAAGTCGCCCTGAGTGATGAAGACCGATTCAAGGCCTCGTTTGATGGGAGCAAGCTCTCGTTTCTTCCCGACGCCGTGGTTTTTCCCCGGACTCACGCTGACCTTGGGGTTATGCTGCGGCTCGCCAATCGTCGCAACGTGCCCGTCACCGTGCGCGGAGCGGGGACGTCCCTGACCGGTTCCGGCTCCCCCCTTCGCGGCGGTTGGGTGGTGGACTTGTCACGGTGGAAACGCATCCGTCTCGATGCCGAGGCCGGCACGGCTGATGTGCAGGCTGGGGTGGTGGTGGCGGACCTGCATAGGACGGTCGAAGCTGCCGGTTGGTTTTATCCGCCGGATCCGGCGTCCAAGCAGTATTGCACCCTCGGGGGCAACATTGCCTGCAATGCGGGGGGCATGCATGGAGGCAAGTATGGAGTGACCCGTGATTTTATCCTCGCCCTCCGAGGGGTTTTGCCGACCGGCGAGTACGTGGAGTGGGGGACCGGCACCAAGAAATTTTCCGCCGGCTATAACATGCGGGACCTCTGGATCGGCAGCGAGGGCATGCTGGGAATTGTGACCGAGGCGACGGTGAAGCTCATTCCCCTGCCGCCCGCCCGGTGGACCCTGTTGACCTCCTTTCCCGACGAAGTGACCGCCCTCCGTGCGGCCAAGGCGCTCTTTGCCCAGCGAATCCAGCCGGCGATCTGTGAGTTCCTCGACCGAGCCAGTGTGGTGTGCGCGGAGCGCGCCACGGGTCAGGACGTCTTTGCCGGGCAGGCGGGACGTCCGGTCATACTCCTGGAGCTCGCGGGAACCGCCAGCGAAGTTAAGGAGACGCGGGAGACCGTTTTAACCTGGGCGCGCACGCACGCCACCGCGTTTCGGGAGGCGGCGGATCGCGCTGAGGCCGAGAGCCTCTGGGCGGTGCGGCGCAAATGTTCCGGAGCCATGTTTGAGCTCGGCGACTCGAAATTGAACGAGGACATCGTGATTCCCATGCGGAGCTACGAAGCGTTCGCGCGATTTCTTGATACCCTGCGGCGCACCTCCCGTCTCCCCATTCCGACCTTTGGCCACCTTGCCGACGGAAACTTGCATGTGAACATCATGTACCACGCGGCCGATCGAGCGGAGTACCTTCGCGCAGAACAGGCCGTGGCTCGGTTGATGAAGGCTGTGGTCCGGCTCGGTGGAGCCATTTCCGGTGAACACGGCATTGGACTGGCCAAATCACCCTTCCTCACGTTTCAGCATTCGCCCGCCCAGATCCGCGCCATGCGAGCGGTCAAGAATGCCCTCGATCCGCGCGGAATCTTGAATCCGGGCAAGATGTTCACCCCGTTTAAGGTCTGGGAGCACCCTCGCCTTAAGATCAAGTTGCCCTGGGATCACAAATAGGCGTCCGGCGAGGTTTGCCGGCGCATGAGACGATCGAAGGGTCAACCCAGGTGTCACAGGTGTTCACCGCCACAGGGTTCCGCCATCGGCTGACCGTGTGATTCGTGCCGGTGCCGGGCGGGCGACGCCCCTGATTTGGTGCACCCGCAGGCTCGCTTCGGCGCATCGCTGTTTTTTTCCTTTGCTCACCGATAGCGCGCCGTCTCAATCACGCGCTCTTTCATGCATCTCAAGGCCCTCAAGCTTCATGGGTTCAAGTCATTCGCGGACCCAACGACCCTTCGATTCGAACCCGGCGTCACGGCCGTGGTGGGCCCCAACGGGTGCGGAAAGTCCAACATCGCCGATTCCATCCGGTGGGTGCTTGGCGAACAGAGCGCCAAAGCGCTGCGCGGTGGCAAGATGCAGGATGTCATTTTTGAGGGGGCGGACACGCGCAAGCCCGCCCAGCTTTGCGAGGTATCGTTGCTTCTGACCGATTGTGAAAAGCAGCTGGGCAGCGAGTTTCACGAGATCGAGATCATGCGTCGCGTGCACCGCGACGGGCAGGGCGAGTACTTTTTCAACGGACAGCCCTGTCGTTTGAAGGATATTCAGAAGCTGTTTATGGACACAGGAATAGGACGAACTTCCTATTCCATCATGGCTCAGGGCCAGATCGATCAGATCCTGTCCTCCAAACCGGAGGAGCGGCGCGCAGTGTTTGAGGAGGCGGCGGGCATCACCAAGTACAAGTCGCAACGGCGCGAGGCGCTGCAGAAACTCTCGTTGACCGACCAGAATCTGGCCCGCGTGGCCGACGTGATTGGCGAAGTGAGCCGCCAGATCGGCTCGCTGCGGCGTCAGGCGTCAAAGGCCCTGCGGTACAAGCGGCTGAGTCACCGGCTGCGGCAGTTGGTGCTCTCGCACTCCGGCCACCAGCACGCGGAGTTGACTGCGACGCTGACGCAGTTGGAGACGCAGGTCATTTCCCTGCGAGCCGCGGCCGAGACCCGGCGGGTGGAGTTGATGCAGCGGCAGAGCGCCCTGGAGGAAAAACGTGCGGAACGGTCGCGCCTGAATCAGCGGGTTCAGGATGCCCAGCAGTCGGTGTTCGATCTGCGTTCGCAGAAAGAGCAGGCCGAAAACCAGGCCAATCTGGCGCAGATTAAACGGTCGGGACTCGCGGACCGGTTGGACTCCTCGCGTGACAGTCTGAGCGAGCTGGACATGCAACTGCGCGAGTTGGCTTCGCAGGTCGACAGCGGTGCGATCGACAAGCAGGAACAACTGACCCTCCTGGGAAGTTCCGATGACGTATTCCAGCAGCGGAATCGCGACCTGGCGATTGTCGAGGGTGAGCTCTCCAAGCATGAGCAGGAGTTGCAGCAGTCCAAGTTTCAGCTGCTCCAGCACGAGAGCACCGTGGCGCGGCTGCGGACGGATACGACCGGCTACGAGGTGGATCAGAAGACCAGCGCGCAGCGCCACGATGCGGTGGTGCAGGAGATCGAGGGGATTCGCGCTCAGCAGTCCGGCGCCCAGGCGGCGATGAGTGAGGTGGAGGCGCGGGTGGAGGAGGCGCTGGTGGAAAAGTCCCGGGCGCACAATGAGGTGACCGCTTCCCAACAGGCGATTTCGGATCTGACCCGTGAGTTTCGCGAGGCGCAGAAGAAACTACAGGAAATCGATCGGGGCTTGGCCCAGCGCACTGCCCGCCTAAAGCTGCTGCAACAATTACAGGAGCGGCTGGAGGGGTTTGGCGAAGGGGCAAAGGCGGTGCTGCAGGGCCGGCTCGATGGCGCTCTGGCCGGTTCGAAGGCCACCACGCTGACCCAGGGCCTCGACATCAAACCTGAGTATGCCAAGGCGCTGGAGGCCATCCTCGGCTCGGCCGTCGAGGCGATCAGTGTGCTCGATGTGGCGACCGCGCAGCGGATCCTCGCCCAGTTGGAGCAGGAGCAGATCGGCGCCGCCGTGCTGCGGGTCGGCGATCTCGGGGCGCGGCGAGGCGGGCACGACGGCGCCCTCCCGCCCGGTCTCATTCCGGCTACCTCCGTCGTGGGCGTTTCGTCCGACGACCACCCGGTGCTGGCCCTGCTCGAGGCCTGTTATGTGGCGGACGATCTGAATGCCTTTCTCGAATACTGGAAGGCCAACCCTGGATTCTCGTTCCTCGCGGTTGCCCATCGCAGCGGGCATCTCGTTGACCAGCGAGGCCTGGTTTCGGGTGGGTATCACAAGAAGTCCGCGCACAGCATCATGCAGCGGGAAGTGGACCTGCGCGAAACGGCGAAAGCGCTCGTCGAAGACCAGCTGCACCATGACCAGCAGCGCGCATTGATCGACGGCCTGCAACTCCGACTGACCGAGGCCGAAGCCCGGCTTGAGCAGTGCCGGCAGGATGTGCTGCTTTCCACCCAGACCGTCGCGGCCGTGCAGCAGGAGCAGCGTGGCGCCCAGAAGGCGCTTGATGAAATCAGCGCCCGGCTGGCCCGCATGGAAAACGAGGTCCAGGCGCTTGAGCAGGCCCGCCACGAAGCGCAGGTCCGGTTTGAGCGGGCCCAGCGCGGATTGACCGACGCCACGGCCTCGGCCGAGGCGTTGCGTCAGCGCATCACCGGGCTGGAAACCCGTATCGTGGAATTGCGTACGGATCGGGACGTAAAGCGCGAGTCCCTCGCACAGGCCCGCCTCGAGCTGGCCGAGCGCCGCCAGCGCGTCGAAGTGCTGGACCGCGGTCTGGCCGACATGGAGCGCCGTCGCAGCCAGCTCTCGGAGCTGCTGGTGCAGCGCCAGCAGGAAATTGAGGTGTGGAGCGAGCAGGTCGCAGAGCTGGAGCAACAGAGCGACCGGCAGCGAACCCAGGCGGTGCAACTCGGAGAAACCCTGGTGGTCGCCCAGCAGCAGGTGGAGCAGATCCGCCACGAACTGGTGGCGCTGGAGCAGTCCATCGGTGGGGTCGAGTCGGGTCAGTTTGACATTCGAAATGAAGCCGATCGCGCCCAATCGGAGCTCAACCGGTGCGAAATCAAGCTGGCGGAGAGCAAGCAGCGGTCGCTTTTCATCGAGGAGGACGTTCAGCGCGAATTTCAAATCCGGGTCGGCAGCTACGACTGGCGGGCGCTGCTCTGGCGCGCGGACGAGGAACCGGCCGACATCAAACCTCTCGATCTGGATGACGACGAGGACGAGGCCGAAGGGGCGGGTGGTCCTTCCCCTGCAGCGCTGGCAGTGGTCGCTCCGGTCGTCGCACTGGCACCCGCGACGGAGTCGGCGGAATCGCCCGCCGCTGAGGCGAGCTCTGCGGACACCCCGGTGACACCTCAGCCGACCCCGCGCCGACGCAAGAAGAAGGGCCCGAAACCCGATCCGACCGACGACGATCTCAAGGGACTCGAAAGCTCCACGGATTGGGCGCCCTTGAAAACGGAAATCGAGGCCTTGCGCCAGCGGCTCGCCTCGATGGGCGCGGTCAACCTCGTCGCGATCGAGGAGTATGCCGAACTCAAGCAGCGCTACGATTTTCTCAAGACCCAGAACGACGATCTCGTGCAGGCGAAAACCTCGCTGCTCAAGATGATCGACGAGATCAATCAGACGTCGCAGCAGCAGTTTTCGGTCACGTTCGAACAGATCAAAAAGAACTTCGTCTACACGTTTCAGACGCTCTTCGGCGGCGGTGTAGCCAATCTCGAGTTGATCCAGACCGATGATGTGCTCGAAAGCGGGATTGAAATCACCGCGCAACCCCCCGGCACCAAACTCAAGAGCATCACGCTGCTCTCCGGTGGCCAGAAGACACTGACAGCGGTGGCGCTGCTCTTTGCGCTCTACATGGTGAAGCCCTCGCCGTTCTGTTTGCTCGACGAGCTGGACGCCCCGCTCGATGAATCCAACATTGGCCGATTCACCGACCTGCTGAAGAAATTCGTGCATGAGTCCCAGTTCATCATCATCACCCACAACAAACGCACCGTTTCCGCCGCGCAGGCGATCTATGGCGTGACGATGGAGGAGCGGGGTGTCTCCAAGACCGTGTCGATGAAATTTAATCATCTCATCGGTGACACCGAGAGCGCCCCCCAGAACATCGCTGAAGCCGTGCGTGGCGCGAAGAACCCGCAGGCCGCCAGCGCCTAGGCGAGAGGGCCCATGTGGCAGTGGCTGCAAACTCACCTGCATCCGAAGCGAGAGGACGCGGGGACCTGGGGTGAGGCCACGGCCGCCGCGTGGCTGCGGGAACGGTGCGGGTTTGAAATCATCATTTGTAACTGGCGGGATCCCAACGATCTCCGTCGGGAGATCGACATTGTGGCGCACGATGGACCGGTGTTGGTGTTCGTCGAGGTGAAGACCCGCGGAGAAGGAGCTACCGTTTCCGGATTTTCCGCGGTGAACCGCCGCAAACGCAAAGCCTTGCGGATTGCGTGTGACGCCTACCTGCGGGCTCTGCCTGTATCAGCGCGGCCGCTTACGTTTCGTTTCGACGTGGTGGAGGTGTCCGATCCAGGTGCCGGGCTGCGGGCGGGCGGGCGGGCGGATGCGTACGTGCGGCACTTTGCGAATGTGCCGCTCTTCCGCACCTACTACCGACGTTAGTGGAACGGGCGAACCTGTTGGTGGTCATGCCCCAGCCGTGTCGTTGCCGACGGGAAACGGGCGCATCCGGGCCCGCCGGCAAACAAACCGCTTGCCTCGCCGGACGGGCGTGCCGACAAACTCACGCTCGTCATGGCCGAGAACCAACCGCGACATCCATTCCTGCAGGGCTTGAGCAAGCACCGCGGCGCACCTCCCACGGTCGTCGTGATCTTCGGCGCCTCCGGCGACCTGACGGCCCGAAAGTTGATACCGGCCGTCTACAACCTGGCCGTCGACAACCTGCTGCCGGCGGATTTCTACCTGGTCGGCTACGGCCGCAAAGCCATTCCCGACGAGGAGTTCCGCACTCTGGCGGCGGATGCGATCAAGGAGTTTTCCCGTCGCGAGCTGAATGCCGATGTGTGGGGCCGGGTCGCTTCGCACACGACGTATGTGGCAGGCGGTTACGATGAGAAGCCCGCCTTCGACCGGCTGGCCGCGCACATTGCGGACATCGAAAAGCGCATCGGGCGGGACGTGCAGCCGCTGTTTTACATCTCGACCCCGCCCTCGGTCTTCGCACCGATCCTCCTGAATCTCGGTGCCAGCGGTCTGGCCGCCATGCACCTCGGTCAGCCCCATCAGGCGAAGGTCATCATCGAAAAGCCCTTTGGCAAGGACCTGGCCTCGGCGGTGGCCCTCAACGGCACCATCCGGTCCGTCTTTCAAGAGAATCAGGTGTATCGAATTGACCACTACCTGGGCAAGGAGACTGTGCAGGATCTCCTGGTCCAACGTTTTGCCAACTCCATCTTCGAGCCCCTCTGGAACCGCACGTTCATCGACAGCGTCCAGATCACGGTGGCCGAGGAGGTCGGGGTCGGCACGCGCGGAGGCTACTACGAGCAAAGTGGCGCGCTGCGTGACATGATTCAGAACCACACCATGCAACTGCTGGCCCTGACGGCCATGGAGCCTCCGGTCTCCCTGGATGCCGAGGCGGTTCGCGATGAGAAGGTCAAGGTGCTCAAGGCCATCCAGCCGCTGCGTCTTGGTCCCGGTGGCGATGTGGCCCGGGCCCAGTACGCGGCGGGTCTGCTCGGCGGCAAGCCCATCAAGGGGTACCTGGAGGAGGAGGGCATTTCCCCGACCTCCGCGACGGAGACCTATGCGGCGATCCGCCTCTCGATCAACAACTGGCGCTGGCAGGGTGTGCCGTTTTACCTGCGGTCCGGCAAACGCATGGCCCGCCGGGTCAGCGAGATTGCCATCCAGTTCAAACGCCCGCCAGGCACCCTGTTTGCCGAGGGAGATCGATTCAATCTCGCCCCCAATACCCTGGCGTTTCAGATCCAGCCGGATGAGGGCCTCAGCATGGTGCTCAACGGCAAGGTGCCTGGCCTGGAGACGCGCACGCAGCCGGTGAAAATGAATTTTCGCTACAGCACGACCTTTGGCTCCAACACACCCGAAGCGTACGAGCGACTCGTGCTCGATGCCATGATCGGCGACGGCACGCTGTTCATTCGAGGCGATGAGGCCGAGACGTCATGGCGTCTTTACACACCGGTCCTTGAGTCCTGGGCCGCGGCCAAGCGCGACGGCATGGACGCCTATGCGGCGGGCTCCTGGGGCCCCCCCACGGCCGACGAGCTTCTGAGCAAGAACAATCACGTCTGGAGAAAACCCTGATCCGACGTCCCACCCGGGTTGCGGCCGGCCGTTTCACGCGCCGGTGTCCATCCCGGATCGGACCGAGGTGGTCCCGTTTCCGCTTCGCCTATGCCTGCTGTTTTCAACGCTCTGCCCGGGATCGAAGTTCCGGTGGGTTCGATTTCCAAGAGCCTGGCTCAAATCTGGGCTGACCCTTCGAATCCCGACGCTTCGGTGTCGGACGACGTCAAGGCGACGCAACTCAACCTGGTCCTGCACCTCGGTTTTGCCACCACGCCGGACGACGGATGCACGCAGTTTCAGACGGCCTTGCGTTTTGCCCACCGCTACCCCTGCCGCGTGGTGGTGCTGTGTCCGCTGGCGAATGATGGGGGCGTCACGGAATTGCGCGCCAAAGTCTACGGTGAGTGTTTCCTCGGCAAATCCAAGGGAGATACCCGTTGCGTGGAGTTCGTTGCGCTCAGCTATCCCTTGTCGGCCCGGCGCTACCTGGAGAACCAGGTCTCGGTCTGTCTCTCCACCGACCTTCCGCTCTACTACTGGGCTCACCGGTTTTCGCTCAGTTCGCGCTTGGCGGACTATCAGTACCTCCTTCGCAGTTCCAAGCGCGTGATCTTTGACACGGCCATTGTTCCTGGTGACGCGCTGACCCATCCGTGGCCGCGTCCCGAGGCCGTGCGCGATCTGGCAAACGCCCGGCTCCTTCCGGTTCGCCAGTCGATCGGTCAGTTTCTCGCCGGCGTTGCCCCGGCCCGACTCGTCGAGGGACTGGTGGGCGTGAATGTCACGTATTCAGGTCGGCAGGCACCGGAGGCACATGCCCTGCGACGATGGCTGACCGGCCGGTTGCTGGAGTGTGGTGCCTCACCGGACTTGCGATTTCTGGTCAACGAGCGTGCGTCCGAACCGGGTTCGACGCTGGCGGTCACGTTTGTTTACACAGGAACGCATCAGTTTCAATGGCAGGGCGATTTTCAGGCCGGGCACGCGTCGTTTGAGGCGAATTTCGGGGGAGATACGATCCGTCTTCCGACCGCGATCAGCCTGCTTTCCCCCGAAGCGGCGCTTGGAGAGGCTCTCTTCTTTTGACCACCGGGGTGTTGCTGCCGGCACCAAACGACCTGCCGCATCAGGTCGTTCCGGCCTTTTCGCCGAGGGTGTCAGGGAATATGAGACTCTCGCCGCGTTCGCCGTCTCGGCACGCGACGTACCCGACTCCCTCTCTGGCGCGGTTCCTTCCTCACTTGCATGACTGAAACTCCCACTCCCTACGGACGACTTGTCGTCGGCACTCCTGATGTGCTCTTTGCACGCGCGGTGGAAATTGCCGCGGCGCAACACGCGAAGCGCGTTTCGCGTCACTTCACCTGGGCGCTGAGCGGTGGAACCACCCCGCAGGACTGGTTTCGCTGGGTCGTCGCCCGGAAGGCCCTCTCGCGGGAATTGATCGAGGAGTCGCATTTTACGGTCAGCGATGAACGGATGGTGCCCCTCAACAGCGATCAGAGCAATTTTGGGAATGCGGAGCGATGGCTGCTCAGTCCGCTCAAGGTACCGCAGGATCACCGGCATCCCTGGGTGGTGGCGTATTCGCCGGCCGAGGCCGCCGAGGCCTATCGCAAAACCTGGTTCCTGATCGCCGGTCCGGGAAAGGCCTACGATGTCTGCATGCTGGGCATGGGGGACGATGCCCATACCGCCTCGTTCTTTCCGGGGACGCCGCTTTTTGACGATGACGGCGGGCTACCTTTCGCCGCCGTCAACGCCGGGGAACGCGGGTGGCGGCTCACCCTCACGCCGACCGGGCTGCGCATCTGCCGGCAGATCATCGTCATGGCCTTGGGCGAAGGCAAAGCGGAGGCCTTGCGCCGCGTGATGCGAAGTGAGGAACCCTGGTCCCAGGTGCCGGCCAAGATCCTCTCCACCGCCTCGGATTGTGTGACCTGGCTCGTGGATGAAGCGGCCGCTTCCAAGCTCTAGGCCGAGGCGGGTGCATCCGCCTCGAGTTTGGGATCGAGGGACGAGCCGTCACCGCGCGCCAGCCAACGCTTGAAGGCGCGGATTTGCGCCGGTGAGCCGAGGATGAGGAGTGCATCGCCCTCTTGCAGGGTCTGTTGTGCCGCCGGGTTGATGCGTCGGACACCGGCGCGATCGTGGCCAGCGACGAGCACTCCGCTGTGGCGCGTGATTTGCAGCGCGGCGAGTGTCTTGCCCACGTGGGCGCCGGCTGGAACCCGAACGGATTCCAGGCGCGCCGCGTCGAAGGCCGGTTGTTCTCCCGGCGGAGTCTCCGCCATGAGGGCCTGCTTGGCCGCGGCGATTTGCTCGGCTGTGCCCAGTAGCAGCAACCGATCCCCCGAGTAGAGGACTTGGGACGGTTCCGGAGTGATCAACGTGGTGCCGTGGCGATTGATTTCGACAATGGAGCAACCATAGCGCGAGCGCACCCCAAGTTCGGCGATGGTACGACCGGCGCAAGCGACCCGTTCCGGGAGGACGCACTCCTGGACGTTGATGTTCCAGTCCCCGGACGTGTCGATCCAGGCGGGCTGCGTGGTTCCGGGTTCATCGGCTGCCTTCGCAGCGAACACACCGCTGAGCGACGTCTGCCATTCGCTGTGCCAATAGATGAGGCGTCGCGAAAAAACCGCCAGCACCACGGCCAGAACGAGCGCAATCACCAGCCAGGCCCAGCGCGAGACCGTATCGGTGGGTACGATGCGCGACAGCCAGTAGGCCAGACCCAGTCCGCTGATCACTTTGAGCGCCGTTTCCACCACCCGACCTGAGAACCGGGTGTGTCGTGAGGCCTGTTCGGCAAAGATGAGTCCAAGCGTTGAGACATTGCGCCAGATGGCGACGAGTGGAATGAGCACGAGCAAGCCCATCGAGGACCAGAAGGCGATTTTCAGCGTGCCAGGAGAGAGCCCGGTCACCCATCCGCTCGCCTGGAGAGCTCGGAACAGCCGTTCGGAAAAGATGAGCAGGCCGGTGACGAAGAGCATCTCTAGGGCAATCTGCAGCAATCGGCCCTTGCTCAACTGCCACCACTGTCCGCCCTGGAATCCCCCCAACTGGTGCAGCCATTCCCGATAGGCGGTCAATCCGCGGCGCACGAACGACGGCTCGATGGCGTCCAGCACGCGGAGGACGGGTTCGGCGTGGCGATTGAGCAGGGGAGCAACCAACACCGTGAGCAGAGAAACTCCGACGGCGATGGGGTAGAAGGGTGGGGGCAGAATCTTTGAGCTCACTCCCAGTTGCGCGATGACGAACGTGAATTCGCCGAGTGGCGTGAGGGCCAGTCCCGCCCGTCGGGCCTGCCGCGCGGGCGTGCCGATCAGGGCGAGCGCGACACTGGTGGAGACAGCCCTGACCACGAGGGTGAATACGCCCAAACCCAGAATCCAAGGCCACACGTCCCACATCAACCGCACGTCGATCATCATGCCGATGGCGACAAAGAAAACGCTGCTGAAGATGTCGCGCATCCCCTCGAAGGCCTTTTCCACTCCGCGGCGCTGGGGCATTTCGGCGACGATTGCGCCGAGAAGAAATGCGCCGAGGGCCAGGGAGTACCCGGCTTTGACCGCGAGCAGCGAAAGCAGCAGCAGCACTCCGGCCACGATGATGGTCTGAAGTTCGGGATCGGCCTTGGCCTCGAGGCGGCGGAGGAGCCGGGGAACGAAGAACAGGCTCACCATGACCAGTACGACCACAAACGCGCTCAGGCTGGCAAGGAGCACACCCAGGCCCTCGGAGTCGGCGGAGGCGCCCGCCCCCTGGGCACCCAGAACGGCGAGCATCACCACCGCGACCACGTCCTCCAGCACGGTGATGGCCAGCGCGAGCTGACCGGGTCGCTCGTGGCTCAAGTTTAGGTCGGCGATGATTTTTGCGATCACCGCCGAGCTCGACACCATGAACATCGCGGCAATACAGAGGCTCTGCAATGAGGTCCATCCGAGCATGAGCCCCAGCAGTTGGGTGAGGTTGAGTACGAAGAACGCACCCAGTCCCGTCGCAATGAGCGTCGAGAAGCCCATTTGACGCAACTTGGTCAGGCTCAGGCCTAGACCGATGGCAAACATTAGGAACACGAGTCCCACCTGTGACAGGGTCTCGATCCTCGCCACGTCCAGCACCAGTGAAAACGGTGGCGTGAAGGGTCCAATGACCATGCCGGCGAACAGGTAGCCCACCACGACCGAAAGCCCTATGCGCTTGCAGAGCGCGCCGGCCAATCCGGCGGCGAGCAGGACAATCGCGAGGTCTTGGATAAAATTGGTCCCTTCCATCGCCGACGATCATCAGGGAGCGTCGGGGCAGGGATCAATTCGACAGTGCGGTATCCCAAGGATCTTTTCGGTCCCCATCTCGACCCCTGCGTATCCGCCTCGGCAAGCAACGGTCGACCGTATTTGATTTGTGCCCGCTCCGAAATCGACACAGGAAGGAGAGATGCGCGCTTTTACCCTGATACTGCTCGTGGTCGTCCTTTCCTGCCCCGTTGGGACGACGGCCCATCCGGCTTCCCGCGAACTGGCGGACGCCGCGTTGGCGTTTCTTGCCACCTTGCCGGAGGACTCGACACGTCGGGCCACGTACACGGTGGACAACGCGGAACGTGAGAACTGGCACTATATTCCGAAGGACAGAAATGGTCTCGCGCTCAAGGACATGACGCCAGTCCAACGTGAGCGCGCACTCGCACTCCTCCGCGCCGGTCTGAGCGATCGGGGCCATGCCCAGGCCGAGGCCATCATGGGTCTGGAACGCGTGCTCTTTGAAATCGAGGGCAAAGCTCACCGTGATGCCGGGCTGTACACTTTCACGGTGTTTGGCACGCCGTCGACGGACGGAATCTGGGGCTGGCGGATGGAAGGGCATCACCTTTCGGTCAATTTCACTCTGGTCGGATCGAACTACATTTCGACCACGCCTTCATTCTTTGGCGCCAACCCTGCCGAGGTGCGCACCGGTGCCAAGATGGGGGAACGCGCCCTCGGCGAATTGGAGGACCTAGGTCGCGGACTGCTGACCACCTTGGACCCCTCGCAGCGAGCCGTGGCGGTGATCTCGGACAAGGCCCCCAATGACATTCTCACCACCAACAAGGCCCGGATTGTCCTTGATTCGCCGCAGGGACTCGCCTTCGCGAAGATGACCTCCGAACAGCAACAACGCCTCCAGCTGCTGGTCCGTGCCTATGTCCAGCGGCATCGCGACGATGTTGCCTCGGTCGACTTGAAGAGGATCGAAACCGCGGGCTGGAGCGGCGTTCACTTTTCCTGGTCGGGTGGGCAAAAGAAGGGCGAGCCGCACTATTACCGCGTTCAGGGACCCACGTTTGTGATCGAGTATGACAATGTGCAGAATGGCGCCAACCACATCCACGCCGTCTGGCGTGACGCGGCGGGTGATTTTGGTCGGGATGTGCTGAAGGACCATTACGCAAAGGAGCATGCGGCGGTGGCCAAGCCCTGAGCAGTCCGCCTGAGGTTCGGTGGCGGATTTCCCGGATGAACCGGGACGTTTGGACGAAAGTAGCTTGCCTTGTGCTACGGCTGTGTTCACATGAACACCGGTTCATCTGAACACGTCATGCTCACCGACCGTCAAGAGGAGATCCTCGCCTTTATCAGCGATTACCAGCGGCAGAACACGGTTCCGCCGTCGACGCGCATCATTCAGAAGCAGTTCGGTTTTGCTTCGCAGACCTCGGTGGTTCGTCACCTGAAGTCGCTTTCGACCAAAGGATCGATCGAACAGCTGGCGGACGGTTCGTGGGGCATCAAGGTCGCGGAAATCCAGGGGCATCTCTTCGATGTTTCGGTGTATGGCACAATTCCGGCCGGACATCCGTCGCAAAATGGGCCGGAGCCCCTGCGGTCGATTGCCCTGGACCCCGCGGTGTTTGGTGTCCCCGCGGGCCGCCGCGGGCGACTCTGGGCCCTGGAGATCAGCGGTGATTCCATGATTGGCGCCCACATCTGTCCCGGGGATGTGGGGGTTTTTGAGCAGCGCGAACCGCGTCCCGGCGAAATTGTGGCCGCGCTGGTGGACGGGGCGACCACGTTGAAGCGCTATGTGGTGGTACGCGGCAAGGCGGTGCTGCGGGCGGAGAACGAACGCTATTCGGACATCGTCCCGGTGGAACGGCTGGAAGCCCAGGGTGTGTTGGTCGGCCTGCTCCGTCGCGTCGGGGCGTGAGTTCAATCCCGGGGCGTGACACGCCGGATCCCGCGACCTAGTCTGGGTTGTCCCCCTGCTGATGGACCCGACCTTCGAACCACCTGTCCCGTCCCGTCGGAAGCCGGGTTCCGAAACGGAGGCGCACCGCAGGCTCAAGCGTGCCGCGGCGGACTGGGCGGTGGCGAATCGACTGCCCCTGCTGGGCTTTGAAGTCCGTGTCCCCCGCGGACCCTACCGGGCTGACGTGGCCGCCCTCTCGCGGCGTCCCTCAGCCGACTCGGCGGTTGCCGCCCTGTTTGAGTGCAAACAGGCCCGTTCGGACTTCCTTCGCGATGAGGCCGACGAACCCGTTCTGCGCCGGGAAACGGCCGAATGCTCCGCCCGACTGCAAACGCTGCGGTCCCTGGTGGCGGGCCACCGCCCCGACCTGCGCAAGGGTGAGTCATTATTTCCTGAATACGATGACTGGGATCTGCGCGGTCTCCGTCACGACGGCCTGGAGCGGTTGCAGCGCGACCTCGAGGTGCGACAACGCAAGATCGTGGCCAGTGTGAAGTTCGCCCGGCTCCACCGCTACCACGCCGCCGACTACCTCTACCTGGTCACGACCGCCGGATTGATCGAGTCCCATGAAGTGCCGTCGGGATGGGGGTGGCTGGAACTGCCGGAATCGGGGCAGGGGCTCGTGCTCCGGGCGGCTCCGCTTCGGCACGTCACCAGCCCGGGGGTACGGATGGCCTGGCTGGAATCGGTGGCGCTTTCCGGCAGCCGGGCCCACCTTCGGTCCTTGCCACCGCTGATCACCGCCGCGGCGCCGGCGGCAACGGGGGAACGGAGCGTGACGTCGAACCGGACCTGAATCCGTTCACGGGTCCTTGCGTTCGAAGCGACTCAACGAGCGGTTCTTTCGCACGGTGTGGGCGGGGGCGATCTGACCGTTCATGGCGATGTACACGCCGGCGGGAAGGACCTGGAGGGCTCCGACGGCGCAGCCGAGGTTGAAGAGGGCGTCGCTGGTGCGAAACCGCGCGGGCAGCATGGCGCCGGTGAATACGATGACCTTGTCACCGAGGTCCGCCAGTTGTTCGGCAGTCTGGGTCATGGTATCGGTGCCGTGCGTGATGAGGATATGTCGTTCCGGGGCGGCCTGCACGCGCTGCCGGATGAGCTGTCGATCCTCGTCCGTCATGGCCAGACTGTCCTTCTGCAGGACGGATTCGACGATGTAGTCAAAGGTGACATTTGCCTCGCGGAACAGGGGACCCACCTGCGGCTCTCCCACATCGTAGGTGCTCGCGGCGTCGAAGTAGACTTTGTCGATGGTACCGCCTGTGGCGATGACTCTGATTTTCACCGCCGCAGCGTGGCGGGCGGTGCATCCGGTTTCAACCTAAGTTCAGCGGCTTAACCACAGAGAGAAGTCCCAGAAGGATTGGAACAACGATGCCTCACCCGCCAAATGAGCCGCTCATCGGAGGGCCCTGTGAATCAAGTGCCTTGGTCTGCCCCCTTGCTGTCTTTTTGATTCATGCCGTAGCAGAAATGAGATTGCTCGGGCTAGGTCCGGCGGCGGTTCCGCAGGTTGTCGATGGCCACGGCCACTACGATCACCGCCCCCATGACAATTTCCTGCGTGTACTGCGGCCAACCCATTTTCACCCCGCCGTTGCGAAGGATGGTGATGATGAGTGCGCCGATCATGGTGCCCAACACCGTGCCTCGTCCGCCGAGCAGACTGGCGCCCCCGATCACGACGGCGGCAATGACGAAGAGCTCGTACCCGATGGCCTCGGTGGGCTGACCGATGCCACCTAGGCGCGCGAAGAAAATGATGCCGGCCAGCCCGCTGAACAGGCCGCTGATCAAGTAAACGGCCAGTTTGGTCCGAACGACGGGTACCCCGCACAGGATGGCGGTCTTTTCATTCGATCCGACGGCGAAGGTGTGGCGACCGAGTCGCGTGTACCGGAGAAAAAGGGCCGCAAGCACCGCGCAACCCACCACCAGCCAGACCGCGGTTGGGAGAAACGGAAACGTGAACACCGTGCGCGCCGGATCGAGCAGGCGGGCAATCCAAAGTTCGCCGACCACGTCGGAGGGAGGATAGATGTTCTGCTCGTTGGCGACGAGTTTGGCCAAGCCGCGGGCCATTTGCATGGTGCCGAGGGTGACGATGAAAGGCACCATGCGGAGCGAAGTGACCAGCAGGCCGTTGATCAACCCGACCACCCCCGCCACCGTCATGGCGGCTAGGACCGCCAACACTGGCATGAGATGCGGTGAACTGCGCACCCACTCCTGGCCCTTGGGACCAAGGTTGAGCACGTAGGCGGTGGTGATCATGGCCAGCGCAATGGTCGACCCCGCGGACAAATCGATGCCCCCGGCGATGATCACCAGGGTCATGCCGATGGCGCACATGGCCACCACCGCGATGTCCTGAAGCATGAGCTGGGTGTTCGCGTCCGAGGTGAATCCCTTGCTGCCCGGGGTCAGCAGCGCGAAGAAGAGGTAGACGCACACCAAGGCAATCAGCCGCGCGGCAAAAGTGAGCAGCCGTTTGGATTGGGTGGGGGCGGTTTCAACCGGATCGCTCATGGCAAGGATGTGACGGCGGAAGGGGGCGGGAGGTCCGGGCGACGAGTGTGGGAAGGACGGTGCGCCTCGCCCTTCAGGCCGGGGGCGAGGTCGGGGACTCGGTGGATTGACCCGTGGCGGCCACCATCAGGGAGTGCTCGGTCCAATGGCTCACGGGCAGGGCCTCGCCGAGCACCCCCCGGGTCATGACGGCGATGCGATCGCAGATGCCGAGCAGTTCCGGCAGGTAGCTGCTTACGACCAGGATGGCTTTGGGTTGTTTGCCGAGGGAGGGATCCCCGAGCGCGAGCCGGTCGATCAAGGCATAGATCTGGGCTTTCGAACCCACGTCGATTCCGCGTGTGGGTTCATCGAGCAGGAAGATGTCGGCGTCATGGTGCAGGAGGCGGGCGATCGCCACCTTTTGTTGATTTCCCCCGGAGAGATCCTCCACGGCCTGTCCGGCATCGCGACACTTGATCGGCAGTGCCGCGATCCACGGCGCGCAGGCGGCCCGTTGCCGGGAGGGCCGGATGAATCGCCACGGTCCCAGCCCGGAGAGCCGAGTCAGCGTGAGATTCTCCGCGATCGACAGGTTCTGGGCCAGGCCCTCCGTCTTGCGGTCTTCGCTCACCAATCCCACCCCCTGCGACCAGCGCTGGCCAGGACTTGCTTCACCTTGGTAGGCGCCGACGCGGATCTTCCCCGATTTCACCGGTTCGAGACCGAACAGCGAGCGCAACATCTCCGTTCGGCCGGCGCCGATCAGTCCAGCGATTCCGACCACTTCGCCTCGTCGCAGGGCTAGCGCCGCGCTGCGGGGGAGGGTCACTCCTGCGAAGTCCTTGAACTCAAGCACCACGTCCCCCGGAGACCGTGCCGAACGTGGATACAGGTCCGCAACTTCCCGCCCGACCATCATGGCAATGATGCGATGGACGGGAACGTCCGCCACCTGGCCGTGCCCCACGGTTTCACCATCGCGCATCACCGTGAAGCGATCACAGAGGGCCTGCACCTCCTCGAGGGCGTGGCTGATGTAGACGATGGCGATGCCTCGTTCTTTCAACCTGCGAACCAGCGCGAAGAGTTTGGCCACGTCCTTTTGCGTCAGGGAACTGGTGGGCTCATCCAGCACGAGGATCTTGCATCCGACGGCGACCGCCCGGGCGATCTCGACCAGTTGCTGGGTGGCGATTGAAAGAGAACCGACAATCGCCTCGGGTGACACGTCGTCCAATCCCACCTCCGCCAGGGCCCGGCGGGCGATGGACCGCACTTCGCCCCAGCGGATGAACGGTCCCCGCGTGGGTTCGATGCCGAGCAGGATGTTCTCCATCACGCTGAGGTCGGGAGCCAGCGCCAATTCCTGGTAGATCATGCACACCCCGAGCGAACGCGCGTCGAGCGGATTCTCCGGCCGGTAGGGGCTCCCGTCGAACAGCATGCTTCCGGCGTCGGGCTGATAGGCGCCGGAGAGCGTCTTCATCAGCGTGCTCTTGCCGGCTCCGTTTTCTCCGATGAGCGCATGCACCGTGCCTGCGGCCACCTCCAGGTCGACACCGCGCAGCGCGTAGGTGGCTCCGAAACGCTTCTGCACGCCGCGCATCGACAGGAGCGCGGAGGAGGGGGCGGGATTTGCGGACACGGCGATGGTTTACTTTCGGGTCTTCACCGTGACGCCAGTATCCACCACAGTCGGTACGGGTCGTTTCTGCAGGAAATCGACCACGGACTTCACACCGAGATAACCCATGCGGTCCGGATCCTGGACCACCAGTGCCTGGATGATGCCATTTTGCAGTCCCTGCAGCAGGAGTTCGGAGTCGTCGAACCCGACAAACGGAGTCTTGATCACCACGCCCTTGTCACGCAGAGCACGGAGTGCGTTGTAGGTGCCCTCGGCGGTGGGCTGATTCGAAGCAAAGATGCCATCGAGCTGGAGGGTGTTGCTCTTCACGTAGTTTCCCAGCAGCGTTTCCGCCACCCGCTGGGCTCCCGCCATCGAGCCATCCGTGAACTGCTGGGCCGCGATCTTCAGGTTTCCCGACGCACCCAGCTTCTCGATGAAGCCTTCCTCCCGCAACCGGGTCGAAGCGGAACCCTCGGTGAAGCGGATCATCAACACGGTGCCTCCGTGTGACACCTGGGTGACCAGGCCGGAGAGTGTTTCCGCGGCCGTGACGCCGGCCTGCTTGTTGTCGGTCGCGACAAAGTTGATGAAGTCCGTGCCCGGTTTTCCTTCGAGCGGCGAGTCGAAGATGGCGACCGGCATGCCGCGGCGGACGACGGTGCGCACGGGTGAGACGAGTGCGCGGTCGTCACAGGGAGCCAGCACAATTCCATCCACGCCCGATGCGGCCAGATTGTTGAAGATGCCGATCTGGTCGGCCACTTTGGAGTCGTCGAGCGGGCCCTGCCATTCCAGATTGACACCCAATTCCCGGGCGGCGCGCTCGGCCCCGGCCTGCGCCGATTTCCAGTACGAGTGCGTGGTGGCTTTGGGAACCACCGCGATGGTCAATCGCTTGGGTCCCGCGTCGCTGGCGGAGTCCGTCTTCTTGGCGCAGCCGGAGAGCAGCCAGGTGGCGATGGCAAGGGCGAGCGCGGCACGGAGGTACTGGGGGAGTTTCATGGGAGGGTTTAAGAAAGGGGCTAGGTCGGGGGATCAAAGCTCGATCATGGCCTTGATCACTCCGGTTTCTGGCTTTGTCCACGAAGGGAATGCAACGACCGCTTCTTCGAGGGATGCACGGTGCGTGATCCACGGCGTGGTGTCGATGCGGCCCGACTCAATCAGGCGGATGATTCGCGTAAAGTCAGTGCTCCGGGCGTTCCGACTGGCGAGAAGCGTCAGCTCGCGTCGATGAAAGTGCGGATCGTTGAAAGTGACGTCGCCTTGGAACAGACCGACAAAGATCAAGCGGCCGCCCGGGGCGGTGTAGTCGAACGCTGCCATCATGGACTTGGGGCTTCCTGTGGCGTCGAAGACCGCGGTCGGGAGGTCTCCTCCGGTCAACGCCAGCAACGCCTCCGCGATGGGTCCGGCGGTGGCTGACACGGTGTGTTCGACCCCCAGATGTTCACGGCAGAAGCGGAGGCGGTTTTCGTTGATGTCCAGCACGATCACCCGGGCACTCGCCTCAACGGCGAACTGCATGACGGCGAGTCCGATCGGGCCGGCCCCGATGACGAGGACAAATTCGCCGGACTCCAGATTTGCGCGATCCACGGCGTGGCATCCGATGCCCAGGGTTTCGACCAAGGCCAGTTGATCGAAGGTCAGGCGAGTCGAGGGGTGGAGTTTTGCCGCCGGCACGACCAGCTCTTCACGCATGCCACCGTCGGTGTGAACCCCCAGCACCTTCAAGTGTGCGCAACAATTGGGTTTGCCCCGGCGGCAGGCGATGCAGGCACCATAATTCAGGTACGGCTCCACCGAGCAGCGGTCTCCGCGTTTGACCGTGGTTGCACCCGGACCCACCTCCAGCACTTCGACGCCGAGTTCGTGCCCGAGGATTCGTGGGTAGGAGAAAAACGGCTGTTTCCCGGCGAAGGCGTGAA
>JAXMHM010000068.1:0-25524 GCA_046346755.1 Opitutaceae bacterium | reverse complement strand
TGGTGACCGAGGGAAGCCGCACCTCGCGCGCCAATCGGGACTGCGCGAGCTAGGCCTGCAACTCGTGACTCAGCACGCTCAGCGCGTAGATCGCGGCCGTCTCACAGCGGAGCACGAGCGGACCGAGGGTGACGGGCACAAAGCCGGACGCTTCGCTGAGCTTCATTTCTTCCAGTGAAAAGTCCCCTTCGGGACCGATGATCCACAGGACCGTGTGCGGAGCGACCGCGTGGGTCGAGCGGTGAGCAGCCAAGACAGACTTGAGATGACGGGCGCCGGGTTGCAGGGAGGCGATGAGTTTGAGATCGTATCCGGTGGCTGACTGCAGGAACGCCCTGGCCGGCTGCACGGCGGTGATCTCCGGCAACCATGGGTTACCACATTGTTTGGCGGCCTCGAGCGAGGCAATCTGCCACTTTTCCACCTTGCGATCCTGCCGGTCGCCATCGAGGTGGACCTGGGTGCGGTCGCTTTCCAGCGGCACGATGCGGGCCGTGCCAAGTTCGGTGGCCTTGCGGACAATCGCATCCATCGAAGTGCCCTTGGGCAGCGCCTGGGCCAGGGTGATGGCGTGAGGCAGGGGAGGGGCGGAATGGCGCGAACGAACCCGCAGGAGTGCAGAGCGCTTGTCGGCCCGGGCCAAGGTGGTACCCCATTCGGTCCCGCGGCCATCGAAGGCAATCACGGTGTCACCCGTGCGCGCCCGATTGACGGTCACGAGGTGATGCGATTCGTCCGGTGAAAGGGTGATTTCCGTCGTATCACGAGCGGACGGAGGACAATAGGCACGGAAGTCAGTCATGGCGGGCTCCGTTTCTCTGTGCCGGGGAGCGAAGGGTGGCAAGCGACGTTTGGAGAACAAAAAGAGAAGGCGCCGGACCCAAGGGCCCGGCGCCTTCGCCGACTTAACAAACTACAACATGAACTCTGCAGAAAGAACGGGTAACTAACCTGGGGATAGACGTAGAAGCGCGGGGGATGTTCAAAGCGCCTGGAAAATAGGCGGCCGGGGCCGGCCACCGGGGGGATTTCGCCGGAGTTGCGCTGGAGCCCAACCTGGTTTCCTGTGGTCCCTTTCCATGCCGGCCACCACCGTCTTGAAGCGTCACAAGCTGAGCGGCATCTGTCCACCCGCCCGGGCGGCGGTGCTCGACGAGCTGGGGCGCGCCCATCCTGCGCCGGTGTGGCTGGTGGTGGCGGTGGACATGAAGCGGTCCGAGCAACTGGTGGAGGATCTGGCCTTCTTTCACGGGGCGAGTGGAGACCCGCGTCCGTTGGAGGTGTTGCACTTTCCGGAGGCGATGCCGGAGAACCGGGACATGCGGGAGGCGTTCTCCGCCTCGGCCGATCGTCAGACCGTCCTGTCCAAACTCCGATCGCGACGGGTGGCGGGTGCTGGCGCGGCGCCCGGCGGATCATCGACCCTTGTGGTCGTGACCACACCGGCGGCTCTGAGCCAGCCCGTGCCGTCGCTCGAGGCCTTTGCGCAGAAAGAGGTGACGCTCAAGCGGGGTCAGTCGCAGTCATTTCAGGGCTTCCTCGAGCTGCTGCGCGAACTGGACTACGACTCGGAGGCGGTGTGTGAAGCGCCGGGTCACTACGCCATTCGCGGGGGAATCGTCGATGTTTATCCGATCACGGCCACGGAACCGTATAGGCTGGATTTTTTTGGCGATGAAATTGAGGAAATCCGGGCGTTTGATCCCGTTACCCAGCGATCCGGAGCAAGTGTGGAGTCGATCGCATTGTCCGCCTCGCCGCGGCTTCGCCTGGCCACGTCGCAAACCGGCCTGGCCGACTATCTCTCGCCCGCGACCCACCTGGCCTTGATCGAGCCGGCGGAACTGGATGCAGAGTTCAGCACCGCTGCCCGGGAGGGCGCGGACGGGCTCACCCCCGTCCTCGAACGCGTCAGCGCGCTCTTTGGGGTAAGTGACCTCGATGAGGCGTCGTCGTTGCTGGAGGGCGATGGCGTGACGGAGTCCACCTGGGATACCGACAGCCTGGTCCACCATCGCAACTATCCGGATGACAGCCTCGTGGCCCAGGAGCGGCTTCAGGGCGAAGTGGAGGCGCGCCATGCGTTTCTCGAAAAGGTGCGCGAGTGGAAGCGTCTCGGATACGGACTGGTTTTTGTCGTTTCGAAAGAAGGAGAGGAACAGCGTGCGAAGGAGATCCTCGAGGAGGACCACGCCCTCAAGACCCTGCAACCCGTCTGGCTGCGGGGCATGCCGAACGAGGGGTTTCGTGTCACCTACCGCCAGTCCCCGGATGAGCGTACGACGGTATCGGACTTGCCAACACAGCTGACGTGGCGAAAGCCACCCGCGAAACGCGGGTTGGTGGTGGTGACGGAGACCGAGCTGTTCGGGCGCCAGCGATCCCGGCGCGCGGGCGGCACCAAACGCGCGCTGGCGCAACGGGCCCAGATTGACCAGCTCCTGGACTTTGCCGAGTTGGTGGAGGGCGACTTTGTGGTGCACCTCCAGCATGGCATTGCGCTGTACCGCGGTTTGACCCGCATCGAGACGGCCCAGGGGCTGCGCGAGGTCATCTCCCTTGAGTTTGACGATCATGTCACCCTGCACGTGCCGCTGCAGGAATCGCACCTCATCAGCCGCTATGTCGGGCTGACGAAGACGAGGCCCCAACTCGGGCGCATTGGATCCGGTCGCTGGGAGAAAACCCGGCAAGCGGCGGAGCGGGCAACGATCGATCTGGCGGGTGAGCTGCTGCGGATCCAGGCGGCCCGCGAGGCACAGCCGGGTTTCGCCTTTCCCCCGGACAACACCTGGCAGAAGGAGTTCGAGGCGTCGTTTCCCTACACCGAGACGCGCGATCAGCTGCGGGCCATCGAGGAGTCGAAAGCTGACCTGGAGAAACCGCGGCCGATGGACCGCCTCATTTGTGGGGACGTTGGATTTGGCAAGACCGAGGTGGCCATCCGCACCGCATTCAAAGCCGTGCAGGGCGGCAAGCAGGTGGCGGTGCTCGTGCCGACCACCGTGCTGGCCCAGCAGCACCTCAACACCTTTCGCGAGCGCATGGCGGGTTACCCGATTGCGATCGAAATGGTCAGTCGCTTCCGCTCCCGCGCCGAAATCGCAAAGGTGCTCGCCGCCACCGGGGCCGGACAGGTTGACATCCTCGTCGGCACGCATCGGCTGCTGCAGCGCGATGTGGTCTTCAAGGACCTCGGTCTCGTGGTGATCGACGAGGAGCAGCGTTTCGGGGTGAAACACAAGGAGCGCTTCAAGACGATGCGCTCCACGGTGGATGTGCTCTCGATGAGTGCGACCCCGATCCCGCGCACCCTCTACATGGCGATGACCGGTGCCCGCGACATGAGCGTGATCGAAACCGCGCCGACCAACCGGCATCCCATTCAGACCCTCGTGAAGACCTACGATGAAAAGGTCGTCGTGGACGCCGTGCGCCATGAAGTCCGGCGCGGTGGGCAGGTCTTCTACCTGCACAATCGCGTCGTGACCATCGACCTCGTGGCGGCGCGGCTGCGGGAGCTGATGCCCGATCTGTCCATTGGAGTGGGTCACGGGCAGATGGACGCAGACGAGTTGGAGGAACTCATGACCGAGTTTGTCGCCGGGCGGTATCACGTGCTGGTGTGCACCACAATCATTGAGAGCGGCCTCGATATCCCCAATTGCAATACCATCATCATTGAAGGGGCGGACCGGTTTGGCCTGTCGCAACTTTATCAGCTGCGTGGTCGCGTGGGGCGATTCAAGCATCAGGCCTACGCGTACCTGTTGCTGCATCGTCACACGCGACTGGTGGAGATCGCGCGCGAGCGGCTCAATGCTCTCCGCACTCACAATCAGCTGGGAGCGGGCTTTCGGATCGCCATGCGCGATCTGGAGCTGCGCGGCGCCGGAAATCTCCTCGGTGCGGAGCAAAGCGGTCACATTGTCGGGGTCGGATTTGAGCTTTACTGCCAGCTCCTGCGTCAATCGGTGGCCCGGCTGCGGGGCGAAAAACAGGCGGCCTCGATTCGAGCCAGCGTGAAGCTGGACTTTGTTTTTGTCGGTGAAGGCGACCCCGTCCTGCCGGATCCGGCCCGCACCCGCGGGCACGGCTCCGGGTACACCGCGGTCAAGGATGCGGAGCACGATGCGAGCGGGGCGGTCGAAGTGGACCGAATCCAGGCGCGCATTCCCTCCAGGTACCTGTCCGAGACCCGACTGCGGATCGATTTCTACCGAAAGCTGGCGATGTCAGAGAACCTTCAACAATTGAAGGTCATCGAAACTGATTTGCGGGACCGGTTTGGGGATTTTGGCGACGAAGTACGAGCCTTGTTGATAGTCACGGAGATACGTATTCGTGCGGAACAAAAAGGCATTGTCTCCGTCGAAACGGAGTCGACTCGGTTGAAGTGCCTGCGCGCCCGTGGTCCCCGGGATGACTACGTCATGCTGGGAACGCGGTTTCCACGATTGACCAGTCCCAAGCCCCTTCTACGGTTAAAAGAGATTATCGTTTTTTTGAATAACTTGCCCAACCCATGATGACAGGTCGCCAAGGTCCCACGTTCCGGTCTGTTCGTTCAACTTGCGTTGCCGTGCTATTGGTCGGGGCGGGGGTGCTCTCCGTTCAGGGTCAAGCCCAGGCCCCCGCGAAAGATAACTTGGATCTTCAGTACGCGAACGGCATTGCCGCGATCGTCGAGGGTAAGGTCATCACGGTCGAGGACATCCGGCAGCGTATCAACCCGGTGATTCAGCAGCTCCGGATTGAGTCCAAGAGCATGCAGGAATTCAACCAGAAGCTCGAGGCGTTGCAGGAGGAAGCGATCCAGGACATGATCGATCGCGAGCTGATCGTGAAGGAGTTTCGGAAGGATGAGAAGAAACGCATCCCCGAGAGCTACGTCGACAACCAGATTGCGGAGACCCTGATCGGCCAGTTTGAAGGGGATCGCTCGAAGTTCCTCGCCTACCTCCGCAGCCGGGGACTGACCCTGCGCGAGTACCGCAAGGAAGTGGAGGAGGACATCATTTTCGGCTACATGCGCCAGCAGCAGCGCAAGTCACAGAGCACCGTCAGTCCGGTGAAGATTGAAGAATTCTACAAAGAAAACAAAGAGCGGTTTTTTCAGGAGGATGAAGCACATCTCCGCCTGATTCAATTCACCCGGGCCGGCCAGTCGGACAGCGACCTCCGAACGCGCGCGCTTGCGGTCTACGAACGCCTGAAGGCCGGTGAAAAGTTTGAGGATCTTGCCCGGGAGGTGTCGCAGGATACCAAGAAAATCAAGGGCGGCGACTGGGGTTGGCAGAAGAAATCGGATTTGAAGCCGGAGTTCAGCGATCCCCTCTTCGCCTTGAAGAAAGGCGAGTTCACCGACCCGATCATTACCCCGGAAGGTGCCTTTCTGCTCTACGTGGAAGAACGAAAGTACGCGGGTATCCAGCCCATCGATGAGGTCCGCGAGCAGATCGAGCGCATCCTCATTACGCAGGGCTCGCGTCAGGCTCAGGAGCGCTGGCTGGAACGGTTGCGGCGCAACGGATACGTCAAGCACTTTTAGTCCGAGCGGGACGGATGGGACGAGGGAGTGGCTTGTTCACCCTTCGACCGTGAAGGCCTAAACGCGGCGGGTCTCCTGCACCTGGCTAGCCTGCTGCTGGTGGATCTCGAGTGGCGTCGCTGTCGTCGGCGCCGATCAGCCGGGCGGCATCGGAGGCCGGCAGAGCTTCGATGTCGCGCAGCTTGCGCTCAATCGCGCGGGTGCGCGCTCCAGTGCGATCGACTTCGGAGGAAGCGGCTTCGAGCCGGCGTTTCACATTGGCGAGCACTTCGGTGAATTTGGAAAACTCCGTTTTGACCGCGCCCAGCACGGTCCAGACTTCGGAGGAGCGTTGTTGAATCGCGAGGGTGCGAAAACCGAGCTGCAGGCTATTGAGCAGCGCCGCGAGGGTCGTTGGTCCGACCACGACCACCCGGTGCTGGGTCTGCAGGCTGTCGAGTAGCCCGGGCTGGCGCACGATTTCCGCGTAAAGTCCCTCAGTCGGAAGAAAGAGCAGGGCGAAGTCGGTGGTGTGCGGCGGAGCGAGGTACTTTTCGGCGATGCCGCGCGCGAAGGTTCGCACGGTCTGAGCTAGCGCAGCCACGGCGGCCTTGACCGCCTCGGGGTCGGCACGGTCCGACGCGTCCACGAGGCGTTGGTAGTCTTCGGTGGGAAATTTCGCGTCAACCGGGAGCCAGACGGGGCCGTCCGTGGCCGACGCGCCCGGGAGCTTGATGGCAAACTCGACCCTCGCTCCGGAGCCGGGCACGGGAGCGACATTGGCTTCATATTGATCCGCAGTGAGAATCTGCCCGAGGAGCGAGGCCAGCTGTACCTCGCCCCACGTGCCGCGGGTTTTGACATTGGTCAGGACTCGTTTCAGGTCGCCCACGCTGACGGCGATGGCCTGCATTTCCCCGAGACTGCGAATGACCCGCTCAAGGTTGTCCCCCACCAGCTTGAACGATGCATCGAGGCGCTGCTCGAGGGTGGCCTGCAGCCGCTGGTCGACGGTGGCGCGCAACTCGTCGAGTTTGGCAGCATTCTGGGTCGCCATCTCCCCCAGACGCGTCTCCACCGTCCCGCGAAGGCGGTCACCCGATTCAGTCAGCAGTCGGGCGAGTCCGTCAAAGCGGGTGGCAAGTTCGGTCAATTGCTCACCCTGGTGGGTGCGGCTGGACTCGAGGGCGGACCTGAGTGTCTGGGCGAAGTCGGCCAGTTGGGACCGGCTCTCCGTCCGCGCTTCGGCTAGAGCAAGGGAGACCCGGCCCGACAAGGCGTCGAGGTGCGCCGCAGTCTCCCGGCGAAATTCGTCGGAGCGCTGCCCCTGCAAGGCGAGAGTGCGCTCAATACGGCCACCCAAGTCCTCGCGCAGGGCGGCCGCGCCGCGTGCGGACTCGTCGCGCAGGGCGGACTCGAGCTGGTGCAGGTCCGAAGCGACCTGGTCAAAACGGGCCAACGCGAGGGTCGGTTCCAGCGACGGGGTGCGGCGCAACACCAGCACAAGAAGCAGGACGCAGGCGAAGGCGACGAGGACAAGGAGAGCGATGAGCACGGGGGCAGGGGAGCTTCCGACGTTTCATGCCCCGGGCAGGCGGGCCCGGGTCTGTTCCAGCGAGAGGCCGGCAATCTCGACCCATTTCTGGCGCGATTTTTCTCCGGTGGCGACGGTGACCGCGCGCCGGGGGAGTCCGAGTGCCTCGGCGAGGAAGGCGCAGAGCGCGTCGTTGGCCCGTCCATCAAGCGCGGGCGCCCGGATCTTTACCTTGAGCGCCTCCCCCAGCCAGCCAACGATTTCGTCCCGGCCGGCGTTGGGTATGGCCTTGATGGCCAGGCGGCACGACGGGATTGACATAGAGAGTGGCGGTTCAGCCCAACGCCTCGCTCAACGCGGCGATGATATCGTCGACGGGTTCGCATCCGACCGAGAGGCGCAGCAGGTCCGGTGTCAGACCGTGACGCGCAAGTTGTGCGCGCCCGGCGTCCGTGGTCACGAGGTCGTAGTGTGCGAGGTAAATGAAAGGGCAGATCAGGGTCGTCTTCATGCCGAAGCTCGGTCCTTTGGGCAGGCGAAGGACGTCGTAGAAGGCGGCGAGAGTCCCTTCGACCGTGAAACTGATCATGCTGCCAATGGCATCCGGCGAGCGCGCGAGCCGCAGGTAGTTGTCGCGCGACTGCGGCTCAAGCGCCCAGAGCACGCTGCGGACTCGGGGGTGTCCCCGCAGGAACTCGACCACCCGGGCGGCCGAGATCTGGGTTTGCCGGACCACGGCGGCGGTGTCCCCGATCTGGGCCGCGAGGCGTGCGAGGTCGCGGGGATGGACGGGTTCCAGCTCCCCGGCGACCAAGGCCCGGAGGGCCGTGGCGTCGGGAAGTCCGGGACGCAGGACGCAGGCACCGAAGAGGATGTCGCCCTCGCTCGCTGTGTATTTGGTCAATGAATTCACCACCACGTCGGAATGCGGCAGCACGTCGATGGCGAGCGGCGACGAGATGGTGGGGTCGACCACGAGCAGGGCGCCGTGGGTGCGGCAGAGCTCGTGCACCGCGGCCAGATCGGGAGTCTGGAGCAGCGGATTGGTCGGCACCTCGGTGATGACGCCTGCGATCTCGCCTCCCCGGTCCGCGAAGAGGCGGCGCAATCCGTCGAGGTCGAACACGTCGGCGTGATGGACATAGTTCCCCGGGGAGCCGGTGAACTTCTGCAGGATTGCGATGGTGTCGAGGTAGAGCCATCCGAACTGGACCCACACCCTCCGGCCACGTGGCGCCTGGACGGCGGAGACCGCGCGGAACGCGGCCCAGATCGCGTTCATGCCGCTGTTGGCGAGGAAGAGATCGTCGTCCGCGGCGGGAGCGAATGCCTGGCGAAGATAGGTGCGCACCCGGGCCTCCGCGTCTCCGACAAAGGTCTCTTCGGGATAGACGCTCGCGCGATCCCCCACTCGCACAAGGAAGTCTTCGGTCGCCCGGGTGGAGGCGAGGGCTCCGCTGTGCTGCAGCCAGGTTTTGGCGCGACCGTTGGTTTCGGCATTGGCGGGGAATGCGACGCCGTACAACCCCTCGTGCTCGATCACCTGGGTGACCACGGGTTCAAGCCACTGCTGCAGTGCGAATGCGGCGCGTCGGGACGCGACCGGCCAAGCCTGGTGGTGTTCCAATCCTGCGCGCCGGAGCAGGACCAAAGCGGCGGCCTTTAAAAACGGGTGCTGCACAAACCGGGGATAGCCGGAAGTCAGGTGCTGGGTGATTTCCGGATCCTTTTCTTCATAGCCAATCACGGAGCGCATGGTCGGCAGGCTGCAGGAGACGCCGTGGACGCTGGGCGGGATGCGTTGACCGAGAGGAAGCGGTGAAAAGGACATGAGACGGACTCCCACTCTTCGGTCGGACGCGCGTTTGGCAATCCCGGGTTGGAAGGCGTTCCGCCGTTGAGGGTTTACCGAATGACATTTGGAAAGGGGCGCAAAACCCGTCGTTGACGTTCCCCGTGGCGCTGGTGACGTGTCGGTGGATGAAAACACCCCTCGTGACGTACCTGGGACAGCCGAGCTGGACGTTGGAAAACGGTTCCGTTTCGGCGCGGGTCACCCGGTGTGCCGGCATGCTCGGCCCGGTTGAGTTTCGGTTGCCTGACCGACGCCGGATTTCACCGCTGGCGGTCGCACCTTGGGCGGGCGAGAAACTGCCACCCGGTTTGCCACCGCTTTTGCACGCCTTGCGCGGGGACTTTTTTTGCGCGCCGTTTGGCGGTAACGGGACCCCTCATCGAGGCGAAGCCCATCCGCCCCACGGAGAGTCGGCCAACGCCCAGTGGACCCTTGACGAGACGACCCAGGCAGGGGACGCATCCACGTTGCACGCCCATCTCAAGACAACCGTCAGGCCGGGCCGAATCGACAAGCGACTGACCGTCCGTAAAGGGCACACCGCGGTTTACTGTGAACATGTGCTTCAAGGGTACCGCGGCACGATGCCCATTGGCACCCACCCCTGTGTGGCCTTTCCGAAGGAGGAGGGAGCAGCGCGCGTGTCGGTGGGCAGTTTTGCCTGGGGCCAGGTCCTGCCCACGCCGTTCGAGAATCCCGCGCAGAAAGGTTACTCCTCGCTCGAAGTGGGTGCGCGTTTTCGCTCCCTTGACCGGGTGCCCCTGGCTGTGGGAGGATTTGCCGATCTTTCGCGATACCCGGCGCGCCTTGGATTTGAGGATCTCGTCATGCTGGTGGGCACGGGCAAGGGTGCGTTTGGCTGGAGTGCGGCGACCTTTCCCGACCAGCGCTATGTCTTCCTTCAGGTGAAAAACCCTCGCGTGCTCCGCCATACCGTTCTTTGGCACTCAAATGGCGGACGCCACTATGCCCCGTGGAGCGGGCGCCATACTGCGGTGCTTGGGATGGAGGAGGTGACTTCCTATTTTCACTTCGGACTGGCGGAGTCGGTTCGCAATAATCCGATGAATAGCAATGGCATAGACACAGCAGTGGCGCTCTCGCCTCACCGGCCGCTCCGGGTGGCGCACATCCTGGCGGTTGCGTCGATTCCCCGGGGCTTTGACCAGGTGGTGGAGGTGAGGCCGGCGCCGGGGGGGGCCGAGCTGGTGGCGGCATCGGGAAAAATCGCCCAGATGCCCCTTGATCTGGGGTTTGTCGCGGAAACCTGAGTCAGGATCGGCTGGTGCGAAATGCGTTTTTGACGAATGGACCGAGGTGTGTACGGTGCTGGCGATCCCATGACTGACCGTTGCCGCCTCCTGTTCGCCGTGTCCGCTTCAGCCGTGGCTTTGCTGTCCGGGGCGCACGCGGCGCTGTTTCCGCCGAAGGGATTGCTCGATCATACCCTTTGCTGTGGTTCGTCGTTTCAGGCCCCGGCCTCCGAGCACCGTGTGGCATTGCCACTCGCGGCGGCTCCAGGTGCGCCGGCGGCGATGCCGGCTTCATCTGGTGGCGGTGCGCCCAAGGCCGCGCTTCCGTTGGAAGAGGAGAATGGATACGTGAAACTCGGCTTTGACCGACTCGCGGGCTACACCTTCAAGGTTCCCCCGTTTGATCCGGCGGCCACACCCAACGTCAAGCCTCCCACGGGAGAGGAGCAGATTCCGGACTGGCTGAAGAAGCTCAACGGGCGCAAGGCGCGCGTGACCGGGTTCATGCTGCCATTGAAGATGGAGGGGGGACTGGTCACGGAGTTTCTGCTCCTGAGCGACCCCATGATGTGCTGCTACGGAGCAGTGCCGGACATGAATCAATGGGTGGTGGTGAAGATGAAGAACGGCGGGGTGCGACCCATTCAGGATGTTCCCATCTCGTTTTACGGCGACATCAAGGTCGGAGCCATGTTCGAGAACGGCTATATGACCGGCATCTATTCCCTCGACGGGGACAAGATGGGCGAAATTCAGGGCTGATGCCCCGCCCGGCAGTCCTCAACGCGAGATATCGCGCTGGGTGAGGACTTTGAACCCTCGATTGCCGAGGGCCTGGGTGGCAACGTCCGTGTCTTCGACATTCAAGGCGAGCGCGGTGCGGTCACCCGGTCGCTTCATGAAGCTGTAGACGTAGTGAATGTTGATTTCGGCCTCCAGGAGTGAAGCGAGCACCGGCTTAAGGTCGCTTTCGTCCGAAATTTCTACGGCCAGCACGTCGCTCTCCCCAAAGGGAAAGTCATTGTTGATCATCAGCTCCCGCGCCCGATCTGGGTCGTCGACAATGAGTCGGACGATCGCGCTGTCCGTGGTGTCGAGCACCGTGAGCGCAATGACATGCACATTGTTGCCACGGAGCAGCGCCGTGAGGTCATGCAGCCGGCCAACCCGGTTTTCGGCGAAGACGGAGAACTGCTTGACGGGATCGGTCGCGGAAGTGGTTGTCACAGACATGGAGAAGGTTGCCAAGGATCGTGGGAGTCCAGCGCGATGGGGTCAATGTCGGGCACGCTCCAAGTTCGCTCTCCTTTTTTCGTGCTGCTCCCCTGGGTTTGTTGGTAGCGTCGCGTGATCGTGCCACATCGCCAAGCGGATCATTTTGCTGCCATCCAAGCACGGGCCCGCCTCGCCGAGCGGCTGGTTTTGCGCGGAATTGCGCTCAATGCGATCCTGGCGGTGGCCAAGTTCACCGGTGGCGTCATGGGGTCGACCTACGCGTTGATCGCGGACGGGGTGGAATCACTCCTGGATATCGCCACGTCGACTTTGGTGTGGGCGGGATTCAAATGGGCGGCGCGACCGCCGGACGCGGATCATCCCTACGGTCATGGCAAGGCCGAGGCGGTGGCGGCGTTTGGGGTGGCGCTCGTGATCATGGGAGCCGCTTACTGGATCGGCAGAAATGCGGTGCATGAGATCATAACGCCCCATCGAGGACCGCACTGGGCGACCCTGCCCCTGCTGGCGGGTATTGTGATCGTGAAGACGGTGTTTTCACGGCGCATGAATGCCGAGGGCAAGAACACGGCCAGCACGGCGCTCGGGGCCGAGGCATGGCATCATTTTTCCGATGCGGTCACCTCGGCTGCGGCGTTTGTCGGGATTGCCGTGGCGATCGCCGGCGGTCCCGGCTACGAGAGCGCGGACGACTGGGGGGCGCTACTGGCGTGCGCAGTCATCGGCTGGAACGGAGTCACCGTGTTCCGGCAGGCGCTGGGGGATATCATGGATTCGGCGGCGCCGACCGATCTCGATCTGGAGGTGCGCCGGGTGGCCCAGGGCGTGGAAGGGGTGGTCAACCTCGACAAGTGTCGGGTGCGAAAGAGCGGCCTGAGCTACCTGGTCGACATCCACGTGCGCGTTGATCCCACCCTGACCGTGGCGGCGGGACATGAGATCGCCCACGCGGTGAAGGATGCGCTGCTGGAGTCGTCGCTGCGGATTGGAGACGTGCTGGTGCACATCGAGCCGGCGGAAGGGAGCTGAAGAGGGACTCACGGGGCCGGAGGCAGGCATTCGTGCAATTTCTGCCGAGCGGTTGGCAGTTTATACGCAGCGGGGAGGGGTGGAAATGCGGTTTACTCTACGTTGCAACGTTTTTAACCCTAGAAGTCATGAGTAAACGCGACGTCTCCAAGCCTCTCAGCACCAATCCCAACCTGCTCAAGTGGGTCCATAAGATGGCGGATCTGACGAAGCCGTCTGCGATTCACTGGGTCGACGGGTCCCAGCAGGAATACGACGGCCTCTGCGCCCTGATGGTGGCGAGCGGCACATTCATCAAACTGAATGAGCAGCTTTGGCCGGGCTGCTTTTATGCGCGCTCCGACCCGGGGGATGTGGCCCGTGTCGAGGATCGCACCTTCATCTGTTCGCTTTCGAAGGACAATGCCGGTCCGACCAACAACTGGGTCGACCCGTTTGAAATGCGGAAAAAGCTCAAGGGACTCTTCTCCGGGTGCATGGCGGGACGGACGATGTATGTGCTGCCCTACAGCATGGGACCCGTTGGTTCGCCGATGGCGCAGATTGGCGTCGAGCTGACTGATTCCCCCTATGTCGTGGCCAACATGCGCATCATGGCGCGCATCGGGCTGCCGGTTTTCAAGGAAATCGACAAGGCGGAGAAGCGGGTCGTGCCGTGCCTTCACTCCGTCGGCGCCCCTCTGGCGCCGGGGCAGAAGGACGTGGTGTGGCCATGCAACCCGGACAAGTACATTGTTCACTTCCCGGAGACACGCGAGATCTGGTCCTATGGATCTGGATACGGCGGCAATGCGCTGCTCGGCAAGAAGTGCTTCGCCCTGCGCATTGCCTCGAACATGGCCCGCGACGAGGGCTGGATGGCGGAACACATGCTCATCCTCGGGGTGGAGAATCCCCAGGGAGAGAAGACCTATGTTGCGGCGGCGTTCCCGAGCGCCTGCGGAAAGACGAATTTCGCAATGATGATTCCGCCGAAGGCGTTCGCCGGCTGGAAGGTGTGGACGGTGGGCGACGACATCGCCTGGATCAAACCCGACGCAAACGGGCGTCTGCATGCGATCAACCCGGAGGCGGGCTTCTTTGGGGTCGCCCCCGGCACCTCGGTCAAGACCAACCCGAATGCCATGGCCGCACTGGCGAAGAACACCATCTTCACCAATGTGGCGCTCACCCCCGAAGGCGGGGTTTGGTGGGAGGGCATGACCGATACGCCGCCCGCCGAGTGCACCGACTGGCAGGGCAAGCCCTGGACTCCTGCCCTGGCCAAGGAAAAGGGTGCCAAGGCGGCCCATCCCAACGCCCGGTTCACCGCTCCGGCTTCGCAGTGTCCGACCATCGATCCGGACTGGGAAAAACCGGAGGGTGTTCCGATCAGCGCCTTTATCTTTGGTGGGCGGCGCGCGACCACCATGCCGCTGGTTTACCAGGCCTTCAACTGGAGTGCCGGCGTCTACACCGGGGCCACCATGGGCTCGGAAATGACGGCCGCTGCGGCGGGCACGATTGGGAAAGTTCGCCGCGATCCGTTCGCGATGCTACCCTTCTGCGGCTACCACATGGGTGACTATTTTCGTCACTGGATCAAGATGCAGCGCTCCTTGAGCGAGACGCCGCGCATCTTCCATGTGAACTGGTTCCGCAAGGATGCGGACGGCAAGTTCATCTGGCCGGGCTTTGGCGAAAATATGCGCGTGCTGAAGTGGATTGTAGACCGCGCCCGCGGCCGCGCCCTCGGCAAGGAAACCCCCATTGGCTGGCAGCCCCGCTACGAGGACCTCGAGTGGAAGGACCTCGAGTTTTCAAAGGAGCGGTTTGACGCACTGCAGGCTTTCGATCGGAACGCCTGGCGCGCCGAGGTCATCGGCCACGAGGAACTCTTCATCGACCTGCACGATCACTTGCCGAAGGAACTGGTCTACGAGCGCGAACTGCTCATCTGCCGGATGTAGGGTGATAGGTTTCGTTGAGGACTAGCCTGGATCTCGAACAGTCCGGCGCCTCCCGCGGCGCCGGCTGCCGCTTTTTGCGCACCCCGGCAACCGTCTCATTTCAAACGAATTGCCTGTTTCTGGTGGGTTGTGACTGACTGGGGCTGCTCTGAGCGGGCGCTGTTTCTGGGATGAATCAGAGGAATTGGGATCGGGATGGGGGCATGCACCGAGCGAGTGGTGTTTCGAGTGATTGCGCTTTCATTCACCTCCGCTTCAGTCGAGGTCGGGCGCGCCAAACCGGTTCGCCGCCAAATCCTCACTCCGATGATGTGTTCCCACTCCAAGACCTTCCTGGTCGTTTCGGCAGCCCTGCTACTTGTCCTGCCCGTCTGCCGCGGTCTGGCGCAGGGGGCCGGCGAGGAGAGGTACCAACTGCCGCCCAAGTCGATGTTGGATATTCTGGATACGCCGCCGCCGCCAGTGGCCCGGATCAGTCCCGACCGGCGGTGGCTCGCGGTGGTGGAGCGTGATCTCGAGGAGACAACGGTGGCTGAGCTGGCCGAGCCGCTGCTGATGCTGGCTGGACAGCGCTTCAAGCCGAATCCCACCACCCGCATTGAGAAAGTGGGAATCACCCGCGTTACCCTCCGGCGCCTGGAAGGAGGATTGGAGCGCACGTTGTTGCCCCAGCCCGGCGAACGACTGGGTGAACTCGTCTGGGTGCGACGCTCGGCTTCCGGAGGCGAACTCGGCTACGTGGCCATTTCCGAGATCCGAATGGAGGTGCACCTGTTTGACGCGAACACGGGGCTGGATCGCCGGGTGGAGGCGCCTGGCCTCACGGGTAGGGTTTCCGGTCTGACCTTCACCATCAACGGCAGCCATCTGGCTTTCTCAGAGTCCACTGCTTCCGGAGTTTCAATCTGGATTGTGGATACGCAGACCGCCCGGGCGATCCGGGTTCCGGAGCTCTCGGTCAATCATGTCAATGGTGGCTTCCATTGGCTTAAAGGGCAGCCACCCCTGATTGCCCAGGTAAGAGTTCCTGGTGAGGCTCCGGCTTCGACCGATGTTCCGACCGGTCCGATCGTGCAGGAGTCGAGTGGCAGGGCCGGTTCGGCGCGCACGTATCAGGACCTGCTCAAGTCCCCCCAGGACGAGGCGCTTTTCGCCCACTACTTCACCAATCAGTTGGTGACTGTGACGGTGGACGGCTCGGTGACGAAAGTGGGGCAGCCGGGGATTCACACCAGTGTCAGTGCGGCCCCCAACGGAGAGTATCTCCTGGTCTCGACTCTCCAGCGGCCCTTTTCCTATCAGGTGCCCTTGTTCGCGTTTCCGCGTCGCACCGCGGTATGGGACCGATCTGGCCGGGAGGTGGCAGTGGTGGTCGACACCCCCCTGCGTGACAACCCGCCGAGTGCGCGGGATGCAGTGGTTCCGGGAATCCGGAGTGTTCAATGGCGTCCGGATGTGCCGGCCACCCTCATGCTGCTGGAGGCGCTGGATGGCGGCGATCCCCGTCGTGACGTGCCGAAGCGCGACCGCGTTTCGCTGCTCAATCCGCCGTTCACCGGGCCTGCCACGGTCTTTTTCGAGAGTGAGCTGCGCATGGCCGGTGTCCAGTGGATCGGACCCAATCTCGCGTGGGTGAACGAGCGATCCGCCCGCGCGGCACGAATCAGGACCTGGGCGGTTGATCCGGAGAATCCGGCCGCGAGTCCGCGACTCCTGCGCGACCGCAGTTCCGAGGATCGATATGGAGATCCCGGGACTCTGGTGATGGTTGACCATCCCACGGAACCACGGGAAATCCCGTTGCGGTCGAGCGACGGCCGGTGGGTTTACCTGGCGGGGCAGGGAGCGGCGAAGGATGGAGCCCGGCCCTTTCTCGACCGATTTGATTCGATGGAGAACCGAACCGAGCGCGTCTGGCAATCGACGCCTCCCCACTACGAAGAACTGCTGCCGGGCATGATCCTGGATAGCGAAGCGCGCCGCTTCGTCTTCACCCGAGAGTCACCGTCGCAACGCCCGAACTACTTCCTTCACGACGGAGATTCGGTGCAAGCTCTCACGGATCTTCCTGATCCTTCCCCTTGGTTTGCCCAGGTAAAAGGGGAACTGGTGCGGTACCGACGGGCCGATGGCATCGAGTTGAGTGCCACCCTCTACCTGCCGCCTGGCTACGACATGGCCCGCGATGGTCGACTGCCGTTTTTCCTTTGGGCCTATCCGAGGGAATTCCTGACTGAGGAAGGCGCATCGCAAGTGGTGGGGTCGCCCCTACAATTCAAGCGTCCGGCGAAACAGGACCACCTCCTGCTCCTGACCCAGGGGTATGGCGTCCTGGATGGTCCGACCATGCCGATTGTGGGAAAGGACGGCAAGGAGCCCAATGATCGCTACGTCGAGCAGCTCGTGGCCAGCGCGCAGGCGGCAGTCGACTACCTGGTGGAGCGTGGGGTGGCCGATCGCGACCGCATGGCGGTGGGCGGACACTCTTATGGGGCCTTCATGACCGCCAACCTGCTGGCCCACTGCGATCTGTTCCGCACCGGTATTGCCCGCAGCGGCGCCTACAACCGTACGCTGACACCGTTTGGCTTTCAGGCCGAGCCACGCACGTATTGGCAGGCTCCCGACATCTACAACCAGATGTCACCGTTTTCCCATGCGCATTTGATCAAGGAACCGATCCTGCTGATCCATGGGATGCGGGACTCTAATGCTGGCACGTTTCCGTTGCAGTCGGAACGCATGTTCGCGGCGCTCAAAGGCAATGGCGCCACCGTTCGCTACGTTCAGTTGCCACTCGAGAGCCACGGCTACGCCGCGAAGGAGTCGCGTCGTCATGTGCTCTGGGAAATGGTCACCTGGCTGGACCTCCACACGAAGCCGAGGTCAAAGCCGCCCGGACCGTCGGCACCCCGCGGTTGAAGTCGAACCGTGGTGTGTGTGGGCCACGAAGTGGCCTTCCTTGCACATCGGGGGTGGACGGGCATCGTGCGCATCATGGCGATGCAAGTCCTGGTGTTCCTCCTGTTCGCGCTTATGTCGAGCTCGGTGTGCGGTGCCATGCCCGAGCCCCTTGAACGTGCTGTGGCGAAATTGGTCGCTGACACGAATCACTGGGCGTATTCTCAGGAGGTCAATGAGTTCGACAAGAACGGCAAGAGCAACGGGGGGCCCACGCGGGAGCGGTTTGATCCGTCCAAGCCGGACGCGGAGCAATGGTCTCTCCAGCTGTACCGCGGGCGCATTCCGACTGACTCCGATATTCGTGACTGGCAGCGTCAAAAACGCCGGGAAGCGAAACGCAGAGAACGGCCTCTAGGTGAGATCATCGATTTTGAGCAGGCGAGTCTGACGGAGGAGAAACCCGAGGCGTGGGTTTACCGCTTGCCCATCAAACCGGGAGCCAGCCGCCGACTGCCCGCCGACAAATTTTTTGTCCTGATGACGGTGGGGAAGCATCGGGTCGAAGTGGAGAACGTGTCGGTCAGGACCACGGAGTCATTCCGTCTCAACGGGTTGGCAGGACTGGCGGCAAAAGTGGAAGGTGTGGAGATCGATGCGCGATTTGCAGTGGTGGATGAAAAGTACGCCGCCCAGCCGGCCCTCATCACTGCCTCGGGCTCCGCCCGGGTCGCCTGGGTGTTTCGCGTGGGCGGCAAAGCGGAAGTGACTTGGACGGGGTTTCAGCGGGTGAAGCCCTATCGTGATCGTTTTGACGTCAAGATTGGAGACGTAAAAGCGCTTGATTTTTAGGGACTAACGGAGCGCTTTGGCCCGTTGGCTTCGCGTGGAAGCGTGGCGTGCGCCAAAAGAAAAGCCCGCCTACCCCAGGCGGGCTTAAGACTACCCCTAAAAACCAACAAACCAAATGAACTACATAGGGGTAGACGGTCAGGCTTGGAAAACGTTCGATCTCTGGCGAACAAGAGACGGTTTTTTGTTTCGCAGTGCAGCGTCCGGTCAGTCCGGAGCAGGACATAGACAGCTGGGGGTCACACAAACCCTTGTCAAAAAGAGGGTTGGTTAACCTATTGACGAACGATTGTTAAGACCTCGGTTGGTTCAGTGGGATAGGGAGCTGTTTGGGGCGAATTGTTTGGAAGAGGAACCAAGGTCTCATTCCGGCAACCGACGAGCGAAGGCTATCGAGTGACACTCATTAGTCCCGCTTTCCAGTGAAAGCCGCGTTCGGGATTGAGGACTTGGGCCACCCTGACGACAGGTAGGGATAACGCTTCCCTTGGGCGAAGCCCGTGAGAGTCAGATGGAGAAACCCAGACCTGGTACCATGAACCCCGTTCACCCAACGATGCCCGTCACGCCTGCCGCGGAGGCGCAGTCCGATCGAATTGAGGGGCGCCTCCGGTTGGGAGTTTGGTTCGGGAACTTCTTTGAGCCCTTCTATAGCGATCGCGAGGCGGTGTGTCGCGGAATTGCCGAGGTGGCAGACCTGGGCTTTACGAGTATCAACCTCGATTCAAAGCCATGGGAGGACTTCTTTGTCCGCTACCGGGGTGGGCCGGCGAGTCCCTATGTGGCGATGCAGGAGACGATGATGCAGGAGGCTGCGGCCCGCGGCCTTGATTGCACCCATCTCGCGCTCTACCTGTGCGGCGACAACCTCTACCCGACGATTCGTGATGTGCCTCCTGTGCGAGGGGAGGAGAGCGTACGGCCTGATGGTACGTTGATGGGCACCTACAAGTACTGGTCGCCCAAGGCACAGCGGACGATGGTGGAGCATGTCCTGGGATTGTTGCGACTGTATGGTCAGGGTATGCACCGGAGGGGCGACGGCCGGATCGTCATGCAGACGATGTTTGATCCGATCCCGAAACCGAGCTTCGATGCCGAGGGTCGGGCCCGCTACCTGGCCTGGTTAGAGCGGCGCTATCGCGGTGAGATCGACGGGGTGAACCGTCGCTATGGAATCAAGGTCCGTTCGTTTGAGGCGTTGACGCCCGGTGATTATTGGCTGCGTCCCGAGGAGCTCACCTGGGTCGAATGTGCGATCCCGACCAAGGGGGACTTCGCAGGTCGGACACCGGACTTTTTCCGCTGGATCGACAACCAAACTTACCTTGCGGGCGAAATGCTGGAGTATTTCGCCGCAATGAAGCGGCGGTGGAGCGAAGTGGCGCCGGAGCTCTTTGTGGAGCCGGTCCTGCACCAATGGGGATATTTCTTTAATCCGCCAGGCCAGACCTACTGGCCCACGGCCCAGCGCGCCCTTGACGTGTATCGGATCGCTCCCCACGTGGACGGGACGCTGTTCATCACGTCGCCCCTGAATGCGGAAAACCGGCCCGATGGCATGGCGGTGAGCGTGGAGGCCTCCATCCTGCGCGGTGCCAATGCGGGACGCTCCTTCACGGGCGGGCTTTACCTGGGACGTCATGTGAATGGCGATATCTACCGCACGGTTCCGCCGTCCGAGGCGATCAGCACCCTGGTGGCCGCGGGTGTCCGAGCACTGCATGCCTACGGTTACAGCGGGCTGGACGATGGAGGGGTGATGTACCGGATGGATGGTGTCTTCAAGGAGTCCGTCCGAAGCGGGCTGCGATGGGCGACGCAAGTCATCCCCCTGCTCCATGCTCCTCGGACCAGGGAAGTAGCCCTCCTCTTTCCGGCTGAAATGAGCCTGTATGAACCCCTACCGCTGGATACCGAGGGTCGGCACCGGATGGACCTTCTCGGCTGGTACACGCAATTCACCGATCTGGGCTGGCACGTGGACATCGTCCACCCCGATCAGGTGGCGGCGGGTGTGTTGTCCGACTACCGGATCGTGGTGCTTCCGCACAATTCGCTTGAGGACCTGAGGTTGCCGGAATTGCAGCGGCGGATGGAAGACGAACTGAGTCGCTTCGTCGTGTCCGGCGGAACGCTATTCCACGGTCCGAATTGCGGTCTGGTGCGAAGACCCTTTGGTGTCGAGGAGATGCGGGTTGAGTTCGATTGCATCAATTGGAAGGAACCGCTCATTCCGCACGGATGGTCAACCGTCGCATTTGCGCACGGCGACGCACTTGGAACCTACATTGAGTCTGGCTTGAAAGCGATGGCCTCGCTCTCCCATGGGAAAGGGCGGGTGGTTTCGATCGGATTTGAGTATGGTTATGCCTATTCGCGTTTGAGCATGCCGGTTGTTCCGCCGAAGTATGGCCGGCGTGAGATGCATCCGGTGGTGCTGCTGATGAAAACGCCGATCGAAGTCCTCGTCGGACAATCTCCGCTTGTGCCGTTCAATCCCGTCAAGGGTCTGGAGTTTGCGCGTTTTGGTGCACGTTGGGTGGTGGTGAACCATCGCTCCAGCCCGATTGACCTGCCCGCCGCTGTTTCAGGCCCGTCCCTCCTGCTCGGACCCGGTCCCGCTGGCTGGCTTCCGGCCCACGCTGCAGTCAGCTTTGAAACCTAGCGGACCCGGTACGGCCGCGATCATGATGGGAGGCCGATCAAGGGAGTCTACATGCCATCGGGCTTTGGCATTTGGGCAGCGATGGCGTGGGCCGCTTGCGTCGGTGCGCATTTCATTCTAGGGGATTCTTGTGAATCAGCCTCTCCGATTTCACGCCCTTTGGTCCATCAATGGTCCACTGGAGGCAGGGCGTCTGCGCCTTCAGCTCGATGGACTGAAGGCAGCGGGGTTCGATGGTGTGGTTTTCCATCCGCGCTTCTTCCCGAACCTCCCTCCGTACTTGTCCGATCCCTACTTCGCACTCGTTTCAGAGGCGATTCTGCACGCGAAGGCTATTGGAGTTTCGTTTTGGATCTATGATGAGAACGGTTGGCCCAGCGGTACCGTGGGAGGGAGCCTGTTGCGGGAGCGACCTGAGCTGGCGCAGCGTTGGCTTGCGTTGGTGAGAAATCCGCCCCGGCATTGCCTCGCAGCGTGGGAGCATGCGGGGCAAGCCTTCTTCCTGGAGGAGCGGATTGGGACTGGCGTCGATTATCTGAATCCCCATCTCGCACCCGAGTTCCTTCGACTTACCCATGAGCAGTATCGGGCCCGGCTTCATCCCGACACCTTTCGTTATGTCGAGGCGTTCTTTTGTGACGAACCGGAGTTTGGGTTGGGGCATGCCTATTCGCAGCTCCCTCCCGATGGTGCGGTGCCGTGGACGACCGGTCTGTCCGAGGCCTACGCGGTACAATATGGCGAGTCATTGCTACCGCGATTGCACGACCTTTTCGTCACCGGGCCGGCGTCACATGGGGTCCGGATCCGGTTCTGGGAGTTGCTCCGCGACCGGTTCTGCGCGGCTTTCCTTGAGCCGATGGACGCATGGTGTCGGCATCACGGCAAACGGTTCACCGCCCACATCAAGGGGGAGGAGCATCCGCTGTTTCAGGTTCCGATGGTCGGCTCCTGTGGCGCGGTCTTTCGACACACAAGTATTCCCGGCGTAGACGCATTGGAGCGTCTGCCTGGCAACGACTACTATCCCAGGCAATTGGTGTCGGCGGCGCGACAGTTTGGCGACGGTCGGTGCATGGCGGAGGCTTTCGGTGGGGCGGGCTGGGGGGCACGCCCGGAGGATCTGGAGCGTTATCTTCTCTGGCTCGGCGGGCACGGCATCACTGACTTAGTCCTCCACCTTAGCCAGTACCGACTGGATAGTGCGGCGATCCGTGACTGGCCTCCGTCCCAGCCATGCCATCTCGGCTGGCGGGATGCGTATCCCGAAGTTCTGAGGCGGGTACGCCAATCGCTGACTGGTGCTGCTGCTGCCAAAGCCGAGGTCCTCGTCGTCTCTCCCCATCGCGGGATCATGGCAACCTACGAGCCGTCCGATCTCGTGCGTACCAATGTCCACACTGGATCGGCCTATCCCGACTCACCGGCGGGTCGGATCAACCGGACCTTCATGGAGGGAATTGCGGCGCTGCACGCTTCCGGGAAAGCCTGGCACGTCACGGATGAATCCACCTTCGAACGCTATGCCCATCGCGTGGGTGAGGAGGTGAGATTGGGATCCTGCGGGTACAGCACGGTGCTCCTCGCGGAAGGAGCGGATCTTCCTTCTGTGTGGGGCAAACGCCTTGATCGAACCGCCACGGTCCGGTCGGGGACTGCGGCGCCGTCACCCGTGATCGCGAATTCACGGATCGATCTTGTCTGGTCGCTGCAGGGACCGGTCGTTACCTCGCTTCTGTTGGAGGTGAATGCAACAGAGGACGGCTTTATTGCTGTGCTGCCCTGGGTCCCCGAAGGCGGGCCGGTGGAGCTGGTGTTTGCCGATGCCGTTTCGGGGTTTGGTCTCGGAGAAACTCAATTCCCCGTGATTGAGCATGAGACCGACTACCGCGTGCGGCTCGAACCGGAACAGATCAATGCGAAGCAGCCGGTACGATTCCGCGCGCCGCCCGGCGTGGTGGCTCCGTTTGTCTGGCTTTCTGGCGGGTTTCGCGTCCGCAGCGAGACTCCCTTTGTTGCGGGGCCGAAGACGGTGGCGACTCGCGGACCCTTTCACCTTGTTGCCGAACCCTCAGATCCGGTGGAAGCACGAGACTTGCTTGCCGGAGGATTTCCCTTCCACCACGGCCCGATTGAACTGACCACGGTGTTTACCCTCTCTGGTCCCGTTCAGTCCTTTCACCTCGAGGGAACGGACGCCGATGCGGCCTTGGTGACGGTGGATGGTGCGGAGTACGGATGGGTTTGGGGTCCTGACTGGCGGGTGGACCTGAAGTTGCCCTCGGGTGAGCACCAATTGGCGGTGCAGCTCATCCCAAGTTCCTACAATCACTTTGGGCCTCATCACTCGTACCTCGGAGACCGAACCGGGGTGAGTCCCGACCAGTTTCTCGGCCGGAAGAACTTTGCGGATCCGGAGGATGCGCCCATGAACACGTTGGTACCCGAGTGGCACTTTGTGCATTTTCATGCTCCGCGCGGCATCCGGCTGGAGCCTGTCTGATTCGAATTGAGCGATGCCTGGAGATGGGGCTGCAGACGGGCGGTTCGAGCACTCAACGGACCGGGTCCGACGAGATCCGTTCGGACCCCACGGAAGTCCCGCGGGAGACGGGTTTGCCGAACACGAGGGAGCAGACGATCGAGAGTACAAGAATCCCGCCAATGATACCGAGCGACCAGCCAACGGGGAATTTTCCGCCGAATGCGTCGTTGAGCCACACCATCTTGAGCCCGACGAAGATCAGGACAACTCCAAGACCGTACTTGAGCGCCCAGAATTTGTGCATCACGCCGGCCAAGAGAAAGAATAGCGCGCGAAGTCCTAGAATGGCGAATACGTTCGACGTGAAGACGATCAAGGGCTCCTTGGTGATGGCGAAGATCGCGGGTACCGAATCGACCGCAAATACGATGTCGCTCAATTCGATGAAGACCAATGCCACAAACAAAGGCGTGGCATGCAGGAGGCCGTTCTTGCGAAGGAAGAACTTGTCCCCCTCGAGGGTGGGAGTGACCGGCATGAGGCGCCTGAGCAGGCGAATGATGAAGTTCTTGTCGGGCTCGATCGGCTTTTCCGGAGCAAAGAGGATTTTGATGCCGGTGAGCACGAGGAATCCCCCAAACAGCCAGATGACCCAATGCCACTTCATCAATGCGGCACCGAGCGAGATGAAGATCACCCGAAAGACGAGCGCCCCCAGTATGCCGTAGAAGAGCACGCGGTGCTGATACTGGGCGGGAATGGCAAAGTAGGCGAAGACAACGACGAAAATGAAGATGTTGTCGACGGAGAGTGATTTCTCGATGACGAAGCCGGTGAGAAACTCCAATGCGGTCTGGTCGGCAAGTTGCGCCGCCTGGATGGCGGTCATCCCCTCCGCCAGCAAACGCGGATCCTGGGGCAGCTTCCAGTGTGCGTACTTCCAAAGCCCGAAGCAAAAGAGCAGGGCGAGAGATATCCAGACGATGCTCCACGACAGTGCCTCCTTGAACTTCACCTCGTGGGCGTTGCGATGGAAGACGCCGAGGTCGAGGGCAAGCAGGGCCAGGACTCCAACCGTAAAGAGAGCGTAGAGCCACCAATAGTCGGAAAACGGAAAGAGTGAGAACGAGGTCATGGGAGGAGATTCGAACAACGGCGGACTCGTTCACCCGATGGAGCCGGGCCTTTGAACGTGCCGACAGAGACGGGGGATCTTCCGCTCCTCGTTGGTGGATTCGCGAAGTGTGAAGGGGGCGGATGAAGTGGATTTCAAGTGGATCGTGAACGGTGGGAGGAGATGCGTGCGCTGGGTTTCGAAGGAAGACTTTAGGCAATTTTTGATTGTTCGACTAATACGATCTTTTAAAGTATCAGTTAGTTTAAATCGAAGTAACGAATATGGACTGGCTCAATTATCATCACCTCCGCTACTTTTGGACTGTGGCGAAAGAAGGCGGGTTGCGGCAGGCTGCCGAGCGGCTCAAGGTGTCGCAGCCGTCGATATCAGCACAGATTGGTGAACTGGAGGAAGCGCTGGGCGAAAAACTCTTCCGCCGGCAGGGCCGAGTGAACGTGCTGACGGATGCAGGGCAGATCGCGCTGCGTTATGCCGATGAGATTTTCAACCTGGGTCGCGAGTTCATGAATGCGATCCAGCAGAATCCTTCGAGTCAGGCGCTTCGGCTGCATGTCGGCGTTGCTGATGCGGTGCCCAAACTTCTGACGCACCAGATTCTCAAGCCGGTGTTTGAGATGAGCCAGACCGTGCATGTGATCTGCCGGGAAGGAAAGGCGTCGGATCTCATTGCCCACCTGGCCGCGCACCGACTTGATATTGTACTCGCGGATGAGCCCGCGGCGAGTTCACAGCAAGGGCGCGTCTACAATCACCTCCTGGGTGAATCGGGAATGACGATTTGCGCGGAGGCCCGGCTCGCCAAAGTGCTGCGCCGGGGATTCCCGAAGTCACTGCACCGCGCACCCGCGTTGCTGCCGGCGGAGACTACGGCTTTCCGGCGTTCGCTGGAAAAGTGGTTTCGGTCGATCGGTGTTCAGCCGAAAAGCGTGGCGGACTTCGAGGATGCCGCCTTGACGAAAGTGGTGGCCGCGGAGGGAAGGGGATTCGTGGCCATTCCTACGGTGGTGGTGGCGGAGGCGACAGAGCGTTACGGACTGGAAGTGGTTGGTTCGACTGATCGTTGTCGGGATCAGGTGTACGCGATCACCGCGGAG
>JAXMHM010000067.1:0-27685 GCA_046346755.1 Opitutaceae bacterium | reverse complement strand
CCACTCCGCAAACCCGTGGTTCCACCGCTGCTCCAGCCACGTGAGCACGCGCTTCCGTCCCGCCTCCCGGTGCTCACGGCCCGTTCGTCCATCGCGGGTGAAAATCGCATCGGGGAACCTTTGGCCGGCCAGGAACTCCGCCGATGCATAAAGGATCTGGTGATTCTCGCTCCAATAGCAGCGACTGTCCTCGCCGGGCTGGTCCATCCAATAGCGAAATCCCAGAATTGAACGTTGTATCCGCTCCCAATTCGCCACATCAATTGAAGAGCGGTGCCGGTAGACGATGCGCAGCAACGGGGCCATCCAGAAGTCGTCGAGGTGCAGGAGCGTGTCTTCGAGATTCAACCAGTCCACCGAATTTCCGTGATGCGCGGCATGCAGGTCGTCGTATACCTGAATGTTCAATCCACGAGGAGGCGACGGGCAGACGCGAACTCGACGGTGGCGCAGAAGGTCATACCCGAGCGAAACCATGGCGAACAAGAGGAATGCCCCAAGGAGGCTCCAGCCGGCTGATCTGAAATTCATGTCCGGTCTTTGGCCAACGCTTGGGGACTCTCCCGTCCCAAATATTGCGCGGGATCGATGATCCCGCGCTGCAATGAGCACCCCTAGAGATCGAAACTCGTGCTGAGAATGAATCGCCGCGGATCGACAATGCGCCAAGCGTAGATCGAACCATCAGGGTTCGCACCAACCGCCTGCAATCGTCCACTTTCAAACACGTTCCTGATGTTCAACTGGACGTTCCCTCGGACTTTTCGGTCAAATAGACGAAATTTGTAACCCATTGAAAAGTCATAGTAAGAGCGCGAGGGATCGTAGATCGGTTTGTTTGGATCGAGTTCGAGGATGACTCCGCGGAAGGTCCCCGGAAGCGTTGACGGAGCCGCACCATAGAAACCAATTGACCCTTTATCTTCCCAGCGGATTGCGCCACCGACGTTGAAGTTCTTTAACATCCCTCGATCGAAGGTGTAGTTCGTCACCGCGCTCCAACGGTACTTGCGCACCTGAGTTCGGGGCTTGCCGACATTGGCAACGCTGAACAGGTAGGGCGAGATCAGGTTATTGTAGTAGGCGGTTTCAGGCGTGTCACCACCAAGGGCTGGTACCGAGGTCCACCAGAGATTGCCATTGTCGTCCTTGGCCGTCGTCCAAACCGGTAGCCTTGACTGCCAATATTCGTATTGCTCGGGTCCAATTGCGGCATCAATCGCTTCCTGTTGTGCTCCGGTGAACTTAATCCTCCAGTTGGGCGTCGGATTGTAGGTAATCTCCACCTCATAGCCCTTCGAAATAACGTCCGACTGGCCATTGGTCTGCGGCTGCCCGGGACCCGCGGCCAGGAAAATGCTCATCCACTCGTCGGTCACACCCATAATTTTCGCAACGGCCGCTGCGGACTGGGCTGCGGTCGGGGTGATTCCTTGGGCCGCAAAACGTGAATTGGACAGATTGAGTGCCCACGGATAGAATCCGTTTGCATCGCGCACACCGTTGTTCTCAGGACGACCTTCGAGCCTGAAGGTACGATTGCCAATCGTACCTACCTCGCCGGCCCGAGTGTCATTCTCACGCGTCTCGTACTTGTTGATTTTCACATACAGCCGGTTGTTCAGCGCTGAAAAACTCAGGCCATAGTCCTTGCCCTCCCCTTCCGGGTTCGGTAGCACACCTTTCAGGTCCATACTGTAGCGAACGACCTGGGGGAAAAAGCTATCCGACTGATTGTAGAAGAGATTGAGCCATTTGGTTGGCTTCGCCACCAAGCCATAGGTGGTGGTGTCACCCTCCTGAGAATCTCGAGTCGCCGGTCCGAGCGGTCCGGTCACATCGTGCGTCCATGGTCCCCAAATGGCATAGTTGTCATAGGTCACCAGTCCGGTCGCCGGATCGACAGCGGCGGCACTCGAGGTTCGCTCGCGGCGCCGATCGCGACGCCAACCCACGGTCGAGACAATCCGATCGCCAAAAAAGTAGCTCTGCGCGGTGAGACTGAGGGTCCGTAGCTCGTTTCTGCTCCGGTTGGTGCTGGGACGAGCGAGTTGGTCGATCGTCGTTTGTTCCGTCACCCATTGCCGGGTAAGGTTGTTATACCAGTTTAACGGGTAGGTGCCACTGATTCCATCGATCGGCGAGGGCCCGTAGTCGACGTTCGCACCTTGGCTGTCACCGAGATAGAAACGCTGGGCCACCTGCGGAACCGCGACACGATTGGCGGTGTTGGTCCAGGCATGGGTGTCGGAGACCCACTGTCCATAGGTGTAGTTTTCCAGATCCGTGAGGTTGCGCTCCAAGTGGGCACCCAAGCGCTGCGCGCCAATCCACGAGAGCCAGCGCGGCAGCTTTTCGGGCGTATACTGATACGCCAAGTCGGCGTTCACGGTATCACTGATCTCAGGATTGAAATTCAGGAAGGGACCGGGGGCCTCGACAAACGGCCGCATGAAGTTTGGGTTTGCGCGCCCGTCAAGCAGCTTGGAATTGATGTCAAGATAAAGGACGGTGTCGGTGTTGTCGATGATGCCATTGTTCAACCGCTCAAACTCCTGCCGGAACCAGCCCGCACGCGCCGCCAACAGGTGGGAGCGAGTCTGCAGCAGGATTTGCTCGCCTTCGATGCGCAGCGTGTCGGCGGAGTCCTCGCCGTAGTTGGCGGCAGTAAAATTGATCGACGACCAATCGTAAATAGACTTGTCGCCGGTGGCCGGGGCAAAGAAAAGCGGAAACGGATTCGCCTTTCGTCGCATGATATCGGTGCCGGTCTGCAGGTAACGAACGTTACTGTTGTTGGTGTAGGGCGACGGGGTTCCCGTGGTAATCGCATTTGCGGTGCGGTTCTGGGTCAGAAACTGCACACCGCCATTGTAAATCCAAGCAGTCAGCTTCCCGTAGCCGTTCGTACCTGCCATCAGGCCTTGCGGAAGCAGGTTGTTTTCGTTCGTGACCGCGAACGGACCAGAAACGGTACCATTCGCCAGGGTCACGAGCTGCGTCGTCGGGTCCCACGTCGGGCTCCCATTGGCCTTCCACTCCTGCGTGGTGTCCCGCGGGGTGAGAGAGTTCGGCCTGCGATAGGAATTGTCGTACCGTTCATACGAAGCCGAAAGCGTCGTGTTGCGAAAGGGCTTTGCCTTGATCGCGCCATAGTAGCGCTGGATCTTCTCCTCGGCGGGCTCACGCGTGAAACCTTTGGACTCGTTCACCGCGGAGAAGCGCAGGGCGAGCTTATCCTTAATCAAGGGGCGGTTGATATCGAGGTTGAAACGAAAGCCACCTTCATCGTCCACCCGCGCGCCCACCGATGCGGACTGCCGGGTCAGGTTGGCCTGGCTCGCAACTAGATTGACCGTACCCGCGGCGGCACCAAGGCCGAAGAGATTGGAATTGGGTCCACGCGAGATCTCGACCGAGTCGATATTGTACGTGTCCATCGGGATCTTGCTGTTGCTGGAGAAGTTCCCGATCGCGACATTGACGCCGCTGCCGCTGATGGGACTTCCCACACCGCGGATTCGGTTGGCGCGCGCCGGATCATTTGCCGTGCCGTCAATGATGCCGCCATTTCGATTCGGAGTGAATTGAGTATAATTGCCGGTGCCCTCTGTACTGGCTTCATAGAGGAAGACGTCGTTCAGATCGAGAACCGCAGTGTCGAGCATCTGCTGTTTCGTCACCACCGTGATCGAGGCGCCAAGATCCTCCAACTTTGAGTTGAGGCGCGTACCTGACAGGGTGTTCGAGGCTTGGTATCCTCGGTCGTCGGAGACCACCGTGAACGGCGAGAGATTGACCACTTCTTCGCCCCCGCTGGCAGCGCTTTCGATCGGCGCCTTCCCCTGCCGAGCTTCATTAGACTGCATCTGGGCAAGCTCGGATGCATCAAGCTGACCGTTCCTGTTGGTGTCATATCGCGCGAGCGTCGCCGCGTCGACCGCTGGCTTGGCCTGCTGGGCCTGCACGGCCCGCGAGAGAACCAGGGACAATGCAGCCAAGGCTAGCAAACCGCCATGACGGCGGTGAACCGTGAGTGTATTCATAGGGTAGTGACTGGAGGGTGTGCGGCGCGCACGTGCGCACCGGACGGGGCATCTGACCTCACTATCGTACCAAGTCCGGCCCCGGGGCGATAGCGTCAGGGCGCTCAAAAACTATGCAAAAACGATCACCCCGGCGGGCCGAATCCGGCAGTGACAGGGTCAAATCAGGTGCCTCGGCGCCTCAGCAGGAGCCGCTGCAGAAGCACAAAAGCGAGCAGAAGCCCCCCCACGACGATCCGCATCCACCACGAGCTGAGGCGGCCGTCGAAGAGGATGGCCGCCTGGATGGTCCCAAAGATCAGGATGCCCAGAATCGTGCCGACCAGGTGCCCGCGCCCACCGGTCAGCAGGGTTCCGCCAATGACCACAATGGCGATCGCATCGAGCTCCAGCCCGATTCCCATGCTGGGATTGCCCGAGCCGGTGTAGAGGGTCGCGACAATGCCCGCAAGTGAGCCACAAAATCCGTTCAAAGCATAGACTCCTACTTTCGCCGAGCCGATGGGGAGTCCCATCAGCAGGGCTGATTGCTCATTTCCTCCCATCGCCAGGAGGGTCCGGCCGAACCGGGTGTGGTGCGCCACGCCATAACCCAGGACCAACACGACCAAAAGGACCACCGCCCCCGCCGTCAGGCTGGCCTGTCCCACGGGAACTTCGAAGGCGGAAAGTCGATTGTAAACGTCATGCCCAATTCCGACCGACTCGGTGTTGATCCAAAACGCAGCGCCTCGAGCGAGAAAAAGACCCGCAAGGGTGATCAGGAAGGGCGGAAGTCGGTAGAAGTGGATCAACGCGCCCATGCCGCCTCCCAGCGCGGTGCCCGCCGCCAGCGCCAGTACCCACGCTGCACCAGGTGGCACCTTCGCCTGCTCGATCAGCGTTGCCGTGAAGATGGAAGTAAAGCCAATCACCGCCCCGACGGACAAGTCGATGCCACCCGAAAAAATGACCAGGGTCATTCCAACCGCGGCGATCCCAAGAAACGCGTTGTCGGTAAATAGACTGGTGAGCGTGCGCAGCGAAAAAAATCCCTCGTAGGACACCGAGGCCGCCCCAAAAAGAAGGACCAAGATCCCTGCCGTCACCAGCATCGGCAACTGGCGCTGCAGTGCTTGAGTTCGCGTCTTCATTTCTCCCCTTTCCGGCGTACCCATCCCGCCATCCACTGATTGACGCGTTCCGACTGCAGGAGCGCCACGCCGATGATCAACGCCGCCTTCGGCACGGGCGCAATGGCAGGGGGCACTCCCAGGTTGTACATGGTGGTGGTCAAAGTCTGGATCAACAAAGCTCCCACCGCGGTCCCAAGAATGACAAAGCGCCCGCCGCTCAAGGCCGTTCCTCCCACCACCACGGCAAAAATGGCATCGAGCTCCATGTTTTCTCCCGCCCGATAGGCGTCGGCCGCGCGGATATTGGCCGCGGTGAGAATTCCCGCCAGTCCGGCACAGGTGCCGCAAAAAACGTAAGCCAGGGCTTTGATGCGGGAAGCGGCCAATCCCGCAAAGCGGCTGGCGCGCTCGTTGTCTCCCACGGCTTCCACAAACAACCCGAGCGCCGAACGGCGGAGGACAAGGTGGGTGGCGACATAACATGCTCCCACCCAGAGCGGGGCAACCGGAAGGCCGGCCACAAACCCGTTGGCCAGGAACTCGAAGGGCGCCGAAGTGATGATGATCACCTGGCCATCGACCAAAAGCTGCGCCACCCCACGTCCTGCCACCATGAGGATCAGCGTCGCAACAATGGGTTGCAGGCCGAGGCGGGCCACCAAGATTCCATTCACTGTTCCCGCCGCCATGCCGGCCAGCACTGCCGACGTCAGCGTCAATCCGAGACCGTGGCCCGATTGCAGTAACACGGCGCAGACGCCACCGGCAATCGCCACCACGGACCCCACCGACAGGTCAACCCCTCCGGTGGCGATGACGAGCGTCATGCCCAATGCCACCAACAACGTGCGCGATCCTTGCACCAGGATGTCCACCGGCACGCCGTAAAGGTGGCCATCGAGGAGCGTGATTTTCAGGAAAGCGGGATTGATCACCGCATTCAGGAGCACCAATAAGCCAAGGCCGGCCAGTGGCCACAGCACCACGGACCGCGGCCGCGGTGCAGGACGGGAACTTTCAGCGGGCTTCATGGGTTCCCGCCATGAGGCGCATCAAGGACTCGGCCGAAACTGCCGCGCCCGACACCTCGCCGGTCAGGCGTCGTTCGCGCAAAACAAGGACCCGGGAGCAGGTCCGCACCACCTCGTCGATCTCCGAGGAGATGAACAACACCGCCATGCCTTCCGCACGCAGCCGGGAAATCAGGCCTTCTATCTCCTGCTTCGCCCCTATGTCGATCCCCCGGGTGGGCTCATCCAGCAGGATGACTTCGGGCTGGGTGGCAAGCCAGCGGGCCAGCAGCACCTTTTGCTGATTGCCGCCAGACAGGTTCTTGATCGGCGTCTCCGCGTCCGCCGTCTTGATCTTCAATGCATGGATATAGTGCGCGCAGAGCTGCTCCTGTTCGGCGCGAGAAAGGGGCCGGAACGCGCCACGCTTTCCTTGCAGGGCCAGCATGAGGTTCTCCCGCACGGAAAGGTTGGGCAAAATCCCCTCCGCCTTACGGTCCTCCGAACAAAACGCCAGGCCATGCCGCACTGCCTCGCGGGGAGAGCGAACGCGCACCGGATTCCCACGGAGAAGTATCTCGCCGGTATCGCAGCGATCGATTCCAAACAAAAGCCGGGCCGTCTCGGTGCGGCCGGAGCCGAGTAAGCCACCCAATCCGGTGACCTGTCCGGCATGGAGCGCAAGTTCGAGCGGTTCAACGGCACCCCGGCGGCCGAGGTGTCGCGCCAACAGCGCCGGAGGCCGGTCGGGAACGTGTTCGGCGGTCGTCCCAGGGGCAGCGAGATCCTCCGCCACAATGTCTCGCCCCAGCATCTTGCCCACCAAGGCAAGTCGCGGCAGCTCAGCCGTAACAAACGCTCCGACCAATCTCCCGTTGCGCAGGACGGTCAAGCGGTCCGTCACGGCATACACTTGATCCAGGAAGTGGGTCACAAAAACGATGCCAAATCCCTCGGTTCGCAACTTGCGCATCACTTTGAACAGTTCTTCCACTTCCCGCTCGTCGAGACTGGCGGTCGGCTCGTCCAGCACCAACAAGCGGGCCGAGGTATCGAGCGCACGCGCAATCGCCACCATCTGTTGGTGCGCCACGGACAGACTTCCCAACTCCGCATCCACATCGCAGTCCATTTCCAGGCGGGCCAGGGCGGCGCGGGCGCGTTGTCGAATCGCCCGCCAGTGCAGCAGTCCCCCCCAACCGGGTTGACGGCCAAGCGTGATGTTCTCTGCGACTGAGAGCGAGGGGATCAGGTTCACCTCCTGGTATACGGTGCTGATGCCCAGTTCCTCCGCTTCGCGAGGTGACTTGGGCCGGATGGGTCTGCCTTCGAGCTGAAACGTTCCTTCATCCGCCGGATGCACTCCGGTCAGCACCTTGATCAAAGTTGACTTCCCGGCACCATTTTCACCCAGCAGCGCATGGATCTCGCCTCGGCGCACCGAAAAACTCACCCCTGCGAGGGCGACCACCCCGGGAAATCGCTTTCCCACTCCGTGGAGCTCGAGCAAAGCGGACTCCATGCGAGGGGCGGTCAGTACTGGCGGGAGGCAATGACCGCCGCGGCATTGCTGGCATCAAAAAGCTCATCCTTGTTGAAGGACTTGCGATCGATCGGCTTGCCGGCAAGGAGCTTGGCCACGGTATCATAAACCTTGGGACCAAAAAGCGGATTGCACTCAACCGTGCAGTTGATCTTGCCATCCACCACCGCCTGGATCGCTTCCTTGATGGCGTCGATCGACACAATGACAATGTCGGCGCCTGGCTTCAATCCCGCCTCCTCGATGGCCTGCACGGCTCCCAGCGCCATGTCATCGTTGTGAGCATAGACGACGGTGATCGAGCGACCGTGTTTCTTGAGAAAAGCCTCCATGACCTCCTTGCCACCGGCGCGACGAAAATCTCCGCTCTGCGAGTCCACGATCTTCAAGCCCGGGTGCTTCGCCAACGCGTCAGCAAACGCGCGACGTCGCTCATTCGCCGGTGCCGAACCTGGTGTGCCCTGCAGCTCCACAATCGATCCTTTCCCCCCCACCTTCTTCGCCAGCCAATCCGCTGCCATCCGCCCTTCTTCGTAAAAATCCGAACCAATAAAGCAGGCGTAAAGCGATTCGTCCGCGGTTTGAATGGTGCGGTCGGTCAGGATCACGGGAATCCCCGCCCGCTTGGCCTCACGCAGCACCGGATCCCAACCCGTCTCAACAATCGGCGCCAGCACGATGGCATCGACTCGCTGCGCTACGAACGAGCGAATGGCGCGGATCTGATTCTCCTGCTTTCCCTGGCCATCCGCGAATTTCAGCTCGATGCCGCGTTTCTCCGCCTCTGTCTTCATTGAATTGGTATTGGCCGTGCGCCAAGCGCTCTCCGCGCCGGTCTGGGCGAAACCGACTTTGAGTGGCTTGGCCAATCCCGGAAGGACAAAAGAAACGAGCGCAAGTGCCAATCGAAGGCAGGAGCGGAATGGGGAATTGAGCATGGGGCGGGGAGAATAAGGCTCGGATGGAACTTGGAACAGTGAGGTGCATAGCTCGGAAAGAGCCGGGCAGCAAATCCTCTCTTGCGGCAATCGGCAGCGGCCAGTCTTTCCAAGAATGACAGTCAAGTAGGCACCGGTGAAGCACCTGCTCCCGGTGTCATCCTGGTGGCCAGGTCCGAGTGGATGCGGATCGGAAGTCAGGTCTTCCACTCACCAGATGTCAGGCGTCACACGATTGTAACCGACTCGTGACGGTCCCTGGCTTCATCGGGGAAACGATTGAGACGAGCTTTCTGGCCAATGAAAACGGCTGGCTCCGTCATGTACGGTCTGAGCAGCGATCCTGACCAGGGATTGGGCGAAGTCCCGCTGCCGGATCCTGCCCTGTTCGACGACCCCGAGGCCCTTCGGGGACTCATCGCGCATCGCTGCGCTCTGCCGCCAACTCTGTGCATCGAGGACAGCCAAACGTGGATGCAACGCGACCGCGTGGACTTCGCCGCCGTTGTCGACCAAGCCACCATTCTCGGCTGGGTTGCCCGCAATCAAATCGACCAGTTGCTCGGAAGCCGCTCCGGCATCGGATTCGCGTTGCACGCACGGCGGCCCGTGCGGGAAATGGCCCATCCGCCTTCACTCACGGTGACGCTTGGGCAGCCTGTGAGGGAGGTGTTGTCCATTGTCACCGCACGCACGGGTCCCCGTTTCCATGATGACGTCCTGCTGGTCGACCCGTGGGGCGGTTTTTTGGGGTTCATCCGGGTGGATACGCTGGTTCGCCTTCAGCACCAACTGCTCTGTCATAAAATCGATCAATTGGCGGCCGCCACCAAGTCACTCAACGAACTCAATGCCGATCTGGCTTCCGCCCGCGACGCTGCCCTCGCCGCGGCGCGCGCCAAATCTGAATTTCTGGCGAACATGAGCCACGAGATTCGCACACCGATGAACGGTGTCATCGGCATGACGAGCCTGCTCCTGCACACCTCGCTCACCGAGGAACAACATGAGCTGGCCTCGACTATCCAGCAATCCGGGCAATCCCTAGTCCGGGTTCTCAATGACATTCTCGACTTTTCCAAGATCGAGTCGGGGCACCTCGACTTCCACCTCGCGCCGACACCGGTGGAGACTTGCATCGTCAACGGGCTTCACCTGTTCGCCAAAGCCGCCGTCGAGAAAGGCCTCGAGTTCCTCTTTCACATCGACCCGGACGTGCCTCCTGAGTTCACCTGCGATCCCAATCGCCTGCAACAGATTCTCGCGAATCTCATCGGCAATTCCGTCAAGTTCACCGATCAGGGCGAGATCATGGTCCGAGTCCGGCGTTCGCAGGATTCGCCTTTGCAGTTGAGAATCGAGGTGCAGGACAGCGGTGTCGGCATTCCCCGTGACAAGCAAGCAGCACTCTTCAATCCCTTCTGCCAGGTTGATTCTTCGCCGGGTCGGCGTTTCGGCGGCACCGGTCTGGGTCTGGCCATCTGCCGTCGGCTGGTGGAAATGCTGGGTGGAACCATCGGGCTGGACAGCGAGCGGGGCCGCGGCACGTGTGTCTGGTTCACATTGCCGCTGGGTCAGGAAGGTGTCGGTTCTCCTCCGTCCACCATCGCCCTGTCTCCTCGCACGGTGCTCGTCATCGACGACAACGCCCCATGTCGGAACCTGATCGAAGCGGTGATCGGCCCCTGGGGGGCGAAGGTGCTGCACGCGGATTCCTTCGCGGCGGGAGTCGCCCTTGCCAAGTCCAACCCTTGCGACGCCGTGCTGATCGATGCGGGCTTGGGTCTTGAGCCCTTGCCCTTGCTGCTCGCCGCCCTCTCCGATCCTTCCCGGCCTCTGCCCGCCATCTCTTTGATGGACCACTTTGGCAAGCCCACCCGCACGTCATTGTCTGCCGGATGCGCGTTGGATCATGTTCTCAACAAGCCCCTGACCCGTGCCAGTTTGTTCAGCTGGCTGAGCCGCGCTCCCTCCTCCGGCGCCGCACCCTCGTTCCCTGGACCTCCGACGGTTCCACGTTTCAGTCCGCTGACAGGATTGCGGGTCTTGGTCGCCGAAGACAACCTCGTGAATCAGCGCGTCATCGTCCACATGGTGCGCAAACTGGGAGCGCAGGCTGACCTCGCGATGGATGGATCGCAGGCCGTGGCCGCAGCCCTGCGGGTGGACTACGACGTCATCTTGATGGATATACAAATGCCGGAAATGGATGGGTACGAGGCGACCCGCCGTCTCCGGGAGGCAATCCCGGCCGAACGGCAGCCTTGGATCATTGCTCTCACCGCCAACGCCCTGGTCGGGGACCGCGAACGCTGCCTCGCGATGGGCATGGATGACTATCTCACCAAACCGATCGACTTCGACTCGCTTGCCCCGGCCTTTGCCCGCCGACAGATCCCTCAGCTTGCCAGCTCCACTTTCCTGTCCGGAGCGCGCGCGATCGCATAACGGGTTTGCCCTGCGGTTCACCGCACTGGAGATGCAACCACCAGGACCCGGAAAAACCTACATCGCAAAGTGGGTTCCGATGGAGCGTTGAAACTACGGTCCAACCGCACCGGCAATGTGTCTCTGGATTGGTCACCCGATTCTTTCCCAAGACGAAATCACCGACGCAAAGGTGTTAGCGACACTTTCCGGGATTATCGGACGGGCAACAACCGTGCGCGAGGAACAAAACGCTTCTTCACCGGCCTGTTCCGGCATCCGATGTACTCAACGTAACGCCATACTCCACCGTAGGCCTGATGGACCTGTTCGAGGAGTGGGTGTGTCAACGTCCGTAGGACCGGGAGCAATTGCGCTTCCATACGCACGTGGTTGCGCTGCATCCATCGGGCGAACCATGGATGTGCAGTGTCGTGAAAATCTACCATCGCAAGCAGTCCCTGCGGCGAGACGTCACTTACGGCCGCTCGCACAGCAATCTCAAATCCCGGATTGAACATCGACAACGAGTAAGAGCAGACCACGAGGTCGTAGCCGCCACGTTCGCTCAGAGGCGCGTCGTAGAATCGACGCACAAGCGAGAGTCGATCCCGATGGGGATGCAGCTTGCGGCGGGCACGTTCGAGCATGGTGTCCGAGAGGTCCACACCCGTGAGCCGAGCCTTCGGAAAACGCCGTGCCAGCTCCAGGAGATTCCTGCCCGTGCCGCAACCTACCTCCAAAATGTGCCGCGGCTCGAGGGAGTGTCGCTCCAGATTGCGCAGTAGGGCCGTACGCCCAAAGAGAAAGCTCCACCGAGTCAGATCGTAGATCCGCGCATGCCATCGATAGTAGCGCTCAATCGGGAGTTCATCGCCGGACTGAGGATCCTTCAGCTTCGCGTCGGGGGACTCCACTTGCGATCCGTCCAGACGCGGAGGCAATTCTGAGGGACCATGGGCCGCGCTCGGGGGCGGAAGTGGTTTGTCCATCTTCCAAGCAGAACAGGACTATGTGAACACCCGATGAAACGTGCGCAACGTTCTCGCGACATTTGCTCCCTGACGCATACCGGATCAGAATCAAGAAAAGGCGGAGCCAGGCTCCTCATCTTTGGGGGATGGCGGCCGGGTTCATGGCGGTTCGGTCACAAGAGGCTCCAATTGTAACGTTGGACGAATTGCGGGTAACCGAAACATGTCCCCATGGTGATCGAGATCACGTCGTAGCTAAACGCTGGCCTCGATCTGTATTCCCTAGACTCCAGTATGAAAGCCTTCTCCGATTGGACCACCCGCACCCTCTTTTCCTGGGTGCATGGCAACTGCTTGGTCTACAACACCTGCTGGGAAGATCCGCGGCTTGATCGCGAAGTGATGGGTCTGGGACCCGACGCCGAGGTGGTCCTGATCACCTCGGCAGGATGCAATGCCCTCGATTACGCCCTGGACACACCCCGGAGCATCCATGCCGTCGACATGAACTATCGCCAGAACGCCCTGCTCGAACTCAAGATGAGCGGTATCCGAAATCTCGAGTTCGACGCTTTCTACAGCTTGTTCGGCGAAGGTGGACACCGCGAGTTCCCCCTCTGGTACAAACGGTCGCTGCGCGCCGACCTGTCAAACCGGTCCCGCACCTATTGGGACAGGCGTCTCCACTACTTCAGCCGTCCCCACGACCACGCATCGTTCTACCACCGGGGAACGACCGGCCTCTTCGGGCGGCTGGTCATGGCCTACTTTCGCCTCGCTCGGGTCCACGAACACGCCCGCGCCCTCTTTCAGGCCCGAAGCCTGGAGGAACAGCGGGAAATCTATTTCGGTTCAATGCAGCGGCGTTTCTGGCGCAGCTCTTTCAAACGCGCTCTGCGCACCGACCTCGCCCTCAGCCTGCTGGGTATTCCCAAAGCCCAGCGAGATCACCTCGAGACCACCTGCGCCCAAAGTGTCGCCGACTTCATGGAGGACTGCGTTGAGGCGGTCTGCACGCGGCTGCCGATCCACGACAACTATTTCTGGCACCTGTATGTCCACGGACGCTATTCCCGGACTTGCTGCCCCTCCTACCTCAAACGGGAAAACTTCCAACGATTGAAGGGCGGGTTGGTCGACCGCATCTCGGTTCACACGAGCGATCTCACCCGTTTTGTTCGAAATCACGCGTCACCTATTTCCCACTACGTGCTGCTCGACCACATGGACTGGTTGAGTCACGAAAACCCGGAATCGCTGAGGGACGAGTGGCAGGCGCTGCTCGCAAAGGCGCAGCCCCGGGCAAAGTTTCTCTGGCGGAGCGGGGGATTCAAGGTGGATTATGTCGATCCCCTGATCGTTCGGATTGGCCGGACCGCCGCCAGGGTCGGTGAACTTCTGCGCTACCACGAAACGCAGGCCCGGGACTGTCACAGCCGCGACCGCGTGCACACCTACGGAAGTTTCTACGTAGCCGAACTCATGACCTGACCGCGCCTTGGTTCCGCACCACACGTGCCACGGGCTCCGGTACAGCGCCCACGAAGCTGACAGGTGCGGCGTGATCGAGGGCGGGGACATAAATCGTGACCTGGAAGCCATCGCGACCAACGCATTCAGACGCGTCTTCAACACGCCTCCGCCAGGCGATGAGTTCGTCATCCTTGAAGGTAGACTCGCCGGGGTAACCACTTCCGCACAGGCGCGAGATATCGTGACCGGGAGTTGAGCGATGCTCCGTGAGTAGAAGTCGCGGCCTTACGCAAAGGTCCGGTCAACCGCGACCCGGTAAGATCGAAAGGCGGAGGACCTTGCAATTTTTGCATTCTCAAGCATGATAATGCGCTCATGCCTGCACCGGTCTCAACCTCCCGCGCCCGGCCCGCCCGCACTCGATCGGGGCAGCTTGACCCGAAACTGGTCCTTCACCCGGTCCATCTTCGGATCATCGCTGCCGTGCAGCGCCGGCCTTTGACGACGGCGCAGATCGCGGAGGAGCTTCCTCGCGTCCCCCAGGCGACACTCTACCGCCACATCGCCCGTCTCGTCGCGGGCGGCGCGCTCATCGTGAGCGGTGAGCGTTGGGTGCATGGCGCCCGTGAGCGGACCTACACGGTCCACCCGCGGGGCGCCTACATCAGCCGGGCGAAACTGCAGCGCCTTCCGAAGCGGGAGATCATTGGTTACTTCAACCAGTTCCTCAGCCTGCTCTCCGAAGGGTTCTCCGGTCACGTGGAAACGAACGGCCAGAGCGGGATCGAGGGTGAACAGGTCCGATTCTATTTGGAAAACCTGCTCCTGACAGACGCAGAACGTCGGACCTTGCACCATGAGATCCGGGCTCTTGTTGAACGTGCGGCACGTTTCCCGGCATCGCCCGAGCGCCACCGGCAGACCATTGCCCACATCTCCTTTCCCTCTCTCTCATGACTTCACTCACCCGCGCGCGCCTGCGCGCCATCGTCATCGGACTTTGCCTCGGACTGCTCGGGGCCGTTTTCGGAGCCGTCGCAGCCAGGACCTTCTCGTTCCATGTCCCTCCGCACTCGGGTGGCAAGGTTCTAAATGCCACCCTCCAGATCATTGCGCTGCCATTGTCCTTCTTTCTCGGAGTCGCGCTGCACGAGGGAGGGCATCTGCTAGCCGGCAAGCTGCTCGGTGGAAAGTTTGCCCTGGTCATCATCGGTCCGCTGCGTGTCATGCGCACACCGTCCGGGTTGAGGTGGGGGCGCAATCGCCGTTTCCCGCTCTTCGGAGGGCTTGCCTTGGTGACCCCATCCTCAGTGGACAACCTGCGAAGTTACATGATCGGTCTGCTCGCGGGTGGCCCCTTGTCGAGTTTCGTCAGCGGGTCGATTCTGATCGGCACTGCCGTCCTCTGGCCCCGTATGCTTCCAGCGGGCGCAACGATCAGTCCGGTCGGCTTCTTCCTCTGGACCTTGCTCGGCGCCACCGGTTTGTTCTCCCTCGCCTTCTTCCTTGCCTCGTCGCTTCCGTCCCGCGCGGGCGGATTCGCCAGCGACGGCGCGCGGCTGCTTGCCCTCGCCAGGAAGGGCCCCGCCGGAGAACAGGAAGCTCTCGTCTTCTCCCTGACCGCACTCTCTCTCTCAGGGGTTCGAGCCCGGGATCTGCCGGCCAGCATGGTCACCAAGGCAAGCACGGCGGTCGGAGATCCCCAGGTGACCGCCGCCATGCAACTACTTGCCTACCTGTGGGCGCTCGATCAGGGCAGGGTCGACGCGGCTCGCGGGTATCTCAATCAGGCGGTCAGTGAAGTGGAGCGCGTCTCGCCGCTCCTCCGCGATTCGCTCTTCGCCGAACTGGCCTACTTCAAAGCCAGGCATGATCACGATGCGACCGGGGCGCGGATCTGCCTCGACAAGGCGGGGAGGTGCGAATTGTCCGAGGAAACCCGGATGCGCGCCGAGGCGGCCGTACTCCTGGCCGAACACCGGCTGGACGAGGCAATCTCACGAGCCAGCGATGCCATCGCCGCCACCACCCGCTCCCTGCTGGGAGCCTCGTCACAGGAAACGATCGACTGGGCCGCATCCATCAGGACCGAAGCGGAACGCCTCCTCCGGGCACAACAAGTCGGCCCCGCCTAGTCCGGGTACGCGTCAACCGCGTCGCCGCATTATCCTCGATCACTCACGCGCGACTCCAATTCGTCCTCGATGGGGTGAACAAGACAGCAAAGGGGGCCTGTGCCAGCGACCGGCGCCGCCATGGTTTTCTGCACGAACCCGGAATCAATCGGGACCATTGACCAGAGAGCTGTTCCGCATCTCCGGTTCGAACACAGTCATGCGCTTCCGCCCAGCATCGATGGCGGACCTAACTTCTGTGGAGGAGCGACCCTGTTTCGGGGGCGCGGGCAAAGTCGCCTACCAAGGGCGCCTCCTTGCCAAAGTGGTCACGGATCCGATACACCCGTTCCGCGCCGGGAGCCTCGCGCCGGTTCCTCGCAGGATTTGCGTAGGACCGGGTCGCATCACATCGATAGATCAGATTTCCCGGACCGGGCGGACGATGCTGGCCCGCCACGCCCGCTGCAAACGGTCCCCACCAGTGCCAAGGAGGAACGGCAATCCGGCAGTCCTGAACCAGATTGTGGCCGGCATCACCGTTGTGGTAGTTGACGTCGACCTCCAGGTGCGAATCGACCAGGACATTGTACCGGCAGAGGAAACGCTCGTCCGAGTTTTGCAGCGTGAGGTGTCGGACGTCCCGGACCTGGAGGTGCGAGAGCAAGACGTGGGAGCTTCGAGTGACATTCACGTAGCCATTGCCCAGATCCCCTTTGTTGTGAGAACCGTCGATCTCGGTGCGGAGCACGCTCACGTGGCGCGAGGCTTCAATCATGAGCGGGTGGCTGCCGGAATTGAGGATCCGGCAATCGCGCAATCCACAGTCCTCGCAGCCTGAAAAACGCACACTGACAACGTAGAGGTCGGTCCGTCCCTCCGGATCATTGACGAACGCGGCTTTGTGGGTTCGGAGCGTGGGCGGAGCAGGGAGAGCCGGGTCGAACGCGATCGAGAGATTCTCCAGGAATGCGAGCTGAACACGGTGAGCCAGGATCCCGGTGGTCCACGTGGAAAATCCATGGGCGTCGAGTCGGGAGCCGGGAAAGGCACCGCGCTGCAGGAGCAACAACCGAGTGGCCTGCACCCCTGAGCCACGCACCGTGACGTTCGACCGGAGCATCAGCGTTTCCCGCAATGGAAAGTCTCCCGGAGCCAGCACCACACTCCCACCCCCGATCCCGGCCATGCGATCCACCGCCGCCTGCAAGTCATCAGAGGCAGAGAGCCGAACGGCGGGGCGATGCCCACTGCCATCCGGGAAACCGCCACGGCAGCCGGCCCTCGACCACTCGATCATGGCCGGAAACAGGACGGTCTCACTCACCGGATCCGGGACGGCTTCCGCCGCGAAGCCTCGGGCCAAGCCAGGAGCGACCATCGCTGCCCCAAACGCTCGAACCAAAAAGGAACGACGCGTCGAATCGACACCTGAACGGGCCTGCAGCCGTAGTGCCTTCATCGCGCTTCCGGCTCTCCCGCGTGCCAGTGGTACGCCAAGTCGCCTGCCCTGCGGAAGGCCCGAACCAGATGCACGTAAGGAGTGTCGGTGATGTCCACCATCCCCACAGTCTGATTTTCGCCGTCGGTGTGGCGCCCGGTGGTGGGCTGATCGGCATGCTGATACCAGTGACAACCCACTGCCCACGGTTGACGCGCCCAGGTTTCGACGAACTCACCCACCATCCTTTCTCGCTCCGCTTCGGGAAACGCCTGCCACGGGGGCGGAATCTGCCGGGCGCTCGCCAACGGCGAATGGAATTCGCCAATCAAGATCGGCCGCCCGCCGCTCATGCGATGCCAGGCTGCAAATGCCTCCGGATCTGGCACCCGCGAGTAACAGTTGACGCTGAGTACGTCCACCTCACGGCCGATCGCCTGCACAATGCCCTCGTGCGGGGGCACGCGGACAAAACGACACCCGAGATAGAGATGATCCGGGTCGTGCTTCCGCAGAAGTCGCCTCACCGTCGCGGCATAGCGCGCAGCATAGGACGCCTCAAAACGACGCACCAATTCCTTTGCCGGGCCCGAGGCGGGCACGTCGCTGGAGCGCAGGGATTCCACTTCTTCCCAACGCGCGAAGACGCGCCCCCATAGCTCCGATACCGACTCAGTCGTTGGGAACTCGGACCGGACAAACTCAAGCCAGGCGCGTCGCAGGGCGCTGGACTTCGGAAAGTCCAGCAGGCGCAGATCGCCCCAACCGCCTTCGTTGTCGACGAAGTAGCCGACGAGCCAGGGATTGTTCCGCTCCACGCTGGTTTCACGAGCAAACTCGGCGTCCACGCCCGCCTCCCAGCGCGGATCCCAAACGTCGGGGAAACCCCGGACGGAGGGCACCTCGGGCATCTCCATCCGAGCCCGGAGAAACCGGGTGTGCGGAACACGACCCTGCCGCAACACCTCCTCTTCGGACCACGACCCTATGGTGTTGAATCCCCAGCGAGGAAATCGCTCCAGGACCCGCTCAGCCCACGCCTGAAAGGACCCGTACTTGCGCAGGACATTCCAGCGGTAGAAGTGCACGTTCCCCGGCAGGTCGACCTCACCCGTCGCCGTCGGCCAGCGTCCTTCGAACCACCCCTCCGCCCCCCGGTCAGGCAGCGCCTCGAAGAGCTCGCGGCGGTCCGCCGCCCGGGCAGTATCCATCACAAAGCCTACACGCACACCCGTGGCTCCCATCGAAAAGAACGGATGTCCGTCGGGAGTGACCAACCACCACTTGCCGCGTCCATCACGCTCGACACGAAAGAACCGGCCGGGAGCAAACACCGGCCCGCCGGTCCACCCGCCGAATCGATCGCGATCCGCTGCCGGGGTCTGCGTCGCCAACTCGCGTCCCTCGTTCTCTCGCCTCAGGCGCAGGTCGGCTTCCTCGCTGACTTTCCCCGGCCAGGTCTGGTTGCGACGTTGTCCAAACCGATCCACCACGGGGCCACGCACGCCCTCTCGCGAAACCAACTCGACTTCCGCAAGATGAAGGGTCCGCGGCCGATCGCCCGCCCATCGCACGATCCAGCGCACCGCCGTCGGTGTGTCGAGCGCCTGCGTGCCGGCGGCCAGGGGCATGTCAGCCAGATCGACGGACACTACCGCACTTTCGCCTTCAGCCAGGGTGCGCTGCACGCCGAGCCGTCCACGCGGCAGCACCACCGTTAGCTCGACGGTCATAGCCTCGTCCGCCGTCACCCGCGCCCGGAGCACGCCCTGTCGGCTCCATGACTCCGGCCAGCCGAGTGCAGCCGGGATTGCCTCCACGCCTCCCCCACTCCGATCCACCCGGACCCGCAAGCCATCCGCGGCCGCTTGTAGCGTCGCGTTGGTCAGCGTGACTCTTCGGCGCAGCGCGAGCTCCACCGCCCCACCCGCCGCCGCCTGCAACTGCTCCTGGCCTGCGGTCACGTCCGTTTTGGCGAGGGCAGGTAGGGTGGCTGGCAACGCGACAACACCAAGGAGCAGCGAGAGCATGACAGAAGGGAACCAGATCGACCCTCGTCCGGAATGCAAACATCGCAAGCGGAGAGGCTCCCGCTTTCAGGAGGAGGATGCACCGTCCTTCACGATTCGACTTGGCATTTGCCGGTAGACCGGCGAACACGGTGCACCGACCGGTCATAAATACTCATGTTCGCTCAAGAACGTCACCGTCGCGTCACCGAGCTCCTGGCCGAACGTCAAAAGCTCACCCTCGAGGAACTGTGCACGGAGCTTGCCGTATCGCCGGCCACGGTGAGGCGTGACCTGCAGTATCTGGAGCGTATCGGTCGCGTCGTGCGAACGCATGGGGGGATTTTGCATCCAGCTTACCTCGGCGGCGAACGGCCTTTTCACGAAAAGGCAGGCTCCTCCACCGCCGCCAAGGAGGCGATGGGGGTCTGCGCCGCCCGCTTGGTGCCCACTCATGCCACGGTGTTTGTCGACGCCGGCTCCACCACGTTGGAAGTCGGCCGGCGCCTGCTCGCTCGTGCTGATCTGACCGTGTTCACCAACTCGCTTCCTCTGCTGGCCGAACTTCATCCCGGAAAGTGCCGACTCATCGCCGTGGGCGGCGAGCTGCGAACTCCGTCGCGCGCCCTGGTCGGGGGATTGACGATGGATTGGATGAGCCATCTTCGCTTTGACATCGCTCTCCTCGGCGCCTCGGGCCTCGATCCCGAGGACGGTGCAAGCACGACGGAACTGACCGAAGCAGCGGTCAAGAAAGACTGTGTCGCCCGGGCTCGGCGGGTCGTCCTGGTGTGCGATGCGACCAAGTGGAATCACTCGGCATCGGTCCGCTTTGCGAGTTGGGACTCGATCGACGACTGGGTCACCGACTATCAACCGTCACGCCCGGAGACTCAGCGGCTCACCCACGCCGGCGTAGCCGTGCACGTGGTCAGTCCCTAGTCGCCCTCCGCCGAGTCGTCGGTCCATCCACCCACTTGCCCTCAATCGCCAGTGTCTGCGCGACCGTGGGCAGTCCCCGCTCATTCCGGTGCAGCTGGGCCACAACGGATTCAACCGCCGCCGCCCCCAGCATCGCCGAGCGCTGGTCAATGCCCGAACACGGGGCCGAACGCTCCGTCCAATTGAGATGGGCAAATCCAACATCGTGGGGGAGGCTCAGCCCCTCGGCCTCCATCCACTCCGCAACCCATTGTCTCGGACTGAGCACCACGTCAGGACGATGCCGGTCAAACCAGGCCAGAAACGTCTCCCGGGTGATATCCGGCACCAGACACAGCGGCACCCGCAAGGCCGGATCGTTCCGGCCATTGTGCCACTCGAGCAGGGCCGCCCATTTGTGACGCACCCGCAGATCGGTCCCCGTATCCATGATCAGCCCAATGCGCCGGTAACCGTGTCGCCCGAGCTGTTCAAACGCCTCCAGCAGTTCCTGAAAGTGATCGGGAACCACGCGATGGAGCGACGGTTCGACCAGGGAGTAGCCGATGGCCACCGCCGCAAAGTGGCTCCAGTCCAGCTCAAGCTTCAGATCAAGGTCCGACGAAGGCAGCACAATCAACCCGTGGATCCCGCGGCTGAGCAGGATCTCCCGCAGCCGCCGCATCGTCAGTCCTTTCTCCCCCGAGCGGAAGAGCGCCAGGCGGAATCCCAGCGACTCGGCCCGCTCCTGCGCACCGGTGAAAATCTCCGAGAGAAAGGCTGCATTGGGAGCGCGGCGTTCATCCGCTCCCAGGTAAATCGCACCGATGGCGACTTGCTCACGCGACGGCGTCGATTCGCGGATCCGAGCCATCAGTGCTGAAACCAGTGGATTAGGCCGGTAGCCCAAGGCGAGCGCCAACTCCCGCACGCGCTCCGCGGTGGCCGCACGGATCTTGGGACTGCGGCGCAAAGCCATGGAGACGGTCGCAATGGAGACGCCTGCCTTTTCCGCGATCTGCTTGATAGTCACGGTATTGGCATTCATGGGCACCCCGTGGGAAACGCTTCCTAATTCGCGGCGTCTCGTCGAGTTCAAATTTTAACGATTTAAATCAAAAAGGAGTCGGAATGGTGCATCGACCCCCGTTCAACTCAGGAGCCGGTTGACGCGCCGTGCTCGACTCTAGCCCCACCCTGTCGTGCGCGACTTTGAAGTGTTTGCTCAGTTTCAATCATTGTTGGTCAGCTCCTTTGGTTTCGCCGCACCCACGGCCCGACTTTCGCCTCTCCGTATGAACACCACCACCCAAACTACCCCGGCCAGTCGCCCCCTGCTGGTCCTTTTGTTGCTCCTGCCCGCCGTCCCCCTGGCGGCCCAATCCACCTCCCAGCCTGCGGCCACGGCTGCCGTCAAGCCCGAGGACCCTATCATCCTGAGCGAATTCCGCGTCGATACGTCTAAGGACCGGGGCTATCTCGCATCCAACGCCACGTCCGGCACCCGGCTCAACACCCCCATCAAGGAGTTGCCGATGCAGCTAGAGGTCATCACCCGCGACTTTATCGACGACATCGGCGCGGTCGACTTCAAGGAGGCCCTTGCCTACAGCTCCGGCGTCATCCAGGACACGGTACAGTCGAGCAACAATTTCCTTTTCAGTCCCTCCGGCACCGGTCAGGTCGGGGCGCTCCGGCAGGACGGCACCGCACTCAATATCCGCGGTTACAATACACGTTTCCTGCTGCGAAACGGCTTCCGCATGGACACCGTGGCCGACACCGTCAACGTCGGCCGCCAGGAACTGGTCCGGGGACCTCAGGCGCTGCTCTACGGCGTCTCGGCGCTGGCCGGGATCGTCAATGTCGACCCGCGGTATCCGCGCGGCACCCCTACCAGTCAGGTTCGCTTCGGCTTCGGCAATGAAGACTTCTACCGCGTCGAGGCCTACACCACCGGCCCCTTGTTTTCCAACGATCACCTGCGCATCAACTATGGAGCCGGGGCGGTCTACAACAACCAGAGCGACTACACCGATTTCAACGACCGCAGACGCTTCCTCGTCACACCCGCATTCGACATCCAGATCGGACGCCAGACCAATCTCTTCGTCGATTTGGAGGCCGGGCGTTTCAAGACCACCGGCAACGGCTTCCAGGATTTGGCCGACGCGAATCCTTCCGGTGCGCGCAACGAGCTCGGCGTCGCCGTGAACAGCGTCAACGCCTACGGCGAAGCGGTCCAGGTCGCGCGTGACGTGTTTGGACGTGGCAAGGAGTTTCGATGGAGCGGTGAAGACACCTACATCAACACGGACTACTTCAATGCGACCGCCCAAGTGACACAAAAGGTCGGGGACCGACTGCAGTTGCTCGCCGGGGTTAACTACAACTACACCGACACCGAGCAGCGATCCATTGACAGCCAGGGCACCCAGCTGGCGGCTCAAACTGCCATCCCCACGACGGCCGGAAAGTGGGTCGACATGGGGGTCAATCCGATCAATGCCACACAGCGGCTGTGGAAATCCATCAACTACCAATGGGCCGTACCCACCACGGAAAAGGAGATTTTCCAGACCCGGCTGGATGCGACGTACAACTTCACCCTCTTCGGCAGCCGTCATGACATCCTCGTCGGGCGCCAAGACGTCGAAGTGACGCAGACCGCGCTCGGCACCGCACAAGTGGTCGGTCAGGGCGGCGTTGCCACCAATCGAAGCTACAAGGCCTTCAACGACCTGTCCTACATCCGCTACGAGGGCGAGCAGGTCCGGCCCTTCCGCGACACCAAGTTCTGGGAGTGGAACACCGGTCACTACGTCGTATACCAGGCTCGTTTCTGGAATGAGCGGATCAACGCCATCGGCGGATACCGGTGGGATCGCTACATGGTGCGCCAGCTTGACTACACCTACGTCAAGACCGACACCACCCAGCCGGACAGCAACGTCGGCAATTGGGCGCGTCCCGCTACCTACGATGCCAGCGCCAATTCGGCTCCCGGCGCCGTGCCGGTCATCCAAGGCTACCGCTTCGGCGGCAAGGTGCAGAAGGAGAAGAGCCCCACCTATGGCGTGAGCTTCAAGGTGAACGACGCCATCAATATCTTCGGACTCTCGGGACGGGGCATCTTCCCGAACACGGGCCAGCGGGACGGCGCCGGCAATCCGTTCCAGGCCGAAAAAACCAAGGGTATCGACCTCGGCATCAAGGCCGATCTTTGGAAGGACAACCGAGGCACCCCGCGGGTCTCACTGCAGGCCGGTGTCTACCGCACCGAACGGGAAAACGGAATCTACAATCTGTTCTGGGCGCCCCAGCCCCGCTCCAACAACCGGGCGAGGGTGCGCGCCGGCGTGCCGGACGGAGGCTTCACCGCCACCGGCACCGGGCCGAACGCCTATGGCGTCTATTCGTCCGGCTACCAGGATTTCGAGACGTCCCGCCCGGTCACCTACCTCCTGCCGGTGAGCTATGTCGCTGCAGCCGATCTGACCAGTCCCCGCGTCACCGGGGCGCCCCAGCAAGCCGGATTCATCCTGGTCGACTACGCCTCACTTGGAGCCGCCGCAACCGATCCATTGCGCCGGGCCATGGATGCCGCCGCCAACGACGCCTCCAACCGCACCGCACTTCAGTCCGGCGCCGTCGGATCAGGTGCGACCGGCCTCTACGCCAACAACGGTTACTTTTCCAACCGCAACTCCGATGTCTCCTACGACGACAAGAGTGAGGGTTTCGACATCAGCATCATTCTCAATCCGTTCACCAACTACACCGCCACGCTTGGCTACAGCTATATCAAGCAGGAGGTGACCGGTGGGTTCCAGGTGGTCGACCAGCCCAACAGCACCGAATACGACTCATGGTGGAACTACATGGGAATTCCCCTGGAAACGCGTCGCAACAACAAGGATGAATCCTCGTATGACTTCTCCGGAAGCGCGGCCGGCGTCCGTACCATCGACGCGCCGACCTACTCCTTCAACCTCTGGAATCGCTATGAATTCACGAGCGGCCGGCTCAAGGGTCTCGATGTCGGTCTCGGCTTCCAGTGGCGCAACGAACGTCAGAGTGAAGTCATCCTCACCAATGCCGCCGCCACGCGCACCGGCGACAATCAGCGTTTCAAGCCACCCTACCCGTCCGACCTCAAGGTCAATGCCGCTCTGGGTTACCGGCTTCGCCTCGCCGACCATCCCGTCCGGTTCCAACTCAACGTCTACAATCTGACCGATGATCAAAAGGACGAGGTGTTCGGCAGCACGATCCTCTTCATCAATCCCGCCACTGGTGCCACCGTGTCCTCCACGACCGCAGGCGCACAACAGGTCACGGTACCGGAGCGTGCGGTCATCCGCTACAATCCCATCTCTTACCGGCTGACTGCGACTGTCTCGTTCTAGTCGCAGGAAATCGAGTCGGGGCACACCCGCCACGCGATCACTTCTTGCGGATACCACCGCGGACTCCTCCTCAGGGCGTCCGCGTTCTCTTTCCCCTTGAGGCACCTGATTCCGGCTTCAATCTATTTGCATGGGACGCTCGCTTCATCCGCCTCGATTCACGCGATGTCTCGCCGTGTGCCTCGTGCTGGTGGTCGCTCTTCGCGCCAGCGCCGCCGAATGGTTTGGAAATGTCTACCGCAAGCGGGCCGAGTTCGCGGTCACAGCCAAGTCACTCGCCCCTCGGAATGCGGCGACGCCCCAAACCTACGTTCTGCTCCACGCCGCACCGGACGGAGGGTTGATCGATCCTCAGCCCGTCAAGCTCGACATAAGCGAACTCTGGAAGGCAACTTCGGCCGCGCTCGATCGCGCCGGCTTTGCATCTGCCTCCTCGGCCGACGAAGCCGATCTGGCCGTGGTTGTGACCTATGGTCGCGGACTCTACCCTCCACCGTTTGAATTCATGGGAGTCGATCCCGAGGCGCTGGCGAGCTTCCGCTGGCCGCGTCTGCTTTTGCACTACGATCAGCAGTACCATCGGCGTGACTACTACAACGCCGACGTCTCGGGTGGTCCCGCTTCGGTGTTCGACGCCACCGACGCCGACCGCGTCAACTTCATCGCGGTGCGCGCCTTTGACGCCCGTGAATTGAGGGCACGAAAGGCATGGACGCTTCGCTGGGAAACTCGCGTCACAGTCGACGCCAAGTATCGCCCCCTGGAGAAGTTCCTACCTGCCATGATTGCGGCCGCGGGTCGGTCTTTTGGACGGGATGATCGCAGCGGTTCCATTCTCAGCGCCCCTGTCAGGGACGGAGTCGTCGAGATCGGCCAACTCCAGGTGGTCGATCCCCCCTCAACCGCCGCGCCCCGCTCATCCAAGTAGACCGTTCGGATTCGTTCGGGCTTCCGGGGAAGCCATCACTTTCGGGCTGCATCCACGAGCGGCCCGACCATAGTGCGCCTCCCCCATGTTCTGGCTCCTCCTGGCTGTCCTCGCCGACTTCGGATTCGTTCAGCTCTTCAAGCTCGGGCAGCGTCGGCGGCACGCTGCTCCCGTGATCGTGGCTGCGAACTACCTGACGCTCGGAGTCGTATTAGCCCTCTATCTCCTGGTCACCGGCGCCAGCGCACCACCCGTCGCCGCCCTCGCCCTTGGCGTGGGCACGGGCGTCTTTTTCATTTCCACCATGCTCGTGCTCAACCACGCGCTGACCCAGGCTCCTCTCGGTGCCGTGCTCACCTCATTTCGAATGTCGATTCTGCTTCCTTTGGCGATGGGAGTTTGGATCTGGAATGAGCCTCTTTCTCCCTTTCAAGCCTTCGGTCTGGCTCTTGCCCTTGCCGCCCTGGCGCTGATGCCAGCCGGCGGAAACACGCAGCGACGGGTTTCGGCTCCGGCAATTCTCGGCCTGCTGGTTGCCATCTTCCTGCTCCAAGGAATCTGCAACACCGCCCTGCGCGCGGTGCACTATCAGGGATGGGACGTCTATTTTCTGCACATCCTCATGGCGGCTGGATTCACCGGCGGCGGCCTAGGGCTGGTCTATTTGCGGTTTCGCAAGGTGCAGCCCACGCGTCCGGCCCTGTTCTTCGGAGCCGGAATCGGCGTCTATAACGCGATCTCGACGCCCATCGTCCTCACAGCACTCAGTCACTTCCCGGGCACCACCTACTTCCCCATCGCGGGCTGCGGGATCGTCGTTCTCGACAACCTCTTTGCCCACTTCTACTGGCGCGAACCGCTCTCAAGAACCGCGCTGATCGGCGTCGGGGTCGCCATCACTTCACTCATCGTGATCTTGTTCTAGGCGCGCACCCCGTGTCGGACCACGCTTCGCCGCTACATGGCCATGCGTGCCCACCCCGTCCGCGTGGGATCAAGGGGCGGCAAATTCAGCAGTTCACGCGCCAGTGTGACGTAGTAGCGGTAGTTCTCCAGCGGAGTCCCGTTGGGAATGCGGTGATCAAGTCCAAACACACAACCGCCGGCGCGAAGCGATGGATCCAGCTTGTACTCCAATTCCCGCCGGATCGCGGCCCTATCCTGTCTCAGCACATGCTTGTCGATTCCTCCCCGAACCGCCAGCCGTGAACCAAAGTCCCGCCGCACTGCCACGATGTCCATGCCTGCCGCCGGCTCCATCGGGTAAATGCTATTCAGTCCGCACTCGAGCAAGCCGGGTATCACCGCGTTGATATTGCCGTCCGTATCCTGCTCAAACACCCGCGTACCCCTCGACGACAGCAGGTCCCACACTTTGCGGTAGTAGGGTTCGAAATACGTGCGGATCTGCGTCGGACCAACGAGGGGACCCGACTTCCCCGCAAAGTCCTCGTGCACCATGAGCTGGTCAATACGCAGGACGTTGCTGATCGGCTCCAGCACGCGCAGTGTGGTCTCGGTCAGCGTCTCAAGGATGTCGGCCATGAGCTCGGGTTGCTCATAATAGGCAAGGCAGGCAACCTCGTCCCCCATCAGTTCCCGGGGAATGTCATAAGCTCCCGGCATGTAAGCCACCACCAGGCTGCCTTCGGCCTGCGCCCGGCGCGCCGCCTCCACCTCATCCCAGTGGATGCGATCGGGATGAAAGGTGAAAAAGGGCTTCACCCTCAGCCAGTCGTCCATCGACTCGACCGGAAAGTTCATCGGCAAGGGACAGGTCGCGACTTTCTTGAGAAGCAGGAGCGTGCGCCCCAGGCAGTCACGCTCCACCCGGCGTTCGGCGTTGTCTTCAATCAGAACTGGGGGAGGACCCTGCATCTGGGTGTATCCGCCGCAAAAGGCATAGGGGACATAGTCCCAATCAAACGCGGTCATTCCGATCTCAGCCTCGGTCGCACCTTGCGACCGCCACTCGGCCTCCAGCCCCACCAGCGGCCCAAAGAGCTCGCAAAACATGGGGCGCGGCGCCGCCCCAAAGGTCATCAAGTCCAGGTACTGCTCGCGGTGCCAGCGCATGACGGGCCGTCTAGGCGTCCCTCCTAAGCGGCACAACCCCACGCGGTCCCCGTCCTCGGTCCGGGAATAGGGAGACAACGGCCACCGCAGAAACCGGCGTCAGCAGGTCACGCCTTTCCCTTCGCTGCCAAAGTGACGCATCCGTTCTTCCTCCGTCGTCTTTGTGATGCCCGCAGGCGCATAGTGAAACTGCAGAGCGCGCCGCCGATGGGTCGACGAATTGTGCGGGGTGCCATGCGGGAGAAGCCCGTCGAACAACAA
>JAXMHM010000066.1:0-28574 GCA_046346755.1 Opitutaceae bacterium | reverse complement strand
TGCACCGGGCAGTCGACCTGGATCCACCCATCGCCCCGGCCGCTCCACCCCCGCGTCCCATCTTTGTCATTCTCAGTCGCACCGCCAAGGTCCGCTCTCTCGACCTCCCGCTGACCGAGGCATGGTGCGGCCTGCTGGACACCTTCGAATTGCACGAACTCGGAGCCGATGGGACGTGGTCGACCCACGTGCTCCCGGCCACGGCCACACGGCCGCTCCTGCGTTGCGGACGGTCAGTTCGTCCGGTTTCCAGTCGGGGCGACGTTTCATTTCGAGGAGAAGCGGATTCCCGGGCTCTCGAATATTGGTCTCCGGAAGCGGCGGCATGGAAACTTGTCCCTGCACCGGCCGAAGTTCCAGGATCCTCGCCGTGGTCGCGCGCGGTCGCCCTCATGCTGGTCCAGGAGGACGCACGGCGCAGCCCGGGAGACTCCGGTCCCACTCTTCCCGAACTCGTGTTGCGCTCGCGCGACCAGGGCGTGCTGTTGCCCAGCACCAGCTACATCGTCGTGGAGAACGAGGCCCAGTGGCGCATCATGGAGCGCACGGAGGCACGTAAACTGGGACAAAACGAAGCGCTCGATGTCCTGGAAACACCCGCGCCCTCGCTCTGGATTCTCGCGGGCGGAGTGGTCCTCTGGCTCAGCTGGCGACGCCGACGTCGCCGCCCTTTACCGGCCCCCTTCGCACCCGTCCTACGGGTCCAATAGCCGGATGCGAAAGGCACCGCGAATCGTCCCTTCGATGCGGCGCGGTTGCGATCCGGGTCCCAAGTCCTCGGGGGCGCTCGTCTTGGTTCCAATCGCCGGAATCACCTGATACACCCCGAGTCCGGTCACCGGCAGGGAAAGCAGCGGAGTGATGCGGCCGTCGCGGGGCGTGAACACCCCGAAATAGGGATTGCCGCCGTCATTGAGAAAGGCGATCCGCCCTTCCGTGGTGTCGAAGGTGATCCAGGCCCAGTCACGGAACCAGCCCTTGAATTCCGGATACAGCCACTGACGTCCGGGCTCCGGATCGTTGAAGTCGACCTCCCAGCGGCCCCATTGCACTCCCTGGGTACGGTTCTGCCACACCCGCGCCGGCCCTGCACCGAGCCAGTCCTTTGATCGAATGCGTTCTTCCGGATAGGAGAAGTCCAGTCCCAGCAGGTGCACCACACCCGGACCGCGATAGGCATACTCAACGCGGAGGTCCCCGGACGGCAGCAGCGTCCAGCGCAACTCCTGCACTCCACCGGTTCGTCGGATCGTCACCACACCCGCATCACCCGAGGTTCCTCCTTCCGCCTGAACAATGCGCCCTTCGTCCATCAAGGGTTGGAAGGTTGAACCCACGCGACGGTACGCGACCCAGCGAGGCCCCTCGCCCAGCGACCACCGGCGACCCTCCCGCTCAAGCCCCGCCAATCCTCCGGTCCGCCGGTCAATCTTCACGCGCACGCGTGCGGCACTGAGCGTCCAACCCTCCGGCGTTTCCTCACACCGCGCAGGCGGGTTGCCCACCGGGAGGTCCGCCACCGGAGTCAGCGAGCGACACGGCCAGGTCCAGCTGCGGAGGTCTCGTCCCGCCGCATCGCGAGCCGTGACTTCAAGTAAGTCAGCCTGCCGCCATTCCTCCGGAAGTGGCAAGGTCAGTGAGCCTGTACCACCCGGAGGCACCGCCGGGCCCTTTAGTTCACCGCGTCGCAAGGGCGCCCGCAATGAGAGGGTGGAACCCGGTTGCGGTGTGCGCAGGAGCACCCACTCGAATGAAACCTGGTCGAGCGAAGTGAACGCATAGGAATTTTCCAAGGGCAGTCGTCCGGAAAACCCCACCGGCAATGCCGGCAGGGGAATTTGCACCGGAGACCAGATTTCCTTTACAGTCGCATAGCTGGCCTCCCGTTCGCGGTGCGGGCCGAGCAGTCCATCCGGGCCAAGGTTGCGACGCGCGTCAATCCGGCCTCCCCAATCGGTGCGCACGAGCCCTTCGTCAAATAGGGTCCAGAGAAATCCACCCGCGGCGTTCGATCCACGGCTCATCAGCGGCCAGTAGTCGTCAAGTCCTGCGCCGTGCCCTCCATCATAAAGTCCGTGGAGAAACTCAGTGGGCATAAAGAGATCAGGGCCCTCGCTCAGGGTTCGGGTTTCGTCGTAGGATCTGTAGTGCGCGGTGTTGATCCCGCTCGATACGCCCCAGGGATGCAGGACCGGGCGCCCCTGGGGATCGTGGCGGGCAAATTCGTCATCGGCCTCGGGATTTCCCCCACCCTCATTGCCGTTGTCCCAAAGGAGGATGCTCGGGTGATTCACGTCGCGCGCGACCAGGGAGGCGATCAGGCGTCGCGCGGTCGGAGTATCATAGGCTCCGTGCCACCCACCGAGTTCATTGAGCACATAGAGTCCCGCCTCATCACAGGCATCGAGGAATGCCTCGTCCGGGGGGTAGTGCGACATCCGCACTGCGTTCATGTTGGCGTCCTTGATCAGGCGCACATCGAGCTGATGCACCGCCGCGCTGAGGGTGCGTCCGGACTCGGGCCAAAAGCTATGCCGGTTCACTCCCTTCATCACCACGCGGGCCCCGTTGAGATACAGTCCCTGTCCCGGCCGGACTTCAAACGTGCGAAAACCGAACCGCTGTTCCAGCTGGTGACACACTGCTCCTCCACGCAGCAAGTCAAACTCAGCCTCGTAGAGCCGGGGCGTCTCTGCCGTCCAGGTCGCCGGATTCGGCACGGAGGTCGCGATCCTCGTTTCAAGCGCACCGGGAGAGATCTCCACCGGCACCGACTCGACTCCAGCGGTGGCAACACCCCCTGCCGGCCGGATGCGAACCCGGATTCGCAACCCTGGCCCCGCCGGTCGGCTGAGGTGCACGCGCGCCCGGAACTGTCCTGACGCTGCGGCATCAATCGCTACCCGCGCAATCGCCTCGACTGGCCTCGCCTCCAGGTAGACCGGGCGAAAGATCCCGCCAAAGTTCCAGTAGTCACCGCGACGCTCGGCTTCATTCACCCCGGGATTTGCCGACTTCTTGCTGACGGTCACCTCCAGGAGATTGTCACGCTCCCAGTCAACGAGCGCGGTCACGTCATGGGAAAACCGATAGAAACCTCCTTGATGAACGGGACCCGCCACCCGTCCGTTGAGCCGTACCTCGGTGTCAGTCATGACGCCCTCGAAGACGAGGCGGATGTCTCGTCCCTTCCATTCCGGCGGCATCCGAAACACATGGCGGTAGAGCCCTTGCTCGTCGGTCAGGGGAGGTGGCGCCGGCGAGTTGGTCGACTCCAGATGCTCGACCCCGTAGTCATAGGAGCCAAATCCCTCGGTCTCCCAGCAGGACGGCACGGGAATTTGCGTCCAGAAGCCGCTGTTCCGTCCGCCTGTACAAAAGAACTGCCAGAGGACGCGATTGTCTTTGTCACGACCGGACAAATACTGCCGCACGGTCGACGTCGCACCGGCAGGCTCACCTGCCCCACGCGCGGGTCCGAGCAGGGTCCAGCCCAGGAGGAGGATCCAGAGTCCCGCCCGGATCGCCATTCCCTCGGTGCGACCGAAAGGCTTCATCCCTTTTTCTGGAGCCCTTGGATGACGGACTGCAAGGCGGGGATCGTCCGCACGGCCTGGGGCGGCAGAGGATGGGTTTCGTCGAACACTCGCATCACGCGGTAGGTCTCGGTCGTCAATGCCGACTCGTCCAGCTCGCCCGCGGGGGTGAGCCAGCGTGTCCGGTCCAGTCCCAGCGCATCGGACAGGAACCGGTAGACGGCCTGGCGCTTGGAAGGACCGTAGTCATGGCCCTCGGCCGGCAGGTGCACATTGGACACCCGCTGGGGCACTCCATAGTAGCCGTAGATGCGCCGCAGGAAAGGGAACTCGATGTCGGGATTGTGCTGCGTCCAGTCCTTGCCGTCCGACACGACCAGCAGCGGGCGGGGCGCGGCCAGGGCGGCAATCATCGCATTGTTCGCAAAGTGATCAGGGCCGCGGTGGATCGGCAGGCCGCTTTCACAGGCGCATCCACCAAAAAAATACGATGACATCATGACCACCGGGGCGCTGGCCGTCACCCGCGGATCGAGCGCGGTCAGCAGCATGGTCTGGGTTCCTCCCCCCGACTCGCCAGAAACTCCCACCCGGGTCTTGTCCACGCCGGGGAGTGAAAGCAGGAAGTCCAGGGCGCGGACGCCGTTCCAGGTCTGCAGGGTCACGGAAAACGGCAGTTTGTGACTATCCTGACCGACCTGGGCGATGGACTCCCCGTAGGCCACCATCTCGACCGACAGCACCACGGCCCCCATGCGAGCGAGGGCGGCACACCGCGCCTGCATCCAGGGGGTGAAGCGGCCCTGCTTGGCGTAGTCGTCCTCGGTGACCACCGGTCCGCCATGACCGTGGAAGGAAAGCACGACCGGCGCCGGCCCTGACGTCTTCTCCGGCCGGTAGAGATTCCCGCAAACGAAGTAGCCTGGAATGGACTCGAAGGCGACGTTTTCGACAGTGTAGCCGGCATGGACCCGCTTTTCCCGGACGATGGGGTTCAGGGGCGTGCGCCGTGGCCAGGGCTGAAGACCCGCGCCCGCCTGGATGCGCGACCGCAGGTGATCAGCGTAGGCGTTCCAGCTGTCATGGTCCGGAAAACGCAGCGATGCCTGCGTGAGCACGGCTTTGCCCTGCTCGGGCGTAAGGAAGGCGCCCTGGCACAGCAGCGGCGCCTCCGGCTTGCCGTCGGGCAAACCGGTCGGTGTCCAGGTCAGGGCGGATGCGAGGATGAAGGGTAATACACTCATGGGGAGAAATCGCGCGAAGGTGCACCTTCGCCCGCGGAGTCGGCCCGCGAAGCGTCGAGGACGAGAAGAGAATGACAGCCGGTGGCACCGGGGCAACGCGATCTTCCCGTCGCCGTCCGGTATTTCGGTGGGCGTTAAACGACCGCCGAGCCGCAGCCCTCTCTCGTCAAACCCGCGACCATCCGCCAACCTGCCCGCATGCCTCCGTCGCGCACCACGCCCCGTTCCCGCTTCGCCCTCCGGGTCTTGGCTCGTTCGCTGCCGGTCCTGGGTCCGCTGATGATCGGCCTCACGGCTGCCGTTCAAGCCGCGCCGGTTCCCGCCGAGGTCTGGAGCGCCCGGCTGCCCGGCTCTCCCTCCTGGGATGCAGCCCTCAAATCCGGTGCACTTGAGCCGATCGATGTCGAGGCCCTGCTTCCCTCCTTTGCATTGCCCGACCCCCTCCGACGCCCTGACGGCACCGACGTGCGCGATCCGATCACCTGGGCGCAGCAACGGCAGGACCTGCTCAAGCTGCTGCAGCATTACGTCATCGGCACCCTCCCCCCTCCGCCTCGCACAGCGCGGGCGGTGGAGCCGTCGACCGAGCGCGACGGCGGCGTGGTCCGTACCACGCTCGTGCTGGAGTTCAGCCCCCGATTCGACGCCCGCCTGTCCATCGAATTGCTGGCGCCCCCCGGCACCGGCCCCTTCCCGGTGCTCCTTGTGCCGGCTTCCCACCGCGACTGGGCTGTCATCGCCGTCAGTCGTGGTTACCTGGCCTGCGTCTTCCGGGCCGGCGACGCCTTCGACGACACGCCCACCTTCGCCGGCCTGCACCCCGGATCAGACTGGACCCTGCTCGCGCGTCGCGCCTGGGCGGCCGGCCGCTGTATCGATTATCTGGAGACCCGGAGTGAGGTCGACCGGAGCCGTTTCGCGCTCGCCGGGGCCGGCCGGCAGGCGGCCCAGGCCCTGGTGGCCGCGGCCTTCGACGAACGCATCGCCGCGGTGATCGCCGCGGGCTCAGGCCTCGGCGGCGCCGTCCCATTCCGGCTTGCGACGGAGTCCGACGGCGCGGCGGGAATCGAGGGCACGACCCGGGGGGCGCCCGACTGGCTTCACCCCCGGCTCCGCTTCTTTTCCGGACAGGAGCAGCGGCTCCCCGTCGACCAGCATTACCTCCTCGCCTGCATCGCACCGCGCGCCGTGCTCCTTTCGTCGGCCCGCTGCGACCCGCGGGACCCACTCTGGGCCGTCGAGCAGTCCTGGCGCTCGGCCCGAAGCGTGTATGGTCTGCACCAGCGTGAAGACGCGCTGCAACTCGACACTCGCGGAGACGATCCCGAAGTGCACCGCGCCGACGTCGATCGCTTCCTCGACTGGCTCGACGGTCGTTTTGGCCGTGGCGCGCCGACCCCCGCCGTGGAACCAAGCTTCCCCACCTATGCGGATTGGCAGCGCCTCAGTCGGGAACGCCTCGACCCGGCGCGGTTTCCAGCTCCGGCCATCACCGCGGTGCTGGGACCGGACGCGCGCCGGCCCCTGCGTTCCCGGGCCGACTGGCTCGAACAGCGCAACGCGGTGCGCGGTCGTGTCAGCTGGGTTCTCGGCGAAATTGCAGCGTATCCGGAGTCGCGCCCTGTCGTGCTCACGTCCGCTCTCCCACTGCGGGTGCCGACTCCGCCTCCCGACAGCGAGCTGATACGATTGGCGTTCGGCAGCGGGGTGGTCGGCGAATTGCACCGCCCGGTGGGAGCCACGCCCGCGCAGCCTGTGCCGGCCGTCATCTGGCTGCCACCGAGTCCCCTCCCGGCCGGACCCTGGGGTGCGGAATCCCGTGCACCCGCCCTCGAATCCTGGCTCTCCGGAGGATTTGCGGTGCTGACGTTCGACCCAATCGGCTCGGGCCCGCGCAGCGATGAAATGAACCGATTCTACCACCGACACCCGCACGGGTCCTTGTTCGGGCAATGGCTTCAGGACACCCGGGACGCGGTGACCGCCCTGCTTCAGCAGAAATCCATCGATTCCCAACGCATCCACCTTGTCGGCTATGGAATCGGCGGTCTGGTCGCGCTGCACGCTGCCGCGCTCGACGAGCGGGTCGCCGGGGTTGTGTGCGTGAACGGATTGACCCCGCTGCGGAGCGACACCCCCGACAAGGCTCTTGGCGGCGTGGCCCGCTGGTCGCTTCGATTCCCCTGGCTGCCCCGCCTCGGTGCCTTCGTCGGGAACGAGGACCGTATCCCCTATGATTTGGACGAGGTGCTCGCCCTCATCGCACCCCGCCCGGTCACGGTGGTGCGTTCCTCCCGTGACTCCACCACTTCAACCGCCGACGTGCGCTCCATCGTGCAACGCGCCGGGAGCGTCTACGGGCTCTACGGTCGGGCCGCCGCTCTCCGCCTGCTGGAGGTCGACGACTACCATCGCTTCTCCCCAGCGGTCGCTCGGGAAACGTACCGGGCACTCAAAACGCTGGAGGTTCCCTAGGTTGAAATCGCGCTCACCGAATCCCGGCCCAGGCACTGATTGGGCGCGACCGACTGTCCCGCAGGGGTAGTAACTTCGCGCCCCCGCCAAGGCACGGGGTGCATCTCGCCAACGGCTTTGACCTGCCACGGGTTTTCCCCACGGTCGCGGGAAGACTTCAACTCCTTTCCCATCCATGAAGCCATCTTCGCCCACCCCCGTTTCGAAGCCTCCCACCTGGTTCGACTTTCAGGTCAATGGTTTCAGCGGAGTGGATTTTCAGAGCGATACCCTCACGATCGAGGATCTGGCGCGGGCGGCCCAGGGCCTGATCGACGATGGGGTCGGTGGGATTTTGCTCACCCTGATCACCGATCAGGAAGCCTCCCTGATCTCCCGTTTTCGCCGCGTGGAACACTTCCGCATCACCGAAGCACGCATCGCAGCGGTGGTGCGGGGCTATCACCTGGAAGGGCCCTGGCTCAATCCGGAGCCGGGCTTCTGCGGAGCCCATCCGCCAGCGGCGATGTGCGCTCCGTCACTGGACTCTTTCGACCGGTTGCAGGAAGCTGCGGGCGGAAACATCCGATTGGTCACGCTGGCTCCGGAGTGGCCGGGAAGCGTGCCGGTGATCGAAGGGTTGCGGGCCCGCGGGGTGCAAGTCTCGCTGGGACACACCAACGCCAGCAGTGAACAGATCGATGCAGCCATCGGGGCGGGAGCCCGCTACTGCACCCACCTCGGCAACGGCGTGCCCCTCGTGCTGCCCCGTCACGACAACGTGATCCAGCGGCTGCTCGCGCGCGATGAATTGGTCGCGTGCTTCATTCCGGACGGCATCCACCTGCCGCCTTTCGTGCTTCGCAACCTGGTGCGGGCCAAGCCGGCTGGAAAGGTCCTGTTCACCACCGATGCCATGTCCGCCGCCGGAGCTCCTCCCGGCCGCTACCGCATCGCCCACATGGACGTGGCGGTGGGATTGGACGGCGTGGTGCGCGGTCCCCACGGGGGCTTCGCCGGCTCATCCCTCACCCCCAGCCAAGGGGTGGCACGGGTGACATCCTTCCTCGGCTGGTCACACGAGGAGAGTGTCAACCGGTGGTCCCGCGATGCCTGGGAAGCCTTTGGGCTCACCCCCTAAGTGAGTTTCCGTTGGGGTCGGTCCATCGTGACCCGCTCCCGTCCGACCGTTTGGGACGGTGGAGTCAGGGAGCTTGACCCCCGGCGTGCACACGCAAGCGTGGCCGCCGATGGACCTCGACTCCACCTACCTACGAAACGCACCCGACCCGCAGTACGCGGTCGATCTGTTCAAGGGGGAGTGGTCCTCGCAGTTGCCTCCGCTTCCCGCCAGCTCCGGCAAGCCGCCCCGGGTACTGACCAGCGGAACGACACCCTTGTTTGCCGATCCGCGGATCGACTGGGCGGCCGACCGGCTCGCCGAGTGGGGCCTCCCGGTTGCAGGCCGCCGCATCCTCGAGCTGGGACCTCTGGAAGCGGGCCACACCGCCATGCTCTGCCAAAAGGGCGCCGCTGAGGTCGTGGCGATCGAAGCCAACAAGCGCAGCTACTTGAAATGCCTCGTCGTCAAGGAGCTCTACCAGCTCACCCAAGCCCGTTTTCTTCTGGGTGAATCGATCGAGTACCTCCGGCAGACCGACGAGGTGTTCGACATCGGAATCGCCAGTGGGATTCTCTATCACATGACCAACCCGGTCGAACTGCTCGCCCTGCTCGCCCAGCGGTGCCGCGCGGTGTTCCTCTGGACCGTCTTCTACGATCCGGCGTTCTACGAAGCCCATCCGGAAAAGAAGGTCACGTTCAGCCCCCCAGAGCGGACCCTTCACCGAGGTTTTGAACACCAGGTGCACCGGCACCACTATGGTGAAGCACTGGACTGGAACGGGTTCTGCGGCGGCTCGCAGCCCTTCTGTCACTGGCTGGAGCAAAAGGACATTCTCGGCGCCCTCGCCCACTTCGGTCTGACGCGGCAGGCGTTTTTCACCACGGAAAACGTCCACGCCACTGCCTTGCAAGCGGTTGCCATGCGGGAATCGACCCCGAAATGAGCCGCGTGCCTGCCACCCGCCGGACGGGAGCGAACCGCCCCACGAAGTCTGATGATTTTCCCGCTTGTCCGTCTCCGGTGACACCGGCACAACCGGGCCTCGTGTCTGTCGCGAAATCGCTCTCCGCCGCCGAGATCCACACCGCACTTGACCGCCTCTGCCAGGCGATCGCCGCGCGCCACTCATCCGACTCCAAGCTGGTCCTCCTCGGTATCGCCAACGGCGGCATCACGCTGGTCCGGCGGCTCGGTGCCCGGTTGCGGCTGAAGTACGTCGGCACACTCGATATCTCGTTTCATCGCGACGACATCGGCCGCAATCCGATTCCAAAGGAGTTTTCTCCGACCATCATCCCCACGGATGTGAACGGTGCCGTCGTGATCCTGGTCGACGATGTTCTATTCTCGGGACGCACCGTGAAAGCGGCTCTCGATGAACTCTTCGACCATGGCCGCCCGGCCCGCGTTGAACTCGCCGTGCTGATCGATCGCGGCGGGCACCGGCTTCCCATCAAGGCAGACTATGTCGGGGTCACCCTGGAAGCAGGCGAACACGAAAAAGTCGTGGTCTCCCTCGACGCCGCTCATCCTGCCAACGACACCGTCCGCGTCCTGCCCGCCAAGCCCGCCTCCCGCTGAGGCCCCCAGCTCTTCCGTCCCATGCCCTGGACCCGCCGCCACCTGCTCACCCTCGAGGAACTCAGCCTCGCCGAGATCGACCAGATCCACGCGACCGCGACCGCGTTCAAGAAGATCCTCCAACGGAACGTGAAGAAGGTCCCCGCCCTGCGCGGCAAGACCATCGTCAATCTGTTCCTCGAACCGAGCACGCGCACCCGCATGGCCTTCGACATGGCCGCCAAGCGGCTCAGCGCCGACGTCATTTCACTCGACGGGGCCAGTTCCTCGACCACCAAGGGCGAGACCCTGCGCGACACCGCCCAGAACATCCAGGCCCTCAATGCCGACATGATCGTGCTCCGCCACGCCGCGTCGGGCTCGCCACTTTACCTGTCGCGCATCCTCGATATTCCGGTGATCAACGCCGGCGACGGGGCGCACGAGCACCCGACGCAGGGACTCTTGGATACGTTCACCATGAGGGAGCGGCTGGGCAACATGAAGGGCCGCAAGGTCGTCATCCTGGGCGACATTCTCTTCAGCCGGGTGGCCCGCTCCAACATCCATGCGCTGGCCAAGATGGGCGCGGCCGTGACGCTGTGCGGCCCCTCCACGCTGGTGCCGGATTGGTTCACCGCCATGGGGGTCAAGGTCTCTCACGACCTCAAATCCGCGCTCGAGGACGCCGAGGTGGTGATGTTGCTCCGCATTCAGCACGAGCGGCAGTCCAATGGTCACTTTCCCTCGCTGGGTGAATACACAAGCATGTTTGGTCTGAACAAGACGCGGGCCTCGTGGCTCAACCCCAAGGCCATCATCATGCATCCCGGCCCGATCAACCGGGGCGTCGAAATCGACAGCGAACTGGCCGACGGCGAACGCAGCGTCATCCTCGAGCAGGTGACCAACGGCATCGCTGTCCGCATGGCCGTGCTTTACCTGTGCTTCGGCGGCCAGCCGGAGTCCGTCGTGACCGTCGACTAGGCCCGCGTCCCCCTCCACCGGAATCCCCTTCTCCTCATGCCTGCCCTTTGGATTCAAAACGCCCGGGTCATCGACCCCGCCGCCAAACGCGACGCGGCGGGCGACCTGTTCATCGACAACGGCCGGATCGTGTCATCGCTCTCCGCCGCCGCCCGTAAACGGGCCCGAAAGATCGACGCGGGCGGGCTGGTGGCTTGCCCGGGCCTGGTTGACATCCATGTCCACTTTCGCGAGCCGGGCCAGACGCACAAGGAGACCATCGCCACCGGCAGCCGCGCCGCCGCTGCCGGCGGGTTCACCACCGTCGTCTGCATGCCGAACACGTCGCCACCCGCAGACAACGCCGGTACGATTCAGTTCATCAAGGACGCCGTGCAGCGCGATGCCGTCGTCAAGGTCTACCCGACCGGCTGCATCACGGCCGGCATGAAGGGCCAGGCCCTTGCTCCGATCGGTTCCCTCAAACGCGCCGGGGTGGTCGCCATCACCGACGACGGCGACTGCGTGCAGTCCAACGAACTCATGCGTCGCGCCCTGGAGTACGCCAAGATGTTCGACCTGCCGGTCATGGATCACTGCCAGGATGCGTCGATGACCCAGGGCGCGGTCATGAACGAGGGCGTGATGTCGACCCGCCTCGGGCTGCGCGGCTGGCCGAATGCCGCCGAGGACTTGATCGTGGCCCGCAATGCGATCCTGTCCGAATACACCGGCGCCCATGTGCACATGCAGCACATCTCGTCCAAGTTCTCGGTCGACATCCTCCGGCGGGCCAAGGCCCGTGGCGTGCGGGTGACCGCCGAGGCCACGCCTCACCACTTCGCTCTCACCGACGACCTGCTCTCGGGCTACGACACTCACTTCAAGATGAACCCGCCGTTGCGCACCGAGGCGGACCGGCTGGAACTGATCGAAGGCCTGCGCGACGGCACGCTCGACTGCATAGCCACCGACCACGCCCCGCACACTGACTACGAGAAGGACAAGGAGTTCGACTTCGCGCCCAATGGTATCCTCGGTCTGGAGACCGCGCTCGCCGTCTCGCTGGAGATTCTGGTGCGGAAGAGCCGGTTCAAGCTGCCGACGGTCGTCGACCTGCTCACCCGCAAGCCCGCCCAGATCCTGCGGCTGCCGGCCGGCACCCTGGCGGAGGGCGCCGCCGCGGACGTCTGCCTATTCGATCCGGAGGAATCCTGGGTCTACGACGCCAAAAAGGGCTATAGCAAATCCATCAACTCGCCTTGGCATGGGCAGACGTTGCGCGGGCGCGTGCGGGCCACGATCGCCGACGGCAAGGTGGTGCATGAGACACCGCGTTCCGGCTGATCACCGCGGGGCGACACGCCGCGATGGCGCCGGTCGCCGCCCCCTCCTGCCACCCGCGCCTCCCCATGGAGCTCCCTGAACTCACCCCTGGATTCGTCGCGTTCCTCGCCATCGAGGTGACGCTCTACCTGGGTGGCATTGCCGCGTTTTTCCTGTGGCAGTTCGGCCGTGGCGCCGAACACCGGCGCGAAGTAAGGCTCGTGCCCTGGGAGGTGAAACTCACCGACTTTCTGCTCGCCCTGCTCCTGGTCCTGATTTCCGGACTGGCCCTGCAGCTCGCCGCTGTCAGCCTGCAGCGCCTGCTGCCTCAGCGCCTGGATCCTGACGCCTGGCTCATCGTGCAGGGCGCGGCGTTTCAGTTCGGACTTCTGCTGGGCGCCGGGCTGTCCCGCCACCTGCTGCGCCCCCGGTCGACCTTGCCCGGTGGCGATCCGGTGCCGCCGGCGGTCTCCCCGGTTTCTCCCTGCCCGGTGGCCACCCCGGTCGGCGCCATCGCCCTGTTTCTGGTGGCGCTGCCGCTCGTGCTCCTGGTTTCGCTGGTCTGGCAGCAGCTGCTCAAGGCCGCCGGCATGAACCTCGACCAGCAGGAAATGATCGACCTGTTGCGCAACAGCGACTCCCCGCTGGTCCTCGGCGGACTCGCGGTGCTCGCGGTGGGCGTGGCCCCGATCGCGGAGGAGGCGATCTTCCGGGCCGGACTCTTTCGCTACCTCCGCACGCGCGTGCCCCGTCCCGTCGCACTCGTCGGCTCCTCGCTGGTCTTCGCTTCGCTTCACGCCAACGCCGTCGCCTTCGCCCCACTAGTCGCCCTCGGCATCCTGCTCTGCCTCGCCTACGAGCGCACCGGCCGCATCGCCATCCCGATGATCGCCCACGCCCTCTTCAACCTGCACACAATGCTCCTCCTCCTCGCCGGGATCGATATCTGACGATCGAAATCAATGGACCACGAAGGGACACGAATGCACACGAACGACGAACTATCGAGCGAGGATAAGCTCGTATGTGCTGGTTCGAAGATCAGGCCTCCGATTCCAAGTTCGTGTCCATTCGTGTCCATTCGTGGTCCAAACCTGCCTTGTGGTTGAAATCGTCGGGACCCCGACAAACCCGATTTTTCCAGCGTGCACCCCTTCTCCACACATCCTGCCGAAACGGTCTCCGCGCTGGGGGAGCGGCGGCTGATTGAGGCGATCAGTCGCTGGCTGGGAGATACGTCACCCCGGACTCCGTTCGGGATTGGTGACGACTGCGCGGTGCTGCCGGCCATCCCGGGCCGGGCCCTGCTGACGGTCGATCCGGTGATCTACGGCGAGCATTTTGACGACGCGGTCCCTCCCCGTGCGGCCGGAGAGAAGCTTTTCAAACGCAATCTGAGCGACATCGCCGCCATGGGTGGACGCCCGGTCGCGGCGGTGGTCGCGCTCGCGTTCGACAGTCGCTTGAAGACCCGGTGGCTGGCCGACTTTTACCGAGGCCTGGCCGCCGTCAGCCGCCGATACCACGTGCCCATCGTCGGGGGCGACATCGCGCGGCAGCGAGAAGGCGTGGTCGCCACCCTCACCCTGCTCGGCCGCACAGCCGGTCCCCGCGTCGTGACCCGGACCGGTGCGCGTCGCGGCGATGTGATCTATGTCACCGGGCGCCTCGGCGGCAGCCTGCGTGGCCACCACTGGAAGTTCACACCCCGACTCGACGAGGGCGCCTGGCTGGCGCGGCAGCGCGCCGTGCGGTCGATGATGGACGTCAGTGACGGTCTGGCCAAGGATCTGCTCGCTCTCGCTCCGCCTGGCACCGTTCCGGCCCTCGAAGCCACGACTGTGCCGGTCAGCGCCGCCGCCCGCCTCACCTCCCGCACCTCCGGGCGCACCGCGCTCGACCATGCACTCAGCGACGGTGAGGACTATGAACTCGCCTTCGTGGTGTCCTCCGGCGCCGCGCTGGGACCGTTCGAGGCCCGCTGGCAACGCACCTTTCCCACCGTGTCCCTCACCCGGATCGGTCGCTTCCTCGCGCCCGGCGAAGCCCGTTCCGCGGGGGCGCTCGACCTGTCAGCCTACCACGGCTTCGAACACCTCGCGCGGCCGGAGCGCGTCACGGATGCCCGCCGGCGCGGCACACCATGACCCTCGCCGCCCAATTTCGTCGTGGCGTCACCACTACGTCCGCCCACGAGACCCAGGAGTTGGCCGCCGCGTGGGCTCGCACCCTGCCTCCAGACTGCACCATCGCCCTGCACGGCGACCTGGGAGTGGGCAAAACAACGTTTGTCCAAGGCCTGGCTCGGGGATTCGGGATTGCGGAGCCCGTGACCAGCCCCACCTTCACCATCTTCACGCTCCATCGGGGCCGGGACCGAACGCTGATTCACCTCGACGCCTATCGCCTGGAAACGGACCGCGAGATCGAATCCCTCATGCTGGAGGACTTTTTGATCACACCCTGGTGCCTCGCCGTTGAGTGGCCGGATCGCCTCGCTCCCTGGTTGCCGGCCGACGCCTATCACCTCGAACTAGGAATCACTTCCAACGAACACCACACCCTCAAGTTGCGCTGACCGGGGGCGGAGGTTCGTCCCTGCCCGACAAAGGCTTTCCCGCCACGGACGGAGCCTTCGGCTCGCCGACCAGGACACTCAGCTGAGCCTGGACCTGGATAAAAAACTCGGGATTGAGGTCTCCCGCCGGAATCTCAAACAGCTGTTTCGACTTGGTGTGTTCCACCACCGTCCGCAGCCCGTCCGCCGTTCGGCCCCGGGGTTTGAGCAGGCGCTTCCGCTCCAGCATGAGGGCAAGAAACTGGACCAGCCGGGTGTTCTCCGGCGTCAATTCCGCCGAGGGATCGGCCAGGGTGAGAAACAGGGTCTCCGCCGTCAGCTTGAGCGTCTTCTCCGAGGTATCGCCCGGTTTGCGCGGCTTGAAAAGATGCACCCAGCGACACACCACCACCCCGGCCGGTGCAAACCCCGCGGCGGCGGGTTCCGAGACATCGTAACGCACGATTTCTGGCTGGGCGGGATCACGCACCAAAAAGCTCACCAGCCGTTGTCCGGCCAGGAACGCGTCCTGGGTGACGTGACAGACGGTGCTGAGCGGCTGCAGATTCAACTCCATAAGGCTTTCTTGTTTACTTCCCCACCCCGCCATAGCTAGCAAATTTCCGCCCGCACGCATGAACGGACGCCTCATCGCCATCGGCGACATTCACGGTTGCCACACCGAATTCGCCGAACTGCTCGAGCGGGTGGAACCGACGAAGGATGACCAGCTGGTCTTGCTCGGCGATCTGGTCAATCGGGGCCCGGACAGTTTGAAAGTGATCGACCTCGCCAAGCAACACCGAGCCATCTCGTTGCTGGGCAATCACGAGCTCCGTCTTCTGAACTACCGTAGAACCAAAGACGCCTCCTTCCTCAAGGAGACCGACGAGGAGACCTTTGCCCGCCTGCGTCCCGATGACTGGACTTACTTGGAGCAGATGCTCCTCACCTACGAGTCCGCGGAGTTGCAGACCGTTTTTGTCCACGGCGGGTTTCTTCCCGACGAACCCTGGTCGAAGCAACCCGCCCAGGTGGTGACGCGCATTCAGGTCATCGACAAGGATGGCAAGCCCAGGAAACGGGCCGATTGCGAAGACTGCCCCGCCTGGGCCGATCTTTGGAGCGGTCCACCTTTTGTGGTCTATGGACACACCCCGCGGCCGGAGATCTACAAACTGAAGTGGTCCGTGGGCATCGATACCGCCTGCGTCATGGGCGGGCATCTGACCGCCTATCTCCTGCCCGAGAGGCGCTTTGTTCAGGTCAAGGCCCGTCGCAAGTACTACGGATAAGCGGCGCCATCGTTTGCAATGAGCTTGCACTGATGCAGGCCAAGGGCATCATAGCGTCATGTTCAACCAGCGATTCCTCCTCATCGGCGGTCTCGTCTTGGCAGGCGCCCTGACAGGCTGCCAGACCCCGCGCGCCACGCGCATTGAGCAACACCAATCCCTGTATTCCTCGCTCGATCCCTTGTCGCAGCGGCTGGTACGGCAGGGGATGGTCAACCTGGGCTTTACCTCCGAAGTGGTCTACCTCGCGCTGGGACAACCCAACGAGGTCGAGACCCGTCAAACCCCCGATGGCGAAATGCTCGTGTGGACTTATCGGAACTATCTCATCGGAGACAAGACCAGCGATGTTCCCCGATTCTCCGATATCCAAGGAGTCAACCCGTTCATGGGCACCTTGTCGGTGGAAATGGTCGGTGGCGTGGTCGTCGCCGCAGCGGTGGCACCCTGACCGTTCAGCGAATTCGCAGAAACCGTAGGTCAGATCGCCGGCGCGAGGTCCTTGCGGTGTCGGCATTCATCTCCCGTTTTCCGAAGTGGGTGCGGGTTTCGGTGTCAGCACCTGGTAATTGCTGAGCTTGCCATCGAAGGTGAAGACGAACCCGCGGCTCGCGATCTGTCCCTGCTCGACCCGCGTCGCGTAGACGAACCAGCGCTCCCTGCCTTTTTGGGGTGCGGAAAAGACCACGCTAGACGGCTCCCAGCGATCAAACTTCGCCAACATCGTCTTGGCGGCGTCGACCAGACCCCGTTGGAACGCGGCATCCTTGTCATCCACGATGGTGCCTGTGTTGAGCTTGAGCCGGACGCGTTCCGGATCGCGTTGCAGTAAGAGCACCCCCTCCGTTGGATCAAACTCCGCCAGTCGGTAGCCGCCGAACGACTCTCCAACGCGCAACCAAACCGCCCCACCGGTCTCACTGTCCGAAAGTGCAAAGCGCCGCTCTCCTTTGCCGAGGTCAACAAAACCCGTCCAGATCGGAGACGCACCCACCGGGCCGGCAAGCAGCATGAGAAGGATCATCCACTTCATAGGCTCGTCATCGCTCCGACTTTCCTCGCTTGCAATTGATTTCCGTTAACCAGCAATGCGGCGTTCGGTATGCAGACCAGCGAAGCCATCGCTATAGAATGGCACCCACAGGAAGAGGGCTTGCACAGCCGTGGTTTTGTCTCCCTTGCGATGGAATGAACTTTCTCGTGCTTCGGTGCGACGTACGGGTTACAACGCCATGCCCTCACCCGTTGGAATCCTGTGGACCTGATGTCCGACCCCCTCATCCAGTTGGAGCAGCTTTACCACGACACCGCTCCGGCGTTGCTGGGCTACTTTCGTCGTCAGCTCGCCGTTCCTGCCGACGCAGACGACCTCCTGCAGGAAACCTTTGTCCGCGCCATCCGGGGGTTTGATCAGCTGCAGCAGGCCGCCACGCCGCGGGCCTACTTGTTCGGAATCGCGCACCATGTCCGACTGGACGCCTTGCGGCGCCGACGTCACCACGAGCCCCTGAGCAACGAACCCATCGCTCCTCCCGCGGGAGAGGAAGACGCACGACTGGAACCGATGCGTGCCGCCATCGCCCGCTTGCCCGAGTCGCAGCGCGAGACGCTCCTCCTGAAGCTCCAGCAGGAGCTCTCCTACGCCGAAATCGCCCACGTGCTCGGCATCCCCGTCGGCACGGTGCGGTCGCGCCTCCACTTCGCCCTTCTCCACCTTCGGAACGTCCTCAATCCCTCTCCGTCTCCATGAAATCCGAACACCTTGACTCGCTTCTCCTCGACCGTGCCCTCGGTGAACTTTCTCCCGCAGTGGTCGATTTGCTCGAGGCCCACCTCGCCCGCGACCCCGAGGCGGCCCGTCGCGCCGCCGACCTGGATGTCACTGCTGCCACCGCCCGCCAAGCGCTGCGCCCAGAACCGACTCTCGCTCCGCCTCCCTTCGACCGCGCGCGACTCGAACGGGCTGGGCCTGGCAATCGTTGGATTGGCCGGCGTACGGAACTGCTCCGGCTCGCGGCCTGCCTTGCGCTCGGTATGGGGGCCGGCTGGCTCTGGCGCCAACCCGAACCGATCTCGCTTCACGCCACCCGTGTCGCGGTGGTTCATCCGCCCACCAAATCGTCAACCACCCCGTTCTGGTCGATCAGCCGCTTCGCCCCCGAAACCCTTCCGCTCCCTCGCGAGACCAAACCATGAGCCCTCCCCTCCGATCCTTCCGCACCGCCGTCACCGGCGTCCTCGCCTGCGCACTCACGTTGCTCGCCGGCTGCCTGCATGAGAAACTCGCCTGGTCACCCGACGGCAGCCGCGCGGCCGTGATCACTTCCGAGGGCCTGTATTTGTCCGACGCCGCCGGCACCCTCAGTCCGCTGCTGGTACCCGGGGCCTATCAGGCAGCCTGGTGCGCGGATTCGCAGCGACTGGTCGTCGCCCGCAAACGACCCGTCCCGACCTACAAGGAACTCGCCCAACTGCTCGGAGCCGAACGCACGCGCGCACTGGCCACCAAAGCCGAAGCGGTCTGGCAGCCCTGGGACGCCCTGCCTGACACCGTCGAACACAGTCCCGACATCAAGGTCGACAGCGACAGCGGCGCGATCGCCCTGTACCTGCGCGAGCACCACCGGGATCGGCTCAAAGTGAAGCTTGCCAAGGACTGGAAGGAAGTCGAATCCATGTCGGCCGATTGGCACAGCCTTCAGGTGGTGCGGATCGACGGAGAGGCCCTGCAGGTTGAAGCGACCCTGGTCGAAGGCCTGGCTCCGGTGAGCCAGATTCGTCCGTCACCCAAGGTCGCAGTCGTCGCGTTCGTATCCAACCTCGAACTCAGCCCGATCTCCGACGAAAGCAACCAACTTTATCTGGCTCCCCTCGACGCCTCCAAACCACCGGTGCTGATCGCAGGACAGACCTCAGGATTCCCGGACTGGACCAGCACGGGTCGCACCCTGCTGACCTTTAGGAGCGCGAGTCGGGCCCTCGGCAGCGACGAACTCCGACTGGGTACGCTTTCGGCCTTCCCGGTGGTGGACGCCGACGGACGGATTGCAGCGGAGCTCAAGGCCGACGATCTGGCCGGGCTCATTTTTCATGATGCGAGTCGCGTACGCTCCTTGCGTGACGGCCGCGCGCTCTTCAATGCCGCCGAGTTCAACCTGCCCCTCGCCACCGACGAAAGGGACATACGCGACGAATTCTTTGTCATCGATCCCGCCGCCCACCGCGTCTCTCGCCTGCTTCCCACCGCTGTTCTCGCACCGCTGCCCAAGTCGCTGGCGCACTTCGAACTCAGTCCGGACGAGACCCAGATCCTGGTCGGTGACGACAACGGCAAAGTCTGGCTCATCACTCTCACGGAACCGAAAGTCGAAACGGTTTGCGAGGGCTTCGGCAAGGGAGACTCAATTGCGCCGGTTTGGCGTGGCCCCGGTGATTTCACCTACCGCAAACCCGCCGCCCCGCGACACGACCTGATCCAACGGACCGGCGGCAAGGAAACCGTGCTCAGCCGCACCTGGCCCGCTGAGGTCCTCACCCACCTCGTCCAATAGCCGCTCCGCACTGGATGGAACCGGAACGGAGCGGATCCCGCGGGTCACCGCCCTCACAAGCGCCCCCGCGCATCCACCGGGCTTGATCCCGCCCCACGGATTGAACCCAAAACCCGCAATTGAACCACGGATGGACCCAGATTCACACGGATACAATCAAGTTACGCCCAAGCTGGCATTCACCTTGTGGGTGAAGAACCACATACGCTCCGGATCCGCGTTTATCTGTCCCGCGGCCGCGGGATCCGTGGTTTATGAATGGACCGATTGTCTTCAACTGCAGTATTTAGGTTAGGTTGAAAGTCTCATTCGACTTACGCCGGCCACGGACTTGATCTACCGTCATCCTCTGCCATGGCCCGGTCCGAATCCCGCCTCACGGTTGTCCTTCTGCCCGGTCTCCACGGCACGTCGGGATTGATGACGGAGTTCATTCGCTGCCGTCCTGAGGGCGTTGATACCCTGGCGCTGGATTATCCCACACACCAGGTCATGGCCTATCCGGCGCTGATCCCATGGGTCTGCGGACAGCTGAGCACGGTGCCGGGCCCAATCGTGCTTCTGGGAGAGTCGTTCTCCGGTCCAGTTGCCCTCGCCGCGGCCACGCAGCTCGCCGACCGCGTTCGGGCCGTCATTCTGGTCGCGACATTCGTGGTACCACCCCGCACCCGGCTGCTGCGGCTGCTGCCCTGGACGCTGGGCTTCGCCCTCACCCGTCCCCTCTTTGCTCTGCAAGTGCGTTTGGCGCGCACCCCCGCATCGGTCTCGCTCCTCACCGCCGCGGCACGGGAACTCCAGACCGTGGCCCCTCGCGTCCTCGCCCACCGTATTCACGCGGTTCTCACGGTCGACGCCTCCGATCTGCTCCGTCGAGCCACGGTGCCGATTCTCTACCTGCAGGCAGCGGGCGACCCGGTCGTACCCGCACGGGCGTTCCAGACGATCCGCGCGATCCGGCCCGATGCCGAGCTCAAGACCATTCCGACGTCGCACCTGCTGCTGCAAGCGCGGCCGAACGAGGCTTGGGCGGCGATCTCGGATTTCCTCACCCGCCATGCTGCGATTCAGCGCTAACCCCTGCGCCACCCTGGACGCAAACCGGCCGTGACGCCCCCACAGGCGTCACGGCCGGTCGTTTTCCACGAGGAAGCTACTCTCGCTTAAAGTGCGTGATCGATCGAGAGGTACGCCAGCGGACCATGGAAGTCGCTGTTACCACCGGAGGTGTCGTTCTTGCTCTCCAGATAGCCCACTTTGGCCGTGCCGATCCACTCCTTGTTGAAGCGATGCTTCACGCCCACCGTGATCGAAAGGTCTTTCACCGCCACACCGTAGGGCATGGTGAGAGGGGCCAGGATTGAGTTGTCGTTGTTGGCCCGGTAGTACGTCACCTGGAACTGGGCATCGGTGTCACGATCCACCGCAAACCCCGTCAACGCCGTCGCAGTATCGTAGTTGTTGTCCGAATTCTGCAACACCTTGTTGGAGTCGAATGCGATGGCAGTCGACGTGGCGGGCGTGACCCCGGCTCGAGGATAGATGGTGCTGATCACCTGATAGACCTTGCTGCCGGTCAGCTGGACGTACCAGAACTTGTTGGGAGTCCAATCGATGCTCTCGCTGATGGTGTAGCTCTTCGAGTCGAGTGAGTCATAAGCGGGAAAGTCGGGGAGGAATCCCGTCACTTTCATTTTTCCGCGCTGGGCCACGAGGCGGGTGTTGAAGCTGATCGTTGCCGACGGCTTGACCGAGGCCGAAACCTTGTATCCGCGATACTCGGAATCGAGCAGGTAGTAGTCGCCGACCCTGACGCCGTAGCCAATGGTGTTGTCCTTGTGCCCCTTGTGATAGAGCTCGCCGCGCAGGGTGAGCAGACTCGACTGTTTCCAGTTCGCGCCGACCGTGTAGTTCCCGTGATTCTCGCTCACATTCTGGCTCGCCAGGGTGCCGTTCGCAGCGGTCAGGGGATTGTACGACGAGGTGTTGCGCTCATCTCCGCTCAAGTCGCGCTTGCTTCCGGTGAAGTAGAGGGCGAGGTCTTTCACTCCTGTGTAGCGAAGCTCAAGCACGGGCGTACGCACGTTCTGGTGCAGCTTGGACCAACCGGTACGCGGTGTGCTGGCCACCGTAACCGCAGGGGTGCCTGAGGCCGATATCACGGTATAGCTGCTCGAACCGCGGATGAATTCGCTCTGCGCGCGCAGGGCGAGCTTGACGAAGAGGTCCTTTGAGGGCCGATAGTCAACAGCCACACTCCCCGTGTAGTCCTTCACGCGGGTACCTCCATTGAGACCGGCGTAGTTGTCGGTGGCCACAATCACCACACCCGTCGCGGTCGGAGTACTGGTCAGGAGCGGCCTGCCCCCGCCAATGTCCGTGTGAATGAGGTCGTAGGCTCCATTGAACCGGACCGTAAACTGGTCGTTCAATACGGTGTCGGCTGAAACATGGGCACCGAGCGTTTTGGTCTGCATCGACTCCGTCTCGACGATCACGACTTCGTTGTTCATCTGATTCGAAGGCAGCAGCACGGTTGCGGCTGGAGCCGGAAAGGGCCGGACTTCGCCCGGGAATCGGGTCACGTAACGCTTGTCCGTATTGTCAGTCTGATCGGCAAATACGGTGACCTGGGCGGTGGTCTTGCCGACCACATGGCGGACGGACGCTTCCAGCAGTTCATGCCGCTCGTTCATCTCAATATAGCTCGGAGCCATTTTGCGAACCTGAGAAATGGGCGAAACATTGTTGGGCAGCCCCGTGAAGTCCGAGTCACCCCAAATCGTCGAGTCCTTTTCTCCCGTCCTCAGCTCGTTGGTGTAGCGGATGGTCATGACCGGCGCGTTGGGCAGGGCAATCGTCCCTTCCACCCAGAATTTGCTGCGGTCCGTGGCGAGCTCCGAGTCTTTCAACGGCATCCACTGCTTGTTCAGCGGAAAGAACCCGCCCACACCGTCGTAGAACGTGCGGAAGCGCTTGTAGCCCATGTCGACCGATCCGACCTCATTCTTGGCCAGATTGATCTTACCCAGGTAGTCCTCTGAACCGACGAGCGCCTTGCCGTCGATGACGAGCGTCGTCTCTTTGGAGAGATCCCGGGACAGGTGCAGGTCTTCGATACCCGCGCCGCCGTCCCCGGGTAGGCGGGTGCGGTTCTGGAAAGCGGAGGTGCTTCCGCTCACAGAAGCGGCCTGTCCGCTGATCTTGATGTAGTTTTCAAAGTGCGGAAAGGCGTCTGCCTCCGCCTTGTTCGCCCCGAACGAAGGCACTCCGGACAGGACCAGCACAACGCCCGACAGCGCACTGAGGCGGCTAAGGGTGGTGAACAAATGGTTACTCATGACGGGTGGGTTCTGAGGTTAGTTGCGGAAGTGGTAGCTGGCATTGGAACCATGCGGCTGTTCGTGGCAGCCCGCGCTCCAGCAGGTTCCCTGCATCATGCGGGTGTTGTGATTCTCGGCCGTGTGCCGGATGGCGTTGGCATTGATCTGTCCCGAAGTGCCAACCGCCGGCGCCTCCAGGTGACACCGCAGACACAGATTGGCGTCGCGCGCCACCAGCATCTTCTGGTTGATCGAGCCGTGCGGATTGTGGCAGGCCACACATCCTTCACGCATCGCTCCGTGCTCGTAGACAAACGGGCCCTTCTGCTGAGTGTGGCACTTCACGCAGGTTTCATTCTGAGCTTCAAGGTCAACCCCGGTGCCGACAATCGCGTTGCCCTTGTGCACCTCGTGGCAATCGCCGCAGCTCATCTTGCCATTCATCACCTGATGGCTGTTCGACAGGGCGAACTGTGCCCGCTTGTCGAGGTGGCACTGGAAACAGGTTTCGGGCGACTTCTCCGGATTGACAATCGTGCCGCGGCTACCGCCTGCCTTCACGTGAAGGCTGCCAGGACCGTGACAGGCCTCGCAACCGGTGTCTCCGAGTTTTGGGTCGGACAGGGCCAGGCGTGCATGTGAGGCGGTGGCAAAGTGATCCGTCTGGTCGCTGTGGCATTGCGCGCACTCCTTCGATCCGACAAACTCCGCGCCCGCCACTTGTGGCGGTGCCAACATGGTGCGATTGACGGCAACGCAGGAAATGAGGAGCAGTCCCCATGCGGCGATTCCCCCGAAGAGGAGAGCGTTTCGGCTGATGCGCGGCTTGAAGTTCATAGCGGATGGGATTGGAGGTAGCTTCGAACGAATTCGACCGTGGGGACATTCAGTCAGGGATTGTTATCGACTATTCCCGACCAACTGACTGCGCATTCGTTGTCGAGAGATGCGCGCTCGTTGGTATTTCCCATCAGCCCTTCGTATACGCGCTACTCCTTATTCGACTGAAACGAGATGCGCTGAGGATGCAGTTTTGCTTACACCCTCCCGTGTTCCGTCTCCTGAGTGTTCGCATCAGACCCTCACCGGCCCGTCTGCTCCAATCGCCAACGGCAGCGAAGAAATTGGTCCACCGAACCCGATCAACGGATCCGGCGCCGGGAAACCCTTCCCATGCGGAGCGAGGCTGCACGGCGAGTGCGCAAAAAGAAGCCTGTTGCTTCACGGGCACCGCCCCTCGTCGCTCCGACGACCTCCGCCCCACGTCGCCGTATTACCTGGGTCACGACGACTGCTCACCTGCCCGTCACGACTCCGGCCCGCGCACCCGGCCGACCCGCGGGTACGGCGACTTACTTGGTGATCGTCCAGCCAAACTCGGCCGCCTTTTTTTCCACATACTCGCGTTCACGCCGGGAGCGCGTCGCTTCACTCTCAACACGCCGCGTCTGCGGACGGTCCGCCTTGGCGGATTTGACCACCACGACCTTGATTTCGTCGCCGGACTTCAAACGCCGGTTGCACCAGCTGAGGTGTGTGGCCGTGCGACTGACGTATCCACCCACCCGGAACTCCAAATCGTCGCGCCGGAGATCCTGAGGCCCGCCGGAGGCCCAGATCAGGGAAGAGATGACCACCCCGGCTTGACCGAGTCCGGCCGTGCAGGTCTTGCGTCCGTTCAGATAGATTTCAAAGGCTGTCATGGGGGAACCGGGGTTGAAGTTCGGCGCGAAACGTGGGAACAGGCATCGTCAGCCTTTGCGCGCTCGAGAAGCGCGGACCTTCCGGCCGGTCGCGGCTTTCGCCAGCGCCTCGGCCCTGCGGCTGCGGACAATCTTGCTGATCAGCCCGATCGGCAGACGACGATCAAACGGAAACTGGATTGCGCCCTTCGATGTGACGTAGCCGGCCAGTTCGCGCCGAAAGCGCGCAACCCCCGCGGCACCTGGATACAAGCCCAGGTGCTGGGAAAAGGCGCCGAAATGCACCAGGTTTCCATGAAGCACAAACGTGGGGAGCCGGTACTTGATCGCCTCCGTCGCCTCCGGCGCCGCCTTTTGGATCGTTACGCGGACCGTCTGCAGGAGCACCTGCACCGCAGGCGGAAAGCTCGCAATGTAACCATCGATGGTGGAGGGAGCATCGGCACCTGCTTGCATCGGCTACGGGGGTGAACCGACTCTGAGCCCACGCCGGTCAAACATCAAGCGTTTGGCAGGCGCACCTCCGACCCCTTCTGGGCACCGCGCCGAAGCGCTTGCCCGAGTTGGGGAAGATTGCCGCCCTCACTTGAACCGAGCTCGAGGGTGACGGACCCGATCGGGGCAAACCTGTCCTCGACAGGGTCGCATGCACCGGCGAGAACGATGGAACACACGACCTATCGCCACCTTCGACCCGTCCGTCCATGCCGCCGTCCCCACCCGACCTCCCTTTGCTCCTGCTTTGTGTGGATGTGCAGCCCGGCTTCCTGAAAAGTCTGCCCGACGCGGGCGAGCCCCTGCTTCGCCGTTGTCAATTTGCCGTGGCCAGTGCGGTCGGTCTGGGTCTGCCGGTCCTCTTCACCGAACAGGTTCCGCACAAGCTGGGGTCGACCGCCGGCGAACTTCTGGCCCTCGCCCCGTCGCCGACGCGGCAGTATCCCAAAACGACGTTTTCGGCCTTTGCCGATGACGCGATTCGGGACGCGATCACGGAGTTGAAAGTCGAGCACGTGCTGCTCTGCGGTCTCGAAACCTCCGTGTGCGTCTACCAAACCGCCCTCGACGCGATGGGACTGTCACTCCAAGTCACAATCCTAAGTGACGCCGTGGGTGCACGGCGCCAGGAGGACGCAGCCATCTGCCTGCAGGCGCTCGTCCGTTCCGGCGTGCATGTGCTGCCGGCCGAAACGGTCTTTTACTCTCTGCTGCGCGATATCCATCATCCGTTCTTCAAACCCTATACGCAGTTGGTGAAAACTCATGCCTGAAGACCTTCCGCTCCTCTCCGTCCGCGAATTGAAGGCGCTCGACGCCCAGCCCGGCCGGCCTTTCGCTGCGGTGGTCGTGGTCAAAAAGCTGGTGGCCAAGACCGCCAGCAATGGCAACCCGTTCCTCAGTTTGGAATTGGGTGACCGCGGCGGGTCGTTCGGCTGCACCCTGTTCAACGACAGTCCCCTGTTCGAGGCACTCAAGGCCGCCGGCGACGGCGCCGTCGTTCGCATCGAAGGAAAGACCGACTTTTTCCAAAACCGGCTTTCCCCTCGACTGCACCGGGCGGTGCTGCTGTCGGAGGAGGAATTGGGGGCCCCAGGGGTGCTGGACAATTTGGTCGAACTGGCGCCCGAAAAGGCCGACGTGCTGTGGGGCGAGCTCCAGGCCGGTATCGACAGCCTCCAACACCCGGAACTGAAGGCTTCGACCCGCGCGGTCTTTGACGAAGTGGGTGAGACGTTTCGTTGGTGTCCGGCGGCCGTCAGCATGCATCACGCCTACCGGCATGGCCTGCTGGAACACACGGTTCACATGTTGCGCGCCTGCCTCTCGCTGCTGCCGCACTACCCCGAAGTGGACCGCGACCTCGCCATCGCCGGCGTGCTGCTGCACGATGTAGGCAAGACGATTGAGTACGAGGGCACCCTGGCGACCAAACGTAGTCGTCGCGGACTGCTCCAGGGGCATGTGGTGCTCGGTTACCAACTGGTTCGAAAGGCCGCCCTGAAGTCGCGGCTCGATTCTGACCGGATTGAGCGGCTGGAACACATCATCCTCAGCCATCAGGGAGAACCCGAATGGGGTGCCGCCGTCTACGCAGCGACCCCGGAAGCGGTTTTTGTCTCCATGATCGACAACCTCGATGCCAAAATGGGCATGGTGCAACGAGCCCTGAGGCAGGCGGGTGCGGACGAGGAGTTCTCCGAACGCTTGCCCGGCCTGAGTTCGCCCCTGCTGACGCGCCCCGTCGGACCTCCGCCGCCGGACGCGCCGGTCTAGCGGTGGCCCACCGGGGCGGATCACCCGCCACTCAGGCCTTTGATCAATTCGACCATGGGCAGGAAGAGGGCCACCACGATGGTCCCGACCACGATCGCCATGCCCACAATCAGTGCGGGCTCCAGCAGGGAGGTCAGCGCCGTGACCGCTTGATCCACCTCCTCGTCGTAAATATCCGCGAGCCGTACGAGCATTTCGGGCAGTTTCCCGGTGGTCTCCCCCACCTCCACCATCGCAGCGACGACGGGGGGAAACAGCGGCGCTCGCGCCAGGACCGATGCGAGGGTCTGCCCGGCCTCGACCCGTTGCTCGGCCTCGGTGAGCAGCCGCTGCACGCGGAGACTCCCGGTGGCCGCCCGCGTCAATACCAGGGCCCGCAAGATCGGTACTCCGGCAGCCAGCAGGGTCCCTAGGGTCCGCCCAAGCCGGGCGACATGGGCCCGCACCACAATGCGCCCGATCCCGGGGAGGCGCCAGGCCAGCTCGTTCTTCCAGGCCCGCACGCGTGGATGGCGATGCAGGATCAGCATCGCCACCACCCCGAGCCCCGCCCCCCCCAACAAGGCGCCTGCACGGGTCTCGAGGAGCCGAGACAATCCCAGCACAGCCTGCGTCAAGGCCGGGAGCGGGCGTCCCTGCAATTGAGTCAGAAAAAGGTGCTCGAATTTCGGCACAACGAAGAGAGCCAGGGCCGCCACAATCAGCCCCGACACTCCCGCCACCACCAGCGGATAGGCCAGCGCGGCCCGCACCCGCCCCTTCAGTCGCTCGCTCTTGTCGAGAAATCCGGCCAGACGCTCCAGCACCGCTTCGAGCAGTCCGCCCGCTTCCCCGGCTCTGACCAGGTGAAGGTAGAGACGGTCGAAAACGCGCGGGTGCCGCTCAAGCCCATCTGAAAGGCTCCGCCCGGAGCGAACCGTTTCAGCCAACTCCTGCAGGACGCGCCGGAACTCCGGTGAGGTTTCCTGCCGGGCCAGCGCCTCCAGGCTCTGCAGCAAGGGCAAACCCGCCGCCACCAGCGTGGCCAGTTGGCGCGTAAACCACGCACGTTGCAGGGCCGGCACCCGACGCGGTCGCGCCTCCGCCAGCGCAACCCTCGCGCGTTCCCACCGCGAGGGCGGGGGCGCTTCCTCCAGGGCAGTGAGACTCAGACGTTGCGCCCGCAACGCCGCCAGCGCGGCGTCGCGGTTCGGCGCCTCCACGCGCGCCCGCACTTCACGTCGGGTCCCGGGATGCAACGCGGTGTAGGTGAATGTCGGCATGGCAAAGTACGGAGAGTCATCTGATCGCGCCAGCCCAGGAACCCAAGGGCGCAAACACCCCAAATCCGGGGCCGCCACCCAGCCGCGCAGGAGCGCCAACGGAAGCGCAATCCCAGGTCTGCGTCGGATGGAGGTGGAGTCGCCGCCCCCCCCGCCGGAGGGGCGTCGCGTGAACACGGCGGTCAACGGAGGCGGGCTCTGTCGTCCCATCGCAGCCTTCCCGGATCGCGATCGTTCGTTTCCAGAGTAAGCACCATCAGGCTTCCTCCGAACCCACCCCTATCGGTAGTGTGACGCGTCCCCTTTTCCTGCGATCCGCACTCGTTCCTCATGTCCTTCCTTTCCCAACTGGCATTGTTTGGTCTTCTGGTCGTCGGAGCGGGCGCCACGGCGTCCTCCGCCG
>JAXMHM010000065.1:0-29010 GCA_046346755.1 Opitutaceae bacterium | reverse complement strand
CCACCTCCAACGGAACGCACTTACACCCAGCGTCGGATCGTTCTTTTGAAGCCTTGCGCAGCAGGGCCCTAGTATCGAACCGGACGAGCCGGGCCGAGCGGGCGGCCCTGGGCGTCGACCTCGGTCTCGTAGACCACGCGGATCGAGCGGCCGTCCGGGGTGGTCTCGGAGCGCACCTCGCGAACGTAGTGACGGTGGCCGGAGGTGCCGACCTTGGCGGCGGCGACCGCGGGCGCGGAAGCGTCGCCGACGGCAGCTGGATTGCCGGATTCGGCGGGCACCGCGCGGGTGGCGGAGGAAGGGCCGACCGCGGTTTCCGTCCCGGCAGGGGTCGGGGCGACGCATCCGGCCAGGGCGCTGGCGCAGGCCGCGCAGGCGAGCGCCACGACCAGGCGGGCGCGGTGAGAGTCCGAGTCGAGCAGCGTTCGCATGGTGACGTCGGTGTCCGCGCGGTTGCGCCTGAACCGGAGCCGGCGAGGCGGCTCCGGAGGCGACGGTGAATCAACGGATGCGGACTTCCTTGCCGGTCTTGGACGACAGGTAGATGGCATCCAGGATTTTCTGCACGGCGAGTGACTCAGCCGGTTTGACGAAGGCCTCCGCCTTGCCCAGGAGCACGTCGACGAAGTGAACCATCCGGTTCGTGTTGACGAGCGGCGGCAAGGGAGTGACCAACTCGCTGGAGTAACCGTGCTCAGTCTTGCGGAAGAGCTGCAGGGGTGGGAACAGCAGGCCGCCTTCGGTGCCGAAGAGCTGGGTGCCATTGAAGTCGGACTGCGGCTGGTGGGCGGCCCAGGAGGCTTCGAGGAGCACGGTGCGGCCGCTCTTCAGTTTGATCAGCGCGATGGAGAGGTCATCGACATCGAACGGTTTCTTGGGATCGATCTCACCGCGACCCCAGTTGCCGTCACCCTGGCCGCGCGGGCCGAATTGGGAATAGGTCTTGCCGCTGACAGCGACCGCGTCGAACTCGCCCATGAGGTAGAGACAGCGATCCAAGGCGTGAACGCCGATGTCGTAGGTCACGCCGCCCCCGGCAAATTTCTTCTGGGTGAACCAGGAGCCGATGCGGGGAATGCCGCTGCGGCGGGTCCAGGCGGTCTTGGCGTGATAGATGTCACCCAGCACGTCCTGGGCGATCAGTTGCTTGGCGGTCTGGCACTCGCTGGTGAAGCGCATGTTCTGCCCCACCATGAAGAGCACGCCCTGCTTCCGGGCCTCGGTCACCAGTTTGGAGGCATCGGCCGCGGAGGTGGCCATCGGCTTGTCGAGCATGACGTTCTTGCCGGCCTTGAGGGCGGCGAGCGCGACGGTGGCGTGCAGGTAGTTCGGCAGGGCGATGGAGATGACGTCGATGTCGGGGCGTTTCAGCAGTTCCCGATAATCTGTCACCAACGTGGGGATACCGTGCTGGTCGGCGGCTTCGCGGCCCCGCTGCGGGGAGACCTCGGCGAGGGCGACGACCCGGGCGGAGGGGTGCTGTTTGAAGGAAGCAATGTGATCGTGGCCGATGGCACCGGCTCCGATGACGGCGATGTTGAAGAGATCTTTGGGCATGGAAGGAGGAAAATGAGAAAAGGATTCGAGAGGAAGCGCGGGTGAAACCGTATAGTGCGGTCGGGGGGCGGAATGTCGTTTGCGGCTCAGGCGCAACCCCAGGCCTTCAGTTGTTCGAAGGAGCGGCGGACTGACTCGATGGGCGTGTGGTTGTACTTTTCGACTTCGACCACGTACCACTCGACCGAGCCGATGCTCTGCACGGCGGAAAAGACGGAGGCAAAGTCCACCGGCCCGCCGCCGATTTCGGCTTCGTCCTTCAAGTGGAGCAATTCAATCCGGCGTCCCTGCTCGCGGATAAACGCGGCCGGATCCTTGCCCCCTTTGTGCACCCAGTAGACGTCGGCCTCGCAGCCCAGGTTGCGCGGCTCGGCGGCGTCGAGCAGCCAGTCGAAGCCCCGGCGACCGTCGACGGTCGCCAGCTCGAAATCGTGATTGTGATAGCTGAACCGCAGCCCGTAGCCGCGGAGCCGTTCGCCGATCGCGTTCATTTCCTCCCCGATGGCGGAGCAGGCGGGACCAGACCGAAACAGCTCGCGCTGAAAATACGGGCAGGTGACGTGGCGCGAGCCCAGCAGCAGGGCTTCGGCGGCGACCTTGCTGAGGTCGGCCCGCAGTGCGGCGATGCCGACGTGCATGCCGGCGACCTTCAGGCCGGCAGACGCGATGGCGGCGGCGGCTCCGGCAGCGTCGAGGTTTCCATAACCGGCCAGCTCCACCCCGGCGTAGCCGATTTTGGCGACTTGCGCCACCGTGTCGGCGAAGTCGAGTTTGGTCATCTCACGGACCGACCAGAGCTGCAGTGCGAGTTGAATCTTTTTCATGGGTAAACGGGAACGCGCGGGGTCGTCTGAGCCTTCGCCGGGTGGTGCGGAGTGTCAATGGCGCCCCGGGGAGGGAAGGCCACCGCGGAATGCGACTAAAGCGAATATGTCTCAAGAGGGGCGCTGGGGAGGGTGGATCAGGCCGGGAACGGCTTCCGCAGGCGCGCACGAGCGTTAACTTCAGCGCAATCCGAAGTCGCCGTCCGTTGGAGGTGGGGTCGCCGACCCCGCGGGGATGGGCGTCGCATGAAGAAATCGAGCAATGGAGGCGGGACCGGTCGGTCCCGTCGCGGCCTCACCAAGGCCACCTCCACCGGAACGCGGGCATTACCAGCGTTCAGTCCTTAAGTTGACGCGCTCCCGCAGTCGCGGGAACGGCGCCGGTTGCGCGTCGCGGATACCAAAACGGTCGGTCGCAGTCATTCGCGAACCGTCCCCCGGCGTCGTCGGAGCGATGCCCTCCACTCGAACCCAATCTCAATCAACCAGGTACATCTGCAGCTCCTTAAGTTGACGCGCCTGCGCAGGCGCGGGACGGGACCACCTCCAACGGCTGTGCCGACACTTGGGAGGGCTGTTTCCCCTGGCCCGGCCTGAGTTAGGCCCCGGCCTCCCCGGACACGCCTTCCTTGAAGTGTCGCCGACACACCGATACATAGCGTTCGTTGCCGCCGATCTCGATCTGGGCGCCCTCGCGCAGCGCGTGGCCGTGCTGGTCGGTGCGCAGCACCATGGTGGCTTTGCGCCCGCAGTGGCAGATGGTCTTGATTTCGTTGAGGTCGTCGGCCCAGGCGAGCAGGGCGGCGCTGCCCTCAAACAGGTTCCCCTGGAAATCGGTGCGCAGCCCGTAGCAAAGGACTGGGATGTCGAGTTGGTCGGCGACGTCGGTCAGCTGCTGGACCTGGGCCCGCGTGAGAAACTGGGCTTCGTCGACGAGCACGCAGGCGATGCGCTGAACCCCGTGGTCAGTGCGGATGCGCGCGAGCAGGTCATCCTTCCGCGTGAAGGCGATCGCTTCGGCGGTGAGCCCGATGCGGGAGCTGATCCGACCGGCCCCGCCGCGCGTGTCGATCTCCGGCGTGAACAAGAGCGGGCGCATACCGCGCTCCCGGTAGTTGTAGGCCGATTGGAGGAGCACGGTGGACTTGCCCGCGTTCATCGCGGAGTAGTAAAAATAAACTTTGGCCATGCGTGGCGGGGTGATTCCGGGCCGGAGTCGACGACGAACCGGGAGGGCGTTCAATGCGGAAACGTCGTTCGGAGCGCGGGCGGAGAGAGTGTCAGTTGGCCTGAAACGACGGCCCGCCTTCCGACCGGCGGGCAACGGACAGGCGATGTTTGTACGAAGCGATCAATTGAACCGCGAATAGACACGAACGGACACGAATCCCGATGACGAAAGGAGCAGTCGAGCACCTGAATTCAATCTCCCGTGAAGTGAACCAATCTCTCGCAACTCACGGAGCCTGTTTTCATTCGTGTGGATTCGTGTCAATTCGTGATCCGTCGTCTGACTGATTTTGGCTCAACGGGATGCGACCCCGGAAGATCGGCTTGGCGCCGGGGCGGGTCCGGCTCAGGCTGTCGGCCGCTCATGAATCGCACCGACCGGCTCGTTGCCATGGTGATGTACTTTCAAGGCCGACGCCTGGTGCGGGCCGAGGAATTGGCGGAGCATTTCGAAGTGAGTGTGCGTACCGTGTACCGCGATGTGGCGGCACTGAGCGAGGCGGGTGTGCCGGTGACGGGCGAGGCCGGAGTGGGTTATTCGCTGGTCAAAGGCTACCACCTGCCGCCCGTCATGTTCACCGGGGATGAAGCCATGGCGTTGTTTGTCGGGGCGGAGATGGTCAAGCGGTTCACGGACGCGTCGCTCTCCCGGCCGATGGAGTCCGCTGTTTTGAAACTGCGGGCGGTCCTGCCCCGGGAACAGCAGGACGATGTCGACCGTCTGTCCCGGGCGATGGTGGTGGCGGGCGGAGGGGCGTTGCGGGAGGGACTCGACCAGCAGGTATTGCTCCCCATCCAGCAGGCCGTGGTGTCACGGCGGGTGCTACGGCTCTGCTATCGGGCTCGAGGCGAAGACGAGCCGACGCGGCGTGATGTCGAGCCGCTCGGGGTCGTGTTTTATGGCGGAGCCTGGTACCTGGTCGGCTGGTGCCGCCTGCGGGGCGGCATGCGGCAGTTCAAGCTCCAGCGCGTCATTTCCCTCACGCTGCTGGAGGAGCGGTTTCCCCAGCGGCCCGAGTTCTCGATCACGCGTTACCTCGACGAGTGGATGGCGGTGGATGCCATGGTGGCGGTGCGGGTGTGGTTTGCTGCGGGGGCGGTGGAACGGGCGCGCCGGGAGAGCTATTCCGGGTTTATCGAGAGCAAACCCGCGCGAGGCGGGGTGGAGGCCCGCCTGCTGACCTTTTCGCTACCGTGGTTCGCCCGGTGGATGCTGTCCTTTGGTGAAGAGGCCGAAGCCTTGGAACCGGAGGAGCTGCGAACCCTGGTGGAAAAGGAGGCCAATCAGGTTTTGCAGCGCTATGTGCGCACTCCTGACAGGACGTTGTCAGGGGCCTGAGGTAGACTGCGGGCATGATTCGCGTCAAAGAAATCGCCTTCACCGGTTATCCGGTCACCGACATGCCCCGAGCGCGCGCCTTTTACGAAGGTCTGCTCCGCTTGGTTCCCACCTCCACCTTTGAACACGAGGGCAAGAGTTGGATCGAGTACGATGTGGGGCCGGCCACGCTGGCGATCACGAACATGGCGCAGAAGTGGAAGCCCTCACCCGACGGGCCGTCCGTGGCTCTCGAAGTGGAGGACTTCACGGCCGCGGTTGCGGCCATGCGGACGGCGAATGTGACGTTTTACGTGGAGCCGATGGACTCTTCCGTGTGCTGGCTGGCCGTGGTGGCCGATCCCGACGGCAACTCGATCGCCTTGCACCACCGCCATGCGCACAAGCACGGATGACCTGACGGGCGCGGTGTGGCCCGAGGCCACAGAATCCCGGATGACGGCGCGGTCCGAGATGCGGGCCTGGGTTCCGGGAATCGTGAGCGCACGGTTTTTTGAGACCTGGGACTTCTACACCACGTTGCTGGGTTTCCGGACCTTGGCGGAGTCGAACACCTATGTCCACCTGCAGCACCCGATCGGCACCCAGTTGGCGGTGCTGCGGGAGGAAACGGACGGGGCGCCCGAGGAGTTGGTCTGTGCGACGCGCGGCCGTGGATTCTGGCTGATGCTGGAAGTCGATGATGCCTTGGCTGAGCACCAGCGCCTCGGCGAAGCGGGGGTCGTGCCGGTCGGGGCGCTGCGCGACACCCCCTGGGGTGACCGCCAGTTTGTCCTCCGCGATCCGAATGGAGTTCTCGTCTATCTCGTGCAGCGCAAGGTAGATAGGGAGGCGGCTACCGAGGTGGGGGCCTGCCTTGCCTCGGTGGGGATCCCCGTGGCGGGTTGAGGAAAAACGGCGGCCGGGGAAGCGATCAGAGAAATCCCTCGCCGCCGGGGAGACGGATCGGTTGGGTGGTGAGGATCATGTCACTGTTCAGCCTGCTCGATGTTTCCCTCAGCTTTGGTGGTCCGTTCGTCCTGGAGAAGGCCAACTTCCAGGTCGACCCGGGCGAACGCGTGTGCCTGCTCGGTCGCAACGGGGCGGGAAAGTCGACCCTGATGAAGGTCATCGCCGGTGAGATCAAACCCGACTCAGGTCAGGTGTTTCGCGAACCGGGAGCGGTGTTCACGCGGTTGACGCAGGAAGTGCCCCTGGACCTGGCTGGTGATGTCCGCGCGCTGGTGGCGTCCGGGTTGCGTCCCCCGCATGATCATGAGGAGGATTGGGAACGCGATGTGCGGGTGGATTCCCTGTTGGATCGTCTTCAGCTGCCGCATGCGGCGGATTTCAGTTCGCTGTCGGGAGGCTTGAAGCGCCGGGCGCTGCTGGCCCGAGCCCTGGCCGGCCAACCGGATCTGCTCCTGCTTGACGAGCCGACCAACCACCTCGACATCGACTCCATCCTCTGGCTGGAGGAGTTTCTCCTGACCGAGCGGTTGTCGCTGTTTTTTGTCACCCACGACCGGGCCTTCCTGCGCCGATTGGCCACGCGCATTGTCGACCTCGATCGCGGACGGCTCGCGAGCTGGGCGTGCGACTACGATACCTACCTCGTGCGCAAGCAGGAGGTGCTGGAAGCGGAGGAGCGCCAGCAGGCCCTGTTCGACAAGAAACTCGCGCAGGAAGAGGTGTGGATCCGCAAGGGCGTGAAGGCGCAGCGGTCGCGGGCGCAGGGCCGCATCCACGCCCTCATGAAAATGCGGGAGGAGCGGGCGGCCCGGCGTGACCGCGTGGGCAATGCCACGCTGAAGCTGGCGGAGGCGGAGCGCTCGGGCGTGAAGGTGGTGGAAGCGGAGGATGTTTCCTTTTCGTTTCCGGATGGACGCACGTTGGTGCGCAACTTCAGCACGGTGATCACCCGCGGGGACAAGATCGGGCTGATCGGACCCAATGGTGCGGGCAAGACCACGCTGGTGAAATTGCTGTTGGGCCAACTCGCCCCCACGTCGGGGGAGTTGAAGCATGGCACCAACCTCGAGGTGGTGTACTTCGATCAGTTCCGCGCGCAGATCGACGACAACAAGACGGTGGCGGACAACGTGGCCGACGGGAATACCACGGTCACGGTCGACGGACGCAGTCGTCACGTCATCAGTTACCTCCAGGACTTCCTCTTCGCGCCGGATCGCGCGCGTACTCCCGCCCGCGTGCTGTCCGGGGGAGAACGCAACCGGCTCCTTCTCGCGCGCCTGTTCACCAAGCCCGCCAATGTGCTGGTGATGGACGAACCGACCAATGACCTCGATGCCGAGACGCTCGATCTGTTGGAAGACCTGCTGGTGGAATACCAAGGGACCTTGCTGGTGGTGAGCCACGACCGCGACTTCCTCGACAACGTGGTGGCGAGCACGTTCGTGTTCGAAGGCGACGGCCGGATTGGCGAGTATGTAGGCGGGTACAGCGACTGGTTGAAGGACAAGGAAAAGGCGGCCAAGGCGGCGGCGGCCAAAGTGATTCCGGTGGAAAAGGCGGCGAACCCCTCGTCATCAAAACCGAAGAAACTCTCGAGCAAGGAGCAGAAGGAACTCGCGGAGCTCCCGGCTCAGATCGAGGCCATCGAAACCGAACAGGAGAAGCTGACACGCAAGATGGGCGATCCGGCATTCTACCAGAAGGAGTCGCTTGCGGCAGTGTCCGCGGTCAAGGAGCGACTCGATGCGCTGGACGCGCAGCACGCCGCGGCGTTCGCGCGCTGGGAAGAGCTGGAGTCCCGCAAGGGCCTGACCTGAGGAGCGTGCACCTCCAGGTGCGACGGGATTTCCCGGAAAACCGATTTGGATCACGGATGGACGCGGATGCGAACGTCGGTCCCGCCTCCGGGGTCCGGTTTGTTTGCGCGACGCCGATCCGCGCGGGGTCGGCGACCCCACCTCCACCGGAACGTTCCCGGTTCCGATCCTTGGGGGAGTTCCTGGATGCGATGGCGGGCGGATGGGGAGGTGGGCTGCGAAGTCCTGTTGCCAACCGGGTGCCCGTCGTGCCATAGGGTCGTCCTCCCACGATGAAGGCCCTTTTGCTGACTGCCCCGTCCCGACTGGAATTCACTGAGTTTCCCGAGCCGCTGCTCGGCGAGGATGACGTGTTGGTGCGGGTGCGCGCCTGTGGAATTTGTGGCAGTGACATCCATGGCTGGGATGGATCGAGTGGCCGGCGAAATCCCCCGCTGATCATGGGTCACGAGGCCTCCGGTGAGATCACCCGGGTGGGGCCGCGGGTGGCGAAGTGGCGGGCGGGCGATCGCGTGACCTTTGACTCGACGCTGTATTGCGGATCCTGTGACTACTGCCGCGCGGGCCAGGGCAACCTCTGTGACCGCCGACGGGTCGTGGGGGTGTCGCCGGCCGAGTACAAGCAGCATGGGGCCTTCGCCGAGTACGTGGCGGTGCCCGAGCGGGTGCTGTACCGCCTGCCCGATCTCCTGACCTTTGAGCAGGCGGCGATGGTGGAGCCGGTGTCCATTGCGGTCCATGCCGTCCGGCGGGTGATCCCGCGGGCCGGTCAGCCGGGCGCGGGCGTGTCGGAGCTGGGCGGTCCGATCACGGCCGTGGTGGTGGGCAGCGGCATGATCGGGCTCTTCGTGGTGCAGGTCTTGCGCTGGGCCGGGGTGGAGCGGGTGATTGCCGTCGACCTCGAGGACAAGCGCCTCGAGGCGGCGCGGGTGCTGGGGGCTACGACCACGCTCAATTCTGGAACGACCGACGTGGTGGCGGAGGTGAATCGCCTGACCGGCGGACGCGGGGCGGACCTGGCGTTTGAGGTGGTGGGGATTTCGCCGACGCTGACCCTGGCGCTGGCCTGCCTGCGTCGCGGGGGATCGGCGGTCCTCGTCGGCAACCTCTCGCCCAAGACGGAGTTTCCCATGCAGGCGGTGGTGACGCGGGAACTGACGCTCTATGGCACCTGTGGTTCGGCCGGAGAGTATCCACTCTGTCTTGACTTGATTGCGCGGGGCGTGGTGCGCGTGGAGCCGATGATCAGTGCGGTCGCCCCGTTGGAGGAAGGCAAGGCGTGGTTTGAACGCCTCAGCGCCAAGGACGGCGGCCGGTTCATGAAGGTGATCCTCACGCCTTGACCGAGCAAGGCGGTGGGTGACCACGAATGGACACGAATGCACACGAATGTGAAACGGCAAGCCTCAGAAGGCTGAGTCCGAACGGGCAGCCGATTCGGAGTATCCGTCATTTCGTGTCAGTTCGTGTCCATTCGTGGTCAAGATCTCCGTTCTGTGGGATCTCGATTCAACGCTCGACTGAAGTGACCTAGAAGGGTTCAGCGATCAGTGCCGCGGCAGGGCGTCGGAGGCGGCTTGCTGGAAGCGCTGCCGGACATCGCTGGCGTCGCTGTTCGGGAAGTTTGTGCGCTGCACCATGAGGATGTAGGCGACGCCCCGCACCGGGTCGACCCACGCCTGGGTGCCCCAGGCGCCGCCGTGACCGAAGGTGCCGGGCGAGAGCATGGAGGCGACTCCGTCGTGCGGAGCCCGCAGCACGCAGGTGCCGATGCCCCAGCCGTAGTTTTTGCCGCGTTGACCGTAGCCATCCGTTTGGAAGAAACCGGTCGGTAGGTCGCCCGTTTGAACCGTCGACAGGGCGGTGAAGGCGGCGGGTGAGAGAAAGCGTTTGCCCTGCCACGTACCCCGGCCGAGCAGCATCTGGCAGAAGCGCGCGTAGTCGGGTCCCGTCGAGTAGAGCCCGCCATTGCCGAGCGGCGGCCGGTCCCGAGGGCCGTAGTCGGCACGAGGCGCGGCGGCTTCGAGCTTTTCGGTGGTTTTGTTGCGCGTGTAGGCAGTGACTACGCGGTGCTCGGGATGGAGCGACGGATAGAAGGTGGTGTGGGTCATGCCGAGCGGATCGAACAACCGCTGTTGCAGAAACGCGTCGAAGGACTGGCCGCTGACAACTTCGATGACGCGACTGACGGTGTTGATGCCGGACTGGCAGTAGCGCCACGTCGTGCCGGGCTCGCTTGTCATGGGAGCAGTGAGGAACTGCGGGATCAAATCGGCGAGGGTGCTGACCTTGGGCGAGTTGGGAGGCGCTTCTCCGAGTCCCGAGGTGTGCGTCATCAGCTGCGCCAGCGTCAGGTTGGCGGGTGCGCCGGAGGGAGTCTTGAGGGCGGCGAACTCCGGCAGGTACTTGGCGACCGGGTCGGAGACCTTGAGTTTGCCCTCGTCCTGCAGCATGAGCAGGGCGACGCCCGTGACCGGTTTGGTCATCGAGGCGATCCAGAAGACCGTGTCGGGTTGCAGGGGAGTGGCGGACGCGACATCTGCCAACCCGGTGGCCTGAAGGTGCAGCACCTGGTCCTTGGAGACCACGACGGTGACGGCACCGGCGATGACGTGCTGATCGATGGCCAGCTGCATCGCCGCTCCGACCGCGGGCAGTTGGGGCGGCGCACTGTAGGCGACCAGCGCAAATGACACTAGAACCAGTGGCAGGCGGAGGGGGAGCTTCATGAGGGAGACGGACGACGCCGTGGGACCGCGAGAGTTTGCCCACCCGTCGATTAAAACCAAACCGATTTTTGGAAGGGCGCATGCGCGTCGTTTTGAGGAGCGGACCCTGGCAGTGCCCGCGTTTCCGTTGTAGGCGGCCTCGCCGAGGCCGCGACGGGACCGTCCTGGGCCCGCCTCCGTGGTCCGATGTCTTCACGCGCTGCCAATCCCTGCGGGGTCGGCGACGCCACCTCCAACGGACGCGGCCCTTGGGGCGAGCCATGGGAGGGCCGTGGAAGGCCCCGCAACCCTGCGATTGACGATTCCCGCCCGTGGGCAACGATGGTGCGTCCGAAAACGGGGCCCCCGTGGCGGAATGGTAGACGCTGAGGACTTAAAATCCTTTGCCTGTAAAGGCGTGCCGGTTCGAGTCCGGCCGGGGGCACCAGATTTCGGGCGGCGTCGCCACCGCTCAGCCGCGCGGCGGGCAAGTGGCGCCGTCGTGCCAGGTGCCTTCGACGTAGGTGGTGGTGGGGATTTCGGGCACGCCGAACTTGTTGTGTTGCAATTGGCCGGCGAGGATTTCGACGGCGAGTGCGCCTACGGTGGTGTGGTTCTGCCAGACCCCGGCGACGGCGCCGCGGGTGTCTGCGAGGAACACATCGACAAAGGCGACGTCACGGGGCACGCGCAGGCCCATTTTTTTCAGCAGCGGCATGACGAACGAGGCTTTGCTGATGATGACTTCGGGGCGGTAGGTGGTGAACCACTCCTCAAACGCAGCGGGCTCGGGCACCACTTTGGATTTGCTCTCGTTGAGCCAACGCTCGATCGGTTCGGGCTCGGGAAAGAGGTGGGCGGGGATGCGTTCGCTGGCGGCGAGCACCTGTTGTTCGCACAAGTAGCCGGCGGTCCAGAGGTGATCGACGGCGTGGTCCCATCCCCGGTGCATGACAAAACCAATCCGCCGGTAGCCGGCGGTGATGACCTTTTGCATCGCCAACCGTGCGATGTCGCACTGGTTGTTGGTCACGTTGTGCAGGGCAGGTTGATGTGGAAAATAGTCGATCTTGACCGAACTGAAGTTCTCCCACTCGAACGAAAGGGCGTCGCCCATCTCCCGACCATGCGAGGCGATGATCAGGCCGTTGATGCCGCGCGAATAAAGGATCTGGCTGAGGCGCTTCTGGCTCATGCCTTCATCCCGCATCCAAAAGTGATCCAGCTTGTAGCCGAGGTCGTTGGCCTTCGCGAGGGCGCCGGCATAAAAATCCGGGTGAGCGGTGACCTTTTTCCAGCCCCAGCGGGTGGTCCAGTTGGTGACGTAGGCCAGGGTCGGGGTGTTGCGACGCTGAATGACTCCACCGCGGTAGGCCACGAGGGCGCGGAGCAGCGGGTCCGGGGTGTACCCCATCTTCTTCGCGAGCGCCTGAATGCGGCGCCGGGTCGATTCCGGGAGGCGCGGGTGGTTGCGCAGGGCGAGCGACACCGTGGTGACGTGCACCTCCGCCTTCACGGCGATGTCGGACAAAGTTACGCGCTTCTCGCTCATGGAGGTCGAGGCGACTTCACGCTGCCCCGCCGTCGCCTTCAAGGCTATAGTTAGACTGGAGCGAGCGCCGTCGGCCAAGCCTGCGGCTCCGGTGGACGGTCCCCGAACGTCCGCGCCCGAGCAATTTGGATCGGGCGATGCGCAACCGGCGTCGACGAAGCCACGCCCTCCATCTGAGATTGTCAGTCTGGCGATTTTTTCGAGACGCGGTGACTATCGATAGCGGTAGAGGGTGACGCGTTGGAGACAGAACCGTCCGGGTTCGAGCCGCACATGGCGGCCCTGGTGGGTCTGGTCGCCGTTCAACCAGCGCTCGTGCGTCCATTTTCCATCGACGAACCGGCCTTCCGACACGCTGAGGATGCCGGCCTGCTGTCCGGGTTCGGTCGAGGCGAAGGTGATGGTCACACCGATACCGGCGAAGAGAAACTCGTCGTCCGCGAGAGTGATCATGAGGCCGCCCGCCGGAGCGGCGCCGGCCCGGCCACCGCCGGCCAGGGCGGAGTTTTCCGTGCCGACCACCACGGCGAGACCGTCGGCGAGGGAGGGCGGCGCGGCGCGCTCGAACGAGACATGGAAGATCCACGTGCCCAGTCGCAGCTGCTGCGGCTGACGATTGTCGGTGCTTTCCTGCAGCAGTCCCGCGGTGAGGCCGCGCCCCTGTTTTTCGACCAGCAGCGGCGTGAGTTGCCGCACGAGATCGTAGCTGGCCGCGAGATAGCCGGCGGCGGGTTCGGTGTTCGACTCGATGGCGAAGGGACAGAAGCCGATCGCGTCGTGCGCGCCGAAGGCGTAGAGGGCGTTGACCGCAGCCTCCGGACTGCGGAGCGCTTCGGGCACGAAGAGGGGGTTTCCGCTGCGCGTGTAGAGGCGGGCCCAGTGCATGAAATTCGGAAAGTAGATGTCGGGCGCCAGAAAATCCAAGGCCGGTGCGGCGGCGCGCCAGACGTCGATCAGGTGGGGCAGTGGGCCGGCGCTGGGATACTGTCCCGGCTGGTAGCTGGGCCGAATCAGGGCCGCATTGGCGAACATCGGAAGGGCGAGTTCCGCCTTTCCTGCGGCGGTGACCGCCTGAGTGAACGCGGCAAAGTGCCAGGCCATGAAGACCTCTTCCCCTGCCGGAGTGTTGCCGAATACGTCCGACCAGGTCCCGGATGTCTTGCCGCCGGCAGAGTGCCAGGTTGCCAGCAACTCCGGGGCGAGGCTGGTTCGGTTGCGCGTCAGGTAGTCCATCAGCGCCGGGGGCACGGCGGAGGCGAACTGCCGATTGGCCTCGGCGCTGCGATCGCGGGGTTCGGGGATCATGCCAATCTCGTTTTCCACCTGGACCATGATGACGGTGTGCTGGGGGTCGTTTGCCTTCACGTGTCGCATCAATGCGGCGAAGGCCTTGCTGTCGGCATCGCGGCTGGCCGCGGAAAACGGCGAGAGGATCTCAAGTCCGCGCCCGCCTGAGTCCTGCGCCCGCGGAAAACGCGACGGGTCGCGCTTCACCCAGGCGGGCGCGTAGCACGACATGCTGTTTTTCCAGGTGCCGAACCAGAGCAGCACCAGCTTCTGGTCGAAGCTGCGGGCGTCGCGCAACAGGCCGTCAACCGTGGCAAAGTCGAAGCGACCTTCGACCGGCTCGATCACGTCCCAGTATATCGGCACCAGCACGGTATTGAGATTGCCGCTCTTCAGTTTTCCCCAGAAAGGCCGGAGGTAGTCCGGTTCACCGCTGGAATTTCCCAACTCGCCTCCGCGAATCAGAAACGGCTGGCCGTCCACCATCAGCTGCGTGGCCGTCCCCTGCCTGCGCAGGTGGGGCAGCTCGGCGGCGACCAGGCCGGTGGTGAACGCGAGGAGGCAGAACAGGGATTTCATCGCAGGGTGATCGTGATCTCGGCGGGATTCGTCGACGGCGCGAGGGTGAAGGTGGACTCGGAGCGCTGTCCGCCTGCTTCCACCACCAGCGTGTAGTCGCCGTGATAGCCGCGCTGCAGCAAACGACCCGTCTGGTTGGTGACGCCGGCCGCGCGGGTCCGCCATTGGCGCAGCACGAGGTCCTTGTAGACCTTGGCGTTGGGCTTTTCCGACCAGTCGGCGCGGTACATCGCCGCCGGCGGACGCCAGTGACTGGGCTCCCAGAAGCCCCAGTGCTGGACGCCGATGACGCTGGGGTGACTGTAGCAGAGAATCAGGAAATCGCGGGTGAAGTCCGCCTGCAGCTCGTCGTCCCGAGTCCACACGTCAAACTCCGTCATCCGCACCGGCAGGTGAAACTGACGCTGGTAGCGGTCGAGCACATCGAGAATCGCCTGCGGCGAATTCGGCCGGCCGTTGAAGTGCACCTGCAGACCCAGTCCATCGATGGGTGCGCCGTGGTCGATCAGGTAACGCGTGGTGCGTTCAAAGTGGGCGACGTGGTCCGCGTCGGTGGTGGCGTCGTGATTCGAGAAATCGTTGAAGTAGAGCGCCACGCCGGGAAGTTCCTCGCGCGCGATCTTGAACCAGGGCGGCATGACCTCGTCCCCAAAGAGCTTCATGAGATCGGAGTTGGTGAACGGCTCGTTGAGCACATCCCATTCGTCGAGCAAACCGCTCGTGGCCCGGGCGATCTCGCGGATGTGGGCGTGGACCAGTTCCGGGATTTCTCCCTGGCGAGGGGTGCCGATCCGGTCCTGGATCGGCTTGGGCAGGTTCTTGTGACCGGGCCAGACGAGGACATGGCCGCGGGTGTGAAAGCCGCGTTCGCGCAGCCAGCGCAGGCCGGCCAGCGTCTGGGAGTGGGCGAAGTTGCCCTGCCACTCGCCGGCCCACACGGGCCACTTCAGGTCGTTCTCGGTGCTGGCGGCATTGAAGAGCTCCTCGGTCACCTGGCGGTAGCGCAGGTTGTCGGGTGTATCGACCACCAGTCGCTCCATCTGCAAAGCGACACCCCACTGGAACGCAGAGCGCTTTTGGGTCACCGTGATCTTGGCATTCGGCACCGGCTTTCCGGAGGCGTCTTTGACCGAGACCGTGAAATCGCGCTTCCGAATCTGCTCAATCCGGGCTAGCGCCTCCTTGCGCCAGGCGGCGTCGGGTTCACGACCCGCGTAGCTGAAACGGGTGCGCGGAAGGGAGGCGAAGGCGTGTTTGGATCCGTAATACACCGCGTCGATTCCGCCAATTTCGACGGTCTGGCGTTTGAATCCGAAGCGCAGCATGAGTGCCGCGCCCTCGGTGGCGAAATCCTGTGACCAGACGAAGGGGACGAGGATCTCCTGCCATTCCCGGGTGAGCGGAAAGTCGCCCTCGAAGCTGCTGTTCCAGTCCACCCCATTGCGACGGATGACGAGTTGGACGCGGCCCCCGGATTCGTCGGCGCTCTCGGTGGCGCGGGCGAAGAAGCGCAGGAGGGCGACGTCGCCTGTGGTGACCGGACGGACATTGAGCGCCCGCAGTTCGATGGCTGCCATCGGACTGGTGTCCTTGAGCGTGGCGATGCGCCAGGCGCGGCTGAAGCCCGGGCCCTTGGCATCGACTATCGACAGCTGGGCTTGATCGCGGGCGGCGGGATCGACTTTCGCGGTGAAGGCGGCGAGGGAATCACCGGCGATCAGAGGTTCGCCGGGAGGCAAAGGTGTCTGTCCGACCAGGGAGCCGGCCAGTGAGAGCCCAAGCAGAAAGAGAGGGACCAAGGGGTGCAAACGAGGTTTCACGGGTCAATCGAGGGTTATCTGAACTTTGACGCTCGTTGGCTTCATCCGCGTGGCGTCGGCAAACGCCGCGACGGAGTCGGCAAACGAGTGAGTATCGGTGATGAAGAGACGGACGTCGATCTTTCGGCTGCCCATGAGGGCGAGAGTCGGGGCAGGTGGGTCCAAAACGCAAAAGGCGGCCTGCTGCTTGAGCCAGGCCGCCTCACGAATGACCCCAAGAAGGTGGGCACGGCTCCCTGCGAGCCGGTGCCCGTGTCAGACTAGAACGAGAAGGTGTTTGTCACGAACCATTCCCGATTGGGTGCGATGCGGACTGAAGCCCAGGTGTTGCCGTCCGGCTGGACCGAGATCGGAATCAGCTCCTCCTTGCCGAAGAGATTGCGGCCGTTGAGCTGAATTGACCAGTGGATCTTGTCGGTGAGCTTGCGCTCGTAGCTGATCCAGGCGTCGGCGCCATCTTCGGACGGTCCATAGTAGGGCTTGGAGAGGTCGAAGGAGAAGTTGTTGGCATCCTTGGCCACCACCGGGTAGCCGATGACCACCTTATCCTGCCAGCGGTAGCTGGCGCCGACCCCGAGGCCCTTGAGCCTGCCGTTCCGGAACGAGTAGTTGCTGACGACATTGTAGCGCCACTTGCGCAGTTCGGCGGCCGCGGCGCCCTCCTGGAGCTTGAAGAGCGTGTACTGGCCGCGGAAGCCCGTCCAGGTGCCGTTGTTCCAGATCACATTGCCCGGATCGTCGAAGCGAGCATTGAACATGCGCAGGTCACCCGCGGCGCCTGCGATCTTATCCGACATGTACGTGACCAGTTCATTGAGGTCTGCACCGCCAATGTTGTTGCGAATGGCGGTGGTCTTGGCTGCGTTGAACGAAATACGCCAGTTGGTGGTGGGATTCGCGGTGAATTCAAACTCGTAGCCCTTGGATTCCGTGTCCGCCGTCACTTCGAAGCCCTGCAGGGCGGGGGCCGGACGGTAGTCACGAACCGTTGCTGGGTCCGGTCGGTATTGGGCGGCCGGATCGGTCCCGACAAGGGTGGCCTCATAGGTGGCGCGATCGGTGAGCACGGACGAGGTGGTCGGGGTGTAGTTCCAGGCCTTGAAGTAACCCTTTCCTTCGAGCCACTTCTGGATGTCGTTCCAGGCGCGAATGGTGGCGTCCCGCATGGCGATCGCCTGGGCTGCGGTCTGCAGCGTGGAGCCGGCCGGCGGATTCGTGGACGTGGCCGGTGCGACTGCGCGGCCGGCCGAGTTCACGTAGACCGGCTGCCAGTCGTGCCGCAGATTTTCGGTTTCGCGGGAACCGTAGTCGTAGCCGCTCATCCGGTAGAGCATGATGTTGCGCCAGTTCATGCCGTTCTTGATCGTGCCGGTGAGGCCGGAGACATCCAGCTGGGTCCTCGCGCCCGTGAGGCTCGTCTCGTACTTGACCGCGCGAAGCGAGTACTTGTTGTCCTTGGTGGAGAGCAGCACTCCCATGTCCTTCGTCGAGCCGGTGGGGTTGCCGATGATGTTGCCGTAGATGTCGCGGCGCGTGTCCGTGACCTGGAAGTTGCTCGACTTGTTGTAGGACACACTGACGTTGATGGGCAGCGGATCCCGATCGCCGAAGAGCTTGTTCAGGTGCACCACCATGCCACCGCTCGTGGAGTGGTCCTTGAAGATCTGATTGGCCGGGAACGTGGCGGGTAGCTTGTACACATCCGGCTGGAGGTTGAGAATGTCGCGGTTGCTGGCGATCGGCTGTGCTGTCACGCCCATGCCTTTGACCGTGTCATAGCGCCACCCGAGGGTGGTGACGATGGAGTCGTTCCAGAAGTAGGACTGCCAGGAGCCTGCGTAGGACGTGGTCTTGCGCAGGGTTTTGTTGGCACCTGTGAGCAGGCTGCGGTCAGCGCCGTTGTTATAGCGCAGCAGGTTCATCTGGTAGTTGCTGTTCCAGCCGACGTAGTTGGCGGGATTGGACGCCTGGGTGGTCGCATCGGTTGGGTTGAAGGCCGGCGCCAGATTGGCTGGGATGGTCCAGGGATCGCCGTACGGGACGCTGAAGTTCCTCCAAGTCGAATCGAAGAAGTAGAGACTTCCATCCGACAGTCCCACCGGAGCCGAGATGCCCGGTATGCTTGCTCCCGCGGCCGAGGAGGCATTGGCCAGGGAGGAGCCGAGATAGATCGCTGCCACGGGTGGCCGTCCGCCGTTGGTGCTGCCATCGGTGCGGGTCCAGAACTGGTCCCAAGCCCGGGTGTGTGCGTACAGGCGCCAGGCGAGGTTTTCGGTGGAGTACTCTTCTCCACTGTAGACTCCGTTGAGGCGGTGTTTGCCGAGCAACTTGGCGAGGAAGCCGTCCTTGGCGAAGTAGTCGGAAGCGCGGACCTCGCCGAAGATCGAACCGCGAACATACTCGCGATCGCTTTCGTAGGAATTGCCGCTGCCCGGGCCACCGACGACGTAGGGTCGGCCGTAGTTGGGATTGGCGGTGAGATCCTGGAAGTTGCGCAGGACGTCGATATTGAGCGTCGGGTTGGTGATGAGCGCCTGGCCGCCCCGCTTGTATTTCTGACGATCGTAGCTGAATTGGACACCAACGCGGTCATTCCAACCGGTCTGCGTCAGGTCGATGTTGTAGGCGTCCCAGTTCTCAAACTCGGACTTCGTCGGGCCATCCAGCATGTTGTTGTAAAAATCGAATACGGTGGGGTCGAGCAGCGACGCATTGCGGTATTGACCGTACTGATAGTTGGGCAGGCGTGCGTTCGAAGCAAAAGAAGGCAGGCTGTTGACGCCGAAGAGCACGCTGGAGTACCGCTGACCGACCAGGCTTTCGGTGTAGGAACGAACCGTGCCGTTGGCGTTGCGGGCGCCCGTGTTTACGTAGCCGCCATAGATGCGGATGAGCTGATTGGTGGTGCCGTCGATCATCCATAGGGGCTGCTGCTGGTCGGCGGGACCTCCGGTCAGCCAGGGATTCGCGCTGGCCGAGGCGGCGCCCACTTCGTAGCCATTGTTGACCGAGAATTTGCCCATGCCGCCGAGCAGACTGGTGTTGTCGATCGGACGGAACCAAAGCGTGAGACTGTCGTTGGGGGTGATGACGCGGGGACGATTGGCGTCGATGTCACCGTGTTCGTAGCGTGCCTTAATGCTCGTCCGGAATGACGGATCCTTGAAAAGCCGTGGTTCAAAACGAATGGCGCCGTAATAGCGCTTGTCCTCCTGGTAGGAGAAGGCCTGCTTGAATTTTTCGTCGTTCCAGAGGCCATCGAGACGGATCGCGAGCACCTTGGGAATGAGAACCTGATTGATGTCGATCGAGCTGCGCACGGAGTCATACGAGCCGATGCGTGCGTCGACTTTGCCCATGTTGCGAAACTCCGCGTTCCGGGTGGTGGCATTGACGATGCCGGCCGGACTGCCCAGGCCGAAGAGAATGGCGTTCGGACCGCGCTGGATGTCGATGCGGTCCACATTGAAGGAATCCCAAGGTATGTCGGTGACAAAAAAGTCGCGTGTATTGTCGGCCGAAGCGAGACCACGCACACGCTGGGCGCCGCCTGGCGCCCGGAGATTGCCACTTTCGTCGACGCTCGTTCCGTTGCCCACGCCGGTGAACGTGCCGCGTGTGCCGGCGACTTCGGCGTTCGTGGTGTACTGCAGGAGAGTCGAACTATCGGTGGCGCCGATGTCCTTCATGAACTCCTTGGTGATGACAGAAATGGCGGACCCCACGTCCTTCAACTCGGTGCGGATGCGTGTGCCGGCCAATGTATCCGTCGCCTGATAACCGGTGTCCTGGGTCGAGGTGACTTCGAAAGGTGACAGGACCACGGCCTCTTCATCCTCCACGCGGTTGACCACTGGAATGGCCTTTTCGTTCTTTGCAGCGGGGGGTACGGGTGCGGGCGGCACGGATTGTGCGACCAAGGGCCACGCGCTTGCCAGCAAAGCCAGCGCGGTCAGGGATTTTCTTGGGTATTTCATAGTCAGGGTTAGGGGAGGGGGACGCGAAATCCAAGTCTGTCTCCAGCGACAGGCATGGACAGAGGACAGGGCAAAGTGCGTGAGTGGACCATTGGGGGGTTAATCCGGGGGGTGGGCAACCGACACCTTGAAATCACAGAAGCATGTATGGAAAATCAATGGGTCGATCAGTCTAACATTAGCGCAGGAATAGAATTGGCGCCTGAGTCTGGATTGGGCATGAGTCGTGGGTCTTCGGATTTGGGGGAGTCGGCCCCGTTCCCACGCTCGTCCGGTCGGCACCCTTGTCCCGTCTTCAATTCAGCACCCCTTGAGCACCCCACCCCTCACCGCTTTCGTTCCGCGTCGACCCATGAAGCTCCTCCGCGTCCTGATTGTTCTCTGCCTCACCGTGTATACGCTGCTCGTGGGCGCCTGTGCGAAGCGATCCGAGGTGACGGGCCAGCCGGGGGCCCGGGATCGGATCAAGTTGGGTTTCCTCGTCAAGCAGCCAGAGGAGCCCTGGTTTCAATACGAATGGAAGGGGGCCGACAAGGCGGCGGCGCAGTATGGCTTTGAATTGATCAAGATCGGCGTGCCTGACGGGGAGAAGACGCTGGCGGCGATCGACAGCCTGGCTGCCAATGGGGCGGCGGGGTTTGTGATCTGCACCCCGGATGTTCGCCTCGGTCCGGCGATTGTGGCCAAGGCCCGGGCGGCCGGTCTCAAGGTGATCACGGTCGATGATCGGTTTGTCGGCGCGGATGGAAAGTTTCTGGAGGAGGTGCCCTACCTGGGCATGTCGGCGAGCAAGATCGGCCAGTTGTCGGGCGCGACCCTGGCGGCGGAAATGAAACACCGTGGTTGGGCAGCGGCGGATACCGCGGCGTGTATTGTGACGTTTGAGGAACTCGACACCGCGCGCGAGCGAACGGACGGGATCATTGCCGCCCTCAAGGCGTCGGACTTCCCGGCGGAGCGCATTTTCAAGGCTCCGCAAAAGACCACCGATATCCCGGGCAGCTTCGACGCCGCCAATGCGCTGCTGGCGCAGAAGACCGGAGTGAAACGCTGGCTGGTCGCCGGCATGAACGACACCGCAACGCTCGGTGCCGTCCGCGCCACGGAGGGCAATGGGTTCAAGGCGCAGGATGTGATCGGCGTGGGTATCAATGGCACCGATTGCATCGACGAACTCCGCAAGCCCGCCCCCACTGGATTTTACGCCTCCATCTATGCGTCGGCCCCCACGGAGGGATTTCGCACGGCCGAACTGCTCTTTCTCTGGGTAAAGGAGAACCAGACGCCTCCACCCGATACCCGGGTCGATGGCCGGCCCATCACCCGGGAGAACTTTGAACAAGTGCTGAAGGGCGAGGGCATTCTCTAGTCCGGCGGAGCATGACTCGCGCAGATCCCGCCCTTGGCTTTGAGGCACTCACGATGGAGTTCCCGGGCGTTCGCGCGCTCGATCAGGTGTCGTTTGGGGTGCGCGGCGGCAGCATCCATGCCCTGATGGGCGAAAATGGGGCGGGAAAATCTACGCTCCTCAAAATTCTGAGCGGGGCCTACCGCCCGACGGTTGGCTCCCTGCGCCTCGGCGGTGTTTCCAAGCGGTTCACGTCCACGGCGGAGGCCCTGCGCGCCGGTGTAGCGGTCATCTATCAGGAGTTGCACCTGGTTCCGGAAATGACGGTGGCCGAGAACCTCTTTCTGGGACGGTTTCCGCGGCGCTTGGGATTTCTGGATCGCGGGACCCTACGGAAAGAGGCAGAACTTCTACTCCGGCGGGTCGGGCAGGATTTTTCACCGGATATCCGCGTGGGCCGTCTGTCGCTGGCCCAGCGTCAGATGGTGGAGATTGCGAAGGCCTTGGGACGGGGAGCCCGGACCATGGCCTTCGATGAGCCCACCAGCAGTCTGTCAGCGCGGGAAACCGGGCGTCTCTTTGAGATCATCCGAGAACTTCGCGATCAAGGAACGGCCATACTTTACGTCACCCATCGCATGGAAGAGGTGTACGATCTCTGTGATGCAGCGACGGTGTTGCGTGATGGGAAGCACGTCGTGACCCATGAGGTGCTGGCTGGGGTGACCCGGGATGCTCTAGTGAAAAGCATGGTAGGACGCGAGTTGACCAACATTTATCACTACCGACCGCGGCGCCATGCTCCAGACGGACTGGAGGTCCGTGGACTCTTCGGCCCCGGTCTGAGGGCTCCCGTCACATTTGCGGTCGCGCGAGGTGAAATTGTCGGCTTCTTCGGACTGGTGGGTGCGGGCCGCACGGAGCTGATGCGTTTGCTCTGCGGAGTCGTTGCCCCGGTATCGGGGGAGGTACGCATCCACGGAGCGACCCTGGGTGTCGATTCACCTCGAGCTGCCATCCGTGCCGGCCTCGTATTCTGCCCGGAGGATCGAAAGAAAGAGGGCATCATTGGAGTGCGATCTGTGGCTGAGAACATCAACCTGAGCGCCCGGCGGGATCATCTGAGGGCCGCGTCCTTCATTGACCCAGGCTGGGAGAAAAGGAATGCGGACACCCAGATCGAGCGGCTCGGTGTGCGGACCGCCTCGGCGGATACGCTGATCGGGCTGCTTTCGGGCGGAAATCAGCAGAAGGCGATACTGGCCCGCTGGCTTTCGGAGCCGGTCCGGGTGATGGTGCTCGACGAACCCACCCGAGGCATCGACATTGGCGCGAAGAGCGAGATTTACGGACTGATCCATGATCTGGCCGCGGCGGGAGCCTCCGTGGTGATGGTGTCGAGCGAACTCCCCGAGGTCCTGGGGATTGCCGACCGGGTGTATGTCATGCGCGAGGGACTTGTCTCGGCTGAGTTGTCCCGCCCGGAAGCCACTCCAGAAGCGGTGATGCGTGCGGCACTGCCCGCGGGTGCCGCGGCCTGAATTCTCCATGGTTTCTCGTCGCTTTTCATTGTCCTCGCGGCTGGTCCGGATCTGGGATTCGGCGGGCATGTTGCTCGTGCTCGCGGGCCTGTTTCTCGTCTGCTCCCTCTTTGTGGACAACTTTCTCACGGTGACCAACCTTCGCGGACTCGCGCTCGCCGTGGCGACGATCGGCATGGTGGCCTGCACGATGATGTTCTGCCTGGCGGCGGGTGACTTTGACTTGTCGGTGGGTTCCATTGTCGCCTTTGCCGGGGTCCTGGGTGCGACTGTGATGAACGCCACCGGGAGCGTTACGGTGGGGGTGGCGGCCGCGCTCGTGAGCGGTGCGTTGATTGGATTCTTCAACGGGGTTGTCGTGGCGCGCCTCGGCGTCAATGCATTGATCACCACCCTCGCTTCCATGCAGGTGGTGCGCGGGCTTGGCTTCATTGTCTCGGACGGCCGCGCCGTGGGTGTGCGCACGGATGCCTTTTTCGCGTTGGGCAACACGGCCTGGCTCGGCGTTCCCGTGCCGGTGTGGCTGACGGCGGCCTGTTTTGTGATTTTCGGCGGATTGCTCAATCAGACCGTCTTTGGCCGCGATACGCTCGCCATCGGTGGCAACAAGGAGGCGGCGCACCTGGCGGGGGTGCCGGTGATTCGGGTCAAGATCACCCTCTTTACGCTCCAAGGGCTGGTGGCTGCGTTTGCAGGGCTGGTGCTCGCCGCCCGGATGACGAGCGGTCAACCGAACACGTCGCAGGGACTTGAGCTCGAAGTCATTTCCGCCTGTGTGCTGGGCGGCGTTTCGCTCAGTGGCGGCGTGGCCCGGATCGGCGCGGTCATCGCCGGGGTGCTCATCATGGGACTGGTCCAGAATGCCATGAACCTGATGAACATTCCGCCGTTCTATCAGTACGTTGCCCGCGGGTGCATCCTGCTGGGAGCGGTCCTGCTGGACCGGCTCAAGCAGCGCGGTTGACCCGGTTTCGAAAAAAGGAAGCCGGGCCGGCGAGGGTGGCGGACCCTACGGCGAGACCGGGTGGAGCGCGGGCTTGTCTTCTGTCAGGGAACCGGCGGCGGGCAACGGAAGGGTCACCGCGCCGGTGGCAGCCCATTCGGTGCCGCGCTGGAGCGTGACCTGGAAGCCCAGCCCATTGACGGCATCGATGGCGTGACCGAGCGTGGTGTGGAACACGCGGCCTTTTCCATAGGGAATGACCATCAGCATGGGTTCGTGTTCATTGGTCCGGTCGGAAAAGGCGGAGGCCAGCACCAGGACGTTCTCGGCGGGACCGCGAAGCCCGTGGTACAACTCGTCCTTGGCGTTTTTCCAGCGCAGCGGGAGTCCCTTGACGATCGGATGGTCGGCCGCACGGGTTTCGACGACGAATTCATGCTGCGGACCATGCCCACCTCCGGGCCCGGCCGTCATGTCCCGTATCCAGCCGTTGGCCCGCAGTCGCAGGTAAGGGCCGGACTTTTCGTTGCGACCACCCCATCCGCCGAGTCCGATCATGGCGTTGTACTCGGCCCAGTTGGGAAACGCGTTGTTGGCGGCGTGGTAGGAGACGAAGCCGCCGCCGTTGCGCACGTAGTCGACCAGGGCGTTTCGCACCTCCTCGGGCCAGTCCTCGCCGTTGTAGTTGGACAGCACCACGTCGTAGCTGGCGAAGCGGGGCCGCCACGCGGCCCAGAGTGCGGCAGCCTTGGCCGCGTGGTCAGCCTCCTCGGCCTGGAATCGAACCAGTGCCTGGGCGTGGGCGGCCTGCTGCTCCGCCGTGGCGTCCTTGGGCAGCTTGGGAGGAACGGGCTTGCGCGGCGGGGAGGTGGAGACGTCGACGGTGAACCGTCCCGTTTCGGTCAGGATCCGCTTGAGCAACGGCGTCGTAACGGTCCAGGCGTGGTTGTTTTGTCCGTCGATGATGAGGACGCGAAGAGGCGCAGCCGATGCGGCGGACTGAAATCCAGCGAGGCTCAGAATCAGAATGAAGGCGCTCGCGAGCGCGCGTGCGGTGAGGGGCAGGCGGGTAACCATGGGCCCAGCAAGGCGGGCGCACCGTCCCGAGGCGACTGGAATCTGCCGGGCTGTGACACCTCAGGCGGCCAGGCCGGCCGCCAGGGCCAGCGCGGCCCGGGCGCGGTTGAGAATGTACAGGTGGTAGCCGGGGGCACCTCGGGCGATGAGGTCGCGAATCTGATCGAGCGCCCAGTCGAGACCGATCATCTCCACCACATCGGGCTGGTCGTCGGTCGCCTCGAGCCGGCGCAGCAGCTTCGCGGGGAGGGCGGTGCCGCACAGCGTCGTGAAGCGCTGGATTTGTTTGAGCGAGAGCACGGGCATGATGCCGGGGATCACTGGAATCTGGATACCCCGGGCGTGACACTGGTCGACGAAACGGAAGTAGACCTCGTTGTCGAAGAACAGCTGGGTGGTGATAAACCCGGCACCCGCGTCGACCTTGGCCTTGAGCGCGTCGAGATCGGCGTCGAGCGACGTCGCTTCCGGGTGCTTTTCCGGATAGCCGCCGACACCCAGGCAGAAGTCGGGATGGCGCGCCTTGAGCAGCGCCACCATTTCGCTGGCATAGCGAAGCCCGCCGGCGGCCGGCTGAAAGGACACCGCGCCCTTGGGCGGATCGCCGCGGAGTGCCATGATATTGCGGAATCCGTCGCCGTGGATGCGATCCGCCAGGTTCTCCAGCTCGGTGCGATCATGTCCCACGCAGGTCAAATGAGGCATGACTGTGAATCCCAGCTCATCCTTCAGGATGCTGCTGACCTGCGCCGTGCGTTCCCGCGTGCTCCCGCCGGCGCCGTAGGTGACGGAGACGAAGTCCGGACTGATGCGCTTGAGCGCGACCGCGGTCTGCCGCAGCACCGCGACGCCAGCATCGTCCTTCGGCGGAAAAAACTCCAAGGAACGCAACGGTCGGTTTTCCGCGAACAGCGTCGAGATGGGGCGATCGATGGTCATTTCATATCAACATATGCAGATGCGATGATATGATGTACATCTTAAAATGCATTACTCGAATCGCAGGACTTTGGCAGTGGCCGTGGTGAAACTTCCCAGCATATTAAACCACGGATGGACACGGATAAACGCGGATACGAGCGATTTATGGGAGTGACGAGCAGTCCCTGCCCGTGGGTGGTCCGTGCCGACGCTGTAGGGGTGTCCGTTTCGGTCTCGTGCCACGCTCAGCGATTGGAGGTGGTGCACCGACCCATCAGCGTTAACTTTGGACGCACCTTGGTTCAATCGCGGCTAGGCAGGAATGGCTCGGGTGGACGGCGTTCCCGCAGTCGCGCCGGCGCGTCACCTTAAGCTCGATCCAAGGTCGGCGTTGGTTGGAGGTGGGTTCGCCTGCCCCGCGGGGATGGGCGTCGCGTGAAGTATCGGACAACGGAGGCGGGACCGTCGAGGCCACCTCCAGCGGAGGAGTCGGCCCGGGTGGGGGTCCGAGGGTCAGACCTTTCTTTACTTCCCGGCAGGGGCGGGCGCGGGCGCGGGCGCCGGGGCCGGAGTCGGAGCGGGTGGGGCGGGGGGGACGGGCTCGAACAATTCGGCGCGAGCCTGGGGCAGGCCGGTGAAGGTGCTTTCGTAGACCTGGAAAGCGCGTTTGGCCATCAGTCCGTTGATCGGGGCGGTGGCGTCGGAGTGGGCAATGAAGACGTAGACCGGGCCGGCCGGGACGGTTTCAGTGACGGGTTCGAGGACTTTGGCGGGCCCGGTGCCGTCGGCGCTCTTGCTGTCCTTTTCCGCTCCGGCGGGGGCGGTGGCCTTGGCCAGATCGGCCACGGAGCCGAGGGCGGAGGGCCCGGTGGTGCCGTCCTTTTTGGCCTCCGGGGCCTTTACGATTTTCTGCTCCGGTTTCCGGCCGATCTGCAGTGTGACTTTCTTGCCGTCGAAGGTGCCGAGCGTGACGGTCCGCGCGCCGGCCTTGGCGGCGACCGCGTTGGCGTCCGCCGAATCAGACGTATCCGAAAAGCGGAGCGAGGCCAGCGAGGAGATGACCGAGTCGACCCGGGAAGTCCGAAGTCGTTCACCCGCGGGTGCGTCGGCGGCGGCGAAGGCGTCCTCCTTCTTCGCCCGGGTTGCCACGACCGGCGCGGATCCATCGCCGAAGGTGAGTTCGACCCGGGAGATGTCTTCGGGCTTCAGGCTGACGAGGGTGGCGTCAGCCCAGTTCTTGGGCTCGGTGTCGAGGTAGGCGTTCAGCCGGCTGAGGTAGGCCTTTTCTTCCGCGCCGAAGCGCACGAGCCGTCCGCCGCCTTCGGCGTTCTTACCCAGATCGAGGCTGACCAGTTCCTTTCCGGTCGCGTCGCTGAACACGAGCCGGGCATTGCCGAAGTTGAAACCCTTGATGCGTTCTGGATTCTGAGTGACGAGCCGTTCCACCTTGGCGGTGGTCAGGTCGCCTGCGAGCCGAGCCACTTTCTCGAAGTCTGCAGGGAATCCGTAGTATTCGGCCACCGACCAGGTGCCGCCCGCGCCCTTGGCCAGCGAAACCGTCTTGCCGTTCTCGGTGATCTTGAGGGCGGAGGCCTGTTCGAGCAGGTTGCTGGCGACCAGTGGCTGGTTCAGACGCGGGTCCGTGCCGGTGGGTTTGGCCGGGCGACCGACGTAGTAGGCGGCGAGTGACGCGAGGGCGAGAAGGGTGACGACGACCAGGAGCGTTTTCAGTTTCATGCCGGTGACAGAAAGAGGGAGGGCGGTACGAGTGGGCCGGGCGATCAGCGGCGGCGGCTGCGGTGAAAAATGAAGCCGAACAGGCCGACCATGACGACAGGTGCGAGTACGTTGAGGACGAGCAGGCTGTTCTCGAGGTGCTCAATGTCTTCACGCAGCGCCTTCCGAATCTGGCGACGCTCGCCGCGCATCACTGCCTGTTGCGACTGAAAATCCTCGATGGCCTTCTGCATTTCGGGAGTGGCCACGAGACGGTTGCCCTCGGTCCGCTTGCCCTGCAGTTCGGTCAGCTTCTTTTGCACGTCGCTGATGCGTGCCTCCAGGGCGGTCAGCTGCTCCTGGTAGCGCCGCTGGGCGTCGACCTCGAGTTGGCGTACCACCGTGAAGGGCCGCAGCGAGCTGCCCTTGCCGCGGATGGAGATGAGGTCCTGCGAGCCGCTGAGGAACTCCAGGCTGTTGCTGGCGAAGGCAAGATTGTCGTTGAGGGGTTCGGCCGCCTGGACGCCGAGGAAGTTGTAGCGACGCACGCTGTAGTCGTCGAAGAGCCAGTCGGTATCGGCGATGACGAACAAGGTCGACGAGCCGCTTGATTCCTTGAGCGCAGGCTTCGTCGAGGGGGCGGGCGTGGGGGTGGGTGGCTTCGGCGCCTCACCGGGTGCGGGCGGAGCCGGCGGCTCCTCCTTCGGCGCTCCACCCGGGAATGCGCTGGTGAATTTTCCTGTGATCACGGCGGCCAGAGTCTTTTTCCCAGAGGCGACGATCTGGCGGGCAACCTCGTCGGGCTGTGCGAACTGGAGGGACATCGCCGGCACTTCGCCGCCGGAGGCGGATGTCTCGACCAGGGGGGTCACAGTGCGGCCCTGGGCGTCGATTGCCAAGCTGCCGCTCTCGATGAACAGGGTGGAATTGAGCTGCGCCACGGGCATGGCCTGGCGATTGAGCGAATCCTTTCCGATGGAGAGCCAGACCGGATAGCGGACGACACCCGCGGCAGTCTGAACTTGGGTGGCGTTGACGACGTCACCGACGACCGACTGCGCGTTGTAGGTGATGCCGTAACCCTTGAGCAAGGCGGGCAGATCGCTCGAGACGTTGGGCTGGGGACCGCCGAACATGGCGGCCTGGCCGCCCTGGCGTTTGAAGTACTGCGATGCCGGGTCGACCGCGAGGAACACGGGTTTGCCGCCGAGCAGGAACTGGTCGATGGCGAACTGGAGTTTCGTCGTCAGATTCTGCGGGTGAATGACCGCGAGGGCGTCGAGGTCCGCCGGGAGGTCGGTGGCGGAGGCTTCGATCGGAACGAGTTCGAAGGTTTTGGCCCATTCGTCCGCGACCAGTTGTCCGGTCGGACGCTGACGCTGCTGCATCATCATCATCATGTCCATGGCCGGAGCCTGGAGCGGAAGGCTGGTGATGAGACCGAGTTTTTTCTTGGCCACCGTCTGCACACTGAAGACCAGCTGGGAGAGATCGTATTCAAGAAACGACTCCCGCTGTGGGTTGAACGAGGAGATCACCTTTTGCTGGTCCGCCTGGGTGGCGACTAAGCCGAACTGAACCGTCTCCCCGGTGGGCAGCTGTTGCGGCTGCAGTCCGGCGGCGGTGGCGCGCTCCTCCTCGGGAGTGTCGGGACGCGGGTCGATCACGTTAAGCGTGAGTTTGCCGCCGGAAGCGCGCACGTACTGGCGCAGCATCTCCTCGACCCGGGCGGCGTAGTTCTTGTAGGTGATGGGCAGGCCTTCGACCGAGCGAGAAAAGTAGTAGTCGAGGCTCACCGGTTCCTCGACCTTGGAGAGCAG
>JAXMHM010000064.1:0-30475 GCA_046346755.1 Opitutaceae bacterium | reverse complement strand
CGCGGTTACACCGAGGCGGGGCTGCCAGAACGACTGAAGCTTCGCTCCACCCACCTCCGCGAGCAACCGGAGGGTCGACTCCGCCGTGTCCGTCAGGGTGCCGCCATGCCACTCGGTGGCCACGGTGACCCCGGCCCCGGCCGCCAGGTCCGCGATACGTCGCAAATCCCCAACCACCGTGTCACGGACCGAAGGCGTGGCTTCGGCCGAACCGGTCACTCCCGCCCACACGCGCACCACCGGCGCACCCAGGGCGATCGCACTCTCCAGGACGCGGTCGAAAGCCAGCCCGCCTGCCTCGCTGAAACCCGCCCGGTAGTAGCTGCCGTAGGCGGACACCCGCAAGCCGGCGTCACGCGTTCGCGCCGCCACCTCGCGGGCCAGGGCCACTTGTCCGTGCGGCACATGCACGTCCCCTCCCCACTCGATTCCGGCCAGTCCGGCCTCGCGCGACCACGCGACGATTTCCGCCGCACCGAAGCGGCGGAAGGTGACGGACAGCAATCCGGAAAACAGCATGGCTGCATCGAATCCGGCCCGATAGAGCGGCACAACGCCAGAACAGCATCGTGACGCAAGTCGACGGCCTGCCCCCGAACCTCCTGCAAGCCGGGCACTTCACCACGGCCCCGCCAAAGATTCGGCGCCGCGCGAAACCTGCCCCGCACATGCCTGTCTGAGTAGGGATCATGAAACCACATCTTCAACTTCCCGCCCTGCTCGCGGCCACCGCCGCCTTCCTGCTCGCGGGCTGCAGCACCTTCGAAAGCCGTTCGCAGGAAAAGGCCGCTGTCTTCAATTCTTTGGATACATCCACCCAGCAACGGCTGAAAAAGGGCGAGCTCTCGATCGGCGACACCGCCGACCTGGTGTACATCGCCCTGGGAAACCCCGACGAACGCTCCGCGAAAACCACCGCCGACGGCGAGACCATGACCTGGGTCTACAACGTGTACTGGCAGGAATATGCCGGCAGCGTGATGTCGGGATACCGCCGCTTCGTCGTCTACGACAAGGCGTCGAAACGTTACGTCGTCTACTATGAACCCGTGCGCACGGACATTTATCAGCAGCGCGTGGACGAACGCATCCGCGTCGAAATGAAGAACGGCCGCGTTTCTTCCGTCGAAGAGACCAAGACCTGACCGCCCGGGCACCGGCGAAACCCGGTGCAGCCTTGCACGGCCATCAGCCGTGAGACGCTGCACCGGGCTGACCGTAGTAGGCGCCGGCGCCGTGTTTGCGTTTGAAGTGCTTGTCGAGCAGCGCCGGTTCAATCCGGGACAGCCCCGGTTCGAGCTGGAGCGACATCAGCGCCAGCTGGGCGACGCACTCGACCGCAACGGCGACCTCAACCGCGCGCGCCACGGTGTCCCCCCAGGTGAACGGCGCATGCCGGTTGACCAGCACGCCGGGACAATCCAGCGGGTCGATACCGCGAGACTGGAAACATTCCAGGATGACATTGCCCGTCTCCCATTCGTAGGCGCCGCCGATCTCGGCCGGCGTCATCTTCCGGGTCACGGGAACGTCGCCAAAAAAATAGTCCGCATGGGTCGTGCCGAAGATCGGAATCGGCCGCCCGGCCTGGGCGAACGACGTGGCGTGGGACGAGTGCGTATGCACGATTCCGCCCACCGAGGCGAAGCCCAGGTAGAGCCGGCGGTGCGTCGGCGTGTCGGACGACGGCCGCATCGTGCCCTCCACCACCCGGCCCTCCAGATCAACCACGACCATATCCTCCGGACGTAGGGCCGCGTAGGCCACGCCGCTCGGCTTGATCGCAAAGGCGCCCTTGGCCCGGTCGAGGGCGCTGGCATTGCCAAAGGTGAGATTGATCAGTCCCTGTTGCGGCAGGGCCAGGTTGGCCTCGTAGGCCTCACGCTTGAGTTCGGTGAACACAGGGAAGGAAGAGAGGAGCGGCCCCCACCGGTCAGGTCCGGAAACCCTGGGCCAGGTGATAGTAGACCTCGTTGTTGCGCAGGGCCTGCTTCAGGTCGGACAGTCGCGTGGCGGCGTCGATCGTGACCAGCTCAATGCCGGCGATCGTGGTGAAGTCCTCGATCATCTCGGTGGTGACGCTTGTGCTGTAGCCGGTGTGATGCGCTCCGCCGGAGAGGATCCAGGCGCCGCAGGCGGTCTTGAAATCGGGGCGACACTCCCACACCGCGCGGGCCACGGGCAGTTTCGGAAGTTTCGGCGAAACGACGGTATCGACTTCGTTCACGATCATGCGGAACCGGTTGCCCAGGTCCACAAGCGACGCGTTGATGGCCGGGCCGGTGGCGGCATCGAAAACCAGACGCACCGGATCCTCCTTGCCGCCGATGCCGAGCGGATGCACCTCGAGCGAGGGTTTGCCGGCGGCGATGGACGGACAGATCTCCAGCATGTGGGCGCCCAGCACCTGGTGTCCCTTCGGCGACAGGTGGTAGGTGTAGTCCTCCATGAACGACGTCCCACCCGGCAGGCCCGCTGCCATGACCTTCATGGCGCGCACCAGCCAGGCGGTCTTCCAGTCGCCCTCGCCCGCAAACCCGAAACCCTCGGCCATGAACCGCTGCGGAGCGAGACCCGGCAGCTGTTTCAGCCCGTGCAAATCCTCGAAGGTGGTCGTGAACCCCTTGTATCCACCTTCCTCGAGAAAGGCGCGCAGTCCGAGTTCGATCCGGGCGCCGTCGCGCACGGATTCGTGACGCGCCCCGCCCTTCTTCAGGGCCGGCGCGAGCTTGTAGGCCCGCTCGTAGTCGGCGCAGAGGGCGGAGACGTCCGCGTCGGACACCGCGTTCACCCGGGCGACGACATCGCCCACGCCATGCGTGTTGACGGCGTACCCAAACCGCATCTCGGCCGAGACCTTGTCACCGTCGGTGACCGCCACCTGCCGCATGTTGTCACCGATGCGCACAAACCGGGCTCCCTGGGTGTCGTGCCAGGCCCGCGCGGCGCGCATCCAGGCGCCGATGCGGGCGTGCACCTCCGGATCGGTCCAGTGACCGACCACCACCTTGCGGCCCAGCCGCAGCCGGGTGTGAATGAACCCGGCCTCGCGGTCGCCGTGGGCGGCCTGGTTCAAGTTCATGAAATCCATGTCGATCGTCGACCACGGCAGATCCCGGTTAAACTGGGTGTGCAGGTGGAGGAACGGCTTCTTCAGGGTCGTCAGCCCGCGGATCCACATCTTCGAGGGCGAGAACGTGTGCATCCAGAGGATCAGTCCCGCGCACGAGGGATCGGAGTTGGCGTCGATGCAGAGCTGGGCGATCTCGTCGGGCGTGGTCAGCAGCGCCTTGAAGGTCACCTCGAGGGGCAGGGCCTTCGAGGCGGCCAGCCCGGCGGCCACCTCGCGGGCGTTCGCAGCCACCTGCTTGAGCGGGCCGGGGCCGTAAAGGTGCTGTGAACCGCAGACGAACCAGATCGTGGGAGAGGAGAGAAGGTGCATGGCAGGGAGTCGGCTGGGCCGGTGAAGGGGTGAAGAAGGGAAAAGGGTCAGCGCTGGGCGTCCTTGATCGCGAGCAGCTCCTTCATCAATCCGGACAGGTCAGCGGAGCGCTGCACGCCGCCAAAGCTGTCGTAGAGCTTTCGATACAAGGAGTAAAGCTGGTCATACACCCGGCGCTGCGCGGCGCGCGGCTTGTAAGCCACCTTCTTCAGCGAGGTCATCCGCCGCTGCGCGGTGGGAAAGTCCGGATGGACCTTCGCGAGCACGGCCGCCGAGAGGGCGGCGCCGAGGGCGCAGGCCTGGCTGGAGCCGGTCACGAGCATGGTGCAGCCCGTCACGTCGGCGTAGATCTGCATGAGCAGCGGGTTCTTCTCCGCAATGCCGCCGGCGCAGACCACGCGGTTGATCGGAACCCCGTACTCGCGGATGCGTTCGATGATGGCGCGGGCGCCGAAGGCGGTGCCCTCGATCAAGGCGCGGTAGATCTCGGCCTGGGTGGTGTAGAGCGTCTGGCCGACCAGCAGACCGGTCAGCAGCTGGTCCACGAGGATGGTGCGGTTCCCGTTGTTCCAGTCGAGCGCCAGCAGGCCACTCTGGCCGGGTTTGAGCGCGGACGCCTCGGCGGTGAGCTTCGCATGCAGGGAAGGATCCCCCAGCACGCCTTCGACGAACCACTTGAAGATGTCACCGACCGCGGACTGGCCCGCCTCGATGCCGTAGAAACCGGGAAGGATGGCGCCTTTGACGATGCCGCAGATGCCGGGGATGTCGGGCACTGACTTTTCCGCCGACACCACTCCGCAGTCGCAGGTCGAGGTGCCGATGACCTTGACCAGGGTGCCCTCGGCGACGCCGCTGCCGATCGCGCCGTAGTGCACGTCCATCTCCCCGATCGCGATCGGAATTCCGGCAGGCAGCCCGAGTTTCTTCGCCCAGACCGGGCAGAGCGCGCCGGCCGACTCGGTGGCGTCATGAGCCTTCTCATACAAGCGGTCGCGCAGGCTGGCCAGCTGCGGGTCGATGCGACTGAGGAACTCCTTGTCCGGCAGGCCGCCCCAGTCCTCGGCGTAGAGCGCCTTGTGGCCGGCGCAGCAGACCCCGCGCTTGATCGCAAGCGGATCGGTCACCCCGGCGAGCACGGACGGTATCCAGTCGGCCAACTCCACCCAGGAGTGGGCGGCCCGGAAGACGGCCGGCGCGACGCGCAGGCAGTGCGTGATTTTCGACCAGAACCACTCCGACGAGTAGGTGTTGCCGCACTTGGCGATGTACTGCGGCCGGATCTCGGCGGCCAGGCGGGTGATCTCCGCGGCTTCGCGGTGGCTGGTGTGATCCTTCCACAGCCAGCATTGGGCATGGAGGTTCTTGGCCCACTTGGGGTGCAGCGCCAGGGGAACGTTGCCGGCATCCACCGGAATCGGACTCGAGCCCGTGGTGTCAACCCCGACACCCACCACCTGCGCGGCGCTGAAGCCCTTGGTCTTTTTCGCCGCCGCCAGCGCGCCTTTCACGCTCTTCTCCAACCCGTAAAGGTAGTCACCGGGGTGCTGCCGCGCCAGGTGATGGTCGCGCGGGTCAAGCAGAACACCTTGATGACCACTGGGATATTCGATTACACAGGTTCCCAGCTCCGCGCCGTCCGCACAGCGGACGACCAGAGCCCGGACGGAGTTGGTGCCGTAGTCGATGCCAAGGGTGTAGGACATGGAAAAGATAGGGACTCCAAGCCAGACACGGTCCGGCCGCAACCGCGAATCCACCGCACCTTGACCGTCAAATCGGATTCACCGGAAGGCGGACAGGGCCGTGGGCAGGTGGCAGCCGCATGGTCACGAGAGTGTGACCTGCTCGCCGCGGGAACGACACCCAGGGGTGAGAATCTCGTCCGCTCGTACGCCTCGGCCAGCCTCCAGCGGGCCGGGACCTAGCGGACACCCACCACCACACCACCATGCATCGCCGTCTTCGCTCGTTACCTTTCCTGAGCCTTCGCCCGTGTGTCGCGGGCCTGCTCTGCGCCTGCGCCCTGCTCTCCTCTCCTCTGCCCGCCCAAACTGCCACCGGCGGAATCGTTGGACGGGTCTCCGACAGCGGATCCGGCAAATCGCTCCAGGGCGCCACCGTCGCCGTGCTCGGCACCGCCACCACGGCGGTCACCGACGCGGAGGGCCGTTTCTCCATGCCGGGACTTCCTCCCGGACGCTACGAGGTGGTGGTGGACTACGTGGGTCTGGATCCGTTCAGCACCACGCTCGTCGTCGCAGACGGCGAGAAGGCGATTTTGAATGCGGTCCTGCAAAGCAAGGCCCTGGAGCTGGTGGCCTTCACGGTGTCGGAATCCGCCCGCGGTCAATCGCTCGCCATCAACCAGCAGAAAACCGCGAGCGGCATCGTCAACATCGTCTCCGAGGAGATCTTCGGCAACATGATCTCAGGCAACCCTGGCTACGCCCTGCAGCGCCTGCCGGGCGTGAGCGTGGATGAAGACCAGGACGGATCGCCCAGCGGCATCAACCTCCGCGGCGTCTCCGGGGAATACAATTCGCTCCAGATCGACGGCAACCGGGTCACGAACTCCGGCGGCACGAGCCGCGCGGCCGACACCAAGCAGCTCGTCGCCGACGGCATCACCACGATCGAGGTGATCAAGGCGGCGACGCCCGACCGCGACGGCGACGCAGTCGGCGGCATCATCAACATTGTGTCGCGCACCGCCTTCCAGCGCGACGGCCGCGAGTTCAGGCTCAGCGCCAGCCGCTCCTACAACGATCTCTCCGAAAAGTGGGGCTACAACGGACGGCTGACCTACTCGGATCTCTTCAGCATCGGCGGCGGCGAAAGAAATCTCGGCGTGAGCGTGACCGCCACCCGCTACACGACCGATCGGTATTCGGAAAACGCAGACATCGACTGGGAGTACGTGACCGCGTCGCGCTTTCCGCAGCTCGGACTCACCAACGACACCAAGTTCCTCGAGGCGTCCCACTCGGAACGCAGCTTCCGCCGCACCCACACGACCGGCGTCAACGGCTCGATCGACTTCCGTTCCGACCGATTCAACACGTTCTACTTCCGGCCCTACTTCAGCCGCTACAATCAGAATTCCCAGACCTATGAAACGGACTGGGACATTGACACGCGGTTTCAGGACGCGGTCGGCGGTCGCAAGACCTACGCGTTTCTCACGTCCGACGGCTCCCGGGGCGGCGGCACCCCTGGGCCCAACGGCAGCCGAAGCACGCTCGGCTACATCGGAACCGACGACGATTCCCACAACGACCTCTGGTCCTACTCGCTCGGCGGAAAACACGAGCGGGACACCACCAAGCTGAGTTACGACTTCTACTACTCGACGAGCACCTTCGTCCGTCCGAACTTCACCGAGTTCAACTTCCGCCTCGATCCGATTACGCAGGGTTACTATGTGATGGAGTACAACGCCAGCAACCGGCTGCGCCCCAGCATCACGATCACCAACGGGCTCAGCCCCACCGACGTCGCCTATGCCCGTCAGGGACCGACCAACCTGATCATCGTGCCGCGTACGAAGGAGGAGGAAATCTACAGCGCCAAGGTGGACTGGGAAAAAGTGTGGGTTGGCCAGCGCCTGACCCACACCCTGAAGGCGGGGGCCAAGCACCGCGTCAGCAAGCCGGAGTACAACCAGGAAGACACCCGCTACCAGATCGCCGGAGGCTCGGCCGCCGCGAATGCGTTTCCCTTCGCCTCGGTGGTGACACCGGCCACCGGCGACGTGCTGGGGTTCCCGCGCTATCAGCTGGCGGAACCGAAGAAGGCCCTGGCGACCCTCAGCACCAACGCCTGGACGCTGCTGCAGCCCGCCTCCTTTAATGCGAGCAACCTGTCCGACTACGTCGCCAAGGAATCCACCACTGCGGCGTACGTGATGGATACGGCGAAGTTCGGCCCGCACACCGTCATCCTCGGACTCCGGATGGAGGAGAACGAGTGGAGCCGAACGAACAAGAAAGTCATCTCCACCCTGCCGGGCCCGGTGCTTTCCACGATTCCGGTCACCAGCGAGAGCAAGTACACGAAATGGCTGCCAGGCCTCCATTTCCGGCATGAACTGGCGAAGAATCTGATTCTCCGGGAAAGCTATAACCGGAGTTACGGACGGCCCAGTTTGAACGACATCGCCCGGGGTCGCAGCCAAAGCGTCGCCGCCAACGGGGTCATCACCATCTCCGAAGGCAATCCGAACCTCCTTCCCCTCGAGTCGGACAACTTTGACCTGCAGCTGGAGTACTACACCCAGAACGGAGGACTCTACTCGGCCAGCGTGTTCCACAAGACGATCACGAACTTCACCTATACGAACATCATTCGTTTCAACACCCTCGACGCCCAGGATCGTCCCGTGCCCGCGGAAGGCGGCACGAACACCTACACCCAGCCGCTCAACGGCCCGGGGGCAAAGAACTACGGCATCGAGCTGATCGCCCGCCAGCGGCTGACGTTTCTGCCGGGCTTTCTGAAGGGATTGAGCCCTTCGGTCAGCGCGACCTTCACCAAGAGCAAGGCCGAGGTGCCAGGCCGCGAGAACGACGACCTGCCGCTGGAGGGATTCTCCGACTACCTGTTCACGAGCTCCCTCGACTATGCGTGGGCGGGCCTGCGCGCCCGGGTCGACTACCGCTACCGCGCCGGTTATATTGAAGGATTGGATGCAGACGTGCTGACGGACGAGTGGTTTTCGGCGCGCGAACAGGTGGACGCCGAGATCAGCTACCAGATCCGCAAGGGTCTCAGTGTCTTTCTCACCGGCACCAACCTGACCAACCGGCCCCAGGTTTCCTACACCGGAAGCCCGAACTTCCCGGAGGACGTCAGCTACTCGGGCCGGAAGCTCAACGTTGGGGTCGACTACACGTTCTAGGCCCGCCTCCAGCGAGCCACACTCATTTCGCGCGCAGGCTGGGCCGCGGGAGTACCCCGGCCTACCTCCCGCGCCGGGCCAGCAGGGCCCGCAGCACGGGGCGCACCTGGCGCGCGAGATGAGCGTTGGCATAACCGACCCAGGCCACGGGCGTGGTGGTGTCGAGGGGCGACCGGAGGGGCTTTCCCTCCGGGGTTTCGACGATCCCCCCCACCTCTTCGAGCAGGAAGGCGGTGCAGATGTCGTAGGGGTGACAGCTGAGCCCGGACGCGGGCAGGTTCAGCGCAGTAAAGGCCTGGGGACGCAGATCGGCCACCATGCGGTCGTGCCCGACCATGAGTTCATAAAGCTGTCCCCCCGTGGAGATGTACTGGTCCTCGAAAACCCGGGCTCCGCCGTCCTTGCCCCAGAGACCCAGGTCCTTCCAGAGATTCTCCTCCAAGTCGGCCAGCCACGTCTTTGCCTCCGGAAAAAACCGGGCAAACGACACAAACCCATGCTCGAAATCGCGGGCGCGGGATGGGCGGATGAGCAAGGGCCTCGGGCGACGTCCCTCCCCGAGCCAGCGCCGTCCCATCACGCCCTGTCCCCGCACGGCACTGAACTGGTCCGACTGCTCCTGCTTGCTCGTGGGTAGCTCGGTCATGACTCCCACACGGATGTCGCCCAGATGCGGCTCCCGCCCTTTGGGCCGCGCCGCCAATCCAGTCAGGATCCAGGCGCTGCGTTTGTCGTGCATGAGCCCGCGGGTGCCATCGATCGGATCAAGGATGCAGGTCAGGGCGACCTCGGACAATGAGAGTCCGGGCGGAAACGTCGTTAGAGCCCCTCCGTCCTCCAGTCCCTCCATCACGAGGTGCACCGGCCACGCGCGCGGCCAATGCCGGGCAAACCAGGCTTTCACCGCGGTTTCCGAGATGCGATCCACGTGGTAGATGGTGTCGGCGGAGGTCACGCCCGACACCTCTGCAAACCGGGCCAACTGTCGCCGCCGGGCGCGCACCACCGACTCCCGCAAGTGGTCGTGAAGTTCACACAGCAAACGGCGGGCGCGATGCCACGAGGACAGGTTCATGCGGAGTCAGGCCTACGAATGGAGGGGACCCCCACGGGGGTCGAGACCCGATGCATGCACGAAAAATCCCGCCGCTCTGTTCCCGGCCTTGCAGTTGACCCGTTGACCTCCAATCTGCGCCCTGCATGCCCCCCGCCACGCCCCCGCCGTCCGAGGATCTGGTGCACAGCGAGTCTTTTCTTCGCCTCCTGATGCGCCGCCAACTGCAACTTTCCATCGCCTGCGCCGCCGCCTTTTTGTTCGTGCTGCTCGGGCTGCCCCTGGCGAACTACTTTCTCCCGGGCCTGATGGCAACCCGGGTCGCCGGCTTCACCTTGAGCTGGCTGCTGCTCGGCATCCTGTTCTTTCCCGCCGTTTGGGTCATTTCGTGGATCTTTATCCGTCGCTCGATCGCCCTCGAGGAGGAAGAAGTGGCCCAAGTCAAGAACCCCACCCACCGCTGAGCCATGTCCCTTCCTTCGTTGTTTCCCCTGGCTCCCGGCGTGCTCGCGGTTTTGAACGTCGACCCCTGGATTTTCGCGTTCTCGTTTTTTACGGTCGCAGTGACCATTTGGATGGGCTTCCGCTCCGCCAAGTCGTCCAAGACCGCGAGTGACTTCTTTGTCGCCGGTCGCTCGGTATCGGTCGGCTGGAATGCCTCCGCCATCTCCGGTGAATACCTTTCGGCCGCTTCGTTCATGGGGGTGGCCGGCATGGTCATGTCCTCGGGCTACGACGCCCTGTGGTACCCGGTCTGTTACGCCTGCGGTTACCTGTTTCTGCTCCTGTTCATCGCCGGCCCGCTGCGCCGGTTCGGGGCCTACACGATCCCGGACTTCGCCGAGGGCCGGTTCGATTCCCCGCTCTTCCGCAAGATCGCGGTCTGCTTCGTCCTCTTCATTGGTTTCTTCTATACCATGCCCCAGATGAAGGGTGCAGGCACCACCCTGGCCTACATTTTCCCGGGCATGCCCTACTGGGGGGGAGTGGTCCTGGTCGGCGCCGTCATCACCCTGAACGTCGCCCTGGGTGGCATGAAGGGTATCACCCTGGTCCAGGCCTTCCAATATTGGGCCAAGATGTTTGCGATCAGCGTGCCGGTCTTCGTTCTGATGAGCGTGTACGGCTCCTACGGCGCCCATGTGGGGGCCAACGATGGCCGCCCGGTTTCGCCGGTGGCGATGCAGGGAGTGACCCCGGGAGCGGGAGTCGCCGCCGTCGAGAGCGCGGTTGAACGCAAGCCGCTGACGAGCAAGGCGCCCGCGGACACGGCCTGGGTCTCACCCTTTGGTCCGCTCACCACCAAGGCAGCCAAGGCGGCCGGGTTGTCAGAGAGCGAGGCCAAGCCTTACTCACTCCTGTACACCTACTCGCTCATCATCGCCCTCGTCTGCGGCACCGCCGGGTTGCCGCATATCCTGGTGCGTTTCTACACCAATCCGGACGGCGTCGCCGCCAAGCGGACCACGATGTGGGTGATGATCCTGATCGGAATTTTCTACGTCTTTCCCCCGGTTTTCGGCGTGATCGGCCGCAATCTGCTGCCTGACCTCTACAACGCGACCGGTGCCAAGGGCACCGACAAGATCGTCCTCGAACTACCCCGTCTGCTCAATGAACGCGGCGGGGTCTGGGGCAGCATCCTGAGCGGCATCACCTGCGCCGGGGCCTTCGCCGCCTTCATGAGCACCTTCAGCGGCCTGCTCGTTTCGATGACGGGTGCCGTTGCCCACGACGTCTACGGCCGGATGCTCAAACCCCACGCCACCCCCGAGCAGCGCATGCGCATGTTCAAGTTCGCCGCCATCGGCATCGGCGGGGTGTCCGTACTGCTGGGCGCCCAGGTTGAGGCACTCCAGATCAACTTCATGGTCGGTCAGGCCTTTGCCATTGCCGCCGCCAGCTATTTTCCCCTGCTCTTCATGAGTGTGTGGTGGCGAGGCATGACCATGGCGGGCGCGGCCTGCGGCATGCTCGGAGGCGGTCTGGCGGCCCTCGGTTGCACGACGGTCATCAATTTAAGCGACCTGAAGATGGTGGACCTGGCCGCCTTCTGGGCCGCCCATCCGCTGCTGCGCATTCTTTGCGAACAGCCGGCGATCTGGACGGTGCCGCTCGCGATTGGCCTCATGATCGTGGTTTCCAAGGCCACGCGGGCACAGGTCCCGGGCGACATCCGCATGAAGATGCTTGTGCTCCACGCCCCGGAAAAACTCGGCCTGAAGCAGGAGTACATCCAGGAGCACCAAGCCGGCCACTGACCTGCTCCGCAGAGCGCCGTCGTCGAACGAAATCCTCCGTACCCATTCGCCCCGTGACTGCGCATGCGCCTGCACTCGAGGACCGGACCTCGGAAGTGGCAGCGATTCCGGTGGAGGTGGCCTCGATGAGCAGCGGTGGTTTTAGGCAAGGACAAAATCAGGTTCTTGGAGCATCCTGTTCATCAGACAGGCCATCTTGCGCATGACGGCAACCAAGCAGACCTTGGCAGGCTTTCCGTTGGCGCGAAGACGTTGGTAGAAGGCTGTGAGGATGGGATTGGAGTGCGAGGCTGAGACGGCAGCCATGTACAGGACGTGGCGGACGGTTGCGCGTCCACCACGGACGTGGCGTGGCGAACTGGTGTGGCCGGATTCGTCCGCAAAGGGCGCGACTCCGATTAAGGCCGAGAGCTGGGCCGAGTCGATCTGGCCTAGCTCTGGCACGTAGGCCAGAACGGTGGCGGCGAGCACAGGTCCGATGCCTTTGACCTGCTGCAGTCGCTCGGATTTTCCCTTTAGGTTCGGGTCGTGATCGATGTGTTGGTCGATCAGTTTTTCGACATGGGCAATCTGCTCGATCAAGAACGTTCGCTGGGTGGTCAGAAGCGGGCCCAGCGTAGGTCCGGCCAGGGAGAGGCGACCTGCCACTTCCGCCAGCTGAGTGGTGAGTTGCCGGCGATGCTCGAGCAACTCGCGTAGCGTTGCGGCCGCAGGATCAGTCGGCGCAGTCAGCCGGGGATCGATCTTTTCCCCGAAACGACGAAGTAAGCGGGCATCGATGCGGTCGGTCTTGACCAGCAATCCCTCCGCGTGGGCAAAGGCACGCACTCGTCCGGGTTGTACAACACACACCTCGATACCGGCTTGCAGGAGTTCCGCGACGATCAGTTTTTCGTATCCTCCGCTCGCCTCGCAAACCACGCGCGCTCTAGGGACAGAACGAACTTTTTGAATCAGTTCCGCGCGACCAGCAGGGTCGTAGGCACAGCGACCTTCCGCGGTCTCGCTTAGGCAATAGTCGAGTTGGTCCTTGGAGATATCCAGTCCAACGTATGTCGGTGGCGGTTTGGCAGGCATGGTTTGCTCCTTCTTGCGATGCGAGCTCAAGGCTCTCCCAGCGGTTCGAGTTGAACCAGGCACAGGGCAGGGATCCTTGCTCACCGACGAGGTCGAAAGCCTCAAGGCCGCAGATCGATCTACCTGCCCTGCCGCACGCCCGGCGGCCGGCCGGACGCGCGCCCTGGCGACCTTGGATAAGGTTCGCTCACCCAAGGCCAATTCTTCCGTACCAAAGACTGCCGCCTCCGACGAGCCAATTGGCCCATTCTCGGCGGCAGCCTTTGGTACTCGTTCCTTGTGCACGGAAATGGACATACAAGGCCGCGACGGGACCCACCGGTCCCGCCTCCGTTGACCGAAGTCTTCATTCGACGCCAATCCCCGCGGGGTCGGCGGCCCCACCTCCAACGGACGCGCCTGCGCCACTGCCGGATTCGTAGTCCAGCTGAGAGGTTGCGGTCGTCCTTCCCGCTTCCTACCATCACCTCCGGATGAAAAAACTCCTTGTCGGTCTCGCCCTCTGCGCCTTGGCGCTGCTCGCCGTCGGTATTGCCCTGTCCTTCTTCATCGGTTCCATCGCCAAGAAGGGCGTCAACACGCTCGCGCCCCGCATCACCGGTACAACGGTCACCCTCGATTCCGCCCAAATCTCGCCCTGGAACGGCACCGGCACCCTCAAGGGTCTGTACATCGGCAACCCCAAGGGCTGGACGAGCGAGAAGCTCGCCTACCTGGGCATGGTTCACATCGATCTGGTTCCGACCAGCCTGATGAGTGACACCATCGTGATCGAGAAGGTGGTGATCGAAAAACCCGAATTCGTCTACGAGACCAAGATCATCAGCAGCAACGTCAGCGAGCTGATGAAGCAGGTCGAAAAGAACCTGGGCACGGCCCCGGCGCCCGACCCGAAGTCGAAGAACAAGACGCCCGACCCCGGCAAGAAGTACTCCATCAAGCACCTCTCCCTGAAGGACGCCAAGGTGACCATCGGCGTGGGCGTCAACTCGGTCACGGTGCCGATGGAGAACTTTGAAGTGAACGACCTCGGCACGCCCGAGGAGGGCCTGACCGTGAATCAGCTGGTGTTCGCGGTCGGCAAGCAGGTCACCGCCAAGATTGTCGTGGCCGCCGTCGGCTCGCTCAAAACCGTCGGCACGACCAGCGGTGCCGCCGCCTCCGAAGGGGTGAAGAAAATCGGCGAGAGCATCAAGGGCCTCTTCGGCGGCGAGGAAAAGCCGAAGCCCCAGCCGTAACGGCGGAGCAGGCGTATCCCCGTTTCAGCGACCGCACTTCCGGGGCGGGGCCGCCGCAGCGGCCTCAGCGGCCCCGGAGTCCGAGCGCGGCGAGCTGGAAGGCGATGAAGAGGTAGACGAAGACCAGGTGCAGGCTCTTCCCCAGCGTCTGCTCGCGGGCGAGGAAGACCAGGGAGGCGACGGCAAGTCCGGCCAGCACCACGGTGGCCACGCCGAGCAGGAGGCGGACGCCGCCGGTCCGGTTGACCGTCGCCGCGACGCAGAGCGAGACGATCGCGGCGTCGAGCGCCACCAGCGGTCCGACCTCGGCTCCCGTCGCCCCCCACCAAGCCAGCGCCGCGAGCACCACGGCAAACGACAGCCCGAACCAGGTGCTGCCCCACCGCTGGTCCCGCGATAGCACGTGCCGGCCGAACGGGTCGATTCGCAGGACGAGATTGAAGAGCGGCTGCGCGGTCCAGGAGAGATAGATGAAGCCGTAGAAGGCGACGTAGAGCGGAATCACGACCCATCCCTTGCCCGGAGGCAGCGCCGCGGACAGCGCCCCCATGATCCGTCCCCCAAAAAACACGCCGACCACCAGGGCCCATTGCAGCCACGAAGCCTGCCGGCCCATCCAGAGAAAATAGGCGAGCATGACCCGGTAGACGGGATTGCGCGCCTTCAGGGCCTCCAGCATGCCCTCGCGCGCGTAGTCGAGCTCGGGGTCGAGGCGCAGGGCCTCGCGAAAATGTTCCTTGGCCGCGTGCGGTTCATTGCGGTGCAGGCAGTTCCAGCCCTGGTTCGCGTGCGAGAGCGCATTGTCAGGCTCGTGCCGCAACGCGTGCTCCATCGTCGCCGCCGCCTCCTGCTTGCGGCCCAGCTGCATCAGGGCCATCGCCCGGAAATTGGCCGCCTCGACATGCTCCGGATCCAGGGCCAGCGCGGCCTCGGCGGCCTCCACCGCCTCGGTCCAGGAGCGCTGGGCGAGGTGTATCGAAGCTTTCAGGACAAGGACGTGGGCATCGAACGGGGAGAGCCGGAGCGCCTCCTCCACCGACTTCATGGCCTCGATCTGGCGCCCTGCGCGATGGAGGACAAATCCCAGCACCCGGTGAAACGCGCCTTCGTCCGCCGCCAGGCCAACCGCCATGCGGGCCTCCATCAGCGCGTCCTCATGCCGCCCGAGCTGGGCGCAGCAGAGGGCGAGGAAGGCGTGTGCCGACGCATCGTGCGGATTCGCCGCCAGCGCCTGGCGCGCTTCGCGCTCCGCTTCCGCCGGCCGCGACTGCGCGAGCAGGATCTCCGCCCGGGCGAGGTGCACACTCATGGCTTGAGCTTGAGGTGGGCCAGCACCTCGTCGTAGAGCCCGCTCTGGTTGGCGTACAGGGCGTGATTCCGCGCCGTTTCAAACCAGTCCCGCGTCGAGGGTCGGTGCGCCTTGACTCCAGCCAGCAGGTCCTTCTCGCCGATCGGGCGCACCTTGCCCGACTTCATGGCCTCGCGAAGGCAGGACTCGACCGCGAGGTCGACCACGGCCTTGAGGTCCGCGCCGGAAAAACCGTCCGTCTTTTTCGCCACCGCGGTCCAGTCGATCGCCCCGCTGGGCTTGCCCGCCAGGTGCAGCCGCAGGATTTCGCCCCGGGCTTCGAGGTCCGGCGGCGGCACAAAGAGGATGCGGTCAAAGCGTCCGGGTCGCCGAAACGCGGGATCGAGGTGCCAGGGCGCATTCGTCGCGGCGAGGATGAGCACGCCTTCGTTGGACGCGCTCACGCCGTCCAGCTCGTTGAGGAACTGGTTGATGAGCTGGCGCCCGCCCGTCTTCAGCAGGTCCGTGCGGTTTGCACCCAGGGCATCCACCTCGTCGAAAAACAGCACGCAGGGACGGTGACCCCGCGCCTGCTCAAACACCGCGTGCAGGTTTTTTTCACTCTGCCCAATCCACATTTCGAGCACCTCGTTGATGCCCACCGCGAGGAAACTTGATTCCACCTCGCCGGCCGTGGCCCGCGCGAGAAACGTCTTGCCGCAGCCGGGAGGTCCGTAGAGCAGGATGCCCCCGCCGGCCTTTTTCCCGTAGGCCTTGAACAGCTCGGGCTGCTTGAGCGGCAGGACGATCTTCATGCGGATCTCCTCCTTGATCCGCTCCATTCCGCCCACGTCGGCGAAGGTGATCTTCGGACGTTCGATCTCCGGCACTCCCGCCGGTTCCGCGGCACCGCCATGGGCCTGGCGCTCGCGACCCTCGGCTCCGGCGTCGGGTTCGGCGCCCGCCGGTCCCTCCGGCGCGCCGGGATTGGCGCCCGGGAGTTCAAATGCGGGACTCTTTTCCGCCGCAGGCGCGGGTGTGGGGAGAAACTCGGATACGCGCCGGGCCAGGTCGGCGTCGCGCGCGGTGGGGTCGGCCGCCAGGGCGCGTTGGTAGAGCTGCGACGCCTGCCGCGGCTCGCCCGCGCGCAAGGCGAGGCGGGCGTGCAGGAGCAGGGCGCGCGCGGGGGCCTGCGCCGGTTTGGTCAGGTCTTCCACAATGACCAGGGCCGCGCTGTGTTTGCCCTGCTGAAAGAACGCGAGCGCCAGGCCGAGCCGGGCGTCAAGATTGGACGGCTCCAGCGCCAGCGCCCGCTTGAACAGGGCCTCGGCCGTGGGGTACCCGCTGCCTTTCAGCACCGTCTCCGCAATGTGCACCAGGAGGGGCGCGTTGTTGGGAGAGTGACGCAAGGCATCCCGCAGCGGAGCGGGAATCAAATCAGAGGCAAGAGGATCGTCCGGAGACATCGAGTAGGAGGAAAGTGACGAAGGTAACCAGCGGCGAGAGCAAGTGCAGGGTCCGTACCTCTAGCTCAAAACCACGCAAAAGAGAAACCACGAATCCTGCAGTCCCGCACGCGCGTCAAGTTATGCTGCGATCCAAGGCGAGCGTCCGTTGGAGGTGGGGTCGCCGACCCATAAGCGCTAACTTGTTTTACGATGGTGCTCAGCTTGGAGGAAGCGCAGACGAGGAGATTCAGAGAGCTGGGAGCATATTTTACCCCAAGAGGAGATGACATTGGACAAGGATATGGAGGGTGTGATTGCCATGGTCACTTGGTGGAGCATGAAGGAAAACTCACGCCACCGGCTGCTCTTTCGCCGTGAGTTCGAAGCCCCAGGGGGAAAAGTCGCGCGCGTGCGCGATAAGTTTGTCAGTGAGGAGGGCAATGAGCAGCTTGCCGTACAGCCAGGCGTGAGAGCTTTCTTCGTCGTGTTTGGGTAAATGGCCGAGCTGGGCGAGTTGCTTGAGGCGCTTGAAAAGCAGTTCGATCTGCCAGCGGAACCGATAGTAGTGAAGGACTTGAGTGGTGGAAAACTTGTCCGCAGGAAAAGTTGTGATTACCATGACGTACTCAGCGTAGCGCAGGGTGGCAGGATCGGGTGTTCGTTGATTGATGCTGGCTTTACGATAGAGCTTCTTGAGCGATCGCCGGGTTGAAGCGACGCTCTTGCGGACAGCGCACAGCCGCATCCGCAATGGTTGGGCATCGCCGGAAGGCACCCATACAGTCCACTCACGGCTTTCGCCCGCCTTCTTGAGCGCACCCAGCCGAGAGAGGAGCGGGAATGGAGACCGATCGCTGTTCTGCAGCTTGACGCTGCCAGTGTTCAGACGAACGAGTGTAAGAGCTCCACATGCTGCCGCAAAGTGAAGACCCGGCCCCCGACAGAACCCCCTGTCGCCAATAACGTATTCACCAGCTTTTAGTGGGTAGCCTTTCAGAGACTCGCCTGTCCCGTTTCCTTCGGTGCCGCTAATCTGAAAGAAATCGCACTTTAACTGAGGCCACTGCAAACTATAGTGGATACGCCACTGGCTGCCTGTTTTCCCCGGCTCCTTCACCAGGGTCGAATCAACCATCCGCAGCGGCACGGGCCCCGGTGATTTGGTCCGGGCCCCGCGCTCCTCCCAAAGCACCTGGCACATTGCCTGCAGCCATCCTTTGCTCTTTCGGAGCCGTTTCAACAACGCCACATCCGAAAGCTGCGATAACCCCGCTTGAGCGGCCCTCGTTGCGGTTTCGCGCAAAGAAAACCCACACCCCAAGTGCATCAGCAATACCTGCAATAACTTCTCCGGGCTCTTGTCCTGTCTGAGGCCTTTGGTTGCGTGGTGCTCCGTGGCGAGCGCCTCCCATCCAACTGGAAAGAATCCCTTCAAAATCTCCCAATCGTCCTCTGCCGCATTGGCTATTTTCATGCCGCATCACTATTCCGAGCATCACCTCGATGCAATAAAACAAGTTAGCGCTTATGGGTCGCCGACCCCGCGGGGATTGGCGTCGCGCCCGTCGAACGCTGCACAGAAGCGGGACCGATCGGTCCCGTCGCGGTCTCAGCGAGACCGCCTACAACCCGAACGCAGGCATTTCCAGCATCCAGATCTCTCAGTGACGCGCATGCGCGGCCGCGGGACGAACGCAGAAGTACCCAGAGCCCGACGTGACGAGTCGACGGCCCGATTTCAAGATCTCCAGGCCTGCACCGGGTCCGCGCATCGCCGCGTGGCTGTCCTCCTTCGTGTCAATTCCTGTCCATTCGCGGTTCACTTGCACGGCAGGGCCTAACGCCGTGCCGCCCAGCGCGCCAGCGACAGCCGATGGATCTTGGCATTGTGGCGCACATCGACGGGGAGCCGGCGGCGAAAAAGCACCCGTTCGAGCCGGGCCGTGCAGGGATGGCCTTGCGCAAACGCCATGAGTTCTCGTTCCAGCGTCGGACTGGAGCGATGTCCGGCCGCGGTTTCCACCACCAACCAGGCCCGTTGCCGCCCGGCCGGCCCGATCCCCACCAACGCACTGCGGTGCACCGCAGGATGTTGGTTCATCACGGGCTCGACCTGCTCGGTGTACAGGGGTCCGTCGGCAGTCTCGACCCGTTCCACCCGGCGGCCGCAAAACCAGAGGCGGCCCTGCGCATCGAGATAACCGCAGTCGCCCATGCGGTGCCAGACGGCATTCGCCGACCCCGGGGAACCCGGGATCTTGGCCCGAGCCGTGGCGTCGGGCAGCGCGTCGTAGGCGTGGGTGACGGACGGACCGGCCACGACGATTTCGCCGATTTCCCCCGGAGCGCAGAGCTTCATATCCGTCTCGGAGGCAACGGGACCGTCGTGCAACTCCTGGATGCGCACGGACACACCGGCAAGCGGTCGGCCCACGCACGTGCCCGCGCCGTTCCGGGTCTGCGCCAGGGTCTTGGCCACCACCTCGCGGGCGGCGATGGTGGTCACGGGTAGGGCCTCGGTGGCACCGTAGGGACTGTGCAACTCTCCCCGGGGCAGCAGCCGTGAGGCTGCCAGCCAGAGGGAGGGCGGAACCGGGGCCCCCGCACAAAGCACCCGACGGAGCGACGGCAGGGTGATCGACCGGGTCTCGGCATAGGTCGCGATCTTCCGCCACAAGGTCGGGGACCCGAAGGAGTTGGTCACCTGCTCCTGGTTCACCGCCTGGATGATTGCCGCCGGATCGACCGCCGCCGGTCGCCGCGGATCGATCTCCGGCACGATCGTGGTCATGCCCAGAGCGGGATTGAACAGGGCAAAGATCGGGAGCAGGGGCAGGTCGATTTCGCCGGGCTCGATCTGATAAGCCGCACGGATGAGTTCGACCTGCGCATCGAACATCCCATGGGTGTAGCACACTCCCTTGGGGGCCCCGGTCGAGCCGGAGGTGAACAACACCGCGGCCAGTTCGTCGGTCCGCGTTGCCACCAATCCGTCCGTCACCGACGCGCCCGCGGGGGCCGACGGATCGCACCGCGCCACGAGAGAGGACGGTGCGGGAACGCGAGCACGCACCGAACGGAACGCGCTCCACGCCAACCGGCTGATCAGCCGGGCCAGCGGAATGCCCACCAATCCGGAGGGCCGCGCGTGTCGCACGCATCGCAGGAACGATCCCAATCCCATGCCAGGATCGATCACCACCGGAACCGCTCCCATCGCAAACAGGGCGAAGACCGACGCGATCAGCGGCAACCCTTGGCGGACCATGACCAAGGTTCGATCCCCGCGTCGGATGCCCCGGGACACCAGACAGCGCCGCCACGCCTCCACCTCGGTGTCCAGTTCGGCAAACGTCAGGACCAGGTAGTCAATCCGGCCATCGGCCGTGCGACCCCGGGGAATCTTCAACGCGGGATGTCCCGGCTGCCGCCGGGCCATGGCGGGAAGGTGACGCGCGATATTGGTGGAGGACACCGGGAAAGCTCGCCGTCCGCCGCAGACGCTCGCCTCAGGCCGCGTGGCCCGGGGAAAGCAGGTCCGCCTGCCAGGGAAGCAGGATCTCGCGAATCTTGTGCGGAGCCCGGGCAATCTGCGCGAGCTGGCTCCGATTCGCGATCAGCGTGGCCTCGATGTCGAGCGACGCGGCTGCTTTGTCGCGGACTGCCTTGTAGCGATCCTGCCGGGCCAGCTCCTCGGTCGACAGCGGCGCGTGATCCGGGTCGCGACCCCGGCGGCGCGGGAGGGACTGCGGATCCCGCTCCAACCCCGAGCGGACAGCCGCGGACAGCGAGTTGCTCAGGCGTTCATGGCGCTTGCCGAGATGCGCGGCGGAGACGATCGCGGCTTCCGCCGCACCCTCTTCGGCGGCGTGGGCATACCGCAGGAGCACATCGTTGGAGCACACCTTGAACGGCGGTACGTCGAGCCGCTGCGCCGTTTGCTCCCGCCAGTGCCAGACCGCGTGCAACACGGTGAGTCCCTTTCCCCGCAATCGCTCGGAGCGACCGATCCGCCAGTCGTTCTCGTCGGGTGGAGCGAACCCTTCGGAGCCAGACTCGATCTGCCGCTGGCATTGCTGGTCCAGCCACTCCAGCCGATCGCGCTTGGCCAGCTCGCGCGTGAGCAGATCCCTCAGCTCCGGCAAGTGGGCCACATCGCGTGCCGCGTAGTCCTTGAGTTTGGGAGAGATGGGTCGTTTCGACCAGTTCGCTTTCTGGCCTTCCTTGTCGAGTTCGACGCCAAAGTGCTCTTCGAGGAGCGACGCCAGACCGATCCGCCGTCGTCCCAGCAGCTGGGCGGCGAGCATCGTATCAAAGAGGCTCTTTGCCTTGAAGCCGCACTCGGCGTGGAGCAACCGCAGGTCAAAATCGCTGCCATGCATGACCAGGTGTTTGGTCGCCAAACGCGACCACAACTGCTTGGTCTCGATCCCCGGCGCCAATACGTCCACCAGATAAGTTTCTCCATCAACGAGAAACTGAAGCAGGCAGACCCGCGTCCGGTAGTGGTACATATTGTCCGCCTCGGTATCGAGGGTGACCTCGTCCACCCGATCCAGCGCCGACAGGAGCGGCCCCAAGGAGCCAGGAAGATCGAGGAGCTGGTAGGTCGGCTTGGGAGAGGGCACTTTCACGCCAAACAAACGGCGCACAGAGAGCGGAAGGAAGTGCAAATTCATCAAATCGCGGCGCAGGGCGGCCAGACCCGAAGTTCACCCGTGGGGACGCAACGTTCAACGCTCAATTCTCTACGATCCGATTCGTGACTCGACCCCGCATTCACTTTTCTCATCAAAGCCGTCCCTTACGACAGTTTCTTTGCAAATCGGCCTTTTCTCAGGTTCCGGAAGGCATGCTGCAAGGGACTTCGGTCCGGTTGGAGGGGGCCTAGTCGAGGCCGCGACGGGACCGACAGGTCCGGCCTCCGATCTCCGATTTTCCCACGCGACACCCCTCCCCGCGGGTTCATCGACCCCACCTCCAACGGAGGCCAATCCTCCGAAGCTGGAGCTGTCTTCGAATCGGGGTTACTCACCTCGTCGTTCTCGACCCAATAAGGGACAGGTCAAAAACAAGTCCTGATTACCAATCTATTGCGTAACAGCAGTCGGTCCGCCCTCACTGGTCCCAGGCGTCCAGGAAGGCTCCGATCAGTTCGGGCAGTTCGTGGCTGTAGCCTCCTTCGAGGACGGCGACAGCAGGAAAGTGGGCCTGTCCCAGCCAGCGCCCCAGCTCGGCAAAATGGTCCTTTTCGAGGGTCATGGCCGTGATGGGATCACCCACGTAGGCGTCAAATCCTGCCGACACCAGCACCACGTCCGGGCGGAAGGCGAGCACCGCATCCCAGGACTTGGCCAGCGCCTCCATATGCTCAGCGGGGGGCGAGTGGGGCGCCACGCTCCAGTTGCGGCAGGTCGCGGTCTGACGGGTGCCGGTTCCCGGATAACCGGGAAACTGATGCACCGAGCTGAACCGAAAGCCGTCCCTTCCATCGAGGATCGCCTCGGTGCCGTTGCCGTGGTGCGCATCGAAATCCCACACTGCGACGCGCTCGGCTCCGCGGCGGCGCGCATACAACGCGGCAATGGCGATCTGGTTGAGGTAACAAAACCCCATCGCCTGCCCGGCCGTGGCGTGATGCCCCGGGGGACGCATGAGGGTGAAGCTCTTCCGTTCCTCCGACAACGCCAGCGCCGTCGCCTCAACCGCCGCCGCCACCGAGCGGCGCGCATGATCGAAAATCCCCGGAAAATACGGCGTATCCTCGTCAAAATCCGGCGGTCCCTGCAGCCGGCGGAGGAGCGCTGGCGTATGGGCGAGTTTCAACAGGTCATCACTGGGAAGTGGCGCCGGCACCCGCCATTCCCAGCCGGGAAAGGCCCCCTTCAGGAAGGGAACCGATTTCTGCACCCGAGCCGGCTGCTCCGGCCGCAGGTAGGATCCGTATTCCTCACATTGGGGATCATGAAAGATGACCATGTCTCCACTCCACAGAGGCCAGATTCCGCGAAAAAACCAGCCGCGATTTCCCCCCGGCCGGGAACCAGGTCCCCGGCGGCCCTCACCATGATCTCGCTTCCCCTTTCGGCCGAGGATGGCTTTGCTCGTCGGCCGAACACCCATGAACGTTGTCGTGCTTTGTTCCGGTGGCATGGATTCCGTCACCGCGCTCCACTGGGCGCAGGTGTACCACTCCGTGTCGGCCGTCGTGAGTTTCGACTACGGCGCCAAACACAACACCCGCGAGATTCCTTTCGCCATCGAGCACGCCCGCGCGATCGGCGCGAGGCATGAGACCATTGCTTTACCCTTTGTTGACCAGCTTTTTGCATCGGACCTACTCAAATCGGGGGGCGAAATCCCGGAGGGTCACTACGCCGACGAGACCATGAAAAAGACGGTCGTTCCTTTTCGGAACGCCATCATGCTCAGCATCGCCTGCGGCTTCGCCGAAAGCGTCAACGCCACCGGCCTGGTCATCGCCGCCCACGGGGGGGACCATGCCATCTATCCGGATTGTCGGGAGGATTTTATGCGCGCCATGGGTGACGCCATGCGGCTCGGCACCTACGCGGGGGTGCAGCTGCTGCGTCCCTTCATCACCTTGACCAAGGGACAAATCGCGGCCGAGGGCGCCCGTCTGGGCGTCGATTTGGGTCGCACCTGGTCCTGCTACAAGGGTGGCGAACGCCACTGCGGCCGCTGCGGCACCTGCGTGGAACGGCGCGAGGCCTTCGCCGAGGCGGGTTTGGACGATCCGACGGCGTACGATGACCTCAGCCCGCTCCCGCCCATGCCAGGAACCACCGGGATCTGAACCCGTCATTGCCATGCTCATTTCCGAGATCTTCTATTCGCTGCAGGGCGAGGGCGAATTGACCGGCGTCCCCTCGGTTTTCATCCGCACCAGCGGCTGCAACCTGCGCTGCACGTGGTGCGACACCCCTTACGCGTCGTGGAATCCCGAAGGGACCCGTCACTCGCAGGAACAGCTGATCGCCGCCGTCGAAAACCACCCCCGCGCCCGCCATGTCGTGCTGACTGGCGGTGAGCCCATGATCGCCTCTGGCCTGCACGATCTGGCGTCCGCTCTCAGCGCGCGTGGCTATCATCTGACCATCGAGACCGCCGGCACGATTCCCCCGGGAGGCATCGCCTGCGATCTCGCGTCACTTTCGCCCAAGTTGCTCAACTCCGCGCCCGACGCGACCGCGCACCCCACCTGGCGGAAACGTCACGAGGCCACCCGCTGGCAGCCCGACGTCATCCGCACCTGGCTCGACCGGACGTCCGGCACCTACCAGTTCAAGTTTGTCGTCTCCGCCCCGGGGGACATCGCCGAGCTCGAAGGCATGCTGGCCTCGCTGCAGCGCGACATCCCCGCCCACAAGGTCCTGCTCATGCCCGAAGCCACTTCGCTCGAAACCCTGCGCCAGCGCGCCTCGTGGTTGAGCGATCTCTGCAAGGACCGTGGATACCGGTACGCGCACCGCCTGCACATCGAACTCTACGGCAACAAGCGCGGCACCTGAGCGTGGCCGTCAGTCATTCGCCTCCTCGTCCTCACCAGCCACCGCCCGCACCGGACGGATGGCCTTGCCGAAGAAGAGGGCGTTGAAAAACACCTTGTTGCCGCCGTACCAGTAACCGCGGAAGTTTGGATTGTCGGTCATCGCCACCACCACGCCCTGCCCGAGCGGCTGTGCGATCACGGCCGCGCTGCGGCTCAGCGCGCGGAGGTTCTGCTCCGACACGTATCCAGCAAGCAAGGGCTTCTCATCGTAGACCGCCGCGGTCTCGTAGGGCGACTTCGATGGCTTCATCCGGAGCATGCTCGTGCGAAAGACGGGCAGGTGCGCCTCGGTCTCGCCCGCATCCGCCACGTACCCGTAGCCGAGTGGATGGGTGACATCGAGGGTCGTGCCGAAGATCGCCCCCGCCACCAGCTTGAGCGCCTCCGTGTCGTCACCTTTTCCATACGGCAGGCGCCGCACCCCCTCGGGCCGCGCGGAGGCCTTCGACCCCTCCGGGGCGACGCTGGCCAGTGACGTCTTGGCCGGCGCGGCCGTCTTCGCGCCCGCCGGGGAATGGGGACCCTCGGCCAGCGACTTCTCAAATTCCACCTTGATCAGGTCCTTTTTGGCCGCCCACTCCGATGCCTTCGCCATGGTCACCAGTGTGCCCCCCGCCCTGATCCACCGACGGAGGTTTTCCACCGCCGTGTCCGGAATGGAGTCGTATGTGCCATCCACCATCACGATCGCGGTGTACCGCGCAAGGTCGGTCCGTGCAAAGACCGGCTGGTCGAGCAGGGTCACGGCCACGCCGACGCGCGTATCGAGGACGTGCCACGCCTCGCCCGCATCGTAGGGGTCAACGCCTTCGCCGGTCAAAATCGCCACGGACAGCGACGGCAGCGTCACAAACGACGAGCTCCCGAGGTCGACGCCGCCAGGCGTCAGTCCGGTGCCGGCCGCGTAGACCGTGATTCCGTCCTCGCGCGCGAGGGTCTCGACCACGGACTCGATGACGTCCGCCCGCTCCGGCTGCATGCCCACGGGCACAAGCACCGTGCCGTAGTCAAACGCCACCGTGGACCCGTCGGCCACCACGGCCGTGATCGGCGAGGTCAGCACCTTTGTTCGCACGCCGGCCTTCTGCAGCCGGTGCAGGGCCCGGGGCGCATAGTAGCCATGCCAGTTGAACAGGTAGGCATACGTGCTGCGTCCGCCGATACGCTTCCCCGCCGCCGCCGGCGGGGTCACGAGCGCGGCACCAAGACTGGGCACGGTATCGAGCTCGGCGGTGGGCACATTGTAGGCCAGCGGAAGCGACCAGGCGGATACATCGTAAAAGACCGGGTCGGAGAACTCCGTGCGCCGGCCGAAGATCTCCGTCAGGAGCCGGTACTGCGGCTGCTCGACCGGCACGACCCACGAGGAGCCGAGGGGAAAGGTGCGCTCGTCGGCCTTGATGTCCGAGGTCACGGGGCGCACCTCGATCCGATGGCGGCGCAGCAGCTTGATGAAGGCAGCCGCACGGGCCGGGTCCCCGCCGTCCGAGAACACATACCCCTTGACCCGGGATTGGCGGGCCAGCGCAAGGGTCGCGGGCGTGAAGGCCTTCTGCAGCGCGAGCAGATCCGGGCGCAACGCCTGCGCCGCCGCCAGCGTGCTGAACGAGGTCAGGACCTGGTTGCGGATCGTAAACGGAAAAGTCAGCAGGCCGTTCTCGCTTTCCTGCACGTGTCCGCGGGAGCTGGCCTGCTCAAACAAAATCCCCACCGAGCCGTGCAGGTCGGGGTAGGTGGAGCCCTTGCCTGGATAAAAGTCATCGAACCCCTGCTCGCTGTAGTAGAACAGACCCTTGCCATCGAGGGCCCGGGCATGGAACGCCGCGATCTTCGCCGTCAGGTCGAAGACCTCCTTGGGAGACAGGGGATTGTTTCGCGACGGCACACCCGGTTGAAAAAAGAAGGTATTGTTGGTGCCCATCTCGTGGTGGTCCGTAAGCACGTTCGGCCGCCATCGATGGAAGAGCTCCGCCCTCGCCTTCGCCTCCGGATGGACCAACGGCAGCCAGTCGCGGTTGGGATCGAACCAATAGTGATTCATGCGTCCCCGCGGCCAAGCCTCGAGGTGTTCGCGGGAGGCCGGATCCGCCGACAAATTGACACTGCGATTCGTGTTCGCCCAATGCGCAAACCGGTCGCTGCCGTCCGGGTTTCGCAGCGGTTCAATCAGGACGATGGTGGACGCCAGCAACGCCTCGATTTCGGGCCCCCGCGCCGCCGCCAGGTGATAAACCACCGCCGGCACCGCGTTCACGCCACTCGGCTCATTGCCATGAATGGAATAACCGAGGTTCACCACCACCGGCATGGTCGCGAGGGAAAGGCTCGACGCCTTGGCCGGGTCAAACAGGGCGAGGTGGTCGGTACGGATCGTCTCGAGGTTGCGAAGGTTGTCCGGCGAACTGATCGTCAACAGCACAACCGGCTTTGCCTCATGCGTTTGAGTCAATACTTCAAATGTCACCCGTTCCGGAACCGCTGCGGCCACCGCCCGGAGGTAGGCGTTGAGGAGTTCGCTGCGCAGGTGCCATTCCCCAAGTTGAAATCCGAAGAACTGTTCCGGAGTCGGCACTTTGGGGTCATAGGTGACACCAGCCGGGAGGTAGTAATCCAGGGGTTGACCGCCGGAACGTCCCGGCGTGGCCGCGGTGCCGGCAATGACCGAGGCGAAGACCGAGAACGTGGTGAGCAAGGCGTGGAGGCAGCGCATACCCACGCATGAGAACAGATTTTCGTGCCACGGAAAGGCTGGTCAGCGCGGTTGTGTCGCGGCTTGCCTCTCGGCGGGCGACCCGACATCCCGGAGCCATGTCCAGCAGCCTCCCGACCCAATTCACCGGTGTGACGGTCCACACCAAGGCCAACGTGTATTTCGACGGCAAGGTGGTCAGCCACACCGTGCTGTTGCCCAACGGGGCAAAGAAGACCCTGGGGTTGATCTACCCGGGTTCCTTTCACTTCGGCACCGGAGCGCCGGAACGCATGGAGATCGTGGCGGGCTCATGCCGCGTCACGCTGGACGGGCAGACGGCAGAAAAGGAATACGGTCCGGGAACCCACTTCGACGTACCCGGCAAGAGTGGCTTTACCATCGAGGTCGAAACCGGCATCTGCGAGTACATCTGCTCCTTCCTCTGACCAGAATCCGATCGGCGGTGAAACCTCCGTTCGGATGCGATGGTTTTCTGCACCCCTCCCCCATGCGCAACCTTTGTCGCTTCGCCCTTTGCCTGCTCCTGGGATGGGGCCAGACGGTCACCCGCGGCGCCGAGCCCGCCGCCCTGCCCGCCGGTCTCTACGCCGAGGTCGGCACTCCGCGTGGTTCGCTCCTGGTGGAGCTCTTCTTTGAGAAGACCCCGCTGACCGTGGCCAACTTCGTCGGCCTCGCCGAAGGCGCACTGGGCCCGTCTCCGCGCAAACCGTATTTCAACGGCTTGCTGTTCCACCGGGTGGTACCCGAGTTCGTGGTGCAGGGCGGTGACCCCCTTGGCACCGGCGAAGGGGGACCCGGCTACGAGTTTCCCGACGAGTTCAGCCCGGGCCTGAGCCACAACGCCGTCGGCATTCTCTCCATGGCGAATGCCGGACCGGATACCAACGGGTCCCAGTTCTTCTTCACCCTCAATCCGGTGCGTCGCCTCGATTTTCTCCACAGCGTTTTTGGACGCGTCGTGCGGGGACTGGAGGTTCTGCCAACGATTCAACAGGGCGACGCCATGACGGTGACCATCCACCGCGTGGGGCCGGCCGCCCAGGCCTTCAAGGTGGACGAGGCCAGTTTCGCCCAACGTGTCGCCGCCGCACCCAAGTACCGGTTTCCCCACTTCGACGACGCCCAGAGCCTGCTTCCGCAAAATCCCCCGCGCGCCCGCGGTTTCGCCGCCAAACTCGCCAACGTGGAGCGCTCCACGGGACTGAAGTGCTTCGTGCGGCTCTACGAACGCCGGGACTCGGCCGACACGGACAAGCAACCCGGTGAGATCGCAAAGCAGGCGGCCGAACTTTTCGGCGTCAAGGACACCGGCGTGGTCGCCCTGTATTTTGCCGATCGTGACGAATGGGCGCTCTGGATCGCCGATCCCCTGCTGGCCCGCTTCAATCCGGACAAGCTGTCCACCCACGATGCCAAGCAGGCGTTCCTCACCGCCGTGCGTCAGCGGACCCAGACCGCCATCGCCGATGTCTCCCGGCAACTGGGCCCGGACAAACCCCTCACCGATCAGCAGAAGCTGAAGCTGCTGACCGACGAGGTCATTGACGGACTGCTCGAACGCCTGCTGCCGGCCGGAACACCCTGAGGCGGCCGGTCGCGTATTGGCTCATTGGGTACAAACGGCGCGCCGGGGGGCCGCCCCCGGCCCCGCCACGACGAAGCCGATGGGCCAGGCGGGGGCGACGCCGCTCCGGGCCACGGACCAGGAAATGGAAGCCGGGGTTGCCTTTCGCGAACGCCACCGCTTACTTCGGTCCACCTGTCTTCCCATGCGCAGCCTCCTCGTCCTGCTCCTGCTCGGCGTCATCCTCGGCACCATCGCCCTCGTGGTCCGATCCGGCATGCTGGCCCGCAAGGACCCGGGCCGTCCGATCAACAGCGCGATGCGTGAAGCGCTGGCCAAGGAGTCGCCCCAGTGGAGCGAGGCCGAGGCGGCCGTCCTCGCCCGCGACTTCGCCAACGCACGGGAAACCAAGACCGGCATGCGCTATTTCGTTCGCGCCCTGGGTACGGGTGAAGACACGCCCAAACCCGGCCAATGGGTGACCTGCCACTACGATGGCCGGCTGTTTGACGGCACCAAGTTCGACAGCAGCTACGATCGCGGCCAGGGCCCGTTCAACTTCCAGGTGGGCATGGGCAAAGTCATCGCCGGCTGGGATGAAGCCTTTTTGCACATGAAGCGCGGCGAGAAGCGCTCTCTCGCCATCCCTTACTGGCTCGCCTACGGGGAACGGGGGAACGGGAAGATTCCGCCCAAGGCTGGGCTCATTTTTCAGGTGGAGTTGATCGACTTTCACTGAGCCCGCCGCCGTTGTCTGGCTTTGGATCGCTCGGCGCAATCACCCTTGCGGACCGGGGCGCATCGTCGAAGCTCAAGGTATGAGTCTCAAGTTGACAGGAGCTGAGAAAAGTCGGCTGCGCGGCCGCGGCCAAACCTTGGAAGCGGCCCTAAAGATCGGCCGAGATGGGGCCTCCCCGACGGTCATTGCATCCCTTGACCGGCTGCTCACTGCCCACGACTTGGTCAAGGTGCGCTACCTCAACGCGGACCGTGACCAACGCGCGATCCTCACGGCTCAACTCGTTGAAGCCACGCAGAGTACGTTTGCAGGCGCGGTCGGGTCCACGGCGCTGTTTTATCGCCCCAAGGCGGAAACCGCCTGAGCGGCGGTCGCCGAAACGCGTGGGTACTGGGCCATGTCGGCGTCGCTTCAGGCTCCTTCCTCTCTTTCCAGGTTGCCGGAATCCGACTGGCTGGCCCAGCGCCGCATCCACGAATCGCGGGTCCGGGGGTGGACTGATCCTCACCAAGCGCGAGCCTCACGGGGGGACAGCCACCCGGTCTGGGATTTTCTTTTTTCATATTACGCGTTCCGGCCCGCATGGTTGCGACAATGGCATCCGGGGCCCGACGTGGTGCTGGAAGGCGGCGAGTCCGACGCTTTTCTCCGCTGGCCCGAGTACCAGCGCACCGACGGCGGCGTGGTTCTTAATCTTGCGTCCCTGCCCGGAAAGCGCCGCGATTTTGTCCAATGGCTCTTGGGCCTCTTGCGAGCCGTGCAACAGCGTCCCGCCTTCTTTGGCTGCTACGGACTGCACGAGTGGGCGATGGTGTACCGTCAGACCCCCGAACAGGTTCGCCACGCCCGCTGGCCGCTGCGGGTGTCGCCGGACGAACTGGCATCGATCGTCGAATCCAACACCCTCTGTTGCACCCACTTCGACGCCTATCGTTTCTTTACCGAGCCCGCGAGACCCTTGAATCGCCATGCCCTAACCCGCGAGGCCGCGCCGCGCCAGGAGCAGCGCGGCTGTCTGCACGCCAACATGGACCTCTACAAATGGGCCTTCAAGCTGGCGCCCTACACGCCGTCGGCGTTGGTGGCCGACTGTTTCGCGCTGGCGTGGGATATCCGGGAAATCGACATGCGCGCCAGCCCCTATGATCTGCGTCAGCTTGGTTTTGAACCCATCCCGA
>JAXMHM010000063.1:0-31295 GCA_046346755.1 Opitutaceae bacterium | reverse complement strand
TCTTGGACTCTGGCTCTTGGTGACGGCCGTGTGGGCTCGGGTAACACCTAATGCCGTGGTGGCGGCCGACGGCTCCGGCCAGTTTACCTCGTTGCAGGAAGCGATCAGCCGGGCCCCCCTGCCTACGGATCCCCACGGTCCTCGCTGGGTGATTTTCGTCAAAGCCGGCACCTATAAGGAACGGATCTATGTGCAACGGGAGCGGGGCAACATCCGGGTGGTCGGCGAGGATGCCGCCACCACGCGGATCACGTTTGACCTGCATGCCGGCCTGCCCGGTCCGGATGGCAAACCGATCGGGACCTTTCGAACCCCGACGCTGCAGATCGACGGAGATGGGATGGTGTGGGAGAACCTCACGCTGGCCAACGGGGCCGGGCCGGTCGGCCAGGCGCTGGCACTGCGGGTCGATGCGGATCGCGTGGAGTTCCGTCGCTGCCGGTTCCTCGGCTGGCAGGACACGATTCTGCTGAATCGGGGACGTCACTCCTTCGCCGATTGTTACATCGAGGGACACGTCGACTTCATTTTCGGGGCCGCCACGGCGTACTTTGAGCGCTGTCACATCCACTGCCTGCGCGATGGCTACATCACCGCCGCCTCGACGCCCCAGGGGACCCCCCACGGCTTTGTTTTTGCCGACTGCCGGATCACCACGGTCGAGGGCGTGAAAACCTACCTCGGACGCCCGTGGCGCATTTTTGCCCGTACCGTTTTTCTGCGCACCTTCATGGATGCGGGAGTTCGGCCCGCTGGCTGGAACAACTGGGGAAAGCCCGAAGCGGAGGCCACGACCTTTTATGCCGAGTATGCCAGCACCGGGCCCGGCGCATCGGCCGGTGAGCGGGTGGCTTGGGCCAAGGTTCTGACTGCGGACGAGGCGGCGGGCCTGACTCCAGCCGCAGTATTGGCCGGCACGGACGGATGGGTCCCCGGGCGCGAGCCCTGAGGCTTTCCGTTGGCTGGCCGGCCTTCAGGCCGAGCGTTGGGCCCGCTTTACGCCCGCCGCCAGGGCGGGGTGGTGGTGGGTGAGGTAGTGCCGCAGCCAGAAGGCGTAGCGTTCCGGGTGCGCCGATGCCGACCGGGTGAGGTCGGCCAGCGAGTGCATGGCCAGGCCCATCACTTCCTTGGGGTCCGGCTGCACTTGGTCCGGCGCCGGGCCGAAGTACACGTGCACCACTTCGTTCTCCTGCAACCCGTTCGGAAAGTGGGTGCGGTAGTGGGTGAGAAACCCAAAGCGGAGCGGCACCCGGACGCCGAGCTCCTCGTGCAACCGCCGCCGTGCGGCGGTCAGGGTGCGCTCGCCCGGGCTTGGGTGACCGCAGCACGAATTGGCCCACAGGCCACCCGAGTGGTACTTCTGGCGATTCCGCTGCTGGAGCAGCAGTCGCCCCGAGGCATCGACCAGAAAAATGGAAAAGGCCCGGTGCCGAAGCCCTTGGGCATGGACCGTTGCTTTGTCGGCGCGACCCATTCGGCGGTTGCGGCGGTCGACGAGGATCAGGTCATCGGGCGACGGTCGGCGGAGGGCCACCCCGGGCGCAGCCGCAGCCCTGCCGGCGCGGGGTGATGGGGTGGACGGCGAAGCGGCGCGGGGCATGGAGCGAGGAGGGCGTGGAGACGCTCCGCCATCGTCCCCGGCATTTCAACGATTTGATTTCGGGGCCGGGTGTGCTTTGCTTTGACCTCGCTCCTCGAATCCCAAGGTTTCCCCGCTCCCGCATGTCCACCTCGCGCCCCCCCCGCTCGACCGGGCAACTGCCTCCCACCCCGGCTGCGCAGGCGATTGTCGATACCTCCTTTGTCCCGGTCCGGGCCAAGTTGTTGGAAGTCGCCGCGTTCTTGGACCGGGTGGAGCGCTATGGCGTGGCCGATGACTTTCGTTGCGCCGCCCTGCGCCAGGCGGCGGGGTTGTTGGTGGATGGAGAACCCGAGCGGGCCCGTCGCATCCTGGAGGCCTTGAGCGATCCAACGACGGCGCCCGAAGCCACGTCATCGGGCAAGGCGGCGCTCGGAGCCTGGCAACCGCCCGTGCATTAAGACCTGCGTATGCGCTACATCGAACCTCACGGCCACATGGTGAGCCGCACGACGGACGACTACCAGGCGATGGTGGCCGCTGGGTGCGCCGCAGTGTGTGAGCCTGCGTTCTGGGCCGGTTTTGATCGGAGTTCGGCCGATGGATTTCGCGATTATTTTCGGCAGCTGACCGTCTATGAGCCGGCGCGGGCGTCAAAATTTCTCCTCCCGCATTTCTGCTGGCTCTGCCTCAATCCGAAGGAGTCGGAGGACCTCGGGCTCGCCGCCGCCGTGCTGGAGCTGATACCGGAGTTTCTCGGCAAGAAAAACGTGCTGGGCATCGGCGAGATCGGTCTCAACCGCAATACGCGCAATGAGCTCGAGGTGCTCGAACGGCACATCGAACTGGCGGTGAAGCACGATCAGTTGATTCTCGTCCACACCCCGCACCTCGAGGACAAGAAGAAGGGCACGCGCCTGATTGTGGACGTGCTCCGGGCTCATTCGGGCGTCAAGCCCGGTCGGGTCATCATCGACCATGTGGAGGAGCACACCATCCAGTCGGTGCTCGACCAGGGATTCTGGGCCGGCATCACCTTGTATCCGGATTCCAAATCCTCCCCGCCCCGCGCGGTGGACATGCTGGAGATCTGCGGTCGCGAGCGCATCTGGCTCAACTCGGCCTGCGACTGGGGCGTGAGTGATCCGCTGGCGGTGCCGAAGACGGCGTTTGAGATGCGGCGGCGCGGCCACAGCGCCGAGTTTGTCGACCAGGTGCTGTACCAGAATCCCGTGCGGTTTCTCTCCCAGTGCCCGAAGTTCGTGCTCGGCGATGCCGCCCACGCATGAAGCTGAATCACGGCCTTCATCTCGCCTACTGCACCAACGTCCATCGCGGCGAGACCTGGGCGGAGACCCTGGGTACGCTGGAGCGTCACACCCTGGCCGTGCGACGCGAGGTCGCCGCGGGAGAGCCCTATGCCATCGGGCTTCGTCTCGGGCAGCGCGCCGCGGCAGAACTGGCGCAGCCGGCCGAGCTCGATGCGTTTCGTCGCTGGCTCGACCGGCACGGCTGCTATGTTTTTACCATCAACGGGTTTCCCTACGGCAGTTTTCACGGGACCCGGGTCAAGGAGCAGGTGTACGCCCCGGATTGGTCCACGCCCGAACGGCTTGCCTACACCGGGCAGCTCTTCGACTTGCTGGTGAAATTGGTGGCCCCGGGAACCGGAGGCAGTGTCAGCACCGTACCAGGTTCGTTTAAACCCTGGACCGAAGGCGATGCAGCCCGCCGGAAGGCCATTTTTGCCAATCTCACCCGGTGCGCCCGCCACATCGCGGAGCTGTCGGAGCGGACTGGTCACGACCTGCACCTCGGGCTCGAACCGGAACCCTGCTGCACGGTGGAAACGACGGCGGAAACCGTGCAGTTTTTCGAAGCGTGGCAGGCGGGAGAACCGGCCGTGGGCACGGAACACCTGCTGCGTCGGGTCGGAGTGAACTATGACTGCTGCCACCTCGCGGTGGAATTCGAGTCGCCCGGCCCCGCCCTCGACCGCCTGGCCGCCGCCGGGCTCCGCCTGAGCAAGCTGCATGTCAGTTCTGCGCTCCGCGTCCGACCCGATGCGGCGGGGCGGGCCGCGCTGGCGGCGTTCGTCGAGCCGACGTACTTGCACCAGGTCGTGGTCGGTCAGGCCGGGGAGACGGTGCGGCGGAGATTTGTCGATTTGCCGGAGGCACTGACTGCGCCGGAAGCCTCCGAGCCCGGCGACGAATGGCGGGTGCATTTTCACCTCCCGTTGCACGCCGCTCCGGGAGCACCGTTTGCGGACACCCGCGACCATGTCACCGGAGCGCTCGACTGGCTTCAGCGCCATCCGGGTGCATGCCAGCACCTCGAGATGGAGACGTACACCTGGGAGGTGCTGCCGGCTGCGTTGCGACTTGGCATCGAGGAGCAGTTGGTCCGCGAGTATGCGTGGACGCTCGAGGTGCTGGCCGGTCGCGGATTGGCGCCGCGAGCCCTGGCGGAGCGGGTGGCGGGGAAGGTGCGGTCGTGACACCCCAGATCGCGGTTCGCCGGCGCGGTGCGGTGGGTGTCTGGCTCGACCTGGCGCGAGCGGGAAACTTTCCGTCGGTCTGGAGCAATGCGCTCGCGGCGTTGGTCCTTTCGGCGCCGGTCGCCGGAGCTTGGCCGTCGCCGTCCTGGCTGGTGCTGTCCCTGCTGGCGGGCAGCCTGGCGTACGCCGGTGGCACCACGTTGAACGATGTGGCCGATGCTGCGTTTGATCGTCGGCATCGCCCGGAGCGCGCCATTCCCCAAGGCTGGATCAGCCGCGGCACGGCGGCGTGGGTGGGGGGTGGCCAGCTCGCCCTGGGATTGGGACTGCTGCTGTTCGCCGGGGCGTCGCCGCTGGCGGCTGCCGGTCTGGCCACGGTGATTGTGCTCTACGATTGGCTGCACAAGCGCTGGGCGGGATCGGTTGTGCTCATGGCGGGCTGCCGTGTGATGCTGGCGGTGACGCTGGCGACCCTGCCCGGTCAGGTGATGCGTCCGGCCTTTGCCGCCTGGCTCGTGGGTCTCTTTGTTTACATTGTGGTGCTCAGCCTGTTGGCACGTCGAGAGTACAAACCCGGTGCACCGGCGGAGAAGCTGGGTCGCTGGGTGCGGCAGCTGCTCGCGTTCATTCCCTTCGTCGACGCCGTGGCGCTGCTGGCGGTCGGGGCTTGGCTCCCGGCCGCCAGCTGCATGGTGGCCGTACCCGTGGGAAGGTGGGCGCAACGCCGGGCGGCGTCCAGTTGAGTCCCCGAGCCGGGATTGAACCCCCGATCCCGCGGCCACAGGCGCGTCAACTGAGCCGCGATCCAAGAGAGGCCTCCGGTGGAGGTGGGGTCGCCGACCCCGCGGGGATGGGCGTCGCGTCAAGAAATCGGGCGACAGAGGCGGGACCGGTCGATCCTGTCGCGGACTTCCCGCGACTTTGGGACCACCACCAGGACCGCTGCGATTTCACCCGCCGATCGTTAAGTTGACGCCCAAGTGCGACCGGAGGATCGGCGGTTCCGCCGCGGTCCTTAGGTTAGTTTTTATACATTAGCGAATTGCGAAATCGACGACCCGCTTGGGCCGCGGAACCTCCGCCCGGTTCCGCGCGGGCCGGAGTTGCCGGTCAGAATGCATCCTTGCCGTTGCCGAAGGGATCTGGGCTTAGTTTTGACCCGTTCATGCCAGAGCCTTTTGAAACCCTCTCGTTTCCCATCACGCTTCGAAACGAACACCGGTTGGTTTTTACCCGGGATGTGTTTGCGCCGGAGAATCTGACGTTGGCGAACGTGCTCACGCCGCGGGAGCCGGGTGAGCAGGTCCGGGCGCTGGTGTTTTGGGATCGCGGCTTGGAAACGGCGTTCCCGGGTTTTGGGACGAGGATAGCGGCGTGGTTTGCGGCGCGAAGTGAGACCGTGGTCCTGGCGGGCGCACCGATCGGACTCGACGGTGGCGAGCGCGCCAAAAACGAGTTTGATCAGCTTGAGCGCGTCTGGAAGTGCATCGAAGTCGCCGGACTGTGCCGCCATTCATATGTCGTCGTGGTGGGAGGCGGCGCCATCCTCGACCTCGTCGGTTTTGCGGCGGCGACCGCGCACCGGGGCATTCCTCTGGTGCGGTTGCCGAGCACGAGCCTGAGCCAGGGGGACGGCGGCGTGGGAGTGAAGAGCGGCGTGAATCACTTTGGGAAGAAGAACTGGCTGGGTGCCTTCGGCGTGCCGCACGCGGTGATCAACGACCTGTCCTTGCTGCACGGTTTGCCCGTGCGGGAACGACGGGTGGGTTTGGTCGAGGCGGTCAAGGTGGCCTTGATCCGTGATGCCGCCTTCTTTGAGTTCATCGCCGCGCGCGTGCAACCGCTTTCAGTCTTTGCGCCGGAGCCCTTCGAAGCGGTCATCCGTGAAAGCGCGCGGCAGCACATGGAACACATCGCCACCTCGGGAGATCCGTTCGAGCGGGGTTCGGCGCGTCCTCTCGATTTCGGACACTGGGCCGCCCACAAGCTGGAACAGATGTCCAATTTCTCCCTCAGTCACGGCGAGGCAGTGGCGGTCGGCATGGCGCTCGACCTGCTTTACGCCAAAGCCAGCGGCCTGCTCGCGCCGGCGCTGGCCCAGCGCATTCTCACCGTGCTGCAGCAACTGGGACTGGCCCTTTCCACGCCCTTTCTGGATCTGCGTGGACCGGACGGACGCCGGACGGTGCTCGACGGGTTGGAAGAGTTCCGTGAACACCTGGGTGGGCGACTCTCGATCCCGATGATTCGGGCGCCTGGCGACCGGCTGGAAGTGCATGAGATGGACGTTGCTCGCGTGGATGCGGCGATCGACGAGCTCCGCGCGTCCTATGGCTGAACGCACGGCGATCCTCAATGTAGTCGGGCTCACGCCGCGGGTGTTGGGACCGGATACGCCGCGTCTGCTGGCCGCCGCGAACCGGAGTGGACTCGTACGCGTCAAACCGGTTCTGCCGGCGCTCACCTGTTCCGCCCAGAGCACCTACCTCACCGGACGCTCGCCCTCGGGACACGGCGCCGTGGCCAACGGCTGGTACGACCGCACGCTGGCGGAGCATCAGTTCTGGAAGCAGTCCAACCATGTGGTGCAGGGAACCAAGCTCTGGGAGACGCTGCGCGCCCGGCGCCCCGGTTTCACCTGCGCCAAGCTGTTTTGGTGGTACAACATGTACTCCAGCGCAGACTGGTCCATCACCCCGCGACCCTTGTATCCGGCCGATGGACGCAAGGTGTTCGACATCTACACGCATCCGATGGGACTGCGGGATGAGATCAAGCGCGATCTGGGCCCGTTTCCGTTTCCCGCCTTCTGGGGGCCGCTGGCTGGAATCGCCTCGTCGGAGTGGATCGCCCGGTCGGCCCGCTGGATCGAGGAGCGGCATCGTCCCGACCTGTCCCTCGTCTACCTGCCGCACCTCGACTACAATCTTCAGCGCTGGGGTCCGGACGATCCGCGCCTGGCCGCGGACTATCGCGAAATCGACCGGGTGGCCGGTGACCTGATCGATTTTTATGCGCAGCGCGGGGTGCGGTCGATCGTGCTTTCCGAATACGGCATCACGGCGGTCCGGCGTTCCGTGGCGCTCAACCGGCTGTTCCGACGTCAGGGATGGATCACGATCAAGGAGGAGCTGGGCCGCGAGTTGCTTGATTGCGGGGCGAGCCGCGTCTTCGCGATCGCCGACCACCAGGTGGCGCACATTTATCTGAATGACCGCTCCCTGATGCCGGCGGTCAGGGCGGCGGTGGAGGGAGCGGACGGAGTCGCCCGGGTGCTTGACGGTGACGGACTGCGCGCGGAGGGACTCGATCACGCGCGCTCCGGAGACCTCGTGGCGGTGTCGACCGAGGATGCCTGGTTCACCTACTACTATTGGGACGACGATGCCAAGGCCCCGGACTTTGCCCGCTGCGTCGACATCCATCGCAAGTACGGCTACGATCCGGTCGAGCTGTTCGTCGATCCGGCCCTGAGGTTTTCCAAACTCAGGATCGCCGGAAAACTCCTGCGCAAGGCGCTCGGATTTCGCATGCTCATGGATGTCATTTCACTCGACGCTTCCCTGGTCCGCGGATCCCACGGCGCCTGTCCTGCCGATTCGCGCGACTGGCCCGTCCTGATCGGAGCAGGCGAACACCCGGACGGCGCGACCGTGTCCGCCGTCGAGGTGCACGATCGACTGGTGCGGGCCTGTCTGCGCGAACCGGGCTCCGCGGCCTGAAAGCCCCGCGGTCGGGACCGGAACGGCTGAATCACCGTCCGCTGCTGCGCCGCCGCTCCGGTGGCAGGGCCTCGACGAGCTGGTTGGGCTGGCCCGGTCGCTTGATCAGGGTGAACTGGTCGTAGAGCCGGTTGGTGGCGGTGCGGGCGAGGTAGCGCAGCTCCGGGCCGTCGACCGTGATGATCTGGAAGAGCTGCGTGTCCTCCGCCGTGCGGACCGCCCAGCTGTCATTGGTCAGGTCATACATCTTGGGTCCGCTCACCGAGACGACGTACACGGTGCCGATGGCGGGATCGTAGGCCTGGGTGTAGCCCTGAGGGACGTTGAGGGTGCCGACGGACATTCGGCCCGACACGTCACCACTTCGGGCGTAGGTGTGGTCGTGGCCGGTCAGCACCAGGTCGACCTTGAATTCGTCAAAGAGCGGCTTCCAGGCTGCGCGCAGCTCGGCGTTGTCGCGACCCTTGGCCGGGGAAAAAATGGGATGGTGAAAGGTGATGATCGTCCAGCGCTGGCGATTTTCGGACAGGACTTTGCGCAGCCAGGGAACCTGCTCGGATTGTCGTTCATTGGAGTTCAGCGAGATGATCCGGGCGCCCTGATAGTCAATGTGGTACACGGTTTCCTCGAGCCCGGCCGGACCGTTGCGTGGCAGTGCAAACTGGGGGACCCAGTGACGGCTGAGTGTGCGCACGCCCGGATTGGCGGGGCGGTCTCGCAGCGGGGGATTGTCAGGTTCGCGGTCGGTCAGGTCTTGCAGGGTGAAGCCGGTGAGGGCGGTGAATCCGCCATCCACCGCCGTGAAGATCTCCCGGGCGTCGAGGGTGGCGGAGGCGACGACGCCGTTGGCGGCGCGGGCCTGCACCGTGTGCGACACCGTTTTCCCCTGGGCATCCTTCTCGACTTTGATGTCGACGGTCACCTTCACCGTTCCTCCGGCCTTGGTGTTCCAGATTCGTTCCGCTGCCGGACCGGCCCCGACGTTGAAGTACTCGTGGTTGCCCGGCGTCGCGACGACGGGAATGGAGCCATTGACCCAGGCGGGCGCCGCGAACCACTCTCCCCATTCCGCATCGTTTTCGGCGCGATTGATCAGGTCGCCGGCATGCAGGGTGAACGCCGCACGGGGCGCTTCGCGAAAGGCCTCGCGAAAAATGCGGGACCAGTGGGTGCGAATGTCATTCTGAGCGTCACCAAAATAAACAAACGTGAACGGCGCGGGCTCGGACCGGGCCGTGCGGAAGTGAAACCACTCGCTCCAGTTGACGCCATCACCCACGCGGTATGCGTAAAGGGTGTCGGGCGAGAGTGAGTGGAACTCAACCGTGTGGTAGTGAACGGGACCGAATTGGGTTTCATGCCGTACCGGCGTGGTGGCAAACTCGGAGGCGGACGTCTGCGCCTGGTCGCTGGCGAGGCCCAGTTGCGCCACGCCCCGGGTCACTTCCGTCGAGGTCCTCCACGTCACCGCCTGGGTCGCGGCCGGATCGCCTGACCACGTAAGGACAATGCGATCGGGAGTGAGTGTCGCACGGTGAAGATCGGCCGGAGGAACGGCCCGGATTGGTGCCGGGTGCCCATCGTGGGCGAAGCTTCGGCCGGCGCAGAGGAGGACGAAGGCGAGCAGGGTGGTGATGCCTGGGAACGCGGAGGAAGAGGCCATAGAGCGAGAGAGGCCCTATCCTGGCGGAAATCGAAGGCATGTACACCCTTGCCAGGTGACGTTGTAGTGACAGAGACGCCCCTCCCCGTCGACTCCGGCCCGGGTGGGAGCAAACCAGCTTACGAGGTCGTGCTCGCCTTGACCTTGTCGTAGGCGTCCTGGCTGCGTTCCCAGGCCAGACCCACCTTTTCCTTGAGGTCGTTCCAGGTGGACTCGGTCGTGGCTTTGCGCAGGTCACGCGCCATCGACCGGAAGTAGTCCCGCGAGTCCCGCATCTCCTTCATCGCGAAGTCCCAAGCGGTGGGATCCGATTTCAGAGTCGCCCGCTTGGCCTCCAATTCCTGGATCTGAAGTTCGATCCGGGCGGCCAGGCGATCGAGCCCGGTCTCAAACTCGGAGCGAGCGGCGAAGACGATGTCCTTGATGTCGTTCCACGAGGCGCTGGCGACATCGGAGGATACGGAGGCGACCGCGATCATGACCGGTGGACGTGGTACTCCCGCTTGGGCGGATCGCGGTGCAAGAACCAGTACAGCCCCCGCAGCGAGGGACAGCCAGAGGGTGCGAGGGGGGAGGAGTGAGGATTTCATGGTTGTTTCCTGGTTGAAGTTGCGGCGATCACGCCTCGCATCCGCGAGGAAGGTCGGTATCGCCCGTTTCGCCCTAGACCGCGCATACCGCGTGCAGTTCGGTCGCGCCGTGCAATTGACTCGAACCAAGACCTCCTTCCGCTGGTTTTCCCGAGAACCCGATTCGTTGCCTGATTGACGACAAGTGGCTGCAGATGTGGAGGCTGGGCGCGTGATTGCCGGAGATAGGACAAGAAGTGCGCAGCCAGATGGGGGATTTCCTGATAATCTCAAGATCCAGTCGCCCCAGCGGTCTGCACGGTGCCGATCGCGAGTGCTCCGGTTGGCTTTGCCCCATGATCAAGCAAACAACACAGGAGGCAGTCGCCGTGCGCCACGATCAGTTGCAGCGGCTGGCGGCAGGATTGACCAAACGGTGTCCGGCCACCGGCGGAAACCCCGAGGACTGTCCCTTGTGTGGAGTGCGCAGCCTGCCCGCGCGCAAGCGTCAGGCGTGGATGCGCGGACTCACGGACGAGGATCTGGACTACCTCATCGCGTATCACAAACTCTGTTACCGCTTGAAGGCTCCTGCCCCACCCGACGGTGGGGCGGCGCGGCTGACTAGGGGTTGACCAGGACAGTGGCGCTGACGTCGACGTCGGCCCGTTCAAGCCGTCCCTTGGCGGTCTGGGCCGCGAGGAGAATGCCAGCCGAGCTGGTTCCAGGCTTCATGAGCAGGCGGGTCAGGCCGTCGATGGCCACTCCCCGGTTGTTGGCCTGCCAGAGGTCTCCACCGGTGATCCACACTTCGGCGACGGATCGGCACCAGAGCATCGGGCGGGCGTATGAGAACGCGTTCACATCGTTGAAGTAGCAAGGTCCTTCGATGGCGATGTCGGGAGCGTAGAGTCCGGTGACGCCGGCGAGGCCGGAGGCGGCGGCGTTGCCGAAACGCACACCGGCAAACCGGCCGTTTGCGGCCTGCAGGGCGAGCACGGCAAAGTCGGCGGTGTTGTCGTAGGTTTCACCGGTCTTGAAGAGAGCGGAGGCCTGGGAGCGGCTGACGAAGGTCTCCGTTCCGTTTCCGCCGAGTGCGGCCGGGATCTTGTCGAGGGGCATGACGCCGACCGCAATGCCGGCGGCGTCGAGCTGGTTCTGGGTGTAACCCAGCTGGAGCAGGCGTCCAGCGGGTATCACCGCATTGCCCTGGCCAACGGAAAACGCCGATACGTTAGTCGTGGCGTCCGCCCCGACCAGGTAGAACGACGCATGTCCCTTCATGTAGGTCACGGCCTGGTTGTACTTGAGGGGAACCGCCGGACCGGAGGCGGTGTCGAGCCGCACCGTGAGGGAGCCGGGACCGGAGAATTCGATCTGCACAATGTCATCGCTCAGATCGATGAATGAAACCCGGGTGACCTGGCCGGCATCCGCCGTGACCGTACAGGCCGGCCCGGTCATCAGCACCTGGTCATAGGTGTTGCCATTGGGGTGGCGGATGTCCTGCCACTCCGGCAGGGACTGGGCGGCTCCCCGCAGCTTCGTGGTGATCGTGGGCGCCACGATCACCGGGGCGGTTTCGACGGTGGCTCCGTCCGACGCGAGGACCGCGCTGTAGAGGCCGGCCTCCGATGGCTCGAGTGCCGCAAACGAAAGCGTCGTGGCGGTGGCTCCGGTGACTGCGCTTCCCTCGCGCATCCACTGGACGGTGACTGCAGACGCTCCGGTGGCTGCGACGTTCAGTGACGTTGCACTGCCTGCCGGGACGATCCGGGCGACCGGGGCGGTGGAGACGGTGACGGCAGAAGTCACCGCCGCCCGCGTTCGATTTCCGGATGCGTCGTAGGTGTAAGTGACAACGCGCCCGCCGGGCAATGCGGCCTTGATGATGCGGCCGGCGGAGTCCCGGGTGTAAGCGGCGGTCGCCCCGGTAGCTTCGGACGAGAAAGCGAGGCCAAGGGCCACGATGACAGCAACAGACAAGACGGTGCGTGTGCTCATAGGGATCGCGCTAGATGGGCTTCTGGGTGCCGTTTGGTTTGCCCGGCTGATTCATGCCGAGCTCCTGCATGACCTGGTTCAGATTTTTGCCCGTGCGGTCGCAAAGCGTTTCCAAGGCCTCGGGATCTCCTTCCTTGGCGCGTTTGCGCACATCGGCGAGCGAGTCGTCGAGGTTGGGATTGCGACGCCCTCCGAGCACAATGTCGGTCACGTTGCCTGCGGTTCCGGTCAGTCCGGTGGTGATGGTTTGCACTCCCTCCCCCGTATTGCCGCTCATCACCTGGATGAGCCCTTTGCCAGTGGAATAGACCGGTCCGTAGACGGGATGGAAGCCCACCGCTGGCCCGAGGACTTCGTCGGCCGATTTTACTCCCTCAACGAACTTGTCGCGGATTGTCTCAGGCAGGCTGCTGACATCGGAGGACGGCTGGCCGTTCTGACTTCCCGGAGGCAGCGAAGTGCCGTCCAGGCTGACCGTGTCGCCGCTGACTCCAGCCAGTCCCCAGGGATCGATGCGGGTGGCGGGATCGTTGCCGGCGTACGTGTAGAGATTGACGCCACCGTGGTGGCCGATCGGATCGCGCTGGAAGAACCGCCCAAGGATCGCGTCGTAGTGACGACGCAGCATGAAGAACTGTCCCTGTCCATCGTCGATCACGCCGTATTCACCGACGAAGGTGAAGGGATTGCGCCAGGTTCCCGTGCGTTTGAGCACCTCGCCGAAGGGGGCGTAGGCGTACGAGGCCACGATGGTGCCGGCCGCCTGGGTGATGGCGAGCACGGAGCCGACGTGGTCCGCGTGCAGGTAGCCGTAACCGGAAGCGGGGGTGCCGGTGGCGATGACCCGTTGGTTGGCCCAGATGTGCACGGACACGACCTGGCCGGCGGCATTGGTTTCGTAGAGCAGTCGTCCGTCTGTGTCGTGGTGCAGCCGTGACGTCGTGCTGCCCGAGACGACTTTGGTCCGCCAGCCGAGACCATTGTAGGTGAAGGTGGTTGTGGTGCCTGCCCGGACGAGGGACGTCATCCGATTGCAGGCGTCGTAGGCCGCCGTCAGGCGCCAGGCGTTGCCACCGGTGAGATTTCCGTCGTCGTCCGAGGTGCAGGCGGTTCCGGAGGTGTCAATAACCTGGTTGGTCGAGGCGTACGCAGCGACGGTGTTGGACACGGCCGGGGCCGCTTCCAGGGGCCAGAGCCCGTCCACCCGCAGGACCCGACCGAGGGCGTCGCGCGTGATGACCAGGTCCGTCAAGGTGGCCACGCCCTGGGCGTGCACGAGTCGCATCAGACGGTTCTCCAGGTCGTAGGTCATCTGGCTGGTGACACCGTTGGCCCGCGACATGCGGGTGAGGTTGTCGGAACCGTCGTAGGTGAAGTCCACCGATCCGCCGCCCCAGGAGACGCGGGCGAGCAGGCCGCGGTCATTGTAGGTGTGGACCACCGTCTCTCCGCCGTAGGCGAGGGTGGAGAGACGGCCGGAGGTGTCGTAGGTGACCTGGGTTTGCTGCCCATCTGGATACGTCAGCCGAGTCGGGCTCCCTTGGTTGCCATACGTGACGTCCAGGGTTTCTGTGCCCTCGGCGACCCGCGTGATCCGTCCCGCAGCATCGTAGGTGAAGTCGGAGGTCTGGCTCGGTCCGGCCAGCCGGGTGACGCGCCCGGTGGCGTCGCGTGTCGCGGTCAGTGTCTGGTTCCGGGCGTTCGTGACCGTGATTGGCCGGCTGAGTTCGTCATAGGTGGTGCGGACCTGTTTTCCGGCGGGGTCGGTCACGCGAACCAATTCGCCGCGAATGTCGTAGGAAAAGGCGGTGCGTCCCGACGCGGGATCTTCCATGGCCTCCAGGCGACCCTGAGTGTCGCGGACAAACGTGGTGCGCGGGCCCCCGGTGGGGCCGATGGTGCGCAGCAGGTCCTCGTCGTCATAGGTCAGGTCGATCTTGCTGCCGTCGGGATGCGTGATGAGCGTGCGGTTGCCATTGCCGTCGTAGCCGTAGGTGGTCGTCTGCCCCAGCGCGTCCGTCGAACGGATGAGGAGTCCGCGACTATCGTAGGCGAAGGTGCGTTTGCCTCCGCCGGGAAGCGTCAGCTCCTGCACGCGGTCGTTGGCATCGTAGGCCATCGTGGTGGTTCCGCCTGAGCCCGTCCGAATCGACGCGACGCGTCCGACGAGGTCGTAGGTGAACGTGGTGGTGGCGCCTCCGGGACGGGTAATCGTGCTGAGCTGGCCACCGGTGTAGGTGTACGAGGTGGTGCCCTGTCCGGGAGGCGTGCAGGACGCAAGCTGGCCCTGGCTGGTGTAGGTGGACGTGGTGACAAGACCGGTCGGATCCGTCCGGGTCAGGAGGTGATTGGCTGAGTCATACGTGTAGCGCGTGACCCGTCCGGCGGGATCGGTCGATGACAGCAGGTTGTCGCGGCTGTCGTAAGTCATGCTCCACACCTTTCCCGCGCGATCGGTCAACTGGGTGAGATTTCCCCGGGCATCATAGGTGTGCAGCGTGTTGCGGTTGGTGGGGTCGACGATCTTGGTGAGCACGCTCCCCTCGTAGACGTAGTAAGTCGCCTCCTCCACGTTTTGGGCGGCGGGCTGGATGCCGGCCTGGTCGGCGAGGATGCGACGCAAACGTTCCAAGGGCGTGATTCCGCTCGTGTTTGCGACGCTTGGCAGACCGGAATCGTTGAGTTCCTTCATCAGCTGGGCCGCGGCGGCATCGTCAATGGAGATGCCGCGGATGATGCCGCGCAGACGGTAGAGAGAGTCGTGGGCGTACTCGGTCACTCCGCCGGCACGGTTGGTGACGCTGGCGACGACCACACCGGCCTGGCTGGTTTCATCGTAGACCAGTTTCACCGGGTCGTTGTCGGACCGGGCGTCCTGCTGCGTGACCACGCGACCGGAACTGTCGTACCCGTTTTCAAAGACGACGCGATTTTCGCCGTCCACACAGGTCAAGGCGCGACCGGCCGCGTCGTAAGTGAACGAGATGCGGTGACCGGCGGCGTCGGTGAATTGAGTCAAGTCACCACTGCTAGAATACGTCAGGGTGCACCGCCGGGCGGCGGAGTCGACAAGGGTGCTGATCCGCGAGTTGCCGTCGTAAGTGAGGTCCAGCGTGCGGCCACTGACGACTTCGGTGATGCGCGTGACTCGTCCCTGGGCGTTGGTGACATAGGCCAATGCCTGGCCCTCGGCATCCCGTTGTTCGAGCAGTGCGCCCGTGCTGGAGAATTTCCAGACCACCCGCGATTTCAGGCTCAGCGTGTAGGTGCCATCGGACGCCTTGACCAGAGAGGCACCGGACATGGCGGAGTCGGCGGACGTGAACGTAGTCCCGTTGCCGGTGAAGCCATTGCTCCGGCTCGCGGACCAGACAACCTTGGGAGTGGACGGAGTGGTCAGGTCGAGACGGGCCTCGTGGTTGTGCTCCCAGCCCCGACCGACCACGCCGGCGACGGGTTTGAGGGAGTAGTAGCGCAGCGTGAACTCGAGCGTCCGCGCGCCGCGCAGCGTGAGCAGGGTGCGCTGACAGATTTGCGCGCCGGTGCCGAAGTCGATGGGGTCGGCGCCGGAACGGCCGACCGAGCCATTTTCGTCGTCGGGGTCGGCGGTGGAAACGGTGGACGAAGCGCCCTCACCACTGATCGGACCGGTCGAAGGGGGGAGCGGCCCAAGGAGGGTCCAGTCCCAGTCGCATTCGGTGGCGAGGAAGAGGGGACTCAGGGCAAGCAGGATGAAGACGCCATATCGTGAACGAATGCTGCCGGTGGAACTCATGGTGGTGCGCGGGAACTAGCAACACCACCGGCCCCCGAAGCCGGTGGCGTCGGATCGGCGCAACCCAAGGCGCAGACGGACTAACCCGCCTGCCGGTGGGTCGGCTGGACCGACCCGGGGAGGGTTTTTCTGGATGGGAAGGATGTCACGCAACCGCTCCGTCTGACAACGACAACGGCGAATGCGGCGCGGTTAGCACCAAATGTGCACACCCCGATAAGAGAAGGTGTCATCGACGGGCCGCTTCGAGCCGGACCGCCCGGGGTGTCTGAAATCGCGATCGCCTCAGTTCGGCTTGCGCTCGATGGGCGCCTGCGGGCCGACAAGTTGCATCGGGGTCCACGTGCGGTCGTCGTCACCGGATCCGTGGATGAGGAGATGCCCGCCATAGTCGCCGCCATCGGGGTCGGTGTGAACGATGCAAAGGCTGTAGGTGTCGCCAATCTTGGGTGGTGTCCAGCGGCGGTCCGTCTTTCCGCAAGTGGCGGCCAGATCAATCCGGGCTTCGAGGATAAAATCGCCAGCGGACCGTCCCCAGGGATTCATGCGCACCACGTACGAAACGGCGTGGGATGGCAGCGTTTCCTCGACGTACGTGCGATCCGGTGCGCCGTGACGCCACCAGGCGCCGTAGTCGGGCTTTTTGGGATCGATGACAAAGGCGAAACCATGATCTCCCTCGGCAAACATCTCGGACTTTTCGTCCCGCGGTGCTTCAATGAACCAGGCGATGGCGTCCTTGTAGTACCAGCGTTTGGGTTCGTGTTTGGGATCGGTGGTGTCGTTGACATTGTCCCGCACCTCGGCGCCGAGGTAGAGGTACCGGTCGTCCCACGCGAGGTAGTAGCGCGCGGAAAGGTCCTCGTCGGCCGCCGGCTCGGTGCCGTGGCGGGTGAGACGATTGCGCGCACCGCCATCGTACCACGGGGCATGGCTCACCCGAGCCAGGTCCCAGACTCCGTCGTGCCACGCCCGTTCACGCCACTCGCCGAGGTCACCATCGATCACGGGCGGATTGACCAGCTTGGGGAGCAGGAGCGTCGGGGCGGGAGCCTGCGACGGCAGCGCGGCGGCTGGTAGGCAGGCGGCGAGCAGAGCGACGGCACGGAGGCAGAGCATTGCAGCGGATGAAAGACGAAAGGGAGCCGGAGCGAGAGGATGGGAGGGCAGGGACCAGAGCAGAAAAAAAGCGGGATGCCGAGGCATCCCGCTTTTCACTCACAACCCAAGACAACCTGAAATGGGGTGGGTGTCCGGCTCTGCGATCAGAACTTGGTGCTGAGGGAGAGGAGGAAGTTGCGGGGGTCGCCGAAACCACCGAAGCTGCCCTCGCGGTATTCCTCATCGAGGATGTTCTTGACGTTGAGCTGGGCGGCGACGTCGCGCTCGCCGAGCTTGAAACGGTATTGAATCAGTGCGTCCACCGTGGTGTAGGCGTCCATCTTCACGACCAGGTTCTGGTCGGCGACGAACGGCACGGCTGAACTGTCGCGGATGCCGCCGCCGAACGACCAGCCCTTGAGGGCGCCGCTCTGCACGTCGTACTTGGTCCAGACTTGGATCACGTCCTTGGGGAACGCCGCCAGCGGCAGGCCCACGCGGGCCGGGACCGTCGAGCGGGTCGTCTCCGCCTTCGTCGCATGCGAGTAGGCGATCATGATCTGCCAGTTTTGCTGGGGATTGTAGGAGAGGTCGAGTTCGACGCCCTGCGACTCTTCGGTGTCGCCGTAAATGAACCACGGCTGACGTGCGGTTGCCACTTCACGGGCGCTGTCACGCGAAGCGATGTTGTCACGCTTGACGCCATACAGAGCGACCGAGCCGGCAAGACGGCCGTCGAGCAGCGAGGCTTTCAGACCGATGTCGTAGCCGCTGCCTTCCACCGGATCGAGACCGCGTCCGTCGGCGTCGGCGCCCAGGGCGGGCTCGAGCGACTCGGAGTAGGTGGCGAAGCCGGACAGGGTCGGCGTGAACTTGACGAGGAAACCGTACATCGGGGTATCGGCCTTGGCCTTCGGGGTCGCGATCTCCGGGTTGGTCACCGTGCGCTCGTAGTACGAGACGCGCTCGTATTCGTTGCGGCGCGTACCGATGATCGTACGGAGCTTGCCGTCAAAGAACTCCGATTGCAGACCGATGTAGTAACCAACCTGTTTCTCGGCGCGGCGGCGGTAGATGTTCCAGGTTTCGGAGCTGGCGGAGCGTTCCTGGGCGGCATTGCGCAGCGGCTGCGTCTTCGGGTTCCAGACGGCGAAGGCGCCGTAGCGTCCGTCCTGGAAGCGTCCCTGGGTGTCGAACCAGCCGGGCGTGTCCTGATTGACGCGCTGGGACTCCTGACCGAGCGACACGGTGTGCTGCGTGTTCGCGAAGGCGAAGCGGTAGGTCAGCTTGTTGTCAAAGTTGTAGGAGTCGCGGTAGTTGGCGAAGTTGCCGAAACGGAACCGCACCGTGCCGTCCGCGAAGGGCTCCTGATCGCCGCCAATCGAGCGCAGGATTTCGAAGTCGTCGATCGCGAAGTTGCCCTGCAGCTGATAGACGAGGCTGTCGCCGATCTTCTGGGTGTACTCGAGGTCCGCGGTGTAGGATTGGTAGAATGAATACGTTTCCTTGCCCATCGTCACGCCGGAGCCGTAGGGGTCGCCGCCGCCGAAGACCGGGGCGAAGATGTCAAAGGTCGGGGCGCTGGCATAGCCATTGGCGTTGAGCCAGGCGCGAGGCGCCAGACCGCTGGCGATCGCACTGGCGTTGCCGAGGTAGCGGGAGTTGCTGCGCAGCACGGCGGCCGATTCGCGGTCCTGATTGACGCGTCGCACGGTCTCGAGATCGACCGTGAGCAGGCCGTCCGGGAACACCTGCCAGGTCATCGCACCGCCGAGGTAGTGCTCCTTCTTGAAGTCATCCGCGCGCCAGCCACCGGCGTCGATGCCGCCCACACCGACGCGGAAGGCCACCTTGTCGAGGCCGTAGTTGTAGTTGAGCTCGGCCTTCTTGAAGTCCCAGCTGCCGAAGGTCACCCGGGCGTCGCCGCCCTGCGTGCCAAACGTCGCCTTCTTGGTGATGTAGTTCACCACGCCGCCCGGACGCACCAAGCCGAAGAAGATCGAGGACGAGCCCTTGATCACCTCGATGCGGTCCATGCCCCAGGTGGAGTAGAGCTGCCGGCGGTATTGGCCGTTGCGGTACGACTGGAGGCCCGAGAAGCCGCGAATGTTGATGTAAGATTCGTAATTCGGGTTGGTGATGACGCCGGGCACGTAACGAAGCACCTCGCTCTGCAGGCTGCCTCCCACGTCCTGCACGAACTCGCCCGTCAGGACGTTGATCATCACCGGGGTGTCGATGATGTTTGAACCGAACCCGGTCGCGGTGATCGCGCTTTGCGCCCGGTAGCCGGTCGCCCGCTCCGACGACACGGTGAACTCCGACAGCTTGATCACGTCATCGGCTGTTCCGGGCTTGGCCGGTGTGGCGGCCGGCGTTTGCGCCGAAGCCGCAGTGGCCGCAAGGGCCGAGATAAGAGACAGGTACTTTAGTTTCATGGGGTTGGGTTTGTGGAACCAGGGATGGGATCGACGGTGACTCACTGCGCGACGTCGCCTGCAGCAGGGTGAAGAGGGGTGCAGGACGAGGGGCAGTTGCAGCCGTTGGAGACTGCAGGTCAGACTGAGGCGCTCAATTGCCGAGAGTCTAACGTTCCCCGGGTCGAACCGTTAGATTATTGCCAGCCTGTCTTACACCTGTTTCTTCGGCAGCCATGAGCAAACTCCCCACGCTGAGAACCCTGGCGGCCGAATTGGGGCTGTCCGCGGCGACGATCTCCGAGGCCCTGCGCGATAGTCCTCGCGTCAAAGAGGCGACTCGGTTTCGCGTGCAGTCGGCGGCGAAAGCGGCGGGGTATCTTCATAATCCTTTGGTAGGCAGGGTAATGGCTGATTTGAGGCGTGGACAGCTGCAGGGGTGCCGCGGGGTCATCGGCGCGCTCAACTGCCGCGAACAAGCGAATCCCCTGCGGGCCCGGTTTCAGGAGGCGGTGCTGCAGGGGTCGACCAAACGGGCGGAAGAGCTGGGCTTTCGCCTGGAGGTATTCTGGGTCGGAGAAAAGCAGCTGTCGTTTCGACGCTTGAACATGGTGCTGCTGACCCGGGGCATTCAGGGTGTGTTTGTCATGCCTTTCGAGGAACCCCAGGACTGGTCCGAGGTGGACTGGTCGGGATTGTCCGCGGTGCGGCTCGACTACTGCCTGAGCCGGCCGGCGTTGCACACCATTTCGCCCGATCATCATGCCGCGCTGATTCACTCGGTGGACCGGCTGCGGGAACGCGGTTACCGGCGGGTGGGGCTCTTTGTCCGGCGGGCGGCGGAAAAGCGGATCCTCTTCAAGTGGACGGGCGCGCTGATGAGCTACCATCAGGGGGTGGCGCCGGATCAACGGATTCCTCCGCTCATTGTCGACACCCTCCAGCGCGAGGGTTTTCTCGCCTGGTTTGATTCGTACCGCCCAGATGTGATCATTGGCCATCATCCGGTAGTCATCGAATGGCTGGCGGAGCGGGGGCTGCGAGTTCCGGACGATGTGGGATTCTTCAATTTAAACACCACCCAGGAGCCGCATCCGTCGGCCGGTCTGGACCTGCTTCCGCGACAATTGGGCGCGGCCGCAGTGGAGTCGGTGGTGGCGCAAATCCAGCGCGGTGAGCGAGGGACACCCGTGCACCCCAAGACTATCTCCATCGAAGGTGCCTGGGTCGACGGTCCGACGGTGCGACCCGCCGTGCCGGCTTGAGCCGGATTCAAGCCGTGGGAAAACCACGAAATCACACGAATCGACACGAATGAAAACAGGCGCGGAGCGTTGCGAGCGATCGGATCACAATTGAAAGATCCGATTCAGACTCTCGATCCGAGCCGGGCTCCTCTGGATTCGTGTCGTTTCGAGTTCATTCGTGGTCACCCCGCCGAGTGGTTTTGCTGACAGGATCAAACGGTTCAATTTCATCGGGGTTGCGGCGTCAGTGGGCCGGCGCAAGGTACCGAAACCCCATGGCGATCCGGCCCTCCTCGTTGATTGTTGTCCTCTGGATTCTGGTGCTGGGCGTCTCCGGACTCCCCGGTTCCTTGAAGGCAAACGAGCCGTTGGTCAGTCTGCGGACGGTGGATGGCACGCAGTCCGCCTGGGACTTGGCCCTGCAGGCGCAGCCCAACCCGGCGCGGTGGGAGTCGGCCGACGGCGAGCGGGTGGACGTGGAACCGGGAACACCGGCAGGATTTCTCGTCCTGCGCCGGGCTGGGGCGGCAGAGTCCCGCATTGCCCTGCCCGAACCGCTCACCGATGCGGTGGTGGGTCGGGCCGGGCCGACCTCGCTGCTCGTGGCCGGATTTTCCGGCACCGGAGCGGACCGGCGGTTGGTGGTGGCCAGTTACCACCGGTACACGGAACGATGGCATGTCTTGGGACGCATCGTCCCGGCCGGAGAACGGGTGCGTCTGGTCTGCCGTGAGGCGGATATTCTGGAACGAGTGGACGCCGATCCCGGCCTGGTGCGCCGGCATACCCTCAACGTGCCGACTCCGCCGGTGCGGGCGCTCGATGTCACCGTGGTGGTGCTCTACCTCGTGGCCATGCTGGGCATCGGCCTGTGGTGCGCTCGGGGCGGCACCACGTCGACGGCGGATTACTTTCTCGCGGACCGTGAGCTCAACTGGTTTGTCGGCGGTGTCACGCTCTACGCCACCGCCACCAGCGCGATCAGCTTTGTCTCCGTGCCGGCAAAGTCGTTCGCGACAAACTGGCAGTACATGGCCTACAACTACGTGACGCTGGTCGGTACGACGATCGCGGCCATCGTGCTGATTCCCCGGCTGCGCCGGATGAACCTCGTGTCGGTCTACGAGTACCTCGAGACCCGGTTTCATCCCTCGCTGCGCGCCTTCAGCAGTGCGGTGACCATCCTCTACAACCTGGTGGGCAAACAGGCCGTGGTGGTCCTGCTCCCGGCCCTCGTCATGCAACAGATGCTCGGCCTGCCCCCGGTGGCCGGGGTGGTGATCATCGGGGTCCTCACGACCCTCTACACGGTGGTGGGCGGGTTCCGCGCCGTCGTGTGGACCGACCTGGCGCAGTGCTTCATCATGCTGGGCGGGGCGATGGTGGGTGCGTGGTGGATCTGCCATGCGCTGGGCACGGACTTGATCGGGATGTTTCGCGAGGCCTCCGCGCTGGGAAAAACGAAGACGTTCAACTTCGATTTCAACCTGCTGCAACCGACCCTTTGGGCGTTTCTCTTCCTGGAGATCTTCAATATCCTCACCTGGCCGAAGGACCAGATGCTGATGCAACGCGTGTTCGCCACGCGCAACGAGGCCCATGCCCGGGGCTCCGTGATTTTCCTCGCCGCGCTGGTCATTCCGGGAGCGACGACGTTTTTCACCATCGGCACCGCCCTCTTCCTCTTTTACCGCGCGCATCCGGAGCGCTTTGTCCCGACGCTCCCCAACGACTCCGTGTTTCCGCTCTTCATCGCCTGGGAGATGCCGTCCGGACTGTCGGGACTGCTCATCGCGGCCATCCTGGCGGCGTCGATGTCGACCTTCAGCAGCGGGGTCAGCTCGCTCGCCACCCTGGTGAAGGTCGACTTCCTCGATCGGTTCCCAGTCTTCTCCGGCCTTCGCGATCGCATCTCGAACCGGGCGCTAGTGCTGAGTATCGGTGTATTGGGTACCGCATTCGGCGCGGCCGTGTCACTGGTCGACGTGGGATCGCTGCTCGACTTCGGCATGCAGGCGTTCGCCATCTTCGGAGGCGGGTTCGCCGCGGCCTACGGACTCGGGCTCTTCACCCGGCGTGCGCGCTGGGAGGGCGTGCTCTTCGGCACCGCCGTCAGCGCCGTGGCCTCGTTCTTCCTGGTCCGGGTCGTCAGCCCCATCCTCATGCAGGCCACCACCATCGGCATCAGCCTGGTCGTCGGCTACCTCGCGAGCCTGGTCGTGGGGTTCATGCGTCCCCTCCCTTTCGATGAAAAACCACACCGGACCCATCTTTGATCTGCACCAGCACGTCCTTTGGGGCGGTCGCGACATTCACGGCCTGATCGCGGACTTCGACGCCCATGGCATCGCCGAGGCCCTGCTCATGACCTGGCAGGTGGGGCAATTCGAGCAGCACACGGTTGAGCCGGAGTTTTTCAACAGCGTGCAGGTGCAGCCGGACGGCACGCACGCCGGGCTGCCGCTCGGTGATCTGCTCCGCGCGATCGAATTGTACCCGAAGCGCCTGCACCTCGGGTACTGCCCGCACCCACTGTGGCCGGGGGCGCCGCAGATGTTGCGCTCGGCGACGGAGATGTACCATGTGCGCCTCTGCGGCGAGTGGAAGTTCACGATGCCGCTCGACGACCCGCGTTCGCTCGAGGTGTTCAAGATGGCGGGCGATCTGGGCCTGGCGGTGCTGCTGCACCTCGATGTGCCCTACCTGGCCGGAAATCCGCGACTCCAGCGGGTGTGGTTCGGGGGCGACATCGAGTCGCTGGAGCGCACCCTGAAAGCCTGCCCCCGCACCACCTTCATCGGACATGCACCCGGCTTCTGGCGCGAGTGGGATGCCGATGCGCCGGCGCGTGTGGAGCAGTATCCAGAAGGTCCCATGACCGGAGAAGGCCGGCTACAGGCGATGCTGCGCCGGTACGACAACCTCGTGGCGGATATTTCCGCCAAGTCGGGATTAATCGCGTTGAGCCGGGATCCCGCGTACACGCGGCGGTTCCTGATCGAGTTCCAGGACAAGGTGGTGTTCGGCCGCGACAAGTACGGTGGCGACCACCTCGCCTTTCTCGATGGCCTCGACCTGCCCGCCGATGTTCTGGCGAAACTCCTCTGGTCCAACGCCCGCCGCCTCCTGCGCCTGGGTTAGTACCAGGGTCGATCGAAAGGATCACGAATGGACACGAAGGGACACGAATGTCGGTCGGATCACAGCGGCCTGCTCCGACCTATCCAATTCGTGATTCGTGTGCGTTCGTGTCCATTCGTGGTCAATGTATCCGAATCTCTTTACTCCCATGGCTAAATCATCTCGTTCTTCCGCAATCCGTCCCTTCCCCCCCATGGGGTTGGGTGAATGCCTGATTGGCGCGGCTGAGCTCCGCAATGTCACTCAGGTCATCCGCAGCCAGACGCTGTTCCGCTATTACGGTGTCGGCAATGCGCCCCATCCGAACAGCTTTGCCTCGCGCGTCGAGCGCGCGGGCGAGGCCATGCATGGCGTGCCCTACGCGCTTGGAGTCAGCAGCGGCACGGCAGCGCTCGAGGTCGCGCTGGGTGCGCTGGGCGTGGGTCCGGGAGACGAGGTCATCCTGCCGGTGTGGAGCTGGGTCTCCTGTTTCACCGCCATCGTGCGCGTCGGCGGGCAGCCGGTGCTGGCCGAAGTCGATGAGACCCTGAACCTCGACCCCAAGGAAATCGAACGACTCACGACGCCGCGCACCCGGGGGGTGCTGGTTGTCCATTATCAGGGAGTGCCGGCCGACCTCGACCCGATCCTGCGTGCCGCCAAGAAACGGGGGCTCTGGGTTCTGGAGGACAACGCCGAGAGTCTTGGCACGACTTACAAGGGCCGCCGGGTTGGATCGCTGGGGGACATTGCGATCTGCAGTTTTCAGCAGCGCAAGGTCGTGACCACGGGTGAGGGCGGCATGGTGTTGACGCGTTCGCCCAAGCTCTATGAGCGGGCGGTGCGCATGAGCGATCTCGGGCTGTACCGTCAGGAACACCAGGCGCGCACCCCGCTGAAGGAGCCGATGTTTCCCGGCAGCAATTTCCGCATGGGCGAACTGACCGCCGCCGTGGCGCTGGCCCAGCTGGCCCGCGTGGACCCGATGGTGAAGAAGGTCCGGGCCCTGCGTGAGGTGCTGTTGCGCGAGATGGGCGACCTTCCCGGCGTCACCTGGAGACGGATACCGGATCCTTCCGGCGACATCGGATTTGAAAGCTACCTCTTCATGCCGAAGGCCGAGCAGGCGCGGGCCGTGCGGGCCCGGGCGGGAGAGCGGGGAATCACGCTCACGCCGCACACCGGCACCTACGCCCAGACGGCGCGTGAGTATGTAAAAAACCGGTCCACGCACGCCGGGGCGCGCGGACCGTTCCAGCACTTTCAGGACTGGCCGGCGCCCGGATATCGCCCGGAGGACTTTCCCCGCACCCACGATCTCGCCGAACGCCTGATCGCGATCCCCATCGGCGTGCTCTTCCGCAAGTCCGAGGTCGCGCGGATTGGACGCGTGCTGCGTGAAGAAATCCGGCGCGAACTGGGCTGAGCGGGGGAGGGGTTCAGCGCGATGACGCAACGGCGCGAAGGCTGGAGGGTTGGATGAACGCCCAACGCTGAACGCTTAACTCCGAACTCTGCAGCGTGCTGAAAATTCGGAACTTCAGCGTTCAAAGTTAAGCGTTGAGCGTTCAACGGTTTCGCCTGCTTCGCGCCGTTGCGTCGTCGCGCTCAATTCCGACGAGCCTTTGCTTGGGTGTTCAGCTGAGCCTGCGTGCGGACGCCTGGGTCCGCAGGCAGAGCTCGGCGGCCTTGAAGGCATGGGCCTGGGGCAGGGCGGTCTCCGTCCGGTGGAGACAATCCCGCACGAACTGGCCGTAAAAAGGCAGGCCCACTTTTCCGGCGCAGGGTATGCGGTGCTCGCCCTGGTCGTCGACGAGGATGAGGAGCTCTCCCTGCGGCGACTGAGTGACGTCACAGAAACTGCGCAGCTCGATCGTGCCGCGGGTGCCGAGGACAAAGGTGCGTCCGTCGCCCCAGCTGCTCTGTCCCGCGGGAGTGAACCAGTCGACCCGATGGTGTCCGGTCACGCCGCTGCTGCCGAGCAGCGTGGCCTCGCCGTAGTCCTCGAGTTCTGGAAACTGGGGATGGGCGAAATTCGCCACCGCCGAACCGAGAACCTCGGCGTCCGTGGATCCGCTGAAGTGGAGAAACTTTTCGCACTGGTGACTTCCGAGGTCGCAGAGGATACCGCCGTAGCGGGCGCGTTCGAAGAACCAGGAAGGACGGGTGGGCAGCTTGATTCGATGAGGTCCGAGCCCCACCACCTGAAGCACCCGGCCGATCACACCCTGCTTGATCAGGTGGCTGGCGTGCACGGCACATTCCACACCGAGACGGTCGCCATAAAACACCATGAATATCCGGCCGGTTTCTTTCACCGCACGCCGGGCTTCGGCGAGCTGGTCGAGGGTGGTGAATGGCGGTTTGTCCGTGAGGTAGTCTTTGCCGGCGCGCAGGACGCGGCAGCCGAGGGGACCGCGTTCGTTGGGCACCCCGGCCGCGGTCACAAGGGTGAGGGCGGGGTCATGCAGCACCTCGTCCAGGCTGCGTGCCACTTTGGCCTGCGGAAACGCCTTGAGAAAGGCAGCGACTCGCGCGGGTTCGGGATCATAGACCCAGATCAGTTCCGCTCCTGCTCCGATCAGCCCGCGGCACTGGTCATAGATGTGAGGGTGGTCCAGATGGACGGCGGCAAAGGCAAGTTCACCCGCCGCCAACGGGGGCAAAGTGAGTCGTTGGGGGGCATGGTCCGGATGCATGAAACGTGGGGCTCCGAGGGGAGATTCGGAGGATTCAGGATGGATCGGGTAGCAGCCGCGACACAACGCCAGCCCGTTGCGACCTCAAGTGAACCGTTCGATCGGTCTGACCTGGCCTTACTGCGCCTGCGCCAAGGCCTGCGGGTCAACTTACGGACTGGACGCTGGAAATGCCTGTGTTCCGATGGAGCTGGTCCCGTCCCGCGACTGCGGTCCCGCCTCCGTTGATCGATCTCTTCACGCGACGCCAATCCCCGCGGGGTCGGCGACCCCACCTCCACCAAACGCCGACCTTGGATCGAGCTTAAGTGGACGCGCCTGCGCGACTGCGGGACGCCGACCTGCCGACCCTGCCTAGGTCAACAGCGAGGCGGAGGCCCGATCGACGAAGAGGCGGGCCTGGGTGTGGGTGCGCAGGATGGTGGCGGGGCAGGCGGTGGTGATCGGATCGCGCAGGGTGGCGCGCACCGCCTCGGCTTTGCGGGGACCGGGGACAACGACGCTGAGCGACCGCGCGCGGCGGAAAGTGGGGATGGTCACGGTGAGGGCGTGCGTCGGCACGGCATCGAGGGTGGCGAAACAACCATCGTTGACCTGTTGTTGGCGACAGGCGTGGTCCAGTTCCACAATCTTGACGCCGCGGGGATCGTCGAAGTTCGCCACCGGCGGGTCGTTAAAGGCAATGTGGCCGTTCTCACCGATGCCCAGGCAGATCAAATCGAGCGGTGCTTCCGCCAACAAGGCTTCGTAGCGCCTGCACTCCTGCTCCGGGTCCGGCGCATCGCCGCGAAGCAGGGCAACGTTGACCAAGGCGGGCAGTCGATCGAGCACATGGCGCCGCAGGTAGTGACGAAATCCGGCGCGATGGGATTCAGGAAGACCCACATATTCATCCATATGGAATGCCGAAACCCGCGACCAGTCGACAACGGACGCCGATTGGGTGACGAGCGCGGCAAGGAATTCATCCTGTGAGGGAGCACAAGCGAACATAACACGGACCCTCGCCTGGCGGGAGAGAATGCCAGTCAGTTGCTGAATCACATAAGAAGCCGCCCGCTGCCCCAGTTCGGCTCGGGTCTCCGACAGATCGAGCTGAGGGGCAGAGGGAACAGGAATTAGGGAGGATGAAGGCATGAGGAAGGGAGTCTACTGTGGAGGTTCGAGCCGAGAATTCGAGCTTGGCGACGGGCGCGCTCTTCGAAAAGAACGCAAAACGCACCCTTTCGGATGAGGCAGGGGTGGCAGTGAAGCGTGGGTAGATATCTCTCTGTTGCGCAGAGTGTTGAGAATGATGGGAGATACTGACCTCATGAACCGAGGGCGAAATCTCCCGGATCGGAGACCAGCGTCCCGAACGGACCGAGCTTGCCTCAATGAATATTCATGCTGCAATTTCTCAAATACCGTCTCCATTCCCCGGACGGCCCATTAGGGTTAAGTCCTTCGGATTCATATTAAAACCTGACTGCGGCTGGCCGATTTCCTCACACGCGTGAACTCTCGTCCGATCAGCTGTGCCCGAGCCGTCCAAGTTGCGGAAAAGTTGCCGTCGGCACCCTACGTCCTGACCGAGCTGCAGCAACTCCTCGCGGACGCCAACAATGGCATTGACGAAGTTTCCCGGCTGTTGCGTCAGGATGCAGGCCTGACCGCCCGGGTCGTGCGGATTGCCAATGGGATTGTGTTCAATCGGGGTGAAGCGGTGGGGTCCTTGGAAGGGGCGCTCGGTCGGATTGGTTTTAACGAAGTGCACCGCCTGGCTGGGGCGGCGGTGTTGCGCCAACTCGCGTCGATGGAGTTTGCATTCTACCCGATTTCGACGTTCGCGTTCTGTCGCAACTCGCTGTTGGTCGCCTTTCTGATGGAGGAGATGGCTGGATACGCCGAACTGGATCCGCGGGTCTCCTACACGACGGGATTGCTCCGTTCGGTCGGCAAACTCCTCCTCGACGCCACGGCGCGCGCAGAACGTCGGAGCGAGGAGGCACTGCCGCTCGGCCATGATGGCCTGATCGCCTGAGAGCAGCAGGTGTTTGGCCTGACCCACCCGGAAGTTGCCTCCGCCGTGCTGCGTGCCTGGCGGTTTCCGGTCGAGGTCTTCATGCCGATCCGCGACCACTACCTGCATGGTTTGGCGGTGGAACCCCACGTCTCCTGCCAGGTGCTGAACCTTGCGTCTGCGTTTGCCGAAGAGCAGGGCTGGGGACTTCCCGGAGAAACCCTCTACTGGAACGCGGCATCAGCGTTTCAGGCGCGGTTACGAATCAGTTCCGACGAGCGCACCGAAATCGTGGAACGCGCGGCCGGACAAACGAGACGCTTCCTGCGTGCCTTGGATCAATCGGATTCGGAGACGGTGAGTCTTCAGAGCGCGGAACTCTAGCTTCATCAGAGGCTTAAGTTGTTAGTAGTCTGCGGTTTGATCGGCCTCTCCCACGACTGGCGCGTGCGGAGGAACCCGTTGCGGCGCCCTGGGTCGTTACGCTTCCGATGCGGGTCAGGTTACACGGCTAAGAAAAATATAGGCGCCGAAATACCGCATCCCGTTGTTACCGGGCGCCCGGGTTGGGACGTCTTTCCCCGTATCAACCTTATCGAACCATCATGAATCACTCGCTCTTCCAAAAGCTGATCTTTGTCACTCTCTTCGCCGGTGTCGTCGTGGCCCTCACGGGCAACAGTCCGTCGCGCGAGACCACGACTGAAACGTCGTCACAGAACCACTACAGCACGGATCTCGTCCGCTGAAGCTCGACTGCCCGCGCGCCCGCCCGCCGTCCCCATGAGCCTCCTGCCTGAACCCTGCGCCCGGTCACGGTGCGGTGGATGCAGCGGATGCCGCGGCCGGCAGGGCGAGAAAAGCGCGGGCGTAGCGGCGGCCAAACTCGCGCAGCGAGGGGCTGTCGAAATGGGTGCCGTCACCTTTGTCGGTCAGACCGTCGGCCCCGATGCAGGTGCACCGGGACACCGAATTGGGCAGGTTGCGCAGCACGGGATTGAGCACGGCTGAGGCGCTTCGGGCATGCAGCAATTCGCCCACGATCACGGGCGCGGCCGGGCTCCCCAGGTCGGTGCGCAGCCGGGTGATCAGCCGATCGAAACGTGCTGCATAGGTGGCCGCCTTGTCCGGCTGGCTGTCCGCCTCGCCCTGGTGCCAGAGGATCGCGCGGAGGCGTCCGCCCTGGCTGAGCGCGGCCTTTGCGCGTTCGACGGCCTGCGTATAGAGTTCGCCGTCGGGGATCCACTGATCCAGCGACGTTCCGCCCACGGCGGCGGGAATCAGACCGATGATCGCATTGGGCTCCGCGGCGGCCACGGCTCGGGCAAAGGAGGAGCCCAGTCCGACACCGGCGATCTTCGGCTTGTCGAAGTGCAGGGGATCCACCGCCGGCACCCACGCCTTGGCGGCGTTCAACATGAAGATCCGCGGATGCGGTACCTTGTCCTGGTCCTCCACCACACCCCGGCCCGCCATGTTGGACTGGCCGATGAGCAGGAAGAGATCGCGGGGCGACTCGGCCGGCGCGCTCGTCAGACGCGAAACGGCGGACGAACACCAGGCGAGAATCAGGACGAGGAAACGAAGGCGGAAGCGCATGGCGGTTTCAGCGGGCGGCGGCTTTGGACGCGGATGGGATACGCTCGTTCCAATAGATGATGACATTATGGGTGGCGCGGCCGCACGCGATGAGGTCGAGGTCGCCGTCGCCATCCAGATCCGCCACTTTCAGGTCTTCGCAGGCCATGGTCGCATCATCGAGGGTGCCCCGGACGGACCAGGTGGAGGCACTGGCATCGCCGGCCGCGTAGAGCCGGATCCCGATCTGACTGCCCGGTCCCGAGCCGCGCCAGCCTGCCACCACCTGATCGTGTCCGAGCCCGAGCAGATCACCCGTGGCGAGACCGTGACCCTGGACCAAATTCTCGTCGAGGCTGACCCGCTGGCCTGCACCCTCGCGGGGGTAGACGGCCACCTGGTGTCCGTGCATGGGCTCGATGGTGGCAAGGAAGGTGGAGCCATCGCCGGCCCGGCCGGAGCGGACTTCACCGGCCGGCAGCGAGGTCAGGCGCCGGGTGCTCCAATGGGCTCCATTCCGGCTGATCCGGTGCACCCCTTCCTTGGCGGCAACGAGCAGCGAGGTCCCGCTGGACGACGGGTCGAAGTTGTGGGCAAGATGGAGGGAGCCGTCGAGTTCCACGGTTGGCCACGGGTCCTCCACGCGGGCGGGACGCCGGTAACCCAGAAAACGGATACCGACGCCCTCGCCGGCCTTGTTGCCGCGGCCATGGAGGGGGAGCACCGCCAGCAGGGCCCCGCCACCTGATTCCGGCAGCCAGTGCATCCGGTGGGTGGTGGGCTCGTGGGGGAGACGGAGCGCGCGCCAGGGCTGGGTTGGATCGGCGGGGCGCTCGAGGTAGAAGATGGCGCCGCTCCCGGTGGTGTCGCCCGGATTCCACTCGGCCCCCACGGCCACCTCCGCCCGGCCGTCACCATCGATGTCGCGGGCGGCGATGCAGACATGGTCCTTGGGCGTGAGGTCGCGAACCATGACCGACTTGCTCCAGGAGGGGTTCCGGTACCAGGCGATCTCGCGGGCATCGGCGAGGAGGAGGTCGTCCCGGCCGTCGCCATCGACGTCGGCCACGGCCAGGCCGTATCCAATTTTAATGGACGTATCGATTGACTGGGCCCGGAACGGCAGGGCGTTTGCCGTGGCTGCCGGCGCCGCCGGGCCGGAGAAGGGCAGGGTGGCGCAGCCCGCGAGCGCGAGCAGGACGTGGTGGCGGAGGCGGTTCATGGCGGTGGCGCACGCTGGCTTACCGCTCGATGTCGGACTGCAGGTACGCAGTGATGTCCGCCACCGTTTGTGGCGTGAGTCCGAGCAGTTCCGGTGG